>NZ_CVRR01000033.1 GCF_001406815.1 Roseburia faecis | reverse complement strand
AGTAAAATGCTGGCATCTATCATCTATAATTATGGCAAATTTTGTGATGATTTTAAATCCACCCTGAAACTAGGCGCTTACATTGAATCTCCATATTTTGAAATAAACTTTTCCAACAAATCAATATTACTTTTGTATTCATTGTTATCTATCGTAATTAGGTTTAGAGAACGTATCATCATAATATCTTGATACAATTCGGCATAATCAGGGAATTCTTTTATCGTCTTTCCAATCTCCTCTAATTCTAGTTTGAGCATTTTGTTTATCGAATCAATAGTTTCCGGTATGGAATACTTTGAGGTAACAAATAATGCCTCATTTATCTGAACCAATTGACTAGCTATATAGATAACACTTGCTATGGCTCCATTTCCCATATATGCAGGTGGCACAATAGTGTTTTGCCTATCTGCGCCGATTACATATTTATGTAACTGTTCAACATCTTTTGCCAACGTAAAACTATTAATTGGAATATTAATAAATAGAAAATCTTTGTATTTATCATCAGAAATAGCAAAACATATTTTTCTAATTCTATTAAATAAATATCCTCTTTCTGCAGAAATAGTACCACAATTGCCTACTAATTTTTGCACTTCATAGTATATTTTTTCTATTAATGTATCGCTCTCACTCATATTAACATGAAGAACAATAGTTTCTTCTATAAACTCTATTTCTTGGACTTCTGTATAATCACCTATCTCTTTCTTCAAATAATCATCAATGGATCGCTTATTCTTCTTAAAAGATTCGTATGCGTCATATACAATATTATTTTCATGACGATAACCATTCAAATAAATCCACTTTGTCAGAGCAACAATTTTTTCGAGGAGAATTAGTTCTTTTTCCTCATTAACCGCACAATCATAAGCAGCAAAAAAGCTTTTATTTGCCTCCAAAAACTGATAGTACAATTCGTACGACGAAACTATATTAAAAAATTGAAGTCTACAATACTCTTTAGGATCCTTATTATTTGCAAGCCCCTCCATCATACTGTATAACCCATTTATATAATTATTAACACCACTGAAAAACTTATTACAAGCATCTCCAATCCACAGTCTATCGGCTTTTCCTAGTGTTTCGTGTTGTTCATTTTCAACTGCACTCTCTTTCAGGTTACTGACTTTCAGATTATCTGCATCATTACTAATTCCAAATTTATCTCTAGCACACTTAGGAATACTAAAATCTCTACCTTTATTTAGCTCCACTTGTATTTGGTTGATTTGCTTTGGATCAAAGGTTCCTTTTCGGTAGAATTTTCCCAATTGACATAACAATTCTTCAAACAAATCTATAATCTTATTTCGATAGGAATTGATATTATCAAAAACATCTTTCCAATCATCGAGAGAATTCTCATACTCCAGCATTCTATGGCATATACCATTCAATTCTGTAATCCACTTATCAGGCAAATTTTCTTTAGGGATGTGTTTTTCAGTGTCTGGAATATTAATATCTAAAATTTTAGTCCCTAAAAGAGTTACATTATACCTTTCCAATTGAGGATACAAACATGAAAGCATATTAATTGCATACATACATTTTTCATTGTATCCAAAATCCTTTATAGCTCTATTTGCTTTAGATTCAGGATAATAATTTGGAACTACCTCTGCAAAGATTTCATTATCTTTTATATATAGAGAAACAATATTAGCATCACTTAATAATTTCTTTTCATATTTATTCTTTATTTCGTCGGCCTTTGAGTATAATCCTTGAGATATAAGTCCTTTTACAAGTCCTAATAATCCCATATAATCCTTTGGTTCCTTGACATCAATTTCCGAACTGATACTAATTGATACACCTAGTTTATTTGCCCAAAATAAAATGTAACCTAAGCTACGAGTATTCACGGTCTTCTTTTCTACAAATTCAATGATAGAATTTGCGATATTTTCTAAAAATCTTTTTGGATATTCATACTCTAGGAATCTCGTTGTTTGCCTATTAATCAATGAGTTAACTTCATCAATTATCCCAGGTCTTTTTTTATCATAAATTTTAAGTAAGTCACTCGTTGTTTGCTGAGTATCGATAAATCCAGTAATATCACATAAGGCAATCATCACATAATTATTTGTAAAAATACGATTTCCTTCTTCAATTACCTTTTTATTTACCGACAAGTAATCTGTTATAGAAAGCCACAGCAGACCTCTAAGAATATCTTCAACAACAGATAAGTCCTCAAATGATATATTAGAAAACTCGTCAACAACCTCTTCACTTACTTTATTTTTACTGAAGTATTTCAATAACAAATACATTGTACTATTATCGATAACAGACAAAGTCAAAAGCAATGCTTGCAAATAATTAAAACCAAATTTTCCCTCTAAGCACTTTATTATCAAATGAGCCCTAACAGAGTGAAGACACTTTATTCTTTCTCCATTGTCTGAGATTTTTACAAAAAACTCTTTTTCAAATTGCTGAAGTAACTTGCTAGCATTTTTTAACTTAATTTTTTCAAACAGCACATCTAGTTTTATAGATAAGTCATACTGACCAGCAATTGCGATAACCGCTAATACATTAAACCACTCTCTTTCATCAATTTCACTGTCAATCCGTGTTATTTGATTATTTATTTTCGCTTCTAATGTCATTGAATGATTAATCAAATAAATAAGCTCTAGCAATGGTCCTCCATTACCAAATGTTTTCCAAAGATCATCAAACGAAATAAAAGTATTCTGTTCGTATTGAGAATAGATTTCTCTTGCCTCGTCTTCATATAGTTCCAGCGATATTTCTTCATAGCTGACACTTCCACGACTAATATTACTAGAATTATAATCATCCTCACGTACAGTAACTAATAAACGAGCATCCGGGAGATGCATGGAAATAGCATTTAAGATTATTCCCCAAAATGTATCACCAGGCTGAACATCATAATACAGTACATATTCTCTATCTTCTAATTCTCTTTTGAGGAAATTAAGTATTGCCCATATCGAATTTTCATTAGTCAGCTTCTGAATACATATAATCTGCTCCTCAGCATACCGTTCTAGCAAGTATCGATATGCTAAACTAGTTTTTCCTTGACCTGAAGCACCTCTTATTAAGACGATATTCGATTTTTCAAAGTTAATTTCAACTTGTTCTATCCACTTATTCCTTATTACATCTAGTCTTTTTCTAATATGCTCAGGTCTAGCAGTAATTCCTTCTCGATATTCATTTTGAAGTTTTTCTAGCGAAACCTTCTTGGATCCCAAAACATCTATTGTTACTAAATGGCTCATGTACAAATCAGAGTTTTTAACAACATCTGATATAACATCATTCTGTACTAATACATCTTCATCTACGCCAAGTTTAACTAAAAGTGAAAAAATGACATCAACCGATGCACCACACACAGCATTATAAGATACACTCTTATTCAAAACATTTGTTTCAATACCGCATAATTTTACATTTTTTCCATTTATCTGATAAACACCACTACCAGAGTAGCCATCCACTGTTTCTTTTTCGTCGGTATCAATTGAGCCGAGCTTCTCATTAAGAGTCACAAACAGTTTGCCTGGAAGAATATCATTAACTTTCCCTTCTAGCATATATGAATGAATATCCTTGGAATCTTGCAGAACATGAGGGAATCCGTACATCTTAACCCTTTGTCCTATAAACGGATAAACCAATCTCAATTTCGAAAATATAAATTGAGAATCTATTATAAACGCTGCCAAATCATTCTCTATATCAAATGAGCTTTTTATTACTTTAAAATCAATTTTCTTCTCTTGTCCTTTGTCAATTATATTTATAAATAAATCTTCGCTTGAAAAAGACTCCTCATTGATAATATGATACGCAGTTAAGACGATTATCTTATCATTAGTTCTAAACGCAACTCCCGAACCGTAATTATCACAATATGTAATTTTAACCGCATAATTCATTAAAGGATTATAATGATTCTCCACTTACATCAATCTCCATGTTTCCTATATTTTTAAACTGCATACCGTATTTTTGATATTCGTCACTAGTGAATATCTCAGTATATGGTTCATAATTACAATAAAAAGTTACCGGTTCCAATGCATTTTCTACTATACGCGCCAGGCATTCCTTCGTAGGCAATCCCTTCCAATTAGTCGAAATCAAATAATTCCTGCAATCCAAAATTCTAATCAATGAACCGCTAGTGCTATGAGAACTTCCATGATGTGAGACCTTGACAAAATCTACATGTAAGGGGTTATTCTCGTAATATCCTCTTCTTCTCAATTCGCGCTCAACTTCAGATGATTTTGCATCACCCAAACATAAAATACTATGATCATTATCTGAGACCAAAACGGCAACACTACTCGCATTAGCCTTAGTTACTGAAGATTCATCAAAAGTTCTCTTTAATAAATCCTCTACAGAATACCCATAATCATTTTTTCTTGCAGCTGTTTGCAAGTCAGCGACTTCATCTTCTATAACTTGATACTCATCAGAAGATACAAATTCATCTAGGCACTCTTCGCTTGGTGATATTACTTCCAAACACCATTGATCAGCCTGTTTCTTCATCCCTGAAATAATCGGTGCCACTAGTGGTATATTCTTAATCTTTAAATACTCATAAAGTTCTTTTCCTTGCTTACACGAAGTAAGGCACGAATTATCCTCGACATATAATCGCTTCTTCTCATTCGACACAGATCTTTCTATTTTCTCTCCGTAGTTAAACCACATCTCGGATAAATATTCATCATTAATTTTCTCATCCTTAATTAGTGATAAGAAGCCGCTAATATGATCATTATCCATATGCGTCAAAATAGCTAAGTCAACCGGTCCATTCTTGTCTTTCCAATCACAAACATCATTTTTCAAAATGTATCTGCATTCTTTTCCCATTCCTCCATCGATAATTACCATCCCCGGAGTACAACCATCAAATTTGATTTCAAGACAATCACCAGCTAGTGCTGGTAACATTTTTAACTTCACTTACAATATCCACCTCTTTTTATAGTCCATACTGCTTCAAAATATTAATATCTTTATTGATATCCTTAGGTTTTATTGTTGAAAGTACCTTTTTCTCAACCTCAGGAGTCCAATAAATTTTAAGTTTCTTCTGTGCCCTTGTTATAGCAGTATAAAAAATATTGTGAGTAATTAATTCATCAACCTCATCTGTAATAACAATCTTTACTGAACTATATTCCAAGCCTTGAGCTTTATGAATTGAAACTGCATATGCAACCTGAAATGGAATAACATCACATGCTGAATTGTCATCATCCTCATCTGTACTCTTTAACTTATTAACATAGAATCTGATTACAGAGTTTTCTGCATCAGGATATTCATCATCAACAAGCATAAAATCAGCTCCGAAAGCATCCATACCGTCGATGACTTTCTCAAGTTCTACATCAAAAACAATTCTTTCCTGCGGTTCATCTTCATCAACTATTTCAATACTTCTTATTTTCCCCTTCATATTATTGTATACTCCGGTTCTAAACCGCTCATTCTCATTAAAAAGAACAGGATCTCCAACCTTAAAACGTTGAATCCCCAATTCGATAGGCTCATTAGGATTACTCTCTTGTAAGAATCTATTGATATTATTTATGCCATAAAGGCCATCATAATTTAAACAAAGAATAATCTCATCATCTTCTGCAGCATCAAAAATTGACGCATCCAATGTTACTGAATAGTCTTTACGGATAATAGCCTCCAAAATTCTATCATCCATTGCTCGTACTCTTTCCCATAAGGTTAATAATCCGGTGTCGCTTGTTCTATACGGCTTGGTTAACTCAAATACTGCTGTTTCAGGTATAAACGCCCTAGCCACACTAAACCAATTACCAAATCTTATGGCAGAAATCTGATATGTATCTCCGACCAAAATTAGTATTTTGAATTGAGCTTTTTGCAATACTTGCCACATATCTTTATTACTAACTGTACTGCACTCATCAATAACCAAAACATCATATTCCGTTCTTATATTTGATCTTTTAATGAATTTGGCTATTGTCATGTACTCACTATCAGCAGCTGTAACTTTTCTTTTTAGATTATCGACAGCAGGATTTGTCTGTGCCAAAAACAATTTTGAATTAGCAGCAAAATAATGAGACAGATGGTTTATTAAAGTTGATTTTCCCGTTCCGGCAGAACCATAAATAAGTGCTACACATGATTGATCAAACATGTGTAACATAGCTTCTTTCTTCTCGTCACAATCCACTCCATTATTAGGATCTTGTAACCAGACAGCCATCTTGTTTGAATAATTCTGTATTCCTGAAATAGTAAAAGCTTTCAAACGAGAAATAATGTTTACCGTATCATTCTTGTATCCATTAATGAAAATCTGGCCTTTTTCAATAACCAACTTTCCTGATTCAAAATGACCTGACCATAATTTGCCATTATATGTATCTACCAACTGCGGAATGTTTTCAAATCCATCCAATTCCTTTAATGAAGTAAATAATTTCCCTTCTATCTCCGTCTTGTTATGAACAAACCTAGCCAACAACTCATGCTGATGATTCTTCACCGGTATGCATTTAAAAATATCCGACAAGCGAGATGTATGTCGCATCGGAAAACTGATAAAAGGCATTTTATCAAAAGGAATACATCCATTCTGCAGATACAGATTCGAAAGATAATTATTACTTGAGCCACCTCTTTGATCTTTTATAAACACATTATTCATGTGCAGCAAAATGTATCTAAGAATATTAGCACCCGGCCTATCTCTTTTGATTATTTCTCGGCTCTTATCTAACGCATCCATAAAAGGAAATGCTCTAGCTGACTCAAGAATCGTACTTCTTGCCGCACTATACTTTTGATCTGAAAAACATACAAGCTCAACCAAATTAAACCCAGTGTATGTTAAAAAGCTTAAGAGATTTAGTTTTTCACTTTTTCCTGCATCCTTATGCTGACCCGATACAACAGAGATAAAATTCTTAAACTCACAATCACGAATAGAAACCGACCAGTTTGTGACAATCAAAACTGGCATTGTCATTCCAAGTATTTCGATATTATCTTCAACACAAGTGAGTCTTACGGCATAATCATCCGAAATATCATATTCCGAAAAAGCAATAATTCTGTTTGACTTATTTACATAATCATTTGCTGGCGTAAATGTTATTTCGTAGTATATCTCCCCCTCAACAAAGAAAGGCTTCTTTTTCAACATATAGTAACGTTCCGATTTACCATATCTGACACCATTATATGTTTTTATCTTTACAGCAATCTTTTCATAATACTCTTGAAGTGTTTTATCTAAATCAATTGGAAAATCTTCGAGATTATCAAGTATTTCCAAAGAATACTTATCATGAAGAAACTTCCTTAGTTTTAGCAAATACTCATAGTATTTGAGCATTAATCGCTCTGAGTTTTCCTCATCCATAGTATAATGAGATGCAACAATCTGAAGAAAATCATGAAAGCTTCTTATATCCTTGTACCTACCCTGAGCTTCTACATATTCTATAGCCTTGCAAATGTTGTCATAATCATCAGGAATATCATTGCCTCTAGCATAGATTTTAAGCATAATATGCTCTACAAAATTCCTTAGCTGCGCTAAAATGTCTTGAGAAACCATACCTCGTGTTTCACCATTTGCTTCAGCTATATGCCTGCATATATTTCTGTTAATAACCAATATCTGCTTATCGATATTTGGAGTACCCACCAATAATTCCCCCGTCCTAAGTCTTTCTCTATAATCTAATTCCTGTTATATCCAAATTGTCGTATCTTTAATAATTCTTTCCACCATGTTTCCCTATCCATAGTTGCATCATAAGCTGACAGCGCTTTTATTAATTTCCAAGATACTAGATCTAAAGCCTTATCAGCTCTTATATGTATCAACGAACTTTTTATAGTTTTCTTCTAATGACATATCTATCTGTATCTTTTCATCTACCTTATCATTAAAGACTTTTGTACTCTTCTTGTCTCTTACCCATGTATTCAAATTTGGATACGTAACTGTCAATTCCTTAATTACAAGAATTGTACCTGTTAAAAATTCATCACGAAATCTATTAATCAGACTCAACTGAAAATCTTTATCTGAATAAAACTTGTCATACATAAAGACTTTCTTAGCATCTACAGCTGGAAACTCCGACTTAAATGCATAGTAATAAGACATACAATAAAATGCACATACGTTACATATTGCTTTAAGCTTTTCATAATCAGCAATTCGATCCTCTATTTTTTTCTTTTGATCATCATCACAACTATCTAGACTAATCTTAGCCTGCTCAATTCTTGCTTTATATACTTTGTTAAGACTTTTTTTAGCTTCCTTATACAAATAATGTATAAATAAAAGTTCGTCTATTTCAGTCTTTTCCTTTTTAAATAAAATCCCCTTAGGATCATATGCATCATAGTGGAAAATACGATGGTAAAACTCATTTAACAAATAATCAGACTGCTTATAGTCTGTATCAAAAATAGCTGTTTTTTTATCTTTTCCTGTAAAAGGATCACGCATAAAACCAGCAAACGCCAACTGTGCTAATTCTTCATTTGTAGTCATTTGATGCTTATATAACTTTACATCAACAGGTGCTTTCATTCCTCGACGAATCTCCATATAAATATGAGGATCATCTCCATTAATCAATCCATTATGTAAAAGCAACTGTTCTTCTCGATTTGATGCCATATCTCTCGTAGTAATAGGATTTTGTGTATTATTATAAATAGCAATTCTCGACCGAAATTCAGAATCATTTACTTTCAAGATGCGCACTAAAACAAAAACTTTCTTAAGTTTTTCAATATCCTCCTCAGATGCATCCATCCTTGCTTCTTTTAAAAATCTACCTAATGCAGAAGTAGTTTGTGCACCATTAATGATAGAAAAATTCTTTAAAATGATTTTTTCTACCGCTTTATCATCATCCTTTAATCGTTCAGTGTCATAATCCTCTGCAAGAATAGTAATTCCATTATTGTAAAACCAAAACTTTTCCGGCTCTTCTCGTATCGTTTTAGCCATGCCGTCAAAAGTTTTAGACTTACCAAGTGCCTCTCGCAAATTTTGTCCAAACAAAATATTTCTTCCCAATGATGTATTTGTGTATTTTATGGCTAACTCAGCCAAGTCATAGCCACACAAATTCAGAACAATAGCTGGCTCATTTTGAGATTCTTCATATAAATTAAAATTATTAAACGAATCAGCGCCAAAGCTTTCTTGTGCAACTTTTGGAACCATTTGTAATGAACTATTGCGAATCACTTCCAATTCCGTTCCCGTAATAACCTGCTCTACGCCCTCTTTCTGTCCCTTAAAATAATTATCTACACCTCTATGAACAACAATATACCTACAGTTTGATTTGTCCGAAGAACTAAGTGATGTTTCTGCCAAGATTACTTTTAAATTATCATTAAGATCCTGCGGTTTCTTCATGTAGGTAGAAATAGTTTTTTCCATGTAACTTAAAGCCTGCTTTATCTCAGACTGTGATAATTCCGTATTTTTAACTTGAATAAAATCATATGTATTTTCATCAACATTTTCATGCTCAATCACAATATCAATCCCATCATCTGGTGGCGCTACAATATATTTTGCTAATGATGGAATATCGGAATCAGACATTTTTTCAATATCAATTCCTTTTTCCTCTCCATATAACGTTTCAAGAACAACAATTTCAAATGCATCATTCTTTTGATTTTGCCTTACAATTGGTTTTCCCGTAGGAAGTCCCACACATTTCTGATAATAGTTCTCAATAATCTCATCAAGTAATCCTTGTTTCATTATTAACCCTCCGTAAACTTATGATCTAATCTCTTACAGCCATTTCTCAGTTACAACCTTAGGTGAATGTGGACTGAATGTATCATTTCCATTCACGCTATTCAAATCACTATTATTACAGCTAATCTTTGGCTCAGTGCAGCTTACTATCTCTACCTTAAGAACATAATAAAAATCTGCAGTTCGTTCTTTTCCATCGTTAGATCCAGTCTCTGTCAGCAAGTCATCAAGCTGCTTTTTTGAAACCAATTCTCTTGATTTTATGATTCCTTTAAGTGGCTCTATTTCATATGTACCTGTAGCATTAATATCATTCTGATAAAAGCGAATATACTTTGCTTTTCCTATATCTTCATGATGTGAATACACTGATTCGCCCTTGATTGCATAGTAATAAAAAACAAAAGTCCTGCCTTCAGATAAAAGCCCTTCTCTACTCAGTAACTCATAATAATCAGGTCTCAAATAACCGATAACACACAAATCATTATGGATATTCTTATTGTCCTTTTCCTTACCTGTAGTTCTTTTATCTAACGTACTAATCGCAGGTTCACCAAGTACAAGGTTGCTATAAGACAACATACGGTTAAGTCTGCTGTATTTTCTGCTACGCGCTTCAATGATTTCATATATAAAATCCTTCAATGCATTTTCACTGTCCGTCTGAATACTTGGTTTGATTGCAAAAGCACCTACTCCTGGAAGAACCTCCTCAAAGAGTCTGTAATTCTTTGTCTTTGAATCAAAATCTCCAGGATACAGGACGTAACTTCCTACAGTTCTTCTAATTGCATCATTGTATGTATGCATTTTCAGAAGATCTCCTCGCTTGTATGTATTCGTTACGCTATCCTGTTTATCATTTTCAACTTCTTCCTTTATTTGCTCCTCTGTCATTTCATTTTCATCAGGTCCGATAAAAGATCTTAGATCCGTTATCCTGTACTTCGCATCAAAATGAATATAGCTTACCGCACCTTCTCTGATGGCATCTTCAGGTTTAAGATAATCCGAAGGATACACTTCCAGCGTGTAATCCGGTCTAAACGGCCTTGAATATGATCCTGCATACTTTGTATTGGAAAACTCTTCCCTTGAAAAGGTCCTGTTATAATACAGATTCACCCTTGTACCCAAATCAGGGAGAAGAAATGCCTGACAAGAAGTCTGACCTTCGCTTAATGAAATAGTTAGACCATTGTCAGTATTGATGAACGGCTTTTCAGAAGCCTGTACACATTGGCAATTTTCGATTGAACTGATAATTTTTCTAAGTTCAAAAAACAGCCAATACTCATACAGTAATGCCGTATTTTTAGATTCACCGCTATATGCCTCCTGCTCACCCTCCCAATTCAACTGAAGAGCAAGATCAACCATAGCTGCTGCGTAAAAGACTTGTCTATATCCTTCTCTCTTTTCAAGTACCTGATTATTCTGCGGCATAATCGTAAGTTCTCTTACATCATCAAAGAAATGATCTCTCAAAATGTCATCAGTAATTCTTTGAATCTCTAAAGCCTCCCGATAGCACTCCGTATACATATTCTGTCCTGCATTTTTTCCTTTTGCGGCATCAAGACTTGAACAGAGCTCTCTACATATCAGGTTAAATTTTTTCAAAGCGAACTTCACAAAACGGTTTGCAACTGTATCAAGACTGTCATACTTTCTTGTTACAGCAACTTCTTGAGGCATAGGCTTTCCATTTACCATCTGCCAGCCTCTACTATGAGAAAAAGGGCTGGAATAAAAGCTTGCACTTGGAGAACCCTGTCCAATTGGCTTAAGTACTTCATCCTTCATAAGCATTCTATCCGGATTACGCTTTATATGTCCGAAAAGAGCCTGTAGGTTATGTGAGTAACAGAATTCCCTCAAGAAAATAAACTGCTCCAAAAGCGTCTTGGCACTATTGGTATCAGATGTTTCAAATCTGTTCGATGTAACACCTGAATACTCCAGCAAGATTTCTGCGCACTCTTCAGCCAGCTTTTTAGTCAGCTCAATATAGTCCTCTTCATAATTCATCTTCTGAGGTACTATTTCAAAATCGACTACAGTGTCATCTGAAGAATTTTTTAAATGTGTTCTTCCAAGGTAGTTAATAAATCTAAAGGATAATGCATCTCTATCTCTGGTTACTTTGAGGAACTTATTATTCTTCTCATTTGGGAAACCGAGATTCTTACAAATCTGATCCGAACCAGTTTGAATGTCATCCTTTAATCTGCATGTATAAATAGCTGTTTCGCGTAGTCTTAATATTTTCTGTCCATCCACTGAAGTTGCAATATCAAGCTTTGAGAGCGCAGCTTTAGACGCAGCTTCTTTTTCTTCATAGGCAATCATATCTGTGCCTTCTTCTTCAGTAGCTACGTTAAAATCAATAGTATCCCACTCGCCCTGCGGATAAATCACTATCTCTATTCCATTTTTATCTTTAAATGAAACTGCTGCTATACCCATTAAAACACCTTCTTACATAAAGCTTGCGTACTGATACTTATCAAGTCTTTTCTTCATCTGCTCTATCTTTTTCAATGACAAAGTCATTTCTTCTGAGTCTTCCCCGATTCCACTTTGGCATTTTTCCTCAAGAGTATTTAATAACTCTCCTATCTGTTTCCTATCGCCATAAATTTTAGGAAGAATCTTCTGAACAATCTGTTCATCCATTGTTCTTGTGGGATTAAAATCTTCTTTCTGCAATTCACATGCTGCTGCAAAATACTGACGGATTTCCTTGACTGTACGATAAGCAAATTCAAATCCGCTCTCTTGAAGAATCTCATAAATACTATCTAAAAAGTCTTTTACTTGCTCAAGTGTATTCTGTTCCACATCACACACACCATTTCTAATAACAGTTGCAAGCCTTGTAAATCCCTCTGCAATTCCAAAGTCAGCTGGAGCAATATTTCTTACATCGCTTGCACCTGTCATAATTGCAAGAACATCATCCTTTTCAGGTTTAAATTCAACGACATTAGAGCGATCCAATACTTTAGGGCTAAACATATATGTTGTCTCGTCTATATTTACAGTTCCAGTGACAAACAAATTTTTAGGCAACCTTATACTTTCAGGAATTACTACATCAAGCTCCTCATCACTATCTCCGTCCTTCAATATCTTATACAGAGGGATTTCTTCATCCGACTCCATAGCACTAAGGAAATCAGAGAAATAACGTTCAACATGAGACAAATTCATTTCATCAAGTATAAGAAAATAAGGAACTCCTGGATTCTTACAAGCATCAAGAATAAAATCTAATGTAGGTGTTGATACATATTTTTTCTCTAGTGGATTGTAAAAACCAAGCATCTTAGTATTATCAGTCCAATCTGCACCTACCGGAACTATTAACCAATTTCTCTTACCATCAATTATTCTCTCAAGGTACTGTGAAAATTGCTTAGCAATCCTAGTCTTTCCAGTTCCACTGTTTCCTGTGAGGATTACAAATGGTTTCGCAATAAGTGAATTAATGTAACGTTGTGCAAAGCTAGCATCAAAACCATCTGGCAAGTCTTCAAGTTTAAATTCTTGCCATTCAGTACCATTCTCTTCTAAATCAATTTGGTAATCTACATCTAAATATGGTCTATTATCAAAGAAACGAATATAGTCTCTTATATAGTCTTTACGTATAGCCGCAATAAAAAAGCCCTTTGGTGTTAACACTCTCTCGAACATCTGACTCGGAATGAAATCATTTGGGATATTCACTTGAGTTCCTGTTGCACCTGTAGTCTCTGATAGTCTAAATGATATGTTTGAAATTGATTTTTCATCACTTTCAAGACTAAGCACATAATCTTTATATCTATCTTGTTCTTCATTTACGCCAAAGCAAAAATATCTAAGATTATTACTTTGCGCATATTCCCAAGTGACAGCTCTTTCTTTTGATCCACTATCACGTGTATCAAAGAAATTCTGCTTATTCCCCTGTTTACAACTAATTGGATAAATAAAAATTACCGTCCTTATCCCATCGAATTCATACTCTATTCCTCGTCCATTTGTATCAGGAATAATTTTAACTTTCGCAGAATCGATATCTAAGTAGTTATATATTGTTTTTATAGCATCTCTATACGTATAAGCCATATTAACCCTCCAAATACTGTTTTATACTTTCTCCAATCGCTTTTCCCAACAAAGGTGGAACTGCATTTCCAACCTGGACATAAGTCTCCTGCTGATTTCCAACAAATTCAAAATCGTCCGGAAAAGATTGGATTCTAGCTGCTTCTCTTACAGATAGTGTTCTGTTTTCTGTTGGATGAATATACATGTACCCATCCATTCCGATATGAGCAATTACCGTCCAAGATGGCTCCTTCATAACCAATCTTTTTAATCTATCTTTAAAAATGTCTTCTCTAAAAGGTAGAATTTGTCTAATTTCCGGCGGTAAGTCCATATATATGCTTCCTTGAGCCATATGTGGGAACACACGCTTCGCTCTATCGTTTGACATTCTGCAAATATTATTCTTAATGGTCTTACCATTGCCATATGACTGCATTAATCGCTGATACTCTGTTAATCCCTCAGTCTTAGAATATGGCATTTCTGAAATTCGCCAATTATCAGTAATAGTTGGTAAATCTCCTATTGCATCTTCCACTGTATTGCATGGCTTAAGCTTCTTAGATTCTTCGTCTTCCTGATCGTAATAATGTGTTGGCTTTGGATATTCAAATACCTTATTTGATTTCTTGTGTGCAACAAGCATCATTCTTCTTCTTGTTTGTGGGACACCATAATACACAGCATTAACAACTTGAACTGGTTTTACCACTTCGTAAATACCTTCGCCGTTTCCCTCATCGTCTTTTCCAATATTCTCAATAATCTCAACTGCCGTGTTAAAAATTTTGCCTTTATACTTAGTAATGAAGTTTGGTACATTTTCAATCACGAAAATTTCTGGTCTAAAATAATCTACATACCTTAGGTACTCTAAAAAAAGCTGATTTCTTGGATCTTCAGAAACTGATTTTCCTGTCACTGATCTAATTTTCGCATGACCGATTGTTGAAAACGTAGGACATGGAGGTCCTCCGATGATTACATCTACATGGTTTGTACCTATAACCTCTGCAAATTTTTCTGGCGGAATTTCTCTTATATCACCAAAGATAGTTTTTGATTTCTTATGGTTTAGCTGATGAGTCTTTGCTATAACTTCTTTTAATTCTATTCCACCAATACATTCAAATCCTGCTAATTCTAATCCTTTAGAAAAACCTCCCGCTCCACAAAATAAATCTATAAACTGATATGACATTTAGTTTTTCCTCGACTTTTCTTCTATAACATCTAGATATTTTCTTATTGTTTTGGCAAATGTTTCTGCCATAAGAGGTGGCACAGCATTCCCCACTTGTTTAAATTGATCTGTCCTTGAGCCCTCAAAAACAAAATCATCTGGAAAAGATTGTATTCTGGCCGCTTCCCTTACCGTAAAAGTTCTAGCCTGCTCTGAATCAGGATGAATAAAAAGATTACCATCCTTATACAAATGAGCCACAACTGTCTTGCCCGGCTTATCGCTCTCCTGAACCGTGTATCTATTTCCAAAGTGTTTCGGATCATGATGAATAAGATCAGGTCTGACTTTTTGCAAATCCTTCAATTGCCAATTCTTATGTGAACTTAGAATTCGATATCGCTCCCTATCGGCATCATTATGTTTTCGAGCCGAATGATTGTAGATAATTCCACTATCATTCTTTACTATCTTAAGAAAATCATTTGTCGGCTCAGTAACTGCCACCTTCTGGATATTGTCACCCTCTCCAGGATTTAATTTAGGTAAATCCAAAATAGCTTCACCAACTGTTACATAATTTGGTAAATGGGCATCAATATCAGAATTACTTTTTGGAATACTTTCATATACATCCTTGATATCAAAATAATTGATGTCTTTTCTCACGCCAATTATAATTACTCTTTCTCTTATCTGAGGTACTCCGTAATCAGCAGCATTTAAAAGCAATACTTTGGGATCAGCAACAATATTATACGTTTTACTCATCTCTCTAACTATGATGTCAAAAATCTTAACGCCCTTAGGTTTAGCTGTTAGTAATCCTTTGACATTTTCAAAAATGAACATTTTAGGTTTATAATGATTCAACACCTGCAAATAATTTTCAAATAGATAATTTCTCGGATCGCTACTCATCCCATCTGGTGATTGAGCTCTGCCCACACTTGAAAATGCTTGGCAAGGTGGTCCACCTATAATGATATCAACAGGTTCATGAATCCTTTCATCCATATCTTTTAATAATCCATCCCTGGTAATATCATCACACATCACTGCTTCTTCAATTTCTTTATCTGAATAACCATAATGTTTCATTCTAGTTCGCAAAGTTTTACATGCGGCTTCATCTATTTCCAGATGAAATAAAGCTTTATAACCATCTCTATAAAATCCTTCACTTAATCCACCACAACCTGCAAATAAATCTATAAACCTATAATCTTTTTTACTCATTCTCCAAATCATCCTCATCTATAAAACTTGCGATATCACCTAAATCACAATCTAGTGTTTCGCATATTTTTTCCAACACTTCAAGGGATACAATTTCGTTCTTTCCAAGCTTTGCGAGTGTGCTCGAACTGATGCCTGAAGCAATTCTTAGCTGACTCTTGTTCATCTTTAAATCGACAAGTTTATGCCATAACTTATTGTAATTGACCATTCTGTTTCCCTCTTTTTTGATACGTTCTCTACCAAAGGTTCCGATATAAATGTGCAAAACAGCACAAAATTATCATACCATAAATATACCAACTAGGCAAACAAAATATTTGACAGGTCAAACATTTCTGCATCTCATCATATCTTATATTATACATATTAGCTGTCACAGCTGATTTTTTAATTCCCTACGGTCTTGTTATATGTCCCTTGAATGAAAAACTAAAACCCAACTGAAAATACGTCTAATAATCAAAATTCTGTTCTGAGGTCAAATAAAGCCCTAATAATGGATGTTCAAATTCAAATATCATGCTATAATTAAGGCATTCCAGATAGCAGGTATATATTTGTTTGCATGATTAACAGACGGCTGGCTACTTGTTATGCAAAAGTAAATGCGACCCGTCTATTTAATACCTATTGACAAATCGATTACTATCTGCAGCTTCGGTCTAATTACTTTTTAACGAATAAATCTGGCATTAAATGCACTTCATCTGGCGGGATGAGGTGCATTTTTAATAATGACATTAATGCTTTGAAATCTTCATCATCCTCTTCTACGAGCTCGTATGGACTTTTATTTCCAAGTCCAGGACGTTTTACACTATTGATATGATTCATTAATAAAGTCATATCTTCTTGCGTGTATGGGTTTAAGCTTTTTCCTTTTGGCACGGCATAACGAATAAATTCATGATTCTTCTCGATACACCCTTTTTGCCATGAAGCCATTGGATCACAGTAATAAAGGCTTGTTCTATAAACTAGGAAGCCATCCTCATCCAGCGTAAGTTCTAACTCATCTACCTTCTTGAATTCGCTGCCGTTGTCAGTCAATATAACCGGAAACAACCGTCTAAAAACATCTATTCCCAATCCTGTCTCGAGATAGTCCAGAACCCTTTTTACGGATTCTGCTTTTCCATCTGGCATCAGGAATAGTAGCATTACGTTGTTCTTTCTAAAGATCATTGTAAGCAAACGCTTTCCAGATTCTCTAACGCCTTTTACAGTATCCATTTCTGTTACTTCATCTTCTGAATATTTGAATTTCATCGCATACTCAAAATCCTCATATGTCCTACACTGTCTATACTCCATTGAGTGAAATCCATTGATATCGTTGTACTTTTTCTTTCGTGGTTTGTAGCCTGTCTTTCTTCTTAAATCTATGTTTTTAATAGATAAGGCACCTTCATCGATATAGTTATAAAGTGTTCTCAAACACACTGGCATTTCATTTTCATGTTCTGCATATATGTGTGTTAAAGGCTGGCCTTTCTTAACAAGTCGAGTCACAAGTTCATCCAATTCTTCCTTCTTTTCATCAGAAAGTCTAACTCCTTGTCGACTCTCCGATCTACGACGAGTTACAGCTGCATCAGCGAATTTCGCACTGTAAATATACTTATCTTTGTTGCAAAGCTTTTTATCCTTACAGTTATTACAAACATACGGAGGCGAATCAAACTTATGGCAAGCAACTGATACATATCTATCGCATACCTTGGTACAATCCACTCCTCTGCAAAGTCTACACTTTGTATTACAGGCTTCTTCATCACAGCCGCACAAATTCCTTACTGTGCATTGTCTTGCCATGCGGCAATCTTTTCCATTCGGGTAATTACCTTTAATGAAGGGTCTGTTTTCTTTAACTTCATGTGCAATAGTAGATGGATGTCTGCGAAGTCTTTTTGCTATTTTTTTGAATGACTCCCCGATGCATATCCCAGTTTCTATTGCTATTCGATCTGACAGGTCCATTTGTCCGCTAGCATTGTAATAATTCATATCTGCTCCTTTCCCAGCAGATAGTAATCGATATAACCAATATATCATGCCTTGGAAAGGGCTGTAGAAAAAGTAAACTAGACCTTTTATAGCCATTTTCAGTTGTCAAAGTACAGGTTTAATTTTTCATTTTAGGCTTGTTATATGTCTAAATTATCAAAAATACTGTCCCATTATCTGGACTCCCGGACCTTTTTTCATGCTTTTCTAATCTATTTTCCCGCTTCGCGCGACACCATCTTCGATGGTGTTAGGGCGCGTCTTCGCAAAGTGGCGAGCAGTGCTTTTTTGTACAAAAAGCTACTTTTCGCTCGTTGGAGGCACATCCCCAATCCCCTTGAACCAGCTAATCGCTTGGCTACGCAATTCTTACGAATCGCTATTTTCTTCCGTTGGAATTTTCTTCAGAAATGAAAAAAGAGGGGAACCCATAAGTCTTAAACCTACAGATTTTCCAAAAAGAATTATCGAGTGATATTGTATTTTCTGACACGTTCCTTCTTCTGCTCTTCATCGCTTTTAAGGAACTAGTCGATATCGTATTTTGCTCTTTGATTCTCCTGCATATCTTTCTTAACCTGACGATATTCACCGTACAGCTTTTTCTTTTCTGCAAGGATCTCAGCATACTCCGCATTTAAATCTTTTACCTTAGGTAGCTTCTTCAGATGAAGCTCATCAAAAGCATTCTTGGCAGCCTTATGAAGCAGGATTTCCTGTCTATGCTCTTCCAGGAACTTCTTGCTGTATCCGCATTTACGATAATCCGCATATACGTCTTTGGTCTTAAAGTAATCAAAGATATGTTTCTTCAAGACCTGAATCTCAGCAAGTCGCTTCTCATTTGCTTCGATGGAAGCTGATAATTCTGTAAAGCGGACTGTTGCTGTTTTCACATTTTTCTCTAGGTCATCATAGCTTCGAATGTCATGCTGCTTCAGATATAAAACTGCCTTGGCCACCTGCTTGGTATTAAAGTTCTTGGCAAAGCGAACATAATATTTTCCTTTACCCTGAGCCAGCTTCTTTTGAATATCAATAAGAAGGTCAAACTCATGATCTTCCTTTTTTCGCTGGTAAGTCTTTGGCTGCTTTTCGGCTTTTTCATTATCGTAGAAAGCATGCTCCATCTCACCGGCAAGAATCTTCTTAAGGTCATCTTCTGTATAACCATCACCCAGGGAACGTAGTCGAATGAACCTTTTCTGATCTTTTTTCTTTAGAGAAATATGCTTTCCACGCTTAATCTCGTATCCGGCATCTTCCAGTTTATAAAGCAGCTCATCAAATTCTTTTGCGCTGCCTTCCTTAAGAATCCGATCAATCGCATCTTTGATATCATCGCGGAAGGATTTCTTCTCGGGATAAGTAGTTCGCTTAACACGCTCACTTGGCTTCTTCTTTTCTATTACAGATGCCGACTGAATCTGTTCCGGCATGACCGTAATAAGAGAAGTTCCCTTTTCTGTTGGAACCAGATACTTTGTTTTCTTATTGCCCTGTCTTTCTACAAAACCGATACGAACCAGCTTCTCAATAACACCGGCTCTTGTTGCAGGAGTACCAAGTCCTTTACGTCTACCTCATCCAGTTTTTCCTGCTCTTTTTCCAGCTTAAAAGGAGCCGGTGCAACAAAGATAAAACTGTAAAATTTCTTTAATGGTCTGTTTTGCCATTTATTTGCCGTTTCTATAACCTGATCTGTGATATTTGAAATGGTTTCGTATGAAATCTCAAATCCATAAATATCTTCAATTGTATCAGCAATATCACGCTGGCTCATCCCTTTTGCATACATGGATAATACTTTATCTTCAATGCCGCTTACATCTTTAGTCCTTTTGGGAATAAGCTGCGGATCAAAGGAGCCCTCTCTGTCTCTCGGAGTATCAATTTCAACATCTCCCATGGTGGTTTTCAATGTTTTATGGGTGTATCCATTTCTGCGGTTACTAGTGTCCTTATAACCGCAGTCGTTGCTTTCATAGCCGAGATGACTGTCCATTTCCCCTTGAAGCATTGCTTCAAACATTGGACCAAATATGTCTTTTAATGCGTCCTGCATCTCCTCAGCCGAAGTTGGTTTATACTGATCAATTGCCTGGGCGATAGCTTTGCTGGTCTCGCTGCGTTTGTTTTTTCTTGGTGCCATAAGTGCGTTATTCATAATCCTTTCAAATCCTTTCTTAAAGATACCGCACTTTAGGAAAAAATAAAGTGCGTAAGTTTTTGTTACCGGTAACTTACACACTTTATATTACACTCTCAATGAGAGCTGAATTTGGACAAGATAAGGAATCACAAACATCCATCTTTTCTTATTATCCGTTGTTTTTCTGTTATCTCAATCACTTATAAAAAGTTGCTCTACAAATACATCTGTTTTATAGATGCCTGTATCTACTCTTTTACGTCATCAAATCCGAAATCATATGCTTAAGCGTGCGGATTTCCAACGGATGATCTTCCGTTTCAAAAGTGAATAAAACATCTGTCCCCGGCAATAAATGGTTCTCATAATACAAACTGTTCTTCCAAACAAAATCAGAAACATACTCTGGTTTGCTCATCAGTCCCGCATGCTCCCAATAGGTAAACTTTCCTGTCTGTGTATTTAAAATTGTAAAATCCGGATAAACTATGATTTTACGCCCTTGATATCTTAATTTTAGCGGCCGCTCATATTTGTATAAAAGCTGATCTGCTTTCATATGTAATAGATTTGCTATAATCACCTCTGACTTAGAACGCACAAATTCACCTGCGTTTGTCTCATACCTCAATGTCTCCGGGTATTTATTGCATGGTTCATATGTTTCCTGTTCCCATGCCCGAATCCGATGTGTACAATTCTCTTCCAATGGTATAATCAACGACTGCCTGTCTTCTGTCATTGATTCATACACCTGCATTTCCTTATCATAACAATATGCTCTTTCAAATTTTTCAAGCAATTTCAAATTTTTCTGTAAAATAGGCTCTACTTTCTCATAATAACCTTTTTGCGCTAACAATTGAATCTGTTTCATCTCCCTTTTCGAAAGATACTTTCTTATACATTTTAAGTTCTTGTCAAGATACTGCCATTTATAATAAACCTTTTTTTGCTTATGTGTAATTATCAAAGAACCTTTTGGTACAGTCTTCTGAAACTGCTGAATCCTATCCAATAAATCTCTTGTTTCTTTTATTTGGTTTCTTACTTGTTTCTGAAATAATTGCATCCCCAATAATCATCCTTTCCTTCTTTGTCTTAAATCGTACTAAATCCTTCTCGCAATCTTTTTTAGTACTACTTATTTTGATTTTTCGTATTCTGTGCTCCCCGGAAGTAGTACATTAAATCCAGAATCAACGTTTTTAACACCACTTTTCAATCTCCTTTCGTCCATTTTTCTTTCAAAACAGTACATAGTAGCCATCATTCTTTTATTTGGTACTACTTTTTTCTTTTTCCCATCATGATTTGATATAAAAAGTAGTACTTAATTGCTTCATTCTTGCTTATAGTACTACTTTGCCTTTACATCATCTAAAATTCTTGCTTAAAGTAGTACTTTGCAATCTCTTTATGCGCTTTTAGTACCATTTCTTCCATGCCACCCTTTCTGAAAGCTTTCCAAAAAGCTGTTCCCCACACACAACAATTCTTTTGCTCCCTCTTCAAATATTTCTATTTCTTGGGCACCAAAAACTCACCCTATCATCCTTTATCTCACACAATCATTCAATTTTTATTTTACATCTGAGATTTCATCCGACACGGATATCAATAAGAACAATATCCCCAAAAGCATTTGAAATTGCTTATTCAAAAAAGTAACAACCACAAAAGTGGCTCCCCACACAACATAATAACACTCTCAAATGCAGTATTGCTCTGTGATTTGATATAGAAAATATCAGCCCCATCAAATGATGGGGCTGATATGCAACACGAGCCTAGATCTGGTTCATGTAAATCTGCTTTATTCTGTTATGAGATGCCTCACAACAAAACGACTCACAATAAATTATTTAGCTGCCTTCTCAGCAATAGCAGCCTGTGCTGCTGCAAGACGAGCGATCGGTACACGGAATGGAGAACATGAAACGTAATCCAGACCAATCTTGTGGCAGAACTCAACAGATGAAGGATCTCCACCATGCTCACCACAGATACCAACGTGAAGCTTAGGATTAACCGGCTTACCAAGTTTGATAGCTGTCTCCATTAACTTACCAACACCTGTCTGGTCAAGCTTAGCGAATGGATCGCTCTCGAAGATCTTCTTATCATAGTAAGCATTTAAGAACTTACCTGCATCATCACGGGAGAATCCGAATGTCATCTGTGTTAAATCGTTTGTACCGAAGCAGAAGAAGTCAGCCTCTGTAGCGATCTCATCAGCAGTAAGAGCTGCACGAGGGATCTCGATCATTGTACCAACCTCGTACTCAAGGTTTACACCGGCAGCAGCGATCTCAGCATCAGCGGTCTCTACTACGATATTCTTAACATACTTAAGCTCCTTAACTTCACATACAAGTGGAATCATGATCTCTGGCTTAACTGTCCAATCTGCATGCTCCTTCTGTACTTCAATTGCTGCACGGATAACAGCCTTTGTCTGCATCTTTGCAATAGAAGGATAAGTAACAGCAAGACGGCATCCTCTGTGTCCCATCATTGGGTTGAACTCATGAAGTGATGCACAGATAGCCTTGATCTCTTCTACTGATTTATTCTTAGCCTTAGCAAGCTTCTCAATGTCAGCGTCCTCTGTAGGAACGAACTCATGAAGAGGTGGATCCAGGAAACGGATGGTTACCGGGCATCCCTCAAGAGCCTCATAGAGAGCCTTGAAGTCAGACTGCTGATATGGAAGAATCTTGTCAAGAGCAACTTCTCTCTCTTCCTCTGTATCAGAACAGATCATCTCACGGAAAGCAGCGATTCTCTCCGGATCGAAGAACATATGCTCTGTACGGCAAAGTCCGATACCTTCTGCACCGAGCTCACGAGCCTTCTTAGCATCAGCCGGGGTATCAGCGTTTGTACGAACCTTAAGAGTTCTGAACTCATCAGCCCAGGCCATAACACGTCCGAACTCACCAGCGATAGAAGCGTCTACGGTTGGGATCAGTCCAGCGTAAATGTTACCAGTTGTACCATCGATAGAGATCTCAGATCCCTCTGTGAATGTCTGTCCAGCGAGTGTGAACTTCTTGTTCTCCTCGTCCATGTTGATGTCGCCACATCCAGATACACAGCAGGTACCCATACCACGGGCAACTACGGCTGCGTGGCTTGTCATACCACCACGTACGGTAAGGATACCCTGAGCAGCCTTCATACCTGTGATATCTTCCGGAGATGTCTCAAGACGTACAAGAACGACCTTCTCTCCTCTTTCAGCCCAGCTTTCAGCATCGTCAGCGGTAAATACAACCTTACCACAAGCAGCTCCTGGAGATGCTCCAAGACCCTTTCCAAGTGGAGTTGCAGCCTTAAGTGCAGCAGCATCGAACTGTGGATGTAATAATGTATCAAGGTTACGAGGATCGATCATAGCAACTGCCTCTTCCGGAGTCTTATGTCCCTCGTCTACTAAATCGCAAGCGATCTTTAATGCAGCCGGAGCTGTTCTCTTACCGTTACGGCACTGAAGCATGTATAACTTCTTGTTCTCAACCGTAAACTCCATATCCTGCATATCATGGTAGTGGTTCTCAAGAGTCTCACAAACCTTAAGGAACTCAGCATATGCCTCTGGGAACTCCTGCTCCATCTGAGCGATTGGCATTGGAGTACGAACACCGGCAACTACGTCCTCACCCTGTGCATTGATCAGGAACTCACCCATAAGCTTGTTCTCACCAGTTGCAGGATCACGAGTGAAGGCAACACCTGTACCAGACTGATCATTTAAGTTACCGAATACCATTGGCATTACGTTAACAGCGGTTCCCCAGGAATATGGGATATCGTTGTCTCTTCTATATACGTTAGCACGTGGGTTGTCCCATGAACGGAATACAGCCTCGATTGCAAGCTTTAACTGCTCTACAGGATCGGAAGGGAACTCTGTTCCTAACTGATTCTTGTACTCAGCCTTGAACTGCTCTGCTAATTCCTTTAAGTCTGCTGCTGTAAGGTCAACGTCAAACTTAACACCTCTGTCAGCTTTCATCTTGTCGATGAGCTGCTCGAAGTATTTCTTACCAACTTCCATTACAACGTCAGAGAACATCTGAATGAAACGACGATATGAATCGTATACGAATCTCTCAAACTTTGGATCCGGGTTACCAGCGATCATAGCTGCTACTACATCGTCGTTAAGACCAAGGTTAAGGATCGTATCCATCATACCAGGCATAGAAGCACGTGCTCCGGAACGTACTGATACAAGAAGAGGATTCTTAAGATCACCGAACTTCTTGCCGTTCTCTTTTTCCATCCAAGCTACACCTTCCATAGCCTGAGCCATAATTTCATCATTGATTTTACGTCCATCCTCATAGTACTGAGTACATGCCTCAGTTGTGATGGTGAATCCCTGTGGTACTGGAAGACCGATTTCAGTCATCTCCGCAAGGTTAGCACCCTTACCACCGAGAAGGTTACGCATGGTCATGTTACCTTCTTTGAAGGTGTATACCCACTTGTTTGCCATTTGACAATTCCTCCTAATATTTGTTTATTGTATAAATTCGAAAAACGAATAACATGATCCGTTTTTCATAAAGCTGAGCCGTGAACACAGACTTCACGACTATGCTATACTTATTGTAACACAGAATTCGCATTTCGCAAGCATTTTTTACCATAGTTATGCCCCATGAATCACAGAGCCAGACGCAAACCATCCGTTTTGTAATCCACAGGGCAGACTTTTATTTACGCGATATTAAAATTCAAATTTTTTCTCAAAATAAGCATCCAGCTCATCGATTTTAATTCTTTCCTGCTGCATGGTGTCACGGTCACGTACGGTAACGGCTCCATCCTCTTCGGAATCAAAATCATAGGTAACACAGAACGGTGTACCGATCTCATCCTGACGGCGGTAACGCTTTCCGATCGTTCCTCTGTCGTCAAACTCACAATTGTATTTCTTTGCCAGCCGGGCATATACTTTTTCCGCACCCTCATTTAACTTCTTGGATAACGGAAGCACACCGATCTTAACCGGAGCAAGTGCCGGATGGAAATGGAAAACGGTTCTTACGTCCGGCTTTTCCTCTGTTCCGATATTTTCCTCATCGTATGCGGCACATAAAAATGCCAGAACCACACGATCAGCACCAAGTGATGGCTCAATAACGTAAGGAATATACTTCTCCCCCTTCGTATCATCAAAATACGTCATATCCTGACCGGACACATTCTGATGCTGTGTCAGATCGTAATCGGTACGGTCGGCAATCCCCCAGAGTTCCCCCCATCCAAACGGGAATAAGAATTCAATATCTGTCGTTCCCTTAGAATAGAAACACAGTTCCTCGGCAGAATGATCACGCAGACGCATCTCATCTTCCTTGATTCCCAGAGATAACAGCCAGTCACGGCAGAACGCTCTCCAGTACTGGAACCACTCTAAATCGGTACCCGGCTCACAGAAAAATTCCAGCTCCATCTGCTCAAACTCTCTCGTACGGAATGTGAAGTTACCCGGTGTAATCTCATTACGGAAAGACTTACCAATCTGTCCGATTCCAAACGGAATTTTCTTACGGGAAGTTCTCTGCACATTTTTGAAGTTAACGAAAATACCCTGTGCGGTTTCCGGACGAAGATATACGGTATTTTTTGCATCTTCCGTAACTCCCTGGAATGTCTTAAACATCAGATTAAACTGACGGATGTCTGTAAAATTATGCTTACCGCAGGAAGGACATGGAATGTTATGACTTTCGATAAAATCTACCATTTTCTCATTGGACCATCCATCTACGGATCCGTCCAACTCGATGTTATTCTCCTGTGCAAAATCTTCGATCAGCTTATCTGCACGGAAACGCTCATGACATTCTTTACAATCCATCAGCGGATCAGAAAAACCTCCCAGATGTCCGGAAGCAACCCAGGTCTGTGGGTTCATCAGGATGGCGCAGTCCACACCAACATTGTATGGGTTTTCCTGTATAAACTTCTTCCACCATGCACGCTTCACATTGTTTTTCAGTTCTACACCAAGATTTCCGTAATCCCATGTATTTGCAAGACCTCCGTAGATTTCAGATCCCGGATATACAAAACCTCTTGCTTTTGCTACCTGCACAATTTTGTCCATCGTCTTTTCCATTATGTAATCCTCACATTCTATTATGTATTTTCTGATCCGCCCAAAGGCCGGATCTGAGTTACTTATAAATTATATAGGTATATACCTGACTGAATTCGCCTGTGGCATCATCGGTACTGGTATCTTCCTCGTCAAACTGAAACTTCACTTCGGATTCCTGCTCCGTAACATCGATCAGATCGTCATCGGATACCGCTCCTGTCGTTTCCTCAATCTGTGTGCCTGCTGCCTCTGTGGCACTTTCCGTTCCCTCTGTTGTTTTTTCCGCTGCAAGAAGGGACGTTCCTTCTTTGATCGCAATGGTCTGTGCATCCACATAACTGGTATTTGTCGTGGATACATAACAGATGGTTCCTTTTACTTTTACATTTGTATTTCCACGGATTACAACCACTTTGCAGCTGGAGTCATCCAGAAATGCGCTGCTCTCACACGCTTTGATCTTTCCGTTTTTTACGGATGCAAACGATCCGTCAAAAGAATACCCTGCGGCCAGTGCTTCTGCAACACTTCCCGTATACAGTTCCATATCATTAAATTTCTGATAATCTTCGGCTGTACGGTACGCAATGGTAAGCGTTGCCTTTTTTTCTCCTGTGTCGAGTTTTTTCAGCGAAACGCTTCCCTTTCCGTTTTTCTCATTATAGGTATCTATTTCATTTTTGACATATTCTTTCAATCCGTCTTTATCATATGTCTTTTCGTCAAAATTTTCCACATCGGTAGACACGATTTTTCCATCTTTCAGTACAAAAACTGTGCTTTCATCCGCTTTGTAAGAAGTGCCGCAACCGGTAAACATTCCTACGCTAAGCAGAAATACCAGCACGATCTGACCGAATTTCTTCATGATTTCACAAATCCTCCTCTATTCACAATCCATGATATTATACACTTTTCATATTCCCATTTCAACCGAAAATCGAAAGGGACTTAAAGTCATGATGCACATAATACGCCATATATTCTTTCATAATCATCTTCAGTTCCCTTAGTACTTCCTCTGAAACGGTAAACGAGTATAATCTGGCGACAGGTGTGGATATGATATACTGCATCGTATATCGCGTGGAATCGGAAATATACATGCCCTGTACTTCCTTCGCACAGGTTCTGCAGAAGATGCCTCCCCTTTTCACCGAAAAGAAACACAGGTCTTCTTTCGCATGACAATGCATACAGGCAAACACCTGCGGTCCTTCTCCATTGATGGTTATGGCTTTTAGTTCAAACACTGCACGCACAAGTTCTTTGGAATACCTGCTGTTTTCCAGTGCACGAAACGACTGGTACAAAAGCTTTAACATTTCCCGCTCATCGTTATTTTCCTGACAATAATATTCCGCGAATTCTGCAAAGTAGAACGCAAGCGATGCAGCATCCAGATCCAAAACCAGTTCGCGAAAATAATTCTGAATATTTGCTTTGGTAACATTATAGGAATTTCTTCCCTCAAACACTTCGAATTCGCCAAAGGCAAAGGGATTCGTCGCTGCCAGCAGCTGGCTCGACGGTCGTCTGGCACCTCTGGCAAACGCTGTGATTTTTCCCCTTTCCTTTGTTAGAATTGTTATTCTTTTGTCATAATCATTGACAGGCATGGCTGTTAAAACCATGCCCATCACTATCACAGACTGACTCATACTTCTGCTGTTCCTTCTGTCCGTGACCTCCGCCACTTCCTGCAGCATCCGTCACTTCATTCCGATAAGTCAGATAATCGGTAACTTTTCCTGTTGTCCAGAATGTTTCCCAGGTTTTCTCCATTGCACCTTACCTCCATTACTATCGTCTGCAATGGCGGTAATTCTATTCCCGAAAAATATTGGAAACCCATCATCTGATCTTTATCTTTTATTCTTCCTCCCGATACCCGAAATTTTTAATCAGAAAATCACTGTCTCTCCAGTCTTTCTTCACCTTCACCCAAAGTTTTAAATTCACTTTGGCATCCAGCATTTTTTCCATCTCGTAACGCGCATTGGTTCCGATCTTTTTAAGCATCGACCCCTGCTTTCCGATAATAATTCCCTTGTGGGAATCCCGTTCACACACAATCGTTGCGTCGATATCATACATCTTTCCGCCTTTGCGCGGTTTCATCTGGTCGATGGCAACGGCAATTCCATGCGGTACTTCATCGCTTAACGCATGAAGTGCTTTTTCTCTTATGATCTCCGCACAGATCGCACGCTCCGGCTGATCGGTAATCGTATCCTCGTCATAAAACTGCGGACCATACGGAAGATACTTAAAAATAGAATCAATCACGTCATCCACATTCTGTCCGCGAAGGGCGGAAGTCGGAATAATCTCCGCGAAATCATAAATCTTGCGGTAGGTATCGATAAACTCCAGCACCTTATCTTTTTCCACGGTATCAACTTTATTGATCACAAGAATCACAGGCGTCTGAACTTTTTTCAGCTGTTCTACAATGTGCTGTTCCCCCGCACCGATAAAATTACTCGGCTCCACCAGCCACAATACGACATCCACCTCGTTCAGTGTCTTTTCTGCAACATTTACCATATATTCACCAAGCTTATTTTTTGCTTTGTGAATTCCCGGCGTGTCAAGAAAAACGATCTGTCCACGCTCCATATCCGTATACACGGTCTGGATCCGGTTTCTGGTTGTCTGCGGCTTATTGGATGTGATTGCAATCTTCTGTCCGATCAGACGGTTCATCAACGTTGATTTTCCTACATTTGGTCTGCCGATAATTGTAACAAACCCTGACTTAAAATTTGCTGCTGTCATTTGTATCTCCTTTATCGTGCTATTCGCACAGTCCCTGAATTGAGGTAAACATACCGCTTTCTTCACGGATTGCATGCTCATTTCCCACTACACACAGACACTGATCGGAAAGGATCGAGGCGATCAGATCCGAAAGACTGCGGATATCTGCCGGTGTCGCTGTCAGTATCTCGTCACGCTCTTTCTGGATTTCCTCATAGGTCAGATGTTCCAGATAAGCAGCCATCGAACGGCTTCCCTTTGCTTCCGGGTTTAACGGTGTATCTAAAGCTCCAAACGTGCCAATGATATATTTTGTCATATCACGCTCATCCGGATCAAAGGATGCTACATATTCCGGAATTTTCTCATAGACGGCATTGGTCTTTGCCAGATTCGGGTCCCGGTAAGATACAAAATAACTGTCTCCGGTTCTAAGGAAAGAACTCATACATCCATATGCACCGCCCTTTACGCGGATATTCATCCACAGATATTCATAGCTTAAAATCATTTTTAAAATCTTTAAGGTTCCGTGATATGCGTATCCATGGCTGATAAAGTTACCGGATCTTGCCACATACTGGATCTGGGAGGCGTCCGTAAATCCCTCATTTTTCTTAGAAAGCACCGGATGGATTGCAGCCTGCGCCGGTGTTCCTTCCGGAAGTTTCTCCAGATACTTGTGCATGATCGGGGAAGCTTTTTCATAAGAGACTTCTTCTCCGGTAAAGCTGACGAGCATTCTCTTTCTGACAAATACTTTTTCTATCAGCTGCTGCAGTTTTTCGGCTACCGCCTGCGGATTCTCTTTCATCTGTTCATCCAGTCTGCGAATCATCTGATTGTATGCAATACCAATTGTCGCATCATTATAAAATGCATAAACAGATTCGTAAGAAAGTGCACGCATTGCAGCTACCGTGTGCCCGCTGCTGCTTAAGTTCACCTGCAGTCTGGATTTCACCTGTGCAATCAGTTCAGCCAGTCGTTTGGTATCGTGCAGATCCGAACTGTTTAAGATTTCCTCTGCCAGTTTCATGGCATGCTCCAGATTGCTCTCAAGCACTTTCATACGGATCTCAAATTTAACTGCCATCGCATCGTGATTTTTCAGATCCGGATACATGCTGACCCCACTGGTAATTCCGCCGGTATAAATATTGATGGCATTTGCAAGATCGGCATAACTGTAGGATCTGGTATTGACATATCCGAGTACCGCGCGCAGAAGTCCAAGGTACGGAACCTCCTCCTCTGCAATGTCATTACACTCAAACATCAGAGTAATATAATCGATGCCATTTGCCGGTGCCTCATGCCGGACAACCGGAATTTCTCCCATGTTCTCCTCCTTATTGGAAAACGGCATGGCTTCTTTTTTCATATCCTCTCTGCCAAGCATCGGAATTTTCAACAGATCTTCTTCCTTTGACGGTTCTTCCTGATATTCCCGCAGATGTCTGGTCTGGGCAATCAGCGCCTGCACCTCTTCGTCACTCAATCCGGCCTTGTATGCTGCAAGTTTTTCTGCCAGTGCCTGTTCTTTGGCACGGTTAAGTCCCTTCTCCGGCGCAACCACAACCACAGCACCGTGCGCGTTGTCCAGCAGATACTTCTGAATCAGATCTTCAAAATATCCGGTTTTGATCTGCTCGCGTAAAAACTGTAACGTATCCAGACATTCCAGATGAATAAACGGCTTGGTATCATCAAACAGCCAGCTTTCCATACACTGCAGTCCATACAAAAGTCCCTTCGGAAACTGTCCGTAATCTGCTTCCCGGAACCGGAATTCCGCACTGTTAATTCCCGCAAGAAGGGAATCCTGATTCAGACCTTCCTTTACCAGCTTCTGTAAGGTTTCCTCGATAATCTGCACAAAACGGGTCTGATCAGACTCATCGGCATTCTTAGCGACAATGGAAAACATCGGCTGAAGCATGCCATCCTCAAAAGATCCGTAGACATCTTCCCCGATTCCCGCATCAATCAGTGCCTGGCGTACCGGTGCTCCCGGCGCACTGACAAGGACATAATCCAGTACAGAAAATGCCTGATACAATTCACGGTCAAGAACGGTTCCCACCACTTTATTGTAAGAAAGATACGTGTGCTTCTCCTCCGGTTCATCTTCTGTGATCGGATACGTTCTGCGCTCGGATACTACCGCGTCAAATGGCTTTTGCAGCTGGATTTGTGAATGTACTTCCACTTCATTTGCATCATAATGGCTTAAATATTCCTCATCCAGCCAGGTGAGCCGCTCTTCTATATCCATATCTCCGTACAGATAAATATAGGAGTTGCATGGGTGATAATATTTGTGATAAAACGCAAGATAATTTTCATACGTCAGTTCCGGTATTTTTTCCGGGTTTCCTCCGGAATTTTTGCTGTAGGTATTGTCCGGAAACAGTGCTTCCATAATTGCCGTCTCAAGCACTTCATCCGGGGAGGAATACGCCCCCTTCATTTCATTGTATACAACGCCGTTGATGGTCAGCGGTGCATCTTCTGACTCCAGCTCATAGTGCCAGCCTTCCTGCATAAAAATCTCTTTATACTTTGTAATATTTGGATGGAATACCGCATCCAGATATACCTCCATCAGATTTTTAAAATCCCGCTCATTATAACTTGCTACCGGATACAGTGTTTTTTCCGGATATGTCATTGCATTCAAAAACGTATTGAGTGACCCTTTGGCAAGCTCAATAAAAGGGTCTTTGACCGGAAATTTATCCGATCCGCAAAGCGTGGTATGCTCGATAATATGCGGAACTCCTGTCTCATCTTCCGGGGGTGTCCGAAATCCGATCGAAAACACCTTATTGTCATCTTCATTGGAAATGACACACACGCGTGCTCCGCTTTTTTTATGTCGCAGAATATATCCCATGGATTCAATATCCGCAATCTTTCTTACTTCTATTATTTCATATGCTGACAATTTCAATTTATCCATATTTCTCATCCTTCCATTTTTATTTCAACGGAATAGTTTTATTCTTTCCGAATCGATACATCCATCTGTGGGAATGGAATCGAAATTCCATTTTCATCCAGTGCATTTTTCATCTGTTCCAGCAAACGCCACCGCACCGGCCAGTAATCTTCTGTTTTTACCCATACGCGAATGCCCATATCTACGGCACTATCCCCCAGATCCGATACAAAAATATCGACCGGTTCATCCTTTATCACTGCGGTTTCTGTCTTTACCACACCCTCAAGCACTGCTTTAACCTTTGACAAATCCGATTCATAGCCAACCCCGACGGTCAGATCAATCCGTCGCATATCCATATGGCTGTAATTGGTAATACTGCTGTTGGACAGACTTCCATTCGGAATCAGGATCAGTTTGTTATCAATGGTAAGCAGCTTGGTGTAAAAAATGGTAATCTCCTTTACAGTTCCTTCTTCCGATGAAGCATTATCCAATATATAATCGCCTACCACAAATGGTTTCAGCAACAAAATCAGAACACCACCGGCAAAATTAGAAAGGCTTCCCTGCAGTGCCAGTCCCATGGTAAGTCCTGCGGACCCCAGCACGGCAATCACAGAGCTTGTCGTCACGCCAAACTGCCCCAGAATAATCATTGCCAGCACAAAATAGAGCGCATATTTCACAAAAGAACTCAGAAAGGAAACCACACCGGCTTCTACTTTTCCGCGCTCTAAGAAACGGCGCACCATTTTCACCAGCATTTTGATCATCCGGCTGCCTACCAGAAGAATAATCACTGCAATCATCAGCTGAACGAGAAACCCCAGCAGAGATGGTGTCAGATCCTGTAAATATTTCCGGATAATTCCCGGATTTTTCGCCACTTCATTTAACACTTCACTCTCGGTGCTAAGCTGTGTCAGTTGGTCTGTTATTAAAATTCCCAATGTATTTCTCCATTTATGTCCTATAATGCCATTCTTTAAATCTCATGTATGAATAATCCACTGCGGAGTTTCGGCTCAAACCAGGTAGATTTCGGCGGCATGAGACGTCCCGCATCCGCCACAGCAAATAACTCCTGAATGGATGTCGGATACATGGCAAATGCAACCTTACAGTCCTCATGGCATCTTCTTTCTAACTCTTTCATGCCACGGATTCCGCCGACAAAATCAATTCTTTTATCTGTCTTTGGATCACCGATTCCAAGTACCGGTGCCAAAAGTACATTCTGCAATACCGATACGTCCAGTCCTTCTACCGGATCCTCCGGAACCGACTCCGGGCGCATGGTACAACGATACCATTTATCAGAAAGGAACATGGAAAATTGTCCCTTTTTCACCGGTCGTACATCGTTTCCATTTTCGATTTTCTGCACATCAAAGAGTTCCTGCATTTTTGATAAAAATGCCTCTTCGGTCATACCGCCCAGATCCCGTACCACACGGTTGTAATCCATGATCATCAGTTCCTCATCCGGGAATAAAACGGAAAGGAAATAATTAAATTCTTCTTTTCCGGTATATCCCGGATGTTCTTCTCTCCGCTTAAATCCGACTTTTACCGCAGAAGCAGCTCTGTGATGTCCGTCTGCAATATAGATTTCCCCAATCTGTGCAAATGCATTCCGGATCGTTTTGATATCTTCCGGATCGGATATTACAAAAACACGGTGGCGAATACCATCTTCCGCAACAAAATCATATAAGGCATCCTGTTTCTTTGTCTTTGCCACAACCTCATTGATCACGGCATTGGCACGATATGCCAGAAAAATCGGTCCGGTCTGTGCACTGCACGTATCTACGTGACAGATACGATCCTGTTCCTTATCCGCACGGGTATTCTCATGTTTTTTGATGACCTGATTCGCATAATCATCAATGGATGCACATGCTGCAATGCCGGTCTGTGTTCTTCCATCCATCGTCAGTTCATATATGTAATAACATTCTCTGTTATCCCGGATAAATGTGCCGTCAGCGATCCAGTCTTTTAACATCTGTGCCGCTTTGGCATATACTCTGTCATCATAGGTATCGACATCATCCGGAAACTGTGTCTCCGCACGGTCAATTGCCAGAAATGACTTTGGATTTTTTGCCACAACTTCTTTTGCTTCTTCTCTGTTATATACATCATATGGTAATGCAGCCACTGCAGATACTACATCTTCTGCCGGTCTGACACATACAAATGGTTTTATGTCTGCCATATTATCCTCCATAAATTGTGCTGGTTTCTATACCTTTCTAGTATAATGGAAAAAATACGTTTATACAAGAAAAAATATGGCGGTTCTTTCGAACCGCCATACAGCAAAATGCTTATCTTTTCTGTTATTTTACAAGGCGTACACGCAATACATCGTCAATTGCCTGCAGTTTTTTCAGCACATCATCGGTAATCTGGGAATCCACATCGATCAGTGCATATGCATAGTCACCCTTTGCCTTATTTGTCATATCTGACACATTGATATCTGCCTCTCCAAGAACGGTCGTATACTGGCCGATCATACCCTTGACATTCTTGTGCAGAATTGCAACACGTCCGGCTGTGGTACATGCTCCCATGTTGCAGTCCGGATAATTGACAGAATGGGTAATATTACCATTCTCCATGTAGTCACGAATCTCACGGACAGCCATAATTGCGCAGTTGTCTTCAGACTCTGCTGTAGATGCTCCAAGATGTGGAGTGACAATACATCCCTTTGCTCCAACGGTTGTAGTATTCGGGAAATCAGAAACATATTTCTTAATCTTTCCTGCAGCCAGCGCATCAACCATTGCCTCTTCGTCTACCAGCAGATCTCTTGCAAAGTTTAATACAATTGCGGTAGGCTTCATCATTGCGATCGCATTGGCATCAATCATCTTTCTGGTAGAATCCAAAAGAGGTACATGGATCGTAATGTAATCGCACTCTTTGTAAATATCTTCTACATTGCTGATATGCTTTACGCTTCTGGATAAGTTCCATGCAGCATTGACAGAAATATATGGATCATATCCATATACTTCCATACCCATATGGGTTGCGGCATTTGCTACGAGCACACCGATGGCTCCAAGTCCGATGACACCTAATTTCTTTCCGGAAATCTCTGTTCCTGCAAAGTTCTTCTTCTGTTTCTCTGCAGTTTTTGCAATGTTATCATCGTTCTGGTTTGCCAGACACCAGTCAATACCACCGACAATATCGCGGGATGCATATAACATTCCTGCAAAAACAAGTTCTTTTACACCATTGGCATTTGCACCCGGTGTATTAAATACAACGATACCTTTGTCAGCACATTTGTCAAGCGGAATATTGTTGACACCTGCACCGGCACGGGCAACTGCAAGCAGTGAATCCGGAAGATCCAGATCGTGCATTGCCGCACTGCGGACAAGTGCTGCATCAGCGCCTGCCAGATCGTCTACTTTTTTGTAATCATCAGAAAATAAATCCAGACCTACCCCAGCGATAGGATTTAAGCATGTATAATTAAACATTTTATGCATTCTCCTTCTCAAATTTCTTCATGAACGCAACAAGCTTTTCTACGCCCTCTTTTGGCATTGCGTTGTAAATGGATGCACGCATACCGCCAACGGTACGATGTCCTTTCAGGTTTACGAAGCCAGCCTCAGTTGCCTCTTTTACGAATTTCGCATCCATATCTTTGTCTCCGGTTACGAACGGTACATTCATCAGTGAACGGTCTTCTTTTCTGACAGTTCCCTTGAACAGTTTGCTCTCATCCAGGAAATCATAAAGGATCTTTGCTTTTTCAATGTTGCGTCTCTGCATTTCCTCTAAGCCGCCCATCTTTTTCAGCCACTCAAAGACTTTACCGCAGATATAAATGCCGTAGCATGGCGGTGTGTTGTACAGGCTGTCTTTGTCTGCCTGTGTCTTCCACTTGAGCATGGTTGGTGTGCCAGGAAGTACATCATCTGTAATCAGGTCTTCCCGTGCAATTACGATTACAACACCTGCCGGTCCGATATTCTTCTGTACGCCACCATAGATGACGCCATACTTTGTCACATCTACAGGCTCAGATAAGAAGCAGGAAGATACATCTGCTACCAGTGTCTTTCCCTTTGTGTTTGGAAGCTTCTTGTATTTGGTTCCGTAAATGGTGTTGTTCTCACAGATATAAACGTAATCCAGATCATCCGGAATATCCAGATCGGAACAATCCGGAATATAAGAGAATGTCTGATCTGCAGAGGATGCAAGCTCAATTGCCTCTCCGTACATCTGTGCTTCCTGATAAGCCTTCTTTGCCCACTGTCCTGTGACAATGTATCCAGCTTTCTTATTCTTCATCAGGTTCATAGGAACTGCTGCAAACTGCTGGGATGCTCCACCCTGTAAGAACAATACCTTATAATTATCTGGAATGTTCATCAGCTCTCTTAAATCTTTTTCTGCATCCTTGATGATGTCATCGAACACTTTGGATCTGTGGCTCATTTCCATAACGGACATGCCGCATCCTCTGTAATCCAACATTTCATCTGCTGCTTCCTGCAGTACCTCCTCCGGCAATACTGCCGGTCCTGCTGAGAAATTGTATACTCTGCTCATTTCAAACTTCCTCCTATATTTTACTATGCTGTTGCTTATTTATTCTTGCTCTCGAAATCTTTTCCATCGAAACATTCATTGATCGGAGCCCCCGGTGCAACCATCGGCCATACCTTGTCATCCGAATCCACAATTGCGTCAATTACAAACGGCGTCTTACTTTCCAATGCTTCCTGAAAAGCTGCGTTAAACTCTTCCTGTGTTGTCACACGCCGGGCAGCTGCGCCCATCGCCTCTGCAATCTTTACGTAGTCCACACCGTCATCTAAAACCGTTGCGGAATAATGCTGTTTATAGAAAAGTGTCTGCCACTGGCGGACCATTCCGAGTACATGGTTATTGACAATCACTTCAATCAACGGAAGCTTTTGTCTGGATGCTGTTGCAAGTTCATTCATATTCATGCGGAAACATCCGTCTCCCGCAATATTGATCACCTGCTTATCCGGATTTGCAGTCTGTGCACCAATTGCAGCGCCAAGACCATACCCCATCGTACCAAGACCTCCGGATGTCAGCAGGGTTCTTGGTTTACTGTATTTAAAATACTGTGCAGCCCACATCTGATGCTGACCGACTTCCGTGACCATAATGGCATCTTTTGCCATCTCATAGATCTTTGCGATCATAAACGGACCACTTAACCCTTCCTTTGGAATGGTCATAGGATACATCTTCTGATAATCCGCAATATGGGAAAGCCACTCGGTATGTTTCTGCTGCTCAAGTTTTTCATTCAGCTTTCCGAGGACGATTGCCACATCCCCGATAATGCTGTGATTTACGATAATATTTTTATTGATTTCTACTGGATCAATATCAATCTGCAGAATCTTTGCCTGTTTTGCAAATTTCTTTGGATTTCCAAGTACACGGTCAGAAAAACGAACACCAACTGCGATCAGAAGATCACATTCACTGACACCGAGATTGGACGTCTTTGTTCCGTGCATTCCAAGCATTCCGGTATAGTTTTCTGATGTTCCATCATATGCACCTTTTCCCATCAGTGTGTCGCAGACCGGTGCATCTGTTTTTTCTACAAATGTCTTTAATACTTCACTGGCTCCGGAAAGGATTGCTCCTCCTCCGACAAATATGTACGGCTTCTTTGCCTTTTCAATCATCTGGATGGCTTTCTTTAAATCATCCTCATTGAATGCCGAACAATCCGGCTGCGGCATTTTTGGCTCTTTCTTTATATACTCTGTTTTGTTGGCAGTCACATCCTTGGTGATATCTACCAGAACCGGGCCCGGACGTCCTTTCCGCGCAATGGAAAAAGCTCTGCGAATCGTATCGGCAAGTTTTGTTACATCTTTTACAATAAAACTGTATTTTGTAATCGGTGTTGTGATGCCAGCAATATCAATTTCCTGAAAACTGTCTTTTCCGAGGAGTGATACCCCAACATTGCAAGTGATTGCCACGATCGGAATGGAATCCATATACGCAGTTGCGATACCGGTCACCAGATTGGTGGCTCCCGGTCCGCTTGTTGCCATACAGACTCCGACTTTTCCTGTACTTCTGGCATATCCGTCTGCTGCATGGGAAGCCCCCTGCTCATGCGATGTAAGTACATGCCGGATTTCCGGATGTTTGTATAATTCATCATAAACGTTCAGGATTGCACCGCCCGGATATCCGAAAACGGTATCTACACCCTGTTCTTTCAGGCATTCTATAATCACCTGTGATCCTGTCAACTGCATTTTCTAACCCTCTATCCTTTATTTCTCTTCTGGCACTTCCAAGACAGCTCCACGGTTTCCGGAAGTAACCAGTGCAGAATATCTCTTAAGATATCCGGTGGTAACCTTCGGCTCTCTCGGCTGCCATTTTGCACGTCGTGCGGCCATCTCTTCATCCGAAACATCTACGTTCAATGTCATCTCCGGGATATTGATCTTTATGATATCGCCCTCTTCTACCAGAGCAATCGGTCCCCCAACTGCTGCTTCCGGAGAAACATGTCCGATGGATGCGCCTCTGGATGCACCGGAAAAACGTCCGTCGGTAATCAGGGCAACGGAACTGCCAAGCCCCATACCGGCAATCGCAGAAGTCGGATTTAACATTTCTCTCATACCAGGTCCGCCCTTCGGTCCCTCATAGCGGATGACAACGACATCACCCTCTACAATCTTGCCGCCCTTGATCGCTGCGATAGCATCTTCCTCACACTCAAAGACTCTTGCCGGTCCTTCATGAACCATCATCTCATCGACAACAGCAGAACGCTTAACCACCGAACCATCCGGTGCCAGATTTCCTTTCAGAACAGCCAGACCACCGGTCTTGGAATATGGATGATCAACCGGACGGATGACTTCCGGATTGCGGTTCACTGCGTTTGCAATGTTCTCTCCGATCGTCTTTCCGGTTACGGTCATACAATCGGTATGTAACAGACCGATATCTGCCAGTTCTTTCATCACTGCATATACACCGCCGGCTTCATTGAGATCCTCCATATAAGTAGGACCAGCCGGTGCCAGATGGCAGAGGTTTGGTGTCTTTTCGCTGATCGGGTTTGCAAAGCTGATATCAAAATCAAAACCGATCTCATGCGCGATCGCCGGCAGATGCAACATGGAGTTTGTGGAACATCCCAGTGCCATATCTACTGTCAGTGCATTTAAGATGGACTCTTTTGTAATAATATCACGCGCACAGATATTCTTGCGGAACATATCCATAACTGCCATACCTGCATGTTTTGCAAGTTTGATACGTTCCGAGTAAACAGCCGGAATCGTTCCGTTTCCGCGAAGTCCCATACCAAGAGCTTCGGTCAGACAGTTCATAGAGTTTGCGGTATACATGCCGGAGCAGGACCCACAGGTCGGGCAGACTTTATTCTCATATTCAAGCACATCATCCTCTGTCATGGTTCCTGCTGCGTAAGATCCGACTGCCTCAAACATGGAAGAAAGACTTCTCTTCTTTCCCTGCACATGTCCGGCAAGCATCGGTCCGCCGGATACAAATACGGTCGGAAGATTCAGACGGGCAGCTGCCATCAGAAGCCCCGGTACATTCTTATCACAGTTTGGCACCATAACCAGTGCATCAAACTGATGGGCGATAGCCATACACTCCGTGGAATCTGCAATCAGGTCTCTGGTAACCAGAGAATATTTCATGCCGACATGTCCCATGGCAATACCATCACATACCGCGATTGCCGGAAATACAACCGGTACGCCACCTGCTTCCGCAACGCCGAGTTTTACGGCGTTTACAATTTTATCAATATTCATATGGCCCGGAACAATTTCATTGTAGGAACTTACAATTCCGACCATTGGTTTTTTTAATTCTTCTGCGGTAAATCCGAGCGCATTGAAAAGACTGCGCGCCGGAGCCTGCTGCATACCGCTCCTTGCGTTATCACTTATCATATTATGTTCTCCTTAAACTCTCTCTGCGATCAGGTCGCCCATCTTTGCTGTGCCAACCTGTTCGATCCCTTCTGTGCTCTCTCCTGCCTGCGGCATGATATCAATGGTACGATATCCTTCTTTTAATACCTGTTTCACGGCATTCTCAATCGCATCAGCCTCTTTATCCAGATCAAACGTATAGCGAAGCATCATGGCTGCACTTAAAATGGTTGCAATCGGGTTGGCAATGCCTTTTCCGGCAATATCCGGTGCAGACCCACCACTCGGCTCATATAAACCGAATTTGGTATCATTCAAACTTGCGGATGATAACATACCGATGGAACCGGTCACCATGGAAGCCTCATCGGATAAAATATCTCCAAACATATTCTCCGTCAGAATCACGTCAAACTGTTTTGGATCTTTCACAAGCTGCATTGCACAGTTATCGACAAGCATATGCTCATACGTTACTTCCGGATAATCTTTTGCAACTTCTTCTACGATTTTTCTCCAGAGCCGGGAAGAATCCAGAACATTTGCCTTATCCACGGAAGTTACCTTTTTGCGGCGCTTCATTGCAATGTCAAAACCTCGCTTTGCAATTCTGCGGATCTCATTTTCATTGTAGGTAAGTGTATCGGTTGCTGTCGTCACGCCATCTACTTCCTCTGTCTTTCGCGCTCCGAAATACAAACCGCCTGTCAGCTCACGCATAATCATCATATCAAATCCTGTTCCGATGATATCATCACGCAGTGGACATGCAGCCTTTAATTCTTCATATAAATATGCCGGGCGAAGGTTTGCAAACAGATTGAGCGATTTACGCAGCTTTAAAAGTCCTGCCTCCGGACGAAGCTCCGGTGCTAATTGATACCACGGGGATGTGGAAGTATTTCCTCCGATAGATCCCATCAGTACCGCATCACTTGCTTTTGCTGCCGCAATCGCATCATCGGTCAAAGGAACTCCGGTTGCATCAATCGAGCATCCCCCCATCAGGATATCCGTATAATGAAATAAATGACCATATTTTTTTCCAATCTGGTCTAATACTTTTTTTGCCTCTGTAACGATCTCCGGTCCAATACCGTCTCCCGAGATCACACCAATTTGACATTCCATTGCTTTTCCTCTTTTCTACTCTGCTGTTTCAAAGTCTATTACTTATTAATATATAGCAACAGGGCCTTCTTTTCAACTAAAAATCCATTTTACTTTTTCATAAATAATATAATCTGAGATTATAATAGATCTTTTTTATTATTCTGAATTGAGAAAGAAATGCAAAAAGGTGCCGCAAATGCGACACCCTCTCTCATGTTCTTTATGATGCAGATTCTGCTTTTTCTACGTCTGCAATTGCAGCTTTCTGCATTGGAATACGACAGTTTTTGTTGTTTCCGAACTCTACGATAACGGTATCATCTACAATATCAATAATTGTTCCATAGAAACCGGATGTAGTAAGAACGGTGTCTCCCACAGCTACTTCGGAAAGCATCAGATCTTTTTTCTTCTGCTCCTTCTTCTGTGGACGAATCATCAGAAAATACATAAATCCGAAGATTACTACCAGCCAGATAATCATACCAAACATGCCCATTCCGCCGGAAGCGGAAGCGCTGCTATTTGCTAAAATTGCGCTCATCAATGTTTCCTCCTATATTCAAATACTAAAACCCATTCTACACAACTTCCGTTCTTTGGGCAAGCCTTTTTGGCTTTTTTAGACATTTTTTATACTTGACTGTCCCATCCGGTACAGTTTTTCTTCTTTGTAGGAAGCAAAATTTCCGGCATCGAGAGCATCCCGGATCTCTTCCATCATGGTATTGTAAAAATACAGGTTATGAAGAACACACAGGCGCATGCCAAGCATTTCCTTTGCTTTTAACAGATGCCGGATATAGGCTCTGCTGTAGTGCCGGCATGCCGGACACTGGCAGCCCTCCTCAATCGGACGCATGTCTTTTTCGTATTTCTGGTTAAACAGATTCAACTTTCCTTCGTTGGTATATACATGTCCGTGGCGTCCGTTTCTGCTCGGATATACACAGTCAAAGAAATCGATTCCGCGCGCTACCCCCTCGAGAATATTTGCAGGTGTTCCCACGCCCATCAGATACGTCGGCTTGTTTTTCGGAAGATACGGAACGGTCTCCTCTATGATCTGATACATCTGTTCATGGGTTTCTCCCACTGCAAGTCCGCCAATTGCATACCCATCCAGATCCAGTTCCGAAATTCTCTTTGCATGGTCCGTCCGGATATCTGAAAAAATTGCTCCCTGGTTAATTCCAAACAACAGCTGCTCTTTATTAATCGTATCTTCCAGACTGTTCAGACGCTGCATTTCTTTTTTGCACCGCTCCAGCCAGCGGGCCGTACGCGCAACAGAATCTTCGACATATCTGCGCTCTGCCACACTCGATGGACACTCGTCAAATGCCATGGCAATCGTCGATCCGAGGTTTGACTGGATCTGCATGCTCTCTTCCGGTCCCATAAAGATCTTTGCGCCATCTACATGGGAATGGAAATATACGCCCTCCTCCTTAATTTTCCGGAGTCCTGCCAGGGAAAACACCTGAAATCCGCCGGAATCTGTCAGAATCGGACGATCCCAGACCATAAACTTATGCAGTCCGCCCATTTCTTTGATCAGCTTGTCTCCTGGACGCACATGCAGATGATAGGTATTGGACAGTTCCACCTGACATTTGATCTCTTTGAGATCCATTGTTGAAACAGCACCCTTGATTGCGGCCACCGTTCCCACATTCATAAACACCGGCGTCTGGATATCTCCGTGCACCGTATGAAACACCGCACGTTTCGCACTGCCTTCCTGTTTTAACAACTCATATGTAGCCATTTTCTGTTATTCCTCTTTCTTTTTATTTACTTTCGAATTCTGCGGATCAAAATACCGTTGGACAAAAGTGTGGAATCTATGTAATGTCGTTCAAGCAGAATTTCTCCCTGCGGCACTACCTCGACATCTTCCTCACAACAGTTAATCAGCACTTCCACATAACAATCCGGAAAATCCACTTTCTGAAACTGGATCACACGCCTGTACGCTGCATAATCATTCGGAAAATGAAAATTACGGCTTTTTAAGAGCGGTTCCTGCCGGCGCAGATGAATCAGTGTAGATATGATCCTGCTGCGCTCTGCATACTTTCCGGCCTCAATATCCGACCACGGCATACATCTGCGGCAGTCCGGATCATAGCTTCCTTCCATGGCAATTTCTGTTCCGTAGTAAATGCACGGACTTCCCGGCATTGCAAAAAGCACAGCAATCTGTGCAAAATATTCATCCAGATTCTTCACATCCGAGCGAAGCCGCTTGGTATCATGCGAATCGAGCAGATTAAACAGCACATCATTGGTCTGCTGCATATAGCTTGTATAGCAGCGGTTGATTGTATACTCAAAGTCTTCATTCGTCAGGCTCTTATCAATCCAGAAATCCTTGATACTTTGTCCAAGCGGATAATTCATTACCGCATCAAACTCATCTCCGCGCAGCCACGGAAGCGCGTTGTGCCAGATTTCTCCGAGAATATAGATATCCGGGTTGATCTCCTTGACCCGCGCATGCAGTTCTTTGCAGAACCTGTGGGAAACTTCATTTGCCACATCCAGACGGATTCCATCGATTCCGTAATTTTCCACCCAGTTGGCACAAATATCTACAAAATATTTGCGTACTTTCGGATTGTTTGTATTGATCTTTGGCATGGAATCATAAAAGGCAAATGTATAATACTGTTTCTTCTTTGCCGCCTGCCCGTTTTTATCAAACGGCCATTCATTGATCATAAACCAGTCATAATATTCCGACTCTGGTCCCTTTGCAAGCACATCCTGCCACGGTGCGAAATAATATCCGGAATGATTGAACACACCGTCAAGCATTACGCGGATGCCCCGCTTATGTGCTTCCTTCACAAGGTGTTTAAAGGTTTCCTCATCGCCAAAACGCGGATCAATCTTCGTATAATCCGTGGTATCGTATTTGTGATTTGACGGAGCTTCGTTGATCGGTGTCAGATACAGACCGTTGATTCCCAGATTCTGCAGATAATCCAGCTTGTCTGTAATCCCCGCCAGATCTCCTCCGAAACATTCCTCATTGGTCACGCTTCCATGCTCTCTCCACAAAACCACATTCTCAGGATCATTGGAAGGATCTCCGTTGCAGAAACGATCCGGGAAAATCTGATACCATACGGTATCATTGACCCATGCCGGGGTACGCGGTACATCACAGGGATTCATCCACGGGAAAACAAAGCACTGACGGCTTCTGCCCTCCAGATGCATCTGTTCGCTGCTGACAAACCCGTCTTCAAAATAAAACCAGCTTTCCTCCCCTGTCTGAAGTTCAAAATAATACTTCAGACGCTTGTACTCCGGACGCACGGTTGTGGTCCACCAGATCTGATTTTTTAACCGCTTTTTATATATGATCGGCTCCTTTTTTCCATCCCAGTGCTCCCCGCCGCCTAATATTCCCGCGGCAAACGGATCTCCGAGTATAATGGATACCGATTTTACATCGTAGCCCGTTTTTATATTGATAATCAGCTCATCCTCATTCAGCGGATAACAGTAATTGTCACTCGCCTGATGATATACTGCGTTAAATTCCATATGTTCCCTCTCTCTTTTTTATGTTTATTTCCTTTAAATATTACCATATCTCTCTTGACTATTCAATGCGATGTTTTTTATAATATCCCTTAGAATATTAACGTTTTTAAGGAGGCATTTATGGCAGGCTCATCATTTGGCAATTTATTTCGTATCACCACATGGGGGGAATCCCACGGTAAAGGCATCGGTGTTGTTGTGGATGGCTGTCCTGCCGGACTCAGCCTCTGTGAAGAAGATATCCAGAAATTTTTAGACCGGCGTAAACCCGGCCAGTCCAAATTTACCACACAGCGCAGGGAAAGTGACACCGTAGAAATCTTATCCGGTGTCTTTGAGGGAAAAACAACCGGTACCCCGATTTCCATGATGGTCTGGAACAAGGACCAGCACTCTGCCGATTACAGTGAAATTGCCTCCTACTACCGGCCGGGACATGCTGATTTCTGTTTTGACGAAAAATACGGATTTCGTGATTACCGCGGCGGCGGACGCTCCTCGGGGCGCGAAACGATCGGACGCGTTGCCGGCGGTGCAATTGCGATCAAAATTTTAGAGCAGATGGACATCTCCATACTTGCCTACAGTCAGGCAATCGGTCCGGTGTCCATTGATCCTGCCCGGTTTGATCCCGCAGAAATTTCAAAAAACAAGCTGTATATGCCGGATGCAACAGCCGCAGCAAAAGCCAGCGCATATCTCGAAAAATGTTTACAGGAACAAAACTCCAGCGGTGGCATCATCGAATGTCAGATTTTTGGGCTTCCCGTCGGACTCGGTGATCCCGTTTTTGAAAAACTCGATGCGAATCTGGCAAAAGCAATCCTCTCGATCGGTGCCGTAAAGGGCTTTGAAATCGGAGCCGGATTTGGTGTAGCTACCGCTACCGGACTAACCAACAACGATGCATTTTGCATGGAGAATGGACATATCTCCAAGAGAACCAATTATTCCGGTGGCACGCTCGGTGGCATGAGTGATGGCTCGCTGTTATTTTTCCGTGCAGCCGTCAAACCGACACCGTCCATTGCAGCAACACAGCAGACCGTCAACAAAGACGGAAAAGAAATTGAGATCAGTATCAAAGGACGACACGATCCGATTATCGTTCCGCGTGCAGTGGTCGTTGTTGAGGCAATGACAGCTATCACGATTTTAGATGCGCTCCTTTCCAACATGACCGCAAGACTTGACCGGATTATTGATTTTTATCAATCTTAACCGAATATTTTTATATATCATTTCATATTTTACGCAAAAAAATCACAGGAGCGCTTTTCGCGTCCTGTGATTTTCTTTTTTAAGCTGAGTATTATTGATTTCTCAATGTCCTTCCCACAGAAACCGTATAATTAGATACAACCGTTGTCTTATCGGAAAGTGTTGTGGTTGCCTGTACAACAACGGAATTGATATTGACAGACATTCCTGAAGTAACGGAATAACTTGCGCCCGGTACACTCGATCCGGTGACGGTACAGTCTGCAATCACTCCGCCATCCATTCCCTGAATGCTCAGGCAGTTCTTTGCCAGATCCAGTGCCGTCTTACAGTTTACGGTAGATACGGTGCGATCTACACTGATCACTGGATTTGCCTGACTGTCGGTAACTTCCAGATATCCCGTAGTTGTAGCCAGTGATGTGCTCTGTCCATCACTTGGATAGAACTTCAGTTCCAGCAGATAAGTACCTGTCTGTGCCTTTGTCACAACATTTCCATTCAGTGAAACCGCAGAAATCGGAATTTCTGATCCACTGCCAATTGCTGCAGGTTCTGTTGAAGATCCACCCTTTGACAGATCACTTTCATAATATTGTCCGCCCTTACTGATCCTTACAGATGCAATATTCACATACTGATAAAATACGCCTCCGCGATACTCTGCCAGACGCAATGTTGTCACTTTTGATGCAAGCAGATCCGATGCAGATGCTCCGGAAGTAATTGCCAGATCAATGACCGGTTTGCTGATATCAACCTTATAGGAAGATGCTCCATTATAAGGAGGAGTCTGTACAACAACGGTAACATTAACGGATGCCTTATGTCCGTTCATTGTCAGGGTCAGGGTATAATTGTAAACACCTGCTGCCCTTCCGGATGCGTCAAATACCATACGGTCGGTTGCCGGATCATAGGTAGCCATAGATACTTTATTGGTACTGTTTTCTACGATCTGGTATGTCTCGTTTTCAAGTTTCATACTCTGACCATACTGATCCCGTCCATCGATATTGACGTATTCCTTATAGCCTGCCGCATAAGCGTTTGACATGGTAATCTGCGTATTATCTGCAGTCAGTGTTGCAAGGTATGCCGGTTCCGCCACCGTAATCTCGTATACATAAGTGTATTCCTGCTTTGCATAGGTTGCGGTAACGATAATATTTGCGGTACCTGTCTTGATTGCTGTTGCATAAGCAACATTGTTCTTTCCAGGATTTACAAGCAATGTGTCCGGATCGGAAGACTCAAACTTGATGCTGTCATACTTCATCTCGGTATTGTCTGTATCCAATGCCCGGAAATGTACATAATAATTGCTGCCGGATGCTACATTATGATTGTCCTTGTAACTGGATGCACTGTAATTTGGCACTGCTTCCGAAGAGGTAAGTGTAAGGTTTGTGTTGTTTGACACACTGGCTGCCTTACATACAAAGGTTCCGCTTCCGGTCAGTACCAGATTCGGATCGCTTGCACATTTATAAGTCAGTGTAACCGTTCCGGTATCCCCAACTCTGGTCATATAAATCTTATTATCCTTTGTACGGTAACCATTTGTAATCCGTTCCGTATAAGTAATATCTCCCGGATATGCTGTCTTGACATCAATTCCGTTTGCATCAAGAATCTCGTATTCGATTGGTGTCTCTTTTCCGACGGTCACTTCTGTTGTCACAACTCTAAGGCTGACCGGTCTTCCTACGGATGCGGTAAAGTCATATGTTGACTGTCCATCGGTAACCGTATAGGTTGCACCGTCTTTCAGCTGATTATAGGTTGTAAGAAATACCTGTGTTCCGTCATCGGAAAATACAGCCGACTTGATTTCCATCTTTGCACCTGCCTGGGTCCGGATAGAAAAATCTCCTGTTTTCACAAGATTTTTGGCATTTCCGGAATATACAGCCGCTACCTTGTTTGCTGCCATCTGTGCAATTCCGGTCATGGAAGTTGCGACAGTAATAACCTTGCTGTCGGAAACCACTTTATTTCCCGCTTTGGCCTGCACGGTGATGGTATAAGTACCTTCTTTTGCCGGAGTAAATGCACCGGTCTTTGTAATCATGGACGAAACATCATTTCCGTTTCCATCCATAGCGGTCCAGACATTGGTGCTGATGGCATTTGCCGGAGTGATACGGAACCGGAACTGATAGGTCTGTCCCACCTGATATTTCAAGACTCCGTTATCTACAATGGAAATTGTTTTCGGCAGTATTTTAATCTTGGCAGACTTTGTCTTGATCGTGCTCACGCACTTCTTCCCTTTGTAAACTTTTGCAGTTACAATTACGGTTTTATTCTTTGCGGCTGCCTTTCCCCGGGTGCGGATTGTCAGACTGTTTGCAGATGTCTTTCCGCTCACGGATGTCGTTGTTTTCTTCAGCTTTGCATAACTTTTTCCGGTGCCGGAAAGGCTCCATTTTACCCTCTGCCCTTTGGTAAGATTGGTTACGGTATATGTATACACACCCTTACCGGTGCTGTTTTCATAAAGAACCGTATAATTTTTTACAAATTTCGGTTTTGCTGCCGCATCTGCCTGTACTGGAAATACAGAAATAATCATTGCCAGCGCACACAATACAGCAATCAGTTTTTTGCTTTGCAAACGCATAATCTCTCCTCCTTATCTGGTTCACTCGCTACTTAAGAACAACGTCCTTTTGTCTTATATTAGCACACCCTCTGTGCTTTCGCAATTGTTCAGACAGAGGGTGTTTCTTAAGATTTTTTTAATCCAGGGCGATCGCTTCTTCTTCCCGTCTCCGGAGAATATCATATTCATCCGGTTCCATCCCCAGATCCACATAAAAGATCTGCTGCGGATGCGGACAGGATTCCATCGGCTCTCCCTTTTCATCCATCAGTCCCCGCACCGTAACGGTCACATTGCGTCCGTCCGGTTTCATCACTTCGATCTGTTCTCCGACAGAAAATTTATTCTTTTGTTCCACCCGGTACATTCCCTTTTCATTTTTCGGACCGACAATTCCCAGATAGGTATATCCCTTTTCATACGTGTTGTTATCGTAAATCTGTGTCTCCTCCGAAGGTTTTCCGTAGAAAAATCCCGTGGTAAACTGGCGGTATGTGCAGCTTTTGATCTGTTCGAGATACCATGGCATATTTTCCTGATATTTCTCCGGAGATTCCAGATAATCGTCAATCGCCTTACGGTAAGTACGCGCCACCGTTGCCACATAAAGTGCGGTCTTCATACGTCCCTCAATCTTAAAACTGTCAATTCCTGCTTCCAGAAGATCCGGAATATGCTCAATCATACACAGATCTTTGGAATTGAAAATATAGGTTCCGCGCTCATTCTCATATACCGGAAAATACTCACCCGGACGCTTCTCTTCAACCACAGAATATTTCCACCGGCACGGATGTGTACATGCCCCGCGGTTGGCATCCCTTCCTGTAAAATAATTGGACAGCAGACATCTTCCAGAATAGGAAATACACATAGCGCCATGTACAAATGTCTCTATCTCCAGATCATCGGAAATGTGTTCCCGGATCTGCCGGATCTCCCGCAGGGAAAGTTCTCTTGCCGTTACCACACGGGTAGCACCGAGTTTCTCCCAGAACTGAAATGTTCCGTAATTGGTGTTGTTTGCCTGTGTACTGATATGGCGGTCAATATCCGGGCATACTTCTCCGGCGATCGTAAAGATTGCCGGATCTGCAATGATCAGAGCATCCGGCCGGTCCGGCTTCATGTTCTGCAGTTCCGTAAGATATTCCCGCGCACCGTCAAGATCATAATTATGTGCCAGAATATTTGTCGTCACATAAACTTTAACTCCCCGTGCATGTGCAAATACAATTCCCTCTGCCATCTCTTCCATGGTAAAGTTTTTTGCCTTGGCTCTGAGTCCGAATGCCTCTCCCCCGATGTAGACCGCATCGGCTCCATAAATAACTGCAATTTTTAATACTTCCAGACTGCTTGCCGGAACAAGCAACTCATTCTTTCTCATCGTTTTCTACCTCTACTTTTGTACTGACTGTAATTCCATCTCCCACCGGCAGCACCGCTGTTACCAGATCTTTCCGGTGCGTTAACTCATACAAATATTCCCGCATCCGTTTGTAAATCGTCCGGTTTCTGCGGATCACCGCATAATGGGACTCAATAATGTCCCCATCCTGCAGCACATTATCCGAGACAAGTGTCCCTCCGGTTTTCAGCAGACGCAGAATATCCGGCATAAAATGAATATACTGTCCTTTTGCGGCATCCATAAAGATCAGATCAAACGGCTCGGTGAGTGTCGGAAGGATTTCCGCTGCATCCCCTTCAAGCAGTGTAATCTGCTCTTCTTTCCCTGCTCTCTTAAAATTTTCCCGGGCAATCGGGATTCGCTTTTCATAATTTTCAATCGTGACAATCTCACACGGTACCGGATCATATTCTGCCATCAGAATGGAAGAAAACCCTACCGCAGTACCGACTTCCAGAATTCTTTTTGGTTTTGTCATCGCCAGCAAAAGCTTCAAAAAGCTCTGCATCTCCTTCCGAATAATCGGAACATAGGAATCCAGAGCTTCTCGTTCGACAGCATCCAAAATTCTGGTATTTCCCGTATCCAGGGAATTGATATATGTTACCAGTCGTTCATCTACTATCATATTTATTTCTATTGTGCCTCCGTGCTTTCCACATCCTGCGTATCCGGTACCATCTGCTTTTCTGCAAAGAAACGATACCCGTAATCATAACAGGTCCTGCATAAATGAACGGTTCCATATAAAATCAGCAGGATCAGCATAATAACAAACGCAATTTTAATGAAAGTGAACAAAGCTTTATTCATAATACCCCTATACTTCCATGATAATCGGCATGATCATCGGACGTCTCTTGGTCTCTTTCCAGACGAAATCACCCAGAGCATCTTTTACTTCATTTTTGATCTTGCCCCAATCGGTAATGTTGTGATCCATACAATAATCCATGGTCTTATCGAGAACTGTTTTTGCTTCATCCATCAGACTCTCGGAATTACGTACATAGACGAAACCTCTCGATACGATATCCGGTCCTGCAAGTACCTGTCCGGTTCCGTTTTCGAGTGTCATGACGACAATAATAATTCCGTCTTCTGCCAGACGCTGACGATCCCGAAGAACGATATTTCCGACATCTCCGACACCAAGTCCGTCTACCATTACATTGCCAACCGGCACATGTCCGGTCACTTCTGCACCATTCTCATCGATCTCAAGCACATCTCCGGAAGAAAGGATTTTGATATGATCACTGTCATATCCAAGCTCTTCCGCAATCTTCGCCTGTGCAATCAGATGCTTGTATTCTCCATGCACCGGAATCGCGTACAGCGGATTTACCAGAGAATAAATCAGCTTGATATCTTCCTTGCACGCATGTCCGCTGACATGTACATCTTCGAAAATCACATCTGCACCCTTGCGCATCAGTTCATTGATCACACCGGTAACCGATTTCTCATTTCCCGGAATCGGATGGGAACTGAATACAATGGTATCATTTGGCTTAATGGTAACTTTGCGGTGCATGCCGGATGCCATGCGGGACAATGCGGCCATGGACTCTCCCTGGCTTCCCGTTGTAATGATAACCGTCTTTTCATCCGGATAATTTTTCAGCTGATCCACATCAATCAGAATGTTATCCGGCAGGGAAATATATCCCAGTTCCGAAGCGATGGATACAATATTGACCATGCTTCGTCCCTCAATCGCAACTTTTCTTCCAAACTTGTCTGCAGAATTGATGATCTGCTGCACACGATCCACATTGGATGCAAATGTCGCAATAATAATTCTTGTATTTTTATGCTCGGAAAAAATGTTATCCAGCGTTTTTCCTACTGACTTTTCGGAATCTGTAAATCCCGGGCGCTCCGCATTGGTACTGTCACAAAGCAGTGCTAACACTCCTTTTTTACCGATCTCGCCGAAACGCTGCAGATCAATGGCATCTCCAAATACCGGTGTATAATCAACCTTAAAATCTCCTGTATGCAGGACAATTCCTGCCGGGGAATAAATCGCAAGTGCCGCCGCATCCTGAATGCTGTGATTCGTGCGGATAAACTCTACACGGAAACATCCAAGATTGATGTGCTGTCCGTATTTGACAACTTTTCTTTTTACTTTTTTGAGCATATCATGCTCTTCGAGTTTGTGCTCGATCAGGGCATTGGTCAGTCTGGTCGAATAAATCGGCACATTGACATCTTTTAAAACATATGGGATGGCACCAATATGATCCTCATGTCCGTGCGTAATAAAAAATCCTTTGACACGATCAATATTTTCCTTTAAATAAGTGACATCCGGAATCACCAGATCCACTCCGTACATGTCATCTTCCGGGAATGCGAGACCGCAATCCACCACAATAATACTGTCTTCGTATTCAAAGGCAGTAATATTCATACCAATCTGCTCAAGACCTCCCAACGGTATAATCTTAAGCTTACTGTTATTCTGTTTTTCCTGTTTTTTCATAAATCCTCCAAATATAATATTCCGCTCTAATATAAAAGCTGTGTTTCTTCATCCGCAAGTTCAGCAAATATTTTCGCGAGTGCAGCAAACTCTGTATCATCATCTACCATCTCGTAAAATACTTCCTCATCCTGTGTCTTTATTTCTTTTAATATATATGCTTCACTGTCCCCGTTTTCATTGCCATCAGAGACAAGTAAGTATCTGATTCCATTCAGCTGTGTCTGTTCTTCCACAGCAAATTCCACCACCTCATTGGTGTCCGGATCTGTAAACTGAATTTTTTCCATTTATTTTTTCCTTGTATTTTTATTTTTCTTCTGGATGATTTGAAAGATAATCCAGATATCCCTGTAATATAAAAATAGCCGCAATTTCATCTACATATTCCTTGCGGTTTTCTCTTCGAATTCCTGTTTCCATCATCGAACGGTCTGCTGCAACTGTTGTCAGCCGTTCATCCCATAAAATAACAGGGAGACCACAGCGTTTTTCAAGCATTTCCTTGAATTCTTTTGTTTTCTCGCAGCGCTCCCCTTCTGTACTGTTCATATTTTTCGGGTAACCGAGCACAATTTTTTCCACCTCGTACTCGCTTACCAACTGTTCGATCCGCGCCAGTGTCTGCCTGAGTTTCGTTGGAGCTTTCCTTCGGATAATTTCCACTCCCTGCGCTGTAATTAACAGCGCATCACTCACTGCAACACCCACTGTCTTTGAACCGAAATCCAATCCTAAAATCCGCATAATTCTCCCGTACCGGATTATTCCCAGGAATTGTTTTTGATGTATGCACGTAAAACTTCTTCTACAAGTTCGTCCCGCTCTACTTTCATGATCAGACTTCTCGCATTGTTATGACTGGTAATATATGTCGGATCTCCGGACATAATATATCCTACAATCTGATTCACCGGATTGTATCCTTTCTCACTCAATGCACGGAATACGATCTCTAAAACATCTCTTACCTGTAATTCCGGTTCCTTTTGTACTGTAAAATATTGTGTATTATTTAAATTCTCCATATTCGCCGTCCCTGCCCTTGTTCATTCCAACAAGTCCTGTCCCATCTATTGTATACGAAATTGAGGAAAAATACAAGCGCTATAGTTTCATACGATAAATCTCATCGGTCAGAGCCGCTTCCACTCTTCCCCTTTTCATCACATTATCAAGCGGTTCTGCCGTTTTTGCCGCGATCTTTACATACTCTTTGGTATATCCAGTATACCACGTTTCTCCGTCAACTTCCATTGGTTCCTCAAAGAGTACTTCTTCCTCTTTTCCCACATAATATGCGCGGAATTCCCTCGACATACTTTCCGCAAGTGCCAGCAGCTGGGCACTGCGCTTCGTCTTGATTTCCTCCGGCACCTGATGTTCCATCACTGCCGCACGGGTTCCCTGCCGTCGGGAATATTTAAAAATATGCATCTCATAAAAATGAATGCGTTTTAAATATTCCTTTGTCTGTGCAAATTCTTCTTCTGTCTCTCCAGGAAATCCAACAATAACATCCGTTGTGATTGCCGGATGCGTAAAGTTTTTCCGTAAAATATTGCATGCATTTTCGTATTCTTCCGTCGTATATTTCCGGTTCATCCGGGCAAGCGTTGCATCGCATCCGCTCTGCAGTGACAGATGAAAATGCGGACAGATCTTCTCCATCTTTGCCAGTTCTTCTGCAAATGTTTCCGTCACGATTCTCGGTTCCAGCGATCCTAAACGGATACGCCGGATTCCCTCCACCTGATGCACCATCTGGATCAGATGCAGCAGACTTTCCCCGCAGTCAATCCCGTAGGAGCTCAGATGAATTCCGGTCAGTACCACTTCCTGATATCCGGACGCTGCCAGACGCTTTACTTCCTCCAGAACATTCTGAACATTTCTGCTTCTCACCCGTCCTCTGGCATACGGAATAATGCAGTAACTGCAGAACTGGTTACAGCCATCCTGTACTTTTATAAACGCGCGGGTATGCTCTGCTGCATGATCCAGTGTCAGCTCCTCAAATGCCTGTTTTTCGTGGTTAATATCCACCACAGCCTCCACCTTTTCTCCTCTGCCCGCAAAGAAAGCATCCAGCCGCTCTACCAGCTCTTTTTTCTGATTATTTCCGATCAGAATATCAATTGCTTCATCACATTTTGCCTCATCCTCTTTGGTCTGTACATAGCATCCGGCAGCAACAACAGCCGCATCCGGATTCCGCTTTTTTGCCCGGTGCAGCATTTGTCTTGATTTGCGGTCTGCCATATTTGTTACGGAACAGGTATTGATCACATAGACATCTGCTTTCTCCGAAAACGGCACGATTTCGTACCCCGCTTCTTCAAGCATCTGCTGCATAGCTTCTGTCTCATATGCATTCACTTTGCATCCCAGATTGTGTAATGCTGCTTTTTTCATTTTTACTCCTTTATACAATTATCTTCATACATTTCTTGACTTTTCCAATAAAAAATATTACTATCAAAGATATAAACAGCATGAGTTTTTCATGAATATTTTCAAGGAGGTTTTCATTATGAAAACAGTACAGATTTCATTAAATTCTATTGGAAAAGTAAAATCATTTGTTAATACCATCTCTCAGTTTGAGTACGATTTTGATCTGATTTCCGGCAGATATGTCATTGACGCAAAATCCATCATGGGAATTTTCAGCCTGGATCTTTCCAAGCCGATTGATCTCGCCATCCATACCGAGGATAATCTGAATGAGATTCTGGAAGCTTTAGAGCCATACATTATTTCCCAGTAATTACTTACAAAATCCCCTGTCTGTATTGCAGACAGGGGATTTTTTGTTTCACGGAAATAATTTTCCAAAAACAGATTATTCTGCATCTACCAGAATCGTCTCTGTCGTATCGATTGCTGTCTGCATCAGTTCGTCTATTTTTTCTTCCAGCCGGCACTCTGATTTTTTAATATGTTTTAAGCTTGGCTTGGTAACCGGATGCTTTGCCACGAAAATCGTACAACAATCCTCATACGGAAGAATGGACGTCTCGTATGTGTCAATTTTTTCTGCGATTGATACAATATCCTGCTTGTCCATGGCAATGAGCGGACGGTATACCGGCATATGACACACTTCATTGGTCACAGCAAGGGACTGCATGGTCTGGCTTGCCACCTGCCCGATACTCTCTCCTGTAATCATACCCAGACATTTTCCCTCTTCGGCAAAATGCTCTGCAATTTTCATCATATAGCGGCGCATGATGATAGTCAGTTCCTCATGCGGACATTTCTCATAAATATAAAGCTGGATATCGGTAAAGTTCACCACATGAAGCTTGATCTGTCCGGAATATCTTGCAACTTTCTTTGCCAGGTCAATCACTTTCTGTTTTGCACGCTCACTAGTGTATGGCGGTGCATGAAAATAGGTCGCTTCAAGTGTTACCCCTCGTTTAGATACCATATATCCGGCAACCGGTGAATCGATTCCGCCGGATAAAAGAAGCATTGCACGACCTGCTGTGCCAAGCGGCATGCCTCCCGGTCCCGGGATCTCTGTGGAATAAATATTGATCATCGGGCGGATCTCGATATGAATCATCACCTCCGGATGATGTACGTCAACGCTGGTTTCCGGAAATGCTTCAAGAATCTTTTCCCCAACAGCTGCATTGATCTCCATCGAAGTCATCGGATAATTCTTTCTGGCACGGCGCGCATCCACCTTAAATGTAAAATTTTTGTCCGGATATGTGCGATCCACATAGTCACATACTACTTTTGCCAGGGCATCAAATCCTTCATCTTCGACCAATACTACCGGACAGATTCCTACGATTCCAAAAATCCTCTGTAATGTTTCTACAGTTTCATCATAATCGTATTCTCCTTCCGTATCCACATAGATACGTCCGTTTTCCTTGCGTACATGGAAGGTTCCCTCTACACGTTCCAGATGATATCTGATATTCTGTACCAGTGCATCCTCAAACAGATAACGGTTCTTTCCCTTAATGGCAATTTCCGCATATTTAATCAAAAATGATTTATACATATTGCTCTCCTTTTTCTAATGTCTTGTATATTTCTGCAGCATCGGAACCAATGCCGCCATCTCTTTTACTGCATAATCAATCTCTTCTTCCGTTGTCTCCACGCAAAAGCTGAACCGGATGGTTGCATCCAAAAGCTCTGGCTTTAAGCCAATACTTTTTAGCGTATGACTGACAGAAGGCTTGTTGGAAGAACATGCACTTCCCGCTGACACATAGATCTCTTTATCCTCTAATGCATGAAGCAATACTTCCGCGCGCACACCTTCCGTGCTGACACTGACAATATGCGGTGCATTGCTGCGATCGGTATGACCGTTGACGTGTACACCCGGAATTTTTGTCACTTCCTCAATAAAATGCTCTCGCAGGGTATACATCCGGTCGATTTTTTCCTCAAAACCAGTATAAATACGTTCCGCTGCTACGCCAAGTCCTGCGATTGCCGGAACATTTTCCGTGCCGGAACGCATTCCCCTCTGCTGTCCGCCTCCGTTTAACAGCGGATGAATTTTCGTCTTGTCTTTGATATATAAAAATCCGCTTCCTTTCGGTCCATGAATCTTATGTCCGCTGACCGAGAGAAGGTCTACATGCATTTTTGCCGGATAAATTCTCATTTTTCCGTAGGACTGAATGGCATCCACATGAAAAAGCGTCTGTGGATTACACTGTTTGATCAGTGCCCCCGCTTCCGCGATCGGCTCCACCGCTCCGATTTCATTATTTACCTGCATGAGGGAAACCAGAATGGTATCCGGCCGGATTGCCGCTTTCAGATCGTCCAGAGAAATCACACCATAAGCATCTACCGGAAGATATGTGACTTCATATCCGTGTTCCTCCAGATATGCCATCGTTGCCGACACGGACGGATGTTCAATGGACGTCGTTATCACATGTTTTCCACTTCGCTTGTTTGCCTCTGCCACACCGATAATTGCAAGATTATTGGACTCAGTACCACCTGACGTAAAACAGATTTCTTTTTCCTGTACCTTTAATGTCTTTGCAATTTTTTTTCTTGCATCGTTCATATAATTTTCGGCGATCACGCCTTTGTTGTGCAGGGAAGATGGATTTCCATAATCCTCCGTCAGTAATTTTACCACCAGCTGTGCCGCTTCCTCACAACATCTTGTCGTTGCCGAATTATCCAAATATGCTTCCATTTTTACCCTTCTTATATATCCAATTCGTATATCAGCATGGAAAGTGTTGCCATTCCTGCTGTTTCTGTGCGCAAAATACGTCTGCCAAGAGAGATCCGATGCATGTCTTTATCCAGCTGCGCAATCTCTTCCGGGGAAAATCCGCCCTCCGGACCGATCATTACTCCGATGGACGCCCCTTCCGGAATCGAGCGAAAGATCTCTCTTGTTGCTTCCATGCCTCTTTCATTCTCATACGGAACCAGGACAACGTCCAGCTCCTTTGCCTCTTCCAATGCCTGTTTCCAGGAAAGTGGCATCTGAATCTGCGGAATCACGGTCCGCTTCGACTGTTTTGCCGCACTCTCTGCAATTGCCTGCCACCGCTTACATTTGCTCTGTGCCTTCTTTTCATCCAGCTTTACCACACAGTTTTTCATGGCAACCGGTATGACGGTATAGACACCAAGTTCCACGGTCTTTTGTATGATCAGTTCCATCTTATCACTTTTAGGAAGGCCCTGAAAAAGATACACCTTATGGGAAAACTCTGTCCCCATTTCATCGGTATCCTCTATCTGTGCCCAGACCTCTTCCTCTGTAATTTCCAGAATACGGCAAAAATACGATCTGCCGCTCTGATCGCTGATGCGGATTTTCTCCCCTGTCTTCATGCGCAGCACATGACCGATATGATTGACATCACCGCCCACAATGCAGATCCGATCCTGCTGCACCTGTTCATCTTCCACAAAAAACTGGTACATACCCTGCTCCTACTGTTTCTGTGCGGTAATATTTACCCACTCACCCTGATGATTGATTTCCACTACAGTAAGTCCTGCTGCTTCTATCGCTTCTTTTACTTCGTTTTCCTTAAAATCAATGATGCCGGAAGTGATAAAATAACCACCCTGTTTTAATCTGGCCGGAATGACCGGTGCCATGGCAATGATAACTGGTGCTAAAATATTTGCCACAACAATCTCATATTCCTCTGTCCCAACCTTTTCCTGAAGTTCTTCATCATCAATCAGATTTCCCACATAAAAGGTTCCCAGAGACAAATCGAGATGGTTTACCTGCATATTATCCCTTGTAGAAGTCATGCAGTCTGCATCCAGATCCGTTCCCACGACTTCTCTTGCGCCGAGTTTTAATGCCACAATCGATAAAATTCCACTGCCACATCCCACATCCAGTACTTTCGGATGTTTTCCTTCCACATATTTCTGTAACTGCCGGATGCAAAGCTGTGTCGTTTCATGTTTTCCTGTTCCGAAAGAAATTCCCGGATCGATCTCAATCAGAAATTTATCTTTGTCTTCTTCCTTTAATTCTTCCCAGGTCGGTTTGATTAATATATCATCAATGGTAAAAGAAGTAAAATATTTTTTCCAGTTATTGATCCAGTCAAGATCTTCTGTTTCGGAAGATGTAATGACACCGCTTCCCACTTCCACCATGTCACGCAGTTTCTCGAGTCCGATCTTTACCTGCTTTAAAATCTCCGTCTGATCACTGCCGTCTTCTTCCACATAAAAGCTCACATGGCTGATGCCCTCATCCGGAGGAAGTTCCGGCAGAAAATCAATAAACATATCCGCCTGGTCTTCTTTGGTAAGCGGAATATTGTCTTCAATCTCTATTCCCTCAATGCCCAGATCCATCAGCATGGAACTCATAAAATCCTCTGCTGCGGTCGTTGTCTCAATTGTATATTTTTTCCACTTCATGTTACCATCCTCTCAATTCTACACTAAGGCATACTATATGTATCATACCTTATTTCCAATAAAATTTCAAGAAAACATTGTACATCAAAAAAACCCATGTTATAATATAGGGGTTAAGTTGATAGTTATACAGTTATAGGAGAAAACAATAAATGGATAAACGCAATCTTGTAGAAGGACTTCAGAAAGCATTCAACACCGATGACCGGCAGCGAAATACTTCTGATACCAGTGATGTAGAATATAAAGAGAACACCAATACTCTCTATATCAAAAAACAGAGAACCTACAATATGGAAGAAAACATTCCGTCCGCCACTGCCATGTCAGAGGAGGAGATTTTTAAGCGTCTTCATGAGGAACGACATTAAACATGTTAAACATGCATAAAACAGCCATACGGTCTGCGAACAGACCGTATGGCTGTTTTAATTTTTGTACACAGCACAAAGCTTATGATACTCACTGTTAATTTCCTGAACGGTATTCTTATCCCCATCCAGATTATCCGGATGATAAATTTTGATCAGGTCTTTATAACGTTTCTTAAGGGACTGTCTGCTCTCTACTCCGGAGAAGAACATTTCTCCTCTGATAACAGGCTGCTCTTCTGTCACGGAAAAATCGCTTACCCGCTGATAGAAAGCTTTCTGCTTCTTCACATGTTCTTTCTCTGTTGCAAGTTTTACAAGTTCTTCTTCGAGTATTTTAAATTTCATGTCAAAAAGCTTCTGCTGCTGTTCCAGACGGCGATCCTCATTCTCCACCCGCCGCGCAAATTCTTTTTTCTCCCGCTCTAGCGTGCGGCGCTGCTCCTCCAAAGCTTTACGTTCTTCTTCCAGCGTCATCCCCCACATGCCTCCGTATCCGTACACACATGCTGCCAATAATACTAACAGACTCATCATACAATACTTTGTACCAGATTACTATAGGCGATTTGTACTAATGTTCATCGAAAGATTCTTTGATTTTGTCCATAAAACCCTTCTTTTTTTCTTTTCCGGTCTGTGCTCCGCCCTCTTTATTCAGGGAATTTCCCGTCAATTCATCAAATTTACGCAACGCCTCTTTTGCCTCTTTGTTTAAGCCCGTCGGTGTGTTGACAATCAGTGTTACATAATGGTCTCCACGTACTGCCTTGTTTCGGATCGATGGTACTCCTTTGCCCTTCAGGCGGATTCTCGTTCCGCTCTGGGTACCCGGTGCAACGGTATAGATGATATCTCCGTCCACCGTCCTGATACGGATATCCCCGCCCAATGCTGCAATACCAAAGGAAATCGAAGCATTGGAAAATATATTCATGTCCTGACGTTCAAACGCATTGCTTCTGGAAACAAGAACTTCTACCAGAAGATCTCCTCTCGGACCTCCGTTTCGTCCCGGTTCTCCGTAACCTCTGACACGAACAGACTGTCCATTATCAATTCCGGCCGGAATCTCTACAGTCTTTCGTACTTTCTTTGAGATATATCCCGTTCCCCGGCAATCCGGACATTTTTCACGGATCACCTTACCGGTACCGCCGCAATCCGGACAGGTCTGCACATTCTGCATCATGCCAAACAAAGACTGCTGGGAATATACCACTTTCCCTTTTCCCCCGCACTTGCTGCAGGTTTCCGGTGAAGTTCCCGGTTTTGCCCCAGTTCCGTGACAGGTCTTACATTCTTCTTTATACGGGAACTCAAGTTCCTTAGAACATCCAAACACAGCTTCTTCAAACGTAATACGGACGGTAAGACGTACACTTGCGCCTTGCGCCGGTCCGTTATTGTTACTGTTTCGTCTTCCGCCACCGAAAAAGTCTCCGAAAATATCGCCAAAGATATCTCCCATATCCATGCCGGAAAAATCGAATCCGCCTGCACCGCCGGCGCCTCCATCAAACGCGGCATGACCAAACTGATCATACTGTCTGCGCTTTTCCGGATCGCTCAAAACGGCATATGCCTCCTGCGCTTCCTTAAATTTTTCCTCACACTCTTTATCTCCCGGATGCATATCCGGATGATACTTCTTGGCGGTTGTACGGAAAGCTTTTTTTATTTCTGCTTCCGTTGCGGTCTTTGGAATTCCAAGGACCTCGTAATAATCTCTTTTCTCTGCCATAATATTAATCCCTTATAGTACGCATAGGGTTTCCGGAAAACCGGAAACCCCACGCTTTGTCTATTTATTTTCTAAATTAAACCTCTTTGAAATCTGCATCGATGACATCATCATCTGCACCATTTGCTCCTGCTCCGGTGTTTGCTCCTGCTGCAGAACCCATATCAGGACCTGCTCCCGGATTCGGACCTGCGCCTGTTGCACCCTGTGCTGCCTGTGCCTGCTCATACATCTTTGCAAATACCTTCTGTGCACTCTGTGTCAGTTTCTCCTGTGCTGCCTTTAATTCCGCAACATCTGCATCTGTCATCTGCTCTGCTTCCTTGTGTGCATCCAGGAAAGCCTTTACTGCTGCAACATCAGCTTCTACTGCTGACTTGTCTGCAGGATCAACCTGATCTCCTACCTGCTTTAATGCATCCTCTGTCTGGAATACAAAGCTCTCAGCTTCATTTCTGGCATCGATTGCTTCTTTTCTCTTCTTATCCTGCGCTTCAAACTCAGCAGCTTCCTTAACAGCCTTATCGATTTCTTCATCTGACATGTTAGATCCGGCTGTGATTGTGATATGCTGCTCTTTGCCTGTTCCAAGATCCTTGGCAGATACATTTACAATACCGTTTGCATCGATATCGAATGTAACCTCGATCTGTGGAACACCACGACGTGCTGGCGGGATACCATCCAGACGGAACTGTCCGAGAGATTTGTTATCTCTTGCGAACTGACGCTCACCCTGTACAACGTTGATATCTACAGCGGTCTGGTTATCTGCTGCGGTAGAGAAGATCTGGCTCTTCTTCGTAGGAATGGTAGTATTTCTCTCGATCAGACGGGTTGCAATACCACCCATGGTCTCGATAGAAAGTGACAGTGGTGTTACATCGAGAAGTAAGATCTCGCCGGCACCTGCATCACCTGCTAATTTACCACCCTGAATAGAAGCACCGATTGCTACACACTCATCCGGGTTTAAGGACTTGCTTGGCTCTTTGCCTGTCATCTGTCTTACCTTATCCTGTACAGCCGGGATACGTGTAGAACCACCAACCAGAAGAACCTGACCTAAATCTGCATTTGTAAGACCTGCATCCTTCATAGCGTTCTGTACCGGTACTGCAGTTCTCTCTACGAGATCATGTGTTAATTCATCAAATTTTGCTCTGGTGAGGTTCATATCAAAGTGCTTTGGTCCCTCAGCAGTAGCTGTGATGAATGGTAAGTTAATATTTGTAGTAGTTGCGGAAGAAAGTTCCTTCTTTGCTTTCTCGGCAGCTTCTTTTAATCTCTGTAAAGCCATCTTGTCGGTAGAAAGATCAACACCCTCTGCCTTCTTAAACTCATCGATCATCCACTGTGTGATCTTGTTATCAAAATCATCACCACCAAGATGTGTATCACCGTTGGTAGATAATACTTCGATGACACCGTCACCGATCTCAATGATAGATACATCAAATGTACCACCACCAAGGTCATATACCATGATCTTCTGTTCTTTTTCGTTATCAAGGCCATATGCAAGTGCTGCTGCAGTAGGCTCGTTGATGATACGCTTTACATCCAGACCTGCAATCTTTCCGGCATCCTTGGTTGCCTGACGCTGTGCATCGTTGAAATATGCAGGAACTGTAATAACAGCTTCTGTAACCTTTTCTCCAAGGTATCCTTCTGCATCAGCCTTTAATTTCTGAAGTACCATAGCGGAAATCTGCTGTGGACTGTACTGTTTGTCATCAATGGCTACTTTATAATCCGTACCCATATGTCTCTTAATGGAAGAAATCGTCTTCTCAGCGTTTGTAACAGCCTGACGCTTTGCCGGCTCACCGATGAGACGCTCTCCTGTCTTTGTAAATGCTACAACGGATGGTGTTGTTCTTGCACCTTCCTGGTTTGCAATAACGGTAGGTTTTCCACCTTCCATAACAGCTACACAGCTGTTGGTTGTTCCTAAGTCAATACCAATGATCTTGCCCATTTTCTTTTCCTCCTGCTAAAATTATGATCAAATAAAATTGTTTTGCTAATTTATGATTTACTACTCCATGCGAAATAGGAAATACCTTTATTCGCTGACTACAGCGACCATACTGTGGCGGACCACATTGTCCTTGTAGGTGTAACCTTTTTGTAATTCCTGGGCAACTGTTCCCGGTTCATACTCTTCGCTTTCCACCTGCATAACTGCATTGTGGAGATCCGGATCAAATTCCTTTCCCAGTGCCTCAATCGGTTTCACCCCGATGGCATCTAATTCTGTCAGCATCTGCTTATATACTTTATCCATACCGGTAACAAAAGCATCATCCTTTTGTTCCTCTGGTACAGCTGCAAGCCCACGCTCGAAATTGTCGATAACCGGGAGAATCTTTTCAATGATTGTTCTTGCTCCCATGTCAAACATCTGCGCTTTTTCTTTTTCCGTACGTTTACGGAAATTATCAAACTCTGCCATCTGACGTTTCAGACGGTCGTTTAAATCTTCGATCTGTTCGTCTTTTTTATCTTTCTTTTTCTTTCCAAAGGCACCCTTTTTTTCGGATTTCTCTTCTTTCTTTGTATCCTTTTCTTCGGCTGCAGTTTCTTTTGCTTCCTCTGCCGCCGTCTCCTTTGTGTCCTTTGTTTCTTCACATGTCTGTTCGGCCTTGGTTTCTTTTGTATCTACTGCCTCTTCTTCCATGACTTTTTTGTTCTCTGCCATGTTTACCACCTTTCTAGGATTGCCCTTTTTCTTTATCAAAAATACCGTCTAACTGGGACTTTAAGTTTTTGAGGTTGTCAACAACATTCTCGTAATCCATCCGTTTCGGACCAACAATTCCGATCGTTCCTTTGACGCCCTCCCCCAGATCATAAGTTGCGGTAACGACACTGCAATCTTTCATTGTCTGTACCGGAGCTTCATTTCCGATATAAACCTGTATTTCATTTCCTTTGCTCTCCCCCTCAGAAAGGGATTCCGTTACCAGATTTACCAGCTCATCTTTTTCCTCAAATGTGGAAAGAAGACCTGCCGCACTCTCTGAATCAGAAAGTTCCGGATATTTCAAAATATTGGTTGCACCGCTTGTGTAGATCTGCAGATCCTCGTTTTCACTCAGTGTCTGTCCCAGTGCATCCAGCACATGGGAAACAATCTCACTGTGCACGCCTGCCTGCTCTTTCAGTTTGGAAATCGTTCCCAGATTGATTTCCTGCAGCGACAGCCCATTCAATGCTGTATTCAGCAGAATGTTCAGTTTCAGTAAAGTTTCGTTGTCGAGCGGTTCTTCCACGTCGATCATCTGATTCTTTACCATGTTGCTGTTCATTACGATAACTGCCAGTATATGTTTCTCATCTACATTGGACAGCTGCATAAACTTTACTTTGTTTCCACTGTAAGTCGGTGCGGAAACAATTGTCGCATAATTGGTGTTGTTTGCAAGCATCTTTGCAACCTTTTTTAATACCTCATCCATCTTCTGGGTTTTTTCTATTACGAAGTCCTTCATTTCTTTGACTTCCCGGTCTTTTTCCTGCATCAGATGATCCACATAAAACCGATAGCCTTTGTCTGAAGGAATTCTTCCTGCTGATGTATGTGGCTGCACGATATAACCAAGTTCTTCAAGATCTGCCATCTCATTGCGGATGGTTGCAGAACTTAAATTCAGATCCGTATATTTTGAAATGGTTCGTGATCCCACAGGTTCACCGGTTGCAAGATAATTACGGATAACTGCATCCAGAATTTTTACTTTTCTTTCATCCAATTCCATATTCTCGTCTGCCATTTTCCCGTCTCCTGTTCCTGAACCTTCACCGGTTGTTTTTGGTTTGTTAGCACTCATTTACTTAGAGTGCTAATATCGTTCTGTTATTAAAATAGCACCAAGGTGTTTTTTTGTCAACACCCTGATGCTATTTTATTTTTATTTTATAATTATATTTTATAAAAGAAACTTCGCCATCACGTAGTTGGCCAGATCCATCCCCTTGTCGGTCAGTGCAATCCTGCCAGCAACCATCTGCAAAAGTCCCTGTTCTTTCAGCTTGCGAAGTGTTTCCAGATACACGGCCTCAATCGGTACCCCAAAGCTTTGCTCAAACGCTGCTCTGGTTACTCCCTCATTCATCCGCAGCCCCAAAAACATAAATTCCTCCATCTGCTCTTTTCTTGTCAGAATCTGTGCCTGTTCCTGTACACAGCTGCCAATCCAGAGATCCTCTGGTACGGCATGCTCCCCGTCTTTTAAAAACTCTGCCGGAGACTTCTCCTGCAGGTGGTCACAAAATTCTCCATACGCATACAGCTGCCGGGTGTTGGTATACCGGACATTTTCCACCAGGGAAGATGCCCCCAGCCCCAGCCCCAGATAATTTTCTCTGGTCCAGTAGCCGATGTTATGTCTGCAGGCATACCCCGGCTGGGCAAAATTAGAGATTTCATACTGCCGGTATCCTGCCTGTTTCAATACATCCTGCGTGGCCTTATAAATGCGGTATACCTCATCCTCGTCCGGAAGAATCTCTGTATGAATCCCCGCTTCCTGCTTCACTGCGTCAAACTTATACCGTTCATAAAACGGTGTCCCCTTTTCTATGATCAGGGAATATGCCGAAATATGTTCCGGTTTCAGGCGGATCACCGTCTGCAGGGATTCTAAAAATTTGTCCAGCGTCTGGTAAGGCAGACCGCTCATCAGATCAATATTGATATTTTCAAACCCTGCATTTCTCGCCAGCTCATACGTTTTTAAAAACTGATCATACGTGTGAATTCTTCCAAGTGCTTTCAGCTCCTCATTGTTTGTTGACTGCAGTCCGATCGAGAGGCGGTTGATCCCCGCACTCTGATAGACATTCAGTTTCTTTGCCGTCACCGTTCCCGGATTGCACTCGATGCTGATCTCCGCATCCGCCTCCACATGAAAACTCGAAGCAACCTGCTGCAGCACGGTGTAAATCAGATTTTCCTCCAGCCAGCTCGGCGTGCCCCCTCCTATATAAATTGTCGGGACATGATAATCCCCAAGCAGATTTCCGTAATAACGGATTTCCTGCAGCAGGGCATGCACATATCTGATCTGTGTATTGCTGTCTGCCGGAAAGGACAGGAAATCACAGTAATCACACTTTTTCACGCAAAAAGGGATATGAATATATAATTCCAGTTTCTTTTCATTCATAGAATCAGTCTTCATCCAGTTTCAATACACTCATGAATGCCTCCTGCGGCACTTCTACGCTACCGACCTGACGCATTCTCTTCTTTCCTTCCTTCTGTTTCTCCAGAAGCTTTTTCTTACGGGAAATATCACCGCCGTAACATTTTGCCAGGACATCCTTGCGCATGGCCTTAACCGTTTCACGAGCGATGACTTTTCCGTTTACGGCTGCCTGAATCGGGATTTCAAACAGATGTCTCGGAATCTCTTCTTTCAGACGCTCACACATTTTACGGCCTCTGTCGTATGCACTGTCTTTGAATACAATAAAGGATAAGGCGTCCACCATCTCCTTATTAATAAGAATATCCAGTTTGACAAGGTCGGAACGGACATATCCTTTCATTTCATAATCAAAAGAGGCATATCCGCGGGACCGCGACTTTAATGCATCAAAGAAATCGTAAATAATCTCATTCAGTGGCATATCATATTTGATCACGGCACGGGTTGCTTCAATATAATCCATGCTGATATAAATACCGCGGCGTTCCTGACAAAGCTTCATAATTGCCCCGACATACTCGCTGGTTACCATGATCTCTGCCGATACAAACGGTTCCTCCATATATTCAATCTCCGAAGGGTCCGGCAGATTGGACGGATTGGTCAGGTCAAACACTTCTCCGTTGGTCTTGTGCACCTTATAAATAACACCGGGTGCCGTAGTCACAAGATCCAGATTAAACTCACGCTCTAAACGCTCCTGAATAATCTCAAGATGCAGTAATCCAAGGAATCCGCAGCGGAATCCAAATCCCAGGGCAAGGGACGTCTCCGGTTCATACTGTAACGATGCATCATTGACCTGCAGTTTTTCAAGCGCATCCCGCAGATCCGGATACTTGGCAGAGTCTGCCGGATATAATCCGCAGTACACCATCGGATTGACCTTTTTATATCCCGGAAGCGGTTCTGCACACGGGCGGTCGAGCTCTGTCACAGTGTCTCCGACACGTGTATCGCGCACATTTTTAATGCTCGCCGCGATATATCCAACCATACCTGCGGAAAGCTCGTCACACGGAATAAACTGCCCGGCACCGAAATATCCCACTTCTGTCACCAGATCCTCGGCTCCTGTGGCCATCATTTTGATTTTGGTTCCCACTTTGACGGTACCTTCCTTGATCCGGCAGAAAACAATTACCCCCTTATAGGAATCATACAGCGCATCGAAGATCAACGCCTTAAGCGGTGCCTTCGGATCTCCGGCAGGTGCCGGAATCTTTGTCACGATCTGTTCAAGCACTTCCTCAATATTCAGTCCGGTCTTTGCAGAAATACGCGGAGCATCCATCGCCTCGATACCGATCACATCCTCGATTTCCTGTGCGACCTCTTCCGGGCGTGCACTCGGCAGATCAATCTTATTGATGACCGGAAGCACATCCAGATCATGATCCAGTGCCAGATAGACATTGGCAAGTGTCTGGGCTTCCACCCCCTGTGCGGCATCCACAACCAGGATGGCACCATCACACGCTGCAAGACTCCGGGATACTTCATAATTAAAATCCACGTGTCCCGGCGTATCAATCAGGTTAAAAATATATTCCTCTCCATCCTTTGCCTGATAAATGATGCGCACTGCCTGGGATTTGATCGTGATTCCCCTCTCACGCTCCAGATCCATATTATCGAGAACCTGTGCCTGCATCTCACGGCTGGTCAGCGTTCCTGTTTTTTCTATGATTCGATCCGCAAGTGTAGACTTACCGTGATCAATATGGGCAATAATACAAAAATTACGAATTTTGCTCTGATCGATTGACATCTTATTCCTCTTTTTCTTTCTACTATAATTTATCGTTTGATAAGTACGGTCCATCAGATGCTGATAGAACCTACGCAATGTTACATTATACCGAAAACAGTCCTATAAATCAAACATTGACATCCACTTTTTCCATAATACCTGTTTGGTATCATCGTCCGCAAATGCCGAATGCAGCGAAGCCATATAAATTTTCTCACACATCGGCTCTTGAAACATCCCTGTTTCTGCCAGACGCATATATTCATCCGTACAGCAGGTATCGCTGACGGTACGGTTGTCCGTATTGATGGAAAGCAAAATTCCGGCATCGTAAAATTCCCTAAACGGATAGTTTGTAAAATCCGTGACCGCCTTTGTCTGCAAATTACTCGTCGGACACAGTTCCACTCCAATCTTTTTCTCTGCAACTATCTTCTTTAGCTCTTCGTCCCCACTCATAGCAATCCCGTGACCGATCCGCGATGCTCCCAGTTCAATGGCCGTACGGATTTCTTCCCTGCTTCCACATTCTCCTGCATGGATGGTATATGGCATGCCATATTTTTTTGCAGTGGCAAATACATCCGCAAACGCTGCTGTCGGGTACGCCTTTTCATCCCCTGCCAGATCACAGGCAACGACACCGTTTCCGAGAAATTCCCGCGCTTCTTTTAACATGGCAATATTTTTTTCGGTTTCCAGATTGCGCATGGTGCAGACAATCATTCCGGTCAGGATGTCCGCTTTTTCTTCTGCTTTTTTCAGGCCATCCCGGACGCTCTCTAAGATTTCCCGGACCGAAAGCCCCTGCTCCATGGAAAATGCAGGTGCAAAACGCACTTCCAGATATTTGACCTGTTCTTTTGCTGCAGAAAGTGCCAGATCCTGTGCTGCTGCCGAAAGTCCCTCCTTCGTCTGCAGGCAGCCAAGCGGCAGTTCAAACTTCTCCAGATACTCTGCCAGTGAACTGCAGTCCATCGGTGCCACCAGTTTTTCCCGCAGTTCTTCCAGCCCCAGCGGCTCTTTCCCCTCCTGCTGCATCAGTTTCTGGATCAGGGGCAGGCTCATCGAACCGTCCAGATGACAGTGCAGCTCTATTTTTGGCATATTGTGTGCAATAAATCGATTCATCATCGGCTTTTCCCTCTCTTCTGCAAACTATAACAACGGAAGAAGTGATGTGCCGATCGTATTTGCCGGCATCTGCACTCCAAAATTATCCGCAATGGTCGCCCCGATCACCGCAAATGTATCCTGTGTCGGGAGCGACCCGCTTCTCTGATCGGATGGCGAATACAAAAGCAGCGGCACCTGCTCTCTTGTGTGATCCGTTCCCTTATACGTTGGATCGTTTCCATGGTCCGCCGTGATCATCAGCAGATCCTCTTTTTTAAGCAGTGGCATAAGTTCTCCGAGCTTTTTGTCAAACCTCTCGATTTCCTCTCCGTATCCGATCGGATTTCTCCGGTGTCCCCACAGGGCATCAAAATCGACCAGATTGGTAAAGCACAAACCGCAGAAATCGGATTGGGCCAGCGCAATGGTCTGGTCCATCCCATGGACACTGCTGGTCGAATGCAGACTTTTTGTAATTCCGTATCCGTCAAAAATATCATGGATCTTTCCGACTGCCAGCACGTCATATCCGGCTTCCTGAAGCGCATTTAATGCTGTTGGCCCGGTCGGTTTCAACGCATAATCCCTGCGGTTACTGGTTCTGACAAACTCGCCTTTTTTCTTTCCCACATACGGGCGGGCGATCACGCGTCCCACCCTCCACTCATCACGCATCGTCAGTTCCCTGGCAATCTCACAGTAATGATACAGGGTCTCTAATCCCATCGTCTCCTCGTTCCCGCAGATCTGCAGAACCGAATCTGCCGATGTGTACACGATCAGCTTTCCTTCCCTGATTTCCTGCTCGCCGAGTTCCTCTAAAATCTTTGTTCCGCTTTCCGCCCGGTTTCCTATAATTTTTCTGCCGCATCTTTTTTCCAGTTCTGCGATCAGCTCCGGCGGAAATCCATGTTCCGTAAAGGTGATGAAAGGCTTTTTTGTTTCAATCCCCATCATCTCCCAGTGTCCGGTCATGGTGTCTTTTCCGTTGCTTTTTTCATTCAGTGCCGCATAATATCCAAGTGGATGTTCCTGCGGCTGTACCTGTTTTAAGGATTTCAGGTTTGCCAGCCCTAAAGATGCCAGATTTGGAATATAAAAATGTTCCACGGTCTGTGAAATATGCCCCAATGTATCGGCACCTTCATCTCCGAAGCGTGCGGCATCTGCCATCGCTCCCATTCCCATCGAATCGAGTACTATTACAAAAACACGTTTCAATCGTCTGTCCATGATTTACTCCCCTCCCTGTTTCTTAAGATTTTCCGGTCCAAAACTAAGAGGCAGCAGTTCCTCCAGCGTGTGTACTTCATAGTCCTCCTGGGACCTTGCAAGTACAATCTCAAAATCTCCCGGACAGAATTCCCGCATCACCTGTCTGCAGATTCCACACGGACTGCAAAGATCCGTACATTGGTTTTCCTCTGCCGTTTTTGGGTACAAAACACTTCCACCAACGATTGCAATCGCCTGAAATTCCCGCACACCCTCACTGACCGCCTTGTAAAATGCCGTACGTTCGGCACAGTTTGTTGCAGGATAGGAAGCATTTTCTATATTGCATCCCTGATACACAGTTCCGTTTTTGGCCAGAAGAGCCGCACCCACCTGAAAACGGGAATACGGTGTATACGCCCGCTTTCTCGCCTGAAACGCACTCCGGATCAGTTCTTTATAATCTGTCTGCATCTTTATCCTCCTGTATCAGCAACCGGATGGCATCCACAGTTGTAGCGATTGCCTGCGTTGTATCATGCACCTGCACGTTCGGCAGCCCCCTTTTTTCCCGCTCCTGATTGGCAAGGACAAGAAAGCAGGCGCCCACACGCACATGCAAAAAACTTCCGGCAATAAAAAGCGCCGCCGATTCCATCTCCGATGCCAGACATCCCATCCTAAGCCATGCCTGCCATTTCTGCGTGAGCTCATAACTTACCGGCATAATCTGCGGCTCATGCTGTCCGAAAAAGGAATCCTTGCTCTGTACAACGCCGACATGATGACGTATCCCGCGTTTTTTTGCTGCCTGTACCAGTGCAGTAGTCACTGTAAAATCCGGGACAGCCGGATATTCGACCGGTGCATACTCGCGGCTTGTCCCCTCCATCCGGATCGCTCCGTCTGCAATCACCAGATCTCCGCCAAGTATATTTTCCTGCATTCCGCCGCAGGTGCCTACACGCAAAAACGTGTGTGCACCGCATTTGGAAAGCTCCTCGATGGCAATCGCAGCCGACGGTCCGCCGATTCCGGTGGAAGTCACACTCACCCTGACGCCATCTAACGTTCCGGTGTAAGTCGTAAATTCCCGGTTATCTGCCACCTGCTTTGCATCCGTTAAAAATTCCGCAATCTTTGCACATCGTTTGGGATCTCCCGGCAGGATCACATACTTACCTATGTCCTGCGGTCCCACGCCTGTGTGATACTGTCTGCCTGAGCCTTCTGTATAATCAACCATAAAAATGCCCTCCTCATATAAGTACATTGTAACATTTACAGCCGTTATTTCAACACTTTTGCAAACAGATCTGCAAGTGGTTCCATCGCATTTTTTGCTTCCTCAAACGTATTCGTCTGTGCGCCCACTTCCACCAGCATACTCTTCGGGCAGAAATGCATATTAAAGCGGTACCCTTTTAGATAAATTCGCCTTGTAAAATCCGGATAATATTCCGCAGCGGCAAGCTGCATCTGAAACGAAAACGCCAGATTATCGGAAATATACGGATTTTTTAAATACGGAATATCCCCGGAAGCCGTTGTTCTGCTCAGTCCGTTAAAAAACATGATCTTTGCCATCTTTTTTCCGTTTTGCGTTGTCACCAGACGCGTGTTTTCTCCCACGCCGTCTCTATGTAAATCGATCACTACCTGAATCGATGGATTATCATTTATGATTTTCTGAATCGACGGGGCTGCCTTGGAATATGCATGATCCCGGTCGCCCACATCGTATTCTCCTTTATGATGCATGACTTGAAATCCTTCCTCTTCCAACAATTCCGTCAGATAATCTCCCACTCCGACAACACCCGTTTTTTCATCTTTTGAATCGGCATACCGTTCCTGGGAATGGGTATGATAAATTAAAATCTGCGGGCCGTCCACCGACTGGTCAATCCTTAGATCCGGTTTCATCAGCTTATCCACGTCCAGCTGATTTTTCCCGATGGTCGTTGTATTATCAACCTGATAAAAGGTCTGTCTCAGATAATCAAAATCCTGCAGTTTTTTGCGGTTGACAGAAACTTTTTTCCCGGAAGTTTCTGTTTTTTTCTCCGGCTTTTTGGACTCTTTTTGTGTCGGAGTCTCGTCCACATTCTGACTTTCCTGCTGCACTGGCTGTTCCGTTACCGCCTTTTCATTTTCCGCAATGATCTGCTTTGCCTGTTCGTTTTCCTCTGCTGCCTGATTCTCATAATACGCCAGGTTTTCCTCCTGTGATTCATACCACAGCCGCTGCTCGTTTTGTGCAATTGCTGGATACATGGAAGCCGTCACATCCCGGTATATATTCGGAATTCCTTCCTCCTGCGCCCCCAGTACCCCCGGCACATAAAGATTAAGCACTCCGTTATAAAATTTCAGGGACAGATTCTGCCCCAGAAACTGCACCAGTCCGCCACCCCAGCAATACGCAAAAGCGCAGACCAGCACAAAATCTATCGTCACCAGAAAAAGAAGCAATCGTCTCCTCACCCTATCACCACCTTGAGAGAATTATATGCCTTTTCTTTTGTCCCTATTCCTCTTTATCTCCCAGAAGCGCAATATTGAGTCCCTCCGAAATCAGAAAACTTAAATTTTTGATCGAGTCATCAATGTTTTTCGGTGTGACAAAAAGACCATTCAGCTGTGGCGAGAGCAGTTCCCTTGCCAGTTCCTGCCGCTCCCTCTCATCCAGCTTCTGCAGATCCGAAAGCGATAATGCGGAAATAAATTCCGTCATGGCATCCGAGACAATCGTTGCCGCATCCACGACCGTCGGTACACCGAGAGAAATCACGGGAACGCCCACACTTTTGCGGTTGATGGCATTGCGGTGATTGCCGATTCCGCTTCCCGGCGTGATTCCCGTATCCGTCAGCTGGATCGTCCGTCCCAGCCGCCGGATGCTTCTTGCCGCCAACGCATCGACCGTGATCAGAAAATCCGGTTTCGTCTCTTTTACCACACCCTTTAAGATCTCCACACATTCCATACCGGTCTGCGCCATAACCCCCGGCACGATTCCGCTGACTTTTCCCACATCTTCTCTCTGGAATGCGTACTTTCCGAATTCATTCAGGATATGGCGGGTGATAAATAAATTATCCACCACTCTCGGTCCCAGCGCATCGGGCGTCACTTCCCGGTTGCCCAGTCCGACAACCAGTGCCGCGACTTCCAGCCCCTTTTTTAAATTTTTTTCAATCTCTTTTCCCGGCAGAAGATTCCGCATGATCTTTGCCAGCTCCAAAGAAATATCCCTGTGGTATCCGGCATCTTCCTCGATCATCTCCGGCGCCTCGATCGTAATGTACGTCCCCTTTGGCCTTCCCATCGCAACGGATGCATTCTCGGTCTCGATCATCACGGTACTGACAATCACTCCATTTTCCCGCCGTTCTTCCAGAACACGGATGCCGCGCATATCTGCCTGGTCTTCCTGCAGCCGCTCCTGTGATTCGAGTGCCAGATCCGTGCGGATCGGATAACTATTTTCCAACATGCCTCTTCCTCCCCTTTTACCATATGCATTTTTGCAGAAATGGTTTCTGGAGATAGTATGTACGGCATAGATTTTTTTATGCCTGAAATTAAAAACCGCAGGGACATTCGTCCCTGCGGTTTATCTGTATTCCTCTGTTTCCGGATCAATTATTTACCAGCGTAAAGAGTTACTAACTTCTTTAAGTGGTCATACTCATCCTTAGAGTTCTTCTCAGCCTTTGCAAATAACTCAGCAGCTCTCTCCGGGTTGAACTTCGCAAGAGATGCATAACGGTTCTCACCCTTTAAGAATGCCTGATAATCGCCTGTAGGCTCCTTGCTGTCTAATGAGAATGCATCTTTGCCTTCTGCAGCAAGTGTTGGGTTGTAACGGAAGTTGAACCAGTATCCGGACTCAACAGCTAACTTCTCCTCGGTCTGAGCCTTGCTCATACCCTTCTTGATACCATGGTTGATACATGGAGCGTAAGCAATGATCAGTGATGGTCCCGGATAAGCCTCTGCCTCTGCAAGAGCCTTAACACACTGATTCATATCAGCACCCATAGAGATGTGTGCTACATATACATAACCATAGCTCATTGCGATACCGGCAAGATCCTTCTTCTTTGTCTCTTTACCACCGGCAGCGAACTGTGCGATCGCACCTGTAGGAGTAGACTTAGAAGACTGTCCACCTGTATTTGAGTAAACCTCAGTATCGAATACCATTACGTTGATATCCTTACCGGATGCTAATACATGGTCTACACCACCGAATCCGATGTCGTATGCCCATCCATCACCACCGAAGATCCACTGAGACTTCTTAGCGAGGAAATCTTTCTCTTTTAATATATTCTTGGAAGCATCGCATCCGCAAGCCTCTAATGCTGCTACTAACTTCTCTGTAGCTGGTCCGTTCTCGATACCGGAAGCGAATGTATCATTCCACTCCTTGATGGCATCCTTAACATCAGCCTTATCTGTGTTAGCTGCGATCTCATCCAGCTCGTTCTTTAATCTGTCACGGATTGCTCTCTGAGCAAGTAACATACCATAACCAAACTCTGCTGCATCTTCGAACAGTGAGTTAGACCATGCAGGACCATGACCCTTCTTGTTTGTTGTATAAGGTGTAGAAGGTGAAGAGTTTGCCCAGATAGAAGAACATCCAGTTGCATTTGCAATGTACATTCTGTCACCGAATAACTGGGTAATTAACTTAGCGTAAGGTGTCTCACCACATCCACCACAAGCTCCGGAGAACTCAAGTAATGGCTGACGGAACTGAGATCCCTTAACAGAGTTAAGTTTGAATTTCTCGATAACATCTTCCTTATCCTCAAGAGATACTGCGTAATCGAAGTACTTCTGCTCATCCTCATGTGCCTCGAATCCGGTCATTGTGATAGCCTGTACCTTATCAGGACATACGTTTACACAAGAACCACATCCTGTACAGTCGAATGCGGAAACAACGATTGCGAACTTGTAACCTGGCATCTGGTTGAGATCCTTCATCTGCATTCCTTCCGGAGCCTTAGCTGCCTCAGCCTCTGTCATAGCGACTGGACGGATTGCTGCATGAGGACATACATAAGAACACTGGTTACACTCGATACACTTGGTAGCATCCCATACAGGAACGTCTGTTGCAACACCACGCTTCTCGTATGCTGCTGTACCGGATGGAGTCCAGCCTGTCTCGTATTTCTTAACAACAGATACAGGAATTGTGTTACCCTGCTGTCCGTTGACTTTCTGCTGAATATCCTTAACGAAGTCAACAACTTCCTTGTTGTCTCCCTTAACTTCTACAGAGTAATCATCATCTGTGCAGTTCTTCCAGCTCTCTGGAACATCTACCTTAACGTATGCTGTAGCACCGGCATCGATTGCGTCGTGGTTCATCTTAACGACATCGTCACCCTTCTTAGCATAAGATCTTGTAGCTGCGTCCTTCATAAGCTTGATAACTTCCTCTTCCGGAATCAGCTTTGTCAGAGAGAAGAATGCTGACTGAAGTACAGTGTTGATACGGTTTCCAAGACCGATCTCTTTACCGATCTTTACACCGTCGATGATGTAGAAGTTGATGTTGTTCTCTGCGATGTATCTCTTTACCTGACCCGGTAACTTCTCATCCAGTTCATCAACTGTCCACTGTGTATTGAACAGGAATGTACCGCCCGGTACCAGATCCTGAACCATGTTGTACTTGTAGATGTATGCTGTACAGTGACATGCTACGAAGTTTGCCTGAGAGATCAGGTATGTGGAACGGATTGGAGAATGTCCAAAACGTAAGTGGGAAATTGTAACACCACCGGACTTCTTGGAGTCATAATCAAAGTATGCCTGAGCGTACATATCTGTGTTGTCACCAATGATCTTGATGGAGTTCTTGTTGGCACCTACTGTACCATCTGCACCAAGACCCCAGAACTTACAGTTTGTTGTTCCTTCTGGTGTAGTAACAGGATTCTCCTTAACTTCAAGAGAAAGATTTGTAACATCATCAGTAATACCGATTGTAAATCTTGGCTTCTCTGTGTTGTTGTATACAGCGATGATCTGTCCAGGAGTAGTATCCTTAGATCCTAATCCGTAACGTCCGCTTGTAATTGTAACCTGATCGAACTTAGATCCCTTTAATGCAGCAACTACATCTAAGTATAATGGCTCACCAAGAGAACCTGGCTCTTTTGTTCTGTCTAATACTGCAATTCTCTTAACAGTATCCGGAATAGCCTCGATTAAAGCTTCCTTTACGAATGGTCTGTAAAGACGAACCTTAACAACACCGACCTTCTCGCCCTTTGCCATTAAGTAATCGATGGTCTCATCGATGGTCTCACATACAGAACCCATAGCAATGATGACACGGTCAGCATCAGCAGCTCCGTAGTAGTTGAACAGCTTGTAGTCTGTGCCGATCTTGGCATTTACCTTGTCCATATATTCCTGTACGATTGCAGGCAGCTCGTCGTATGTAGAGTTGCAAGCTTCTCTTGACTGGAAGAAGATGTCAGGGTTCTGTGCAGATCCCATTTCTACCGGATGATTTGGATTTAATGCATTCTTACGGAAAGCATCAACTGCATCCATATCTACCATATCTTTCAGATCTTCATAATCCCATGTCTCGATCTTCTGAATTTCGTGAGATGTACGGAATCCATCGAAGAAGTTGATGAATGGAATTCTTCCCTTGATTGCTGCGCAATGAGCAACCGGAGTTAAGTCCATAACTTCCTGTACGGATGACTCACAAAGCATTGCAACACCTGTCTGACGGCAAGCATATACATCAGAGTGATCACCGAAGATGTTCAGTGCATGTGTAGCAACACAACGAGCGGATACGTTGAATACGCCCGGAAGTCTCTCACCAGCTACTTTGTACAGGTTCGGGATCATAAGTAACAGACCCTGGGATGCTGTGTAAGTAGTTGTTAATGCACCAGCTGCAAGAGATCCGTGTACAGTACCGGCTGCACCAGCCTCAGACTGCATTTCTGTAACCTGAACGGTCTGTCCGAAAATGTTCTTACGACCAGCGGTTGCCCACTCATCTGTAGCCTCAGCCATAACAGATGAAGGAGTAATAGGATAGATTGCTGCAACATCAGTAAACGCATAAGAAGCGTGTGCTGCTGCATGGTTTCCATCCATGGTTTTCATTGAACGTTTCATGAATTAGTCCTCCTATTTTTAATTAAAGTTCAAACATAAAAAACATTGAATCAGAATGTCTTCTAACTAAATAATATAGGATGAATGCACCCAAAAATCAAGCGATAGCGACAGCATTTCTTGTTTTTTTACAAATACATCTTTTCAAAGTCGCCAATCGGAACCGGACAATTGCATAAATATCCCTGTCCGCAGGTGAATCCACCTTCTTTGAGGAACTGCTCCTGTTCCTCCGTTTCCACCCCCTCTATAATAATATCTTTATGTAAAATCTTTACCATACGGCCGATTTCGTAAAGAAGATTTTTCTTTTGTTCCGTCATGCCTTTATTAATAAAACTTTTGTCAATTTTTATGACGTCTGCAGGCATATCTGCAAGTACGGAAAGTGAAGAATATCCTGTTCCGAAATCATCAATTGCCACACGGAATCCAATCTCGTGCAGCCGGTTCATACACTTTTCAAGGACTGCTACATTTTTTACAAGTACGCCCTCTGTCACCTCAATTTCTATATACTCCGGACGGACACTGTATTTGGAAAGCACATGCTGGATACGGTTTAAAAATTCCTCTCCGTCCGACTCAAAATGACGCCCGGAAAAATTGGTTGAAATCACAATTTTTCTCCGGTGCTGCTTGTCCCATTTTTCGAGAGTTTTTAACACTTCCTCATAAATATAAAAATCAAGCTCTGTGATATATCCTATTTTTTCGAGAGAATCAATAAACATTCCCGGCGGAAGAATCTTTCCATCCGGACGTTTCCATCGTGCCAGTGCTTCTGCCCCATAAACACTCCGGTCACGTAAAATAAACTTTGGCTGCAGATACATCTGGAAATCATCCCGGTATAATGCCTCATAAAATTCCCCGACTATTTTTTGCTCCTCGGTACGCTGGATACGCAGGGAAGGATTATACAGGGTAATATCCCTCTTCCCGGTATTTTTTGCATTTTTCCATGCAAGATTGGCATTTTCGATCGCAAACTCGATGTCCATTTTATTGTCTTCCAGAATATATACCCCTGCCGATATCCCCATTCCACTGTTTGGATACCTGTGATTCTGCATATTGGAAAATCTTTTATTTCTGTTGTGCAGACGATCGATCATTTTTTCCTGACTTTCATCTGCAATCAGAAGCAGAAAAAAATCCGAATACAAACGGCAGCCTGCACGGAAATACTCCTGCATAAAGATATCCTGTGCAAACATTTTAAGGACACTGTCCCCTACTTTATAGCCATAATTTTCATTGATATATCCAAAATTATTGATATCCATATACTCAATGGCATATACTTCATCCGGCTTGGAATGTGCCAGAATTTCAACCACCGCTTCACGGAATGCCTCCTGATTGTACAGCCCTGTCAGCGGATCTTTTTTCTGGATGGAACTGATCTGTTCCCGGCTTTCCGCGACCCGATAGCGCAGGGACACAAAAATAGCCATCATACGGGTCAGTTCCTGAAAAATTTCCAACTCTCCCGGCTGCCACTGCCGTTCTTCGTCCAGTGACACATAAATTACTTCCCCTGTACAGCCCCCAACATATTCAAATTTTCCAACCACAGCAGAAAACGGAGCTTTTTCGTTGTATGTATCCGTTGACTTAAGATACTTTCCCATCCCCGTTGCAAAATTGCTCCGCGAATTTTTAACTATCATATACTCCCCTGGCTGTAGTTCCTTTAGTGAAGGACTTTTCTTTGGAAACGCACTTTTCCCATAAAAAGAGAAATTATTTCCAAAATAATTGGTCATGACCATTCCGTCATTTTCGGTGTTATCCTCAAATACCATAACAAGATCCAGCTGGTATCTTTCCGTAATCCTGTTTAAAAGCATATTCAGCGACCCGTCTATATTTTTGGCGTGCGCCATAAGACTGATGGAAAATGCAAGGAATTCACGGTCTTCTGCGCCCATGTTTTCCCGCCGCTCAATGTTTTTGATTCCGTTTCTGATCATTCCCACATCTTTTGCACCGGCAATCTCATATCCATTTTTGCCCCCCTGCTTGGTACGATACATGGCATGATCCGCTTTTTCAAACAGGGAACTGTATGTATTTCCATCCCCACCGTTACAGGCGGCCAGACCAATACTTGCCGAGATCCTGTAGTGAATGGAGCCCCCCGTATAAACTTTGCAGAGTGCTTCTCCAAGATTTCCGGCACGTTCCTTTGCCTTCTCGAGTGTTGTGTTCTTCATCAGCACAAGGAATTCATCCCCACCGACCCTTCCGGTCAGATCATTGTTGCGGAAAAAAGATTTGATAATATTTGCAACATCTACGATTACGGTATCACCGAATGTATGCCCGAAATTATCATTGACACCTTTAAAATTATCAATATCAATCAGAAACAATACATGGGTTCCGTCTTCTGCTCCTTCCAGAAATGCATCGGTCTCCCTTTGGATTTCCAGCTTGTTGAGCAGTTTCGTCAGCGGATCTCTCCGCACTTCTTCCTGAAGATTCTTATCTTCATCAATATTAAAACTTCTTCCGATAATCCGGGTGATCCGTCCATTATGGTCTGCAATGCTCTTGTAATAAGTTCTAAACCAGAGATATTTCGGTGTCTCATTTTCCGTATGGATATTAAACCTTGTATCCATACTTCCGGTTTTTTCCTCTGTGGCAGCTTCTTTCATAGCCTTCAGAAAAAGCTCCTGATCCGGTGGACAGAGTGTCAGAACTTCTTCATCCACCGGAAAATATTGTTCGGAATAATCGTATTGTCCCCTCAGTTCCATCAGCCGGTACGAGCGCAGCATCGTCCAGTTTTCCACATCCAGATCAAACGGATATTCCAAAGACAGCTGTTCCATCAGCTCATATTTCTGGTTCAACAGTTTCTGATGTTCTTCCCGTCTTTTTTCCTCATCAATATCCCATAAAAATAAAACCACATATGGTTTTACATCGTAATGTGCCAGAACACTGCACCGCATCTCCACCCACCGGGTTTTCCCATCGGGGCGTACGATACGAAGCTGCATTTTTCCGTTGTCATGTGTCCGGACAACATTTTCCAATACACTGACCAGATTTGCATAATCTTCGTCATATACCATTTTTTGTGGTCTGGTTTCCCGCAGTTCCTTTTCCGTGTATCCAAGTACATCCGTAAACTCTGCGTTTGCCTCTTCCACTCTCCAGTCTGCCCCACAACTGACAATTGCAACTGCGACAGGCAGATCCAACTGTATAAATTCCCTATAATCCATAGCTTTGCCCCAATTTCGTTCAATTCTTTCTCCATTATATCATTATTTCTATACATTTCCAACAAGAAAGCGTTTTTCTTCTTGAAATATATCCCATGTCATGTTTATAATAGAATTTGTGATTTTATCATAGACATATTAAGTAAAGCAATGAGGTTTTCGTATGATTAGTGCAAATAACATTACTTTAAGATTAGGCAAAAAAGCCCTTTTCGAAGATGTAAACGTAAAGTTTACCGAGGGGAACTGTTACGGTTTGATCGGTGCAAACGGTGCCGGCAAATCTACCTTTTTAAAAATTTTATCCGGGCAGTTAGAGCCAACCAGCGGTGACATTGTCATCACACCGGGACAGCGTCTGTCTTTCCTGCAGCAGGACCACTTCAAGTATGATGAGTATACCGTACTCGACACGGTTATCATGGGAAATAAACGTCTGTATGACATCATGAAAGAAAAAGATGCCATCTACATGAAAGAAGATTTTTCCGATGAGGATGGTATCCGCGCCAGTGAACTTGAAGCAGAATTTGCAGACATGGACGGCTGGAATGCCGAATCCGATGCTGCCACCCTGTTAAACGGTCTTGGAATTCCGACCGAGGATCACTACACACAGATGGCAGACCTGCCGGGTGCCGCAAAAGTCAAAGTACTTCTTGCGCAGGCACTGTTTGGCAACCCGGACATTCTTCTTCTCGATGAGCCGACCAACCACCTGGATCTTGATGCCATCGCATGGTTAGAAGAATTTCTGATCAACTTTGAAAACACGGTTATCGTGGTTTCCCATGACCGTTATTTCTTAAACAAAGTCTGCACCAACATTGCAGATATGGATTACGGCAAAATTCAGCTGTATGCCGGAAACTACGATTTCTGGTATGAATCCAGCCAGCTTCTTGTCCGTCAGATGAAAGAAGCCAACAAGAAAAAGGAAGAAAAAATCAAAGAGCTGCAGGAGTTTATCTCCCGTTTCTCTGCAAATGCTTCCAAATCCAAGCAGGCAACTTCCCGTAAGCGTGCCCTGGAAAAAATCCAGCTAGATGACATCCGTCCTTCCAGCCGTAAATATCCGTACATTGATTTCCGTCCAAACCGTGAAATTGGAAATGAAGTTCTGACCGTAGACGGAATCAGTAAAACCATTGACGGTGTAAAAGTTCTTGACAACATTTCCTTTATTGTCGGACACGATGACAAAATCGCCTTTGTCGGTGGAAATGAGCTTGCAAAGACAACATTGTTTAAAATTCTCGCCGGGGAAATGGAACCGGATGAAGGATCTTACAAATGGGGAGTTACAACAAGCCAGTCTTATTTCCCGAAGGATAATACCGCCATCTTTGATTCCGATGAGCTGATCGTCGACTGGCTGACCCAATACTCCGAGATCAAAGACGCAACTTATGTCCGCGGTTTCCTCGGCCGTATGCTTTTTGCCGGTGAAGATGGTGTAAAAAAGATGCGTGTCCTCTCCGGTGGAGAAAAAGTCCGTGTCCTTCTCTCCCGCATGATGATCATGGGAAGCAACGTTTTAATCTTTGATGAGCCGACAGACCACCTGGATATGGAATCCATCACCGCATTGAATAATGGTATGATCAAATTCCCTGGTGTCATCCTGTTTGCCTGCCGTGACCATCAGGTCGTACAGACAACTGCGAACCGCATCATCGAGTTTCTTCCGGATGGAAGCATGGTAGACAAGGTTTCTACTTATGACGAATATCTCGAAAGTGATGTTATGGCAAGAAAACGTCAGGTATACAATACAACTGCAGATGAGGAGGCAGATGATTAATCTGTTACCCTCTGTCTGTTTGGTAAAAACAGGAAACCCTCTCTGCTGGTCTGTCCAGCAAAGAGGGTTTCCTGCATTTCGAAAACTCATTTTCAACTATTTAAAACATATCTGTAAAAATATTTCCGCTGTTATAATTGTAATTATACGTGCCATTCTTCGTATATGTATTGGATTTTGCGGCTTCTGACTTTGCATAGGACTCTGTCATGGCTGCCTTTGTTGCCACACTGTATGCGTAGGAACCGGTTCCATTGAACAGGTTCTTTATTTTCTCTGTGTCCGCACTCTTAAACGTTGTCTCATCCACCGACAGCTTGCCGGTCTTTTCATCGACCGTAATTCCTATTTCCTTTAAGGGTTTCTCATTGTAAGAAGTCTCATTTTTCATAGAACTTACCGACCGGGAAATGCGGTTCGTCGATGACTTGCCGGCTGTATCCAGCATGGAGTTGTAATCATCCGCAAAACTCTTTACTGCTTTGTAGATCTTGTCCGTATCGTAGCTGCCCCCGGAATCCTTTGTAAACACCTTGTTGTTACTGCGGGTATACAATGCCTTGGCAGAGTCTGTCAGTTCCTTGGCATCGGACTCTATCGCAGCCAGCGTCTTGGTACTGTCTTTTGACGTTGATGTGGTCGTGGCCAGATCCTCGATCGTATTTTTGGTGCTGTCATCCGACTTCGAGGTGCCCTTCGTGGAATCCATTGAAAAATAAGAGCGCATTAATTTGCCATAAGAACCACTGCGAATACTTGCATACTCACTTAAATTGATTCCAAACAGGCCACTTCCTGTGCTTTTCGAAGAACCCAGACTGGAAAATAAAGTACTTACTGACGATGAATCATACATCGAAATTCCTCTCATAGTATCACCTCTTTCACACAATTCTTTCTTTTATCCTATCGCTTTTTCACTGTTTTTACAATACTTTTGTGGTATTTTTCCGTATTTTGGTTATAATTACGAAAAGATAACAATTTCTTTTCGTTTTGTTCATATTTTATTCACAATCAGATGCTATTATAAGAACATAAAAGAAAGCAAAGTTACTAACTTGTTATTTTTTCATAATTCGCCCCATTGTCCATTGGACAATGGGGCACTCCTCTTTTTATCAAGAAATTTCTTAAATGTCTTCTATCTGCCAGTCAATCGGCTCGATTCCATGTTCTTTTAGAAACTGATTTGCCTGACTGAAATGTCTGCATCCAAAGAACCCGCGATACGCGGAAAGCGGACTTGGATGCGGTGCCTTTAAGATCAGGTGCTTTGGATTTGTAAGCATCGGTATTTTGCTCTGCGCCGGACGTCCCCACAACATATACACAATCGGACGATCCTGCGCATTCACTGCCTGAATGATCGCATCCGTAAACTGCTCCCATCCTCTTCCCTGATGGGAATTTGCCTGATGCGCCCGCACCGTAAGCACGGTATTCAAAAGCAGTACACCCTGATCTGCCCATTTTTTCAGATAGCCGTTGTTTGGAATTTTACACCCCAGATCATCCTGCAGTTCTTTATAAATATTCTGCAGAGATGGCGGAATTTCTTTCTGATCCGGAAGGACAGAAAACGAAAGACCATGTGCCTGATGTTCATTGTGATACGGGTCCTGTCCCAGAATCAGTACTTTTACCTCACTAAGCGGTGTAAAATGCAGTGCATTAAAAATATCCTCTGCCGGCGGATACACAACCGTGCGGCTATACTCTTCTTTCACAAACTGATACAGCTGCCGGTAATATGGTTTGGCGAATTCCTCACGGACTGCCGGAAGCCAGTCGTTTGTTATCATTGCCATAATTTCATTCACTCCTATCTACGCACGGAGACACCGCGGTCTGCCAGATAGTTTTTCAGATCCCTGATCTCCAGCTCCTTATAATGAAACAGGGACGCTGCCAGTGCTGCATCTGCATGTCCCTCTGTCAGGGCCTCATAAAAATGTTCTTTTGTGCCCGCACCACCGGATGCAATCACTGGAATGGAAACATTGTCTGCAATCTGTCTGGTCAGTTCAATATCATACCCTGCCTTTGTTCCATCGCAGTCCATGCTGGTCAGAAGAATTTCTCCCGCACCAAGTCTGTTAGCTTTCATTGCCCATTCTACAGCGTCAAGCCCGGTATCAATACGACCGCCGTTTTTGTAAACATTCCAGCCGCTTCCATCCTCTCTTCGTCTGGCATCAATGGCGACTACCACACACTGGCTGCCAAACTTGTCCGCTGCATTTCCAATCAGCTCCGGTGTATTGATTGCGGAAGAATTAATGGAAATCTTGTCGGCACCTTCCCGAAGCAGTACCTTAAAATCCTCCACCGTACGGATACCACCGCCTACCGTAAACGGGATAAACACCTTCTCTGCAACCTTACGCACCATGTCTACCACCGTTGCACGGTGATCGGAAGATGCGGTAATATCCAGAAAGACTACTTCATCTGCGCCCGCCTTGTCGTAAGCTGCTGCGACCTCTACCGGATCTCCGGCATCTCTTAAATTCACAAAGTTAATGCCTTTTACCACACGTCCGTCATTCACATCCAGACAAGGAATAATTCTCTTCGTAAACACTATGCATTTCCTCCCTGCAGCTTTGCAAAATTTTTCAAAATCGAAAGTCCAACCGTACCGCTCTTTTCCGGATGAAACTGACATGCAAATGTATTTCCGGATTCTACCGATGCATGAATTGTCGTACTGTACTGTGTGGTTGCTTTCACTATCTGTTCATCCGCTGCTTTCAGATAATAGGAATGTACAAAATATACATACGGATTTTCCTCCAGCCCAGCAAAAAGTCTTCCGTCATTCTGTAAATGCAGAGAATTCCACCCGATGTGCGGAATCTTAAGTCCCGACTGATCCGGAATCCGCAGAATCTGTCCGTCCAGCACATGGAGTCCCTCTACACCCTGACTCTCATCGCTTCCCTCAAAGAGAAGCTGCAGTCCCAGACAGATGCCAAGAAATGGCTTATTTTCCGCTGTCACCTGATGAATCACCTTGTCCAGCTCGTATTTTTTCAATTGTTCCATCGCATCGCCAAATGCACCGACTCCCGGAAGAATCACTTTGTCTGCGGTCTCAATCTCGTGAAAATTACGTGTGATCACACAGTCTTCTCCGAGAAAATGCAATGCTTTTTCCACGCTTTTTAAATTTCCAGCGTTGTAGTCTATTATTGCAATCATATAGGTCTTACTCCTAAATTAACAGTCTCCTGCCTTACTTTCTGCTATTTTTTTATCCCAGCCCAAGTTCTTTCAGCTTCTGATGCAATTTTACCGTATAATCATCCCGCTTTCTGGTCTGGTAGATATCCAGTGCCTCATCCCCTGTCATATCATAATCTTTCAGCAGTGCTTTGATAATCTTTCCTCCGATCTTCTCAAGCTGATCTTCACAGCCATACTCTTTGGCATTTTTCTGGTTCAGGTCATAACGCCCATATGCACATACCAGTGCATCAAGTGCATCAATTTTTGAACCGTAATTATCAAATACGAGATATGCCTGATACTTTTCCGAGACAGCAGCAAGAGTTGCCAGCTGATGATAAAGCTTTTCATCGCGCTCCTTGATCGAAAGCCCCTGCAGCTTACGGTATGCCTCCACATAAGAACCCTGCTCATATTTTTCCTTTGCCTGACTTAAGTTTGCCTGATACCCCAAAAGATTTGTCACAATCATGACAAATGCAAACAATGACACTGCCATAAGAACAATCGCAATCACCGGTCCCTTTGGCAGCGGCGGTGTGTTATCCACTTCCTTAGGTTTTTTCTCCTTTTTCGGTTTCGGCGGTTTTGGCTGTTTGGGCTTCTTTTCTTTCTTCGGTTTTTTCTCTTTTTTCGGTTTTTCCTTTTTCTTTTCCGGTTCCCTTCCGGCATCACCGCCTGTACCTTCAAGTTCCTTTAAGATCTGCTGGTTTTCCTCCGAAAGTTCACTGACATCCGCTCCCTGTGTATTTCCGATGTCAACCGCCTGCTTTTCTTCCTCATCATCCTCTCCGAAAATAATCCGGGAAAGTTTCTGCCAGAAGCCGCCTTCTTTCTCTTTTTTCTCTTTCTTATTCTTTTTCTTTTTTTTATTTTTCCCATTGGAAGCGGTTTCTTCTGCCTGTGCCGGTATGTCTTCCTGCTCTGTAAGTTCTGGAATCTTATCTGCCACTTCTTCCTGCGGATTCATTTCCGATCTTGCAAAATCACCGATGGAATCAGTTTCTTCCAAAGGTTTTCCATCTTGATCAGAAGAAAGCATATCCCCCAGATCCGATAAATCCTGATCTCCGGAAAGCATATCCATAAGATCCGAATCCGAAAGCCCTGACAGATCCAGTTCTCCATCCTCTTCTTTTGGCAGATTGCTGTCAAACGTTCCGACTGCATCATCAAGTGTATTCACCTCGAAATCATCCTCATCGGGTGGTATTGCAGTTTCCAACGGACTTTTCCCCTGAAAACCGGTTTCTTCTTCCTTTGCTGCATCCCCTGTCGAAAAATCATCCTGTGGAATATTATCGAGCAGATCATCCAGGGAAGCGTCAATCTGTGTGGCTTTTTCTTCCTGTTTTTTTTGATTCAGGCTCTCGGTATACTCCGGAATATCTTCCTTGAGCAGTTCTTCCTCAAACTCCCTCAAAAAATCTTCTTCATTTTTCGCTTTTGCCTTTTCCTTCGTTTCTTCTTCTCCAAACAATTGCTTTTCAAAATCATCTCTCAGAACCTGTTTTGCTGCCTGCTGTTCCTTCGGATGTTCCGTTTCTTCTCCATGCATGGAATTTAATAATTGATCCAGATAATTTTCCGATGAGTGGTCTCCCATGTGTTTTTCTCCATTCCATCTGTTTATTCCATAAACCTGCAAAGGGATGTGATGAAGCCATCACACCCCTTACTGTTTTGCCGGAATTTATTTGTTTCTCTTTGCAAGTAATTCATCAATGGCATCTACAAGACTTCCGATTTCAGGTTTGGTCAGCTGTGCATCTGCACCAAGCGACTCCCCTTTTCTTCTCATTTCCTCATTTACAAGAGAGGAGAAAATGATAACCGGAAGATGTTTCAGTTTGTCATCTGATTTGATCAGCTTCGTAAGACGATGTCCGTCCATCTGGGGCATTTCAATATCGGTAATGACACAATGAACGTTCTCGTCCAATGTCCCCGCCTTTTCAAATTCCTGAATCTTGTCCCATGCTTCCTTTCCATTACATGTAACAATCAGTTTTTCGTATCCTGCTTTTTTCAGGCAGTCCGTAATCAGACTGCTCAGCAACGGAGAATCCTCTGCAATCAGAATTGGATCCTCGCTCCGGCTTCTCTCCCCGATCTGTTCAATATCATTGACCCTAAGACCGGTTTCCGGACTGATGGATGATACAATTGCCTCAAAGTCAAGAATAACAACCAGTTTTCCGTCCATCTTGATCACACCAGTTGCAACACTTCCGTCTTCTCCATTAATCGTAGAATCCGGTTTGATGATCTCATTCCATGATACACGGTGAATTCCTACCACCTGATCCACATGAAATGCCACATCAAGTTTATTAAAATTCGTGATAATAAACAGACCTTCCTGTCCATCATCCTCCATGCCAAGACACTTTTTCAGATTGATGACCGTAATCATCACCTCGCGCGGCATAAAAATGCCTTCTACGCTCGGATGTGTATTCGGTACAGGAGTAACCTTCTGGTATGACAAAATCTCCCTGATCTTTGCCACGTTGATTCCGTAATGATTATCTCCTAATGTAAACTCTAAAATTTCTAATTCGTTCGTCCCTGACTCTAACAGAATATTTGTATCCATATACGTCCTCCCGCACTTTTCTGTATTGGTAATCCCTTATGTTTATTATATCATATTTTGTAAAATTTGGGGGCATTTATTTGTATTTCAGAGAATAAATTGTATCTTTTATTTCTGCATACAGTGTCTCACCCGAAATTTTATCAGCCTGGTCTTTCGGAATCTGAAACAGTAAAACCGCTGTTTTCTTCTTTCCGCCCCTGATGGTTTCCCCATAAGAGGAAAGACTTCTGGTTCCGAGCGAAGCAGTCTCCTTTATCCTGTTTTTTCCGTCAAAACATGCATAAAATGTAATACCGAGTTTTTCTGTATCCAGCCTGACCTTTTTCTTCCCCTTATTTTTAATTTCAAACTTCATCACAACAAGTTTGTTTCCATCCTCAGGAGTTACTGCAAAATAGTCTCCCTCCTGATAGATATTCTGAACCCTGTATCCTTTGTAAGAAACGGTCAGACCCGATGCATGTCCGATTGCCTCGGCGATCGGCATCGTCTCCATCTCCTGTGTCTGGGTTTCTCCCGTGGCATCTGACGCCATGTTGTTGTCCGCACTCTGGGTATTCTGGCTCTCCGGCATCTGGCTGTCCTGTTTTTGTGTTTCCTGTGTCTCTTCGGATGAAGCGGCTGTCATTCCGTCTTTCTGCTCAATATTATACTTTGCAAGAATATGCGCCGAATACTGCACGACCAGATTTTCTTCGTCCTCTGACAAATCATACATCTGGGTTCCACAGCCTCCCAACAGGAGTATTGCTGACACTGCCATCACAGGCAGACTTATTTTCTTTTTCATACTCTTTTACCCTCTTGTCACTTTTGCCCTATAATCTATGTTTTATGGTATCATATTCTGAAAAATAAGACAATCTTTTCTTTGCATTAATTATTGGTCTCCAATTCCATCCAAAACTCCACACCGTCCGGGTGATTGACTGCACCGCATTTCTGATGAAAAGAATCCATGATTGCCTTGACAATGGACAATCCGATTCCGCTTCCACCATATTCACGTGTTCTTGCTTTGTCTACTTTATAGAATTTCACCCAGATCTTGTCAAGATCCTCTTCGGGAATCGGGTCACCGGTATTAAACACACTCGTGCGTACCAGATGGTCATGTTTTTGAAAACGAATGGTAATCTTTTTTTCTCCTGCCGCATGGTTCATGGCATTGGTCAGGAAATTCGTAATCACCTCTTCCACCTTAAACTCATCCCCCCAGACATATACCGGACCTTCCCTGTAAAATTCGATATTCACCTGTTTTTGTGCCGCCATGATGGATGCAGACTGGATCACGCCGTCAATCAGCTCCGTGATATCAAACCGTGTCATTTCCACGGTATCATTGCCAAACTCCAGCTGATTGAGTGTCAGCAGCTGCTTTACCATATGATTCATCTTTTCCGATTCATCCATAATCACATCACAGTAAAAATCACGGCTCTCCGCATCATCATTGATGCATTCTTTTAATCCTTCCGCATATCCCTGTATGAGTGCCAGCGGTGTTTTCAGCTCGTGTGAAACATTCGAAAGAAATTCTTTTCTCATTTCATCGATCTGTTCTTTTTTCTCGATATCCTGCTGCAGGCTGACGTTTGCTGTCTTTAGTTCCGAAATCGTCTCTTCCAGTGTCTCCGACAATTCATTCATGGAATTTCCAAGTTCATCAATCTCCCGGCTCACATGACGTACCGGTATATACTTTGCATCAAAATCCAGCTGTGTCATCCTTCTTGCAATATCGGATAAGGCATGGATCGGATGGGAAATTCCTTTCGAGAGAACGATGATCAGAATCACACTTAAGATGATGGCTCCCGTGCTCACCATTACAAAAAACTGGTTTGTTATGCTCGCACTTTCCCGAATGCTTTCCACAGCCGCACGCATGTAAAGATTGTTTCCATTTTTTAAAGTTCCCAGAAGAACCAGATACTCCGACTGCAGCCGTTCATCGGTCTGCCGAAGCAGCGTATAATCCTTTCCGGATGAAAGCACCTGCACACGGCTGCGGTCACTTCCATACAGCCAGTCCTCCATCTGCATCTGAAAACGCTGTGCACTGCTGTAGGAACTCCATATCAGGTTTCTGTCCTGATCTGCAATAAGCATATTGATATTTCCGTTTGCACAGATTTTCTCGAACTGCACATACGCATCATCACTGGAATCCCCCTGCTTTTCACAAATCAGCCTTACCTGGTCAAAACTGCTTTTTAACTCTTTTTCCTTATGAAAAATATAATATTTTTCCAAAAAGGTGGTATTAAAAAACCAGCACATCGCAACCGTTCCCGCAACAATGACAACCATCGTCAAAATCAGCTGCCACGTCAGGGAAGTCTTTTGTTTCTTTTCCATTTAGGACACCTCAAACTTGTAACCCATTCCCCATACGGTTTTTATATAACTTCCACATGCCCCGAGTTTATTTCTCAGTTTTTTTACATGTGTATCAATCGTCCGTGCATCCCCAAAATAGTCATAATTCCACACACTGTTTAAAATGCGTTCCCTCGAGAGGGCAATCCCCTGATTATTCATAAAATATTCCAGCAGTTCAAACTCCTTGAAACTGAGTTCTACCGGATTTCCCGAAATTTTCACCTCGTGCGCCGTCTTATCCAGAATAATCTCTCCTGCCGTCTTAAGATCGGCCGCATCGCCGATCTTATTGGTCCGGCGCAGAATCGCTTCGACACGCGCCACAAGAATTTTCGGTGAAAACGGTTTGGTTATATATTCATCAACCCCAAGGTCAAATCCCATAAGTTCATCACTCTCATCACTTTTGGCCGTGAGCATGATGATCGGGACTTTGGATGTCTGACGGATTTCCCTGCAGACTTCCCAGCCGTTCATCTTTGGCATCATCACATCCAGAATCAGCAAAGCGATCGCTTTGTCTTTATAAAAAATATCCAGTGCTTCCTCTCCATCTGCTGCTTCTAAGACTTCATAGTTCTGCCGGGTCAAAAAATCCCGTACCAGCTTCCTCATCCGGCTCTCATCATCTACCACAAGGATCTTCACTTTGTCCATCTCTATTCTGCCTCCTGTTCCGTCAGTCTCAATTCCCTCTCCTCAAGCTGGCTTTCCCGTTCATCCAGCTGTTTTTCCCAGATTTCGTATTTATCAATCACCTTATTTTCATAGTTTAAAATCGTCACATTATCTTCGCTGAGCCATGTAATCACAAGCATCCCAATGATGCCAAGTGCAAAAACAACTGCGAAAAATGTACTGATGTGAAACAGTTTCTGATAATCCCGGTTCTTCTTCCGGCGGTTTTTACTGACCACATGCTCTTTGTTTTTCTGTCTTTTTTTCTTCTGCTTTATTTCCTCTTTGCTTCTTTTTTCTTTTGAAACCATTCCTTCTGGTTCATACACCGTGATCGGAAGAATATCTTCTCTCCGGATATAGGGAATGGTATACAGATATTCCTGAAGCCTGTGCAAAAAATCATATCCGACCGGCGTGACAAAAATTTCTTTTAACACCAGTTTGTTATATAACGCCAGCACAATATCCGGATCATCCATTCTCGTATTTTTCCGGATATAGCCGATGATCTCTACCTCATGTTTTGCTGTATGTTCCTGTTCTTTTGTTTCAAATGCGTAGCCTTCTACCTGATACATAACTTATCCTCTACCATTTATAAGCACTACTGGCATCCCGTTCGGCGATTTCGCCGTCCTGATATGCCTGAATCAGTTTTTTCAGTTCCTCAATGCGGATCATCATGCGCTTACCAACGTCTGTATCCCCCACCAGAATACGTTTATCCCGGTATTCCACTGCTTCCTGATGCGATACAATATCCAATTCATCTCTTACCGCCTCGTTTGACCAGTCAAACGGTTCATGGGCAGAAAGCGTCAGTCCATAAGAATTGTACGTCAGTGTATATCCTGCAATTCCCGTTTTTCTCCGGTATGTTTTTGAAAATCCACCGTCGATCAGGATCAGTTTTCCGTTACACTTGACCGGATTTTCGCCGGCAATGCGCTCTACCGGTACATGACCATTGATGATATGCACAAAATCCCCCGTCAGCCCGAATTCTTTAAGTATATTATCTGCCGTTTCCTCTTTGTCAAACAAATGATAATACGCATTCTTACTCTCATGATGCATGGACTTGTCCGCAAGAAAATACCGCTCAAACGTTGCCATCTTACTCCGTCCGTACAAAGGAGAATCCGGTGCCGTCCAGATATACCACATGATATCCCTTCCTTTTTCCCTCTCTTTTTCATCCAGAGAGAAAAATGCCTTGCGGACATAGGATTCCAGCACATCATAGAGTGCTTTTCCGCTGTATTCCCTGCCATATACATTTACTTTCTTAAATGTCCCATCCGGATTCAGCGGCACACATCCATGATAAAGCAGATTTCCGTTGTAGACTTTATACATGCTGCCTCGTTTTAGCAGAAGCCGTACATGGCGCTGCAGTTTCTCACAGTGTATAAACGAGGTGCGCAGCCGGTTCATGACTTCCTGTTCCTCAGGTGTCAGATCATACGGATGTTCCGGATCAATGGTAGGAAAACTGGTATCCAGCATGTCATAGGTTTTTCCATCAATTTCCACTGTTTTGTTCTCGTAATTAATACGGTGCAGCAGACAGCGGTTTTCCATACCATACTCCGGCCATTTGTGGATCAGCTGTCCTTCCAGTTTAAACTTTATGATGGCAATTGCCTTATGCATTTTCCGGTTCATCAGCGTTTCTTTCTTGCTTCGTTCCTCATCCGTGGAATCTTTCAGTACAAACTGTCTGCACGGATCATCGCGGTAAGCATCCATGGCAAATGTTGCAAGCGGAACCATATTGATGCCATAACCATCCTCAATCAGATCCAGATTCCCATACCGGATACTTGTCCGGATCACAGATGCAATGCAGGCAAGCTGCCCGGCTGCTGCCCCCATCCATACCATATCGTGATTCCCCCACTGGATATCAAACGAATGATATTGTTCCAGCTGATCCATAATCCGGTCCGGTGACGGACCGCGGTCATACACATCCCCGAGAATATGCAGATGATCAATGACCAGCCTCTGCACCAGTTCCGCCAGTGCCACAATAAAATTATCTGCCTGCCCAAGTTCCAGAATGGTGTTGATAATTGCCTCGTAATAGGCCTCTTTATTCAAAACCTCCTGCTTTTCCGTAATCAGTTCCTCGATTACATACGCATAATCCTCCGGCAGCGCCTTGCGCACTTTGGATCTGGTGTATTTGGAAGATACTGTCTTACACACCTCGATCAGCCGGTACAGTGTGATCTTATACCAGTTCTCGATATCGTCCTCGGTCTGACGCACTAGCTCGATTTTTTTCTGTGGATAATAAATCAGTGTTGCCAGAGACATCTTATCTGCCGTACTTAGCGTATGCCCGAATACGTCATCAATCTTTTTGCGGACGGCTCCAGACCCGTTTCTCAATACGTGGGAAAATGCTTTAAATTCCCCATGTATATCCGACAAAAAATGTTCCGTGCCTTTTGGCAGATATAAAATAGACTGCAGATTGATAATTTCCGTAGATGCTTTTCCAATCGTCGGATACAGTTCTGCAAGCTGTTCATAATAATGTAATCGTTGTTTTTCCACTTATAATACCCCTTTTCATGAGCATACATCCGCTCATTATTCCTATGAAACAGTTTACCATAATTTCCTGCTTTTGTGCACTCGTTCACATAAAAAACAAAAAAAAGAACTGTATGCCGGACGCATCAGTTCCCTTTTATGTATTTATCCTATACCTTTCGTCTTTCCCCTTTCTTTTTGTTTTGACTGAATTTGACTTTTTATTTACATATTGATTATATCTTTCCTATTTTTTCAATTCGGGGCTAAATTTTTTTATATTTCCGGCGACTTTTGTCGGTCAGGGGTCAGAAATGATCCTTATCCGGAAACGCGATATGTCATTTGACCTTTTTAGCGTTTATTATTATAATAGATTTGATATTTTATTTGGAGGTGATGGTTCATGCTGACACGCGAACAATTATCCAGAAATCTTGGAACAAATCTGGAAAGAGAGCGCTTTAAACTCGGCTATTCACAGCAGGATATGGCAAAAGCACTAGATATGTCCCTTTCCTCGTACAAAAGACTTGCCAATGGGGATACCGGAAAAGTCGATGTCTATACCGTATATAAGCTCAGCCAGCTTACCGGAAAGATGTTCTATGAATTATGTGGCGAATCCTCTGATTTATTCCAGACCTATGACCGCATGCGCAATCTTTCGCCTACACAGTTACATTTTATTGAATCCCTTGTACAGTTTGAATTCGATTTTGCCAGAAATCTGGAAACGGTTCCATCGGTTTCCCGCGAGGACTATACCACTATGATCATTCCAAGTGGAAACATGCACGATGGAATGGTGTATGATTCCTGTTCTCTCGAAAAAATCAATATTTCCGGATACCGCAAACGCTATGGAAACCAGATTGATTGTGCACTTCTTGTCACAAGTGATCATATGTCTCCTGTCTATCATGCAAACGATATTTTATTAATCGCGCGGAATCCCATACGTGATGGCGACACCGGTATTTTTATTAACAAAGTGACCGGTCTTCTTTACATCCGCCGCCTTCGCCAGACAGATCCCTGGCGCTTAGAACCTCTCACCTATTACGGACAGACGTTTTATATCGACAGTAATAACGCATCGGAGATGTCCCACTGGATTATCTTTGGTCACGTTATTTCCAAAACCCGTGGATAATTCTTATTCATGCACAACAAAAGACGCCATCAGATACTTCTGATGACGCCTAATGATTTCCACACTCCATTGGACTGCTCCTCACTTCATCTTTTGTTCTATATCCATTCTTCTTTTGTTTACCGAAATGACGTTCTGGACAAATCACCTTTTATCCGTTCCTCTTTGTCCGCTCTCTTTTGTACTCTGTCACTGGTTTCCATTCCCGAATGTTTATTCTTTCATCAAGTGAAGCCTGATGACCTGTGTTTGGTTGCTCCCTGCCAATGGCTTATGTTCCCTTTGGACTGTACCTCCTTACATTAGATTTCACGTCCAGAGCTTTCTCGTCACCCTTCGTGATGGCTGCTTGTTTTTTTGTTGTCTTAAATATAACACGCATTTTACATTATGTCAACCTGTTTTTTTATTTCTTTTTATTTTTCCTTTATATTTCTCATAATTGTTTGTTTTATTATGTTTTTTCAGATAATTTATTTTTTTAAAAAAAGAACGTGCTTTCGCACGCTCTCTTTTTGTATTTATGCCGGCATAGCCAGATAGTATCCCTGAAACAGATCCACTCCCAAAGACCGTAAAAAATCACACTCTTCTCTTGTCTCCACACCTTCCGCAAGCACCTGCATTCCTCTTTCATGGAAACTTTCCAGATATGTACGGACGTTCTCCTGTTTTCTGGCATCGTTGTCAATTCCACAGATCAGGGAGCGGTCCAGTTTTACGATATCCGGTGTATACAGATATACAGCATTCATATTGTTTTCACCCATGCCAAAATCATCCAGCGATACCTTCCAGTGCTTATTCTGGACCATCTCACTTTTTCTGACCCACTCGCGCAGGGAAACTTTCGGATACTCTAAAATCTCAATGATCCTTTTTCCTTTCTGGTTTCCAAAATAAGTATCAAATGCTTCTGCCTCATTCTCCGTAAAACTTTCCGACGGGAAAGAATTGATACAGAGATATTCCTGATATCCCCGCTCAATATACGCCTGTGTTGCACCAAAAAAAGTGGCAACTTCCAGTATATGCAGTTTCTCATCCCTGGCAAATTCATCAATCAGCTGCCCCACCGTCATCTTCTTTGGTCTCATCAACGCTTCATATGCATATATTCTCACACAATCTTTATAAAAGATCGGCTGGAACACATATTCAATCTCAAGTCCTTCTAAAGCTGCCTTCACTTCATTATCCAGCGGTAATTTTTCATATGCTATCATAAATCTGCTCCAAATTTTCTACTTCTGTTTTTTACCTATTAATTTTTAAAAGAATGGATCGGAGCCGGAATACGTCCTGTACGGTTGATAAAGTCATCACAGGAGTATTTGTTTACCGGCATAACCGGGGCATATCCAAACAATCCTCCAAATTCCACTCTGTCTCCCACACCTTTTCCCACAGCCGGAATCAGACGTGCAGCGGTTGTCTTCTGGTTCACCATTCCGATTGCCATCTCGTCTGCAATCATTCCGGAAATGGTTGTTGCCTTTGTATCTCCCGGGATGGCGATCATATCCAGACCTACCGAACATACACAGGTCATTGCCTCTAATTTTTCAAGGGAAATTGCGCCTGCCTCTACCGCGTTGATCATCCCCTGATCCTCGCTGACCGGAATAAAAGCACCACTTAAACCACCCACATAAGAAGAAGCCATCACGCCGCCCTTCTTTACCTGATCATTGAGCATGGCAAGTGCTGCAGTAGTTCCCGGTGCACCTGCATACTCCAGACCGCACTCACAGAGAATATCCGCAACACTGTCTCCGATTGCCGGCGTCGGTGCCAGGGAAAGATCCACGATACCAAACGGAATGTTTAACATCTTAGATGCCTCCTGTGCCACCAGCTGGCCAACACGGGTAACCTTAAATGCCGTCTTTTTGATCGTCTCACAGAGAACCTCAAAATTCTCTCCGCGTACTTTTTCCAGCGCATTTTTTACAACACCCGGTCCGCTGACTCCGACATTAATGATCGCATCTGCCTCGGTCACTCCATGGAAAGCTCCTGCCATAAACGGATTATCGTCCGGTGCATTGCAAAAGACCACCAGCTTCATGCAGTCGGCAGAATCGTTGTCCTTTGAAATTTCTGCCGTCTGAAGAATAATCTCGCCCATAAGCCGTACTGCGTCCATGTTAATGCCCGTCTTGGTGGATGCCAGGTTTACGGAACTGCATACACGTTCAGTACTGTGCAGTGCCTGTGGAATAGAACGGATCAGAAGTTCATCCGCTTTCGTCATGCCTTTAGATACCAGTGCGGAATATCCGCCGATCAGATTGACGCCGACCGTCTTTGCTGCACGATCCATAGTTGCGGCGATTGTAGCAAAATCCTCCGGTGTCTTACAAGCCGAACCGCCCACCAGCGCAATTGGTGTCACAGAAATTCTCTTATTTACGATTGGAATGGAATAACTTTTTTCAATCTTTTCTCCGGTCGCTACCAGATCTTTTGCCACGGTTGTAATCTTGTTGTAAATATTCTGATTCAGACGATCCAGATCCGAATCAATACAGTCAAGAAGACTGATCCCGAGTGTGATGGTTCTCACATCCAGATTCTCCTTCTCGATCATTTCGTTGGTTTCCTGTACTTCCCAGCTGTTAATCATTCTTTGCTTCCTCCATGTTTTAGATACGATGCATTTTTTCAAAAATTTCTTCGCGCTGACATTTGATTGAAACGCCTATTTTTTCTCCCAATGCATCCATTTCTCCGGAAATCTCTGCAAAGTGCTTCTTTGCATCTGCCATATCCACAATCATCATCATATTAAAAAATCCAGAAACAATCGTCTGTGAAATATCAAGCACGTTTACGCCGTTGTCAGCAAGATAAGTACATACCTTTGCAATAATACCGACGGTATCTTTTCCTACTACTGTAATAATTGCTTTGTCCATTGTTTTTTCCATAATATAAACTCTCCTTTTTACTCTGCACGAATTACAGGCGAAACCGCATTTCTTTTTGCCACATACATCGGGAAATCATCCGCTTTGTACGGATTATCCCCCATCGTAACTTCCAGACGCACTGCTTCATACGCCAGTTCCTCGTAATTATTTTCCTTGCTTAAATGGCCCAGTACCACTGTGCCGAATTTATCATGAAGAAGTTCACAGAGCAGCTGGCCGCTCCGCTCATTCGACAGATGTCCCCTGTTTCCCATAATCCTGCGTTTCAGCGGATAAGGGTATACGCCCGTTTCGAGCATATGAATATCATGATTTGCCTCCAGCAGCAAAGTATCAAGTCCCTGCAGCTGCTGCACAATCTCATCATCATAATTTCCCAGATCGGTTACTACCGCAAAGGTACGGTTTCCTTTTTTTATCCGGTATGCCACAGGATCCGCCGCATCATGTGAGATATGGATCGGGGTAATCGTCAGGTCTCCGATTACAAAATCTTCCTGCGGAACAATTTCATGAAATAATTCCGGGTCGATCTTTCCCACAGACGGCGTGTTCTTAATGGCTTCAATGGTTCCTGCCGTCGCATACATCGGCAGCCCATATCTTCTTGCCATAACACCAAGTCCCGCGATATGATCCAGATGTTCATGTGTAACCAGAATCCCATCCATATCCTGACTCTTTAAATCCACCTCGTTTAATCCATTCTCAATCCGCTTTCCGCTGATCCCCGCATCAATTAACACATGGTGGTCGTCCGAGCCTACACAGATACAGTTTCCACTGCTGCCACTTGCAATACTGCATAATTCTAACATACTATTTCTCTTTCCAGTAAATTTCTACCCGGTCTCCATTATTAAGCGGCTGGGAAAATTCAGCTTCCATGCCATTTACAAGCGTTGCAATTGCACGTCCGTTTCCGGCGTTGAGATCAAACGTGATCCGGTCAAAAACATCCACAAATATGTAATCTTCTTTTCCCGTAAGTTCCACCGTCTCGCCATTTACCGTGACAACACAGACCGTATCTTTTTTCTCCGACTCAGCCGCCTTGGCCTCCCCGGAGGTTTCCGGAGTCATTTCTTCCCGCGATATTTCCGCGGAATCTGTAACCCCCTCTGTTGCATTATACCGATTCTCACTCTCTGACGCAACCCCGAAGCTTAACGGTGTCCAGTCAATGGAGAAATTTTCGTATACCAGGGTCTCCATCCCCGCTTCCCTGTTATTGACCAGAATTTCACTGTCCGGGTCAATTTCCACGTCCATAAATTCTGCAATCTGTGCAACGGTATAAAAATTCCGTGTCTCGATGGAATCTCCCTCCTGAATTTCATAGGAATCCGGTTCAAGGCTTCCGTTTACCTCGACAAATTTCGGACATACCACGTTCTGTCCATTGATCACAAACGAAATCACGGACTCGTGATACTCCGGAAGCTGTCCGATGGTATACACCGCATTATCTCCTGCCGTTGATGGCTCAATCGTAATATCGGAATTTGGCTCCAGCGGTGTGTTGATATTTGCCGGTTGGCCATTCATCGTCACTATGGCGGCCTCCCCAGCCTCTCCTCTTGCGATTCTTGCGCCTCCATTCACGGTGAAATTGATCGGCATTCCGCGTTTCGGAAACAGCTGGTCATTCGGAAATCCCGCCTGCATTGCCGCATCCACAATGGTAAGTCTGTTATTATCATACAGTTTCAGGCGTTCTCCGTTGAAGCGGACCATAATAAAATTATTTTTCTGTTCATAATAATTCAGGCAGATTCCAATCGGTGTGACAAGCAGCGGATCTTTTTTGATATCTTCCTGCTCAAATGTCACTTCTTTAAGCACTTCTTCGCCTCTTAATGCCACACGCTCCGTCGGCAGATCCAGATGCCCGGCAAGTTTTTCCGTAAATCCGTGAATCTTTCCGCCACCACCGACAACAAAGCAGGCGCTTACGGTTTTATCCCCATTCAGTTCCTTGATCTTTGCAGCCACCTCGGAAGTAATCTTCTCCACCGTCGGGGCAACCAGCTCCCAGATCTCCTTGGATGGAATTGTATGGGAAATACTCATAATATCCTCATATGTCACTTCATCCTCACTCGAAGATGCCAGTTTCATTTTCTCTGCAGTCTGAAAATCAACCAGATACTGCTGCACGATCAGCTCGGTCAGTTCATCCCCTGCATATGGAATCATACCATAAGCTATGATACTTCCCTCTCTTGTGATGGAAATATCCGATGTTCCCGCTCCGACATCGACCAGTGCAATATTTAACATCCGGAAATTTTCAGGGATTGCCACATTGATCGCCGCAATTGGCTCCAGTGTCATATTGGCAACCGTCATTTTAGCCTGACCGACTGCGGAATACAGCCCGTCCACAACATCTTCCGGCAAAAATGTTACGATAATGTCCTCACCGATTTTATTTGCTTTATGTCCTTCAATACTGATAAATACTTCTTCGTTTAAATAATATTTCACAACCGAATATCCGACACAGTAAAACTTATATTTTGTGTCATTCTGTTCCCGCAAAATATCCTGTGCCTGCTCTACCCCCAGAAGATTTAATGTGTGGATATCTTCTCCTGTGACGACCGACTCCTCCGCATACTCATACTCCACATGCGTAGTGACGGTTTTTAACACACGGCCGGCGGCTGCAATACACACTTCCGAAAGCGGTGCATCCAGCTGCGCCTCCAGCTCTGCTTTTACAGCGGAAATCGTACGCGCCACTTTTCCAATATCATGAATCTGTCCATCCAGCATGGACCGTGTCTCATGCTGTCTGACATACTGTGCCTCTACAATAAAGGCTCCATCTTCTGTCCGGTGTCCAACCGTTCCCACCACATTGCGGGTTCCTATATCCAAACCAAATACGTTATTCATATGCTTCTCTCCTCAGCGCTTCCTCTGTCTGTGTCAGTGTTTCTTCCAGTGTCCCGTTATTATCTATTACCACCCGGCAGTGTCTGCGGTATTCCTCCTCACTCAGCTGGCTGGCAAAAATCCGGTCCACATGTGCATCGGAATACCCTCTTGATGCCTTCAGACGAGCTCTCCGGTTTTCTTCTGTAGTATAAATATACCAGAGTTCATCACAGATTTCATCATAATGTTCCTCGATCAGAAGTGCAGCTTCCAAAACCAGCAGAAAAAGTTTTCCAGCCCGTTCCTCTGCCTCTTTCTGTTGCAGAACATATTCCCGGACCGCCGGATGTACAATGGCATTCAGTTCTTCTCTTTTCCGGTCATCGGAAAAGATGACAGTTGCAAGCTGCGCACGGTCCAACGATCCGTCCGGCTGATAAATGTCTTCCCCGGCAAATTTTTCTTTTAACTTTTGAAAACATTCCGTCCCCGGCTGCATCAGATCATGTGCAATCTCATCTGCCAGCATAACCCTGATCCCCGGCTTTGACGCAAGATGTGCAAGTATGGCAGATTTTCCTGCTCCCACCCCTCCTGTAATTCCAATAAACCGCATTCCATCACCTCCCGGGTTTGTTCCTTTTCGTATATTTTTCTTAATGAGCCTCATACCAGTCCTGTCCGCATGCCGTACCGACGGCAAGTTCCACTTTCAGATCGGCTGCTTTTTGCATTTCTTCTTCCAAAAGTGCAATGACCTTTTCCTTTTCTTCCTCCGCAGTCTCAATCAACAGTTCATCATGTACCTGCAAAATCAGACGCGAACGGAAATGTTCCCGGATCAGACGGTCATGTACCCGGATCATGGCAATTTTGATAATATCCGCCGCCGTTCCCTGAATCGGGGCATTCATGGCGACACGCTCGCCAAACTGTCTTGTCATAAAATTACCCGATGACAGCTCCGGAATCGGACGGATGCGTCCAAACAAAGTTCTTGTATATCCCTTTTCCTTTGCCTGTGCTACGGTGTTGTCCAGAAATTCTTTGATCTTCGGATATGTTTCAAAATAGCTGTCGATAAATCCCTGCGCTTCTTTGGTTCCTATATTTAAATCCTGACTCAGTCCATAGGCACTGATGCCGTATACAATTCCAAAGTTTACAGCCTTGGCATTTCTTCTCTGTAAGTCTGTCACTTCATCAAACGGTACATGAAATACTTTGGATGCCGTACTTCGATGAATGTCCTGATTTTCGCGGAACGCCTCAATCAGCTGCTCATCACCGGACATATGTGCCAAAAGCCGCAATTCAATCTGTGAATAATCGGAATCGACAAACAAATCTCCCGGCATTGGATGAAATACTTTTCTTATCATCTTTCCAAGTTCAATCCGGATCGGGATATTCTGCAGATTCGGATCTGTACTGCTCAATCGCCCGGTTGCCGTGATCGTCTGATGGAACGTTGTATGGATTTTTCCGGTTGCATCAATAAAGTTTGACAGACCATCTGCATAGGTAGATTTGAGTTTGGAAAGTTTCCGGTATTCCAGAATATCTGCAACAATCGGATAATCTCCGGCAAGTTTTTCCAAGACTTCTGCAGAAGTCGAAAAACCGGTCTTTGTCTTTTTTCCATTCGGAAGCTGCATCTTTTCGAAAAGAATCACGCCGAGCTGTTTCGGAGAATTTATGTTAAACGTCTCTCCCGCTTCCTCATAAATTTTCTGTTCCAGTTCCCCGATGGAAACCGACAGTTTCTGACCATACTCTTTTAATGCATTGGCATCGATACAGATTCCATCCTGTTCCATATCCGATAAGACAAACACCAGAGGCATCTCGATTTCGCGCATCAGCTGCTCCATCCCATGTTCCTTAAGTCCTTCCTTAAGAACTGCGGCTGATTTCCATGTAATATAAGATTCCCAGCAGGCATACCGGAGCACATCCGCTTCCTTTTCCGTGATGACATCCCCCGGCATCTGTTTGCCAAGCAGATCTGTTCTCGACGGAATCATCAGTCCCAGATAGTCTTTTGCAATATCCTCGTATGGATACGCTCCCTTGAGTGGATTGAGCAGGTATGCTGCAATCGTACGGTCAAAAAAACGGGTTCTCATTTCTTCCGGTACATCGTGCAGATCAAAAGCAGCCAGCGCCGGCTTTAAATCTGCCGCATACAGTTCCTGTCGTTCCAGCAGATCCTGTTTTAATTTTTCTGCCGGAAGTTCCTGTGAAGCCACCATAAGATAATTGTCTTCTTCCGAAAACGAAATGGCAAGCCCGGCAAATTTCTGTTCCTCTGCGGTATCAAACAGGGAAAGCTGCTGGTTTTGTACTCCCTGCTCCACCACATAAAAGCCTGCCTCTTTTCCCTCGGCTTTTTTCCAGATCCGGTCTGCCGTCTTCTGATCCTTTACGATCTGAAAACTTTCTTCCGCATGGTTTTTTTGTGCGTCCACGGTAAACCGGTTCAAAAGATTTTTAAATTCGAGTCTCTTACACAGCAAATAGGCTTCCTCTGTATACAGAGAAGCCTTTCCGTCTATCTTTGCATTGGCAAAATCATAATCCACCGGAACATCTGTGATGATGGTTGCAAGTTCTTTGCTCATCACTGCCTGATCCCAGTATTCTACAATATTTTTGGATGCACGCGGTGGCTTTACCACATCCGCATGTGCATGAACTTCCTCAATGCATCCATACTGTCCGATCAGCGCAGTCGCTGTTTTTTCTCCAATTCCCGGCACACCCGGAATATTGTCTGCCGTATCCCCCATCAGGGCTTTTACGTCGATAAATTCCTTCGGTGTCACCTGATACCGTTCTTTGACATCTGCCGCCAGATAATCTTCAATCTCTGTTCCGGTACGCTTCGTCTTTGGAATACGAATCCTGACATGATCCGTAGCAAGCTGCAGCAGATCGCGGTCCCCGGATACGACAGAAACTTCCATCCCGGCACGCTCTCCCATTCCGGCAAGTGTACCGAGAAGATCATCGGCTTCGTATCCTTCCATCTCAATGGTACAGACCCCCATCGCCGCAAGCATTTCTTTCATCAGCGGAACCTGCTGCCGCAGGGCATCATCCATCGGTTTTCGTGTTCCCTTATATGCCTCATACATTTTATGACGAAAAGTTGGTGCATGAACATCAAATGCAACCGTCAGATAATCCGGCTGTTCCTCCTCTAATATTTTAAAAAGAATATTCAAGAATCCGTACACGGCATTGGTATGCAGACCTTCGGAATTTGTCAGATCCGGCAGTCCAAAAAATGCACGGTTTAATATGCTGTGTCCATCAATCAGCACCAGCTTTTCACTCATTACTTCTATTTCCTTCCCGGCCACGGTTTATATTGCCCGTGTTGCCTCCTTCAGCCATGCCAGCTCCTCTCCCTGCAGATACGGGGAAACAACTTTGTATACATTGGCATGGTAATCATTCAGACGTTTCTTTTCAACCTCCGTCATCTGTTTCGGATCGATAGCATCCAGATCAAACGGAACATAGGTCAGATTTTCAAAATACATAAACTGACCATATTCATTTTTTTCGCCTTTTTGGCATACTAATTCGTTTTCCAGACGTATTCCGTATTTTCCTTCGATATAAATTCCCGGTTCATCCGTAGTTACCATTCCTTCTTCAAAAACAGCTCCCCCCGGACGATCCTCAGTTCCTTTATAGCGGAATGCATTCGGTCCTTCATGCACATTGAGCACATATCCCACACCGTGTCCGGTCCCGTGTTTAAAGTCAAGTCCGGCTTCCCAGAACGGTTCACGCGCGATAATATCAAGGTTCATCCCGCTGCATCCATACAGGAAACGGGCATTTGCCAGATTCATATTGGATCTGCATACACGGGTAAAATCCGCTTTCATCTCTTCTGTCACCGGTCCGAGTGCAAATGTTCTCGTAATATCTGTCGTACCTTCCAGATAATGTCCTCCGGAATCCACCAGAAGAAGTCCCTCCGGTTTCAGTGGAACATCACTTTCCGGTGTTGCTGCATAATGTACGATTGCTCCATGATCCGCATACCCGCAGATCGTATCAAAGCTCAAATCCAGCAGGCCTTCCTGTTCTCTGCGGAGACTCTCCAGATAATCCGATGCGGAAATTTCCGTCATTGGAATTTTCCCCACATTTTTCTTCAGCCAGTACATGAATCTGCACATTGCCACTGCATCTTTTACATGGGCTTTTCTCGTATTGGAAATCTCTGTCTCATTTTTGACAGCTTTCATCTCCAGCGTCGGATCTTCTGCATCTATCATCTGTGCAGACTCCGGCAGATTATTACAGATTTTTGTATTAACCACAGCGCGATTAAGCAGAATCGTCTGATTCTCCAGTGTTTTTACATACTCATAAAATGCCTCATACGGACGCGTGGTAATTCCATTCTTCTGCAGATATTCCCGCAGGGTATCATCGACAACTTCTTCCTGCAGGAACCAGATGCACTGTTCCTGTGTCAATGCCAGGTAGGAAAGAACAACCGGTACATAACTGATGTCATTTCCACGTACATTCAAAAGCCACGCAATATCATACAAAGAAGCCAGCAAATGCACCTCTGCACCTTTTTCCTTCATTTTTTCACGGACTGCGGCAAGCTTATCTTTTGTACTTCTTCCACTGTATGCTTCATCCAGAATCCACACAGGTTCTTTGGACATCGGCGGACGATCTTTCCAGATCTGTCCGATCAGATCCTCCTGTACATAAAGTTTTCCGTGTTTCTTTTCTGCGATCTGCTGCAGTTTTGCGCCCCATCTTCCATTGACAACCCTTCCGTCAAATCCGATGGTCCCGCCCTCTTTCAGCGTCTGTTCCACATATTCATCAACCGTAGGAACATGTTCCTCTCCCATACGGTACAGTGTCACAGTTGTTCCTTCTAACTGTTTTGCCGCCTGCACAAAATATCTTCCGTCTGTCCACAGTCCGGCCTTAGTCCGTGTAATCACTGCTGTTCCGGCCGAACCGGTAAATCCGGTAATAAATCTTCTTGCTTTAAAATATTCTCCAACATACTCCGATTCATGAAAATCAGCGGTTGGCACAATATAAACTGCAATGTCCCTTTTTTCCATCTCCTGTCTGAGCGCAGCAAGTCTTTCCGGTATCATTGCATGTCCTCCTTCATCTCAAAAAATTTCGTATCAAGTTCCGGATAAGAACGTTTCAGGGAAATCGGTTTTCCGGAACGGTTCAAAAAGCAGTGGCTGCTTCTCGCCGTCGTCCGCAGTTCTCCGGTTTCCTTGTCCGTCATCACATACTCGACTTCCATCTTAATTCCGTTATATTTCACCAGTTTCGTCTGAATCACAACGGTATCATCAAAATGTACCATACTGTGATACTCTACCGCAATGGATAAAACCGGACTGATAATTTCCATTTCTTCCATCTGTTTATAGCTCAGCCCCATCTGATCCATCAGATCCATTCTCGCTTCTTCCATCCATTTCACATAATTGCTGTGATGAATGATGCCCATCTGATCCGTTTCGTAATATTTTGCATGATGTTCATATGGGCGTAATTTTATACCGGTCTGCTGTCCGGCAACCTGTATCTCGTTTCTCATATCAGACACCTCCTGTACAGAAACTTAACATCTATATTATGCCACAAGCAGACCAGAAATTCAATGAAGTTTCATGGTTTCCCGGTGGTGTTCCGGCACTGCATGAACCGTAACGTTTACTGTTCCTCATACACCTCTTCATAATCGCTCTCATCTGCAAATAAAACATACTTTCCGTCCAGATATCCCATATATCCGTTTTCTACCACATATCCCTTCATATTTTGTCTTCTTCCTTTCTTTTATTTCCCGTTCTTTTTGGTTGAAGACAGTATCTCATATTCAGTGTCCGATAAATGGTACACAAAATCCCCCGGAAATTTCCGGGGGATGAAAAACTACTTATTTTTCTTTTCTTTTTTTGTCGGTGGAATACTGTATTTGCGTGCATACGAATCAAAGCACTCCAGATAAGCATCGTCTTTCATGTGACGGACGCTCTTTAAATACTCATGGGTATCAAATTCCGAAGTCTCCGTCTCAATCATTGCTACCGCAACATTGGAACAGTGCGCTGCGATTCTTTCCAGATTCGTCAGCAGATCATTAAACGCAAATCCCTGCCGGAATTCACATTTTCCTTCCCGCAGTCTGGTTACATGCCGGTTTTTGAGATCATTGCACAAAATTCCGATCAGTTCCCGCAAAGGCTCGATTTTTGCAGCCATCTCCAGATCATCCTCGCAGAAAGCATCAACTGTCAGATCGACAATCTCCCTGACTGCTGCCTCCAGCACGGAAAGTTCCTTCTGTGCCGACTCGGAAAATGTAATCTTCTTTTCCGAAATTTCATTTGCAACATTAGAAATATTGACCGCATGATCCCCCAGACGCTCAAAATCACTGATCGTGTGCAGGAATTTTGACACCTGCTGCATCTGGACGGTAGACATCTCCTGTCCGGTCAGCTGCATAAGATATGTGCCGAGCTTGTCCTCGTATTTGTCAATCAGGTTTTCTTTTTCCTGTACTTTATTGTACTTATCCTGGGAATAATCGCCCAACAGTGAAAGTGCACGGTTGATATTCTTACGTGCCTTCTTTGCCATGCCGTTGACCGCCGTATGGCTCTGTCCGATGGCAAGTGCCGGATACGCCAGAAATCGTTCTTCGAGAAGATCGAAATCTGCCTGCTCTTCCAGATCCTCCGGATCGTCTTTGATCAGACGGAATACCAGTTTCTCAATCAGATTAATGCACGGAAGCAGAATCATGATTGTTGCCAGACGGAAAATAGAGTTCATCATGGCGATCTTGATCGGGCTCATCGTCATATTCAAAAACTTAAAGTGTACAAAAGCATTGACACTGTAAAAGACAATCGACCAGAAAATCATACCGAACAGATCGTTCAGCAGATAAATCAGGGCTGTACGTTTTCCGTTTTTATTTGTACCGATGGAAGAAAGCAGTACCGGGCAGGCCGCTCCTACTCCAATTCCCATCGTAATCGGAAGTGCTGCCGCAAAACTGATACTTCCGGTCACGGACAATGCCTGCAGAATACCAACGGATGCGGAAGCACTCTGTAAAACTGCAGTAAACGCAATTCCCACAATAATTCCCATAAATGGATTTTCAAACTTTGTGAGAAGATTGACGAAATGCGGGTTATCTTTCAATGGGGAAACTGCCCCGCTCATCGTCTGCATTCCTACCATGAGGATTGCAAAACCAAGCATGATATCTCCCACATTTTTGTAGTTTGCCTTTTTGACAAACATCTTAAAAATAATACCGATAATCGCAACAACGGCAGAAATGGTTGCCGTGGACAACAACTGTGCGATACCGCTGGACCCATCAATATAGGAAAGACAAAGAATCCATCCGGTAACACTCGTACCGATATTTGCTCCCATGATAATTCCAATCGCCTGTGCGACTTTCATCATTCCCGAATTTACGAATCCGACAACCATGACGGTCGTTGCGGAAGATGACTGAATAATCGCTGTAACTATCGTTCCAAGAAGTACACCTTTAATCGGTGTATTTGTGAGCTTATACAATACAAGCTCCAGTTGGTTTCCTGCCACACGTTTGAGTCCGTCTCCCATCAGAGACATTCCATAAAGAAATAGTGCAACACCACTCAGAAGTGTCAGGACAATCATTATGCCATTCATATCTGTTTCCTTTTCTTGTTCTTCTTTTTTTACATGCTTCGATTTATTATAAAACACTTCTCATGGTTTTTACAATCACTTTACTCAAATTTTATGTTTTTATTTTTGAAACAGACTCCGGATCATATCAAACAGCTTTTCAAAAAAGGCTGCTATCTTCTGTCCGATATTCTTGTCCGCAAGCTGATTCTGCAGCTGGGAAGCCCATGCAGATGCCTGATTTTTAATGGAATCCCAGTTCAGGTCCAGTCCCTGCAGTTTTTTCATCAGACCAAGAAGTTTCTGCTTGTCATCGTCCGATAATTTCAGATCATATTTATCCGCAAGTTTTTCAATCGCCTGTTCCATCTCCTCCGGCGTTTTGATCTTTCCACTGGCAATCTGCCCTTTCAGATCTGCAATCATCGCCTCCACATCATTGGAATCGCCGTCAATGCTCTGCTCAAGATCTCCGGTTGTGACAAGTTCATCCATTGCAACATCCACAACCGATTCATCCAGTTCCTTTCCGGTCAGTTTTTCATATGCCTCAAACGTTCCGACCAGTGCTGCCGTCCCGGAAAGCGGAAACGGTCCCGCAACAATCACATTGGCATCTTCCACCCCTGCAGTGGCAAGTGCGTTCTTGTACATGCCCGCCGTACAGTAGTTAATGTTGTATGTGGATACCTTCAGCCCGTTACCGGAATCTGCCAGGGAAACCAGCACGGAAGAAAGCGCTTTCGTTCCGATCTGTTTTTTCGGAACATAAGAATCCAGATACTGATGTTCTTCTGCATTGCTCACATAAACCACATCATATTTATCAAAATCCGCCGCTTCGATCCCCATATAAGATAACACGGTATGCTGCTGGTCTGCAGTCAGATCCGCTCCGAGCGCCAGATATGGCTTGTCGTCCAGTGTAATTTCCACATCATCCCCGTTATCTTCCTGTGCATCCTCTGCCTCTGTCGCATACACCGGTGCCGGAACTGCTGCACTTCCAAGAACCATGCCTGCCACAAGAATACCTGCCATATATTTTTTCAAACCTTTCATTTTTACCTCCATTCATAATCCAGAACAAATGTATTTCCCTGCACATGTGCTTTTGCCATGGCCCCGGTAACAACCGGCATCATAGGAGCCATGTGTCCGATGTCCAGATCCATGATCACCGGAACCTGATACTCTGCCAGCAGATCGGTTACTGCCCGGTAATGATCAATCCCGAATGCTTCTTCTCCGAAACACACCGGCCGTCCGATCAGAAATCCCTTCACATGCGAAAACCATCCGGCCTCTTTCATCTGCCAGATGGCACGGCGGATGGACATCACATGCAGATCACAGGCTTCCAGAAACCAGAGAAATCCATCCTCTTTATACCGCTCCTGAAATTCTTTTACGTGATCAAAGCGCGTACCGAGAAGGTTTACCAGACAATCCATACATCCGCCGATCAGTCTTCCCTCCATTGTAACATTTTCGGCTCCCTGTGGAAATACTTTCAGTTCCACCGGCTCCGTCACATGATACGGCGCCAGCGGATGTTCTTCATCTTTGACAGATTCTTTCTCCCACAGATCATAATTATGCACACGGGTAATCTTTCCGCAGAGCAGATCCAGTGCGTCCTGCACGGCCGGATGCCACGGTTCCATTCCAAACGCGGCTGCGCACGGTCCGTAAATGGCGGCCGTATCTGCAATCGTTGCAGATAAGAACGTAAAATTGGTATTATCGGAAAACCCCATATACCACTTTGGCTTCGCCTGCGCAATCCCTGCGAAATCAATATACGGAACAACTTCACACATCAGCTCCCCGCCACCGCAGGAAATAATGACGTCATTTTCGGTTCCGCAATAGCTTTCATTCAGTTCTTTGCCACATAATGCCGGGTCGTTGCTGATCCCGATTCCCTTATCCACCAGACAATTCGGCCCCATCTGTGTATGATATCCCATCTGCCCAAACCGTTCTCTTGCATGTGCAAATGCTGTATAATAAGGTTCTGTCGCACAGCCGAATGACGGCGCAACAAATCCGATCGTTCCATGTTCTTTTAAAAATTCCGGAAATCTCATATTCACTCTCCTTTTTCGTTTCAGGCTTTTCCTGTTTCCTCATTATATAAGAAAAAAGACCGCAGTGCAATCCACTGACGGTCTCTCATACACAGTAACAACAAATATTTATCCCGCATACTGCGCAAACTGATAACGGAATTTCTGTAAAAAATACAGATAGTAGGATTTCATATTAAACCACAGGGAAAAATCCTTGCGATAATGAAATTTTGTAACATATAAAATTCCCTGACGATTGCACCATATATAAATATCATTCAGCCCAAGCCGCTTGATTCCGCGGATATTGCGCAGAAAGGTCTCAATTTTTGATAACTCTCCCTCATCACGGGCATACAGATGAAAAATGGTATTCGGGCATTCGATCAGAATATGTCCTGCCGGCTTTTCTGCCATATCATATACCTCCCTGATTACTCCTCTTATATGTATCTATGGTACTACAATATCTGTCAAAAAACCAGTCAATTTTACACATTTTTCCAATTATTTCACACGCCTTCTGCATTTGAAAAATCCGGAATAAAACTTTCTTTTGCCACCCCCGGCTCCTGAATGAAAGCCTGGGTAATTCCAAGCGCAATCGCAGCGTCCACATAGCGGTCATATGTGCGCCGGCTCACCCGGTGCGCAAGTTCCGGATAATCTCTGACATGTTCTAGCGGCGTATACTGACTCATCAGACTCACATAGATTTTATTCTGGTATGTTTCATATAAATACCGGACAATGTTTCTGGCATCTTTCAGACATCCGGGCAAAAGCAGCTGGCGCACAATCACACCCCTCTTCATCACAGCTTTCTCGCAGGCTTCCTCTGGCACGTCTTCGCCTCTTTTTTCTTCCCACGCAAACACCGGCCGGGGCTGCTGACGCACCATCTCTGCAATTGCAGCCTTTGCTGTCTGCGGATAATCTGGTGCATGGGAATATTTTGCCGCAAGAAACGGGTCCATATACTTAAAATCCGGAAGATAAATATCCACGATTCCTTCCAGTGCCTTGATGGTATCCACATTCTCATAGCTTCCCGTATTGTATACAATAGGAACCGCAAGTCCCTGCCGTCTCGCCTGTTCTACCGCCCGGATGATATGCGGCACATACTGCCCCGGTGTAACCAGATTGATATTGTTCGCCCCCTGTTCCTGCAGTTCCAGAAAAATCTCCACCAGCCGTTCCGGTGTGATTTCTTTTCCCGCAGTCCCCTGTGCAATCGGCTCATTCTGACAAAACACACAGTGCAGGGCACAGCCGGAAAAAAAGACGGCTCCCGAACCTTTTGTTCCGCTGATACACGGTTCTTCCCAGAAATGCAGAGCCGCCCGTGCTACCTTTAATGTCTCTGTCACCCCACAGATTCCAGTTTTTCCCTTACTGCGCTGCGCCCCGCATGTGCGCGGACACAGCATGCAATTGTCATAGAAATTATGATTTTTCATTTGTTTCACTTGCGATTCCTTTCCAAAACCTCTACAATGAAGTACACATACATTATATCATTTTAAGGAGCTACATATGAATCAGTCAAACTGTATGGTCGCACAGTCAGGCGGCCCAACCGCAGCAATCAACGCCAGTCTCGCCGGAGTCATCTCCGGAATAAAAAAGTCCGGCAAGTACGACACCTGCTACGGGGCAATCAATGGAATCCTCGGTATTTTAAATGAGCGTTATCTGAATCTTTCCCAGATGATCCCGGATGAAAAAAACCTTAACCGGTTAAAAGTTACACCGGCCATGTATTTAGGTTCCTGCCGGCACAAACTTCCGGACTACAAAGATGACGACTCTGCTTATGTATTCATCTTCAACCAGTTTGCAAAGTTAAACATCAAAGCCTTTTTCTATATCGGTGGCAATGACTCCATGGATACTGTACTTAAATTATCCGATTATGCCGCCAAAATCAAGAGCGACATCCGGATTATCGGAGTTCCAAAGACCATTGACAACGATCTATGCATGATCGACCACACACCCGGATTCGGTTCTGCCGCCAAATACATTGCATCCACAATGCTGGAAATTGCACACGATACGTTTATTTACGCGGTAAAAAGCGTCACTATCGTAGAAATTATGGGGCGCGATGCCGGATGGCTCACTGCTGCCAGTGCCCTGGCGCGAAATGACTACAACACCGCCCCGCATTTTATTTATCTCCCGGAAGTTGCATTTGACAAAGAGCAGTTTCTGACCGATATCCGGAACAAATTAAAAACATTAAACAATGTGATTGTTGCCGTATCCGAGGGAATCCGTGACAAAAACGGAGACTACATCACAGCTTCCAAAGCAGTGGCTGACCAGTTCGGACACCAGCAGCTCTCCGGAGCCGGAAAAGCACTTGAATTTCTGGTCAAGGAAAACATCGGCGTCAAAGTCCGTTCCATAGAAATCAATGTATTGCAGCGCTGTGCCTCCCATCTGGCATCTGCTACCGATCAGTCAGAGGCATTTGCACTCGGAGAACATGCTGTTTTGCTCGCTGAGGAAGGTGTAACCGCCTCCATGGTAACCCTGACGCGCACCTCGAATACCCCATATGCGGTAGCCTATGACCATGCCCCGATCCGCGGCATTGCCAATGAGGCAAAATCCATCCCGCGTGAATGGATCAATGCACACGGAAACGATATCCGTCAGGAGCTTTACAACTATCTTTACCCATTAATCCAGGGAGAGGTTTCTCTCACCTATCAAAACGGTGTACCGGTGTATATGCCGGTTCCTCATTTAAAACCAGATCACGTCTCATAAAAAGGAGAGTTTTATGGCAAAACGAACAACCTCTTTGAGGGTACTCCGCGGCATTCTCTGCGGTACAGGTGCAGCTGTCATCGGCGTCTATGCAGGTTTTTGTGTTTATTACCACGGGCATTATTTCCCCCATACAACCATCGGTGGGATTTCCTGTGGCAACCAGACTGCGGATGATCTGGAAGCAAAAAACATTGCTTCCGCGCAAAATTACCAGCTGCACATAACGGATCGCAAAGGGAACAAATACACACTTTCCGGAAGTGACTTTTCCTATACTTACAAACGTTCCGGTGAAGAACAATCGCTTGTAAAACAGCAGAAAATCCTGTTGTGGCCGGTTGCCCTGTTTCAAAAACACCAAATAGATCTGAACCGTTCTTTTCACTACGATGAAACTGCATTAAACCAGCTGACCGATGCGCTGGCTATCTTTGATCCTTCCTATATCGAAGCACCGGAGAATGCACATCTGCGTATTACGGATGATGATTATACCATCGTAAATGAGACACCAGGAAATACCCCCATCCGCGATGAGATCATAAAGGAAATCCAAAAAGCCATAGACGATCAGGAAACTACACTCACGCTTTCCGATGCCTGCTACGAAAAACCGTCCGTAACGGCAGATGACCAGCAGATTGCAGATACGGTTTCACAGCTTGACCGGTATATGGCCGCAACCGTCACCTACGAAATCAAAGGAGCTGATGAAGGGCTGGATAAAGCCGGTATCCTGTCTTTACTTGACCTCAAAAAAGACGGTTCGGTTTCCATCAATGATACCCGGCTGACTTCCTATGTCCAGCATCTGGCAAGTACTTACAACACCTATGGGGATGTACGGAAATTCAAGACAAGCAAAGGGGACACCGTAAAAATCGGCGGTGGCGATTACGGCTGGGTAATTGACAAATCCAAAGAAAAAAAAGAGCTCTTAAAAGACTTAAAAGGTGGAAAACCTGTAAAACGGGAACCTGTCTATGAGCAGCGCGCCATGCAGAGCGGACTGGATGATATCGGCAATACTTATGTGGAAATTGACTATACCAGCCAGCATCTCTGGTATTACAAGGACGGATCACTTGTCACAGACACCGGCATTGTTTCGGGAAACATCAGCCGCGGAAACGGCTCACCGGATGGCATCTTTAAGATTGCATACAAACAGAAAGATGCCACACTTGTCGGCGAAAATTATGCGTCCGATGTCAGATATTTCATGCCGTTTGCCTACAATGTCGGCATCCACGATGCAAGCTGGCGCAGCACATTTGGCAAAGAGATCTACAAAACTTCCGGTTCTCACGGCTGTATCAATGTGCCTCCGAAAAAGGCAAAAAAACTGTTTCAGACTCTACAGGTCGGCACTCCGGTAATTGCCTATTACCGGGAACCGGTTACGCTGACGGCAGAAAACACACGCATCTCCAATGCATACTCTTATAAAGCCGAAACCGGGCTTTAACCCTGATCAAACTGACTGTTATACAGCGTTGCATAAAAGCCGTTCTGTGCCAGCAGGGTATCATGATTTCCCTGTTCGATAATCTTTCCGTCTTTCATGACCAGAATACTGTCTGCCTCCCGGATCGTGGAAAGACGATGCGCCACAATGAAACTTGTACGTCCCTTCATCATCGTCAGAAATGCCTTCTGTATACGGATTTCCGTTCTTGTATCAATAGAGGAAGTAGCCTCGTCAAGAATCAGCATCGGCGGAAGGCATAACATGACACGGGTAATACAAAGAAGCTGCTTTTGTCCCTGTGACAGATTGCCCCCATCTTCTGTAATCTCAGTATCATACCCTTTCGACAGTCTGCGGATAAAGCTGTGTGCATGGCTTGCTTTTGCCGCTGCAATCATTTCTTCCTCGGTTGCATCCGGTTTTCCCATACAGATATTCTCCCGGATGGTTCCCTTTTTCAGCCACGTTTCCTGTAATACCATTCCATAATTTTTCCGCAGGCTGTGTCTGGTCATGTGCATCACATCATGTCCGCTCACCTGGATATGCCCGGAATCAGCATCATAAAAACGCATCAAAAGATTAATCAGTGTCGTTTTTCCACATCCGGTTGGGCCGACAATGGCAATCCTCTGTCCCGGCTGTACATGCAGATTAAAATCCTCGATCAGCTTCTGCTCCGGCACATAGGAAAAATACACATGGTCAATGTCTACCGTTCCGTCTGCCTGTTCTAACTGATACGCATCTGCTGCATCCGGCTCTTCTTCTTTTGCCTCAATCAGTTCAAAGAAACGCGCCGCACATGCCAGGGCATTCTGCAATTCTGTCACAACCCCCGAAATCTCATTAAACGGCTTGGTATACTGATTTGCATAAGACAAAAAACAGGAAAGATTTCCGACAGAAAATGCTCCGCCTGTCAGAATAACGGCAAGTGCTCCCGTAATTCCCACAGCTGCATATACCAGACTGTTAACAAAACGTGTACTCGGGTTCACCAGACTCGAAAAAAAGGTTGCCCGCAGCGAATATTTCTGCAGACGGTCATTTACATCCGCAAACTGTCCGAGTGCTTCCTTTTCATGGCAAAATGCCTGTACGACCTTCTGATTTCCGACCATCTCTTCAATCAGCGCTGTCTGTTCTCCTCTCGTCTGCGTCTGCAGCTGAAACATGGAATACGTCTTTTTTGCAATAAAGCCAGCCACAAACAAAGAAATCGGTGTCAGAAGCACAACCACTACAGTAATCTTAACATTGACAAAGAGCATAAACAGCAAAGTACCGATGATCGTTGCCAGACCGGTAAACAGCTGTGTGAATCCCATCAGCAGACCATCCGCAAACGTGTCCACATCCGCAATGATACGGCTGACCATGTCCCCATGGGAATGACTGTCAATATAAGACAACGGCAGATGCTCGATCCTCTCAAACGCATCCCTTCGGATATCACGGACAATATTGTATGTCATACGGTTATTGCACATATTCATAATCCACTGTGCCGCAGCCGTGATGCCAATTACAATTACGCCTTCTTTTGCAATTGCAAGAATCCCCGGAAAATCCACATTTCCTTTGTCCAGAATCAGGTCAATCGCCCGTCCGGTCAGAATCGGGAAATACAGAGTCAGTGCCACTGTCACCGTTGCCAGCACAACAGACAGAATCAGTATGGGAATATAGTGTTTCAGATAATGCATCACTTTTTTTAGTGTTGCAATCTGTCCGGTCATGTTCTTCTGCTTAGACATTTCCTGCACCTCCGTTCTTTCTCAGATCTTCTTTCTTAAACTGAGATTCATAAATCTCACGATAAATTTCACAGTTTTCAAGCAACTCCTCATGCGTTCCCAGTCCCACTGCCTGTCCGTCATCCATCACCAGTATCTGGTCTGCAAACTGGATGGAGGAAGTTCTCTGGGAAACAATAAATATGGTTTTATTTCCCTGCAGATTACGCAGTGCGGCCCTCAGGCGCGCATCGGTGGCAAAATCCAGTGCCGACGCACTATCATCGAGAATCAGGATCTCCGGATCTTTTACAACGGCACGGGCAATCGTCAGACGCTGCTTTTGTCCGCCGGAGAGATTTCGTCCGCCCTGTTCAATCACATAATCCAGACCGCCTTCTTTTCCCTTTACCACATCCGCTGCCTGAGCCACTTCAATCGCATGCCACAACTGTTCCTCTGTCGCATCCGGATTTCCCCAGCGCAGATTCTGTGCAATCGTTCCCTGAAACAATACGGCTTTCTGCATGACAACACCAATGCGCTGCCGCAGATCCGCAAGCGGATACTCACGCACATCGGTTCCCGCAACTTTTATACTTCCCTGGGATACATCGTAAAAACGCGGGATCAGGTTGACCACCGAACTTTTACCGGAACCGGTTCCACCGATAATTCCGATTGTCTGTCCTTTTTTCACTTTCAGATTAATATCTGTAAGAGAATCCTGCGCATTTCCCGCATATTTCATAGAAACATGGGAAAATTCCACCTCCAGTTCACCGGATGCGCTTTTCTTTGTCTCTGTGACAGAATCCGTAATCGTCGGTACTGTCTCAAGTACCTCCTGAATACGGTTTCCACAGGCAATCGCCTTATTGATGGTAATGATCAGATTTGCAAGTTTTACCAGCTCCACCAGTATCTGTGACATATAGTTTACCAGTGCAATCACCTCACCCTGACTGATCCGTCCGATGTCAACCTGCCGGCCTCCGACCCAGATCACCGCAATAATTGCGAAATTAATAATCACATAAGTCAGAGGGTTCATCAATGTGGAAATTCTTCCTACCAGCATCTGAATCTTTGTCAGATAAGCGTTGCTCTCATTAAAATCCTTCGTTTCCTCTTCCTGCTTGTTAAAGGCACGGATGACACGGGCACCGTCTAAATTTTCCCGCGTGTGTCCGAGAACTTCATCAAGCCCGCGCTGTACTTTCTTAAACAGCGGGATACTGACAAGCATCACGGAAAAAACAACAACCGACAAAAGTGGAATTGTAACGACGAAAATCAGCGCTGCCTTTACATCCACGGTAAATGCCATGATCATGGCACCAAATACAATAAACGGAGACCTTAAAAACAGCCGGAGTACCATATTGACGCCCGACTGCGTCTGGTTGATATCGCTGGTCATACGTGTGATCAGCGTAGAAGTCCCAATGGTATCCATTTCCGAAAAAGACAGTTTCTGAATATGGGAAAACAGTGCATAGCGGACTTTGGTAGAAAACCCTACCGCCGCTTTCGCCGCAAAGTACTGTGCCGTAATCGAACATGCCAGTCCAATCAGTGCAAGCAGCACCATAACGCCTCCCATCTTAAAAATATAAGACTTGTTTGATGCCGCAATTCCATGATCGATAATCGCTGCCACAACAAGCGGAACAATCAGTTCAAAAGATGCTTCTAACAGCTTAAACAGCGGCGCCAGAATACATTCTTTGCGGTATTCGTTCAGATAAATCAGTAATTTTCTCATAATCCCTTTTCCTTTATATTTATTTGCCTGAATCATTATAACACTCACACCCAGGGGATTCAACAGCTTTACCCGTCCTCTCCCGGAACCAGGCAACGACAAAAAGACCGGCACGAGCCAGTCTCTTTGCAATAAAGTATGTTGAACATTTAATTAATGGCACCCATGACAGTTCTTGCAGTCACCACCACAGGTTATGGATTTTCCATTTTTTTTGTCTTTGATGATACTTCTAATCACAAGAGAAACCACTACTAACAAGATGATTAATACGATTGCGGTACCCATTACTACCACTCCTTCCATCAAACAAAGAGGACGATCCATACGTTTTTTCTGATTCAATGTTAGTATATCCTAACTCCCATTAGTTGTCAACAACTTTTGTTAATTTTTTTGCTAGACCATTTACGCAGATTATGTTATAATCCTACTTAATGAAACAAAAGGTAACATTGGGAGGAATCAATCATGCATAGTACGGAATCATCCGAGAATTATTTAGAGACTATTTTAATATTAAGTAAAAAACTTCCGGTGGTGCGTTCCGTTGACATTGCCAACGAACTTGGCTTTAAAAAATCAAGTGTCAGTATCGCCATGAAAAATCTCCGTGAAAAAAATCAGATCACGGTCACAGACGCCGGATTTATATATCTGACAGACGAAGGACGTGCCATCGCAGAAATGATCTACGAGCGGCATGAGCTGCTTTCCAAAGGACTGGTCGCATTGGGTGTCGATCCGAAAGTAGCTACAGAAGATGCATGCCGTATTGAGCATGTGATCAGTGCCGAAAGTTTTGCGGCTATCAAGAAACATCTTCATCTGCCAAAAGACGCAGAATAATCTTTCCTGCCGGAATATACGAATACATAAATAGAACCGGATACCGCTTTTTGTTTATCGCAAATTACGGTATCCGGTTTTTTATTCTTTGTTTGGGTTTGCAGCATCGTCATAGGTATCCAGAAAATGATGTCTTATCCCATCTTTTTTATATCCAATCACGGTATTTAAATTTACATTCTCCACACTGCGGAAAATATTTTTAGCTACATAAGGATTCTCCTGTTCAAGACTATGGATCAGACGCTTCACATCTGCTCTCTTTGACCCTTTTTCTGTTCCTCCACAGGATGCACACCCTTCGGTAAAACGGCAGGCACACTGAATGAAATGCAGGTCATTGTACTGTGCCCAGTGGATAATATCTGCTTCCCTCACAAGATACAGTGGGCGGATCAGTTCCATTCCCTCAAAATTTGTACTGTGCAGCTTCGGCATCATCGTCTGAATCTGCGCACCGTACAACATTCCCATCACAATGGTCTCGATGACATCGTCAAAGTGGTGTCCAAGCGCGATCTTATTGCATCCTAATTCCCGTGCTTTACTGTACAGATACCCTCTGCGCATCCGTGCGCAAAGATAACACGGGGAATCCGTAATATCCACAACCGTATCAAAAATTTCTGTCCGGAACACCGTAATCGGAATATTGAGCATTTTCGCATTATTTAAAATTGTCTGGTAATTCACCTCATTATATCCCGGATTCATAACCAGAAAAACAACTTCAAAATTTTTCTTTCCGTGCCGTTCCAGCTCCTGAAATAACTTTGCCATGAGCATGGAATCCTTTCCTCCGGATATGCACACTGCAATCTTATCTCCATCCTGTATCATTTCATACGCATTGATCGCTTTTGTAAAAGGTCTCCATACGGTCTTTTTAAATTTTTTAATAATGCTTCGTTCCGCATCAGCAGCCTTGTCTGCTAATCGTTCTGCAGTCCCGTCATCTTCCTTCATAAAATCGGCCAGTTTCTTGCGCAGATAGGAACGATATCCTCCCTCAATGCTGTAAATCTCATACCCTTGTTCTGACAAATCTTCCGCAATTTCATCGCTTCTTTGCCCGGTATAGCAAAACAGATACACTGGCAGCTCCTTCGGGATCTCCCCAATGTGCTCCATAAATTCTTCCCAGAAAATATGTTTTGCGCCGGGATAAGTTTCCTTTATATAATCCTGCTCACTTCTTATATCGATGACCAGCTTTTCTCTCTGGTCCTTTTGCAATTCCTCTACAGTTTTTCGGTACATGCCATTTCTCCAATTCTTGAATTGTTGCGTAAAATCCATTCCTCATTATAGCATTGTACTCTGCCCTGAACAAGTCTCAATTCCTATAACTTCTATCCGGCTTCATCATGCTCCCGGATCATTTTAAACAGTTGTACACGATTGCGTATTCCCAGTTTCCGGTATATGTTTAAAATATGTTTTTTGAGCGTATTGGTGCTGATGGTCAGTTCCTCGCAGATCACCGGATTTTCCTTTCCCTGCATCAGATTTCGAAGGATCGTATCCTCCCGCCGCGTCAGTCCATATTGTTCCACGGCCTGCGTTACCGTAAGCTTTTCTCCTTCCTCCCCTGCCCGTCTTTGATGCTTTTCCATCCGATAGGCCAGATGGTCTTTGAGCATATCGAGAACAAAAATGTCATCGTATTTAAAATTTTCCTTTCCAATGGTACGATAAAACGTAATTGTACCGAGGAAATGATGATCTTTTGCGATCACAACCTGCAGCGAATAATGCCAGTTATTGGGCTTATATACCTTCTTATAATATTCCATTTCCACACGCGACTCATCACTGATAATATCCGTCTCCCGATAAATCAGCGATTTCCCGCTGAGCATAATCCCTCTGCTGTAATCCAGTTCCTCATATTCTTCCGATAGATTACTGTCGCAATTATACATCACCGGCCGGTCCAGTTTCTTTTCATCCTCCACGGATGCCAGATAAAAATCAGCACTGTCAAAATCCACCAGCAGTTTTAACTGTTCTAACAGTTCTTTTCGCATTTCATCAAAATCTTCCATCGTATAGACTTTATAAATGATTGTGTTTAAAATAATCCAATCGTTGGTTTCTAATGTTTTCATTTGTGTTTCTCCTATAATTTTTTATTTCATAGGAATTTAACACCAAACGACATTTCCTATGAAATAAAAAACGACGCACCTCACTGAGGTACGCCGTCTTTGGCTTTTATGCTTTCAGTTTAACACTATTTAATTACAAAAGCAAACCAATTTTACCTATTTTTGATTTTTTTGATTTTTTCCTTTTCCCCTGATGACTTTTTTCAAAAATGTGCTATAATAAAATACGAAACGCAGATGTAGTTCATCGGTAGAATACCAGCTTCCCAAGCTGGGGAGGCGGGTTCGATTCCCGTCATCTGCTTTTTCTATGAGAAAGGCGTCCTTTTTTTCCGGACGCCTTTTCTTTTTCAATGATTAACGATAGTAATACGCGCCGCCCTTTCTGGTGATCGTAGCATTACGCAAATCAAATTTCTTTTTCTTCAAAGAAGACTTTTTCAATGTGAACTTAACATCTTTTGTCGAATAAGAAGAAACGGTAACATTGTATCTGCTCGTTTTATACGTACCAATCGTTTTTCCACTAGCATCTTTCACAACAATGTTGACATCCTTCAATGCGGTAATATAGTCTGTCGTATTATTGACAATTCTAGCTGTCATAACAAGATTTCCAGACTTATCAAAAGAAGCTTTATAAACTTCCATCACACATTTATTGTAATCCACATCGCTACTGCTTAACTTTACGGATGAAAATTTATTTTCCTTTACGGTTACCTTACAGGTCAGATTCTCTCCATCTTCTGTCACAGCATAAACCGTTGTTTTTCCAGCTTTGACGCCGGTTACTTTACCATTCTTATCTACTTTGGCAATTTTGGAATCTTTAGACTTCCATGCTTTTACCTTTGCTCCGGTAACAGAAAGCTTCTTGGTGTATCCTTTGGTAACAACCGCATTGGCATTGCTGATCTTTGCACCACCATTGTACTGATACATGTATAAAAGATATTTTGTACTCTGTGAAAATGTAATTCCGTAATAGTAATCCCCGGCATCCACATTTGGAACAGGATCTACAAAATAATACACACCTTCTTCATACTCCCAGCTGGTAGAAGATGATGATATCTGATAAGGGTTATCTGCCCGCTGTACTTTATTTCCCACACTGTCGTATACCGTAATTGTCATATCGACAGGTGCTTCTGTCACGATCTGTGCAACAAATCCATAACTTTTGGTCAGAGAAAACGGTGTCTTTACTTCTGTTCCTGCTGTCGCCTGTTCTGTCTGTGTAGGTGCAATAATTGTAGTAAACTTCTCTGCTGCCTCAACTTCTGTTGTGCCAACACATACCGTTGTGAACACCAGCACCAGTGCCAGCATAAAAGTTACAATTCTTCTGGTTCCATTTGTTTTCATAATTTTTCCCTTTCTATCTGTATGTTGTTCTACCTTTATAGTATCACATATCAAAAAGGAAACCGCAAGTCGTTCTTTCTTCCTATTTTAACAGTCTTTGACGAGATCTTTAACCACTTCCCCGGCAATGATCAGTCCGACCACCGACGGCACAAATGCCACACTTCCCGGAATCGCCCGGCGCTCCGTACACTTGTGCTTTGCTCCCGGCGGACAGATACAGTTTGAGCGGCAGCTGATCGCCATATCCTCTACCGGTTTGATCGGTTCTTCCCTGGAATACACAACCTTTAATTTCTTTACGCCCCGTTTCTTTAACTCTCTGCGCATAACTTTTGCTAACGGACATACACTGGTCTTGTAAATATCTGCCACTTCAAATTTACTGGCATCTAACTTGTTTCCAGCCCCCATACTGCTGATAATCGGAATGTTCATCTCTTTTGCTTTCATCACCAGCGCAATTTTTGCAGTGACCGTATCTACCGCGTCCACAATATAATCATATTCTTCAAAAGGAAAGTCCTTTGCGTTTTCCGGCAGGAAAAAACAGTCATGGATTTCCACCTTCACATCTGGATTGATTTCGAGCATGCGCTCTTTCATAACTTCTGTTTTATATTTACCAACCGTCTTTCTTGTTGCGATGATCTGACGATTCAGATTCGTCAGACATACCTTGTCATCATCGATCAGATCAAAATATCCTACACCTGTCCGGACCAGTGCTTCACAGACGTATCCGCCCACACCACCGATTCCAAACACTGCCACACGGACATTTTTCAGCCGGTCCATCGCCTCTTTTCCGAGCAGTAATTCCGTTCTAGAAAACTGTGTTAACATATATGAACTCCTTTTATCCTATTTTCCCTATCGCAATACATTATATTATGGCAGATTCCAAACTGCAAGCCTCTCTTTCTATTTATATAATAGGGTAGAGGGAGAATAATTATCTCGCCCCTCCCATTGAACCGTACGTACGGATCTCGTATACGGCTCTACAACTTATATTCCAACTTTTGCTAAGTAATAGGATAAGGGATTGAGCAGACCAGCTCCATCTTTTATCCTATTTTCAAGTAAATCTTTACTGATAATGAAATTCACCACGTTCATTCCACTTCTTCTATACCACCCAAGTCTTGAATTCGCAACTTTATGAATATCTTCCTGACTGTATCCGTTTCGGTTCTTCCAGTTTAGATAACTTAGGTTTCTGTAGATGGTTTTCGGCTTCTTCCATTGCTTCATGACTATCATTCTTATTTTGTGTCTTAGCCACTGTCCAAGCTCTTCCACAAATTGCTTCATCAACCCGATTCTAAAGTAATTAATCCATCCTCGCACAATCTCATTTACTCGCTTGATTGTAACCACAAGAGGTCTTGCTATTGCTTTCCCTCTCTTCAGATATTCACACAGCTTCTTTTTAAGCTTCTTTTTCTTTTCATTGGTAGGTTTTACTTTCCACTCTCCACCGTTTTTCAGAAATGTGAATCCTAGGTATTTGCTTCGCATCGGTCTGACTACTTTCGTTTTTGTTGCATTTACTTTTAGAAATAGTTTCCGTTCCAGCCAATCACTTATGGAGTTCATCACCCGGTTAGCCGCCATTTCACTTTTAGTGAAAATTAATACATCATCTGCATACCTTGTAAAGCGGAGTCCTCTATGTTCCAGTTCTTTGTCCAGCTTGTCCAAGTAGACATTTGAACATACGACTGAAAGAGGACCTCCTTGCGGCACGCCGGTAATAGTTGCTTTTTCCAAGCCGTTTTCCATTACACCTGCTTTCAGATATTTCCGAATCAGATTTAATGTGGTACTGTCATTTACTTGTTCTCTTAGTATCTGAATTAATTTGTCGTGATTTACCTTGTCAAAAAACTGTTCTATATCTATATCCACTACCCATTCATACCCATCATTCAAGTATTCCAATGCCTGTCGAATGGCATCATGACAACTTCTTCCGGCTCTGAATCCATAACTATAGTCACTGAATATCTCTTCATAAATATCAGATATAGGCTGTGCTATTGCCTGCTGGATAGTTCTGTCAAGTGCTGTGGGTATTCCCAATGGTCTTTTCTTACCATTGTCTTTCGGAATGTATACTCTTCGGACTGGTTTCGGTATATATGTTCTGTTTCTAAGAGATGTAACGATTTTCTCTCTGTTCTTCCTTATATAATCTCCCAGTTCTTCTACAGTAACTCCATCAACACCACTCGCACCTTTATTGGCAACTACCTTTTTATAGGCTCTGTTCAGATTTTCTTTTGACAAGATCACTTCAATCAATTCCATTGTTGTTACTCCTCTGACTTATCCTAAAATTCATACATAACACCCCTCTAAGTATAAACAGTATTCCTCGGTTACGTTCCTACTTTTCCTGTCCACTCGATTTCTGGCTCATGTATTATTTTAAACATAACGATTCGTACTATAAATCGTTTCAGTCCTTCGGCTTTCGCCTACTATGACATCATCTGACTCCCTCTCTAAACCTTTTTTCGACCATACCTTTCAGTATGTGAGTAGGGTCTCCCGAGGTAAGACGCTAATCTTTCGTTCCACAACCTCTTGATTTACAACTTCGGTTTACGTTTACCTTTTGGGCTTTGGTTTGTCTAGCAACCTTACCCACCTAATCGCCTTATCAAGTTTCTGTACGTAGGCTCAAGAACTTTGTTACACCACTTCCTTCATCCATACCATTACTGGTACCGACTTGTGGTTCACTACACTTGGCGGTAAATACCCGTGACTGGACTTTCACCAGTAAGATTAGTGCCATGCTCGGCACACTAGAAGAAAAGCGGTCTGCCTTCCAGCAAACCGCTTTCTCTTTTTCAACTATTCAGAACCCGCCAATTGAAATCCGCGCATACACTTAATGGCCCCAATATCTTCCATTGCGTTTACCATGCGGTAAACGGTTGCAACGCCGATTTTTGGATCTACCTTTGATGCCTTGAAATAGATTTCCTTACAGCAGGAACAATCTTCCTCAAGGATAATATCCAGCAGCATCAGCCGCTGCTTGGTAATCCTACAGCCTGATTCCTTCAGTTTTTGAATAATCATTTCTCTCTGCATCATTTGGCATCTCTTCTTTTTCTATTTTGCTGACACAGTTTTCTTTGCGTCAAAGTTTAATGTGTTACTCTCCTTATAAGGACGGAACAGCAGATAAATAAATCCGATGATCAGTAAGAATGCTACAACGGTACCAACACCGAATGTACCAACTGTGATCAGTGTACCGATCTGGTAGATACACAGGGAAACAATGTAAGCTAAGATACACTGATATCCGATCGCAAACCAGAACCACTTCACGTTGTTCATCTCACGCTTGATCGCACCCATAGCTGCGAAACATGGTGCACATAACAGGTTGAACACCAGGAAACCATAAGCGGCAACCGGAGTCATAACCAAAGACAGTGACTTCCAGATTTCGGAACCATCTTCTGCAACTTCTGCAAAACCGAATAACTGTCCGAACGTAGCTACAACGTTCTCTTTTGCGATCAGACCGGATACAGCAGCAACTGCCATCTTCCAGCCGTTACCAGCCTTGGTCCAGCCAAGTGGTGCGAAGATCCATGCGATTGCAGAACCAACTTTTGCAAGAACACATTCTGCCTGGGCAGCCTCAAGAGCAGCACCCTCTAATCCGTCGAAATCAAGCATTCCAAAGGTTCCGTTGCTCCATCCGAAGTTCATTAAGAACCATAAAACAATTGTTGATAACAGGATAATTGTACCTGCTTTCTTGATGAAAGACCATCCACGCTCCCACATGCTGCGGAGTACGTTTCCAACGGTTGGCCAGTGATATGCAGGAAGCTCCATAACGAATGGTGCAGGATCTCCTGCGAACATCTTTGTTTTCTTTAAGATAATACCGGAACAGATAATTGCTGCAACACCTACAAAGTAAGCACTCCATGCAACCCATCCGGAATTATGGAAGAATGCACCTGCGATCAAAGCAATGATTGGAAGCTTTGCTCCACAAGGTACGAATGTTGTTGTCATGATTGTCATCTTGCGGTCACGGTCGTTCTCGATCGTACGGGAAGCCATAACACCAGGAACACCGCATCCACTACCAATCAGCATTGGGATGAATGATTTTCCGGATAATCCGAATTTACGGAAAATACGGTCCATGATAAATGCGATACGTGACATATATCCACAGGACTCAAGGAATGCCAGGAAAATGAACAGTACCAGCATCTGCGGTACGAATCCAAGTACAGCACCCACACCGGAGATGATACCATCTACGACAAGTCCTGTCAGCCAGCCGGCACAGTGAATATTCTCAAGTAAGGTTCTTGCTCCCGGAACAATCCACTCGCCAAACAATGTATCATTTGTCCAGTCGGTAAGGAATCCACCAACTGTTGTGATAGATACATAATATACGATAAACATAACCAATGCAAAAATCGGAAGTGCAAAAAAACGGTTCGTAACAAAACGGTCAATCTTATCCGAAGTGGAAAGTTTCTCACCCTTCTTTGCTTTTGTAAGACACTCTCCAATGATGGAAGAAATGTATACATAACGCTCATTGGTAATGATTGACTCGGTATCATCATCAAAATGATCCTCAAGTTCCCTGATCTCTGCAGATACATCTGGCATCAGACTTAAGAGTTCAGAAATCTTATCGTCTTTTTCCAGAAGTTTGATTGCGAAAAACCGCTTCTGTTCCTGTGGAATATCCGAGCTGATCTTATCCTCTACCTTTGCAATGATATCCTCAACCTCTGATGCGAACGCATGTGCAGGTGTGACTTTCTTCTTCTGATGTGCGAGAGCAACGGCCTTTTCTGCTGCCTTTGTAATTCCTGTTCCTTTCAGAGCGGAAATCTCAACAACTTCGCAGCCCAGTTTCTGGCTCAGCTTATCGATATGTATCACATCACCATTCTTGGCAACGATATCCATCATGTTTACTGCCATGATTACCGGGATACCAAGTTCCATGATCTGTGTAGAAAGATATAAGTTACGCTCAATATTTGTACCGTCCACAATATTGATGATTGCATCCGGTCTGTCTGCAACAAGATAATTTCTTGCTACCACTTCCTCCAGAGTGTATGGGGAAAGAGAATAAATACCCGGAAGATCCATGATGGTAACATCTTTATGCCCCTTCAGACGTCCTTCCTTTTTTTCTACTGTTACACCCGGCCAGTTACCAACAAACTGATTGGAACCGGTCAATGCATTGAACAATGTCGTTTTTCCGCAGTTTGGATTTCCTGCCAATGCAATTTTCACTGCCATAATTCTCCTCTTTTCTGTGCTGGCGCACTTTTGTTTTATCAGCCTTGCTAAAATTTGAAATCGCTAGTTTTTGTAAGCACCTGCTAGTTTTTGTAAGTCGCTACTAACCTTATGGTAAAAAAATTACTCTACCTGGATCATTTCAGCATCTGCTTTACGCAGGGACAGTTCATACCCTCTGACCGTAACTTCCACCGGATCTCCGAGTGGGGCTACTTTACGGACATAAATCTCTACGCCCTTGGTAATTCCCATGTCCATGATACGACGTTTTACAGGTCCTTCGCCTGTCAGTTTTGTAGCTTTGACAGTCTCGCCAACTTTTGCATCTTTTAATGTCTTCATCGCTGTTCCCTTTCTAAATCATTATTTTATTTGCCATATCCTTACCGATAGCAACACGCGCTTCTTTCACATTCACAATCATGTTTCCATCCGTTTCAGATATCACAGCCACTTTTCCCCCGACAACAAAACCAAGATTCTCAAGATGGCGTCTTGTTTCTTCTTTTCCACCGATCTTTTTGATCTCATTCTCTTCTCCTGCTTTGCACATTGTTAAAGGCATCATAAAAACATCCTCCTGCTTTCCGCCGCGTGCAAGCGACTTTATTGAGAATCATTTCCATCTCTTACGTCAGTTAGTATATGCTAACGGCCATAAGTTGTCAATAACAAAATAATATTTTTTCAGCTTATCCGACATTTTTTTCTTAAATAATCAGGTACCAGCACACAAAATTTCTCCGTTATTAAGCGTTTGCAAGTGCTTTCCCAAGTGCCTTGCACTGTTCCATTGCATCTGCATCCGGAGCCTCCTGACAGATGACACCTTCTCCTCCTACGATCGTTGCGCCGGCTCCACTCATACGTGCTTCCCAGTCACGCATCCACTGGCCGTCACCCCATCCGTAAGAACCAAACAGTCCAATCTTCTTTCCGGAAGCAAATCCTTCCACGTCTGCAACAAACGGCTCCATCTCACTCTCTTCGAGTACTTCTGCTCCCATGGCAGGACATCCTAATGCAAATACACCCTCTCCCTTTAACTCGTCAATGTTCATATCGCTGACAAATACAGCTTCCGCCTCTTTGCCTGCCTCTTTGATTCCTTCCACGATGGCATTTGCCATGCTCTCTGTGTTTCCACCCTGTGTCCAAAATACAACTGAAATCTTACTCATTTTAAATTCTCCTTTTCTTTTTATAATGTTATGATGCATATTGACAGTCACAATCAACCAGCTGCCAGATTTCCGTATTGCTGCAAATCGCAATAATCTCTTCAATGCGCATTCCATATGACAAAAGCTGGATCAGTTTTTCCCTGGAATGTTCATATTTCTGAAACAGCCGGATTTTTTCATGCGGTCTGTCATATACTTTCCAGTAACCCGAATACAAATAGTTTTTCCCCTGATTGTGGATGAATCCTTTTACATCCTCCGGCGGATATCCAAGCAAAAGTCCCATCTCATGCGGAAAAACTTTCTTTTCTTTCAAATACTGCTGATAATGTGTGCGAAACACCAGCAGCACCTGTTTTAAGTCTGTGTCGATATAACCGATCTCATGTAACAACGCAAGCACACTTTCCCCGGAAAAAAATTTTTCCAGGCGCTCCCTGTGATACAGGAACACGGTAATCTTCCCCGCATGAATTCCCAGCGGATAAATCGTCAGTTCACTTTCTTTAAAAATATCTTTCATCCGCTGGTAATCCTGTTTTTTGATATTCAGCAGATTCGATTCTTTCAGTCCGGTGATCAGCGGTGCACACTGAAATGCTATCTGAAGTTCGATCTCATCGCCACGCAGTTTACGCATGATCTCCCATATTTCTCTGCTCAAGTCCGTCGCCCCTTCCCAAAGTTAGTTATCTCTAACTAATAGAAAGAATACACGAAAAAACAGGCTCCCGTCAAGAGCCTGCATTGATATTTTTTATCAATTATATTTTATTTTGTGTATACCGCACCAGAGCATCCCGGTAAATAGCGCCCAGCCGGCTCGGAAGAACCTTTTTGTGCGTCACGGTACCGATATGCATATCCCCCTGTGCTTCCAACGGAACGGCAACAATATTCTCTCCGTTTAATTCCTCGTCAATCACCCCGCTGCAGACCGTATAACCATTCAGACCAATCAGCAGATTAAACAGGGTTGCCCGGTCTCTGACACGGATATTCTTCGGCCGGTCCACGGTACTGAATATCTCCTCGGAGAAATAAAAAGAATTGTGTTCCCCCTGTTCAAAAGAAAGATACGGATACGGCTCCAGTTCTTCGATTGTCACAGACTTTTTGCCCGCAAGCGGATTTTTCGTGCTCACAAAAATATGCGGTTTTGCCACAAAAAGCTCGGTAAACACAAGGTCATGTTCCTTGATCAGTTTCTCAAGTACGGTACGGTTAAAATCGTTCAGATAAAGAATTCCGATCTCGCTTTTCATCTGCGCGACGTCCTCTATGATTTCATACGTCTGGGTTTCCCGCAGACAGAAATCATACTTTTCGCTTCCATACTGCTCGATCAGTTCCACAAATGCATTGACTGCAAACGAATAATGCTGGGTGGAAACACAAAACTCCTGTTTCCGCCCGGCTTTTTTCTTATAAGTTTCCTCCAGCAGTGCCGCCTGCTCCAGAACCTGTCTGGCATATCCTAAAAATGTCTCACCCTCTTTGGATATGACAATTCCGCGGTTTGTCCGTTCAAAGATGGTAATCTCCATCTCTTTTTCCAGTTCCCTGACTGCTTTGGTCAGACTCGGCTGTGAAATAAATAATTTTTTTGCCGCGTCACTGATTGTCCCGGTCTGAGCAACGGTCGTAACATATTTCAACTGCTGTAAGGTCATAAAACATCCTCCTATAAGATGTCGATATACTCTCCGTTTAATGCTTTATTCATGCTGCGGACAGCACAGAATTTACCGCACATGGAACAGGTATCCTCCTGTTCCGGTGCCCGGTCCGCACGAATGGCTTTGGCGGTCTCCGGGTCCATGGCACATGCCCACTGTGCTTCCCAGTCCAGTACTCTTCTTGCATCTGCCATTTTATTGTCCATCTCCATGGCTCCCGGTACATGCTTTGCGATATCTGCTGCGTGCGCTGCAATCTTTGATGCCATAATTCCCTGCTTTACATCATCCACATTCGGAAGTGCCAGATGCTCAGCTGGTGTCACATAGCAGAGGAATGCCGCACCGTTGGCAGCAGCGATCGCACCACCGATGGCAGAAGTGATATGATCATATCCCGGCGCAATATCGGTCACCAGAGGTCCCAGTACATAAAACGGTGCACCCATGCAGATGGTCTGCTGGATCTTCATATTTGCAGCAATCTGATCCATCGGCATATGTCCCGGCCCTTCCACCATAACCTGGACATCCTTTTCCCAGGCACGTTTTGTCAGTTCTCCCAGACGGACAAGTTCTTCAATCTGACAGACATCCGAAGCATCTGCAAGACATCCCGGACGACAGGCATCTCCCAGTGAGATTGTCACATCATATTCCCGGCAGATGTCAAGAATTTCATCATAATATTCATAAAACGGATTTTCTTCCCCGGTCATTGTCATCCACGCAAATACTAAAGAACCGCCACGGGATACAATGTTCATCTTCCGCTTGTGGTTTTTGATCTGATCGATGGTTTTTCTGGTAATGCCACAGTGCAGAGTAACAAAATCCACACCATCCTCTGCATGCAGACGTACAACATCAATAAAATCTTTTGCCGTGAGTGTTGCCAGGTCTCTCTGATAGTGTATCACAGAATCGTATACCGGTACAGTTCCAATCATCGCCGGACATTCCGAAGTCAGTTTTCTCCGGAATCCTGTAGTATCTCCATGGGAAGACAGATCCATGATTGCGTCCGCTCCCATATCCACCGCTGCCATAACTTTCTGCATTTCAATATCATAATCTTTCCAGTCTCTGGATACTCCAAGATTGACATTGATTTTGGTCCGGAGCATGGAGCCCACACCCTGCGGGTCCAGACATTTATGGTTTTTATTTGCGCAAATGGCAACCTTTCCGGCTGCCACCAGAGGCATCAACTCTTCCACACGCAAGTGTTCCTTCTGTGCAACTTTCTTTAATTCTTCTGTTACGATTCCTTTTCTTGCAGCTTCCATCTGCGTTTTGTATTCTCTCATTGGTTTCTCCCTTCCTTGTATAAAATAAAAAAACACACGTATAATGCTTACACGTGTGTGGTAACTTTCATTTTCCCTACGTTGGCATTATCCAAATCAGGTTACAGGTCAAAGCAATACAGCTTACTCTCAGCCTTCTTTTTGAAAGCTCCCTTTTTCTTATTTTAAATATAGTTCATTATTATACAATCCATGGATGCTGTCAAGATTTTCCCTGTAAGTTCCGATAAAAATACATAAATTTGCCAGGAAGTAGATTGTCATTTTCTGTGTTTTACGCTATGATGAAATTATTAGGCAAATTTACAGGAACCTCTTATTACGGAGAATACATGTTATGAAAAAACCTGATTTAACCAAATACAAAACTACAAGCACGCTTTATCTGCTTATTCTTATCATTGCAGCTGTTGCACTGGTTTTCGGCTGGCAGTGTACCTCATACAGTCTCAGCAACCACAGCGCGGATCTGCACATCCAGATGCTCCCGTCCCGGCGTGTTAAGGTATCCAAAGCAACTACTGTTTACCGGATTTCCGATGTCCGATGGACCAAAAAGGCTTCTACCCTGATGTTTTACAGCCAGCATCAGACCGTGGTTGTGGAAGTAGACGGAAAGCTGCTTTATACGCGCAGCCTCAAAACGGACAGTATTCTGCATACAACCGGACGTAATTGTGAAATGGTCTCTGTCCCGGAAAATACACGCAGCATCCTCGTCACACTCACCAACTGCAACCTGGACAAACAGGTGTCTGATCCGGTTTTCTATCAGGGCGATGGTGTCCATATGTTTCGCCATGAACTTTTAAAAGCAGGGATTCCCATGCTCCTCGGCATTATGAACGTTGTACTTGGCATTCTGATGCTCATCTACTGGCTGTTTGTGCATCATTGGGCATATGTGAGCAAATCCATGCTGTATCTGGGAATTCTTACAACGGATCTTGGTGCATGGTTCTGCCTGGAAACAAGCTCTTCCATTCTTCTGTCACAGAACCCGGTGTTCCATTCCTATGTGACCCGCATGCTTCTTCTGCTGCTGCCCATTCCTTTTATGATGTTCGTCCGGCATTATTTAAAAGCAAGGGACCGGTATCTTTGCCGGATTTTTGTCTGGCTGGATGTGGCAGAGATTGCAGTTGTTTTATTCCTGCAGCTTATGGATATCCGTGACCTGACGCAGACACTCTGGATGACCCATGTCATGATCGGCCTTGCAGTTTTATATTTTATCTATACCATCTGCAACAAATTTTATCACCACACGACGACACATGCCCTGTGGATCTGTACCATAGGGATCATTATTCTGATCGGTACTCTTTTTTCCGACATGTACAATTATTATCAGGGGTCGCAGGACATCGAAATTGTCGGCCGCATCGCCATGCTGCTTTTTATCGTAACCCTTGCCTGCGACACCGCATTCGTATCCCTAAAGGAAATCGATACCGGCCGTCGCGCGGCTCTCTACCGTGAACTTGCGGAAAAGGATCTCCTGACCGGCTGCTACAACCGGAATGCTTACCACGAAGATACCAGCCGGTGCAAAAAACTGACAAATCTTCTGTTGTTTGTATTTGACCTGAACAACCTGAAATACTACAATGATAAATTCGGACATGACTGTGGGGATCAGTATATTACGGATGCCGTACATATTCTCCAGAAAGTTTTCTCACGTTACGGAAAACTGTACCGCATCGGCGGAGATGAATTCTGTGTTTTGATTGACGACCATAACACCTGCGACATCAGCCATCTGATCTCCTGTCTGCGAAAAGAGGAGGCCGTTTACAACGCCTCCTCCCGAAACATCCATCTGCAGATTGCCTGTGGATATGCTGTCTTTGATTCACGGACAGATGCGGATCTGGATGCCCTTCAAAAGCGGGCAGATCAGAATATGTACGAAAACAAAAAACAGTTAAAAACGTTTTCTTACCGCTGAGGCTCTGCCTGCAGCGGTATTTTTGCGACATCTTTTTTACGGAGTTTCTTTACCTCATACAACTGCTCGTCCGCAAGCGAAAGTGCATCCGCAAGACTGTGCTCATCGCCCGGCTCTAACGCACAGGCACCGATGGAAACCGTTACGTTATACGGTTTGTCACTCTGTTCATTCCGAACGGTGAATGCATCGTATAACTCCTGTAATAACAGTTCTTTTTTCTTTTCCGTCATCAGTGCACATGCATACTCATCCCCGCCGATTCTCGCAACAACCCCATCCCCTGTCTGCTCCTTTTGGACAATCTCTGCAAGAATTTCCGCGATGGTGTGCAGGGAATAATCCCCTTCCTCATGTCCGTACCGGTCATTGATGATTTTAAGATTGTTCATATCCGCATAAAGCACCAGAAATGTTTTTTCCGCTGCTCTTGCTTTTTTCAGCATAGGCTCCGCATATTCGAAAAATCCTCTCCGGTTACAGATCCCGGTCAGTGGATCTTTCTTTGAAAGTGTTTCCAGTTCCAGATTGTTTTCCTTTAAGACATACAGAGATTCCTCTAACTGTTTCTGAATATTCTCATTGTTTTTCAGAAGATTCAGCATCTTGACTGCTGCCGAAATCTGATTACTTAAAAATTCTCCATATTCCAGCACTTCATCGGTCAGATCACACACTAAAATTCCATACAGCATTTCATTGGCATACAGAGGAAGCGTTACCATCCATGCCCGGTCAGACATTCCCAGCCTGGAAAACCGGAAAATATTTTTTGCCTTTTTTTTCTGATGAATGGCGGGTATATTTTCTACATTTCCATGAAGTTCACTGGCTTTCAGCAGCAGCTGCTCCGGCATCTGAAATAATTCATGATTCAGATGAATGACCGGCTCCTCATAGATGTACAAAAATGCATTATGTATCTTTAACCATTCCATTGTTGCAAGAATTTCCCCAAAACTCTGATCGGTTCCTTTTTCAAAACAAAGCAGTTTCAAAATAAAGTTTTTCATTTCGAAATTTACCCGTTTCTGCTTTCCGAACAGTTCATCGGCCCAGTGATTCATGGACTCGTACTTTTCCAGCACATCATTGCGCGCATCCACTTCTTCCTGATTTCCCCGGCAAAACGAATTCCGGATCACCAGATCGGTCGGAAGGCGCACAGAAGAGACTTTTTCTCCCTGCATCATCCGGCATAACAGTTCACATGCTTTGCTGCCAAGTTTTGACACATCCGCACGTACCGAAGAAAGTGTCGGATAAATCTGGGAACACCACTCCGTATCATCATACCCGAAAACCGAGATATCCCTTCCCGGCATAAGCCCCCGCGCCTTCAGTTCTTCATAAAATCCGGCTGCAGTTTCATCATTGACGCAAAAAACGGCTTCCAGATCCGGATTGTCATCCAGAAGTCTGGCATAGGCGCTATGCGCATTTCCCGTCAGATCCCCTTCCACATACCGTTTTTCCTGCGGTAAGATACCGTTCTTCCAGAGTGCACTCTCAAACGTAGCTTTGCGCTCCATTGCATCAGAATTTTCCTTCGGCCCGCCTACCATTCCGATTTTTGTGTAATGCAGATCCTGCACGAGATAATCGATTCCCTGCCGGATTCCACGGTCATTGTCATAACTGACATTTACATATCCTTCCAGATCAGAGGAAACCAGAACGCATGGAATTCCATCATAGTGATGCATAAATTCAACCATACGTTCTTTCGTCGTGTAACAGCCAATACAGTTTGCCGCTACGATAATCCCGTCCAGACGGCCTTTTTGTACACTCGAAAACAGGGTATCATACTGATATTCATACATAATATCCGTGTTCTGCGCGTAATCACGGTCTAAAAATTTTCCCGGAAGCACTACCATGTTGACATCCTGCTCTTTTGCTGCCTCCCTCAGACCTTTACACAAAAAACGTGTAAAATCGTCTGTGATGCCTCCGACCATCACGCCTATGGTTTTCCTTGTTTTTGTCATATCTATCCGCCCCTTAGCTCATTTCAATTAAAGTTAGCTCATTTTCTATTCTTAATAAAATTATTTTAATATAATTTTATGTTTATATCAATTATATTTTTAGCTAATTTTAGTCGGATAAATTTGTGGAATGTGATCTAAATCTCTTCACATTCCCCGGAATCCTCGATAATCCGAAGTCCGGCTGTGCTGGTAACCGGAAGAGAAAACGCAATGGTTCCCGCTTTTGTCCCGATTCCGGCTTTTTCCATGATGGATTTCATAATTGCATTTTTCTGTTCCGTTTTCGTAACAATTAATATAATTTCTTTTTCGGAAACCAGCGATACGCCGAGAAACTGTTCTGCCCGTTTCATTCCGACACCTTTCCCGTGAAAAACCGTTCCCCCGGTGGCTCCGCCTTCTTCTGCCGCACGCATCACCTGCGTATTGTATCCGTAATTGGCAATTGCAATGATCAACTCATGTTTTGTCTCCTTCAACGTTGTCTCCTCCCCTTTCTCGAATTCCTGTTCTCCCAGCATAAATTTCAGCTGATGTTTTCCGCCAATACTGCTAAGCGGTATCAGAAAGACAATTCCCGTCCCGGGCACATCAATTTTCAGTTCCGTCTGCAATCCCTTTTTCACGATTTTCCAGGTGGGACATGTGACCAGACAAAAATGAATGCCTTTCTCATCCTCCTCGAGTCCGAAGTAATCCAGTACATCGCTGGCCGCTGTTCCCATGGCAAGAGAAATATTTCCAGTATCCACGTGATTTTGCTTATAAAACTTCACAAATTTCTGCATCTGTTTTCGATTGCAGATCGTAACCATCATATAGATCTCACTCATTTGTCCGCTCCTCTTTCCTGTTTTTCTATAATTCTATAATTGCATCATCCGCATACCCGGCAAACACATCCTCTGCCTGCAGTAATGGCTGTTCTTCCATTTCTTCCTTTTTATTACTCTTAATCTTATAGATCAGCCCGAGGACCTGCAGCGTAATCAGCGGAGTCATGGCAACCATCGCTACCACGCCGAAGGCATCCTTTACCACATCGCCGCCTACTGCCGTACAAGCACCCTGTGCCAGTGGCAGCAGAAAAGTTGCCGTCATTGGACCGGATGCCACGCCTCCGGAGTCAAACGCAATCGCGGTAAAGATTTTCGGAACAAATAACGTCAGAAACAGTGCAATGGCATAGCCCGGAATTAAAAAATACATAATCGGAATTCCGGTAAGCACCCGCAGCATGGAAAGCCCGACTGAAGCAGCCACACCAACCGAAAGGCTGATCTGCATCGCTTTTCCGGAAATCTCCCCATCGGTCAGTTCTTCTACCTGTTTCATCAGGACATAGACGGCCGGCTCTGCCTTGACAATGAAATATCCGATCACCATTCCGACCGGGACTAAAATCCACGGACACGGCAGTGATGCCATAACGGTTCCAAGATAGTTTCCTGCGGGAATAAATCCGACATTGGCACCGGTCAGGAAAAGTACCAGTCCGACATACGTGTAAAGCAGTCCCACACAGATTTTAATCAATGTCTTTTTATGTAGTTGAATGGAAACAAGCTGGAAAATTCCAAAAAAGAAAACGATTGGAAGCAGGGAACCTGCAATTTCTTTGAGATAATAGGGAATTTCGGATAAAAACAGCCGGCCAAGTTCCACAGAATTGAAAGCTTCCGGCACGTCCGCTGCCACATAACTTCCCTGGGCAGGATATACCAGTCCCAGGAGCAATACCGCAAGAACAGGACCGATCGAACACAGTGCAACCAGTCCGAAACTGTCGTTTTCCGCATGCTTATCATTTCGGATTGCAGAAATACCAACACCAAGTGCCATAATAAACGGAACCGTCATCGGTCCGGTCGTCACACCTCCGGAATCAAACGCCACCGCCAGAAAATTATCCGGAACAAACCTTGCGATCACAAATATCACACCATAGAACACAACTAATAACGGGGCTAACGCTATTCCAAATAAAATACGAAGCAGTGCTACAACAAGAAATGCGCCAACCCCGGCTGCCACCGAAAGAATCAGCACCATATTCGGCACCGACGGCACCTGAGCGGCAAGCACCTGCAGATCCGGTTCTGAAATGGTAATGATGACCCCGAGAAAAAAGCCCAGAAGGAGGATCACCCATAGTTTTTTGGTTTTAAGCATGCTGCCTCCTACACGTTCCCCCATAGGAGACATTGACATTTCGGCACCCATGGAAAAAAACAGCATGCCTATAATTACAAACACCGCACCGATCATAAATTCCAGCAGAATACTGGCGGACACCGGTGCCACTGTAAAACTCAGTAACAATACAATGAACAGAATCGGCAATACTGCCTGTATGGATTCTTTTGTTTTTTCTTTTCTCTTTTCCAAACAATCCCTCCTTCTTCCTGCATATTTTCATACAATTTATATATGTATGCCATATTATCATGCACTAGAAGGAAAAACCAGCAAATTCTTCCTAAGATTTGGTTAAAATATTATTTTTTAAAACCGGCATGCGGAAAATCTGTATCAGCAGAGGAATGACCATAATAAACCATACGAGTGGTTCCGCCACGATTACACCTGTGTAGCCAAACCACGGAACGAGTGTTGCTGCAATCACGATTTTGCCGATCATTTCCAGTGAACTTGATACCAGCGGTGTAATATGGTCTCCCAGCCCCTGCATGGCATTACGGACAACACATATCACTGCCGTGACAAAATAAAACAGCGTATCAAACTTCAGATAATTGGTTGCATTCTTCAGTACTTCGGCATTTTTGCTTCCAGTTACCATGTAAACCAGCCAGTCTCCGATTGTATAACTTGCAACAATGGTAAAGCTGCACCAGATACAGGTATATAAAATTGCAAGCCCGATTCCCTTTTTTATCCGGTCAATCCGTCCTGCTCCAAGATTCTGTCCGCAGTATGTTGCCATCGTCTGTCCGAATACCGTAAACATAATCATAAACATTTCCGATATTTTGCGGGCTGCGGTATGTGCAACGATAATGTTCTGTCCCAGTTTATTGATTGCCGTCTGCAGCGTCAGGGAACCGATATTGATCAGGGAACTCATAAACCCCATGGACAGACCCGCGCTTAGCATGCTTTGGATCATCTGTGGCTGTGGCTCTTTGAAATCGTCCCCGGACAACCGGAGCAGTTCATACCGTTTTATCATATAGATCCAGCAGATCACAAACGCCAACGCCTGTGCCGAAACCGTGGCAACCGCGGCTCCCCTTACCCCCGTTTTTAAAACGACCACAAAAAAGAGATCCCCCGCAATGTTCAATATGACAGAGATTGCAAGAATCACCAAAGGCGTAATGGTATCTCCGAGTGCACGCAATGCAGCAGCGCAGGCATCATAAAGAAATGTTGCAATCAATCCCGCAATAATGATTACAATATAAGAACCCGCCACTGTCCTTAAATTTTCCGGTACATTTAAAAAGCGTAAAATCGGCTGCAGAAAAAGCAGACCGAGAACCGTCAGTCCCGCAGCAACGGCAATTCCGAGTGTCAGTGACATGGCAAACGATTTTTTCACCCCGCGCAGATCCTTTGCTCCGAACCGCTGTGCAGTGATGATGGCAAACCCGTTGGAAAGCCCCATCAGAAAGCCGATGATCAGATTGCTCAGTGAACTTGTAGCACCGACAGCTGCAAGTGCATCTTCCCCCAGAAACGATCCGACAATCCGGGTATCCACCAGGCTGTATGTAAGCTGCAGCAGATTGGCCAGAAAAATCGGAAGCGCAAAAGCGAGTATTAATCGGGAAGGTTTTCCTTTTGTAAGATCTTTCATTTTATTACCTCGTAAAAAAATTTCTCTTTTTTCATAAAATAAACATATTTTTGTCGAAAATAATAATATCACAATTTGTAAAGGATAGATACTATGAAAACAACAGGAATCGTTTCTGGAAAAAGCCCAGAAAATCCGGTCAGGGATTTACCCCCTGTTCGCGCTGCTTCCGGAAATAGGTCATCATCTCCCTAGTAAGACTTAATCCTTCCGGATCATCCGGCACATCCCGGTAATCTACCCATTCGGCAAGTGACAGTTCCTCTTCTTCGAGCCGGATCTCACCTTCTTCTGCCAGATCGCAGAAAAATCCCATCAGAAGGTTACTGTCAAAGCCCCATGGCTGGCTTTTATAATAACGGATATTTTTCACTTTCAGCCCGACTTCTTCCATCACCTCCCGGTGGACAGTTTCTTCCGCGGTTTCCCCGATTTCCGTAAACCCGGCAATGAGCGCATACCGTTTGTATTCCCTGCCTGCATACTTTGTCATCATGATCTGATCGTTATTTGTCAGTCCGATGATGACTGCCGGCGCAATCTTCGGAAAAACCATATTGTTACAGACCGGACACTGCAACATGCGCTCCGTGCGGCTGTGTACAAGCGGATGTGCGCATCTGCCGCAGAATTGATTATCCCGGTACCACACATACAGATGCCATGCCGTTGTTGCGGCAAATACACGCTCCTTCGGTTTCATGGACCGGACCGCAAACAGTTTATGATACATAAATCCCGGAATTTCCACATCTTCATAAAGCTCTGTCAGATAAAAAGATATGTCATCCACGGAAAACAGATATACCAGTCCGGGCACTTTTTTGTGATGTGTCTTACAGTATTCCACCCACACGTGATACTTAAGAAATGTGATCTCCCCCTCGTTTTTCAGATAAACCGTCCGATCACGAAATGCCAGTATCCTGCTGTCTGCATCCGGTTCTTTCATTTGAAATGCATTGTCTAATTTCATTGGATAAATGTCCTGTATCATGATTGCTTCTCTCTTTTCCTGTTTATCATTGTTTTGTCCGCATCTGACTCCGGTAAGGTCAGATCAACCGCATCAATTATCGCATAAAGCCTCTTAAAGCCTCTTAAATATCAAATTTTCTTGACGAAAATCCGGGATACGGCTATACTATATGTTTATCTATCTACACACAACAGGGGGATTTTATATGCAGATACAATTATCTGAACATTTCACTTACAAAAAATTATTGCGGTTCGTCCTTCCTTCCATCGTCATGATGATCTTTACTTCCATCTACGGTGTAGTGGACGGGCTCTTTGTTTCCAATTATGTCGGAAAGACTGCTTTTGCCGCTGTCAATCTGATCATGCCGTTTCTCATGGCAATCTCCGCTCTAGGCTTCATGATCGGTACCGGAGGCAGTGCGATCGTTGCAAAGACATTAGGCGAAGGCAAAAAGAAACAGGCAAACGAATATTTTTCCATGCTGGTATACCTCACGCTGATCGGAGGCATTGTCCTCTCCGCGCTCGGCATCCTCTTTTCCCCGCTGATTGCACGCGGGCTTGGTGCCGACGGTGCGCTGTTGACAAACTGTGTGCTTTATGCCCGCATTACGCTGCTCTCCATGCCGGCCTTTATGCTCCAGAACGTATTCCAGAGTTTCTTTGTCACCGCAGAAAAACCAAAACTTGGTCTTGGTGTCATCGTCATCGCGGGTGTCACCAATATGGTTCTGGACTTTTTACTGGTAGGCGTTTTCCAGATCGGTCTGGCCGGTGCGGCATTTGCAACGGTCACCAGCGAATGTATCGGCGGTCTGTTTCCGATCCTTTATTTTGCACGCAAAAATTCCAGCCTTCTTAAACTTGGGCGCACACACTTTAACGGGAAAATTTTTCTGCGCGCCTGCGGAAACGGTTCGTCCGAACTGATGACCAACCTTTCCAGTTCCATTGTAAACTCTCTGTACAATATTCAGCTTATGAATCTTGCCGGAGAAAACGGTGTGGCTGCGTTTGGAACGATCATGTATGTAAACTTTATTTTTATTGCAATTTTTCTGGGATATTCCATCGGAAGTGCGCCGCTTGTCAGCTATCACTACGGAGCGAGCAACCATGACGAATTAAAAAATCTGTTCCAAAAAAGTCTGCGGCTCATCGGAATCTGGGGACTCATGCTGTTTATTCTGGCGCAGCTGATCGCCAGACCTCTGGCCGCCATCTTTGTCGGATATGATGCGGATCTGTTTTCCATGACCCAAAACGGTTTCCGTATTTACTGCATTGCCTATCTGATCAATGGATTTAATATTTACGGTTCTTCGTTTTTTACGGCATTAAACAACGGACTGATATCTGCTGCAATCTCTTTTCTGCGGACACTGGTGTTCCAGCTGGCTGCTGTACTCCTTCTGCCACTGCTTCTCGGCATCAACGGAATCTGGAGTGCCGTGGCAGTAGCAGAACTTCTCACGTTAGGGCTCACGGTAACCTTCTTTGTCAGAAGCCGCAAAAAATATCATTATGCCTGATCCTTTTTTTCGCGAAGTCTGATTACCAGTTCGTATACCTCCGGCCTGCGCTCCCGCAGATGCTCATCCAGCAGATGTCTGCGTTCCCGGAAACGTTCTGCCAGTTCCGGATGTTCCTGTGCAATCCGGTCATGTACTTCCTGCCGGTGTTCTTCCAGCCTTTTTGCCAGTGTCTCCTCATCTTTCCCGGAAATATTGACAATTTCCTTTAAATGTTCTTCCAGATGCTCCAGCCATTCATCCTCATCCAGCGCCTCCATATGGGACCAGCGTCCGTGAATCAGCTCCTCCACATCCTTATCCGATATCAGATGCGCAATCTGGCGGGCAATCTGTTTTTCCATTTCCTGTTCTGCCTCCGAACCAAATGCCCAGACAAATTCCTGCACCCGGTTATCTGCCCGCTTCCGTGAGGCGCTTTTTTCAACATTGTCCACACCGCCCTCCAGCGGGTACGGACGACGTATCCCCATATCCTTAAGTGCAATATGGATGGTTCTGCGCACGCAGCCTTCCTCCACCATATACCCGAGTCCGAGTCTGCGCAGCTGTTCGTTCACCTCCGCAATATGTTCCGTCATATAAAACCGGATACCTTTTTCTTTCAGGGAGCCATAAAGCCGCTCCAGACAGTCTGCCGCCGTAATATCAATACTCCCGATGCCTCCCGCATCTAAAATCACCGCACGGGTATCCTCGCGGATGGCATCCTCAATATCTTTCTGCAATACCGAAACATTGGCAAAACACAGATTACTGCTGAACCGGTAAATGACCACATGCTCCACGGCATGGATGGAACTGCTCTCTTTCAGATCCCGGAAATGACTGTGTCCGGTCTGTATGCCAAGAAAACACCGCGCCGGTTTTGCCGTACGGATAATCATCTCGGTAAAGGAAAGCATGATGCCGATCAAAACACCATTGATGGTTCCAAGCAGCAGCACTCCAAAAAATGCACCAAAAAAGATCAGACATTCCGTGCGGCTGACTTTCCACAAACGGACTGCAAGTTCAAATTCCGTGGCTCCAAGCAATGCGGAGATCACAATCGCGGTAAGCACCGGAACCGGAAGAAATCCGATAAATCCTGTTCCGCACAAAAGCAGAATCATCATGGAAATTCCCGCCACAATTCCTGTCAGCTGGGTTTTCCCCTGATACTGTTCTCCCATTGCGGTCCTTGATACGGACCCGTTGATCGGACAGCATCCGGTCAGAGCTGCTGCAAAATTTCCAAGGGAAAATGCCAGCAATTCCTGATTGTCGTTGATCCGGTAGCGGTTTTTCTGGGCAAAATTATTTTCTGCCAGAAGAGTCTCTGCCATAATCACTACTGCCACCGACAGACTGATCGTTATGGCATCTTTAAGCGGCACTGCAGACAGATCCACCGCCTTCCACCGCGGAAGTCCCGTCTGCACAGCACTTAATGTCTGTATGCCCCACTCCCTGACCGGAAGAAACTTTGTCATAAGGGCTCCAACCGCCATCAGTACGACCGCCATCGGAAATTTTGGTATCAGTTTCTTTGCCGCCAGCAGAATTACCAGTGCAATCACACCCATTATAAGGGACGGAACATGGATCTGTCCAAGTGTATTTCCGATATGTCCGGCCAGCTCCAAAAGTTCTCCAGTGCCCGCAGTCCCGCCAAACAGTTTCGGTACCTGCATGAGAATAATCGTCGTGCAGATTCCGGTAATAAAACCGCCCATCACCGGTGCAGATATGTAATTCACGAGTTTTCCCGCTTTCATCAGATAAAATGCCAGAAGCCACATGGCCACAAACAGAGTCAGGACCGGCACAACTTTAAGTGCTGCTTCTGAACCGCTTTCTATGTGCAGATCAATCAGCGCTCCTCCGATCAGTGCCGCCGGAGCTGCATCCACACCAAAAATGAACTGTGGTGAAGTCGAAAACAGTGCAAACAACAGGATCGGAAACACCGATCCATACAGACCGTATACCGCCGGAAGACCGGCAATCTGCGCATATCCCATGGAAATCGGGATGGAAACGGCCATAATGATAATTCCGGCACAAATATCTTTCGGCAGGTTTTTCTTCTCATAATGCTGCAGTGTCTGTGCAATTGTTACTCTCATATTTCCCCTACTTTCTTGCAATGCGGTGCAGCTGCGGTCGCAGCGTAATCTCTGGCACGACCATGCCCTCCCGCTGGTCAAGCACATAGGCAACCGCCTTTGCCACTTCATCCGGCAGCAGATAACTTTCCGGCTCCTCCCCACAGGTAAAATCCGCATCCCGGTACAGATTGGTATCTGTCATGTCCGGATGAATCGTTGTCACCTTGACACCGTACTTGCGTGCTTCCTCAAACAGACTCTTTCCGAAGCTGGACAGTCCCGCCTTGGTTGCCGCATAGGCACAGCCATGCGGACTGCTCTGCTTGGCCGTCACGGACGAGATATTGATGATATATCCATGATTTTTCTTCAGCACCCGAAGCAGCCGGTTCGTCAGAAGCAGGGGAATCTCTAGGTTTGTACGGACCAGGGCCTGTATCTTTTTGGGAGTCAGTTCCTCATGCAGACCATAATGACCAACCCCGGCCGCATTGACAAGTACCTCAATGTCTGCCGTTTTTGTGATCTCTTTCACCGCATCGCATAATTTCTGTTCTTCTAATAAATCGCCTTCTACCGGATGAAATGCCGCGGTCTGCTCTACAAATTCCCTTGTCTGTTCTTTTGCAAAATCCCGTCCAAATCCGTAGACTTCATACCCTTTCTCACAGAGTACCCGGCTGATTGCCAGTCCGATTCCGGAACTGGCACCGGTTACAATCGCTGCCTTACTCATGATATATGTTCTCCTTGTCCATTCTCTGTGTTAATTCCGTGATCATAAAACTTTCCATTTTCTTTAATAATTCCGGTGGATACTGATATACCCCGTTGCAATTGACATAAGGATACTGTACCGCTGGTGCAAAAGGTTCTACCCGCCGGAGTTTTTTCATATATTCCTGTGAAATCCGGAACGTTCCCACACTTACATCAACCAGTTTCTCCCAGACGTCATGCAACATACGGTCACCAAAAATACGGTCAATCTGACTTAGCAATTGCAGATAATCGGTCTTCCAGGACGGCAGATACAGCATCGGATCAAAGCACAGGCGCACCGGAAATCCTTTTTTAAGTCCCTCCGCGGCACAGACTATGCGTGCAAACGCCGAAGGTGTTTCTTTCTCAAACGCATCTATCATCTTCTGCGGAGACAGGGTAAACGCATAGATCACATTGGACAGACAGGGCAGATCCCACATCGCATGGCCGGCGCATTTTGTCCTGATTTCCAGCTTTAAGTTTTCATGTTTTGCAGCATATGCACTCCAGAGTCTGACATATCCTGTCACAGCCTCCATGGCAAGCAGATCCGCATCATAAGAAATGCACACATACATATTCTGTGTCTTCAGAATATGGTCAAGTTCTTCCAGGTAATCTTCGATATTCACAAAAAGCACCATGTGACCGGACGGATACATGCCTTTCAGATAACAGTAGCTGCAATCATAGATGCAGTTCATCATTGTGGAACAGTAATAAAAATTAGTATTGCCAAAATCCTGACAGACCGGTGCTCCTTCATAAAAAAAATGATCGGTTTTTTCTGCCAGAATGAGAGCCTGTGCCTGATGCTGCCGGACACAGTCCTGTCCATGCCGGTTAAATACATCCTTGTAATGTTCAATCTCCACAATCTGTGCCTGTGGAAACCGCAAAAGGATCTGTTCCGTACGCGGATGATTGCGGATGCGGCGTTCCACATAAATATGGGAAAACCGTGTATTATAACACACGTGCTCTAAGTTCTTCAAGAATCCTCTTTCCTTCCCGTTTGTCTTTTGCCGGCAGCCGGCCTGCCTGTTCATATTCCCGGTACCATCCGGACATGGTTTGCTTCCCGGATGCTTCTTTTGCTTCGCAGAGTGAATGATACAAAATCATCTGCCGGATCTGCGCTTTCATGGTTTCAGAACCATGCAATGCCTCCTGCCACAGCTTTGCCTGTTCTTCTACCTGGCTTCTAAATGCTTCCTGCATACTCTCCTGCCTGCTGTTTTTTTCCTGCATTGTCAAAAGCTGCCGGATAAATGTTAAAACCTCTTCTGCTGCCCGGTCCATGATCTGTGAAAAATGTTCTCCACTCCCGGCACTCTGCGGCTCCTGTGTTGTTCCATGATCGGTTACTACCTTGAGAAACAGCATCTGGTGCGGTGCATAGTAATAGTTTCCTGCCTGATATATTGCAGCAGCCTCCATATCCACCAGGATCTCTTTTCTTCTGTCCCCCGCCCCGGCATCTTTATCCAAAAACTGTTGGAAAGATTCCCGGTCCTGTACCGCGGGAAAACTGTATAGTTCTGCTTCCTCAAACGGATGCCGGTATAAAATATCGGGATAAAATGTACGTCCGTCTACCGTTTGCGTCAGTTTGTTACAAAGCGAAACAGTGCCGACAGGAATATTTTTCCTGCCGGCACAGCTCCCATAATTGATCAGGAAATCCCCGCTATCCGGTTCTCTTCTGGTCGAACACTCTGCCACCGCCGTGGCCGCCGCAATGGCGGATGCCCCGGTAATGACAATCTGTATTTGATTGTTTTCATCCGAAAATACCTGAAAATGATTCTGTGTCATATCTTTTTTCAAAGAAAGCGCCCGGATCAGTTCCTTTGCCTCCGGATAAAGAGCTGTAAATATTGTGATCAAATAGCTTTTCCTTCACTTTCTAAAATGTGTCTTGCCACATAAACACCACTGGCAGATGCATGAGACAGTGAATGGGTCACACCACTGCCATCTCCGATGATATAAAGTCCCGGATACCGGCTCTGCAGATTCTCATCCAGCTCTACTTCCATATTATAGAATTTTACTTCCACACCATACAGCAGGGTATCGTCGTTTGCGGTACCCGGTGCAATCTTATCGAGCGCATAGATCATCTCAATGATACCATCTAAGATTCGCTTCGGAAGAACCAGACTTAAATCTCCCGGTGTTGCGGAAAGTGTCGGTGTCACAAGCCCCTCCTCGATACGTTTCTGATTACTGCGTCGTCCGCGCACCAGATCACCAAAACGCTGTACGATCACACCACCGCCTAACATGTTCGATAACCGCGCAATGCTCTCTCCGTATCCATTGCTGTCTTTAAACGGCTCGGAAAAATGTTTGGCAACTAAAAGTGCAAAGTTCGTATTCTCTGTGCGAAGATCCGGGCTGTCATAGCTGTGTCCGTTTACCGTCACAATACCATTGGTATTTTCATTTACCACTATGCCATATGGATTCATGCAGAACGTACGGACATTATCCTCAAACTTTTCCGTACGGTAAACAATCTTGCTCTCATAAAGTTCATCGGTCAGATGGGAAAAGATCACTGCCGGAAGTTCTACACGCACACCGATATCCACACGGTTGGATTTGGTAGGAATTTCCAGATCCTCACAGACGGTTTCCATCCACTTGCTTCCGCTCCGTCCGACTGACACGATACATTTTTTGCACGCATATTCCGCATCTTTTGTCGAAACAAGATATCCATCTTCTTTGACCTGAATCTTCTCCACCGGGGTGTCAAAGAAAAAGTCCATGTGGTCTTTCATCTCGTCATAAAGATTTTTCAGCACAACATAATTGACATCAGTGCCCAGATGGCGGACCGATGCATCCAGAAGCTTCAGTTTATTCTGCAGACACACTTTTTTTAAATCTGTGCCTGCGGTGGAGTACATTTTGGTTCCCTCTCCACCGTGAGACATATTGATGGTATCCACATATTTCATCAGTTCAAGTGCTTTCTGTCTGCCGATATATTCATATAAAGTACCGCCGAAATCATTGGTAATGTTGTATTTACCATCCGAAAAGGCTCCGGCTCCGCCAAATCCGTTCATGATTGCACAGGTCTTGCAGCCGATACAGCTCTTTACCTTTTCTCCATCAATCGGACAATGTCTCTGTTCCAAAGAACGTCCTGCATCAAACACTGCAATCTTTAAATTTTCATCCTGCTTCATGAGCTCATAGGCAGAAAAAATCCCCCCCGGTCCTGCTCCAATAATAATTACATCATACATTCGACGCCACCTCCGGCTTTTTATTTTTTCTCGCGGCTCTCATTGCGGTACTGCAACGGAGTCATATCAAAGCATTTTTTAAAGGTACGGTTAAAATGCTCAACACTCGGATATCCGACAACATCCGCAATATTTTCAACCGTCATATTACCGTTTTTCAGCAGAGTCTTGGCACGTTTCATACGAATATGGGCTACGTGCTCTCCAAATGTCTTACCTGATTTATCCTTGATATATTTGGAGATATAAGGCTCTGACAGATGGAACTGCGCTGCCATGCTCTCAAGTGTTACATCCTGATAATTGTTCTGGATAAAATTAAGCATGGCGGTCAGGCGTTCATCCTGTGCCCCATCATTTTGTGCAATCTGCGGTAATTTATTTACAGCAACCGTCAGCGCATGGATGGACGCTTTGATGATATCCTCATCCATACCGACACCCCAGTAACTCTTTCCTTCACAGGTAATGCCCACATAGGCGATTGCCTTAGAAGAAGATCCATGGGACAATGCATGTTCTTCATAGGTAGAAAGTTCGTAGCTGATACCGAAGAACTGCTTGATTGTGTTGCTCACGGCGTCCAGACGACCGTTTCCGTTTGCATCGACGATGGTCTTCTTTCCGCCAAAGTTAATTTCTGTCTCTGCCATAATACCATCATTCTGCTTGAAATGGCAAGAATCGATTGTAAAGTACGGCATTTTGTTCATATAGTTTTCTTCAAAGATCTCGTATACCCACTGTGGAGAAAGTTCCTTGTGTTCTTCATCCGATACCTGTTTCACTGCATATCCGACTTCTTCTTTCATTGCCTGCGGCAGAGAAATGGAGAAATTCTGCTTTAAGATATAACTGATTCCTCCCTTTCCGGACTGGCTGTTGATACGGATAACATCGGCATCGTAAGTTCTTCCCACATCCATCGGATCGATCGGCAGATACGGAACCGTCCATGTCTTTAATTTCTTTTCTTCTCTCCAGGCCATTCCCTTTGCAATCGCATCCTGATGGGAACCGGAGAACGCAGAAAAGACAAGATCTCCGGCATACGGAGAACGCTCATGGACATGCATTCTCGTCAGACGCTCATACGTCTCACGGATGCGTGGCATATCTGCAAAGTCCAGTTTCGGGTCAATGCCATAAGAAAACATGTTCATGGCAAGCGTAATGATATCGACATTTCCGGTACGCTCTCCGTTTCCAAACAGCGTGCCTTCGATACGGTCTGCTCCTGCCAGAAGTCCCAGTTCAGCATCACTGACACCGCAGCCTCTGTCGTTGTGCGGATGAAGACTGAGTACCACATTTTCTCTGTGGTGCAGATGCTTGCTTACATATTCGATCTGTGTTGCAAAAATATGCGGCATTGCAGTCTCAACAGTTGCCGGGATATTGATAATTGCCTTGTGTGCGGCATCCGGCTCCCATACATCCAGAACGGCATTGCAGACATCGACTGCGTAATCCACTTCGGTTCCGTGGAAACTTTCCGGACTGTACTCAAAAGAGAAATCTCCCTCTGTCTCACTGGCAAGTCTCTTTAACAGCTTTGCACCATCCACAGCCAGCTGCATGATATGCTCTTTGTCTTTTTTAAACACCTGCTCCCGCTGTGCCACAGAAGTGGAATTGTACAGATGAATAACTGCATGCGGAGCCCCTTTGACTGCCTCAAATGTTTTTTTAATGATATGCTCACGCGCCTGTGTCAGTACCTGAACGGTCACATCATCCGGAATCATATCCCGCTCAATCAGCGTACGCATAAAAATAAACTCTGTTTCTGATGCTGCCGGGAATCCAACTTCAATTTCCTTAAATCCGATATCCACGAGCATCTGGAAAAACTCCAGCTTCTCGTCAAGGCTCATCGGCTCGATCAGTGCCTGGTTACCGTCACGCAGGTCCACGGAACACCAGATTGGTGCTTTCTCTATGTAATCTTTTTTGGCCCAGTCGTATTCGCAGACTGGAGGAAGAAAATACTGTCTTTCATACTTGTCAAAATTTTTCATGATGTTTCCTCTTTTCCAACATTAAATATTATCAATTTCAATGAGTAATTTTAACACATAATCTCTCATTTGGAAATGATTAAATTTAAGCAATTTTATTGATGTTTTTTATTTTGTCAATTGATTTTGCAGCCGGTGTACCACAGATGCCTCCGCCTCAGACGCATGCATCACCTGTTCTGCGACCTGTCTGGCAACCGGAGTTACCTCATTTTCTTCTTCCCACTCCTGCAGACCGGCATCCGGGATCTCCTGTTTTTTCTGCAGTACATACCGGTTCAGGTTATTGCAGTACTGCATCAGATTCCGGAATCCACGCACACGGGTCAGAAGATTTTTACCGTATGCCTGCTGCTCTAAGCCTGCTATGGCGATCACTTCCATACACAGATGAAGTTCTCCGGTGATATCCGATGCTTCCATCAGAAGATCCGGCCGTTCTTTTTTTGCCTGCAAAAAATATGCCTTTGCTCCATCCACATCTGCCCGGTCAAAATATTCCGCCAGCCGGCACCGGACTTCTGCAATCTCTGCTTTTTCTCCCAGCATGCCTACCATACACGCATACACCCGCAGCCTGTTGTGCCTGATCCAGACATACTGTAAAAACTCCGAAATGAATCCGAAAATTCTCCGGTGATAAGAATCCTCTTCTTCCACTTTCACGCGCCGCTCCACTTCAAATAAAATAGAAAACAGCCATTCCATATAAGCATCATAAACTTCTTTTTTTGCAATCAGCATATTTCCGAAATAGGTGTGCTTTTGCTGCACCAGCTGCTGAAAATCCGCCGCATAATCCGGATAAATCTCCTGTATCACACGGGCTGTTTCGTCCAGATATAAAATCTTGTGGTGAGAAGCAAATCCCTCATAATAAGAAAAATTCAGCTGCAGTTCTTTCGTTGTGATCACATCATACTGCTGCAGCAGAGAAAGAATCTGTGCCTCTGTAAACAATTTTCCCTGCTCATTTAAAAGATACCGGCGGTAATGGCAGGTACCAACTACCTTTGCATGGGAGTTTTTCCATACCCAGTACATTCCCGTCAGTTCACTGTAATAACAGTTTTTTTCGGAAATGTGATCTCCGGTATTATCTCCCACACAAAAAGACAGCGGGGACGATTTCTCATCCCTGCTGTATGACGAAGCCGCCGCTCTTCCCACATGAAGCGGAATATACAACGGATCCGGTGGCGGCGTAAATGCCTTATGCGTCATCACATAGATGGCGGTCTGTTGATTTTTATCTTCTGCGCCGGTCTCCATATTTTTCATGATACATTTTCTTTTCTTCATACATTGCCTCATCTGCCTGATTCAGATATACATCCATATTATACTCGCTGTCCCACGGAGCAAGAATCACACCGATGCTGGCCTCTAAAGGCTCCCGGATCGGGGATGGTTCTTCCTTGCATACCGCCGCAATACTCTGACGGATGGATTCCGCAGTGATCCCGGACTCTTCTCTCGTCAGCAGTAAAAATTCATCACCGCCAAACCGAAATGGCAGACTGTCTTCCGCGGCAAGCCTTCCAAGCGCTTCCCCCGTCTTTCGGATGACCCAGTCACCGGCTTTATGCCCATATGTATCGTTGATGTATTTTAAACGATTGATATCACAGAATATAAACTTCGTATTGATATGATACTCACAATTTCTCTCATAAAACTTCTGTCCCAGATCTTCCATTCCAAAACGGTTATAAATTCCCGTCAGCTGATCGATCCGGTACAACTTCTGCAGTTTCAGATTTACTTCCTGATACTGCTTCCGCTGGATATAATTTTCCAGTGCATAACAGATATTGCGGAAAAAGGTTTCCAGAATTCCTGTCCTAAACATCTCATCCACACCAGCCACCATACAGTATCCCATCCGGTGCAGCTGATAATGCAATGGCATAAACACCTGTACCCCGCCTTCTTCTGTCCGGTTCTTTTCATTGCACCAGTTAAGTACTTCTCTCTTACAGCTTCGATAACTTTTGGCTTCCTGGGAAAACAGATCATCCGTCAAAAAGATCTGCCCTCTTCCTGCCCCGACCAGATCTAAGAATCTCCCCGTCGCATCCATGATCTCTTCTAAAGAGATCCGGCTGGTTACCCATTCCTGCATGGAATCGAGTTTGGATTTTGCGTCATATTCCTGCAGATTTTTCCAGAAAATCCGGTTACGGAACGATTCCGTATCAAATGGGACATGCTTTGTGCAGCCACAGGTATTCCCGATAAAAAACCGGTAGGAAAGTTCCCTGTGTACCAGCTTTCCATCTGCCTTTTCATGCAGTTCGTGCAGAAGCCTGACAGCTTCATATGCCACCTGGTCTCTCGGCCGTTCAATGGTTGTCATCGTCGGGCTGAAACATTCCCCGTCAAAATACCGGTCAAACCCTGTGATTGGTATCTTTCCCTCGAGCGCAGTTCCTTTTATGGTCTGCAAAAAAGCTGCCGCCATCAGATCATTTGCGCTGATAACCGCCTGTGGGAGTTCCTCCCCTGCCTCATATGCTGCAATCATTTTTCTGGCATATGTTTCCCCGGAGCGGTACTCATAATTTCCATAATCCACCCATTCCGGCATAAGACAAAGCCCCAGTTCCCGAATTTTGGACTCTACCCCCTGTTGACGCATCTGCGCCTCATAGGTATCTTTCATCCCGTTAATAAAACCAAATGTCCGGATTCCATGAACCCCGGCAAGATGCCGCACGATCTGCCGCATGGCTTTGCTCTGATTGATTCCGACAAAAGAAAGCCCGGGAATCTCCTCTTCCAGAGATACACAGGGCTTTTTACTTTCTATGATCCGTTCGAGTAACCGCTGCTTGACATCTCCTTCTTTGACCGTGGTACTCGGATACAAAAATCCATCGTACGCCTCCATATCTGCCAGTTCAAAAAAATCAAACTCTGACTTATTAAAACTGTCTCCTGATCCCAGTCTTCCAAAACTTGCATACAGATGTATGGAGTCATGGAATTCTTTCTGTGAATTTTCCAGACCGTGATACATATCACGCAGGTACTCACCGTTCCATCCTGTCGCAAATACTGCTATCTTCATAGTCGCACCCCTGTTCTTTTTCCTTCCCCATATCTGGTACTATTATACCACCAATTTCAGAGAGCGTCATCCGTTTTTCGACATTTGCCGACATATTCTTTTCCTGTTTCTGCCCGCTTTACGCCTGTTTTTTTGTTTTCCGTCTTCTTCGTCTCCGACGCAGTTTTTGTCCGTTTTCCTTTCGAAAGTTCTGGATCGTCTCCCAGATTTTTGTATAATCCCGCTCGAACAGTTCTTCCGAGAGCTGGACTGCCAGCGTTTCTTTCGGAACTGTCTCGACAATTTTATCGGCCACAAACCGCTTGCTTTTCTGCTTATATGCATGCATCGCGTTCAGTTCCTGGATATGCGCCAGTTCCGGCCGCCACAAAATCTCTATTTTACAGTTCCAGTCCATCTGTGGGTTACTCTGCGGCTCCCGCAGCATATAAAAATCAACCTGATCCCCTACCTGTTCCACCGTAATGATCCCCCACCATTCCGGGACATGTTCCTTAATATGTGCCGCATGCCGGGTTCCGACCACGACCAGATCATAGTCATAATATAAGTTGTAATCTTTCACCTGGCGATCCAGCCGTGCATAACTGTCCGCATCACTCTTGATCTCAATTCCGTAGAGGGCATCGTGTACCACCATGACCATATCCGCCCGTGACTGCCCCATCACCTGTTCCTCAAGGATTCTGTTTTTCCCGTAAATTTCTTCCAGATAAAATGCCAGAGGTTCACGGATATCTTTATCGTATAACATTATTTTTCCAGCTTTGCATCGGCTTTTGCCTGGAATTTTTCATTATATACAATAAAACGCTCATGCTCGCCCTCTCCGATCAGTCCTGCCTCATCAAAAGCTTTTACAGAAAACGTCAGTGCTCTGCCATCTACTTTCGTCAGTTCGGTTTCACAGGTAATTTTCATGCCCACCGGGGAAGCTGCCACATGTTTTACATTCATTAACGTTCCTACCGTTCCGCTTCCCTCCTCTAAATACGGCTGTACACTCTCCCATGCAGTCTTTTCCATCAATGCGATCATTGCAGGGGTTGCAAATACATCCAGGGCACCGCTTCCCATAACTTTTGCGGTGTTTTCCTCTGTTACCATAATTTCCTGTGTTCCTTTTACGCCTTCTTTTAACATATGTAATACTCCTTTTCTTATTTTGCATTAAATAAGCGATCGGGAAAGAGTTTCGCGATCACCTGTTCTGCATAAATAGTAACATGATTTAAAAGAAGTGTCTACAGTTTAGAAAGTTTTTAGAAATGCACCAACACGCTATTTTCCGGCATTTTCGCGTTCATTGTTAGCACTCATTCAAAAAGAGTGCTGATTTTCTATTGACTTTTTACAAAACTGGTTTTATCATTTTCATTAGCGAACATTTGTGAATGAAAACAAAGGAGATGTATAACATATGGCAAATAAACACGGATCATTATCCATCGACAGCGACAACCTGTTTCCGATTATCAAGAAATGGTTATATTCAGATCATGATATCTTCTATCGTGAGCTGATTTCCAACGGTTGCGATGCGATTACCAAATTAAAGAAACTGGACATGATGGGAGAATATTCCCTTCCTGCTGATTATAAAGCAAAGATTCAGGTCATCGTAAACCCGGAAGAAAAAACCTTAACATTTATCGATAACGGTCTTGGAATGACTGCCGATGAAGTAGAAGAATATATCAACCAGATTGCATTTTCCGGTGCAACGGATTTCATCGAGAAATACAAAGATAAATCCAATGACGATCAGATTATCGGTCATTTCGGACTTGGTTTTTACTCCGCATTTATGGTTGCAGATGAAGTAACGATTGATACCCTTTCTTATAAAGAAGGTGCAACCGCTGTTCACTGGTCCTGCGATGGCGGTACCGAATTTGATATGAAAGATGGCGACAAAACAACCGTTGGTACAGAAATCACACTTTTCTTAAATGAGGATTGTCTGGAATTTGCCAACGAATACCGTGCAAGAGAAGTCATTGAAAAATACTGTTCTTTCATGCCAACCGAGATCTATCTTTCCAAGGCCAATGCCCCGGAAGAATATGAAACGATCGACAAGGAAGATGTAAAAGATACCGATAAAGTAATTGAAGAAATCCACGAAGAGGCCAAGACTGAGGAAAAAGAAAACGACAAGGGCGAAAAAGAAATCGTAGAAGTTTCTCCGGCCAAGGACAAGGTAAAGATTGTAAAACGTCCGGTACCACTCAACGATACCAATCCTCTCTGGGCCAAAAATCCAAGTGAATGTACCGATGAGGATTACAAGGAATTTTACCGCAAGGTATTTATGGATTACAAAGAGCCTCTGTTCTGGATCCATCTGAATATGGATTATCCGTTCAATTTAAAAGGTATCCTCTATTTCCCGAAGATCAATACCGAGTATGATTCCATTGAAGGAACCATCAAACTTTACAACAATCAGGTATTTATCGCAGATAATATCAAAGAAGTCATTCCGGAATTCTTAATGCTCTTAAAAGGCGTTATCGACTGTCCGGATCTGCCTCTGAACGTATCACGTTCTGCGCTGCAGAATGACGGTTTTGTCAAGAAAATTTCCGAGTACATTACCAAGAAAGTGGCTGACAAGCTCATCGGCATGTGCAAGACAGAGAAAGAAAACTACGAAAAATACTGGGATGATATCAGCCCGTTTATCAAATACGGCTGCTTAAAAGATACCAAGTTCTGTGACAAGATGAATGATTATATCCTCTTTAAGGATATCAATGACAAGTATCAGACACTTCCGGAACTTCTCGTTCCTGTTGAGGACGAAAAGAAAGACGACGAAAAGACGACCGAAGATGCAAAGACGGAAGAATCCAAGTCAGACGATGCAAAAGAGGAAGAAAAAGAGCCGGAACGCAGCACGATCTACTATGTAACAGACAAGGCTCAGCAGGGACAATACATCAAGATGTTCAAGGAACAGGGCATGAATGCCGTAATCCTCGATCACAACATCGATACTTCCTTCATCACACAGTTAGAGCAGCGCAACGAGCACTATCAGTTCAAGCGTATTGATGCAGATGTCACAGATGCCTTAAAATCCGATGATGCAGCAGATCTGACCGAGGAAACCAATACCCTTTCCGATCTGTTCAAAAAGACACTGAACAACGATAAGCTTACGGTAAAAGTAGAAAGCTTAAAGGATGCGGATGTTGCCTCTATCCTCACACTCTCCGAACAGGGCAGACGTATGCAGGATATGATGAAGATGTACGCAGCCGGCGGTATGGGCGGTATGGACCCGAATATGTTTGCAGCAGACCAGACTCTGACTTTAAATGCAAACAACGCTCTGGTAAAATATCTGTTCGAACACAAAGATTCCGAACATTCCGGCATGTTTGCAGAACAGCTCTATGATCTGGCCATGCTTTCCAACCAGCCATTGTCCGCAGAGGCTATGACAAAGTTCGTAAAGCGAAGCAACGATATCATGTTACTGTTAACTAAATAAAAAATGGTACGAAAAACTCCGAAGCTGTATGCTTCGGAGTTTTTTACTTCTATGATATTAAAAATTACGAAAAATGTCTGCGGCTCCCTCTCAGATAACCCGCATGCACCAGAATTGCCACGGTCGTACCGATTAAAATTCCCACCATTACATCGGTCGGAAAATGAACAAAGTGATACAGTCTGGAAAACGCAATCAGGGATGCTAAAATCACTGCCGGAATTCCAAGCTTTTTATCATTACATAAAAGTGCGATGGATGCAGCAAATCCGTTCATGGAATGCCCGGACGGAAAAGAATAATCCTTTGGGCTTTTTATGAGCAGGGCAATCTGTGTATCCAGCCAGCAGGGTCTTTCTCTTGCGATCAGATTTTTCAGGATCAGATTTCCAATGATAAACGTAATTGCCATGGATATCACCATCTGGATTCCAATTTTGCGGTATTTCTTCGGAATACAAAGCGCAAGGCCAAGTACAATCCAGAAAATACCGGCATTTCCTATCGTGGAGAGTCCTGTCATGATATGGTCAAGAACCGGCTGATGAATCTTCTGCAGTGCATATAAAATATCAAATTCCCATTTCATGTTGTCTCTGTATTTTCTCCTGTTGTAAAATATTTCTCATATGTGCTGAAAAAAGAATCCGTCCCGATGCCGGACACATCTTTTAACGTCACATCGTCCCACAGATTATCATTTAAGCAAAACGTGGAATTCTTCACAAACGTCTGGTACTCGTTTTCAAATCGTTCTTTTTTTTTCTTTACACGGATTTTTTCCTTGTTTTCCTCCGTCAGATCTTTTTCGAATTTGTTCAGACAGCGGATGATATAATACCCGTCATCTGCCGCAATCACATCGGAACACGCTCCGTCATCGAGATTAAACACGATCTCCTCCATCGCATCCGGATAAGTTCCACGTGCAATGGTGCGCTCAAACTCCCTCGACTGATTGTAAGCACTCGCAACCGAGGCAAAATCATCTCCCGCTGCAAGATTTTCCTGCACCGCACGCAGTGCTTCTTTTTCTTTTACATAGATCTGTTGTACCCGGACCACTCTGGCTTCATCATCACTGATCTCCTCATCGGTTCCCTGTGTCAGCGCATGATACAGCTTTTCTGCCAGTGCATACTCTTCATATGCTGTACGGATCTCTCTCTCATACAGACCGATGAACGTTTTTTCTTCCTCCGTAAGTGACTGGTAATATTCTTTTGCCGCACGTGCTGCCTGTTTCTTTTCCTGCTCACTCAGATGCATGTCCTGATTTTCTGCCAGAATATCCATACATGCAATATGTGTCAGTTCCTGAATCGTCACATCCTTGACATACTGTTCTAAATCCGCATCATAGGATTCCCAGAGATCCGTTCCGTACGCTTTGCCATACAGGTTGCGGTAATTGCACAAATACAGTTTTGCATATCTAATATCATATTTATGATCATTGATCCGCACAATGGCATTATGGTTTCTCAGCTGTCCTGACGACAGGCGAATCTGTGTATTTCCAACCTTACAGCCTCCGAGTGACGGTACCGTAAGCGCTGCTATAAGAAAAATCCCCGCCAGTTTCCATCTCTTTTTTTTCATACCGTTTTATCCTTCTACGACAAGAAAACGACCATCGGGAATTGCAAAAACCTCACTCGCCTCTAACAGTTCTTCCTCACTCATTCCGGCGACATCCATCCCCGCGTCATCAAAATAATCCCGCACTTCTTTTATATTTTTACAGACAACCGCCATGCAGTCCTCCAGAAACTCTTCTGCTTCCTCCGGGCTTTCCGCTACCGCCTCCGGGAAAAGTTGTGTCTGGTGTTCCAGAAAATAATGTAAAATCTCCTCATCGTATTCGTTCATACCTTTTTCCTCCCTGTGAATCACTTTCTATTATTATAACGAAGGAATTTCTCTGTGACAATCCCTTAATTCCACTCCATGACTCCCAGTTTTTTCAGTTCCTGATATAACCGCCCCACCGGAAGTCCCACCACATTGTTATAATCACCATGGATTTCCTTCACAAAAGCAGCTGCCTGTCCCTGAATTCCATAGCTTCCCGCCTTATCCATCGGCTCTCCGCCGGCAATATAGCGCCGGATTTCCGCGTCATCCAAAGGATACATGCAGACATCTGTTTTCTCATAAAATGAAGTTTCCCCGGTTCTGCCGTTTTTATCAATAAAAACAAGCGTTACTCCCGTGTATACGCTGTGGGTATGTCCGGACAGCATCGAAAGCATATGGGCTGCATCCGCTTCATCCCGCGGTTTCCCGAGAATATTTCCATCACAGGCAACCACCGTATCGGCCCCGATCACCAGAATGTCCTGCGGCGTAACCAGCTCCGGATGGATTTCATTGTAGGAAAGAATTCCTGCGGCCACTTCTTCCGCTTTCTGACGGGAAAGTTCTAACACTGCCCCATCCACAGAACCAGCAGTAATGACTTCTTCTCCCTTCGCCGGACAAATTTCAAATTCCAGTCCGATCTGTTCGAGCAGCTCTTTTCTCCGCGGTGACGCAGAGGCAAGTACAATTCGACTCATAATGTGACAACCTCCTTCAGGTGAAACGAATAGATGAGTTTTTCTTCCGCCACCATTTTTTTTGTATCCGTAGAAAATACACGGCTTAATGCATCTGCATACAGCTGAAGCTGTGTCTGATAGCGCATCAAAAGTTCCTGCGCCTGTTTTACCCGGTCCGTTTTGTAATCCAGCAAAATAATTTTATCATTTTCCATCCAGAAAACATCTATGATTCCCTGTACCAGCACCGTCCCGCCGGATGCCTCCATCTGATGCTGCATCACAAACGGTCTCTCCCGGTACAGATCCCCACGCACAGCTGCTGCTGCCATCCGGGGAGCAATCGGACTTTCCACAAACGCTTCGATCATTTCCGGAATAACAAGCGCATACCATTCCCCCGGCAGTTGTCCGTTTGCAAGCATCCGGTCCAGTTCCTGTTTCACAAATGCAGAAACTGCTCCCGCATCAGAGGTATCTATATCTGCAATCGCAGCAAAATCCAGACATTCCATCACCCGGTGCACCGCGGTTCCCCGCATAGCACCCTGATTTACGTTTTCAGCTGCCGGATACTCTCTGTCCTCTTCTCTTGCAAAGTCCGGAACATACACTTCACGGTCTTCCTGCAGAAAATCCGGCACCACGGCTTCTCCCTCGGACCTGTCATACTGTAAGACAAGCGATGCATGCTTCAGTTCCGAAACCGAATATTTACTTTTTTTGCCGGCCTCACTCTGATATGGGTAACGATAGGAAAACCACTGGTCATACTGCTGAAGCAGTTCCGGTTTCGCATGATCGATATGCTGCAGAAGTTCCTCATAATTTTCCCTGCTGTCTGCCGCCTGTTCCACCTCTTCCCATACAATTTTTTCCGGTGGAACCACATCGAGCGTATATTTCTGCGGATAAGAAAGCATGGCCGGAAGAATCCAGTCCAGGTAACTGGCTGCCCGGACCCTCTGCCGGTAACTGACCGGCTTCCCCGGAAGTACATTTCCGGTATATTCGGAAAACGTTTTTTTGGCATCTTTGATCATTCCGGTCAAAACCAGTTTTTCTTTTGCCCTCGTCAGTGCTACATACAATATGCGCAGTTCCTCTCCGAGATTTTCCCTGCGGATCCGGTCTGCAATCTCCGACCGGAACACACTGTTTTTTTTCACTCTGGGCTGCCCGGAAATCTCACAGATTCCAAGGCCTAAATCCGGATGTACCACCAGCCGGTCGCTGGCATCCATCTGATTCATTTTTCTTCCCAGACCGGACACAAAAACGACCGGAAACTCCAGTCCCTTACTCTTATGAATGGTCATCACGCGGACAACATTGGCATTTTCTCCTGTGGTATCTGCCTCCCCGAAATCCACTTCATATTTCTGAAGCTTATCGATATAACGCAGAAAATGAAACAATCCCCGGTAGCTTGTTTTCTCGTAATCAACCGCTTTTTCCACCAGCATTGCAAGATTTGCCGCACGGCGCTCCCCCGCTGGCAATGCCGCCGCATAATTTCCATATCCGCTAAGCTGCAGAATCTTCTGGATCAGTTCATGGATCGGCAGATCCTGTTTTCCCCGCAGTTTACGATACATCCGGTAAAAGTCATAAAGTGCGCCCTCCGTGGCATCCTGCATGGCATGCATTGCAGCTTCCGCAAACGAACACTCCGGATTGTCCACACGAATCTGTGCCATTTCTTCCTCATCCAGTCCCACCAGGGGAGACCGAAGAACCGCCGCCATCGGAATATCCTGATAGGGATTATCCAGAATCCGCAGCATTGCCAGCACCGTCTGAACCTCCGATGCCGAAAAATATCCGGTCGAAGATTCCACATATGCCGGTATCCCCGCTCCCTGCAGAACCTGCACAAAATCTGTTCCGTAGTCTTTTAAACTTCGAAGCAGGATGACAATATCGGAATAACGCAGCGGCCGAAGCTGTCCACTCTCCTTATCCGTCACCTGCATGTGCTGCTTCATATCCGCAATACGCGTGGCAATCATATGCGCTTCCATCTGTCCTTTTGTCAGATTCTTTGTCTCTGAAAGCAATTCGTCTTTTTCATCAAAAAGCAAAAGCTCCGGTTTAAATCCTTTAGCATTCTCATCATAATTTTTTGCCCCGTAATACAATGCCGCATCCCGGTCATACGCAACCCGTCCCAGATCCGGACTCATAATTTTGTAGAAGATATCATTACAGAAATCAAGCACCTGTGCACGGCTTCGAAAATTCATATGCAGATCAATTCTCTGCTGCAGACTCTCTTCCGTCGAAAAAGATGCATATTTATCCATAAAAAGTTCGGGGCGTGCAAGCCGGAACCGATAGATGCTCTGCTTGACATCTCCCACCATAAACAGATTATGCCCGCCTTCCGGCTCCATGGAAATCGCACGCATGATCTCTTCCTGTACCTGGTTGCTGTCCTGATACTCATCAATCATGATTTCTGCAAAATGTCTGCGGAATTCTTCTGCGGTATGCCGTGGCTGCTTTGTTTTTTCGTCCACGAGAATCCGCAGAGCAAAATGCTCAATATCGGCAAAGTCAACAATTCTCTTCTTTCGTTTTGCCGTTTCCATTGCCTGTGTATATTCAAGTGCCAGCCTTACCAGCTCTTCGAGAAATGGACACAAGCGTTTCTGCTGCAAAAGCAGTGTCTCCAGATCCATCGCAAAATATTTTTTCTGCAGCGTTTCCACTTCTTTTTTCACATCCGACCGGATCTCCATGACCGTTTCCTTTTTTTTGACATCCCCGGAGAATTTGCGGATCGGTGACAATTTTCCAAAGACCAGACCATTTAAAAATGTCTGTACCTGCAGATATCCCTGCAGATTTTCTGCCTGCTGCAGCTGCGTCAGATCCGCTTCCAGTGTCTTTGCATATGCCTGCGGTCCATCCGGCTCATTACACAACTGCAATGCCTGTGTCATCTGTGTGCACATGTCACACAACAAAAGCCTGGCATGTTCCGCAATGTCCTCAAGCATCTCTGTCTGCACCAGTTCCTGTGCACGTTCCACCTGATACGGTTCGGTGAGTTTTTTCATCCACGCCTGCGGCCACGGACTGCTCAAAGACATCCGGTAAATCTTTGCCACCATCTCCCGCACCCCGTGGTCGTTTCTTTTTCCGGCATAGGCATCGATCAGTGAAAGAAACGTCTTTTCCTGCCGCGCATAGTTATCTTCAAACACCTGCTCCAGCACGTCCTGCTCCAGCAGCCGGATCTCTCCTTCATCTGCAATCCTGAAATTCGGGTCCAGACTGATCTCTTCAAAATGATTCCGTACCACAAAAAGGCAGAAACTGTCAATCGTTGTGATCATGGCATTGTGAATCAGTGCCGACTGTCTGCGCAAATGCGTGTTTTGGGGATCTTTTTCACATTCTGCCTCAATGGCAGCCCCGATACGCTCCCGCATCTCCGCCGCCGCTGCCTTCGTAAATGTCACAACCAAAAGCCGGTCGATATCAACCGGATTCTGTGGGTCGAGAATCCTTTGGATAATACGTGCCACAAGCACCGCTGTTTTTCCCGATCCCGCTGCCGCCGAGACGAGAATATCCCGGTTTCTGAAATCAATGACGTTCTGCTGTTCCTTCGTCCATTCCATCTGATCGCTCCTCCTTTCCCCTGTTTCTGGCAAGCTCTGTCTGCATCTGGTCAAGCACTTCTTCTTTTTTCATGGATGCAAACTGCCGGTATTCATATCCCGGAATTTTTGCATCCATCCCGCACACCGAACCATAAGGACAATAGGTACAGCTGGTTTCTATATCACTCCGGTAAGGATTCACCGCAATATTTCCCGCATAGATGGCTTCCCCACACTGCCGGATCTCGTGCTCTACATAGCGGGTAATCACCGCAAACTCTTCCGTCGATGCCACTTTTGAACGCGCTGCGGAAATTTCACCGTTTTTCTTGATTTCCACGGGGATCATCTGCGATTTTCCCTCAAAATTCTGATCCATGGCACGATAGATTTCCTCTCCGGAATTCACCAGTCCATCCGGACGCAGTGCGAAAAGCAGCGCCTGCTCGGCCTCTTCGTCTGACAATGGAGTATCCGATTCGAGTACCGGATCATCAATGTGATAATAGAGAATTCCCCCGGGAAGGATTTCTTTTTTCGGATGCTGTCCCCGCAGCATTTCCATCGCCGCATCCATATAAACCACCAGCTGCAGCTGCAGTCCGCGGTACACGCGGATCAGATCGAACTTTGTATTTCCGGATTTATAGTCTATTACTTTAATCGAAATTTTATTTTCATCTTCAAAGGTATCCAGACGGTCAATCCTTCCTTCCAACCGCATGGTCACATCATGCGATAACCGGTACTCGAGACTTTCCTTTCCCTCCAGTTCGTCAAATGTCACCTCAAATTTTTCCGGTACAAACTGCCCCGCACGCACCTGTCTGGTCAATGCCCAGACCGTCTGGTCAAAAATAGCAAGCATCCGTTTTCTCTGATAGGCATTTTCTGCCGTATCGCAGACCGCCATACCCGGATACCCGGCAATTGCCTCCTGCATGGCATTCTCTGCCATCTGCCGGCGCACGGCATCCGGCACCACAAACCAGTCATATTCCGATTGTTCCAGCTTCCGGCTGTAGCGTTCTAAGGCCGTATGATAGATATTTCCCATATCCACACTCTCAAATGCACTGGTCTCACGCTCCGTAAGTTTTAACCCGTATTGCAGAAAATGTGCATATGCACAGGCAGCAAACCGTTCCAGCCGCGTAATACTTCCGTACGGATGTCTTCCGTACAGTGCAAGTGCAACCGCCCGGCTGATTGGCTCTCCCTCATACCGTGTATACGGCGCATGCAGAAGTTTACGGATCTTCTCCTGCTTTTGCATATCATTCTCCTGCAGGAACCAGCGGGCAAGCGCATACCAGGCTTCTTCGTGCGGTCCGAAGACGAGATAATCTTCGGCAGCCTCTTTGGTATAAAAATCTGTATGCGCCTCCATATGCTCCGGTTCCTGCAATTTCAGTGTCGGAAACAGTTTCCTCAAAACTCCGGTCAGATAAGAAGGACGGATGGCTTTTCCCTCACTGTCAACCTTTGCATAACTGACATATAATTTTTCTGAAGGTTTGGTAAGATTGCGGTACAGATAAAAGCGCTGAATAAATGCCTGCTCCCTTGCCCCCGGTGCTAACTCCATTTTTTCTGCCAGAAGTTCTCTTTCGTATTCGGAAATAATTCCTCCGGCATTTGCCGCTTTCGGAATAATACCGTCGTTCACACCGATAAAAAATAAAATCCTGATATGATTTAATCGTGTACGTTCGATATCTCCTATCGTAACACTGTCATAGCCCGGTGGAATCACAGCCACGTCTGCAGCGGAAAGTCCTGCCTCCAGCACTTCGGTAAAATCCCGGATCTGCAATGGCTCCTCCCCCAGTAATAGATTATATTTTTCCAGAAGTTGCATCACGATTGTATAAATCTGTGCATATTCCCGGGATCTGGTTTCCTCTCCCTGCGCCAGAAGCTGCTGTTCCCTGTTCCATAACTGATGCTGGGTGTCCAGCTGTGTCAGCAGCTCATACAATGCCCGGATGCCATCCGAAACACGGGCATCTTTTCGGGCAAATACTGCTGCAAACGGCTCAAGATACCCATATATTTTTTCCCGGAGTTTTTCGAGCTGTTCCAGATCGTAAAGCGTTTTCTGCCGTGGCATATGCCCCCATCGTCTGCTCCACGCCGCTTTGCCGCGGATACCGGTTGCAACCAGATAACTGTCCAGCCGGTCCAGATCGTCCTCCGCAATATCACAGAATCCACACCGCAAAAAGCGCATGACTGCCTCATAACTAAAATTCGTATCCACAATTTCAAGCGCGGCACGAATACATTCAATGAACGGATGAAATAACACTTCTTTGGTCGTATCCATAAAATATGGAATCTCATATTTCGTAAAAACCGGATCCATATAACTCTGATAAGCTTCCACTGCGCCCGTCACCACAGCAATTTCCCGATAGCGGTATCCCTGTCTGATTAGCGCATTGATCTGCCTGGCCACAAGAATCAGTTCTTCCTGTGGATTTTTTACTGCGGCAAGATGGATTTCTTCTACCGGCTTGGTATATTTTGCCGGACGGGGACGAAACAGATTCTGTTCCATAAATGCCAGTGCCGGAGCCAGCTTAAAACGCTTGTGTGCACTGTCTGTCATTACCACCGGTTCCATCACCTGCACATGAAGTTCTTCTGCCATCTTCATCAAAGACAGAATCGTTTTTTTGGACAGTGCAAATAATTCTTCATTTCCACTGCAATGATAAAAATCTTCTGCAGCATCGATTGTAAGCGTAATGTAAATATGCTCTGTCACCTGCAGCAATTCCCGCATGAGATCATTCTGTATCGGTGTAAAACCGGTAAACTCATCAAATACCAGCACCGCATCCCGCAAAGTTTCCGACTGCGGCACAAGATTTTTCAGAACATTTAATATCTCTTCCGCCGTCACAAAACTATCTTTCATAAAATCACAAAAAGCGCGATACATGGTTGCCACGTCGCGCAGTTTTGCAGAAAGTACCGGTGAGATTGTTTTGTCCTCCGTCAGATCCACCAGCTGTTCCGGTGAAATCCGGTACTGCACCAGCTCTGAGATCATTGATTTTACTTCCCCGATATATCCCATCCGGTTCATATTTGCCCGAAGAACGGTAAGCGTCTCCTCCTGTTCCTGTGCAAGCCTGCGCAGCACCAGGTTTTTTCCGGTTTCTTCCAGAACCTGTATGTCCTGCATCCCCATATCATCAAACACACGGTATGCCAGACGCTTAAAACTTAACACATCAATGTTCATAATTGCATGATTCGGTGCAAGTTCCACCAGTTTCTGCTGGGTCTGCATCGTAAACTGCTCCGGTACAATCACCAGATAATTTTTCTTCGGATGTTCCCCTGCCTGCCGCACCAGACGCTCATAGATGTATTCTGTTTTCCCGCTCCCCGAACTTCCCAGTACAAATTGTAAAGCCATAACCCCCTCTTTTTCCCCCTTAATAAATATGTGAAAAGATCAGCGATACCACAACCGTCATCAGACCGGAGACTGCAATTGACAGACTGCTCATTGCCCCTTCAATCTCTCCCATCTCCATTGCCTTTGATGTTCCCATGGCATGCGAAGCAGATCCGATTCCAACGCCTTTTGCCACCGGATCGCTAATGTGAAACAGTTTACAGATATTCTCGGCAAACATATTTCCAATCACCCCTGTGACAATGATAACTGCAACCGTAATGGTTACAATTCCGCCCAGTTCTTCGGACAATCCCATACCGATCGCCGTTGTGATGGACTTTGGAAGCAGTGTGACATACTGTTTGTGTGATAATTTAAAAATCAGTGACAATACCAACACACACAGCGCAGAGGTCATGGCACCCGCAAAAATTCCTGCAAGAATCGCCTTCCAGTTTTTCTTAAGAGGCTCAATCTGCTCATACAAAGGTACCGCCAGCGCAACCGTTGCCGGTGTCAGGAAATACGAAAGGTATTTCGCCCCACTTTCGTATGTGTCATAATCCACATGAAAAATCAGCAGAATAATAATGATCAGTGCCATAGAAATCAACAGTGGATTAAAAATGGCGATCTTTAATTTTTTCTTGATCAATACCCCGATCTCATAGGTAATAATACTGATAAATACTCCGAAAAATACAGAGTTCTGTAAAAAGTTATTCATTCTTGTCCTCTTTCTTTCCATGATGCATCATCTGCTGTGTAACCTGTCCTGACACGCCCATAACCAGTACGGTAGAAACGAGCAGCAGAACAATGACCGGAAGCAGAATCGGCCGCAGTTCTCCCCAGCTGTCAATCAGCCCGACACCCGCCGGAATGAACATCAGCGGCATAATCTCAATCAGAAACCGCGCGGCTTCATGCACCTGCGGCAATTTGACCAGTCCTGTCATCAGTGCAATAAATAAAAGCACCAGACCATAAATACTTGCCGGCATCTGAATCGGAATCACCGCGTGCAGGACTTCCCCGATAAACGAGAAAATAAGAATCATCAATAGTTGTCTTAAATACTTCATTTTTTAACTCCTTCTTTCGCTTTTCCCATTTTAGCACCTTTCAGGATTTTTGGGGCAAAAATAAGGATTGTATTAATAAAATACAATCCCCATTCTTAAATCCTTCTCCCTATTTTTCCTGTGCGGTGCAATCTTTTACATACTGCATAATGATATCTGCCGTACCTTCAATTCCAAAACGCGTATCATTAATGCAAAGATCATAATTTGCAGCGTACCCCCAGTCCTCCCCGGTATAATACATATGATACTGCTTACGCCGGCCTTCCGTCTTCTCAATGATGGCCTCCGCCTCATGCCTTTTCACCTTATGCTTCTCCATCAGATGATGAATCCGGGATTCCCTGTCACCACTTAAAAACACACGTACCACATCGTTTTCCTTCCGGTAAGCATAATTTCCGGCTCTGCCAATCAGAATACACGATGTCTCCCCAATCAGTTCATCCAGAACTTTCCTCGGTGTCCGGTGCACAACACTGTCTTCCCCATCGTCTTCCGCAATGACTGCCAGAAGCGTTCCCGCCGGATTCTCACCGAAATAATCCGGATAATGCTCCAGAATTCCCTTTTTCTTTGCGAGTTCTGTTAATGTCTTTTTATTGTAAAGTGGAACATTCAGTCTGTCTGCCAGAACCTGTCCGACTTCATCTCCATAACAGCCGCACTCTCTTGCAATTGTAATCTTCATGCCGTAATCCCCTTCTTTCCTGTTACCGCAATGTTAGCACAATTTTATCCAGAATTCCAGTCAAATGTGCAATTGTAATCCCATAATTTGTCATTGGAATGTTCTGTGCCTTTGCGCGGTCGATTCTTGATACTACATATCTGCGGTTAAACATACACGCGCCACACTGAATGATCAGGTCATACCCTTCCAGATCCTGTGGAAAATCCGTGCCGCTCACATGATCAATCCTTAGCCGTTCTCCAAATCGTTTCCGCAGCATACGCGGAATTTTTACCCTGCCGATATCCTCGCTCAAAGGGGCATGCGTACAGCATTCCGCTATCAGCACATGAGAGTTTTCGTTCATTGCATCGATCTGTCTGGCACCTTCCATATAGTACGGCAGATCCCCTTTGTATGCAGCAAACAGCACAGAAAAAGATGTCAGCATACTTTCCGCCGGTTTATTCCGGTATACATAATCAAACACCTGGGAATCGGTAATAATCAGCTTTGGTGCCTGCTGCAGCATGTTGAGTGCCGGAAGCAGTTTGTCCGTGGTCACACTCATAACCATACACTTTTTATCCAGTAATTCCCGCAGCGTCTGCACCTGCGGCAGAATCAGACGTCCTTTCGGTGCCTGAATATCCTGTGGCATAACAAGAAGCACAAGATCTTCCTCCGTGACCAGATCCCCCGTAATCAAACGGTTTCCAAAATTCTCCGGCACTCTGCGGCTCATTGCCTCCCGGACATTTTCCATACCGGCTCCGGTCAATGCACTGACTGCCAGTGCATCTTCCTTTGTTTTTTCTTTCAGATAGTTTTTCAGAGGTGCTGCATCCGCCACGTCCGCCTTGTTAATGATCAGAAGAACCGGAATTTTACGCTCCTTAAACCAGGTGTACCATTTCAGTTCTTCCTCATAGGATTCGCCGGAAACCGGCTGTGCAGAAAATACAATAATTGCCAGATCTGCTTTTTGGGCTGCAAGCCGCGTCCGTTCCACGCGCTGTTCTCCCAGCGTGCTTTCATCATCAAATCCTGCCGTGTCCATAATCGTGCACGGTCCCATCGGATAAATTTCCATCGCTTTGTATACCGGATCGGTTGTCGTTCCCGCCACATCTGCAACGATGGAAACCTCCTGCCCGGTAAAAGCATTGATAAATGAAGATTTTCCGCTGTTTGTTTTTCCAAATACACCGATATGCAGACGATTTGCAGACGGTGTTTCATTCCATGTTGCACCCATATGCGTTCTCCTTCTTGTGCGTTTTGCTGAATCAGTGATAATCTCCACGGTTTACGACCACTTTGTATCCGACACTTTCCATGCGGCGCGCCATACAGTGCCGGCACTCTGCCGCCTCATCTCCCGTACAGATTTTATTATCATATAATTTATATTTTTCCCGCACTGCTACCGGGGAAAGATTCGGCATCACAACATTTGCCCCTGCCTGAATTCCTTTTTCCCTGCCCAGCGGATGAATGGTTCCCAGTGCAGTTGTTGATGGCAGCAGCACATGCGGCTGCAACAGTCGGATAATGGATAAAAGCCGAAGCGTATCTTCCATTGTTCCTGCCTTTTTTTCGCCAAACGGGGTATCCTTCTGGGGAATAAACGGACCGATGCCTACCATATGCGGCTGCAATTTCCGGATAAACTGCAGATCTTCATACAGCGTATCCACCGTCTGCTCCGGCGAACCGACCATAAATCCACATCCCACCTGATAACCGATTTCTTTTAAATCCCACAGACAGTCCATGCGATGTTTCCAGAACATTTCTGCCGGATGCAGTTTTCCATAATGCGCCTCGTCCGCGGTCTCATGACGCAGCAGATACCGGTCCGCACCGGCATCAAAAAATGCCTGATAGCTGTCGTGCTCTTTCTCCCCGATGGAAAGCGTCACCGCACAATCGGGATACTGTGCCTTGATCTGCCGTATCAGGGCACAGATTTTATCGTCCGTAAAATACGGATCTTCCCCTCCCTGCAGCACAAAGGTCCGAAATCCCAGTTCATACCCATTTGCACAACAGGAAAGAATTTCTTCCTCCGTCAGGCGATAGCGTTCTGCCTTGCGATTGCTCTTTCGAATGCCACAGTAAATACAGTCATTCTTACAGTAATTGGTGAATTCAATCAATCCACGGATAAACACCTGCTTTCCGTAAATGGCATCTGCTGTCTTACGTGCCCGCTCGTGAAGAAATGCAATGTCCCCGGTATCCGTTGTCTCCAGCAGCAGAGCCAGCTGATCACGGGTTATATTCTGTCTGTTTTCAATTTCCGTTATGATCTGCTTTAACATTTGCATACACCGTTCTGGCACTTGCGCCATCCAATCTTTGAATTTTTATTTTGTGGATTCTTTAAGTACTACTTCATACGACAACAGTGTCCGATCCGGTACCGTCTCCCCTTCAATCTGCGCCAGCAGATTCTTACAGGCTTCCATTCCGAGTTCTCTCGCATTGAAAGACAACGAAGTGATCGATGGTATATTGTTCTCGAGCACGGAACTGTTGTAAAACGATGCCACACGGATATCCTGCGGCACTTTTATGTGTTCCTGCCGCAGCTTGCGAAGTACCTGTATGCAGATGGCATCATCCATGCAGACAATACAATCCGCCCCTTTTTCCAGCACTTCTTCCACTGCACGATCCATAAAGGCACAGCTCTCCAAATTCCGGTAAACAAGCGTTTCTTCCACTTCTCTTCCCGCTTCCTGATATGCCTGCTGGTATCCTTTATACCGGTTCTGGTTGACTACGAAAGATTCACTTCCTCCGAGCAGAGCGATATGCTTCATCTGGCGCATCAGTAAAATAGATGTCAGTTCGCGGCAGGCGCTCTGCTGGTCATTGTCCACCTGTTTAACTTTACGGTATGCGGTACTACCGGTTGTAACAAACGGAATTTTTTTCTCCAGAAGCAGTTCAATCTGCGGGTCTTTTAAAAATGTCCGCAGCAGCACAATCCCGTCCACCTTGCGGTTTCTCACGACGCGTTCAAGACCTGTAATATCATTTTCCTGACAGATACACAACAGAATGTCGTACTCATTCATTCCTGCAATTTCCTGAATTCCTGTAATGACTTCCTGAAAAAACGGAAGATCTACCAGTGCATAATCCTCCGGCATAACCACGCAGAGATTGAATGTTTTTGACTGTGCAAGTCCTCTTGCAATTACATTCGGTTTATAATCATGCTCCTCTATATAAGCCAAGACTTTTTGCCTTGTTGCCTCACCGATTCTTCCCTTTCCGGATATTGCCCGGCTGACTGTCGTTTTGGAAACGCCAAGTGCTTCCGCAACATCCGAAATGGTGATTACATTTCCCTTTTTCATATTCTTCTCCTAACTGCACACCTATGCATCCATTGCATGTTAAACGGTTGCGCAGTTACATTTTGCAGTTTTTTATCAATTTTGTCAAGTATCCCCTATTCCTTTGAATTTTTCTGCAATTTTTGTAATTTTTCTTCTGCTTTCTTTAATTTATCATAATTTGTGACATACACCTTATCATTGGCAGTCAGTTTATCATACGCATTCCTTGCCTTTTGCACCGCTTCTTTGGAATCCTTTGTAATGGTTCCGAGTGCGTCAATCAGTTTTACGACCTTTTTTGCTTCTCCCTTATCTGTTGCATCGGTACTTTCCGTTCCAGGAAGTTCATACACCAGCACCGGATAATTCTTCTTAACATTTTCAAATACTACCTTTGCGACTTCCGGCGGAAGATTGATGCAGCCATGTGATCCTGCATATTTATAAATACTTCCTCCGAACTTGCTGCGCCAATAGGCATCATGCATACCGACATTTCCCGCAAAAGGCATCCAGTATGTAACCGGCGTCTCATAGTTTTCTCCGCGCAAAGTTGCATTTTTCTCGGTATATGTCACGCCATATGCACCGGTCGGTGTCGCATTATTTTTCGATACATTTCCTGATACAAAATCCGAATCAATCACCAGTTTTCCATCTTTATATAAGAACATATGCTGTGCCGTCAGATTGATCTCAACGTAAGAATCGCCATAATCATTTTTCCCATGGGAATTGGCTGTCATGGAATAATTCAGTTCTCTTTCCACTGTTTTCCCGGCTTTGATCTCACTCGTAATCTGGGCGATTTCCTTTTCCGTATCAATCTTCCATCCATAATGGCTCTCCGGAATCGTAACCGTCTTTCCGTAAGAAGTCTTTAACGTTTTGGCACTGTAACAGGTATTATATTTTTTTGCAAGATCACTGACGTATGCTTTTACACACTCCTGGTCCAGTACCGGTTTTAACTTTTTATTTAACCGGAACCAGTCACCAAATACGGAAGCATCGAGTACCTCTTTGGAATCTCCCACGGTAAATGTAATCTTTGTCTTTGCATACCCGTTCATTTTCTTTACGGCTTTTACCAGATTCTCATCATCATCTAAAACCGTCGGATCTTCATAAACGCCGGCTTTTTCCAGAGAGAGGTTCTCTTTTAATCCTTCCACCGCCTCCTGCACTGCCTGATACATTTTCTCTGCATCAATGGTCGTTCCCATGACGCACCCAACCACGGTAAATCCTTCCGTCTTATCATAAGAAGAAACCGAAGCATTCTCCGGTGCCGTCTGTTTGTCTGCATCCATACAGTCCAATGCATCGATCTGTGTCTGCAGCTTATCTTTGTCATAGTCGACAAGTGTTGTATTTTTCAATGTCTGTTTCTGGAAAATTTTTACCGGCCATGCAAACATATTCTGTGCGTGTACCAGCTCTGTTATTTCGTCTCCCCACTGTGGTTCCAGCGAAATATCCTGTCCGGAAATTTTTTCTGTATGCTTGTCTCTTGTTGCTATCTTTAACTGGTAGGAATGGATTTCTTCCGTAATCTCATCCATCACTTTCTGCGCGGTATACCCTCCCGCTTTTCTTCCATTTAATGTCGTTTTCGGGAAAAAGTGATTGTGGAAATAAACGGCCAGTCCCAGATACAAAAGAACGGCCAGTCCTGCCACCATCCATATCAGTTTTCTTCTCTGTTTTCTTTTCATTCGTGCTTTTTTCAAAATTCTTATCCTCCGTCACTATTGTATTATACAAAAGCACAAGAGGTTGTCAATGTGCCAAATTTTTAAAGTTTTATGAACATTGCGGGTTTTATATTGTCGTGTTTTTTTCCCCGTGCTATAATCAGTTTCAGAACAAAAGAAAAAAGATCTGCACACAAATATAAAAGGAGTATTTATGTTGCCGGAAACCAAAAGTAAGCGGACGTTTGTGTTCCGAAAATATTATGAAAAATATAAACATTTATGGATTTTGTTATATTTTTTCGTGTACATGGCATGGTTTAACTATGTAGAAAAAACCGTCACGACACATTTTCATGTCATCCATGTACCGATTGATGATTATATTCCGTTTTGTGAATACTTTGTCATCCCTTATCTGCTCTGGTTTCCTTTTGTCGGATGGGGCATCGCCTATATGGCATTACATAATAAAACAGATTACTATAAATTGTGTGCGTTTTTGTTTACCGGAATGACAATCTTTTTAATCATCTCCACGGTATACCCGAACGGTCAGTATCTGCGTCCGACCTATTTCACACACCACAATCTGTGCACCATGCTCTGTGAACGCCTATATGCCGGTGATACTCCGACGAATCTGTTTCCGAGTATCCATGTATATAATTCGCTCGGCATTTATCTTGCGGTGACACACAATAAAAAGCTGCGCAAAAACAAGCTGGTCTGTCTCCTGACACTGATTCTGACGGTCAGCATCATTCTGGCAACGATGTTTATCAAACAGCATTCTTTCTTTGATGTATGTTGTGCATTTGTTCTTGCCGCAGTCATGTACCATGTGGTTTACCGCCACAACTGGGCGCGTGCTAAAGCTGCCGCCACCTCATCCAAAACCGATAACAATTTTTCTGTGGAATAATAAAAGAGCTGGCCTCTCTGGTCAGCTCCTTTTCTTTTTTCTTTTTCCTTTTATTTTTTGCGTTCTGCCGCATGCCGGTACACGGTTTCCATGGATTGAAGAAGTTCATCAAAATTTTTCTTCTGACTCTCCATTTCTTCTGTAAAATCCTCCATCTGCATCCGGTTGCGTTCCTCGGATTTGGCAATTTCCTCATCTGCATTGCGAAGCACAACAATCTGGTTTTCCATCTCTTTGAAATTTGGACATGGTTTTAAACGATTCCATTCCTGTGCCTGACGCGCAGCCTCCTGACAGGATTTCATCAGTTTGGTCATTGCCACATTGTTTTCTTTCAGCAATGTAACCATCCGGTGTACCTGCTCTTCCAGCTCTGCAATTCTTTCATCCGAATCTGCCAGCCTCTTATGTGCCTGATCAATCAGCTCATCATACGTTCCCGCAGATACACGGATCGTTTCTGCCGCCGTAACAAACTGTTTTCCTCCCTCTCCCATACGCCCGGCTTCAATCGCCGCATTGAGGGCAAGCACTCCCATCTGCTTTCCGCAATCCTGCATCTTTTCCAGTTCCTCTCGGGTCTTTTCATTTTCCGCCTTGAGTGCAACCGGAAATTCGTTCAGGAATTTGGATGGCGTGGTGAAATGTTTGTTTTCCTCCACCAGCTGTGCCATCTCCTGTTCGATCTGTGCAAAATTCTGCAGCATCTGCTCTCTTTTTTCCGATGACTGTACTTCCTGCTCCTGATATGACGCCAGCTGTCCGGTCAGCTCCTGCTCCTTTTCTCCGTTGTCTGCTGCCATTTGTGATGCTTCTTTTATATTTTCCTGTATCTGGGTGATTCCGGCTCCCAGCTGCTGATATGTTTCTCTGATTTCCCTTGCGGTTGCATCAAACATATCTTTTCCGTCCTTCATATGGGCAAAAAAGCCTTCATCCAGCTGTGCCAGGTTTCTCATCCGTACCAGTGTTTCCTGTTTTTGTTTCTTTTTTCCGAACATTACTTGCCCTCCATTGCATTTATTTTACAATTTCTTTCCCGTTTTTTCAATGGAATCAGCGATAATATTTCATCTCAAGCTGCAGATTTTCATTTCCCTGATAAAAATCAATCTTTGCTGTATACACCATAGAAAATAAAATCCGGTTTTTTCTGCCATGCAGCGCATTCTCCACCTCTTTTTGACCAAACTTTTCGGTAAAATATGCAAACAACGTCTCCACATCCCCAAAGAAAATAACCGGAACCGGCTGTCCGTATTCCGAAAGAACACTCATCCGAAGAACATTCCGGTTCTTTCCTATCACCCACATGCGGCTGATGGACAGATTCCGGTCTGCAAACAGTGGAGATGGATTGTCTTTTCCAAACGGCTCCAAAAGTGCAAACTGATGGACCAGTTCCGTACTCGCATATCCCACCGGCATGGCCATGTCAATGTGAATATCCGGGCAGACTTCCTCCACCGTAAGCGGACAGTTTTCATTAATTTTTCTGCGGAATTTTTCCACATTTTCTTCTGGAAGGGATAACCCTGCCGCCATCGGATGTCCGCCAAATTTTGTAAACAGTTCCGCACATCCACACATATTTTCATACATGGAATAATTTTCAGTCGATCTTCCGCTGCCTTTGACTCCCTCTTCTCCCCGCGTCAGCACAAATACCGGCCGGTTATACATTTCCCGGATTCTTCCGGCAATCAGTCCTGCAATGCTTTCGTGGACATCCGGCAGAAACAGAACAAGTACCGGATCATTCTCATATCCACCTTCCTCACAGAGTTTCTTTGCCATTTCCACGCCCTGCAGTGTCAACTCCTTGCGTTCCTGATTCAGATCAACCAGATCCCGGGCAATCTCTTCTGCCTCCGTTTCCTGCCCGGTCTCAAACAGCCGAAGGGCATGCCTTGCCGTGTCAAGTCTGCCGGTTGCATTGACACATGGTCCTAAGACATAACCAAAATGGTATGCACTGATATTCTCCGGCTGTACATTGCATGCCTGCATAAGTGCCTGCAATCCGATGTTTTTCGTATGACGGATTCTCTTTAATCCCTCTTTTACCAGGATACGGTTTTCCCCGGTGAGCGACATGACATCACAGACAGTTGCCATAGCAACAAAATCCAGCAGATCTTCCGCTTCTCTTTTGTCCATATCATAATTTTCATACAATACACGGATGACATTCCATGCCACACCGGCGCCGCACAGCTCTTTATACGGATACCTGCAGTCCTGCTGATGCGGATTTACCACGGCATCTGCCAGACTCTTTTTCTCTGTTCTTCTGCCCTCATGTTCTTCAAACGGGACTGCATGGTGGTCGGTCACAAGTACTGTCATTTTCTGTGCTTTTGCCCACGCAATCTCATCGATAGCGGCAATACCGTTATCACAGGTCAGAATTGTATCCACACCATCTTCTTTCGCCTGTTGTAATAAATGCAGGCTCAGCCCATATCCGTCCTGTATCCGGTGTGGAATAACCACGTCCACTTTTGCTCCCACACGCCGCAAAGCCGTCAGAAACAGATGGGAGGAAGTCACACCATCCACATCATAATCGCCGATAATCCGGATATGCGCCTGTTTCCGGATCTTTTGTGCAAGAATCTCCACCAGCCGGTCCATATCTTTCATCTGATGCGGATCTGACAGGTCCGAAAGGTTCCCACCCAGATAAATCCGGATATTTTTTTCTCCGATTACCTCGCGGTTTCTGATAATCCTTGCCACAACCGGATCCACATGAAATTTCTCTGCAATCGCATAAAAATCCGCTTTTTTAGCAGCGACCATCCATTGTCTCATATGTCACTTTCTCCAATCGTAATCCCTGCGGCGGTGCCGTATAGCCCGCCTGCTTCCGTTCCTTTGCCTTAAGAAGTGCCGGCATACTTTCCGGAGCCCGTTCGCCTCTTCCCACTTCAATCAATGTTCCCGTGAGAATCCTTACCATGTTCTGTAAAAATCCATTGCCACAATACAGGATCTCAATCTCACCGTCTCTTTCCACCAGATCAATGGAAAAAATGGTACGGACCGTTGATTTTTTCATATGACGGTTTCCGCAAAAAGAAGCAAAATCATGCGTTCCCACAAGTGCCTGTGCCGCTTTTTTCATTTTATCCACATCAAGCGTTTGTCCATACTGATACAAAAATTTTCGTTCAAATACATTCGGCACCGGACTTGTCCGTATCCGGTAACGGTAGGTCTTTTCCACAGCCTGATATCTGCTGTGAAACCGGTCATCGACCTCCTTTATTTTTGTCACTGCGATATCTTCCGGAAGGTGCCGGTTCAGATCTTCAAAAATTTCCTCTGCCGAAAAATGTTCGTCCAGATGGAAATTAGCCACCTGCCCGATTGCATGAACTCCGGCATCGGTTCTTCCGGAACCGATCACTTCCACCGGATGCCCGGCAAGCGCCGAAAGCACCATCTGCAGCTTTCCCTGTATGGTTGCATCGGTGCTTTTTAATACCTGCCATCCTTTATATCTGGTGCCATCATATGACACGGTAATTTTATAATTTTTCATCCGTATTTTTCCTCTCTTTTATACAAGTTCTGCGATACGGGAAACCGCAACATAAATATCTGAAATTTTATACCAGGTCGGATAGTCCACAATACCGGTTACCGGAAGTCCGAAAACCGACTGAAACTTTTCCACCGCTTCCCTCGTCCTTGATCCGTAAACTCCGTCCGCCGTAATCGTCGGTATCGCCGGATAAGCACGCGAAATTCTTGCCAGCTGTTCCTGCAGCTGACGTACCTTTGGTCCGCTTGCTCCCACGCCCAGATCATATCCCGGCCAGGATGCCGGAATCCCGGAAATTCCCTCCGCGGAATTAATATACATATCATTTCCGTAATAACTGCGCAGAATATCAATGGCAGAATATCCCTGATCACCCAGATATTTGCTTCCCCACTGCGACATCCAGTCCGGACAGGTCACTCTCTGTCCGTCACAGTACTGTGTCAGAATTGGCTGACGGACATTTGGCCGGGACAGATAATTTTCAAACATTTCATCCACTACCTGTGAAATACTCTGGAAGAAATTTCTTCCGTAAATAAATTTGTGATCGTATGCCGTGGAAGATGTGATGGTAAACACATACCCTTTGCCCCGGTACCATTCCGTATAAACCCGGTTTAAAGTAAATGACATAATAGCCAGCACATTGGCACGGATTGTGGCATCCGGCCAGGTCGCATAGATTTCACTGGAAGCTACATTTTTAATATAATCACGATAGCGCACATAATAATTCGGAGCTGTGGAATCTCCCGGTGCTCCGTCATGTACCACAACATATTCCGGAATTACTACACGGCTTAAGACAATTTCTCCGGTTTCTTCCACCGTCTTAATCTCACTCTCCGGAATTTTCGGTGGATATTCTCCATACAGGGTATGTGCATCAATCACGATCGTATCAATCGGATCGCCCGGCGCATCCTGTGCCTCCATTACCACTTCCTGCGTCGCATCTTCCCCGGACAGGATATTGATCGCCGAAACCGTAATGTCCCGATAGCCTGTGGCCTGCACCTTGATCGTATATTCCGCATATGGCTGGTTTTCACCCGGCTCCATGGAGTACTCCAGTGGAGGAGCATCAAGCGTAATCTTCTCAGTGTTTCCAGAATCGTCGGTATCCACCTCCTCCAGCACCTGCTGCGGACCTCCCGTATAAGATATGGTAATCCTTGCTCCTTTCACCGGAATTCCCGTCGAAGCATTTGTCAGGTGAATCTGAAGCGTTCCCTCATCCACCTGATTTTCCACTCTATTCTGATCCATACATGATCTCCCTCTCTTCCTGCCAGAAAACCTGCCACGTTTCTTCGCAGTGGCATCAAACAGTTCCAGACAGCTGCATTTGATTCATAGTATGCATCTTGTAAAAAAAAGGTTACACTGTTATACTGTTGATACATAAAATAAATCAGGCGATTGCGAAACGCTCTTCTGCGCCTGCCGCCGCTTACACGGTCGGACGCGCAATTATCCAGAATTACGAATTTACAGGAATCTGCTTCTGCCTTTTTCGATGATTTGCTGTCCGTCCAACGTTCAACAGTTTCTGCGGTCTGTCGGTCTGCCGGGGACACCGTCTGAGCGGGTTCGTGTCTGCCTTAGAGGGAAGCTTCGAATAAGCGCGCCCACGGTTCTATTTGCGCAGTCACAGGGTAAAATGTTTAAAACAAAATATATATCAAGACAAATGGGGAGTGGGCGTAATAAACGTTTCGAAGGTTTCCTCTTAGGCAGACCAGAAATTCGCGAACGGTGTCCCCGGCAGACCGACAGACCGCAGAAACAGTCGAAGCGATGCCCGGACACAAAAATTAAGGCAGAAGCGGATTTCTGTAAATTCAGCAATTCTGTCTAAAAAGCGCGTCCGACCGTGTAAGCGGCGGCAGGCGCAGAAGAGCGTTTCGCAATCGCCTAAATACAAAACAATAAAAAAGGAGGCTTGTTATGCACACATTTCAACCATATCCAATCGATAAGATGGAATTCAATCCATTTACCAAAATAGGAAAAGAATGGGCTTTAGTTTCCGCCGGAGACAAAACCAGATGCAACACTATGACCGTCAGCTGGGGAGGTGTAGGCGTCCTCTGGGGAAAAAACGTTGTATTTATTTTTATCCGTGATTCCCGCTATACCAAAGAATTTTTAGACAACGGAGATCTGTTCTCTTTGTCTTTCCTGAATGAAGACTACCGCGATGCGTTAAATTACTGCGGCAGTCACAGTGGCCGCGGAGAAGAAGACAAATTCGCCGCTGCCGGACTGACAAAGGCATTCCGGCATGACATTCCTTATCCGGATGAAGCCAATCTGGTATTTTTATGCAGAAAGATGGCTGCCGTACCGGTCAGCGAAGACAGTTTTACCGATTCCACACTGATGGATAAATGGTACAGCGATCACGATATGCATATGATGTATGTCGGAGAGATTGTCGAAGTAACTGCCCGTTAATCTTAACGGTCCTTTCATTTAAAAACGCTGTCCGCAGTGGCCAAAGACCACCACGGGCAGCATTTTTATCTGCACTCTGTGCTGATTGATTCGATAGCAACCGAACCTCCGCGCACAACGGAAATATGCTTAAACTTTTTCTTTAAGATGGCAATCAGATCGTCATGTTTCTGCTCTGTTCTTCTGCACTCAAGCATAACACTGCCGATTCCGATATCCACCACATCCACACGCATGGCCTGGGCAATCTGAAACACTTCCGTCATCTGTGTCTCATTCAGTTCCATAATCTTGACAAACATCAGCTCTTTTAACCGAAGCGGAACATTTGTCAGGTCGATCACCTTGATTACCTCAACCATACGATTTAACTGCTTTTTGATCTGCTCAAACGTGATATCATCACTCTCCACACTGATCGTCATACGGGAAACCGTCTCATCTTCCGTCGTACCAACCGTCAGTGACTGTAAATTGTAGGATTTTCCGGAAAACAGTCCGGAAACCTTCGCAAGTACACCTACATCATTTTCTACATACAATGCAATCCAGCGCTTTTTCATTTCAGACATTGCTTTCCTCCTATTTTAAAATCATTTCACTCATCGGATTTCCGCTCTTTACCATCGGAAGTACCAGTTCATCGGTGGCAATCATAAATTCAATGATCGTCGGTGCATCCGTATGCTTCTTTGCCTCCGCAAACGCTGCATCAATGTCTTCTTCCTTCTCTACACGGATTCCGTATGCTCCATAGCTTTCTGCCAGTTTCACGAAATCCGGAACATATTCCGGACACTGATCATTTGGTCCCTTGCATCCACCCGGACAGGATGGACGCCGACGCAGACAGGTCGCACTGTAACGCTTTCCATAAAACAATTCCTGCATCTGGCGGACCATGCCAAGATAATTATTGTTCAGCAGACAGATCGTAATTCCGGTACCCTGTGTTACCGCCGTTGCCATCTCCTGAATATTCATCTGAAATCCGCCATCTCCCGTGATACACACGACCGGTTTCTTTGGATTTGCAATTTTTGCTCCGATTGCGGCCGGAAATCCGAATCCCATCGTTCCCAGTCCGCCGGATGTGATGAGCTGACTCTGCTCGTCCAGTTCCAGATACTGGGTTGCCCACATCTGATGCTGCCCGACATCCGTCACATAAATACTGTGTGGAAACTGTGCATTAATGTGCTCCATGATCATCTGTGGACTGATCCCATGGTCTCTGCGCATTGCAAGCGGATTCTCTTTCTCCCACCTGTGAATCTGTTCCTGCCACTTTGCCGTATCCTTTTTCTCTGCCCACTCTAACAGCTTTTCAAGCGCCACACCTGCATCTGCAACCACCGGCACATCCACAACCACATTACGCGAGATGGAAGCCGTATCCACATCAATATGTACAATCTGTGCATGCGGTGCAAATTCATTTAAATCTCCGGTAATCCGGTCATTGAAACGGGTACCGATGGAAAAGAGCAGATCACATTCCATAACTGCCATATTGGCTGCGTACTTTCCATGCATTCCACAGTTTCCGATATACAGCGGATGTGTGGTCGGCACTGCGCCTTTGCCCATGATTGTTGTGACAACCGGAACATTTTCTTTTTCCATAAATTTCTTCAGCTTCTCTCCCGCATGGCTGATGTTGACACCTCCGCCGGCAAGAATCAGAGGTTTCTTTGCGGACTTAAGCATTTTATAAGCTTTCTTCAACTGTCCGATATGTACCCCGTGAATCGGCTTATATCCACGGATATCCACATGGGAAGGGTACTCTGCCGATCCGGATGCCGTCTGGATATCCTTTGGAATATCAATCAGTACCGGTCCCGGTTTCCCGGTCTGGGCGATATAAAATGCCATCTTAATAATCTTTCCGAGGTCTTCCCGTCTTCGCACCGTCACACCATACTTGGTAATGCTTCTCGTCATACCAACAATGTCCACTTCCTGAAATGCATCGTTTCCGATCAGTCCAAGCGGCACCTGTCCGGTAAAACATACCAGCGGAATGCTGTCATAATGGGCATCTGCCAGTCCGGTAATGATATTGGTCGCTCCCGGTCCGCTCGTTACCAGACATACGCCCACCCGTCCGGTAGACTTGGCATATCCTTCTGCCTCATGAATCAGTCCCTGCTCATGCCTCGGCAGGATCAGGTTGATACTGTCAGTCTTATATAATTCATCAAATAAATCCGTAACGGTTCCACCCGGGTACCCAAAGATAGTGTCTACCCCTTCTTCCTCCAGAGCCTTTACGAATAATTTTCTTCCTGTAATATCCATAAAAATGATATCCTCCTATATCAGTCCAAATGTGCGAAGTAAAAAGATCCAGAACGTCAGCGTAAATGCCGCAAACAACGTCGTTGCAACAATAACACTCGCCGTCAGAACCCCATCATTTTTCATACTCTTTGCCATGATGTAACAGCTTGGCGTTGTCGGGGATGCCAGCATAATTAAAATTGCAATAATCTTTTCCCCGGAAAATCCCATATAAGCTGCTACCGGTAAAAAGACCAGTGGCTGGATCACCAGTTTGATGGCAGCTGCCCAGCACGTCGGTTTGATCTTTGCGATAGCTTTGCGCCCCTCAAATCCCGCACCGATCACAATCAGTGCCAGCGGTGTTGCAAGCTGTGCGACAGAGTTAATCGTCTTATTGACAATGGTCGGAAAATGAATCCCAAGAAGGGAAACGATAAGTCCCAGAAAAATCGAATCAATAATCGGATTTTTCACAATATTGACCAATGCCTGCTTAATTTTTCCCTTATCCCGTTTTCCTTCCTCGTCCTGCGCCTCAAATGTCAGTACAATAACGGAATACACATTGTACAGCGGAACCGCTCCCACGATCATCAGCGGACCCATGGCAGAAGATCCGTAAATATTGTTGATAAATGCCATTCCCATGACGGCTGCACTGCTTCGGAACGAAGACTGTACAAACGCACCACGGATACTGTCATCTTTGACCGCAAATTTACTGATCCCCCAGATGCCCCAGAAACAGATACTGCTGACAATTGCACAGTACAATACAAATTTCAGATCAAATACTTTTGATATTTCTACGGAAGCAATATCCCGAAACAGCATAAACGGCAGTGTCACCTTAAAATTGAAACGGTTTGCCACGGTGACAAAATGCTCATCCAGCATACCGATCTGATGCAGTACCCAGCCTATAACCATCACCAGAAAAATAGGAAATGTGACATTGACGCTAAAGATAAAATCACTCATTACTTCTGCACTCTTTCATATTTATAGAAATAAAATTCCAGATCAAAATATGTCTGTTCTTCACTGTCTGCTGTAATTTTCCACTCCGGTTTTTCATCAAGGTTCGGGAAATACGCATCCGCGTCATATGCATAGTCGATTTTTGTAATATGTGCAACATCACACTCATCCAAAAGCTGCTCATATATTTTCTGTCCGCCAATCACATAGACGTCATTGGTATCATACTTTTCCAGTTCCCTGTGCAGCTCTTCCATGGAATGCACGACAATCGCATCTTTAACCTGATACGCCGGATTATGTGTCAACACAATATTGGTGCGGTTTTTCAACGGAATACCATTCGGAAAACTCTCCAGCGTCTTTCGTCCCATCACGACAACTTTCCCGGTTGTTGTCTCCCGGAAAAATTTCTGATCCATCGGAATCCGTACCAGAAGCTCATTATTTTTCCCAATTGCCCAATTTTTATCTACTGCTGCAATGATATTCATGGTTTTCTCCCTCCTGACTGCTATATTGCCACCGGAATGTTTTTGATCTGCGGACCGGTCACATAATCGGTCACTTTGATATCATCCGGTGTAAACTGATAAAAATCTTTAATCTCCGGATTCAGCCAGAATTTCGGTGCCGGATGCTGCTGGCGCGTGATCAGCTCTTTTACCAGTTCCACATGCCGGTCATAGATATGTGCGTCCGCAATGACATGTACCAGTTCTCCCACTTTCATGTCACACACCTGTGCCAGCATATGCATCAGCACCGCATACTGGCATACATTCCAGTTATTTGCAGTAAGCACATCCTGCGAACGCTGATTCAAAATTGCATTTAAAGTCAGTTTGTCATCTCCCTGTTTCTGTGTCACATTAAAGGTCATACTGTATGCACACGGATACAGATTCATCTCATGCAGATCCTGATGCACATAAATATTGGTCAGAATCCGGCGGCTGAACGGATTATTCTTCAGATCATAAATTACCCGGTCCACCTGATCCATCATTCCCTCACGATACTGATGTTTCTGTGCCAGCTGATAGCCGTACGCTTTTCCGATGGAACCGTTTTCATCTGCCCATTCATCCCAGACGGTACTGTTCAAATCATGGATATTGTTGGATTTGCGCTGCCAGATCCACAGCATTTCCTCCGTACATGTCTTGATTGCCGTCTTGCGCAGTGTGATTGCCGGAAACTCTTTCGACAGATCATAACGGTTCACCACACCGAATTTTTTGATCGTATAGGCACTTGTACCATCCTCCCAGTGCGGTCGTACCTTTTCGCCCTCGGTACTTGTCCCGTTCTCCAGAATATCCTGACACATAGTTACAAATATTTTATCTGCTAAACTCATTGTTAATCCCCTATCTCTTGTCCTGGACTTTTACTTTTCATTATACCTTATTCTATCAAAATGTCTATGAGAAAATCTGCTGTACTATCAGTTTATACTCCTGCAGAGACTGGCATTTCCGGATCAGCTTTAAATATTTCTCTCTGTCCGGAAATGACTTTGTCAGATAAAACCAGATTTCTTTCAAATGAAAAACGACATCTTTTTCCGCACGGAAAGTATCCAGACATCCCTCTAAAATTTCATCATGGAACGCCCGCAGCCTGGCTTTATCTGCCGGTGGGTTTCCTTTGATTTCTCCGACCAGTCCGGGATTTTCCAGTAATCCCCTGCCGATCATGATGCGATCAATAGCTGGGAAAGCAGCTGTCACTTTCTTATAATCTTCCACACTGCATATATCTCCATTGTAACAGAGCGGCACATGGATCTGCTCCAGAGCACGGGCAAATGTTTCCATCCGCGGTGTTCCGCTGTAATAATCGTTCTGCAGGCGCGGATGAATAATCAGTTCTTCCAGCGGAAACTTTACATAGACACCGCAGAGAGCTTCCCACTCATCCGGGTCTTTGATTCCGACTCTGGTCTTTACCGATACCGCAAGCGGACTTTTCTCCAGCACTTCTTCCAGCAACATTTCCAGTTCTTTCGGATCTGCCAGAAATCCGGCCCCTTTTCTTTTCGAGACAACGGTTCCGGACGGACAGCCAAAATTAAGATTGACACTGGTAAATCCCAGATCTTCCAGCTGCCGAATCATCATCAGAAATTCATCGGCACGGTTTCCGATCAGCTGCGGCACCAGCCGGATCTGCTCATTATTTTCCGCTGCCAGATCCCGCTTTATTTTTTTGCTCATTTTTTTTGCTGCCGGGATAAACGGTGTAAAATATTTATCTATATATGGAAAATAATGTGCATAAGCATTGCGCACAATATATCCCGTAATTCCCTCCATCGGAGCAAGATAAAATAACATAATTTTCCCTCCATTTTTCTATTATAAGAATTTTACCGGTAAAAGCAAATGATTTTCCGATAAGAATTGACAAGTTTTCACCCAAAGCCTATAGTTACGGTTAGAACGAACTTAAAATAGGAGGTGTTCGACTTGGATAATCACAACGAGAAAAAGACAAAACAAATCAAACGGATACTGGCTATCATTACCATTGTTTTTGTAATCCTGATCGGATATTTTATCGGGCGTCCCCTGGTTCATTTTGTATCGGATCCCAAACAATTCCGTGTCTGGGTCAATGACAAAGGAATATGGGGAGTCCTTGGTTTTATTGGAATGAACATCCTGCAGGTACTCCTTGCGGTAATTCCCGGTGGTCCTTTTGAAATTGGTGCCGGATACGCTTTCGGGGTAATCCGTGGTACACTGATCTGTGATTTTGCCATGACAACTGCAAGCGTCATCATCTTTCTGTTTGTGCGCCGTTTCGGCATGAAGTTTGTGGAATTGTTTGTAAGCCGTGAAAAAATAGAATCTGTAAAAATATTAAAAAGTTCCAGGCGTTCGGAGAGCATCATTTTTCTGCTCTTCCTCATACCCGGAACTCCCAAAGACCTGTTATCTTATCTCGTCGGACTGACCGACATAAAGCTTTCCCACTGGATCATTATCTGTGCAGTTGGCCGTATGCCGGCAATCTTTCTTTCTGTCTTAAGCGGCAACGCATTAAACAAAGCGGATTACACATTTGTCATTCTGATGTTTGCCGTCATGATCGCCCTGTCCATCTGCGGATTTTTCTTTTACCGCTCCCGCAATAAAACAGGCAGCGGTTCCGAGAACGACAAGGAATAAATTCAGTACGGAGCACGGCAGACTCTCTGCTGTTCTCCACAACTGCTGCATTCGTCCAGAAATTTATTAATGCAGACGTGACACACATCCCCATCTTTGTCCCTCACACGGATCACATGTGTAGATACCCACTGATAGCGATCTCCCCGTCCCTTCTGATACAGCTTGACGCAGACTTCTTTCCGTCCCTGCCCCAGCATCTGTAACAGACGTTCCCTGGAGAAATTGTCCAGAAACGCACGCTGGTAATTCGGGTGTATGTTTTCCACCCCGACATCAATCAGATCATCATATTTTCCACTGCTCGGCATGTCATTTGCCAGAAATCCGTCATCCTTGATCATGGTATATGTATTTTTTGTAAGATTTGCTGCCACAATCATCGGAAATGCTTCTGACACTGCCTCAAACACTGTCAGTACCTCCTCCATGCTGATTCCATTCAGTGCTTCGAACTCTTTAAACGATCTTGCACTCTTCATCTGATGCACCTCCCAAACCTCGTTTTCATTTGTTTTTGCCCCTCTTTTACCCCTGCCTTTATTATAAATAAAACGCGTCCTTTTTACAATAGACAAAACCTGCGGAATGATAAAAGAAAAACAGCCGAACCCATATCCTCTATGTTTCCAGCTGCTTTTTCAAGAGCGATAGACGGGGCTCGAACCCGCGGTCTCGACCTTGGCAAGGTCGCGCGTTACCAACTACGCCACTATCGCATATGCAAATATTTACTTTTGAGAGCGATAGACGGGGCTCGAACCCGCGGTCTCGACCTTGGCAAGGTCGCGCGTTACCAACTACGCCACTATCGCATATGTAAGCTCTCTCGTGAGCACAGATAAGATAATAACAGATACATGCTCTTCTGTCAACCACTTTTTGAATTTTTTATACATTTTGAAAAATTTATACCAATGGGAAGTTTAAAATTAAACGCATGAATAGATATTCCCTGCATAGAATATACCAAAGCTGGAAATGGAGGTAACAAATGAGTGCAAAAACCAGAATTGTCGTTCTTCATATGAAAAAACTTGTGTTTGCAGGTATTGTCACAGGACTTGGTATCCTGCTTGTGATCTTTCTTGGAATCCTGCTCGGCAGTTCCCGCAAACAGTCCGCAGACAAAGAAGCGGTAGAAACCATGTACGTTCCGGGTGTCTATACCTCTTCTGTCATGATTGACGGAAATCCGTTCGATGTGCAGGTATCTGTCGACGAAGACCATATCAACGAAATCACCATGGTTCATCTGGATGAAACTGTAGAAACCATGTACCCATTGGTCCGTCCTACGCTCGATGAACTGGCAAAACAGATTATTTCCAGCCAGTCCCTTACGGATCTTACATATTCCAAAAACAACCAGTATACCTGTCGTCTGCTCATCGGTGCAGTATCCGAGGCATTGGAAAAGGCATCACCCGATCGGTGATGCCCCACATGCAAATATCTGATAAGCAGATCTTATTGTGCCTCTGTGTTTAATCCACTCACGTAGCTGGACACTGCAGAAGTATTGGTATAATACGTCTGTGCCGGCTTATTATCCTCATAATAATTGTATCCGGTATAACCGGCCCATCCAACGATGGCAACTAAAATTGCACATCCACAGATGATACCAATGATTTTTTCCGTTTTCTGCTTTGCCATCTCTTTTTTACGATTGGCTTTTTCTTTCTTATATTTATCTACCTTTGCCTGACTCATATTTCCTTCTCTCCTAAATCTGTTGATGGTTCTATTCTACACATTTTCAACAGAAAAAGCAAGTAAACGGTTTTACATATTGCGGGAGATATCCAGGCACTTCATCATTGCCTCGATCACGCTGCTGCGCATGCCTTTTTCCTCCAGCACACGCACTGCCTGAATGGTGGTTCCTGCCGGAGAGCATACCATATCTTTAAGTTCTCCCGGATGTTTTCCCGTCTCAAGAACCATCTTTGCACTTCCAAGTACCGCCTGTGCGGCAAATTTGTACGCCTGCTGTCTCGGCATTCCACCAGCCACTGCTGCATCTGCCATGGCTTCAATAAACATAAATACATAGGCCGGAGAGCTTCCGCTGACGGCAGTAACCACATCCATCAGATGCTCCGAAATGACTTCCGTCTGTGAAAATCCACTGCAGAGATCCCGCACCAGAGCCATATCCTCATCCGTCACACGTGCTCCCGCACACATACCCATCATGCCTTCTTTGACCATAGATGGGGTATTCGGCATCGTACGAATCACTTTTAAATTTCGTCCGAGCACTTCATCAAACCATACCAGTGTCTTTCCCGGCGCGATGGATACCAGAATCTGCTCTTCTGTAAGAAGATCCTTGATTTCCTCTAACACTTCGGCATAAAACTGTGGCTTTACTGCCACAAACAAAATGTCTGCAAATGCTGCCACATCCCGGTTGTCCGTACTGATCTGCACTCCGAACTGTGCTTTCTTTTCTTCCAGCGTTTTCTTCGTACGACAGGAAATCATCATCTCCTGCGGAGGGCATTTTCCGGATTCCAAAATTCCCTGTATCATGGCTGTTCCCATATTTCCACAGCCGATAAAACCGATTTTCTTTTCCATGTTCTATCTAGCTCCTATAATCTCCATTAATTTTTACATAATCATACGTCAGATCACATCCCCAGGCTTTGGCAGATGCCTCTCCCTGATGCAGATCAATATTGATATAAATTTCATCTTCCTCTAAGATTTCTTTTGCTTTCTCCTCAGAGAAATCTACACCGGCAGCATTTCTGCATACGGCAATGGTTCCCTTGGACGATGCCAGATCCACATCCACTTTGTTGATATCAAACTCCGCATCCGCATAACCGATTGCACATAAAATACGTCCCCAGTTGGCATCTTCCCCAAACATTGCACACTTAAACAGTGGGGAACGGATCACACTCTTTGCAATAATGATTGCGGTATCCTGATCCGGCGCACCGCTACAGGTACACTCCAGCATCTTCGATGCTCCCTCACCGTCCTTGGCAAGCATCTTGGTCAGCGTCATGAGTACCTGATACAGCGCCTGACGGAACGTATCATAATCCTCTCCCTCTGCTGTGACTGGCGTATTTTCTGCCATGCCGTTTGCCAGAATACTGACCATATCATTGGTAGAAGTATCTCCATCAATGCTCAGACAATTGTATGTCACCTTTACAATCTCAGAAAGTGCTTTCTGGATCATTTCTGAGGAAATCGCAACATCGGTTGTAACAAAATTTAACGTGGTAGCCATATTCGGATGGATCATGCCACTTCCCTTTGCCATACCGCCAACCGTACAGGTCTTCCCGTCAAGCGTAAAAGAAACCGCGGTCTCCTTGGCATAGGTATCGGTTGTCATGATGGCATTTGCTGCTTTTCCATGATTCTGTGGAGAAAGTCCGCGTGCCAGCTCCTGCACATGATCACGGATCGGTTCAATCGGAAGCTTCTGTCCAATGACACCGGTTGATGCCACGATCACCTCGTCTGCCTTTATGCCCAGCTCTGCTGCAGCCAGATCACACATCATCTGTGCCTTTTCTTCTCCGTCTGCATTACAGGTATTGGCATTCTTACTGTTGACAATAACAGCCCTCGCCTTATTTCCGGTTGCTGCCAGATGTTTCTTTGTCACAAGGATTGGTGCACCCTTTACTTTATTCGTTGTATAGACAGCCGCTGCCGTACACTCTTTCTCTGACCAGATCAATGCCAGATCATTTTTGTTCCGATCCGGATTTAACCCACAGTTTAATCCGTTTGCGGAAAATCCTGCAGCCGCACATACACCGCCCTCGACTTGTTTCATTGTTACATTCATAATTTTTATCTCCTTCTAAGTTATAGTAGTAAAAATCCTCAGCAGAATTTCTCCTGCTGAGGCACCTTTATCTCATTCCATCTGTTTACTTTATGTACTTATCCAGTTCATGAGATACCGCAAGCACGTTGTCAAGTTTCTGTTTTGCCTGCTCGGCATAGTTTAAATTCTCAACTGACAGATCCGCTACCTGTACGGAAGAGGCCGTCACTTCTTCCGTTGTTGCAGAAAGATTACTGATATTGTCTACAATCTGATTGTTTGCATCCGACAGACGGTTTAACATGCCGTCAATGCCTTCGATCTCCTGAACCAGTGTATTGACATTCTCATTCATTCCCGAAAAACTCTCAGACGCTTTCGCAATCATGGAATCCTGCGCATTGGTAGCCTCAATCGAACGGCTCACCGCCGTTGCTGCATCCTCTGCATTTTTAAACAATTCATCCAGAATCTGTGCAATGCTTTCTGTCTCACTTCTGGTTTTCTCTGCCAGCTGACGGATTTCATCAGCCACTACAGCAAACCCTTTTCCGGCTTCCCCTGCACGGGCACTCTCAATAGAAGCATTGAGCGCCAGCAGATTGGTCTGACTGGAAATGGAAAAGATGGTATCTGCAATACTCTTTACTGCCTCGGTACGCTCCTGTAACGCTTTCATGGAATCTGCCACTCCGGAGTTTGTCTCTGCGATTACCGCGGACTGTTTCTTCAGATGTTCCATGATCTCCATACTCTTCTGATTCAGTTCCCCGGACTGCTTTGCCACTTTTACCATATTCTCGGAACTTTCCAGTGTCTGCTCAATTGAATGCTGGATATCCTGTGTCATGGTTGTCTGTGTCTGGATATTTTCCGCCGTGCTATGCGTGCTGGAAGAAATATCTTTCATCGCACCATTGACCACCTCTGTCGATCCATTCAGATCATTGACAATCTTCATCACGGATTCCGTACCCTTACGCACTTCTTCCGCCACACCGATCACATCGTCTAAAATTACCTGCTGCTTCCGCTGCTCCTGCTGTTCACTGTGCCGGGTATCATGGTTGAATTTCTGTGCCACATTTGTTGTAAAGATCACAGCAAATACCAGTACCCCCAGTGCCAGCAGATCCAGTACAAGATTGGTTGTCCCGGCTACGCCTTCCGGCTGCTGACGGATCTGACCAAAGACAGTCAGCGCATTCAATACAAGATAACCGATGCCGCCGATTCTGGAATATTTCGGATCAAAAAACAAAATACAGCCGATAAAAGGAGCCAGTCCCAGAAAACGGATAAAGCTCTCCGTATATGCAAAAGTCATGAAAAATGATACGAGATATAACCCGATCAGTGCCAGATATCTCAGCCGCTCCGATTCCGGACGCCGCTTCCATCCAATGAGCAATGCACCTCCGGAGACTACTGCAATCACACTGACAAATGCCGCAAAGCCCAAAGAACGTACTCCTTTTGCTCTTGATGCCCAGAGCATAAACAGAATAAATGCATAAAAAATCAGATATTCTGTTACAAAAAAACGGTTTACTCTCTGTATCTGCTGCCCTTTTTCCGCAAAGCGATAATATTTTTCTTTTATTTTCATAATCAGTCCTCTCCCCTTTTATAGTTATAACACACGAAAGTTTCTGTTTCCATACTAGCACAGAGCAAAATAAAATGCAATTCTGTCCGCTGTAATAATCTTATTCCAGTTCTTCCATGACACTCTTATATGCTGGACGAATAATTTTGTTGCATCCCACCAGCTCCTCCAGCCGGTGTGCACTCCATCCTGCAATTCTTGCAATGGCAAACAATGGTGTATACAATTCCGACGGAATGCCAAGCATTTCATATACGAAACCACTGTAAAAATCCACATTCGGGCTGACACCCTTGAAAATATGACGCTTTTCTGCGATCAGTTCCGGAGCCACTTCTTCTATCATATTGTAAAGGTTCATGTCTTTCTGGCGTCCTTTTGCCTCCGCGAGATGCTCCACATAGCTGCGGAACACACGCTCTCTCGGATCAGACAGGGAATACACGGCATGTCCCATACCATAGATCAATCCCTTCTTATCAAAGACCTGTCCATCCAGCATCTTTCCAAGATAGGACTTCACCTCGTCACGATCGCTCCAGTCATGCACATTTTCCCGGATATCATTCATCATCTGCATAACTTTGATGTTGGCACCGCCATGCTTTGGTCCTTTCAGGGAAGACATTGCTGCAGCGATGGCAGAATATGTATCCGTACCGGCAGAAGTAACCACACGGGTGGTAAACGTACTGTTATTACCGCCGCCATGCTCCATATGAAGCATCAGTGCCACATCAAGCACCTGTGCCTCCAGCTGTGTATACTGCTTATTCGGCCGCAACATACGAAGGAAATTCTCTGCCGTGGAAAGCTTTGGGTCCGGTCGGTGAATATACATACTCGAATCATTTTCATAATGATTATATGCGTGATATCCATATACCGCGATCATCGGGAAATTGGCAATCAACTGCATACACTGACGGATATTGTTCTCAATGGAAGAATCTGTCGTATACGGATCATAGGCCGCAAGTGTCAGAATACTTCGTGTCATGGAATTCATGATATCCTTAGAAGGCGCCTTCATAATAACGTCTCTGGTAAAATTGGTCGGAAGTGTCCGGCTGTTGCCGAGCACCTCACAGAATTCATCCAGCTGCGCCTGATCCGGAAGTTCTCCAAACAGCAGCAGATATGCTGCTTTCTCGAAGCCGAATTCGTTCGGTCCAATGGATTTGATCAGTGTTTTTACATTATATCCGCGATACCATAACTCACCGTCACATGGCACCTGTTTTCCATTTTCATCTTTGAAGGACACAATCTTTGAAATACGGGTCAGACCTGTCAATACACCTTTTCCGTTGACATCGCGAAGTCCTCTGTTTACCCCATACTCCTGAAACAATCCGTCCGAGATCGTATCATTCGTAATACACATATTCTGTTTTGATGCTGCGTAATTTGCTAATAAATCTTTTTTCTCCATGCTTCACTCTCCAATCTGTATTGCTTTCATTATATCGTACTTGGTTCTCAAAAAAAAGCACTTCATAAATTTTTTATATCTTTTTACGCTTTGTATATAAATTTTATACCCCATAAAATTTCATCAGTGCATCGTAAACATTCATTTTTCCATAGCCCGTTGATGTCAAGTTATTGCTACGAACTTTTTTTATTTTTTCAAATAAAAATTTCGCAATCCTGCATAACTTCGTTGGGTTAATGTGAAATAGTTGCTAAGTCCTGTAAAAATTGATGAATAGTTATTGCTAAGTTCCATTTGCCTGACTTACTCCGCAATCCATACTGAAATTCCACGCAATCTCTATCCTTTTGTCTTTATAAGCATAAACTCTTCTAATAAAAGCATCAACCACTTCCTGCGTCAATTCTTCAATATGCGAATACCGGATAATCTGCTTCATATCAGCCTCTGCTTTCTGGTATTCGCTTTCCAATCCAGAAAGCTTTCCCGCTGTATCGGATTCCTTTACGGATAATGAAGATAAGCGCTCTGTCAGCTCGTTTGAACGTTTCTGATACTCCTCACTACTGATTGCTTTCAAAGCATACTGTTCATACAAATTATCCTTTTCTGCCCGAATCTGCTTTTGTTTCTGTCTGCATTCCTCCAGTTTCTTTTTCAATGACTGGATGCCTGCCCGTTGAAATGAAGACAGGCTTTCCTTCTGTTTCATGGCATTTCCACGAAGCATTAACTCTTTATTCAGCATCATCAATACGGTTTCTTCGAGTAGATCAGCATTCATGTAAGTGCAACAATCCGGAATTTGCAACAGAGCATGTTTTCGGCACTCAAACCGCCTGTAACGGTTCTTTTCGCGTAGTGGCTTATAAACCATGGAATAACCGCATCCACCGCAATACAATTTCCCTGTAAGCGGATGCTTCTCTCTGTTTCTCTTTGTGGAACAATCCGCTCTGAAAGATGATACCTGATCATATATCTCCTCTGAAATGAGAGCCTCATGATTGTTCCGAATTATTTTCCAATCTTCTTTTGGCAAAGCTCTCGTCTTTTGACTTCCTACGGACTTGCAGACAGATTTTCCGTATGCCATTTCTCCCAGATAAAAACGATTATTCAATATCCTTCTGATACTTGTTGCACTCCACGAACGTACTTTACCATCTGTATATTTCTTTTCCGGCTTTCTTATCTGCGTGATAGTGGGTACATTTTCCTCAAAAAGCTGTCTTGCTATCTGTACACTGGTTTTCCCCTGCACCGCAAGAGAAAAGATATAGCGCACAATTTCTGCCTCTCGTTCATTCACAATAACTGCATTTTTTTCTTCTTTGCTTTTTTCATATCCAAAGGGAACCTGTCCGAAAACATATTCTCCCTTTGCACACTTATTTTCAATCGAAGCCTTTACCTTAACTGATACATCCTTGCTGTAAAGATCATATAAAAGTGTCTGAAATGCGGTATCAATCTCTATGGTACTTCCGTGATGTTCCCTGCTGTCATAATGGTCATTGATAGCGATAAAACGAATGCCCATAAAAGGGAATATCTGGTTCAGATAAGTACCCATCTCAATATAATCTCTTGAAAAACGGGACATATCCTTTACAATGATACATCTGATATTATTTGCCTTTACCTCCTTTAACAACTTTTGCATCCCCGGTCTATTCATATTGGTGCCGGAGAAGCCATCATCACTAAACTCCACAGCCTCATACCCGCTTAATTCGGAATCGTGATGTATGTACTCATATATTAACTTTCTCTGATTGCTTATACTATTGCTCTCGTCTTTTTCTCCCTCGTCCTCTAAGGATAAACGTAAATATAATGCCAAACGCTCCATTCTACTTCACCCCTTCCATACAGTCTGCTGTAAAGGTAAATATAACCTCTATACGTTTGCCCGGATAAACATATATTTTTGAAATAAACGCTTCTATCATATCCTTTGTAAGCTCTTTGCCACTTTTCAGTTTTAACAGGGCTTTAATAGCTGCCATATATTTTCCGGAGAGTTTATCCAATGCTCTTATTTCCTGCTGCTGACTTTCCTGCTGTTTTCTCAGATCTTCCAGTATGTCCGCCTGCTTCATCTTGAAAGCCACATATTCTTTTTGTGGAATTTTCCCAGCACGGTAATCCATATATACACAGCTTTCTTCCTCCTGAGAACGTCTCAGCTTTGCCTCTGTTTCCCTTAGTCTTGCTTTAGCCTTCTTAACCGCCTCTGCAATTCTTTCTTTGCCATACTCCATGTAATGCTTTGGCTTGTTTAAGAAAACTGCAAATTCCATACGGATAAAAGGTAACAATATATCCACCAGCTCATTCTTTGAAATACGGTTAGAGTCCGGGCATACTTTAATTTTCGTCTGTCCGCTGTTTAAACAGAAATATCCGTCAAGCCTTGCTTTTTCCCCATCTGCATAGTGCTGTACATAGCTGCTTCTTGTCATTTTTCTGCCGCATACTCCACAATACAGTACACCATCAAAAATGTTTTCCCCAAGCGGATAACCCTTCGTTGGATGATTATACGAAGCTTTGCGCTCCTTCATTTTTTTCCTAATTTCTACCGATTTCTGATATAACTCCCTGTCAATCAATGGCTCATGTGCATCCTTTGTAATCACCCAGTCATCTTCCGGCTTATGAATACGGTTCTTCTCATCCCTTGCCGTTATACTGGTTTTTCCCTGCACCAAAGTTCCTGTATAGGTTTCACTTTTCAGTATTCGCTCCACCGAACTCTTATCCCAACCTTTATACGCTCCTGCATCGGGTGTATAGTAAACTTCTTTTGTTTTCTTATACAGAGAAGGTGGATTGATCTGCCTGTGGTTCAGCTCATCCGCAATCGCAGTATAGATTTCCGTTTCAGCGAATTTTTCAAATATAAAGCGAACAATATCCACCGTATTTTCATCCGGTATCAATCTGCGCCGTTTTCCACTCCATTCTGCCATATATCCATAAGGTGGAGGACCGCCAACATAAGAGCCTTCTTCTCTCCTCTGTTTTAAGTGCAGCTTCGCCTTTTTAGAAAAATCCTTTGCATACATGTCGTTTACAAGGTTCTTGATTTCGGAAGCCATCTGCTTATTCTCATTGCCTTCCTTTCCGGTATCAAACCCATCGGCAACTGCAATGAAGCGTACTCCTAAAAACGGAAATATCTTCTCAATGTAATTGCCCGCCTCCAGGTAATTTCTGCCAAACCTTGACAAATCTTTTACTATGACACAATTTATCTCGCCAAGCCTTATATCCTGCAATAACCTAAGAAATCCCTCTCTTTCAAAATTGCTGCCGGTCTTTCCTAAATCGGTATAACAATCAATAATATCAATGATTTCTTCCGTATTCTTCAGATTAAATTCTTCTACATATTTCCTTGCAATCTCAATCTGAACCTCCACTGATTCATTTTTTCTTTCATCGTGATCCGCTGAAAGTCTTGCATAGATACCTGCTCTGTATCGTCTGACTTTCACATTCTGTTCTGAATGAATGCCTGCTGTTTTTCTTTTGGATACTCTGCCCATTCTTATGCACTCCTTTCTGCCACACAGTTTTTCTTCTGTTCGTCTTTTATTCTCTTGTTGACTTCCCGCATTATGCGATACTGATCTGTATAATAAAACTCAATTTCAATTCTGTGGTTTTCATATACTGAAATCTTCTTTACCATACTGCAAAGAGTATAACGGTCTATCTCCCTCAATTCCGAACAGTCCTGCATGGTCTTTAGCCTTGCTGCAGAGATGACACCATTCTTAAACAGTTCCTTAATCATAAGCTCCTGTTTTTTCTGTGCTTCCTCAAATTCTCCAGCTTTCCTTTTAAACTCGCTGTGCAAACGTTCAAATTCGCTCTTTGTGATAATCCCTTCTTTCAAGTCCTCATATAAGCCCGAACAGAGAGAATAATATTTATCCTGTTCTTTCTTTAATCTTGCAATTTCGGTATCATAATAGACTATGGACTCAAAATTTGTTTCCATATCCAGAGCTTTTTCAAACATCTGCTTTTCCTGCAAAAAACAGTTTGCAAATTTCGTTACCATTTCCAATACAAGCTGCTTTAATGCATCTTCCGGTATGCTGTGTCTTGTACAGCCCTCACCCCGGTTTTTGGTGGAACAGATATAGTAAACCCTCTGTGTGTTCTTATAGCGGTTTACGCGCCTTATCATCTGCTCTCCACAATCCCCACAAAACAATATTCCTGTGAAAAAACTGTTTTTCTCTGATACAGGACTCACCCGTCCATCAACCTTCAACAAGTTTTGGACAACCAGAAAAACATCTTCCGATATGATCGGCTCATGGGTATTTTCCACCTTAACCCAATCTTTTTCAGGTTTTTCCACACTTTTCTTCAGCTTATAATTTATCTTTTTTGTTTTTCCCTGCACCATGTGACCGAGATACATTTCATTTGTCAGTATTCGCTTTACCGTAGCACTGCTCCACATGGATTTTACTGCACCGGAAAATCCTCCTCTGTAATTTTCGCCTGTGGATTTTTTATACTCTTTGGGTGAAAGGATACCAAGTTCATTCAATTTATCCGCTATGGCTGAAACCGCCACACCCTCCATTTTCCAGTTAAAAATCTTACGCACAATTTCCGCTGCATAATCATCCACCACAAGCTGATTTTTGTTGTTATCTGCCTTTCTGTATCCATAAAGGGCAAACGGAGCAATACACTCCCCATTCTTTCTCTTTACTTCAAACTGGCTTTTCACTTTTGTGGAAATATCTCTGCAATAGGAATCGTTAATGAAGTTTTTGACCGGAAGAACAATGCCGCTCTCCCCTGCATCCGCATGAAAACTGTCATAATGGTCTGTCAGCGCAATAAAACGCACAGAAAGAGCCGGGAAGATTTTTTGTATATATCTCCCGGATTCAATATAGTCACGCCCAAAACGAGAAAGGTCTTTTACAATGACACAGTTCACCTTTCCTGCTTCGATGTCGCTTATCATTCTTTTAAATTCTGGTCTGTCGAAATTACTGCCCGAAAACCCATCATCAACATAAATATCATACAATTCGATATCCTGCTGTTCATGGATAAAGGCTCTGATCAGCTCTCTCTGATTTCCGATACTGTTACTCTCGGATTTCAGTCTACCATCCTTGTCTGTCACATCTCCGACATCGCTGTCATCCCTTGAAAGACGGAGGTACATGGCTGCTAGAAAATGTTTTTTATTCATTTGATCACTCCTGACTTTTAAGTTATTAAGCCGTAATAAACCTAAAATTCAAGAGTTTCCTTGATTTATCCTGATTTTAGGTTAACATAACTTTTCGATTCTTTCAAGGCTTTTTCGATTTTTATCAAAAATACGCTATATGTGAATTTCTGCTAAATGCCGCAGATATTCCTCCATCTTGTCGTCAATACTCGCTCCCTCCTTTTGAAATCTGACCTTAATCACATAGTCTCCCATACGATGGACATAGATATTATTTGTCTGTCTTGCAAAAGAAGCCAGTTTTTCTTCTACGGGCAGTTTTGTGTCAATTTTGACATCCCGAATATCTGTCAGCGTGTTTATATCCACAGTCCGAATATCCACAGCCGCCATTGCATCAAGTTTTTCCTCTGATATATCTAACACTTTAGCTCTCCTATTTTCTGCTTGTTTCATTCTATTCAATTCGCAGATTGTCCTATGACATACAAACCTCTGTATGTAAAAAGCCGGGACACTGCGCCCGGCTTTACTCTTTTTATCCGTTATACTTATCATATACCCCCACCTGTACCTGCACTGCCTCGGTGATCCTTGCAATTGTGGATAATTCAAGGAACCCGACACCAATCTTAGCGGCATCATTCATAAGCTCCTCCATATCGGATACATCTTCCGTTAAATCTGTCAGCTTGTCCAACGCCACCATGTCATACTGTCCGGTCATCAAAAAGGAAATCAAAAGATTGACTGCATCACGATCAACATCCCTGTCCGGTCCTTTGCAAATGACCACATCACGTCTCAAGATAATTCCATGCGAAAGACACTTCTCTCTGGTCTTGGCAACCTTTTTACGGATGTTCTTCTCCGATTTGTTGGAGTTCATAAATAAAATAGCCGAAGGAAGATTCTCCCCGGCTGTACCTAACATAATGCCTATCTTACACATATTCTCTTTACCTGCTCTTTCTTAGATTATTACAGAAAGATACGCCGGCTGTTATCTCCTGAGATAATGAAACGAATCTGCCGCTCCCTTATCTCAAAAGATAACTTCATAATAATCCATTTTTTAGCAGCTTTTATCATGTCAGAGAACAGCGGCAAAAGCCGCTATTCTCCTAGCTGCCACTTGACAGCACCCCCCAGCCGGGCAACATACATTGGGACGGCAATCCCACACTGCACCTCCATCATGCCCAACCAGACAGAATCTACAGGGAGCCACTCCCGGAAAATGCGTTTCGCTGAAATTCCGGTACTGTTCTATCTCATTATCTCCGGCTGCCACGTCCGGTAGGCACAAACCTCTGCTTAGGACCTTCACGGGCACAATACAAGACCACCACAACCGCTAAACAGTTCAAAGACTTGTCAGCACAGTAATCCGTATCGAGGAGCTTCATCGCACGAAATGGGTTTCTGCCACCCCTACCCGTAAATCAAAGTATTTACGGATAAAAGCAAAAATAAAATCAGATGTATGCGTGTCCTATTCAGTTTTTCAAAGATCAAGGCTCCTTTGAGCCTGTAACAATCATAGAACAAAACACCTGATTTTTTACGACACAGATTGGCGAGTAGGATGGTGTAATCTGGTAAGTTTATGTATGGCATATCATGGATAAATGAATTAAAACAGAGTAAAAAGATATTCTTGCAGCAAAACATCAAAGAGGAAATTTAAAATATAATTTTTAAGAGACAACTCCGAGTGAGTTGTCTCTTTTTGACAGATAATCCGGTATTATCTACCATAAAAATTGGAAATGGAGGGTACTATGAATATTGTGTTGGGAGTTCATGTGAAACATGACAGAAGTGCATGTATCATTATTGACGGAAGGGTTGTTGTTAATATAGCGAATGAAAGATTAGACCGAGTGAAGTACTCTGACTCTCCTGAAATCCCCTATACAGCTGTTGATGCTGTTTTGAAACATTGCAATATTGATATTTCACAGGTTTCATGCATTGGTATGTCCGGCGCAGGAATAGAAAGTGAAAAGGTAAAACAGTTCTATAAGGATGACTTTTTCGCTCACTATAGATGTCGCGAAATTCCTTTTTTCTTTCTGTCACATCATTGGGCACACGCATATTCTTCCTTTTGTTCGTCCACTTTTTCCGAAAGCCTGATATTTGTTGCGGATGGTGGAGGTGACTATATCGGGGATAAGCAAGAAGCTGAAACTTTGTATTACGGTAGTCACGGAAAAATACAACCACTCGCCGCACGGACACAGGATATGGTTGTGCGCAAAATGGAAAATCCAGTAAATACTATATATCCTTTTATGCCGGATTATGTACGCAACCATCAAATTAGTATAGCACGAAAATATGCGCAAATTACGCATTTGACTGGCTTTGCACATGGAGAATGTGGTAAAACGATGGGACTTGCTTCGTATGGAAAATCTTATTTTGATTACTCCCAATTAGATTTTCGTGATTTAGATTTTGATTTAAAGTATAAGGATATGTTAGAAGAAATTTACGCATTGCATATCATGTCAGGAAAGTCTCATAGAGATTTTATCTTGAAAGAACGTGCGAATATATCTGCCACAGTTCAAGAGTTTACAGAATGTGCAATAATTTCGCTGTTGAAGAACTATCAGACTCGATACGCATGTGAAAACTTGTGTCTTGCAGGTGGATTATTTTTAAACTGCCTATTAAACCATAAAATACTTTGTGAATGTAATTTTAAAAATGTTTTTATTATTCCATCGGCTGGAGACGATGGTCAAGCTCTTGGCAGTGCATACTATGCTTACATGGAAATGTTCGGAACACAATCCGATTTTCACATTAATTTACCCTACATCGGTTTAGATTATACCGAGCAAGAAATTGAAGATGCAATCCGATTGAAAAATCTTTCCTACAAAAAGTATGCAGATGGTGATTTGGCAAAGATAACAGCAGAATATATATCTCAAAACAAGATTGTTGGCATGCACAGAGGAAGAACGGAGTTAGGACCGCGAGCTCTATGTCATAGAAGTATCTTGGCAAATCCAACCCATCCACACATGAAAGACATCTTAAATCGTCGCGTTAAACATCGTGAAGAATTCCGTCCTTTTGCACCTACGGTTGCGAAGGAGGATCAGTTCAAATATTTTGCATTACGGGCTTCCTCAGACTATATGTTACTTGCGCCAGTTGTTAGAGAAGAATATCGCGAAAAGTTGTCAGCCGTGACACATGTAGATAATACTGCTCGCGTTCAGGCGGTATCAAAAAAGAGCGACCCCTTTATACATCAGCTATTGCTTGAACTGAAAAAAGTTATAGGGGTATCCGTGGTACTAAATACGTCGTTCAATGTTGCTGGAGAGCCTATTGTCGAATCTCCGCAAGATGCGTTAAACACTTTTTTGAAAACTAACATTGACGTTCTAGTAATAGGAAACTGCGTAGTAACTAAGCCTTAGAGGATAAGCAGATAGCGTGTTTGCGTATCCCATAGAAGATTGGGTGGGGTGTTTTGTGCAAATAATATCTCTCTTTTTCTCGCCTTTGCATATTGCTGTACTAGAAAGGTATTAACCGGGTTATCGGATAGATTTTGGTTTGGATACGCAGAGTATTCTTGCCCCGCAAACGTAACAAGGGACATCGTTTGATAGAACTGTGATTCAAATTTACGTTCTTGTAAATAGTATCCGATATTGCTTAACGCCAAAATATTCCCTTCGCATGCATCACGATTCCCTATATATAGAAGCCCTTGCTTTTTCAGTATATCAAATACTGTGAAAAAAATTTTATAAATATGTTGAGAGTCGAACCCCATTCGTATTCCAATAATTGCTTGCAAGTTATATAAACGCCACAAATATCCTACAATTCCATAAGATGTGCTGAGATTAATAGCTCTATCTACATATTCTTTCGCTAGAAGGGTTGCCTTTTCTTCGCCTTTCAATAGATTGCATATTGCAAGCAAGAAAAAGCAGTGAATTTGAGCGCGATGCAGATTGTTTGCTTCAATATCTTGTAACATTGAATTAAGCTTTAAAATCAGCTTGTCCTGATGAACAGTAGAATTACTTAATATTTCTAATGCACAAACATCTAGAGAATTATCTGTTTCAATCCTTTTGGATGGCATCAGTGCAGTTGCTTCTATGGACTTTCGCAAGCTTTCGCTAGAAAGATCCATATTAGGATATAGAGTTATTTTAAATTTTGTTCTATATGCCAAGGCTCTTAACCTATTGTCATCCAATTTGTCAGCTAAGGTTATTGACAGAGTATTATATGTCTTAGATAAGTCTATTAAATTGAATGCCCGATAAACTGCTGCCAATCTATCATATAGATCGAACAAAGTTTCATCAGATAATATTTCTTTATTGCACAACCAATCTGCTTGGATTTCCTTTAGTAAGATTTCTCCGTCTGGATACAAGCCTGCGTTCATTAAGGCATGAGCTTTTAATTCCATAATGGAAAGACAAAATGGTCTATCATCTACCATCTTATATTGTTTAAGTTTTTTTAACACAATATCACATTCATCTACTGCTTTAATCGGGGCAAAATGATGAAGAGTGATATATACTCGCATCAGCAATGCCTTTTTTGCTAGAGGTAAATTTTTGCGAGCATGTCGAAGCAACTCAAACATATCATCTAAATATTTATAATAATTTAAGTTTACATTGACATTTGAAATATTATCCACTGCGATTAGCCATGTTTCAATCGTGTGTAGATATTCTCTTGCCTTCTTGTAATCTTTGCTGTATAAATAGAGTCTTCCGGTTTGAAACATACCTAAAACATGATCAATGTTTGGCATGGATACAATCTCTTTTGCGAGAAAAGTTCTTATTGCTTTTTTACCTTTCAACTGTTCGCTCACGTATAGAAATAAACTTTCGTGAACAAAAGCAATCGTTTCATTTTCTTCATATTTTAATAGGCGCCGTCGCATCAATTCATTCAATTGATCAGATGAATCCTCAAAAAACATGTTAAATAACGCAAGGTTCATTTTACCATTGCATAACGCAATTTTGTACAATAGATTCAAACAGGTTTCGCCATCTTTCTCTTTTTGTAGATGAGAAAGCCTCTGATAGTAGATATCTGCAATCTGTGTTGGCATAAAACGTTTTACATGGAATTTGTTAATATCTATAATGCCTACCGTATTCCTATTTTGAATCTTTACCAAACTACAATCCAACAGATACTCTACATATTGAACAATAAAAAGTGGGTTTTTCGCACTTAGATTAAATAAACGGTCTAATGCATATGGAGGTATACCGTCAATCAACACCCTAATTAAATTTTTAGCTTCATCATCAGTAAGCGGCTCTACATTGAAGCACGACTCTGGCAAATTTTCATCTGCCCATTGAACAAACGACAAGTAATTGATGTTCCCGATGGTAAAATCGGTTCTTCCACTAATCAGCAACGTGATTGAAGATAGGTTAGACTTTAGCCTTTGTATTTCGCAAAGGAAGCTATCGTCTGCATTGTGAAAATCATCTAAAAATATTACCGCTTGATTCCCAAACGGAGTCCTACAGTTTTCTATCATAGAAACAAAATCCACATACTGCCCCTCTTGTATGTATCCATGATTAAGCAGAAATCTTTCAATTTCTTTTTGGGGAGTATGACCCTGTTGAAGTTTACATTCATAAAGATCAAATAGCGTGCCCTGCAATCTTGAGAACAATTCTTGCACAAGTCTCGTTTTACCAATTCCGGCATCCCCCCAAAAGCAGACAATGCTTGGTGGCATGGTCGACTTTAGCCTTTCCTCAAGGTCGTTAACAATTCGGATTCTTGATTCTCCAAAAAATGGAGGTTCAAAAATCTGTGTGCCATTTATTCCATTAATCATAACAACTGATTCTGTGCCATTAATTTGAATGTGAAATAGGAGCTCTGGGATGCCATCAAAGTGTTTTTGTTCTACCGTTACTTTTTTGACGGCTGCACCACTGGGTGCAATCACAAAGGATATATTGTCTTCGGAAGTGTTCCAATCCACATCTGTCCTAAGCTGTAAAACACAATGCTTTTCATTATTGGAGTAATTTCGAAAAAGCATATATAAATCATATCGATTAGTTAATTGTGAAACTACAGTATCAACCTGATACTCATAGTAAAAATCCGTATGATCTGATAAACTATACGGATTATTGAGTGCATGTTGCAACTTTGGATCTTCGAGACTTAAAAGGTACGTGCCCAATAAATACCCATCTATTAATCGGAATGATATGTTGCTTCTTTCCAGCGACTTAGTCAAATACCAGTATGTTTGCGGCAAAATTTCACTATTAGTTACCAGAACATAATAATCATACTTCTCGGTGTCTTGAAATTGCATTCTGGAACTACTAGAAGAAATTTTATCATACCTTAAAATGCTATTATCTGTACTTTTGCACTCAAAACATATTTGGATTCCTTTACCGTTAAATGAAGTAAAACTCTGACCTAAAATATTCACAGTGTTAATTTTGGTGGAAACAATAACATCCTTTCCACCATCTGCTACGCGCCGTGTCTGGAATACTTGTACTTGTGGATGTAGCTGACGCAATTGTGCCATAATAATTTTTGCAACAAAATCTTCAAAGTTTTGTCCCAAATTTGCTTCCATCTGCCATGTTAAATTGGGAGACTTCCCACTAGAATATCGCCTCATACATTTCCTTCTCCTATCACTTCTTATGGTAGATAATTTAGAATTGCCCCTTATTTCTGTCAAATTTATTGGATAATACCGGATTATCTTTCACTTTTTATTAGTTCCTTATCCTCTCGACTGCTTTATTAAATTCAACGTTGCCGCATCAATATCAAAAACTGTCTGCTTTCCGTCATACCATCTATCCCAAAAATCTATAGTTGCACTCTTGGGCTTTTCTTTCGGCTTATCTAGGATAATCTTTGATGGCAACATAATTGCATCACCAACGACAACACATTCACCAACATCCAGATTGGGAAGCATTTCCACAATTCCCACTAATGAATCTGTCAGCATTGCCGCCACTGCCGATTTGTCCCTGTCATTAGTTACCTTTAGGCTGACGATATTATTACACTGAGACATGATTGTTGTATTTAATTCTGCTGGTCTTTGAGATACTATCAGCAGCCCGATCCCATATTTTCTTCCCTCTTTTGCAATCTTCTCAAAAATTTCAAGGGATTTCTTCTCTACCGCTTTCATTTTTGACATGTCATTAGACATATAAATATGAGCCTCATCACACACCAGCACCAACGGATGACGTACCTCATCTTTTGCCGGAGTCATCCAAAACTGTATATCATATATTATACGAGTGACAATACCAATGATAATTGCTAACATATCGGATGGAACCTCTGATAAATCTATAACCTTAATTCGATATTTATCGTTCCCCATAATCCTTGCAGCAAATTGATTTAGATAATCCGCCTGCGTTGTATCCTCTTCATTAAATACAAATCCATACTTTTTATCATCCATCTTTGTTCTCAGACGGGTAATCAAGTTGGTCAATTTGTCATAGTACTGCCCTTTCTTCGTCTTTGCCTGTCCCTTACTATCGCCTGATTTATAGACTTCTCCAGTATCGACTTCTAAAATATTCTGATTCTCCAGATATTCTATTAGTTCCTTTGCTGAAAAAGGAACCGGTGTATCAGCAGTGACTATTTCTTCTGAAACAGCACTCATGTTATTTTTGATATATTCCTTTTTCTTCTGCAAAATATAATTGATTACCGCCGCCCTTTGATTAGTTGATGTCCCTTCTGATGATTCTACAAACAATGAATGAATTTCCTCATAATTGAAAAACCATAATGGAATGTGTAAACCACCTGGTTCATCACAAATCTTAATCTGATCTGCATAAGATAACTCATTATATTCCCCATGCAAATCGAAAACGACCATATTGGCATATGGTAATTGATTGGCTTTTTCCAATACACTGGCAACTGTATAGGATTTTCCACTTCCTGTACTGCCAACAATACATGCATGTCGTTGAAAGAAACGGTTGCCATCTAATATTGCTGGCACATCCTTATTGCTGGCAAAATGTCCGATTTCTAAACTTTTGCTCTCTGCCGCCTTGCCGCTCACAGCATTCATTATCATCTGCATTGCGGCTTCATTCGCCTGATATACTTTACTATTTATTTCTGGATATGTATTAATTGCTCTTTTGAATTTATTCTCACTTCCGGCACCATATTTATTGTAAAAACTTCCCACCAAATTAATGACACAGCAGTTATTTGAATACGATAGGTCTTCGGTCTGCTCTGTTTCATCAAATTCAACTTTCTTCTTTGTCACCTTAGTCAAAATTCCAATCAGCTTCTCATCAGAATTACTTCCACCCAAAACAACAATATCGTTGATTTTTAATGTATTTAGTACTCCTTCATTTTCAACCCCCACCACAACTTTTCGGGTGTCTACATTTTCCACCATACCTATGCAATTTGTGTCTGCCAAGCAATCATTAATATTTCCCGCCATAAAATCACCCCTTTTATCCTATAAACAAATCAGCAAATTGATTAATATCCCACACTGGCAAGTCTATTGTGTATTTTTTCGACTTATAAATCATATATTCTCTGTCATCCTCATGATAAAATACAGTAATGTTCTTTTTCTCCAGTGCCTTATTGATTATATCTGGCTTAACATCCCTTGATAAAATAAGGACATTCTTCTGAAAACTGTCAAATAGTGCAGTATCAAAATGATCATCATTAAATCCATATCCATATATTAAAAGCGAATAATTATCCCTCGGATTCAACAGCTCATTAAATTCTTCTCTCATACATCGAAACGTATTGTTTGTCATTCCCACCTTATACTTTGAACTTCCAGGTGTTACAATCTCAATATATTCTGCTTTTTCTTTTAGAATTTCATAATCATTTGTTAGGTATTCTTTTCCATTCTCACTAATCCAATTTATGGAGCCATGAGGTTTAAAAAGCCTGATCCATGAATAATTCTTACAATTATATACTTCTGTTGGCTGTTTTAACAGATTTCTACTGAATTTTCCATACAGGCTCCCGTAAAATCCTGTGATAACGCCTATCCCCAACTTGTCACATATAATCTCTATAATCCGGTCATAGTTTGGTGTCATAATATCAATTATCTTTTTATCGACACTAACCGTACCACTCAAATAGTTCAGCAGCCTGCAAAAACCAGTATCTTTTTCATAAATCGTTCTGTGAAGTTTTTCCTCACTCTCCAAAATAAACTTTGCTGTTATCGGCTTAATCGCATCTACTAACTCATTTTCATTTTGTGCAAGATTAGCCAAACCTGCCTCTAAGCCATTTGCTTCTATTTCATCACAGTGATTCTTCCAAATTTCTTTCAAATGTTCATCACTTGACTGTGCAATTTCTTTTGCCAAGTGCTCTGCTAATTCCTTCATCCCCGGAACACCATAAATCACAGAAAGTCCTGTCCCCACAATAATTTTGGGCATATTATTCCTTGAAAGATTTCTTTGTTTGATGTCTTCCACTATATCATCGAAAATTTCTGAATGTATTTCCAGATACTCCATATCCACACCTTTCTAATATTTCCTAATTATCTCTTTTATACTGTCATCCGTACAACTCTCTTGTTCATCTATAGGTTCAAAACACTTCTTGTAGATATCACTATTTTCTTTAAAATTATATCACACATCCCCAAAAAATCATCATATTCTACTAATTTCGTCTCTCCCCATTCAACAACACACCCATATTCGATACCACAGCATCCAGTACCCGGCATATGTACTCTTTCTCCCTGTCTGATTTTCCTGACATATACTTTTCCATGTCATCTCTACAGGCACTCTCATATCCAAACAGCAAATAATCCGTACTCACTCCGAGAATCTGTGCCAGTTCCATCAGTTTATCCACAGAACAGGAAGTTTCCCTGCTTTCAATCCTCTGCTGCTGACATTCACTGGTATAGTCCAGTTTCTCCGCCAGTCTGCTTTGTGTCATTCCATTATGGAGCCTGATTGCCTTAATCCGCTCACCAATCTACTTTTAACAAGTATAATGTTTAATGTTAACAAACATCTTCTTATATTCAAGAACCTTTACAGAAAATGACCTATTTTTGCAGGAAACGGCAACAAAATATTTCAAAGACTGATTTTATTTAATGTTATTCATACAAATGTGTATGTAGGGAATATTTAATTTTACTCTTCTAAAATGTAAATTATTGTCATTTTAGGTCTTGAATATTTTGTACCCCCGATAAATGCAGAGCCAAGACTCGGAGATGCAATATTTGTCCCTGTCATATACACAGACCATGTTCCGGCAGCTTTTTCCGCTATAAATAAGTTGGTAGTAGTCACATTACCTCTGCCCCAACTAACAGTATGCGTTTCCCCGCTAGGACTGGTAATTGTAAGGCTCTGTGCCAATATTGCGCCTTTTCCACCGATTACAGATGCACTGGAGCAATCAACCGTAACTTCTTTTACAATCGCATTATCCGGCAGACCGCTAAAATTAAAAGCAACTGTATTGGAATCCCCTGTAACTCCCGGCATCAATGCAATCGACATATCTTTATTTGCTGATTTCGTTGCTTTCGTGTCTGCTGCAAACGCTGTTACCTGTGAAGCAAACAACATTGTGAATACCAAAGCAACCGCTATTATTCTCTTTACTTTCTTCATTGACTTTACCATAATCGTATTCCTCCTGTCTGTCAAATTCCCCTTATATACATTTGATGAATTACATACTTTATGCTTTCATATCGAAATTACTTTGCACCACAACATTTTCATTTGTGATTTCCACATTTGTTCCATTGTTTAGCGCCTTTCTTGCGTCATGGTATGCCTCATAATATGCTGATTTTAACGCTGAATGTACACCCGTTTCTGCTTTTGTCTCCTTCTCATGCCACCCTACTCCTTGAGTGTATGTAAGAACTTCTTCCCCTCCCTCATTATATATATGGATCGCAGAACCAGTTCCCTCTCCCTGATATTCAGCCTCATATGGTATCCCAAATAAAATACACAGCCATCTTTTGTCTGCCTCTTGTATTTCTTTCATATCGCCCATATTTCCAGAACTCATTAATTGGTTGAACTTACCTATCAGTGCTGCCCGATTTGGTGCCACTTTAGCGACCTCTGCTTTCCGCAAGTTCATAAACTCATTTCCCATATATATGTTGTTTTTCGCATCTTTCTTAGCCAATTCAACAATTTTTTCTTTTAGCGAATCTGTTAATTGCCACTTGTTCTTTTCAGAAGCTTTTTTAACACTAATGCTGGAACTGCCAGATACTTTTACCGTACTAATAGTATTTGATATATCCATCTCTATTACCTCACTTAAAAATTTGCTTTCAATATAAACAATTCTGTACAAATTATCAATGCCCATTGCAGAAAACGACCTTCATTTACAGAAAATGGCACATTGCCTTTTCTCCAAAATCATATTGTTTGAAAACCGTATTTACCCCCACGAATAAATACAAGATAGACTTTTTATCATTCTGTGAAATAAATATCACGCTGTAGCAGAGAAGCCCAAATCAATGTACGATATATTTTTGAAATAACATAAAAACAAAGGAGATTTGAACTATGGATACTTTAGAAACAGTCATTAACAATTATTTGGAATACTGCAATTCGCAAAAATGTCTTGATGAGAAAACACTGAAAGCATATCGAATCGATCTGCGGCAGTTTTCTGAACAAATTTCCATCATCAATATTGCAGAAATTACTTCCAAAACATTGGAACAGTATATCGCCCGGCTGCATGAACAATATAAACCCAAAACCGTAAAACGCAAAATAGCATCGGTAAAAGCCTTATTCCATTACCTGGAATACAAGGATATCATTGACCATAATCCATTCAGCAAAATACTGATACACTTCCGCGAACCCGTAATACTGCCTAAGACCATTCCCCTACATACGGTTGAAACATTTTTATCTACAATATACAAGCAACGGGAAAATGCCAAGACTTCTTACCAGAAAAGAAATGCTCTTAGAGATGCAGCCGTTGCGGAACTATTATTTGCAACTGGCATGAGAATATCAGAACTTTGTTCTTTAAAAATCAATGATGTGAATTTGTACGACGGAACAATTCTTATCTATGGGAAAGGAGACAAGGAACGACGCATCCAAATTGGCAATGAAGCAGTAATTAATATTTTAACAGAATATAACGATGCCTTTGACACAGAACGGCAAGCCTGCAATAACTTTTTCATAAATCAATCTGGAAAAGCACTGTCCGATCAGTCCGTACGCAGAATGATTAACAAGTATACCTCTCTAGCCTCTATAGATCAGCACATAACGCCTCATATGTTCCGTCACACATTTGCAACAAGCCTTTTAGAAGCTGATGTTGACATTCGTTATATTCAGGAGATGCTAGGACATAGTTCCATTAATATTACAGAAATATATACACACGTTACAGTATCTAAACAAAGAGACATCCTTGCTACAAAGCACCCCCGGAAAGATTTTCACATATAAATTTTATGGGCAATCCAATAATCTTATGGATTGCCCACTTTAATAAATAATAGATAATCCAATATTATCCGTCAAATATATATGAAAAACATTTAAAATTACAAGGAAACTAAAGAATGATTACAATATCAGAATTTAAAAAAGCTTATTCGAAAGCAATCCAAGAAGGATATGCTGCAATATTTGCAGGTGCAGGATTATCTAAAGCATCTGGATTTGTAAATTGGAAAGAACTACTAAATGATTTGGCACAAGAAATTCAGTTGGATGTAGAAAAAGAGCCAGATTTAGTGGAAGTAGCACAATATTATTGTAATGAAAAAAGAAGTAGAAATGAAATAAATGAAAAGATTTTAAATCGGTTTGTAACAGAATCGCAGGAAAGCGAAAGTATACGCATATTAGCGGATTTACCAATTCGAGTATTTTGGACTACCAATTATGACCACTTACTTGAAGATACATTAAAAAAATACGGAAAACGTATTGATATTAAAATGACCATTGAAAGTTTAGCAACTAACTTGTCAGGAAATGATGCAGTTGTATATAAAATGCATGGTGATTATTTAGACCCTTCATCATGTGTGATATTAAAAGATGACTATGAAATCTATAATGACAAAAGACAATTATTCACAACAACATTGCAAGGAGATTTGGTGTCAAAAACTTTTTTATTTATAGGTTTTAGCTTTGAAGACCCAAATTTAAAATATATACTAAGTAGAATAAGAATCTTATTGGATAAAAATCGCAGGACCCATTATTTATTTTTAAAAAAAATACAAAAAGACGATTATAAGAAAAGATCCAAAAACTATTATTATGATTTAAATAAACAGGAATTACAAATACATGATTTAAAACGTTATGGTATTGAAACAGTTCTTATTGATAGTTATGATCAAATTCCTGCTATTTTAAAGGAAATAAAAACAGCATCAAAATGTAAAAATATATTTATATCTGGAGCTGCTCATGAATATGGAAAAGATTGGGAAACAACAGCACCACTATTTATTAAAAAGTTAGTTAGTAGTTTATGTCAAAAAGATTACAGAATAATCACAGGTCATGCAAGAGGTATCGGAAGTTACGTGATTAGTTCTGTAATTGAGGAATGCCAATCAAATATTGGAAAACTTGAAAAACATTTGATGATTAAGGCTTTTCCTTATGAAGATAAAAATAGATTTGATTATATACAATTAAAAAAGGAGTATCGAAAGGGAATTTATAAATACGCAGGCATAGCAATTTTTATGTTTGGAAACAAAGAGTCAGATGCTGGAACTATTTTGGCAGATGGTGTATATGAAGAATATAAAATTGCATTAGAATCTGGAGCTTACATAATTCCTATAGGATCTACTGGTTATATGGCAAAGAAAATATGGGATGAAGTAAGTTTACATATTAACGATTTTCCATATTTAAAAGAGGAGGAGAATATTTTACAAAATTGTACGAATCCTAATAAAGTAATCGACGCAGTTTTAACTGTAGTTAATATAATTCAAACTAAATATTAAAAAGCTATTATACAATAGTTTGTATAAGCAAATCTAGTTGTGTTAATGATGCAACTATAGCATTATACATTCCTATATAAATATTATAATCTGGTATGAAATTCACATTAAAGCAATAATCTCTAAGAATATTGCTAAATAGAAACATCTGAGTAATAACATTATTAGGAATAGAGTATGTTTTTGATATAGCATATATTATTCCACCAATATTACATAAATCAATACTTGCTAATCGTAGATTGGAAGAATTATATTTAGAAAAATATATTAGTGATGATAAAGTTTCTTTACAAGGAAAATCGTATTTCGTAATACTTTCAAAAGTTTTTTCAATTGAATTCTTATTAGTATTGTTATCTTTAAAAAGGCGACTTATAATTCTACAAAAGATACTCATATGAACATTTAAGTCAAAAGGCTCAGTATGCATTTTTTCAAATGCAATTCCATCTAACCACGGAATTTCGTTATACACAATTGCTTTTTCTAAATCTACAAAGATAGGAATGATACTCGTATTATTTTTTTTATTAAAGAGTTCTAGTTCCTTCATTGGCCAAGTGCGTTTTAAGAAACTTTGGTCAATTACTGCAATACAAAATTTGGAACGTGTGATAGCATCTTGGATTTCAGAATAAATATGGTTACCCACTAATATTTCTTTACGATCTATCCATACATCAATGCCAATACTTTTCAAGCATTGAGCTAGAGGAATGACTATTAATTGCTTGGTTTCTTTACTATGAGAAATAAAAAAATCAAAAATTTCTTTTGTATTATTCATAAATATTATCTCCATATATTGATTATATGTAACTTCTTCTGTATCTGTTTTTGACGGATAATATTGGATTATTCATATTATTATATCACACCCTCATTTGTTTATCATTAAAAATTTACTTTTTTTACAAAATAAGGCATGAAATAAGTTACTGTTCAGACCCAATGTCACTTAGTTAAGCTTATTGGTTCACTATGAGGCAAACCTCTAACAAAAATTTATAAATTATAGTTGACACATCAATCAAAATGTGCGGCCGCTCTCGTTGCTGATATATTTTTAAGGTAACGAGAGCGGCCCTTGAATTAGAACTATATTTCATTCTGATTCAAGGAGGTTTACCTATGACATTTCCTGAAATTGTCAAAACTACACTTTGGGACATTATTGATGAGATGTCCCGCTCACTTTCTTCTTTTGTAAAAAATCCAGATAAGGATTTTATCCGCAAACGCAAACTTGATTTTAAGAAAATGATGCATCTGATCATTTCTATGGAAAGCGGAAGCCTAAATCATGAACTTCTCAAATTTTTTGAGTATGATTTCTCAGTTCCTACTGGCTCTGCTTTTTATCAACAACGTTCCAAACTTTCCGTTTCTGCATTCCGTCACCTTCTCAAGGAATTTAACCTTAAATTCCCCTTAAAAAAATTTCGCGGAAAATACTATCTTATTGCGTGTGATAGTTCTGAATTTAACATTGCCAGAAATCTTAAAGATGCAGATACTTTCCACGAACCAAATGGTAAATCGGTATCCGGTTTTAATATGGTTCATACCATCTCTTTATATGAGGTATGTTCTAAGCGGTACCTTGATTTAGAAGTCCAGCCTGGGCGTCTTAAAAATGAGTTTCAAGCTATCTGCAATCTTATGGATCGGTATGCCTATGGGGGGTCCCCCATTTTCATTGCTGACAGGGGATTTTCCAGTTACAACGTTTTTGCCCATGCAATCGAAAATAATGTTGATTTTTTAATTCGTGCTAAGGATTTGAATGTACAGCGTTTTCTTGGCGTCGGGACTCTTCCTGACAAACTGGATACAACCATAGAGCTGATTCTGACCAGAACACAATCTTAAAAAAAAACATAAACATCCCGAAAAAGAATCACAATACCGCTATATTTGTAAAAACATAGCTTTCGACTATCTTAATCCAGCTGATATTTCCGATGAATATCTGCTGAAACTAAGAATCGTCCGCGTTGAAGTATCCGATGGTGTTTTTGAAAATATTATCACTACACTTTCCGAAGAAGACTTTACACCGGACGATATAAAATACTGTTACAATCTCCGCTGGTCAATTATGCAGATTGTCCGACGGCATATTGTGGTAGGTGCTAACTGCATTTTATTTTCGGTATATCGCCCTACCCGATTGTGCCGGATCGGAACTTACCGCAGATTCTAAGCGGAATGACAGCACACTGTTGTAGTCTTATTTCAGAGGCAAATCCTCTGCTTTTGAAATAAGACCATGACACATGCCATGGTCTTGAAAAGGACATTGAAAACTTCATTAATAAAGCCCCTGGTTATCGACGGCAGCACGGATCACCTCAGCATCAATGACCTTTTTATCCTGCTGGGCACCTATGGTCAGTGCATCGGTCATGAGATTGTCGATGAGACGTGGATTACCCTGGGTAAAACTGTGGGCAGCCGCAAGTGCGGACGGATCAATGATGGTGCCGGAAGCACCGGCAAGCTGGATTTTATGAAGGATGTATTTTGATACTTCCCCATCAGAAAGACCGCTGTAGTTGTAGTGGACGGTGATCCTCTGGCGCAGGGCTTCATGGACCGGCTTGCGGAGCGTATCATTCAGATGGGATTCCCCGCAGAGGATCAGGGTGAAATAATTCACCGAGTCATAGCCGTAATTCATAAGCATCTTGATATCATTCAGGATCCCGGTATTCAGATACTGCGCTTCATCAACTGCCAGAAGCAGGGGTTGCCGCTTTTCTTTATAGAGGTATGTGATCTGTTCCTGGATGGCTTTGAACATGACGGTCTTACCGCCTTTATCGGGAACCCCAAGTATGGCGCAGAGCTGTTTGTAGAAGTCTGCAACACTGATTGTAGACAGACACAGGTATTCCATGTGGAAAAGGCTTGGGTTCAGGCTTTTGGCAAAACATCTGAGGCAGTAGGATTTTCCCATCCCGGGGCGTGCCGTAAACACGCCGATGCCACGGATATCCTTGAGATAGTCCAGCCGGCTGGTCATCTCCGTAAAGTCTTTGGAAATGAAATGATCCGTTTCTTTCAGCTGCTGTTTGTCAAAAGGGTTGAATGACAGACCGTAAAAAGAATTAAACATCAGGATGCACCTCCCATCTTTGCGTAATTGATCACTGGGTTGTTACGTCTGGTGTGGCAGTTCTCGTTGCGGTTTGTCTGGCGGATCGGGAATTTCTGCCCTTCAAAGAGGATAAATGCAGAATCCATGTCATCCGGCAGGAAGTGTACATCGACTTTTGCAGAAATGAACTGCATCGGTACATCGTAGCAGACTTTGTCAATGGTGATCGTGGAATCTTTGCGGACTTTACGTGAGAGGCGGTTGTAAAAACAGTCGTCCAGCCATTGCCTGGATGCCGGTTTTCTTGGATGATCCTTTGATGCCCGGTAACGGTCAGGCGGGATTCCATTGATCCCGCGGTGGAAGGTGGTGTTGTAGGAACGCATGTAGTCCTTCAGCATTGCGTCAAACTGTGCAAGCGATGTGATGGAATCCATGTCAAGGGTATAAAGCCAGCGCTCTTTGAGCGTCCTGAAATGGCGTTCTACCTTGCCTTTGCTGGCCCCATCACGGACGCGGGTATGCAGAAGCAGGATCCCAAGGGATACACAGATCATGGAAAGCTGTTCGTTGGAATAGCTGCAGCCATTGTCAACATAGAGTTTATCAGGAATCCCATAAGCGGCAATGGCATTTTTAAGTACTTTCTGGAAGTTGTATGCATTGTCATTGTAAAACAGCCCGCCGCCGACAAGGAGACGGGAATGGCCGTCAATGATCATGATGCAGTAGCCCCGCCGGGAATGGCCGTTTTCTGTGATGTATGGCAGATAGCAGGTGTCTGCCTGCCATATCTTTCCGAAAGCGTCCTCTTCGTAGGCTTTGCGGTCACGGAGATTTGGATCCCTGGCTGCTTTGAGATCGTTGTGGCGGATGAAACGCTGGACGGAGTCAACACTGACCGTTGCGGGAATGAAGGATTCCTGTACCAGACGTTCATGGATCTGCGTTGCATTCATGCGTGGATACTCTTTTTTGATCCGGTAGATTTCTGCAACTGCCTCATCATTCAGTGAACGGGATGTGCCCTTGTCAGACCTGGATACAGGCATCAGTGAATCAAGCCCTCCGGTGCTGTACAGGGATTTCCATTTTCCAGGGTTTTATAGCTGTATTTGACGGATGTTCCTTCTGGAAGCATAAGCGGTGCTGCACTGACCCGTTTGTAGTAGGCAGTAGCTGAGGCATCCGGAAAAAGCCCCTGGATGACAGGGGCGATCAGGGCGAAGCGGAACTGTGCCACTTCAGCGTTATGTTTCATTGTTTCGGTTTCTTTGCTCATGAAAAAGTCCTCCTTATGGCGTTTTATCCATCATAAAACAGGGGGAATTCCACAGCCATCCCATGGTTGTGTGGTCAGAATACAGAGATATCCGGGGAATAAATAAGCTGATGGTATTGTGCGGTTTTCGAGCCGGAAGGTGGCGGATTGGCATGGGACTGCATAAATGAGTTATTACACTGAATGGCATACCCCATGGAGAAAGAGGAATACCTGTTGTATGACAAAAGTTCCTTAAGGAAAAGCCAGTCAGAGACTTCCATATCGGCAAGCACCCCGAGCCATTCCTGCTTATGGATGCGCCAGAGAGAAATCCATTGATAGAGCTGGTTTTGTGATATCCCAAATCTTTCACACAGTTCTTCGACATGAAAAAGACCCGAGAAGTATTCACCGAGAAGACGGAGGAGAAAGAACAGGCTGTAACCGGAGTAAGGGACAACGACATCCGGAAGAATGGCATGGGTATGCCCGCAGCTGCCGCAGCAAACCCGGAGGACACAAATATCCGATTTCACAGGTTTGCTGGATATAAAGTCCATGAGGTGTCTGCCATAATAAGCATGGATGCGGCAGTTCCCCAAGCTGCCACAGACGGGACAGGTTTCCTGACCGGGCTTAAAACGGGACATGTAAGAGTCAAAAAGAGATTTTGATGAAGTTTTTATACGAGTTATCTTGCAAAAAAGTAAGTTTTTTCTTATCATAGTAAATGTCATCAGGATGACTGCTCATAATACAGGCAACCATTAATTAGGGCCTGATCCTGCACCGGACCTGTAGTGCAGCTCCTGTGGTGTATGAGAGAAAGAACGAACTTTGATCGGGGTGTTCTTTCTCTTTTTTTATGTTTACGAAAAAACTATAGTGAAATGAAAAGGAATGGTCAAGGGCAGATAAAAACGTGCCGTAGAAAACAGCACGTTAAGACAGACGGTATGAAGGGGATACCGAATTTATTCTGCGGTATATTTGCCGTAGGTGGGAACTATAATTTGACGCGTGACATGCAGATATCGGCATAATTGACCATCTGGCATGATACAACTTTTTGATGCGTTCCGGTGGAAATTCATCACGTGGCAGATTCGTAATGATGCATTCACAGGCTGACTCGCTGAGAGGAAATCTTATAATCCGAAATGCAAGCTCATAGGTGTCAGAACTGCCATAAGCGATATAATCAAACGTAGACGCCCGATCCACAAATCGTCTGTATGTGCCAGGATTGACCGGGATTTTCCTGGAATGGCTTCGGACCAGGGTAACTTTGACATCAATATCAAAAGCTTCTTCTTCTGGGAAGTCAAAATTACCAACCAGACCTTTGGAGTGGATATCTTTGGTACGGAACAGAAAGAACTGATTTTGTTCCAGCACATGTGCCATATTGTTGTAAGAACAATAGCCACGGTCACCAATATAAATGTTTTTTCTTCCTTCGATGACTTCATGGCGGTCAACCATGTCGCAGAAAGCACTGAATTCATTTTTACAATGGACCGGTTGAATCAGGGCATCCGTATAAGTGTGTGTTGTAAGGTCATAAAAAGCATTCAAATGCATGCTGTAGACCCCTCTGATAGAATTTCCCGGCGAGCAGTAATAGTCAGCGGACGAGAAACATGGTGTGCTGAAATAAGTGCAGGTCGAACCATCAGCAGCGAGAAAACGGTATTTATCATCACTTAAAGTATTGGGAACCAATGCCATGACAGATGAATTAAAATGTCTGAACACAGCTTCCATGGCATCTGGTTTTAGCTTTTGACGTTGCTGGTTAAGCGCAGAAGAAGTGGGCAGGGAAGAATCGTCCAGTCCCCAAAAGTCCAGCATTTCAACTTTTGTGGATGAAGACCCCTGTGAAACGAGAAAAGAGATAAGTTTTTGGGCTGAGAGCTTTTGGTTTCTTTGGAAATCAATATCCGGATGAACGGAATAATCTGAAATATCAGAACAAATATGTTCAACAGACGATTGAAACAGATCTTTGATTTTTTGATGGATCATAATGGTGTGCCTCCTTGAAAAAGTGATATATTACTAATTCAAGAGCCGCTCTCGTTACCTTAAAAACAAATAATAACGAGAGCGGCCGCACATTTTAGTGTATTTGTCAACCATTTTATAAAAAATGGTTAGACCCTAATTGGAAATCTAACCATTTTAGATACACAACACTAACTAAATGACATTGTGGTCTGAACAGTAACGTATAGCATCTTATAAAACAGAGTCATTGCTTATTCCAGAAAATAAATCCTCTGACTTGAAACCAGACTCAAAAACAGCCTGAAATTCTTACAATTATTTCAGGCTGTTTTTATTGTAGGTAATATTTACTATTTCACACCATCTACATTTTTTGTATTTCTAAATAAATAGGCGGCACAATACACATATCCAAAATGACTACCTATCTATATAAAATTGCATTTTGCCAAGCAAATTATACTTATCACGGACAGCCTCATACTGGGGTTTTCCCTGACAGAGCATACCAATATAGGTGAGGAGCACGTCTCCATTTTTTATCTGTTTCTGCAGATAATCTTTTGAAATTGGAGCACGGTTGATTTTTTTAACAAAACTGCTTTTTCCAAGTATTTGCCCTACGAATACCAGACCACTGGGAGTAATGAGCCGCTCATCGCTGAATTCAATGTGTATTTTCTTCATTGCACTGCCTCCGCCTGTCTTTTGATACTTTCATTATACAGGATAATGCATGATGATACAGTAAAAAAACAAAATTTTGTTTAACCTGGTGGGTGAAATAAAATGTATTGCGAAAATCAGTTTCCAGCAGGTATTATTGCTGAAAAAACGGGATGTAACACTATGGTAAGTTTCACGGAATAAGGTTATAGTTATGCAACTTGATGTCTACAATAAGTGTAAACCGCCAAAAATAAAAATATCGGAAATTCTACAACGGCTGAAATCAAAATGGCATCATACAAATTCGTCTGTCCAAAAATCAAATGGATTCGGGATGATACCACCGAAAAATATCACAGACTTTGCTATTGTGAAAATCCTTGTACTTCTTCATCATGCGGTCGGATGGTCTACGTCTATCTGGGAAAGAATCTTCGTGCTTATCCCAAAACCACTCGTGGAACTGAAGAATGGAATGGCACTTACAAAATCAGAACCGCTATAGAAAGAGGCATCTACTTTCTTACAAATATCCATTTAAAATAATTTTATCTAATATACGGTTTCACAAAGAACATTATCAGTGTAGTATAAAAAAACAAAACAAATAGTTCTACCCTTGCGCTTATTTTCCCATCAACTATATCTGTTTTTATATTACAATGTTTTTTACAATATAATAGCAAATAATATCCTAATGCTGTTCCTAATACATTTGTTATTATATCATCAATATCTGTCAGTCGGAAAGTAAACAATTGCGAAACTTCTATCAAAAATGATAATCCCAGCCCAAATACAACCGTACGCTTTAATGTAAATAAATCTTGACTCCAAATCACAGGAAGGAAAATACCTAACGGTACAAAAAGTAAAATATTTAAAAGTTCATTTCTAATATATGAAATAGGACTATTAGTAATATCTATTATCGGTATTATGTTAAGAGAAGGGTCAAATACTAGCGATCTTATATCAGGAATACCTACAGCAGAAAATACTGCTATCAAATATAATGAAAATAATATAAAAATTAATTTCCTTTTTTTTGTTCTCTCAGTGAAAAAATGTTGGAAAAAAAATCCTATTGGAACCGTAAAAATTGCCACAACTATGATATCCAATAAAATAAAAAAAATTCGATACATCTTTTTATCCTCCATAACATGCTATTAGTATACATTGTAGCATATATCACTTCAATTTTCTACTAGTTAAGCCTTTTATCAGCTTTGAAAGGTAAATTTAATTTTTAGCCTGCCAATTTGGAAGATACACATGTTTATACATTTATTATAAATTCAAGGAAGTTATCAACATTGAATGATCACACTTATTCCTCTATGAAAAAAATGTGTATAAATTTGTATTTTCCTCTTGGCAGACCTCACCTTCTTTGCTAAAATTAAATCAGTTTAGAACTGCGCTATGCAGCTCAGCTTTTATATCTTCTGGTTTCGTTAGTTGCCGTCCAAAGCTGGCTAACAATTCAGGAGATATATTTTTTTGCAGTTTTTTTATTTCATTTTTTTCCAAATAATAATACTCATACAGCTGCTTTATGAAATCTGCTATCTGTTCCATCAGGTAATGATTCTTTTGTGCCTGTTCATTCCAGCTGCATGCATGCTCTATATTTCCCTGCCAATGTTTCTGCCTGTTAAATCCTTGATTTTCTATTTTCCATCTGCTCCTTCCAGCACTTACTATTTTTCTGGCATTGCTTTTTGTAATTGTAATGTTTGTAATCCATGCAAACTCTGTTATTTGTTCTTTCTCATCTGACTTGATTTTCTTTTCTGTATAATATATCAGATTTACATCTAAGCTTTGGAATATGATCTGGTTCTGATATTCTATTTCTGAACCTATTTTTTCTTTTTCCGGCAATGACTGATATTCTTTTGCTATGGATGATGCACTTCCCTCTTTATAACGGACGATATAATCCCAGCCGTTATCTGTGCAGGTCTGTATAACTTTCTGGCTAACATACAATCCATCTGCCGTTATGACGACCGGAAGTCTCGGAAACCGTTTCTTTATCTTTTCTGCAAGTCTGATAAATGCTTTGCTTTCACAGTCCTGTTTTACTTTTTCTTCACTCTGATTGATATATTCCTCGGAATTCTGGATTGGTTCAGACGCTATACTGCATACAAGGTTATTTCCAAGATAAAGTTTTACTTCAAGTACGCTTCTGTGATACCTCGTAAATTCATCTGCTTCTCCACGATTATAACAGCGGCTCAGGTAATATTCGTTCTTTTTCTGATATCCCTCATCCAGTTCCGTGGCATCAATAATGATCTGCCACTTTTTCAACACTCTGGCACCATCAAATGTTTTTCTGCGGATCATAGAATAAGCAATATCTTTCTGCATTTTTTCCAGTTCCACCGGGTTCAGTCTTGCCAAAAATTCATTCTCTGTAACACCATGAGGAAGATACTCCTTCTTTGTCTCGCCCATGAACAAGTATAGATTTTCTACAACTTCGTCATCATTAAATTTCCGTGTCATTTCCTGTATACTTGAAATTCCACCTATGCATTTGTAGTACATAGTTCCAAGCATGACCCTGACTGGATAATCAATATAACTTTGATTTCGAGGATCATTCACGTCAGCAAATTTGGCAAACAACTCTGGATAATACTTGTTTTGAATCTTATTACATTCAGCAATTGGATTCTTTTCCAATTTTTTCTTAGCTCTTTCCTGTTTTCTACTCATTTTTCTTCCTCTGCGACAAAGTTTTTCTTTTATTGTACCTTATCGCAAAGGAAAAAGCTTTAAACTCAATAAATTTAGTGTAAATTATTTTTACCTTTCAAAGCTGGCCTTTTATAAGAAATCGAAATATTAAGCTTTTTGTAAAGAATATTGAAGCTTTTTTGTAAGACACGATATATGCTTTTCCTTTATATTGCATGCCAAAATAAGTAAAGGCAAAAATCATGTTTGTCACTTTTAACCTCCTTAAAACGACCTGCATTTTTCATAAACTCGTCAAAATATATCCTAAAAAATTACATTTTTGAAAATACATAAAATTCAATCTAACAGCAGTATGTTTTCATTATATAATATCTCTTCAAAATATTTTATCATTTTATGTATATTCATTTCATTTATCTGCTGAAATACATCATCCCAGTCATTCAATATCAATTTTCGATTATATATATACTCTTTTTCACGCACTAATATTTGATTTAAAATTCTATCACTTTTTGCTCTGCTAATTAGTATTTGATAACAACTATCTTTTGTCTTTTTGTCTAAACATCCTTTTAACATACCTCCTATCTTTTCTTTAATATTTTCATTCCAATAAATTGAATCATCAAAAATTCCAAATAGAAATTCATAAGGAGAAAATAACATCTCAGATATCTCTACTCCATCTGGCGTGCCTTTACACATATCTATAAAACATTGTTCTAATATCCATTGAATCCATTTCACTTCCCAAAAACCATTCCCATATTGTTCCGTTGTTTTTTTTAGTTTAAAAATAATTCCTTTTACATTTTTACTTTCTTTATAATTGAAATCATTCCAATTTAAAAATATACTATTGTCTTTTACTGCATCTTCTCTACAAGGGAATAGTAATTCAGCGCCTTCCTCAATTTCTTGTCTAGGCAAACCACTCTCTATAAGAATTAAGCAGTTATTTTTTTCGTAATTTTTATGTAGATATTGGTAAATATCATCTATTGTTATATTGTCAACATTTACTTGTTTATTTCTTGGATCTTTTCTTTCTAATTGAGAACCTTCTATGATTTTTTTAACAATTGGGTTTACATCAATTTCACTAATTTCTTTTTTTATATCCTGCTTAGCTAAATTGATATCATATTGATTTATAAACCATCCATCAATAATTCGATTTATTATCTCGAAGACACGATAAATATGAATTGCATCATCAACGGTATCAAAAACGTATGTTGTATTAAAAAAATCGGTATAACCTGTTGCCTTAAGATCGTTCCTACTTCCATACTTTCCCAATTTATCAAACAGCAAATTTATATGTTCTAACAAATGTGCCGTTCCCTCTTTTCCAGCAACATCATTTGCAGATCCCGATTTTATACATAACCTTATTTGTGCTTCTTCTTTTCTCTCATCTGAAATACCTATATATTCTATTTTCATACCTAACCTCATATCATGCGTTTTAGGAAATCTAATAGCTAATATTATACATATCCTTCCGCCTGCATGTCATACAATTTTTGGTAATCTTCATTTTTATCATATAAGTCCTGATGATCACCTTTTCCTACTATTTCTCCATCTTTTAACAAAATAATACATGTTGCTTTTTTTATATTAGATAACCTGTGCGAAATTACGATTCTCATCTTGTGTTCCGAAATTTCTTCAAATTTTCTGAATATGTTATATTCTGCTTCCGGATCAAGAGCGGAGGAAGGTTCATCCAAAATTACAACATTTGCATTTTTATTAAAAAAAGCCCTACTTAAAGCAATTCTTTGCCATTGACCATGCGATAAATCAACCGCTTCGTTCCATTCCCTCAGTAATTTGGTGTTGTATTTAGAAGGTAATCTTTGAATTATCGAATCTATATCTGACAATATTCCAGCCTGTTCTATTTCCTCACAGTTATCAATATTTTCTATCAATCCTATTCCAATATTCTCGTACACATTAAATGGGTACTTGATAAAGTCCTGGAACACCGTTGCAAACATTTTAAAATAAGATTCTTTATTTAATTGATTCAAATCTATGCCATTAACTAGAATCCTTCCCTCTGTCGGTTCATATAATCCTAGAATTAACTTTATGAATGTTGTTTTTCCTGCTCCATTTATTCCAACTAAAGCATAAAAATCTCCTTGGCAAAACTTAGTACTTATATTTTTTAGAGCCCACCTTTCTAATCCCGGATATTTAAAGCTGACATTTATAAACTCTATTGTTTGTATACCGCCAATTAAATTTATCCCTCCTTTTTTTTCTTCAATATTAAGATCATCCAAAAATCTATATAAATCATCAATATATAATCCATCTTCAAAAAAAGATTGCACAACATTAAATAAAATTGATATGTCAACCTGTAATTGATCAAGCAATTGAATATAAGTAACAAATTGACCAATCTGAAGCCTATTTGCTATCGTTTTAATTAAAACCAAAAATTTCAACGCCCCAGATAAAACATTTTTTACACCATCAGCTATTGCATTCTCTATCGTAAATCGTGATCTTATTTTTTTATCTTCATTTATGAATTTGTCATTATAGTTTAATATTTTATTACTTATAAATTCATGTAATCGGTATACTTTCAATTCTTTTACACACTCATATCTTGTAAAAATATTTTTTAAATTAATTATGTATCTCAGCTTTTCAAAACGATGATTGTACACATCATATTGTTTCTTTGCAATTTTCATATTAATGTACAACACAGGAAGGCAAGATAAAAAACAATAAATAATAATACCGAAATCAAATTTGATAAAAATTACAAGCGTGCTAATTATAGATACGATACTTTCAACGCACTTTAAAGATGTTTGCATTATAGAAGATGTTCTTGTGACAGACTCATTATTTATTTTTTGCACATAATTATAAAAATTGCTATCATCAAACGCTGATACTTTTACCCTTCTCATTTTATCAAATAAAATTTTTGAAATATAGCGATTCATACATTGTGCTTCCATATAAGATAAATAATGTTTTATATAACCAATAGTTCCAATTATAATATTAATTGATACTGATAATATCATCCAATATATTGCATTAGATATTTCATTATTGGCTAAAGCATCTGTAACAGCGTTAATAAACCTTCCCCATATAATACTAGTTACGGGAACAAGTATTCCGCTAAAAATAGTAAACGCAAAAGATAAAAACATGTATTTTTTTGAACCATCCCAAATAAGTATATATGTTTTTACCATTATGTGAATAAGCTTCGATAAACTCTCTTTACCTTTTTTAGACTCCCTTTTTATTTTTGCAAGCATATTATTTCTCCTGTTTAAAATGCCCTGATATATATAATAACCAATCTATGTTTAACATTAACTGTCACAAATACTATATTATATCTTATTCAAATTTGCAGATTGCGTAATAAGCATATCTTAAAATAGTCAAAACTGCCACAGATGTTATCTATGACAGTTTCGATACTTTAGGATGTACATTCCTTGCTATTAATGGACGTACGCCTTTGTGTCATTTGCCTGACGGTTCTTGTCATCGCCAGCGCAATAGCAGTTGCACGGATCTCCGTCATACTTTGCTTCCTTATTAGAAACTGCACTTGAACCGGAGCAAATGCAACCCGCACGCAGCAAATCTGTGTAGTTGACTTCAGAATTAAAATCGACTACATTCTTCCCTATTGGATTGACTACTCTCATGATTTTTTCCTCCTTTCTCAAATATTTCAAATATAAGAAATATAAGATTAACTTATACTTGATTCATTCCTTATTTGCAAATAATCTTCTTATTCTCTCTGGTTGTTCTTCTAACAAGATATGATATTTTCTCAAATTATCCAACGCTGCTGCTTTTTGTCCTAAACAAGAAATTCTTTTCTTTTCCATGTTAATCCCCTTCTCATCATATGCCATAATATAACACATTCCGCATAAAGCTGATGCCCAGCATTTTGAACATTCAGGAAGTGATTTATCTTCATATTCTTTAATGTATTTTTCATATACCTGCTCAATATTAATACCGTTTTCTATGTTACCCAATGGAATGGATTTCCCCATTTTTTCGCATATTTGAAATTCTCCGCTTACGGTTATATACAATCTTCTTCTTCCTGGTATACAACAACCATTACAAGGCAACACCTCAATTGGTTTTGATGTAATTAATCTCTCATGTATCCTCCGTAAATCTGTTTTTATATATTGATCAACCATTTGGCTCATATCCTCATCATTTCTATATGAAAATTGCCAATCTTGTATTAATTCATATGTATATTTTTCACTTTCCTTTTCAATTTCCCTTTTTTCGACATCGGTCAAATTCAAGGTTCCACCACTAACATATACATAATTAATTTGGCATTCATCAGACAACCAATTTAAATTTCTAAAAAAGCGCATGACCTTTTCATATTTTTCAAAGCAAAACGGTGGACAAATTACAGCATTGATTCCTATACACTCTTTACTTCTATCACCAAATGCTTCTATCAAACACTTTAAGCCACTTATAGCTTTATCAAAACTCCCCTGTCCATCAACCCCTATACGGAATTTATCATGTATGTCTTTTGGTCCATCGAAGCTACATAAAATATAAATATTATCTTGAGATGCAAAAAACTCTGCCTTATCTTTAGTCATTAATGTCAAATTAGTTGTAAATGAAAAACTTAGTTTTTTATCCGGCATGCTAGAAATGCTATACTCTATACTTTTTTTCAATACATCATAATTCAATAAAGGTTCTCCGCCATAAAAGGTAATTGAAACCTCATCTCCTGAATGCAGACATGCATAGTCAATACTTTTTTTAGCAGTATCCCATGACATACTTTTATAATCAAAGTTTCTAAATTGCTGATACCCTTCATTATATATACAATATTTACATCTCAAATTACATTTTTCAGTCAATTCTAAAATCAATTGTGATAAACCATTTACTCCCTCCTTTAATTCCTCAACAGATAAACTATTAATTTTTGAATATACTGGAGCTTTCAATAAATTTTCATATTCTATTTCTGAATAAAAACGCTCCAACTGCTTGTCTTCAATACCTGTAGCCAATACTTTATCTTCGATTTCTTGTAAAGAATGCCCCTGTAATAGATCAAAAATAAAATTTTGCTCCCACTTTTTACATTCAATAACTTTATTGGTACCCCTGTCATAAAAATAATTTTTACTATTTGTACTGAATGTTATTCCAAACCTGTCTGGTGTTAAATCCTTGGAAATTTCCTCTAAATATTTAGGTCTTTTCATTCTACACATCCTCACTTTTAATTCTATATATCTCCCTTTTAAAAAAAGAAGTAATATTCTCAACATACATCTTTCTTTGTTAATCAGACTCTATCACCTTTTTAATGTCTTGTACGACTGCATGTAATTTTTACGAGTTAATTTGTAATTTTCCCTTTACTCTTAAATCACTCCACAATTTGCCTTATCAAAAAAGGCATATAATACATGTGTCCTTTTCATCTCATAAACAAAGCTTATCCATGCTTCCTGCCATTTCTTTCAGCATATGTAACAAATTGGCATTCGCTCCTTCCTTTTAAAATACACTGTATCCGTTCTACCTCCGGTATCTTATCCACCTGCTCATATAGCAAGAATGATGGTGGAGTGTCCAATAACCTTAAAAAATCATCTAATGACATTGTGCTTATTCCACTCTCAATCCGTTTTATAGAGTCAACCGAGAGATCCGCTCTCTCTGCAAGTTCGAGTTGCGTTAAATTCCTTTGTTTCCGGCATAATCTCACATTGTCCGCAATAATATATCTTATATCCCTCATTCATCTATTCTCCATTCTAATTTATTTTTGAAATGAAGAACTAAGTGGAGGACCACGGATACAAACCCAGACATAAAGCGGTATATTTCGACAAGCATAAAAAAGAATACATTATGTCAGGTCGCACCCTTTCATATGTATTCTTTCTCCAGTATGATTTTTTATTGAATTGGGATACCTCCTTATCCCATATGCCACTAACACAAAAATATACAATATATCTCTGTCCTATATTTGCGCATAAAAACACGCGCATGAGTTTTAAATATTGAATATCATTCGTGTATTTTTTCGTTTTACCGTACAGATTGTCTACTGTATATTTTTAAGTTCATTACAATGAAAATGAATTGACCAAACTCTTTTCTTAAAAATATTGCCATATATATGAGTTTCCTCACACATATGGCAGCATTTTCTTCCGTATGCCAGCCTTCTTATCTGGAAAGCTTTTTTATTCCTGCCGGCTGCTTGGGCTGATGCAGACAATACATACATCTGCTGTCTGCTGCTGCTTTTGCAGAATTAAGTGCCACTTTTCCCAAAATTGTTGCTGCAATATTTTTCTTTTTGCTGCCTGCCATATAACACACCTCCATTTCATTTTAATTGCAAGTATAGCTTATTTTGCAGATTTTTCCCCTTCAATGTTGAAATTCCGACACAGCATGTAATTTTTCCCCAATTATTTCCATACCGATATTAAAATTGCATATCCGTCTGAATTACCGCTATGTGTGTATTTTATTTACACTGTTAGCTTGTTAGTATATTTTAGATATTTATGTAAGAATGGTACATGAAAGGAAGTTGTACATATGGAAAATAATCGCATTCGTGAATTAAGAAAGAATTTATCCTTGTCCCAAGAAGCCCTTGCCGAAAAAATTGGAACTACACAACAAGCGGTAAGCAGAATGGAAAACAACGCTAATGATATTCCTTCTGATTTACTCATAGAAATATCGAAACAGTTTAATGTTACCACCGACTACATACTTGGGATTTCAGATGTAAAACGTGATTATAACGGACAGTACCGTATGAACCAGGAAATGGATAGATGTTATGATATTGTTATCCGCTATCAGAACCTGACCGAAGTCAACCAAAAGACACTCCGCTGCATACTTGAGCGCTTAGAGCAGGCGCAAAAGGAAAGCGGGGAAGGATCTGCAAAGGAAGAGAGGAAAAATGCTAAGAGTAGCAATATGTGATGATGATTTAAAATTTACTGGAGAAATTGAAACTCTGGTGTTTCAGGAAAGCCGGAAGCTGGGTATCCGTGTGGAAACCGAAGTATTCTCTGACGGCAAAACCCTTCTGAATAGCATTCAGAACGGTGAGCATTATCAACTTATATTTATTGACATTGAAATGGAGCAGGTAGACGGAATAACGGCTGCACGATGCATCCGTGAAATAGACCGGACCGTACTGCTGATTTATGTATCGGGCTATGACAACTATTTAAAGGAACTGTTTGAAGTAGAGCCATTCCGCTTTCTCTCTAAGCCTTTAGACCATGTCCAGTTTGCTCGTTATTTTAAGGAATCTTGCAAACGCATCAATGAGACAGAAGTATTCTATCAATTTACATTCAACAAGGAAATTCGGAAAGTGCCTGTAAGAGACATTGTTTATTTTGAAAGCAATAACAGAATCGTTTATATCCACCTTAAGGACGGTTCCGATGAACATTTTTATGGAAAGCTCAATAATGTGGAAAAGGAACTGGTGACAAGCAGGCAATATTTTCTGCGTATACACCAGTCTTTTTTAGTAAATTACGACTATGTTAAGAAAATGAATTTTTCTAATATTACTATCAGTTTCATGGGGAAAGAAATAGAATTGAAAATCAGCGAGGATCGGCAGAAGGACGTGCGCCAACAACTTTGTAAAATTGCAGGCGGAAAGGCGGTCATAGAAGAATGACGGAATATTTAACGATAATCCCCGAACTGCTCCTATCGCTGCTCCACCTTCTCATTATACGAAAATACATGAAAGTATTTTTGGGACCGGCAAATGAAAATTTAAAAAGCTGCATAGAATGGGGCATATATTATGTCTTTCTGATCATAAACAATATCAATTCCATATTCCCGCCACATCTGCTATTGTTCGGGAATGTCCTGCTGATATATATGATCAGCTCAGCTACTCGCAAGAGGAGTGTCAAACAGCGTTGTATATTTTCCTTATTGATATGTTCAGTATGGATGTTAGTAGAAGTTATTGTCATGATGATACTAATGTCTATGGGTTTTGATTCCAGAACGCTTCAGGATGCCGGAAGTTTCATATCCAAGATGTGTATGCTGCTGTTATCAGTAATCATAAGTCACTGCATCAAGGATAACCACTATTCTGAAATTCCCCTGCTTTACTTTTTGAGCATTTTACTGATACCAGTCAGCAGTATCTATATGATGCACCACATATTTCTTATTGCGGCTGTCCATAACGAATATATGATATTCTCCGTCACAGCGAGTTTCCTGCTGCTGATTGTAAACTATGTTATCTTTGAGGTCTACGACTGGATCAGCCGGAACGCTGAACTGCGTGGGCAAAACCGTCTGTATGCGCAGCAACTGGAACTTTGCAGCCAACAGGCGGAAGAACGTGAGAGTCTCTACCTTGAAATCCGCAGATTGCGGCATGATTTGAAAAATCATCTCTCCAGTCTTCTCGGAATGGTTCAGACAGGACAGACCAGTGAGGCAGAGAAATACATAATGCAAATGTTAGATGTCGGCGCCGGAGATCGTCCGGAGGAAATTTCCCACAGCGGTAACATAGTCATTGATTCCTTAATCAATCATGCATATGCTGCAGCACAAAAGGATAATATACAGTTTAATGTCAATGTTCTTGTACCCGCTTCCCTTCCATTTGAAAGCGGACATTTAGCTATAGTTTTAGGAAACTTACTGGAAAACGCACTGGAAGCCTGCCGAAATATTCCAGACGAAAAAGGATTTATAAGCCTTGATATTTCCTATGCCAAAGACATCTTTCAGCTATGCATAAAAAACAACTATCAGGCAAAGCGCAAAAAAGATATTATTGGTCATTACATAACTACAAAGGGCGATAACATATATCACGGTCTCGGACTTTCATCCATAAACCATGCCATCGAAAATTATCACGGTCAAATGGATATAACGGACAATGACAATATATTTCAGGTTATCATCGTCATGTATGGATCATATTCAGAGAACGCCAAGTAGCATAGATCGATTTTGAATTTTGAAAAGGAGCTGTCATGGAATATTTAGCGAAGAAATTAACCAATTACATATATGAAAAAAAGATAATTACTGAAGAATTAATTGAAATCTATCAGTACGGTTTTCAATGCTTTTTAGAGTTGTCTGTGAGTACCATATGCAGCATTATAATAGCACTTTTTCTCGGTATGCTGCCTGAATGCCTTTTCTTTTTCCTGCTCTTTATTCCTATGCGCTCCTACGGCGGCGGCTTGCATATGAAAACATATTTTGCCTGTTTTATAGGTTCCTGCTTTATACTCACATTTTCCCTGTTGGCAGTAAAATATTTAACAATATCTATTCCGATCTCTTTTGCACTGTATCTGTTTGCCGCCGTACTGATACTGGTCATCGGTCCAGTTGATCATCCAAATCGGAAAGTTGATGCACAGGAAAACCGCACATTCATTAAGAGAACTTATTTTACGATGCTCATCAGCTTTTTCCTTGCTTTATTTTTCATCTTTACCCAAAACACAAGGTATATGTTCCTTCAGGCAATCGTATTTGTTTTTATATCTGCTACTTCCCTCATCGGACGCCTAATATACAAACAGGCCTAACTTTCTTTTTGTAAGACCGCCTGTATTTTTTCCTGCCAGCTTAGAATATCCTGCTTATATTGATCCCGCAGGCTGTCCGGCAGCTCGTCATCGAGTCTGCAAATATCATCATAATCTTTTCGTGGCAATAATTCCCTATTTTCATAAAACCACTGCCAACGCCAGTTACGCAGTAGACTTTCTGCCATTTCTTCCGGGGAGGAAAATATTTCATCAACTATCATTGACCGGTTCTGTCCTTCCTCTTTGCTCAGCAAGCCAACCAAAGACACATAGCCCACCTGATAGATATATGCAATATGGTAATCCTTCGATTTTTCGAGGACATCCGAAAAAAGGCTTATCAGTTCTTTATACTTATCCATTTCTCACTCTCCTTGGTCTAATGCAGAAATGTGTGCAAGCCACATTTTTCATTAATGTAAGTTTTTAACCCTTACTTAATTTATACAAACAATTTAACCGATGCGTAAACCTATATACATAAAATTATTTACATACACATTAATCATAGCAGAAAAGCATATCAATATCATTTCCTTTGCAGAAAATGGCTTTGTATTGCAGAAAAAGGCAAAAGCCTTTCAGACACCATACCATTCTGAAAGGCTTTTTCTTTTACTTAATCACTTATTTACTAAATACAAATCCATATTGCAAATATATCATCGAATACAAATTGCTCTGTTACAAAACCGCAGGAAACTAACGAAAAAATCTATACAAAAAATACGCATAACAATATAGAGAGTAGCGAAGTAGCGAAATCTAATGTGATAGTTACGATTCTTAATGCAGTACCATTTGACGACTTAATATCGACAATGCTTTGCTATAGTGGGACTTGAGTTTGATATTGTATTGATTTCTTCTTTATTCATAATATTTCCCTTTAACACCACTTCTGCTACTAATGCTAACACCGCAAGCATTATACAAAAGATTATACGCAAAAATGATAGAATTTTTTTGTGCAAATTCCTCTTAATAGACATTTATAATAAAATATATTTTAAAGGGTGCTATGTTAAAACATCTCACCCTTTAAATACAATATAATTTCCATATAAAAGCCAATATCAGATTAGTAATTATAGTATACTTTAATGCTGCCATTCCTTACTGTTGACCAAGGATCACCTTCAAGCCACACAACCCATGCGCTGTCTGCCGTCAATCCATTAAACTCTGTAAATGTTGCCGGACTTGCGAATCTTTTACTTGCAACTCTGCCAGATGCTTCGTGTTCCACATACCAATACACAGTTCCTGAGCCTGTACTTTTTGTGCCTTTTAACTCCACTTTCGTGATTGTAGCACCATCAGGAACACTTCCTGAAGTAATCCTGCATTCGTTCGATACTCCAGCCGTTGCAATATTCAATACAACAAGCCCTTTTGAATAATAATTTGTAGCATAGGTGCTTGCTGCATTATCAAGCGCAATTTCAACATACCCTTCTCTTGTTTCCTGCTGTTCTGCCGCCATAACATTCATTCCACTCATAGAAATCATCATTATGGCAGCTAACATAAATGACAAAACTCTTTTTAACTTACGCATATGCATCCTCCTATTCGTATCTTCAACATTTTAGCTTTTTATATAGAATAATCTATTGTATTCCCTTCATTATTACTCATTCCTTTTGAGAACTCTGCGGATATATCTGCCTTTATTTTACTATAAGAAACATTTCCTTTCGCTTTTTCTCCATACTCTTCTTTCAAACGAGCCAACTCATCATTATAAATTGACGTAAATACTCTTGCTCTCGCAAATTCTTCATCTGTACTTATAGCTTTCCAGTTTCTTGACTCTGGATTATAAGAAAGCGTTTTATTACCCTTTGAATCCCAAAACATACATGCAGCATTCATTTTACCACCAGTTTTTTTCATGCTTGCTTCATATATAGCTTTTCTATCAGGGGATACTATTTCTCCATGCTGCATACACAACTTTCGGTAAGCATCATCATCCCTTTTTCCATTAGCAAATTCTTTTCTTGCAAGCTCCTTTATTGCTTCTTCAAATTCTTCCTCTGACATCGCAGGTTTATCTCGCTTTGTCATGATAGTATCCCAGTTCGGTTTGGTAAAGTTAATATCCACAGGCTTAAACCTTAATGAAAAATTGCCATAATCACATTGTGCTAACGGATCATTTGAACTTACTTTTTTCCCAATCATCTGCTGAACCATTTGAGCATATTGTGAATAATTATCTCTAGTTACCTGCATAACATTATTCCTCCTGATAAAATAATTTGAAATCCATTTCCACCATATCATTGACAATTATAATTTTCCTAGTTTCATAATAGCAAAACATAGTTAAAGGTCAATTACCCTTGCAGAAAGTGGACTGTTTTTGCAGAAAATGGCACTAAAAAAGCCTTTCAGACACACCATACACTTCTGAAAGGCTTTTTCTTATACTTAATTTTCTTGTTCAACGCAATTTTTAATTTATCAAATCTTAATTTTCTTTCCGCTTCGGTCTTTTCGGTTGATGACCGATTCCAGAGCAAATTGGGGGCCATCCACACCTAACCTTTTCAACCTCATTACGGGCAATTCTCTCCACTACCCTTAACGCCTTAACGCTGATTTTTTCCTTTCCATTCATTTTACCCTTACCTCCTGTTTTATTATTCTTGCCAGACACATCAAGATTGCACATAATATGACAGCCACTGACATATAGCCAATATACAAAATATCTGCTTTCAGATAAACTAAGACAGCAATTATCATTACTTCCATTAAAACCACCAGTCTTGCTGCTTTCTTAGACTCTTGCAACTCGCTCTTATCCATATCCATATTGGGATGGTTTATTGTTCCCATTATATAGATTAAAATTATTGCAAGGAACAGCATTCCATACATGACAGCCGGAGTTCCACACAACCTAGGCGTAGCCTGTATAACCACAATAAACGTTATGACCGTACCTAAATAACACTGCCAAAACTTATCCGCATGAAATCCCCCTGTACGTTTCCGTAATGAAAGAAAGAACAGCAGAAAACAAATCGTTTGCAGAATTTTTCCAAAAAGCATCCCTAAAAGCAACATGGTTCCCACCGTTATAGCATTTTCAACCATAGCTATTAAGGCGTATTCGTAATATTCGCAATTTGATTTGCTTATTATTTTCTGCTTCTCCATTTGATTGACTATCTTTAATGCCATCTTCTCTATCATAAACATGCCTCCTTAGTTATTCAGTATGAAGCATATGTGAAAAAAATCAAGACAGTTTGCAGAAAATGGACTATTTATTGCAGAAAACGGCACTAAATAGTTTTAGATCCACTTATTTTGCTCAATAGTCATCCGAGATTCCCGTTTTGTAAACGAGTTTCACATTTTGAAAGCGACCTTCAAATTTTGTACCCGGCTTTC
>NZ_CVRR01000032.1 GCF_001406815.1 Roseburia faecis | reverse complement strand
CGGTCTTAAGCAGACAAAGGATATTTCCTTATAATCTTCTGGAACATTCTCTGTTCCGTCCAGATGATAGAACTCATAGTAAACTCTGTTTTTGTCTTTTACTTCTCTGTAGTAGTTTTTATGGTAAAGTTCTCCGTACTGCATTCGGTTTTTAAGTTGTTCCTTTCGGGCATTGCGAAGAATCTCTGCCAGTGTATCTCCAAAATCAACAATCCTTACCTTTTTTCGTTTGGTTGGTCCGATGATATTCTTGTGCCTTGAACCATCATATCGGATACTGCGTCTGATTGTAAGGCACTGTTCTTCAAGATTCACATCCTGCCATGCCAGACCACAGGCTTCACCGATACGAAGTCCTGCATAATAAGCTATCTGGATTGGAAGTATTGCCGGTGGATTGTAATTCTGTAGAAATTCAATCAGTCTTTCATAATCCTCTCGTGGAATTGGCTGTATATCGCCATCCATGTCATCATCGGAAAACAGGTCAACCTCATCCGTCTGGTATTTCAGCTTAATATACTGCATCGGATTGAAAGTGATATATTGCTTTGGTGATACTGCAAATCGGAATGACTGCTGTAATACTGCCGAGAAAGAACGAATGTAATCTTTGCTATAACCTTTTCTTTCTGAACCATCTGGATAAGTGCCACCAAAGGAAAGCAGATCGAAGAAGGCTTGTAAATGCTCAGATGTTACATTTTTCAACTTTCTCTCTGAAATTGGATGCTTCTTGATGTTGGTAATGGCACCGAGGTAATTCTGGACTGTCCCATTACTGAGCGTACCGGTCTTTAATTCTTCCTCTGCCCATATATCAAGTAATTCTCCAACTGTAATATTTTCCGACTTTGCAATGAATTTCTTGCTTTCGTAATCGTCCATTGCCTGACGGAGCAGTTTTTCCGTTTCACTTTTACTTTCTGTTCCAGCGTATTCTTTCTGAACCAGATTGCCGCTTGCATCTTCTACATAGAAGCGGTAGTACCATTTCTTTCCTTTTTTTCTTACAGATCCTTTTGCCATAATCGTGTGTCTCCTTTCGATATCAGACAATCGGAACTGATGAAATGCTTCTTGCGTGTAAGTATATCATAACTCCGGTTGTCGTTCTATACCGAATCGGAATCCTCATACAAAACTTCTGATAAAAGATTTTCAAGCCTTTGTTCTGCCATTTCCGGTTTCTTGGAATAAAGCCTTACGATATCTGCCATGTCGTTAAAGGCATTAACAGTGTGGGTGATCTCCCGGAGAAACATAATCTCGTTATATTCATCATTCGATTCAAACCCCATTACTTTTGCAATATCAGCTTCATTCGTGTTGCCCTTGTAATTCTTGCAGGCAAACTGGAATGATTCCAGAAACAGGTTATATTGCTTTAACATCAACAGCAGTAAATCTTTGGAAAAAGCATCTTCCTTTTTACTAAGGTCGAGAGGTAACTGTTTGAGAATATCGCCCATTGCATCACGAATCTGTAATTCTTTCTTATCCGTAATATCGGTTTCGTATTCATCGGTTTCCCCTCTGAGCCATTCAATAGATACATGAAGTGCTTCCGAAAGACCTTCCAGCACCATCTTTTTGGTATTGTCAATCGAACCATTCTCATAACGCAGGATTGTGGAAGCTGTAACTCCCATCTTCTCTGCAACATAAGGCTGTGTCAGATTTAATTCCAGACGACGCTGTTTTGCCCTGCTGCCTATCAGCTTGCGTAGTTCTTTATCTTTCATGCTGATTGCCTCCTTTTTCGGTATGTATGAATTATAGCATGTACCTCACATAATTGCAATATGCAATTTAATAATTATTTTTAAAATTTCATAACGCTTGACAACACAATATAAAACCGCTATACTAACAGCACAGCAAAAATTGCATAATGCAATTTATAAGGAGGTGACAAGATGACGGAAAGAAAGATTGCATTATCCATCGAGGAAGCAGCCGACTATACAGGAATTGGCAGAAACACTTTGAGAAAGCTGGTTGAATGGAAGAAGCTTCCGGTATTAAAGGTCGGAAGAAAAGTCCTTATTAAAACTGACATTCTGGAAAAGTTCATGGAAGCCAACGAGGGGCGTGATCTGAGGGATAAAGGAAATGTAAAAGCTGTCACAAGAAATGTGGCAACTTAAAAAGGCGGCTTCCTAAGAAACCGCCAAAGGTTCTATCAGACCGAAGCCATGATATACCTACACGCAAGAGGATTATACCATGTGCTTCTCCTGATATGCAACCGGGAACTGTTGTTTATCGGAAAAAGAAAGGATGAAGACGATATGGCGAAATCAACAAAGACTTATGAAGAAAGAATACGTGCATTAGAGAAAAAGGAACAGGAAAGCATTGAAGCTACAAAAAAGCTCATTGCACAGCGGAAGGAACTGGAAAAGCGAAAGAAAGCAGAGGAAAGTAAAAAACGAACCCACAGGCTCTGTCAGATTGGTGGCGCAGTGGAATCGGTTCTTGGCTGTCCGATTGAGGAGGAAGATTTACCAAAGTTGATAGGCTTCTTAAAAAGGCAGGAAACAAACGGAAAGTTTTTCTCAAAAGCGATGCAGAAAGAACCAGTCACAGACATGGAGGAAGTGTAATGGCGGAGGGAGTGGGGGTTCCATTCCCTTCATTGCCTTTGAATGAAAGGCGCACTTATGGACAACCAGAGGTCGTCCTTATAAGTTTGCCACAAGTGGCAACCGGTCTGCGCTTACGCTTGCCGGGCTCGTTCCGTCGGCGGGGCTTTCAGCCAGACCTGCTCATGCCGCAGGGGGCACTCTTGCGCAGAGGGCGTTCCGACAGCTTCACTCCTGCCAAACCAGAAGAAGATGCTGTCGGAAATCAATGCCGGATACGGCAGAAAGGGGGAATCGTATCATGGCGATATTTCACTTTACAGTAAAGATTGTTGGACGCAGTAAAGGAAAATCTGTCATATCCGCATCGGCATATCTTAATGGAGATGTGATGAAGAATGAGGAAACAGGCAGAATCAGTTACTACACTTCCAAAAAGGAAGTCGTCTACACCAGTCTGATAATGTGTGAAAATGCACCTTCTGAATGGCTGCATGTACCGGAAGAAAATATAAAAAGGTTTCAACAGTCTATCCGTTATAAAAGAGCGGACGATAAGGAAGCCGCACTGGAAAAGTTTAAAATCACATTTCAGAAACAGCGGCTATGGAATGAGGTCTTGAAGATAGAAAAAAATGCAGATGCCCAGCTTGGACGTTCATTTGAATTTTCCCTGCCGAAAGAATGGAGCAGACAGGAACAGATTGATTATACAACGGAATATATTCAAAAGACTTTCGTGGACAAGGGAATGTGTGCCGACTGGAGCATACATGATAAAAGGGCAACGTCTGACAAGTCAGCCGTAGGAAACCCACATGTGCATTTACTTGTAACCATGCGACCATTCAATCCAGACCATTCATGGGGCAACAAAGAAGTCAAGGACTGGGATTTTGTCAGAGATACTGACGGAAATATCGTGGTTGATGAATCCCATCCGGACTGGTGGCAGGATAAGAAAAATCCTGACCGTCATGGAATCCGTATTCCGGTACTTGATGAAAACGGAGTACAGAAAGTCGGGGCAAGAAACAGAAAACAATGGAAACGGGTTCTGACCGATGCTACCGGCTGGAACAGTCCAAAAAATTGTGAGTTATGGCGAAGCGAATGGGCAAAGATGTGTAATCGGCATTTATCCATAGACAATCAGATTGACCACCGCTCTTATGAAAGACAGGGCAAATTAAAAGTCCCTACGATTCATGAGGGTGCGGATGCAAGAAAGATTGAGGAAAAATATCTCACCGGGCAGATCAGGAAAGGTTCATGGAAGGTAGCGGAAAACCAGATGATTAAGAAACAAAATGCACTGCTACAGAAGGTAATCACAACCTTTGGTAAGGTATCCGGTGCATTGTCGATGTGGAGGGAGTGGTTGAATGACATTAGAAGAAAGCAAAGAAGTAATTCCCATGATGGAAGAAATGATTACACAGATAGAGGAACAGCAGAATATCATGGCAGAGATGCTTCAGGAGATACAGGAAAAGGACGAGAAACTGATGTGCTTTCAGGAGCAGGAAGAACGATTGCAGCAATTAGAGAAAGAATTGTCAGAGCTGCTACAAATCTTGCCAGATACAGAAGAACTGTTGATGCTTCTGGAAGAAAAGACAGACCAGATACAGAAACTCACAGACGAAAATCAGCAATGGCAGGAATTGGCACAGAAATTAAACAGCGAGAACCGGCTATTGCAGAAACAAAACAGCGAATTACTGAACTTGAACAGCAATTAGAGAAAGGAAGGTTGATTGATGAACGAATTAAGAAACTCAAAGAGCGACGATCAACTGGAAGAGTTGCTTCTGCTGACAGAGCAGATGCAGGAAGAACTCGACCAGAAAGACCGGACTATCGAGAAATTGAAAATGCAGCTCGACGAATCGCTGACCTTGAACGAGAAGTTAAACAGCGAGAACAAAGCAGGGAACATTCAAGCCTTAAAGAACGACTTGAGGAAAACAAAAGAATTATTGCAGAGCGAGAAAGAGAAAACGCTCACCGCAAAGGACATGATAGAGGAATGTCGAGATAAGCTAAGGCAGACAGAACAGGAACGGGACTATGCACTCTCTCATCAGAAAAAAGTAGAGATACCGGTTGAAAAGCCGGTGCTCTATCAAAAGTGTCAGAATTGTAACCAGACAGCTTATCTGAAAGCGAAGGAAAGGTATGATACACAGAGAGAAAAACTGGCAGGCAGATATAAAGCAAAAACAGTCATGTATGAAGCATTGATATTTCTGTTGATATGGTATTCCGTATCAACTACTCTTTTTCAGATGATACGGTCAAAAATATTTATTTCTGATTGCGTGGTATTCTTTGATACAATCGCCACTTTTGTACAGACCATTGCAGGGTGGATTATATCGGCGACAAAGAACATAGCACAGATTAGTAATGGAATATCCAATCCTGTCGTTGCCGGAATTATATACTGGCTGATAAGAATACTGATCTGCGGTGGATGTTTGGTGGGTGCTGGAATACTTGTAGCATTTATAGGGATAAAGATTGCAGAGTTATATAAGAAGTGCTGTTGGGATATGATTACCATAATGGTAATACTTATAAGCATGGCAACAGCTATCTACTTTGGGAAGTGGATAAAGACAACATTGCCAATCAATCTGCTATTTCTCTTATTATTCGTGCAACTGGTATATGTTGGAATCAGGTGGTATGTAAAGGGATGGCGAGAAACAAGGGGATATCATTAAAACAAAAATACCGATATTTTATTGGTACTATATGTCTTTACTTTCGTGCTAATATATATTATAATATTAGCACGAAAGGAGAAAGCATATGACTCAGTTTGAAAAATTAGATTTGTTGTTGCGTGAATGTGGAGGGACAATTCAGACATTTCAAGTTCTAAATAATGGAATTAGTAAGTCTGTGTTTTATGCATATGTGAAGGAACGAGGATTAGAACAAGCTGCTCATGGTGTGTATGTATCGCCGGATACGTGGACAGATGCAATGTACCTTTTGCATTTACGTTGTGGTCAAGCTGTATTTTCTCATGAAACTGCATTGTTTTTTCATGATTTAACGGACAGAGAGCCTTTGAAATACACCATAACAGTAAGAACTGGATATAATCCAAGTCGTTTGCAGGAAGACGGTTTTCAAGTGTACACAGTAAAAAAGGATTTACATGAAATAGGAATCATAGCTATGCAGACATCATTCGGACATTCCGTTCCCGTTTATGACATGGAGAGAACAATTTGCGATCTGCTTCGCAGCAGGAAAAATATTGAAATGCAGGTATTTCAAGATGCATTAAAGCAATATGCAAAACGTAAGGATAAAAACTTACGGATGCTTATGAAATACGCAGCTATGTTTCATGTTGAAAACATACTTAGACCATATTTGGAGGTGTTACTTTAGATGATAACAACGGCAAGACAATTAAAGGATTTAATTCGTAATCTGTCAAAGAAAAAATCCGCAGATGCACAGATTTTGATGCGGAATTATATGATGGAACGTTTTTTAGAACGAATTTCTTTATCAGAGTATAAAAACCAGTTTATATTAAAAGGTGGAATGCTTGTGGCGGCAATGGTTGGTCTGGATGCCAGAGCTACTATGGATCTGGATGCTACCATAAAAGGCACTAATGTTAGTGTGGAGGATGTAGAAATGATTATATCCCAAATTATATCAATTCCACTGGACGATGGTGTTTCATTTCAGGTCAAACGGATATCGGAAATCATGGAAGAAGCAGATTATCCTGGTGTTCGTGTAAGCATGGAAACGAAATTTGATGGTGTAATCACACCATTAAAGATTGATATTTCTACAGGGGATGTAATTACACCAAGAGAAATCAAGTACAAATTTAATCTTATGCTTGAAGACCGCACTATTGAGGTATGGGCATATAATCTGGAAACGGTATTGGCTGAAAAATTGGAAACTGTTGTTAGTCGAAACGTTACAAATACACGAATGAGAGATTTTTATGATATTTATATTTTACAAAAGTTGTATGGAGAACAACTCCAAAAACAAGTTTTATGGACTGCACTTGTGGCTACAGCCAAAAAAAGGGGAACATTAGACCTGATAGAAGCTGAGAATATAAGAGAAATATTTGATGAAATTGAATCAAGTCCGGTTATGGAGACCTTATGGAAAACATATCAAAAAAATTATTCTTATGCTGCTGATATTTCATGGCATGCAATTGTGAAGTCAATCTGTGCATTATATGGAAGTATATTGGAGAATATGTATGACACATAAAAAACTGATATGTAAATTACGTTAGCATTTTGAGTTGCCTAAATTCGAAAGTTAGGAAAATCTTAATAATTTCTCAGGCAATCCATTGTGAATTTAGA
>NZ_CVRR01000031.1 GCF_001406815.1 Roseburia faecis | reverse complement strand
GTCTCAGATCATCTATAAATTTATAGAAAGGATAAGTGCATAACCATCATTTCTACTGGCTATACACTTATTATACGAGGATGAATAAAATGATATGGAAATGGAAATGGAAACGGCCGGCCGCATTTTTACTGGCGGCGGCAATGATTTTTACGATGCCGGGAGTTCCGGCATCTGCGGTGGAAACTGATGGGTCCACCGTGTCCGGGAATGCTTCGGCGGAGTGCATCTGCGAAACCCACTGTGAGCAGGAGGCGGTCAATCCCGACTGTCCGGTCTGCGCTGCGGAAAATGCAGACCTCTCTGCCTGCCTTGGAAAAGAGGCGGAGCTGCCTTTGATGGCAGCTGCGGCAAGCACTGAAGAAACCATCTCCGGCAATGTTACCTGGGAGAACAAAAACATAACTACCCCGGTGATAGTGAATGGCGACACAACAATCACGCTGAAAGGCGAGAATACCATTACGATTACCGAGACCTCATATACCGCCGCTCTGAATATGTATTCCCACAGTCTGACCATTCAGGGAAGCGGCAGTCTGACGGTCAATGTTCCTAAAGGGAAAAATGGTATTGAGGACGGCAGTTGGAGCGACGCCGCCGGCGGGACGCTTACCATAAAAGGCGGGGCAAAGATAACCACCAACGGCGGTTTGTACGGCTTGTACGCCAAATCCATCGTGATTGAGAATGGAACGCTGAATCTAAATTCCGGTTACGGTATTGTGACTGCATCCCTGACCATGAACGAAGGAACCCTTTACGCCACCGGAAAATTTGGTGCGATATGGAGTCGTAAGGGAACAGCCCGAAGCATCGACCCCAGCCTGACTATTCTGTATTCGGACGAACAGAATGTAAACACAGACGATATGTCGGTCGGCACAGCGGACGATACAACAAGAGAGGACGTCAAGACCATCTACATCGCCAAGATGGGACCCCGCGCAAGCCTGACCGTCGGCGCGCAGCAGGGAACCCTACAGGAAAGCTTAGGTAGTCAGACGGCGACCTTCTCCGTCACCGGCAGCAAGGTCAAGATGGACACCCTGAAAGCCACATGGGAGGGCAATCACACCGGTTTGGAGGTCCAAACGTCCGATAACGGCGCGACCATCACCGTTATCGCCGACAACACCGTCAAGGAGGGCAGCTATAAGCTGAAGCTGACCGCAGAAGGCGAAGCAGGTGCCACTCCTGCCAAGGCGACCACCACCGCAACGGTCACCGTCGCCGCCGCGCCCAGAAACCCCATTACCATAAGAACGCAGCCGCAGGTCTCAAAGAAAACCGATGGGCAATTTAAGGCGGATGTCTGGGTAAGGGCCCAACTGGAAAGCGGTTCGGAGGGTAATATCACCTATCAGTGGTATGTGAACGGAAAAGAATTTACAGGTACAGGCGGGGGCAGTAATAGAATCACCCTGACCACATCCGACCTGACCACAACGGCGGGCAAGAACTGGGAGTACAGCGGCCAGGTCTACTGCAAGCTGTCCTACAAGGGCTACACCGCACAGACCGACACTGTCCCTGTTACCTTTAACACCTGCACCCATGAAAAATACACCCACGAGGGCAAATGCAAACAGTGCGGCGAACCGTGCAGCAAGGATGTGCTCTTTATTCGCAACGGTATCCCCTATACGTTTGAAGGCGATAACCCTGAGGTTGGGTTCATTCTGTTCTCCGGCGGAACCGCTTATTTTGTGCGGGATACTGACGCAACCTTGAAAGCGGGGAACGGCGATACGGCGGACAAAAGGGACGTTACGCTGGACCTGCAGGGCCACAGGGTCAAGGCGCTGGATCTGCAAAATTGCCCGTACAACAGCGTTACCATCCAAAACGGCACGATAAATGACATTGCCACCAGCGCCCCCACGGTGTTGATATTAGACAGCGTTAAAACAGATCAGGAGGTCTTTTCTACCTATTTTACCCTGACGGTAAAGGGCAACTGCGTGTTTGAGCAACTGGTGAAATTCCACGGGAAAACCCAGCTCCAGGGCGGCACGTTCCAAGATGGAATCAGAGTAGAACCTGGTGAGCAGGCTCTGGCTCTGCTGGCAGACGGATATGCCTTTGCAGGCACTGATGACAGTGAAATTTTGAATGTTTCCGAAGTAAGCATCCAGAGTAGAAGCGTCAAAGTGGTCGAGCATACCTGCCAATATCAGAATGGCAAATGTGTCTGCGGCAGAGTCTGCGACCATGAGGGCAAGGTGGACAACGCTGGTTACTGCACCTTCTGCAAAGCGCTGGTGGAGGCATTTGAAATCGGCGGCAAACGATACACCAGTCTGGAAAACGCACTGGCTGCCGCGCAGGACGGTGACACGGTCACGCTGCGGGGGTCTTTGGACATCGAGAACGCAGAGCCTATCGAAATCAGCAAAAATATTGTACTGAACTTGAATGGACACACCCTGAGCAAATCCGCTGGGAAGGGGCTTCTACGTATCCTCGGCTCCAATGTAGCCATCATAAACGGCAAGGTGCAAAACACCCATCCCAGCACCCCCTATCATGCGGTGGCGGTCGGAAAATCTAAGCAGACAGGCGCAAAGCTGACGCTGGACAATGTCACCCTGGAGGGCAGCACAGACGGGAGAGACCGTGGAGTGGGGCTTGGCATTCTTACCGGGAACGAAGCCGTGGTAACGAGCGGCAAGTTCATCGGCGGCATCTACACGGAGGGAGCGCTGACCATGTCCGGCGGCAGCGCGGATCTGCTGGAATTGGGTGCGCTCAAGGATATTCCAGTGACCCTGTCCGGCGGATCCTTTGGCAGCATCAAAATCAGGAATCGCGCAGATTATCAGTCCCTGCTGGCAGAGGGCTATGCTTATCAGAAGCAAGACGGCGCATTGCTCAAGCTGTTGGAGATGAAGGAGAATACTGCCGTAACTGTTGTGAAGTGCAGCCACCCGGATGACCATTCCGCCGGGACTGTTTGCCCCTACTGCGGCTATGCCGCTGAGGTGACCAAGAAGGACGGCAGCATTTCCTACCATCGGACGGCAGGCGAGGCCATCGCCGCAGCCGGCGGCGGTACGGTGAAGCTGCTGGCAAATGCAGGCGAGATCACCATTGGCAGCCCGCTCAAGCTGAATCTGAACGGTAAGACGGCGGCAAAGCTGACCGTCACCGGAAATGTCACGCTGGCATCCCTCCTGCCGGAGGGTTACGCTTTTAAGAGCGGCAGTACCTGGATCAGCGACCTTAGCGGTACGGAGCTGACCAATGTTTCTATGGCCAAGATCACCATCAAGAGCATGGACTATCCGACAAAGATGAGCATGACTTATGGCGGTACGGGGACGCTTCTTGTCAATGTAAAGAAGGAAACCGGCACTGGCGCTGTAAGCTTCCAGTGGTACAAGGTGGAGGACGGCAAAGAGACAGCAGTTGGCGGTGCGACAACAAAGAATCAATTTGATCTTTCTGCACAAAAGCTGCCCGCAGGCAATCATACCTTCCGCTTTTTGGCCACCTGCGACGGCTACGAGAAGATGAGCGAGGATATTGCTGTGACGGTACAAAAGGCCGACATCAGGTCAATCACGCCTCCCACAGCGCAGGAAAACCTGACCTATACCGGCCAGGAGCAGGCGCTCATTACCGCAGGCAGCGTGGCGAACTATGGCACTATGCAGTACAGCCTGACCGAGAACGGTACATACAGCCCGGACATCCCTACCGGCACCGATGCCGGAGCATATACCGTGTGGTATCGGGTGATTGGCGATGAAAATCACAACGATACCGCACCCACCAGCGTGGCGGTCAGTATTGGAAAGAAACCGCTGACGATCACCAAGGTAGCGTGTGCGGCCAAGATCTACGACGGCACGACAACCGTGGAACCCACCAGCGTGATCTTCGACAACGTGACCTTGAACCGAGGCACAGACTACACCGTGACCGCCAGCTTTGACGATGCCAGTGTGGGCAACGGCAAGAACATCACTGCCAGAGTGACCCTGATGGGGCAGACCGCGAAGAATTACGCCCTGGAGCAGAGCAGCTTCCCCACGACTGGCAGCATCACCAGGGCCGCTGTCCCTGGCTTTACTAAGGAAACCGCGCTGACCATTGTAAACGGCCACGCGAACACCTACACAGTGGCCCTCCCCGCCCTGCCCAAGCTGGAAACGCCCAAAAAGTATGGTGCACTCACCTATGAGATCCGCGAAATCAAACTGGATGGCAGCTACTACACCAGCGGCGCGAAGGTGGAAAACGGCAAGCTGACCCTGCCGATTCAGAAAAATGACGTGAAAACCACCGGCTCTGTGGGCACAGTGACCGTAGTAATCAAGAGTACAAACTATGAGGACATCACTCTGACCGTCAATGTCAATGCGACCGACAAGTTTGTCCCCACTGTTACGGCACCTACGGCAAACGCCCTGACCTACAATGGTACAGAACAGGCGCTGGTTACAGCAGGCAAGACCACTGGCGGCACGATGCTCTACCGGCTTGACAATTCTGAGTGGAGCGAGCAGATCCCCACAGCGAAAAACGTGGGGAAATACACCGTTTGGTATAAGGTGCAGGGAAACGCAGAGTACGCAGATGTGGCAGAACAAAGTTTGACTGTGACCGTTTCCAACCAGCCTTCCGGCGGCGGAGCATCCGGTGGTGGCGGCGGTGGCGCAGCCCCGGCTCCGACACCGGCTGATGCGGATGTCATCACAGTCAAAGAAGACACGAAGGACAATACGACCTTCAAGCCGGGTGCGGAAACCGACACAACTACAACAACCAAGACGACCGTCAAGAATACGACGACCGAAACGACCAAGAACGAGCAGGGTCAGGATGTTTCCAAGACCACAGCCAGCGTTTCCAAAGACCTCGGTGACAAGCTGCTCGATCAGGCGGTTTCCAATAAGTCCGATACGATCGAGATCACTGTGAAGTCCAGTGACACGAATAACGGCAGCGGCGCAGGCAGCACAGGCGCGGCGGACCGCGTGAAAGCAACCGAAGTCGAGCTGCCAAAGGTGATCGTCAACGCGATCGCCAAGGACACGAACGCAGACCTTGTCATCAAGACAGATAACGGCGAAGTGGTTCTCGACAACAAGACCTTAGAAACGATTGCAGGCGCAGCCAATGGTGACACCGTAACCATCGTGGTGGGCGAAAACACCCAGCTCAAGGAAACGCAGAAACCGGCGGAGAAGATCGTCGGCAAGAACGGCACGCTCTTCGACCTTGCCGCGAAGATTGGCGAAAAACACCTGCATCAATTTAAAGGCGGCAAGGCTTATGTGATTCTGCCGATGCCGGATAAGCTCAAAGGCAAAGACATCCTCGTGATCTACATCGACGACAACGGCCTCTGCAAGATCCTGAACCACAGCGTAGTGAAGATCGGCGCAGAATATTACATTCGCTTCACGACGCCCCACTTCTCGACCTTCGCAGTCGTCGACAAAGACGAAGCAGAGGGGTTAATTAAAGAACAGAACGCCGCCCACGTCAAAGAACTGATGCAGAGCGCGAAGTTCAAAGTGACCACCACTCAGACGAGCAAGAAATCCGTCAAGGTACAGGCCGCAGCCAAGAGCAGCAAGACCATGATCTCCGACATCAAGTCGCTGGGCTACACGGTCAAGTACCAGTTCTATCGCTCGACGAAGAAGGACGCAGGCTACAAGCTGCTCAAGACAAGCAGCAAGAACAGCTTTATCAGCACCAAGGGCACGAAGGGCAGAAAATATTACTACAAAGCCCGCGTGTTGGTCTATGACGGAAGCAAACTTGTGGCTAGGAGTGCACTCAAGCAGTGCAGCTATGGCGCAAGACGTTAATGCAAAACTGATTTTTTGCTAACAGAATATAGAATTTTTACTTAGGGCTGACTGTAACAGGTCAGCCCTATTTCTTTGATGGGACAAAGTGTGATTATAAAGCATAAAACTCCAATAAAAATGTGAAGAGTGATTCTATGGAACGATTTATCTTAAAAAAGTTGCTGGATTGGAAGGATTCTCCCTACCGCAAGCCTTTAATCTTGAAGGGCGTACGTCAGGTGGGTAAGACTTGGATTCTAAAAGAGTTCGGCAGACGCTGTTATGAAAATACAGCCTACTTTAAACATGGATCGGCAGTCCTGCAATGGACTCCGAAAGAATTCTGACACAGGTGTAGACTGCAGTCATCTGCATGGCATTTCGTTCATTGACGGCTTTGCCAGAGTTGCTTCCACCAAAGAGAAAACGATAGGCGCTGCCATTGGTGCTGTTGGTGGGCTTGTCTCTGGAATGAAATAGCCCCGATAAAAATCCCATAAATATTCCTTTCTGCCTTAAGAGGCGTATAAAATTCAAAGTTACGTCACAAAATAATTTGCGCAAATGCTTGCAATTGCAAGCAAAAGCGAACATAATAAAGAAAAGGGAGGCGATACTATGGCAAATACATCCGCTGTTTATGCAAGAATAGATACGAATCTCAAGGAGAATGCTGAGAGTATTCTTTCTCAGCTTGGCATTTCTCCATCCAGTGCAATTCAGATGCTTTATAGCCAGATCGTACTGAAAAAAGGTATGCCGTTTGAATTGAAACTTCCTTCTTCTAAGCCATTAGCTGTTGGTGCAATGACCAGAGAAGAACTTGATGCAGAACTCCAGAAGGGTGTTGATTCCATCAAAGCAGGAAAGGTATATTCTGCAGATGAAGTCGACGCGGTACTTGCAAAGGAGTTTGGCATATGACGGATAGCTACAATGTCGTCTATTCTGTAGATGCACTTGGTGATTTACGTGAAATCTATTCGTATATTGCGAATGAACTTCTTGTTCCGAAGACAGCCGCAGCTCAGCTGGGGCGCATACGAAAGGAAGTTCGTTCATTGGATTTTATGCCAGCTCGTTATACGTTAGTTGAATGGGAGCCTTGGCATTCGATGAAAATGCATCAGCTTCCGGTAGACAACTTTATTGTGTATTATCTTGTCGATGATAAAGAGAGGACAGTTCTGCTTCTGGGCAAGTAGCTCGGTATTGCCTGGATCCAGTTTCAGGAGCTTCTCGACATCCTTGAGCTGACTCTGCGTATTCTTGATTTCTGAATTGACACCCTTTAAGTTACTCTGAAGCTTGGTAGTATTGCCACCGATCTCGACCGTGATACCCTTAATTCTACTTCCCGCCATAACGCACCTCCTCCCTGCAAAATGGGCATAAAAATTGCCCGGCATTTCTGCCGAGCATAAAGAAAGCACCGATCAGATTTCTCCGACCGATGCTAATAAA
>NZ_CVRR01000030.1 GCF_001406815.1 Roseburia faecis | reverse complement strand
ACCATATCCGGTGAGGAGTTATTTTAATTTGGTAACAAAAAATGCCGTATTTATGCGGTCTGTGGCGTTTCGCAAACGCCTAGAATATACTATTATTAGGAGGAGTTTTTCATAATGAACCAACAAAAAGACATTATAAGAGATGCCAGGGTTTTGGGCACGCCGAAAATGCTGCTGCTTGGTCTGCAGCATATGTTCGCTATGTTCGGAGCGACAATTCTTGTACCGATTCTGGTAAACAGCTATTTTCAGAGTACCTCACAGGTATTGTCTGTACAGGTGACATTGTTCTGTGCAGGATTCGGTACCTTGTTTTTCCATCTGTGTACCAAATTTAAGGTTCCTGCTTTTCTGGGATCTTCATTTGCTTTTCTGGGAGGCTTTTCCAGCGTTGCGGCACTGGATACCGGGATATTTGCCAATATGGCAGATAAAGAAAAACTGCAGTATGCGTGTGGCGGAATTGTCGTGGCAGGATTGTTGTATCTGATCCTTGCACTGATCATCCGGTGCGTTGGCGTAAAACGTGTGATGCGTTTCCTTCCACCGGTGGTAACCGGCCCGATCATTATCTGTATCGGACTGAGCCTTGCACCGTCTGCGGTCAGCAATGCATCCACAAACTGGCTCATTGCAATTGTGGCACTGGCGGTCATCATTATTTTCAATATCTGGGGAAAAGGAATGTTCAAGATTATTCCGATTCTTCTCGGTGTAGTGATTTCGTATGTGTTTGCACTGGTTCTGCAGGGACTTGGTTTTACGAATCCGGACGGATCTGTTATTTTAAATTTTTCCGGCGTTTCCTCGGCGGCTGTTGTCGGACTTCCACCGTTTATCCTGCCGAAATTTAATCTTACAGCGATTCTTATCATGGCACCGATCGCCATTGCGACCATGATGGAGCATATCGGAGATATTTCCGCGATTTCTGCAACGGTAGGACAGAACTTTATTGAGGACCCGGGATTGCATCGTACCCTGATCGGTGATGGAATTGCAACTTCCATTTCTGCAATGATCGGAGGACCCGCAAATACAACCTATGGAGAGAACACAGGCGTTCTGGAGTTGTCCCGTGTACATGATCCGAAGGTTGTCCGTCTTGCGGCATGTTATGCGATCGTTTTAAGTTTTATCCCGAAAGTAGCAGAGATTATTGCTTCGATGCCGGCATCCATTATTGGCGGTGTCAGCTTTATTCTTTACGGTATGATTTCTGCTATCGGTGTAAGAAATGTGGTTGAAAACCATGTGGATTTCACCAAGTCCAGAAACCTCATTATTGCAGGTGTGATCTTAGTTTCCGGTCTCGGATTCTCAGATGGACTGACCTTTACGATCGGAAGCACTTCCATTACCCTGACATCCCTTGCCATCGCAGCGATTGCCGGAATCGTGCTCAATGCGATTCTGCCGGGAAATGATTATGCATTTGGAAAAGACCCGGAAGGAGATGCATCTCGCGGTGTGGATCTGCGTCCGCATGAGCTGGAACAGGAACTGAAAAATCAGAAATAGAATGTTTATCCAAGAAGTGCAATGCCAAAGACGGCGAGAAACAGATTTTTGACCAGCCAGTTGAGCAGTACAATGGCAAGCGCGATCCACAGATAAATATCACGATAATGCATCCCGATGGCAAGACGCCCGCGGGATGCTTTTTCTATGGTCTGGGACAGCATAAACCAGCCGAAAAAGACAGCGGTATACACAACAATCGGATGGTAAAAGAAAGAGCGCACAATATGTCCGTGCAGCAGGGCATGAATTGCGCGTGTGCCGCCGCATCCGGGACAGTAGTACCCGGTCAGATTGTGCAGGACACAGCCATCCGGAGGGAATATCCACAGGAAATAACCGTTTTTCCATGCAAGTCCGAGCACGAGTGCGAGAATAAGACACACCCAGCCGATGATATAAAAAGAAAAATCTAAAGTTTTGTCCGTGCGTAATATATTTGAAATCTTCATGGAAATTATGTTAGCAAATGGATGGGAAAAAGTCCAGCCGGTGTTGACATTTTCGGACAATGTGAATATAATAACGATGAAAAATAAAGAAGGAATTCTTCGGGGCAGGGTGCTGCGGATGACGCATATTCCCGACCGACGGTATAGTCCGTGAACTGCTTTTTGCAGCCGAACCGGTGAGATTCCGGTACCGACAGTATAGTCTGGATGAGAGAAGAAAAAGTGCAAATTAATGTTTGCACTGTTGACTGTATGCTAGAAAAAGAACCCCGATAGAGAAATCTATCGGTTTTTTATTTTCTGATCATATATGCAGGCAACACTCCTCTGGAATTCCATTGATTCTGAAAGGAGAGTTCGTATGAGTGAACAGACAAAGACAGCAGTAAAACAGGGAGGCATGAATACAAAAGTACGCTATATTACGGTTACGGCGATGCTTTCTGCCGTAGCGTTCGTGCTTATGTATCTGGAGATTGCCATTCCGATCATGCCATCATTTATCAAATTTGATTTTTCGGATCTGCCGGCACTACTTGGAAGCTTTGCGCTCGGACCAGTGTGTGGGGTATTGATCTGTCTGATCAAGAACGTTCTCCATCTGGCATTTTCAAACAGTATGTTTGTTGGAGAACTTTCCAATTTTATTCTCGGAGCCGTGTTTGTGGCAATTGCAGGTAATATCTACAAACATAAAAAGACCAAAAAGAGTGCAGTAGTCAGTGGTCTGGTTGCAGCATTGGTCATGGGAATAGTCAGTGTGTTTTCCAATTATTTTGTGGTTTACCCGGTATATTACAAGGCTGGTATGGCAGAGGAAGCCATCCTGCAGATGTATCAGGCGATTGCACCATCCATGAAAAGTGTACTGCAGTGCCTGATCTGCTTTAATCTTCCATTTACAATTGTAAAAGGACTGATTGCAGTTGTCATCTGTATGCTGATTTACAAACCGTTATCTCCAGTTTTAAAGGGACGTTTAAGTGAATACTAAATGGTTTTGGGAGCACCCGTGGGGTGCTCCTTTTTTTTCTCTTTTCTTTTGTTTGGAAAATTGTTATAATATGATACAACGTAATGGTTTTCTGTGTGATACGCAGAAAGCCTTATCATTTATTTTGGATAGGAGAAGAAGGCATGAAAGCGTCATTTGATGTTACATTATCACCCAAAGACCTGTATCGGTTTAATATGTACCAGACGTATACCGGGTTTCAGGGATGGAGTTCCATTGCGCTTGGAATTCTTGGATTTGTTATGGCTGGAATCAGTTTTCAGAATGGAAAAACATCTTACACCCTGCTCTATATTGCAGTAGGATTTTTGTTTCTTCTTTATATCCCGGTTGCACTGTGGTTTCGTGCGAAGGAGACCCTGAAGACAAACAAGGTGCTTGCCGGCACACTGCATTATGAAATTACAGAGAAAAATATTCATGTATCCCAGGGAAAAGAAACTGGGGATATGGAGTGGCAGGCAATTTATAAGATTGTAGCGAATGCAAAGCAGATTTTAATCTACAGCAATCGGAAAAGCGCATATATTATTCCTATGGAGCAGATTGGAGATCAGTATGCAGCGTTCCGGACACTTGCAGAACAGAAACTGGAAAAATATAAACTCAGAATGAAGGCGTAGAGGCAGTATGCAGGATAAAAAAGTTATGGAATTTGAAACTTTTTCCCCGGAGGAAACTTTAGAACTCGGTAGAAAACTGGCAAGAGAGGCACGGCCCGGGGATGTATATACACTTGTCGGAGACCTGGGAGTCGGCAAGACGGTTTTTACACAGGGAATCGCACAGGGACTTGGAATTGAAGAACCGATCTGCAGCCCGACATTTACCATTGTCCAGGTATATGAAGAGGGGCGGATGCCGTTTTATCATTTTGACGTCTATCGTATCGGGGATATCGAGGAGATGGACGAGATCGGATATGAGGACTATTTTTACGGTGAGGGTCTGACGATGATTGAATGGGCCAATCTGATTGAAGAGATATTGCCGGATCATTACCGGGAGATCACCATTGAAAAAGACCTGGAAAAAGGTTTCGACTACAGAAAAATAACAATTTTAGACAGATAGAGGACAGAATATGAAAATACTAGCGTTGGACAGTTCAGGACTGGTGGCAGGGGTTGCGGTCACGGAAGACGACAATCTGCTGGGAGAATATACCATCAATTATAAAAAAACACATTCACAGACACTTCTTCCAATGTTGGATGAAGTAGCAAAAATGATAGAACTTGATCTGAATACGATTGATGTGATTGCAGTGTCCGCAGGACCTGGATCTTTTACGGGACTCAGGATCGGCTCTGCAACGGCCAAGGGACTCGCTCTTGCCCTGAACAAACAGATTGTTTCCGTGCCGACGGTGGATGCCCTGGCATATAATCTGTGGGGGTGCAGGGAGCAGGTGTGCCCACTTATGGATGCGCGCCGGCAGCAGGCCTATACCGGACTGTATACTTTCTCCGATTGGCAGATGCAGACACTTCTTCCACAGTGTGCGGCAGGAATCGATGAAATTACCGCAAAGATCAATGAAAGTGGAAAGAAAACCGTATTTTTGGGCGATGGTGTGCCGGTTTTTGCCGATTACCTGAAAGAAAATTTACAGGTACCATACCTGTTTGCACCTGCACATTGCAATAAGCAGCGTGCGGCATGTGTTGCGGTACTCGGCGGCATTTTATACCGTCAGGGAAAGGCTGAGGATGCAGCTGCACACAAGCCGGATTATCTGCGCCTGTCGCAGGCGGAAAGAGAACGCCAGGAAAAGGCAAGGGATTTTCGCATATGAGAATACGGCAGATGACCGCGGAAGACATTCCGGCTGTTGCACAAATTGAAAAAGAATGTTTTTCCCAGCCGTGGAGTGAACAGGGATTTCTGGATGGAATGAAAGATGCCATATTTTTCGTGGCGGAAGATCCTCAGATCGCAGGTTATATTGGCATGTACCGGATGCCGCCGGAGGGAGAGATTACCAATGTGGCAGTGACACGGAAAATGCGTAAAAAAGGCTGTGGAAGAGAGCTTCTTCTTAGGATGCAGCAATGGGCAGATGAACATGGAATTGACCGGATCGTACTTGAAGTACGTTCCGGAAATGAGCCGGCGATACACTTATACCGGACATGTGGATTTGAAAAAATTGGAGTGCGAAAAAATTTTTATCAGTTTCCCAGAGAGGATGCAGATATTATGGAGTGGAAACGATTATGTTAGATGTATGTTTGTTAGGAACTGCAGGAATGATGCCGCTGCCGTACCGGTGGCTGACATCACTTATGCTCAGATATAATGGGAGTAGTCTGCTGATCGATTGCGGTGAGGGAACCCAGATTGCAATCAAAGAGGCGGGACTTAGCTTTAAACCGATCGATATTCTCTGCGTGACACATTTTCACGCGGATCATATCAGCGGTCTTCCGGGGCTTCTTCTGACGATGGGAAATGCGGAGAGAACAGAACCGCTTACGATCATCGGGCCAAAAGGACTCACACGTGTCGTGACGGCACTGCGGACAATTGCACCGGAACTTCCATTTGAGATCAATTGTATAGAACTGACACAGTCGGAAGAATCTTTTTCTATCCAGGGATATGACATTCATGCGTTCCGTGTAAAGCACAATGTCATTTGTTACGGATATTCGGTGGAAATCCATCGTGCGGGACGTTTTTCGGTGGAGCGTGCCAGAGAACAGAATGTTCCGATGAAATTATGGAGCCGCCTGCAGAAAGGGGAGACCATCGAGCAGGATGGTGTGATCTATGAGCCACAGATGGTACTCGGACCGGCAAGAAAAGGTCTGAAAGTGACGTATTGTACAGACAGCCGTCCGCTGGATACCATTGTAAACGCTGCAAAAGAATCGGATTTATTTATCTGTGAAGGCATGTATGCAGAAAAAGAAAAGTTAAATAAGGCAAAACAGTACAAACATATGACGTTTTATGAGGCCGCAGATATGGCGAAGCGTGCAGAAGTTAAAGAACTGTGGCTGACCCATTTTTCTCCGTCTCTGGTAAGGGCGGAGGATTATATGCCACAGGTGCGGGATATTTTCGCAAATGCATACCTTGGCAAAGATGGAAAGAGTGTGGAATTAACATTTGAGGAGGAATAGGCGTATGAAGAAAGTTGGGATTACCGTTGTAGCAGCAGTATGTGTTGTTTTATTGTGCGTGGGATTTTATTTCATGAAAAACAGCGATGGTTCACAGGCATCGAAAGAAAATCTGACGGTGGTTCAGAGAATCAATGAAAAAAATTTGACGGATGATTATCCGAAAACTCCGCGCGCAGTGATTAAACTGTATAACCAGATCATTACCAGTTATTATTCCGGAAATTATACGGATGATGAGTTCGACAAGCTGATTGATCAGGCGCGTATGCTTTTTGATCAGGATCTTGCCGATAACAATTCCAAGGATGATTACAAGAAGTCGGTGGAGACGAGCATTGCGGATTACAAGAACCGTTCCTTTAAGATCCGTCAGACCAATGTATGTGACAGCGATGATGTAAAATACCTGACGGATGACAGCAACGGGGATAAACTGGCATATGTCACAGCTTCTTATTTTACGGAAGAAAATAAAAAGTTTGATAAAACCTACCAGATGTATGTGCTTAGAAAAGACGATAACGGAGACTGGAAAATCCGTACATTTTATAAAATCAAGGGGAATTCGACAGAGGAAGAATAAAAATGAGTGACACAGAACAGACTATAAAAATACTTGCAATTGAAAGCTCTTGTGATGAAACTGCTGCGGCAGTTGTAGTGAATGGCCGGGATATGCGTTCGAATGTAATTTCTTCACAGATTGCTCTCCATACATTATATGGAGGGGTTGTACCGGAGATCGCATCGAGAAAGCATATTGAAAAGATCAATCAGGTAATCGCACAGGCACTTTCGGATGCAGATATGACATTACAGGATATGGATGCGATTGGTGTGACTTACGGGCCGGGGCTGGTTGGTGCACTGCTGGTTGGCGTGGCAGAGGCCAAGGCGATCAGCTATGCTGCGAACATTCCGCTGGTAGGGGTACATCATATAGAAGGACATATCAGCGCAAATTATATTGAAAATCCTGATCTGAAGCCACCGTTTTTATGTCTTGTGGTCTCCGGAGGGCATACGCACCTTGTGAAAGTGACGGATTACGGAACGTATGAAATCCTCGGACGGACCAGGGATGATGCGGCAGGAGAAGCATTTGATAAAGTGGCACGCGCAATCGGGCTGGGATATCCGGGAGGACCAAAAATTGAAAAAGTTTCCCATGAAGGAGATCCGAAGGCAATTTCCTTTCCGCGGGCAAAGATTGCAGATGGGGTATATGATTTCAGTTTCAGTGGATTAAAGTCTGCGGTGCTGAATTATCTGAACGGATGCAGGATGAAAAATCTTCCAATTAATCAGGCGGATGTTGCAGCATCATTCCAGCAGTCGGTGACGGATGTGCTGGTGGATCATGCGCGGCATGCAATTCGCGAATATCATATGGACAGTTTTGCAATTGCCGGCGGAGTTGCATCCAACGGAGTAATCCGTGCGGCCATGGAACAGATGTGCCGTGAAGAAGGGGTGAAATTTTATCATCCTTCGCCGATTCTGTGCACCGATAACGCGGCGATGATAGGTGCTGCAGCATATTATGACTTTATTGCGGGAAAACGTGCAGGGCTGGATTTGAACGCTGTTCCGAATCTGAAATTGGGAGAATGACCAGATGGAAAACAGGAAACGCTATACAGCGATCGTACTTGCGGCAGGCAGTGGAAGAAGAATGCAAAGTGATACACCCAAACAGTTTATGGAACTGTGTGGACATCCGCTGGTCTATTACAGTCTGTATGCATTTGAAAAGAGTCCGGTAGATGATATTATACTGGTAACAGGAAAAGATGATGTTTCCTATTGCAGAAAAGAAATTGTAGAGGCTTGTGATTTCAGAAAAGTCCGCGCGGTGATTCCGGGCGGTAAAGAACGTTATCTGTCAGTATATGAAGGATTAAAAGCAGCTGCGGGCACCGACTATGTTCTGATCCATGATGGGGCACGTCCGATGATTGATGAAACGGAAATCCGGTTGTCCATGCGTGCCGTAGAAGAGGAGCATGCATGTGTGATTGGTGTACCGGTAAAAGATACGATCAAAGTGGGAAATGCAAAACATTATGCTGTGGATACACCGGACAGAAGCTGTCTGTGGGCGGTACAGACACCACAGAGCTTTTCTTATGAACTTTTAATGGAAGCATATGGGGAAATGTGGCAGGCAGCAGAATCCGGCGAAAGGATCACGGATGATGCAATGATTGTGGAACGGTTTACCGGTCATAAAGTCAAGCTTGTTCAGGGAAAATACGAGAATATCAAGGTCACAACACCGGAAGATTTGTTAATTGCAGAAGTTTTTTTAAAAAAAGCAAAAAAAATGAAAAATTGTTATTGACATAAAGAGCCGGGGATGGTAATATATGTCTTGCGCTGATTCAGATGAACAGCGAAAACAGAATACGGAGAGGTATCGAAGTGGTCATAACGAGGCGGTCTTGAAAACCGTTTGTCCGCAAGGGCACATGGGTTCGAATCCCATCCTCTCCGCTAGGCGGTTGAGCCGTTTGAAAAAGAATTCGAAAGAATTCTTTTTCTGTGTCAATATCATGACTTCTCGGGAGAGAAAATGATTTGAGCAGCTATATGGAGAAGTACCCAAGCTGGCCGAAGGGACACCCCTGGAAAGGGTGCAGGTCGTTAACAGCGGCGCGAGGGTTCAAATCCCTCCTTCTCCGCTTTGAATCAAATAAAAAGATTCAAAAAGTTGTTGACAAAAAGCGACAGACATGATAAGATATCAGAGTTGCCGCGAAAGAACGACAACAAAGAAAAATAAAAAAGTTGTTGACAACGACTTGTAAACATGATAAAATATACAAGCTGTTGAAAATAACAACAACGAACATTGATAACTGAACAGTGAAAAACCTTGAAAGATTTTGAGAATAATTCAAGAACGCTTCTATAAA
>NZ_CVRR01000029.1 GCF_001406815.1 Roseburia faecis | reverse complement strand
AGGTCTATTAAAGTTACCCTTTTTCTGAAAAACATATCGAAATCTTTTCAAAAATCATCTTGACATATCACCAGATTGCTCCTCACGTTGTTCGTTCCTTCTCGTTGCTTTCTGAAGCAGCTGGGATACTGCCTCCCGCAGCTGATATTCCGTCACAGGCTTCACCAAAAAGGTGTCCGTCTGCATCCTGCGGCTTTGGGGTTCAAATTCTGCCTGGTCGCTGATCCACAGAAGCGGGACATCCCTGCTGTAGCCTCGTATGCTCATGCAGAAATTCATCCCTCTGGCTCCGTCCTCCATGACCACCACAGCATCATAAGGCCCATCCCGCTGCATGGCATAGGTACAAAATACGCCGTTATCAAAGCGGTCTACTTTGCCCAGCTTCATCAGCAAAGCGGTTTCTTTTTCTTTCTGGCTATAACTGCATAGCGCAATTCGCATGTTCGTACCTCCATTTCGTGATGGGTTTTATCGCCTCATATAGCTCCTGATCACTACAATCTATGGAGAGGAATGCCGGGATATGAAGCTGATACGCGATCAGGGCGAAGTTTTCATCATCACTCCACCAGACAAGCGGTACTTCCGGTGCCAGCTGCTTTGCCTGAATGGCAGCCTCCAATCCCCTTGCCCCGGTCATTGCGATGACAACCGCATGGTAGCGGCTCCGCCGCAGCGCCTGAGATAGCTGCTTCTCATTCCATAGCTCGTCGATGACAAGCTGTCCGTCCCCTTCAAAAAGGGAGCGCAGCCTGCTTTCAAACCATTCCACATTTCTTAGCTCCGTACAAAGTGCGATTTTCATGCTGAGCCTCCTTTCCTGAAAAGAAAAATAAAAAAACCAGACCTTCTCATCGGAAAGTCTGGTAGTATAATTAGAGTAGCATCTTGTCAAGAGAAATGCAACCAACTTTGTTTAAGACGCAGGTTTCCTGTTTAAGACGCAAGTTTTTTCCTGCGGTTTTATGTTATACTCATATTGGATTATTGTGCAAAGGAGATGGTACGATGCAGATTGCGATTGTGGATGACAGAGCAGAGGACAGAGAAGAACTGTCTGCCTGCCTGGAAAATTATATGAAAAAGCATCAGCTGGACTACACGCTGACAGAATTTGAGGACGGAGAGAATTTTCTGAAAGCTGCCGCCCAGGTCAATTTTCAGCTTGTCTTTATGGACATCTATATGGAGAACATGGATGGAATAGAGGCCGCCAGAGGGCTGCGCCAGAAAAACAGGCTCTGTAAGATCGTTTTTCTGACCATTACAGAAGATTATGCCCGGATGGGGTACAGCCTGTCCGCCAGCTATTATCTGCTGAAGCCGCTTTCGCTCCATCAGGCAGAATTTGAAGAAGCGATGGAGCTGTGCCAGCTAAAACCGCCCTATGAAGTGATGACACTTTCGGTTATGGCTGACCGTCAAAAGCTGGAACTTCCCACAGAGAAGATTCTATACATAGATTATCAAAACCGTATGACACGGATTCATATGGCGGAACGCGTGATACCGGTAAGCGGAGGTTTTCAGGAGGTCACTGCCGCATTGCAGAAGGACAAGCGTTTTTTGCCCTGCTACCGGGGCGTTTTAATCAACATGGATTATATCAGCCAGGTTGACAGTCAGACCTTCCGTTTGATAAACGGGGAGAATCTTCCGATTGCTCTCCGCAATGGAAAACAGCTGCGGGAAGCCTACCGTCAATATGTTTTCTCTGGAATGGGGGGTATCGTATGAGAATGAAGCAAATACACAGGCGTATTCTGGGGGGCTGTCTGACCTGCCTCCTCTGCTTCACCGGCAGTATCCCCGCATTTGCCGCTGAAACTGCAACCCCAGCCAATGCCGATGAAAGAACGGAGATTCTGCCGGATTTAGAAAGCGAGGCTTCGGAGACACTGGATAGCGGAACCCCGGAAACACCGGAAGCACCGGAAGAAGTATCCCTCGTCTTTGTCACAGAAATACAAAATGAAGGCGAACTGCGCTCCCTGCCAGATTTCACCCTGCCCCTTAGAACCACACCGTCTGATGATGACCTGGAGGAAATTTATCAGCTGGCCCTTCAGTATCAAACCGTCTGCGCCACTGTAACAGCAGGTGAAAAAATCCGGCAGGAAACATTTTCTGTCGCATGGGATTTTTCGGCCATTGACCAGACCACTCCGGGCGAATATACCGCAGCAGGCCGGATTGAACTGCCGGAGGGGTATGCCTTTGGTGAAACTGTATTGCAGGAGCTTCAGATTTCCGTCCGGGTGGAAGAAATGCCGCCTGCTGTCATTACTTCCATAGAGAAATGGTATCCTTATACGGACGCGTTTGCGGTTCAACAGGGCAGCGAAACCGAAACGCTGGAAAATTTGTTTGCCTTTTCCCCTTACTATCTGGATTGCTATACGGAAAATGGAACCAGCTGCACCGCTGTGGTGGAATGGGATTTTTCCGGTATTGATTTGAATACTGTGGGACTGTACCATGCCATGGGAAAGCTGACCGCACCGGAAAACACTGCGTTTGCAGAGGGAATTGCTTTCCCTGAAATCTCAATTCCTGTTTCTGTACAGGCTTCAGGCAGACCGGACATTAACTGCTTTCTGGCTTCCAGAGGAAACCTTCATTTTCCCTGGGTCACACCGCCGGGGAAACTGGATGAGATCAGCGTATGGCTGTCCGAAAACAACGGTTCATGGAACCGTCTGGAAAGTGGCGTTTATGTGGGTCAGGAAATGCTCTCTATTGCCACCCGTCTGCTGACGCCGGGCAGCAGTTACCGCCTTCAGGTCGATTATGACGGCGGACAGACCGGCATCCTGTCCTTGACCTACGCAGATGAAATTGTCCTTGAAGGGTATCACGATGGCGACCGGGATGGAGGGGATGCAGGCGGAAATCCACCCGATACCATCATTCAGCCGCCTCCCGAACATACCGACGATCAGGATGACGGTTTCACAGACAGTCCCCCTACGCAGCCTTCAAGATCGCCTGCAACAAATGACGGTGGAATGGATTCCGATGATTCTGAAAAAACACCACCGGTCAGCGGAGAAAATGATCCTGCGGATCATGAACCATCCCACAAGCCTTCCGAGCCATCCTGGGATGGAAAAGACGATTCCGATGAACCGGCCATACCGGAAATCGAAGCGCCAGTTGTATCAGGTCAGCCAGAGAAAGATACCGCTTTACAGCAGCCCCCCAAAGTGCAGACGATTGCCGGCGCTCCAGAGCTTACCGCTCCCGATCCTGCCCGGAAGCTTTCAGAAAACAGGAAAGAGCCGGTGCAAAGCATTATGACCGTTCCCCCGAAAAATGCGGATTCCAAAAAACCTGTTTTTTCAGAGTTCTTCGATGAAACCACCGACCGGATTTCCGGCACACGCTTTTTGATGATGCTGCAAACAGGGGAGCAAAGAGCCGTCTTTTCCAAACAGGGAATCACCATCAGCATACCCAAAGACGCCTTGCCGGAGGGTATCCAAAACGAAGATCAGATTGAAGTCATCATCCAAAAGGATACGGACGGCGGTTTTTCTTTTTCGTTTTCCATCAACGGAACTGTGCTCAACTCCCTGCCGGATGTTTCTGTCATGCTGCCCTATCCAAATGACCCGGCAGACGGCACATTGTTCCTCGGTGATGAAAGCGGCGTGGAAATTCCCATGATCGGCTATGACGATGCGGCGAAAGCCGCTTCCTTTCAGATCAGCCATACAGGGACTTACACCATTGCAGTAAAGGAAGATACCGCTTCCCTGGCACATGCCGCCGACACTGAGCATAGCCGGTCGCCCATACTCCTTTTGATTCCGGCTTGTCTGCTTCTTCTGTCTGCCGGTGAATTGTTCCTAAGGAGGAGGCGAAAATAAGATGGTATCTTCTGTGGTAAAAAAATATGCCGCTTTATGTATGGTCTGCCTGTGTTCATCCCTGTTTTTTCTTGGCCTGTATCAGTTTAATAATAAATATAGCCAGGACACCATTCAGGCGGCAAATGGGATTCTGGCGCTTTCTGAGGAAGAACTTCAAAAGTCACCGGTGCGCTTTCTGGTATCCGGCTGGGCGTTTTATCCTGACGCGCTTTTGACCCCGGAAGAAATACGGGATGAAAGCCATTATATGCGCTACCTTTCCATTGGAGCGCAGACCAATTTCTCCAGCCCTGCAAACCCTTCTCCCTATGGCTGCGGGACTTACCAGATGACATTCTTCCTGCCGGAACGGAAGGAAGCGTATGCACTGGAAATCCCGGAAGTGTTTTCTGCTTACAACCTTTATCTGGATCATGACCTGATCCTGCAAATGGGGGAACCTGCACAGGGGACACCATTGGTTCAAAACCGCATGGTCACTTTTCATGGCGGAAAACCGTTCACACTCACCATAGCGGTCAGCAACTATGACCACTTTTACGGAGGGATTGTTTATCCGCCTGCTTTCGGAACGATGCTGGCGGTAAATACAACCAGAGGAATCCGGTTTGCATTCTGCCTGTTTGGCTGTACGGTTACCTTTGTCTGTGCGCTGCTGTCCTTTTATTTCAGCCGCCGGATGAAACAGAACAATACATCCCTGTTCGGACTGATCTGCCTTGCCATGTGCGGTCTGTCATCCTATCCTGTGCTTCATATGCTGGCTGCTGTTCCCATATTCCCCTGGTACACGATGGAACTGTTCTGTATCTATCTGGTTACCTGGCTGATCGTAGTTCTGCAAAACCGGATATGCAGGCCGGGCTTCCTGCCTGCGGCCATCAGCAATGGGGTGGGCGCTGCGTTCCTGGTATATGCGTTTGTGTATGGCATGATGGCTTCCCATCTCTCCCTTGGAGCGATTCGTTTCTTCTCTGCATCGGTCTTTTGTTATAAGGTGGCATCTGCACTCTATCTGCTTATCATCGCTGTGCTTGCCATTCACAGAGGAGAAAAACGGAGCAGGCCGATCTTCTATGCTGCGGCAGCCGCAACCTGCGCCTTTATATGGGATCGCCTTCTGCCGGTTTATGAGCCGGTTATCGGCGGTTGGTTTGTGGAATGGGGCAGCTTTTTCATAGCAGCCGCCATCGGTTATTCCCTCTGGCGCGATGTGGTAGAGGGGTATGGAAACAGCCTGATTTTTCAGGAAGAACGCAAGCAGGTCGTCCGGCAGCTTTCTATGCAGATCGAGTACAGCCGTCAGGTTTCTGAAGCAGCGGCAGAAAACAGAAGGCTGATTCACGACATCAAACACCATCTGCGCACCATAGACCGCATGGCCTCTGAACGTGGGCAGACGGAGATCTGCTCCTTCCTGTTACAGGTAGAGGAACAGGTTGCGGCAACATCGGGGCACTCCCCTGCCCAGTTCTGCAAAAATCCCGTTGTAAATGCGCTGATTGAATACTACTACGGCATGGCGCAGACACAAGGGACAGAATTTCAAGTGCGGCTCGATCTTCCCGATCAGATGCCGCTTACCGATGTGGAACTGTGTACGGTGCTGGGCAATCTTTTGGACAATGCCGTTGAGGCGTGCAGCCGCCAAAAGCAAGGGGTGCACCGCATTTTCATTGCAGGCGAAACCAAAGGCAATATGTACTTTTTGAAGATTGAAAACACTTACGACGGTCTGGCCTTGCAGGAGGGAAAAACATTCCTCTCCCGAAAGGGTACATCTGCTGATCATGGAATCGGGCTTTCCTCTGTCCGAAAAATCATTGAAGGCCATGGCGGTGATCTCGATCTTGTTCCCGGTGAGGAATCCTTTCTTGTTGGAATTACAATACAGATGTAAAAACTGTTTTTTGAGGCGCATTCAGATACGCTCGTTGGGGCCACCCCAAACCCCGGCCAGCCCGCTTTTGCTGGTCTGGCGAACACGCCTTACGGCGTGGCTTTTCGCTCCCTTACGGCGTGGCTTTTCGCTCCCTTACGGTCGCTGTTCCTGCCACGAAAATATTGTTTTATACCTATAAATCGTCCTCTCACTGACATTGTTCCACTTTGCAATTTCTACCATTGTCATGTTGCGTCATTTTTTACAATAGCTTTCATACAATCGAAATACCGCTGTCAACGATGTCACAACATCCACACATCTCTCAAATGCTACATTCTCTTTTGCATGATCATAATATTTCTTTCTTATTTGTCCGCCCTTTCTGTGCTTAAATTGCTTTGGCAGCCAATTATCGTTATCTGCTTTCAACAAATCATACACATATATTTTATTCGGCTTTCCTAATCCCTGATCGCCTTTGGTGTACTGATACTTGTTGTTATCTTTAGGGCATAAAAAAAGCAGACACATGGAATATTTCCACATATCTGCTTCTTTCATTGCGTGTATTCAGTTTTATATATTTGCAACTATATACTTTTATAGTAATCCTTATGGATTAAGCCACTACTCCATATCCATATTGCTTAGCTGCCTGATCTGGTCTCTCCTGCTATAAATAACTGCTGTTACCTGAACTCTGTTATTTTCATCATCAACTCAATAGTAAATCAGGGAATTTTTAACAACAATCTCGCGTACTCCCTCAGTCCTCCATGGCTCTTCATCAATCAAGGCATGTTTTTTCGGAAAACTCGACAACTTAGTAATCTCTGCTTTCATCTTGTCAAGCAGATTATCTGCTGCATCCGGTGCCATTAGATCATTTGAAATATAATGCACTATCTCTTTCATCTGCTCTAATGCCAGCCTTGTTACCCTTACCTCATATTCATTCATGCACTATATTTCCGACTTTAATTGATTAAAAGCCTCATCAACAGATACAGAATCGTTCTTTTTTGCCTGTGCAAGCCCGGTCTGCATCATCGTATCAAATTCAGCTTGTGTTATAGAATCTCTTGTAACAAGTTTATCCGGAATATCAAGTGAAAATGGTACTCCATCACGCATAATAACCTGTCTGTAAGTCATATCTATGAATACAGATACAGGAATTCCAAGTCTGTCAAGAATTGCCTCTGCCTGCTCTTTTATATTCGGTTGAATTCGCGCTGTTACATTTGCAGTTTTTGTTGCCATAGTATGCACCTCCTGTTTCTTATAGTGTACCACCATGTATTGCTTTTTACAACACAAATATTTTTAACTGCTGCAGTCAATCTTTTTCCATCCAATTCAATGCGCTCTGTGCAATAACGTCATCATAAAAATCATCTTCCGAATCAGCATTATCATCTGTATCTGCCTGCTGTTGTATGATAGATATTGCATCTTTGTTAGCCTGCATAGCTGCCAGCATGCTGCCAACCATGCTCATAACCTCTTTGTTTGCTTCCTGCCTTGCTTCTTCTCTTGCCTCCTGTCTGATCCGCTCCTCTATGACAGCCATTTCCTCAGTTGATATAAATTGAGGTTCTTTCCTTTCCTTCGGTTCTATCAGTGCTTCCCGTCCAAAATGTTCTATATAATAAGTTGCCGCATCTATAAAGAACTGATTCTTTAACTTGAATATATCCATATCTAGTTCACTTAGAACCTTATTAATATTAACATGCGCAGGATTAACATCACTTTTCTTAATCTTTCCTTCCGGTGCATCTGCCCAGGTGGTTAATCCCATATGCTCTTTTGTGTAATCAGCTCTTTCCACGATCAGTTCAGCCGCCGTATATCCATGAACGGCATAATGCATTTTATTCTGAACGGTCGCATAAAATCTTCTCGTCGTTGCAGAATTTTTATCATAGTCAATGGCTGTCGCATGCTGTCCTGCTGATCACCTACAGAGGCAACATAGGTCGGGTATTCCGCTGCGCTTGAGCGGATGGTTATCTCATCTTTTTTCTTTGCCAAATGAAGTGCCTCCTTTAATCATCAAAATGCGTTTTCGCTATTGTGTTTAGCTGCTCAGCTATTTCCGCAAACGGTTGCATTGATTCCGGAGTCCTTCCGCACGGACGTACTGAAGGAAACACTAGATTCCAAGGGAGTGCTGATTGAAAACTCCGAGGTGGAGCTTGCAGCATTTGCGCTCCTGTTCGAGTTTGATGGCGACCAGAAGCACATTCGTCATGTGCTGTATAACTGCTCCGCTTCCCGTCCCGGCATCGAAGGAAAGACGAATAAGGATTCCAAGGAGGTGCAGACGGAGAAGCTGTCTCTGAAGGCGGTACCGCTTGCTAATGGTATGGTGAAAGCAAAGACCGGAAATACCACGGATGCCACCACCTATGCTGATTGGTACAAGGCGGTATATGTGCCTGCGGCAGAGAGCGATGTCGCAACGCAGTCGCAGTCTGCAGCGAAGCCTGCGAAGGCAGTAAAGGAGTGATTGGATTATGAGTATGATTCAGAAGATTGAGATTGACGGAAAGCAGGTGCCCTTCAAGGCATCTGCCGCCATTCCGCGTATTTATCGCATCAAGTTCCACCGAGATATCTACAAGGATCTCGATGTGCTGGGAAAAGCTGTCGGAAACGGGGATGAGGGTTCCTCCCACCTCGATATGTTCTCCCTTGAGATGTTTGAGAACATCGCCTACATCATGGCAGAGCATGCAGATCCCACCATCCGGACAGCCCGGAGGAATGGCTTGATGAGTTCAGCACCTTCTCCATCTACCAGGTACTTCCGAAGATTATCGAGCTGTGGGGGCTGAATGTCCAGACGGATGTGGAGTCTAAAAAAACTTCACGCAACAGATCGGCCGATGACCACACCCTTGTTTCTGCTTCGCTGCGTACAGCTCGGCATCTCCATCCGAGACCTTGACCTTCTCACGATCGGTATGGTGAATGACATGTACACAGAAAGCGGCAATGATGAGTACAAAGGCTATGCGCAGATCGCTACACAGATGGATTTTGATGCATTTTAGCAGAATTTATGTGTCTTATATAATGACAGTGTATTGACATTAGAGGTGCATTTGAGTATACTATACTTGAATGGAGGTGTTCTGTATGGCAACAACTAATTTAAATATTCGTACAGACAAGGCAATCAAGGACCAGGCGGAGGAAATCTTCAATGAGCTTGGTCTGAATATGACAACTGCTATAAATATATTCCTGAGAACCGCTATCCGTGAGCATGGTATTCCTTTTGAATTAAAACTGGAAGTACCAAATGATACGACAGCCGCTGCCATTGAGGATGGCAAAAAAATGATGAAGGATCCTTCTGCTCCGCGTTATTCCAGTATGGATGCGCTCAAGGCAGCTCTCGACGTATGAAATACGACATTCAGTTTACCAATCAGTTTAAAAAGGATTTGAAGCTTGCCAAAAAGCAAAATAAAAATCTTGATAAGCTGTTTGAGGTAATCGATATTCTGGCGAATGGCGGTACGCTGGATGCAAAATACAGGGATCATGACCTTACAGGAAACTATAAAGGCACGCGTGAGTGTCACATCGAACCGGACTGGCTACTTATTTATGAGATTTGTGGAGATGTTCTTGTTTTGATGCTTTATCGCCTTGGTTCACATTCTGAGCTGTTTAAGAAATAATCCCAAAATCGGAAGTTAACAAAGGAGTACGAATAAATGAAAAAAGCAGCTATTTCTTCCATTATTGCTATTATCTTGGGATACC
>NZ_CVRR01000028.1 GCF_001406815.1 Roseburia faecis | reverse complement strand
AATTTCGCACCGTTAGTCATTAACCTGAGCAGGCACTTGTCTTAAGTTGACATTAGGTTGACCACATTGGGGTCTGACCCCATAAATGGTGATCATACTTATGGAGTAGATGATGAGAATATGTCAATTGTATCTGTAGAGGGTATTACTAATACAGGTGATAAACTTGATAAGGATCACACCACGATTTCTGACAGTGTTAAGGCTGTAACAATCAAGAAGATCACATTTACAGTTGATTCAGGTGCTTATAAGGTTGACATTACAAAGGATATTTCTTCTAATCCATATGTAATTTCATTCAAGTAATTGAATCTATTAAAGAGGTTGCTTCGGCAACCTCTTTTTTTATCACAAAAATATAGCTCTCCACCCAATTGGCAGAGAGCTATATTTTACTATTTAATATTTGACAGATGTTATAATAACTTAGATCAAATAATTTCTATATTATTTTGCTGTAATAACACCAGGTACGGCAACTTCAACATTCATTGAGATGCCATCTGCTACTGTTACAGTAACTTCCAGTTTAGAAACATTGAAATCATGACCCTTAACAGCAGTATTCTTTGTCTTAAACTCAGTACCATCGTTAAGTTTTCCTTCAACCTTAGAAATTACTAATGTTTTAGCACCTTCTGGAGCATCTTTTGCATTACTATAAACATCATCTCCATAAGTTACAACTAAAGCAGCTTTTAAAGCAGCTTCAACAGTGTCTGTAGTAGGCTCAACAGAATTATACTTAACATCAGCAGATGCCTTAGTCTGAGTATCTGTTACTGTAAAGCTGGAAGTAATAGTTACGTCATTATTCTTTGCATCTTTGCATGTAGCAGTTACAGTATAAGTACCAGCTCCAAGATTCTTTGTAGCTACTCCGTTAGATACATCTACAAGTTTGATATTTAAATCAGAACCTGTAGTGTCATTATCACCATAGTTAGCATCAACTCCAAACGCTGCTCCCGTAACAACCTTTCCATTGTCATTACCAAAAACAACTGTTCCATCAGATTTCTTTACAGTATAAGTTACATTCTGTACTGCTTTCAAATCAACACCGTTTGAACGTCCCATTAACTGAGCGGTAATGATTTTGCTATCTTTATTATCATTATCAACTTTAACATCTACAGAAGATTTGTCAAGATCAAGGCGATATGAATCAACTGCAGAACCAGGTTTCTGAACATTAACAGTAAGAGTCCTAGCTACAATTTCCTTATTATCTTTTGTATAAGCAACCTTGTATACATAGGCTCCTGTTTTAGAAGCATCAAATGCTGCACCTGTAACAACAACTGCTTTCTTGCTTGCATTAAATGCTACAGCGGTCTCATTCTTAACAGGACCACTTAAATAAGATACATGTACATTTGAGTAATTGCTTGCAGCTACCTCATCACCATACTGATCCTTTACCTTAACACTTACTGTCTTAGCAGCTACAGTATTTGATGTAGAAGCATCTACGCTATACTTATCTAACTCAAGAGTAGCAGCTTCTCTACCAGCAGTAACATCAATTGCTACAGAGTTTACAATTTTACCATCCTTATCTTTGAATAAGATATATGCTGTACCCTGCTTAACAGGAGTAAGACGAACACTCTTGTTTGAGATAGTATTGCTTGCAAGCATTAAAACTGTCTTGTCTGAAGATTCTACAGTATAATCATACTTAGAAACCTCTGTTCCTGTTGCATCCTTGATCATAAAGTATGCATATTTGCCAGTTTCTCCGGCAGCAATCTTATTAGTATCTTTTGCCTTATCAAACTTCTTGTTTGCGCCATCAATTCTTACTTTAAAATCATTGATAGCTGACTGATCTGCAGCAGTAATTGTCACCTTGTTTGGTCCAATGTTTCCTTCTGGCTTACCATTCTGGTCATACTTGCCTGTTTTGTATGTGATCTCAGCTGTAGCTGTATCGCCAACTTTGTTTAAGTATAACTTAGAACCGTTTGTATAACCGTTTCCGTTTGTATTGATTGTAAAATCATAGCTAGCATCAGGATTGCCATACTTAAGCTCTTTTACAACAACACCATTAGCATCCTTAGATACTAACTTAATTTCTGTCTCAGTAGCATATGGGATTGTAGCTTTATCAAGTGCGATAGAAGCAACCTTTCCGTCAGAAGCTACGAATGTCTTTGTGATTCCATCAAGAGTCACATCATATGTAGCTGCATCCTTCAACTCACTGAACAGAGTTAATGTAACCTGAGAAGCATCCTTAGAATCAACTGTTACCTTAGATACTGGGTAAACAACGTTTGTTGCTTCACTCTTTACTGTGAAATCAGTTGTCTTAAGGTTCTTTGTATCGCCAGCAACAGTAGCTTTAAGCTCTGTTAACTTGTTCTGTGCTACTGTAGAAAGAACATGGTTCTTCACTTCTACATCCTTAGTAGTTTCAGCTGAATCCTTACCAACTGTAATCTTAGCTGTGATTGTTGCCTTACCAGCCTTAACACCTGTAACAACACCTGTTGTAGCATCTACTTTTGCAATGGTATCGTCACTGGATGTGTAAGTAATCTTAGCTCTTGAAGAATTTTTCTTAGTATTTGTTAACTTAGTTGTGCTTCCAACTGCTACTACTGACTCTCCAGATAAAGCAACGCCTACCTTAGCAACTTTCATTGTGTAAGTAAGTTTCTTTGTCTTTGTCTTAGCACTCTTCTTTGTAGAAGTCTTGTAAGTTACCTTAACCGTAACTTTAGCGGTACCTGGCTTAACACCTGTAACCTTGATCTTCTTTGCTGCTGTCTTCTTAACAGTTGCAACAGACTTCTTGTTGCTTGTTGCAGTTACTTTAACAGACTTCCAAGACTTTGGAGTTGTAACTGTAACGGTCTTGTAACCAGCAGAATAAACTGTGGCTTTTTTTGCGCTAAGCTTTGCTGTAGAAGCTGCCTGTGCGTTTGTAGCAGGAACTGCTGTTACAACCATAGCTGCAGCGAGAGCAAAAGCTAACACTTTTTTGCTTGATTTCATGTTTTTTCCTCTCTTTCTTTTTGACTAACTTCCATCTCTTCTACTCGTTTAACCCTGCACGTTTAAGTTCCTTCATCTTCTCTTCCAAACCGCTGCGGACGATTTTTCCAATCCAATGTTCTCGCTAATTGCCTCCACTGGCCTCCTCGGTCTTACTGTTAAGTCCATTGTCAGTTTCATCTACAGACACACAAATCATAAATGACCAGAAACTTTCGCACATCAGACGTCGGCGTAGAGTGTGATATCAACGTTGATTGTCCAGCATCAAGATCAGCAAGCTGAGGTTCCGATGACTTATATTTCTAATATGTATCTGTAATTGTAAGGTCTGTCTGGAACAAGTTCCAGTTTCCATAGCCTCGATAGTAGTTCATCACTTGTCGTACTATTTATAGTACTCTTTTAACTACTCTACGTGACAATCATACACCAAGTATTGTATCTTTGCAACACCAAAATTACATTTTATTGAAAAAATTCTTTAATATTTTCTTAAGCATTTAAGAGTTTTTTCACTTTTTTCTATTATTAAAACTATTTCACGCGTAGTTCGAGTGAAACTACGCGTGAAGATAAACAATTCTATTTAAAGTAAGCAATTCCGGATTCGAAGATCTTCATATCCTGCTCTCCGTAGATGTTCATGGCAACGGCCTCACCACGGCGCTCGCTGTGTGCCATCTTTCCGAGTACACGTCCATCCGGACTGGTGATACCCTCGATCGCCATGTACGAACCATTGACATTCCACTCTTCATCCATGGTTGGCTCGCCGGCTTCATTGACATACTGGGTGGCAACCTGTCCGTTTGCAAAAAGCTTGTCCAGCCATTCCTTCGGAGCTACGAAACGTCCCTCTCCATGGGATGCCGGGTTGCAGTATGTTGCACCAAGCTTTGCCTGCTGCAGCCATGGGGATTTGTTTGTCACGACCTTGGTATATACCATCTTGCTGATGTGGCGGTTGATGGTGTTGTAGGTCAGTGTCGGGGAATCCGCACTCTGCGCCTGAATCTGTCCGTAAGGAACAAGTCCCAGTTTGATCAGTGCCTGGAATCCGTTGCAGATACCAAGTGCCAGTCCGTCACGTTCTGACAACAGTCTGCTTACTGCCTCGGTCATCTTTGCATTCCGGAATGCTGTTGCAAAGAACTTTGCAGATCCTTCCGGCTCATCTCCTGCGGAGAATCCACCCGGGAACATGATGATCTGTGACTGATCGATTGCCTTGACAAATTCATCGACAGAATCACGGATGTCTGTTGCACTCAGATTCTTGAATACTTTTACAATTGTATTGGCACCTGCACGCTCAAACGCTTTCGCACTGTCGTACTCACAGTTTGTTCCAGGGAATACCGGAATGAATACGGTCGGCTTTGCGACTTTGTTTCTGCATACATAGATGTTCTTTGTATCGTATACGTCACTCTGTACTTTTTCTTTATCCTCGGTTGCGCGGGTTGGGAATACACGCTCGAGTGTTCCCTGCCATGCATCAAGTGCCTCATCCATGGAAAGAGCCAGGTCTTTGTATACGAATTTCTGTGCATCGTTGACTTCTCCGACAACGACTGCGGATGCTTCTTTTATAATAGGAAGAAACTCTTCTTTTACTTCTGCTACGATATTACCGAATCCCGGTGCAAATAAGGTTTCTGCAGTGACATCATCGGCAATTGTTACACCCAGTTTGTTACCGAATGCCATCTTGCTGACTGCTGCTGCCAGACCTTTTCCGTCAAGTGCATAGGCACTGCGGATTGCACCCTTGCCGATCAGCTCATGAATCTTATCATACAGTTTCATCACCTGTTCATATACCGGCAGATCATACGCGTTCTTTTCGATCGTAAAGAGTACCAGCTTATCTCCTGCTTCTTTCAGTTCCGGTGTGATCACGTCTTTTTCTCTTGCCACATCGACTGCGAAAGAAACCAGTGTCGGAGGCACGTCAATATCGTTAAAGGTTCCGGACATGGAATCTTTTCCACCGATGGACGGCAGTCCAAAACCGATCTGTGCATCAAATGCACCAAGCAGTGCGGCAAACGGCTGGCTCCATCTCTTTGGATCTTCGTTCATTCTGCGGAAATATTCCTGGAAAGTAAATCGTACTTTCTTGTAATCACCACCGGCTGTCACGATACGGGAAAGAGATTCGAGTACCGCATAAACCGATCCATGGTATGGGCTCCAGGAAGATAAATACGGATCAAATCCGTAGGACATCATGGTTACGGTATCACATTTTCCATGTAAAACTGGAAGCTTGGCAACCATGCTCTGTGTCTCCGTCAACTGATAACGTCCACCATATGGCATATAGACGCTTCCAGCTCCGATGGAACCGTCAAACATTTCGACAAGTCCCTTCTGGGAACATACGTTAAGATCCGCAAGCATTGCAAGCCATGCCGCTTTGTTATCATTTTTCTGTAATGCATCTGCCACTTTCGGAAGCTCCATCTTCTTAAAGAAGTTATCTTCCTCTTTTGGCATCTCGACTTCGACATCTGCTTCCTGATGCGCACCGTTGGTATCGAGGAATGCACGGGAAATATTGACAATGTCTTTTCCTCTCCACTCTAAGATCAGTCTCGGCTCCTCGGTAACAACTGCCACCTCGGTTGCTTCAAGGTTTTCTTCTTTTGCATAAGCAAGGAACTGCTCGACATCCTGCGGAGCGACAACGACTGCCATACGCTCCTGGGACTCGGAGATTGCAATCTCTGTTCCGTCCAGACCGGCATATTTCTTCGGTACTTTGTCCAGATTCACGCGCAGTCCGTCTGCAAGCTCACCGATTGCTACGGACACACCGCCGGCACCGAAATCGTTACATTTTTTAATGATATGGCTGACTTCTTCCCTGCGGAACAGACGCTGCAGTTTACGCTCAGTCGGTGCATTACCTTTCTGTACCTCGGCACCACATACAGACGTAGACTGTGTGTTATGTGCCTTGGAAGATCCGGTTGCTCCACCGATACCGTCACGTCCGGTACGTCCGCCCAGAAGGATAATCTTATCTCCGGGATCAGAGGTCAGTCTCTGTACGGCACGTCTCGGTGCGGCACCCATGACAGCACCGATCTCCATACGTTTTGCTACATAATCCGGATGGTAAACTTCTTTGACATATCCGGTTGCCAGTCCGATCTGGTTTCCATAAGAGCTGTAACCTCTGGCTGCCTCGCGCACGATCTTCTTCTGTGGCAGCTTACCCTCAATCGTATCTTTTACGGATACGGTTGGATCTGCGGCTCCGGTCACACGCATTGCCTGGTAGACATAAGTTCTTCCGGAAAGCGGATCACGGATGGCTCCACCCAGACAGGTAGCAGCTCCACCAAACGGCTCAATCTCGGTCGGATGGTTATGTGTCTCATTCTTAAAGTTTACAAGCCACTCCTCTGTCTTTCCATCTACTTCCACCGGTACCACGATGGAACATGCATTGATCTCGTCAGATTCTTCCTGATCTGCAAGTTTTCCTTCTTTTTTCAGACGTTTCATGGCAAGCAGTGCCAGATCCATCAGGCAGACAAACTTGTCATCGCGTCCCGCATACAGTTTCTTGTGGGTATCAAGATATTCTTCGTAAGTCTTTTTGATTGGTGCCTGGTAAAATCCTTCATCAAACTTCACATTTTTCAGTTCTGTCGAGAAGGTGGTATGACGGCAATGGTCACTCCAGTAAGTATCAAGCACGCGGATCTCTGTCACGGACGGATTCCGCTTCTCGGTATTTTTGAAGTAATTCTGGATATGTAAGAAATCCTTAAAGGTCATGGCAAGATTTAAAGAGCTGTACAGTTCCTTTAAGTGTGCTTCTGCCATGTCGATAAATCCGTCGAAAACTGCCACGTCTGCCGGCTCATCGAAATTCTGTACGAGGGTATCCGGCTTGTCCATACCGGTCTCACGGGAATCTACCGGATTGATACAATACTTTTTGATCGCCTCTAACTCATCCTCTGTGATGTCACCCTTGATCACATAGGTCGTCGCGCTGCGGATGATCGGCTCCTCATCCTCATTTAAAAGCTTCACGCACTGCTCTGCGGAATCCGCTCTCTGGTCGAACTGTCCCGGCAGGAATTCTACGGAAAATACGTTTCCGCCTTCTGCGTCAAAGTTCTCCTCATAAATATCATCCACTGGTGGCTCGGAAAATACCGTCTGCAATGCCTTCTGGTAAGTGGCATCCGATACATTTTCCACATCATAACGGATCAGAACACGCACCTGATCTGCAGCGATTCCGAGATAATGCTTTACCTCATGTTTTAATTCTTTTGCCTTTACGGCAAAATCCGGTTTCTTTTCTACGTACACACGACGTACATTGCCCATTGGATTTACCTCCTTCTTTTGCGAAACGGAATGCCCCCTGCATTTGGGGGCATTCTATTGATCTTTATGTTATTGTATCATGGGTTGACAATTAAGTAAAATTAATATCGCTTACGATATCTATTACCTGTTCTTATGAAATTACTGTACGGTAATTGCACTGTCCGTTACAACGCCCGGAGTGTCCGGTTCCGGCTGATCCGGCTGATCGGTACCCGGGTTTGGATTTACAAAATTAATCTTTACTTTCAGCTTTCTGGATTTATTTCCTGCCGCATCTTTGACATATACGGTCACGCTATAAGTTCCATAGGTTCCTCTTTCCATAGCGGTAACTGCCTTATGTGCTTCTCTGGCATCCACGAAAACATATTTTGACGCAAGTTTTTTGCCCAGATCTTTTGCCACTACATCTGCCTTAATTGCAGAAACCAGTTTTTCTTTGGAAACGGCTTTATTGTAGGTCAGTGTCTTTCGCTTCAGGCTGATGGATGGCGCTTTCGTGTCTTTTACGGTAATTACGATACTCTTCTGAGTCTTATTTCCCTTGGCATCTTTTGCTGTGTATGTAATCTTATATTTTCCGGTCTTTGCTGCATTGACTTTTCCGGAAACGGTAAATTTAAGTGTCTTACCTCTGTAATCGGTAGCTTTCACACCCTTTTTCAGATCTACTTTGCTGTTTGTTCTCTCGATGGTTTTATTCTTGATTCCCTTAATCGTCGGACGGAGTTTCAGCCATGGATTTCTCGGATCCGGATCGGTCGGATCCCATCCGCGGTACGGACTGTTTACATCAATACGGATCGGGGTAGGCTTGCCCAATGGTCCCGGATCTTTGCTGTCATAGATGGTTACTTTGGTTCCTACCGGGCAGTTGTCATAGATCCACTTGGCATCTTCCACATTCAGACGGACACATCCGTGGGATGCCGTCTGTCCCAGACGGTTATAAGAATTGTATGCCAGCCTGCTCGGGTCCTGTGCACTGTAAAACACAGAGTGGAACAGCACACCACCGTGAATACGGCTGCAATACTGTCCGTACACACCGCCCATAAGTGTATGCCAGCGGTATTTTGCCGGAATCGAAAATGTTCCTGTCGGGGTAGCATTGTTGACACCGACAGAGCAGGCAAATGCTTTGACCGGTTTGGTATATTTGCCTTTGGAATCAAGTGCATATACGGTCACACAGTTCTGCTGACGATTGATTTTAATGTAATATGGCAGTTTTGCTGCCTGAGTTGTAACGGGTGTTCCTGCGAACACAAGCAGCATGAGTGCCGCCATCAATCCGCATAAGGTTTTCAAAATTCCCTTTTTCATGATAATCTCCTTTTCTCTCCTTTGTGAAAGGTATATAATATATCCTATACTATACTATACTACTGAGGATATGATCGATGGATATCAATTATGAATTATACAAGGTTTTCTATTATGTTGCAAGCTCTCTCTCATTTTCGGATGCAAGTAAGAAGCTGTTTATCTCCCAGTCAGCGGTAAGCCAGTCTATCAAAACATTAGAGCGCAAGCTGGGACAGCCGCTTTTTATCCGCAGCACAAAAAAAGTGCAGCTGACTCCTGCCGGTGCTCTGCTGCTAAAACATGTGGAGCCTGCCATGAATCTGATCTCCCGTGGGGAAAGCCAGCTTTTAGAATCCGGCTCTCTGGGCCTGGGACAACTGCATATCGGCGCAAGCGACACCATCTGCCGTTATTTTCTGCTGCCGTATCTGCAGAAATTCCATCGGAAATTCCCGGATGTTCCGATTAAAATCACCAATGCCAGTTCGATGGGCTGTGTAGACCTGCTAGAGCAGCGCCGGGTTGACCTGATCATCACAAATTTTCCAAACCCGCATCTGAATCCTTCCTATATTCAGAAAACGGTTGGCTCTTTCTCAGATGTGTTCGTCGCCAATCCGGCATATTTTGATCTGGCGGACCGCATCGTTCCTTTCTCGGAGCTTGGCACCTATCCGCTCATGATGTTAGACCGCAAGAGCACAACGAGTGAGTTTCTGCACCACATTTTCCTGCAGCATCAGCTGGAACTGCTGCCTCAGGTAGAGCTCAGCAGCAACGATCTGCTCATTGACATGGCCCGCATCGGTCTTGGAATTGCTTTTATCCCGGATTTTTGTCTGAAACACAAGCCGGAGGATCTCTTTCTCGTCCACACGCAGGAAACGATCCCGCAGCGGCAGCTGGTGGCTTCGTTAAACCCTACCCTTCCGGTTTCTGCCTCCACCGAAGAGTTTTTAAAGCTCCTCCCGGACGTCTGACCAGAACCGGCTCACTTCTTCCCGCAGCTGCGGCAGACCACAGACGCTTCTCTTTTCCCATTCTCTCGGAAAAAGCGCTCCGTATTCGCGCTGCAGGAAACGTTCATCCAGCAGAAGGATCACGCCGCGGTCCTCGCTGGTCCGGATCACGCGCCCTGCTGCCTGCAGGACTTTGTTCATTCCCGGATAGCGGAACGCATAGTCAAATCCGGACAATCCCCGCTCATCATAATAATTCTTTAAAATTTCACGTTCATCGCTGACCTGCGGAAGTCCGGTTCCCACGATGATGGCACCGATCAGCCGGTCGTTTTTCAGATCAATGCCTTCCCCGAAAATTCCACCCATCACACAGAACGCAACGAGTGTCCCCTGGCGCTCTTTTTCAAATTCTTCCAAAAACGCTTCTCTTTCGTGTTCTTTCATATTACTATGCTGCATCAGAATCTCGCACGAATCGGCCGCCTTCCCGGCAAAGACCTCATATACATCCTGCATCAGCCGGTAAGACGGGAAAAACACCATGTAATTTCCCTGCTGTGCTTCTGTGACTGCACCGATATAGTCCGCGATTTTTTCGTATTCTTTTCTGTTCCTCCGCGTATATTTTGTGCTCACATCCCGACCAAATGCGAGAAGTCTCTGTGTCTGGGCAAACGTACTCTGCGCATAAATGGCATAGTTATCCTCGTCCGTGGAAAGTAGCCGCTTATAGTATCCGATCGGCAGGAGCGTTGCGGAGAAAAAGATCGTGGAATTGCTTTTATCGATGCATTTCTGCAGATTGACCGACGGATCTACGCAAAAGAGCCGGATCCGGAACTGGCCTTCCTCCGTCATCTGGCTGTAGATCACGTAATGGTCATCCACCAGATCATAAATATTCAGGAAATTGCGCAGCGCAAAGTAAAAATCCAGCACCGTTTTCTTCTCCGGAAATTCCCGCGGTTTTTCCAAAAATTCATCCATCTGGGAGGCCAGCCGCATAAGGTGGAAGGTCAACGTTCCCACACTGTCCAGAATCTGGTAGTGCTCACACTCACGTTTCATTTCCAGCATGGCTTTGTTGCATTTGTCCAGGATACGGCAGATCGTACGGCTGTGCGCTTTCATGATCCGCTTCACTGCAAGCACGTCTTCTTTGTACAGATCGGCACTGTACATCTCCCTGCTGCGATCCACGAGGTTATGTGCCTCATCCACCAGGAACAGATAGTCTCCCTTTATCCCCTCCTGAAAAAAGCGTTTCAGATATACATTCGGATCGAATACGTAATTGTAATCACAGACAATATTGTCCGCCCAGGTTGCCACATCCAGACTCATCTCAAACGGGCACACCTGATATTCTTTCGCCTGCGCTAAAACTTCCTCTCTGGTAAACAGGTTGGATTTCTGCAAGAGATCAAACACCGCATCGTTCACCCGGTCAAAATGTCCCTTTGCATATGGACAGTTTACCGGGTTGCAGTCCATCTCTTCACACAGGCAGAGTTTTTCTTTTGCTGTAATCTGGATCACTTTGGCACGATAGCCCTGTTCTTCCAGCAGTGCGAACGTTTCTTTTGCCACAGTTGCTGTGATGGTCTTTGCCGTGAGATAAAAGATCCGGTCTGCCAGCCCTTCTCCCACTGCTTTTACCGCCGGAAAGATTGTGGAAATTGTTTTGCCCACACCGGTCGATGCTTCGATAAACAGATTCTTTCCCCGCAAAATTGTACGATAAACATCTGCAACCAGCTTCTTTTGCCCTTCCCGGTACGGAAATGGAAACTCCAGTCCATGAATGCTCTCCTGCCGCTGTTTTTTCCATGCAATCTGCCAGTCCGCCCATTTCCGATAATCTTCGATCAGATGGCCAAACCACACGGTCAGTGTCTCAAATGTATAAATCTCCCGGAAATACCGGATTTCCTCGGTATCCAGATTGCAGTAGGTCATCTGCACGCCGATCCGCTCCAGACGGTTCTGTTTCGCATAGATATACGCATAGCACATTGCCTGGGCTTTATGCACGTAGACCGGCTGTTCCATTGCCGCAACGTTTCTATATACACCCTTGATCTCATCGATGAAACTGATTTCTTCTTCCGGAGGGATTTCCGCCGCAAACTCCATCTCCGGTTGCAGCACAGACTCCGTCGCAGCCGGCAGATCCGGCTGAAATTTTCCATAGGCGATTCCGTCTGCACGTCCTTCCACGACCAGTACGTAATCGTTGGCTTTCCATTCAATTTTCAGCGGTACTTCCGCCTGGTAGGAGGTGTCCATGCTTTTTTGAATTTTCCGGTGGATACGGCTGCCTTCCATCATGGCCTCTGCACTCGCCAGCTTTCCGGCACGATTATCGATATCTCCTGCCCGGAAAATAAACTCTACCAGATTTCTCACAGAGATATGTAATTCCTGCATGTACATCTCCTTTCTCCCGCGGGTATTTTCCTGTTGTATGAAGCGGGTTTTTATTTGTTCCATTATTTTACAATAAAAAGCCCCGCTCCGGAATACGGAGTGGGACTTAAAGTTCCATAGTCACGATATAATAATTGTATTATGCCACTGCAAATTTAGCAACTACGTTTTCGAAATTTTCATTCTTTCCACCGTAGCAAACCTGAAGATTCTTTTTTACGCCAAGTCCAATCATACCAAGCAATGACTTTGCATCAATGAATGTTCTGTCGCATTTTACATCAATATCAAAATCACAACCACCTGCTGCACGTACAAAATCCTTAACTTCATCCATATCTGATAACCGAATTACTTTAACAGTTTCATACATAATCCAACACCTCTTTCTACCTTTAAACAACATACTTTTATTATCATCCCCAAGTTTAGAAAAGATTATGCCACTTTTTTTCTCATCTGTCAAAGTTATGCAAACTTCGCATTTCTCCGGTTTTTCCTGCATAATGACGGTAATCGCGCAACCGTTTCCATCAGATTCTTACCGTTTTTTTTCGTGTATTTATATTTATACCTGCTATCTTATGCAATTTCTCCAAAAAATTGCCTTTCCAATCACCAAAACAAGCATTTTTTGATGAAAACTATTTTTATCAAAGTGGTTTCCCACTTTTTTTCAGAATATCCACATATAATTCTCCGATCGGACTGACCTTTATCCCCTTGTGCCGGATATAGCCAATCCGCATCTTTTCGCTCTCTGCCAGCGGCACTGCCGCATAATCATTTCCGTTTAATTCTTCACAGATAATCCCGGAACAGAGCGTATAACCATTCAGCCCAACCATCAGATTCAGCATGGTCGCCCGGTCATCCGCATGGATCATCTTCTTATATTCATAGGTACTTTTCATCTCTTCGGCAAAATAAAAGGAATTATTTTTCCCCTGTTCGAACACCAGACATGGATATTCCTGCAGTTCTTTCATGGAAATTACATCCCTTTGTGCCAGCGGATGTCCTTTCCACAGATATACATAGGTGTCACAGGTAAACAGTTCTTCAAAAATCACATCATTTTCCCTGAAAAGTTTCTGGAGTACTGCTTCATTAAATTTGCTCAGGAAAAGAATCCCCAGCTCACTTTTCATGTTGCGTACATTCTCGATTACCTGATTCGTCTGTGTCTCATGCACGGCAAATTCATATTCTTCCATTCCGACAGCCTTGACCACTTCCACAAATGCCTTGACCGCAAAGGTATAATGCTGCATGGACACAGAAAATTTCTTTTTGGATGCAGACGAAATATAACGGGATTCCAGCAAATGATACTGCTCCACGACCTGCTTGGCATATCCGATAAATTCCTCTCCCTCCGGTGTAAGCACGATTCCGCGGTTTGACCGGATAAAAATGGTGATTCCTGCTTCTTCTTCCAGTTCGCGCACAACCGCAGACAGATTGGGCTGTGAGACAAACAATTTTCGGGATGCTTCGTTCATGGAACGGCTTTCTGCAATCGTAATTACCTGATGTAACTGCTGTAGGGTCATATGTCTTACCTCTTTTCCTTAATCATATGATCTGTTATATACCGGACAAGGATCTGAAGTATCCATGCAACCACAATGGAACTGCATACCAACACCAGTTCGTAACGCAGACGGCATGTATAAAATGCTGCTCCCTTCATAAATTTTCGTATGGTAACATGTACCAGATACAATTCCAGCGAATGAGCACCAAACCATTCCAGTATTCTTATAACCGGACGCATAGATAACTGGGAAAAGATCCAGGCAATTCCCGCACAACATGAGATATTAAAAATTCCAGTCACATACCTTGCAAAAATAGGAGATCCACTTGGAAGCATGGTGAGCAAATAGCCGGATAACGCAAAAAGAATCAACCATTTCCAATAACTTTCCCTTTTTTCATAGCTGGATCTGCCATAAAAACAGCCCGCTATAAAAACAGGCAGACGAAGCAAAGCAATATTTACATTTCCAAACACCTCTTTCTCATATAATGCAATTACAAGTGCCAATACGGTAACAGCACTTACCATGGAAATCAGCCGGATCTCTCCATCTATTGCGTCTCGTGCGCTATCCACAATCTGAAAGATATAGGGATAAATCAGATAGCATAACAGCATAAGTCCAATATACCAGTAAAGCCTGTCTCCATCACTGAAAAATGTGATAAATGTGAAGTCTTTTATGGCTTCTCCCCATCCTGTTTTATCTACACAGACATCCAGTAAAATATAAGAGGGTACGGCTACGATGCAATAAGGAATCAGAATTCTTTTTAATCTTCTTATGTAAAAACTTCTAACATCTGATCTTTTTTTCATGGAATAATATAACCCCAGACCAGAAAAGAATAAAAATGCATCCACACTTGATGATGAAATATATCTCCAAAAGAAGGAAATCCAGCCACTAAAATGATAGGAGTAATAATGACAGTCATCCGTAAAATGAAAAACTATAATCAATATGATGGATATTCCCATTAACGCACCCCGATATTGCGAAAGCACGCTGTTATTTGTTTTTTTCATATAATTCTCCTTTATAAAAATTTAATTTAAATTACTATAAATAAAAAAACACCTAAACAGGTGTTTTTAAAGAGCAGGGGATGAGAGAATCGAACTCCCACCAAAGGTTTTGGAGACCCCTATCATACCATTTGACCAATCCCCTATATGAGAAAACAACGTAGACAAGTACGCTGCTAACTTCTTATTCATGAAATGTTTGTACTTTCAAAACTTCATACAGATTTAACCGCTTTTTTAATCAAGCCCTCGACCTATTAGTAACAGTCAGCTCCATGT
>NZ_CVRR01000027.1 GCF_001406815.1 Roseburia faecis | reverse complement strand
GGTGTAAATGAAGGGGCAGTTCTCTGCAATGTCAAAACTGCTTTTTCGTTTACCCCATCATCGATTGTAACCTAAAGAATTTGTCGCATCTTCACTTCCTTATTGCCTGCTCCATCAGGCCGCCTTCATAAAGGCCGCACAGAAAGCTGAAATTGTTACTGGTTAAAGCAATCACGAATTGAAGTAGACAACTCTTCATATCCTTTCAATATTTCTTCTTTATGTGCCTGCATTTCTTCATTCATTTTTGTATAGTCCAAACAGTTCTGATAACCTGCCTCACCCCAATATAGAACATTTTTGTCGGCATTATATAAAAGTCTGTCAGCACGTTCAATGGAGAAATTCTCAGCATTTTCAAACTTTATCGTCTGGTCAGCAGTATATATTATTTCGATAAAGCAGTCTGTATCATTCCAAATTTCACCTTCAGAAGTTTTTTGGATTTCCAGCAAATGACCGCCGCAATTGGAAATCTGACTTGCAAAAGAGCGGTATTGATAGGAATCAATGCTAATGCTCCGTTCTTCTCCCTCAGAATAAACATTGATTTCAGCAATGCTATTTTCGACAGCAGACAGTCCATCCGGTAGCTGCTTTTCATTGTCCCCCACTGCATAAATTCCAATCAAACAAAGTGCAAGGGTCAAACATAGTGTAACAATGGAAACAACTGCTTTTCGGCGATTTGTCTTTCTTTCGCATATGGCGGTACAGACAATATAGCCTGAAAATCCGCCCAAGGTATTGATTAGAAAATCTTCCATTTCCGCATATCTGCCGCCAAACAACTGTAATAGTTCAATCAAGAATGAGATTAAACCGCTAATAATCGCCACCTTTTTCCAATTTCCTCTACAGGAACGAAAAACAAGCGGCAACAAAAAACCAAGAGGACAAAACAAAGCGAAGTTAAGCAATATAGGGACAATAGAACTCCCAATAAACGGAAGCAAATTATAATTGAAAGGACCATTCAGACTATAACTTAGTGTGAAAATCCCCGTTAGGTTGAGAAGCGTAACGCAGTAAATGCAGAATATTCCCTCAAACATATAATTCCATGAGATAGTTCTGCGTTTTTTGAAAAGATACAGCAACACAAAAATAACAATATAAATTATGATACCTAAGAAAACCGATTCTTTAAGTGCTTGTATACCTTTTATCATATAATTCATACTATCACCTTCCCTCAAGAAATTCCGAGTTGTCTCTATCTTTATCTTTTAATTATACACAGGATTTGAATCTTTTTCTACTTATCTATAATCAAAAAATCCTCTCGAAAAATCCTCTTCCTTGTATTATAAAACCGCTTTCATAAAGTTTTTCTTCTTTTTCAGAATACCCGCGTATCACTACGAATATTCCGACTGTCAAAATCACTCCAAATACGATTCCTGCCAGAATTCCATTCGTCCCCATTCCATAACTCTCATTCAGATAATAAGATGGCAGGAAAGAAAGGATTGTTCCCACAACCGATGGCGGTATAAATCTTAGAAAATTCTTATAGCATAGGCACTTTACCATTTCCTTGTCTATCATTCCCAACATTCGCAAACTACAAACGACCCTGCTATTTTCTTCCTTCTCTGCCTGGATACGTGAATGAATTAACAGAAACTCAGCCATTATCATAAGCCCTATCACAAATGCCATCAAAAATAATAAAAATTGTCCTGATTTCTTTGCATCCTGGTATTTCTCCACTTTCGAAGACAATTCATAATACGTCTGCTCATCTTCATTCAACTGATTGCTTTCCTGCAGATATTCTTTTACTTCACATACTCCCGCATAAGAATCTTCCCAATTCTGAAACTGAAACAAGTTTGCGATACCAGCACTACCTGTTATATCTGCACTTAATTTTTCGAAATCAGAATCGTTGATGATCAGTGTTTTATCTGCAAAGGTCGGATTTTGATTAAACAGTATCTTTACATCTGTTCCAACAGACTGCAGCTTTCTGTCCCCGGAAATCGTTACAGTAGATACTGGCTGTATGTTATGTTCATACCCATCTTCCAGATTGTACTGAAACAAATTCAAAAACTCGCCTTCCTGAATCTGATAATCACATCCAAAATCCTGGTTTATTTCTGTCACAGGAAGGTAATTAAAAACATCATCTCTGATATAGGGAAGCTGAATGACCTGTTCTACAGTAACACCATTTTTCTCCAATATATGAAGGACATCCTGTACTGAAACCTGATTCATTCCATAGATTTCTGAGTACACCATGTCATAGGGAGAATAACTTTTTGCATCCTGTAGAAAAGCCGGATATAAAGTCACACATACCCCCGTAAGCATAACAGATACCGCTATTATGAGAGAGGCTAAAACATACCTACATTCCCATTCTTTCTTGTGTCTGCGGACAAATGACCATTCCACCAGATGAAACCTCATGTAGTTGGGTGCAAGTCTGCATAAGAACGTACCGATCTTTCCTGTTTTTTCTGCCCGATATTGTGCTTTTAGCAGGGTTCCGATTTTATCCAGCATAAGTCTCCCGGCATTCAGGATAAAGGCAACTGCCACCACTACTGTATATAGAACTGCTGTAAGCTTATATGCTTCCGGGCAAAACTGCCATTGCACTCCGTGAACATCTATTGCATAAATGATAACGGAAAAAAATAAAAATGACAGCACAGTTCCTGCCGCAAGTGCTATTGCTAATGCCAGCACGGATATGATCACATTTTCAAAAAGTAAGTTTCTAAACGCTTCCTTCCGGCTCATGCCAAGAGAAAACATCACTCCGTATTCCTGTTTTCTTGATGCCAGAAATGCCTGACACGAAACAGGAAGAAAAAAAACCAGAAACACTGCAGACAGAAAAAATGGAAGATAAATGTTATTGGATATTGATGAATTTACAATCGACGCATTCATAAACGTCCTGTTTGTGGAAATAACTGCAAAACAACAGAATAATGCCGTTGCAGATAAATTGCATAGAAAGTACAATCGATATTTGTAAAAACCAGCTTTCAGCATCTTTCGGGAAATATCAAAAAAGGTCATCTTTTCCACCTCCCAAACCGCACAGCGTTTTCCATATATCTTCTCTGAAATTATCGGCAGTGTTCTCTTTCTTTACTTCTTTTGCCAGATTCCCATCCTGTAGAAAAAGTACCCGGTCACAAAAGGATGCCGTATAAGCATCATGTGTCACAAGCAGAAAGCTGATGCCAGACCGTTGATTCATCTGTTTCATACATCGCATCACATCCTCGGTGGTCTTTCGGTCAAGGCTTCCTGTTGGCTCATCTCCAAAAATAATATCCGGTTCATTGATCAGCGCCCTGCCAATCGCAACTCTCTGTTTCTGACCTCCCGATATTTCCGTAATTCCTTTGTCAGCTAATTTTTCAATGCCGAGCACATCCGCTATTCTTGAAAAACGCTCTTGCTGGATGTCTGCTTCTTTTCGTTCAAGAATGAGTGGTAACAATATATTTTCTTTTACCGTCAAACTCTCCAAAAGCTGGAAATCCTGAAAAATCATTCCCATATGCTTTCTGCGAAAAAATGCCTTCTCTTCTTCCGTAAGCTGTGAAAACGTTTCTCCTCCTATTACGATTTCTCCATCGTCCGGTGTGTCAACCCCGGTCAGCACATGGAGCAGAGTAGTCTTTCCACTGCCGGATGGTCCCATAATAGCAACCATTTCTCCTTTCATAACTTGCAGATTCACATTCTGCAAAATCCGCATAGTTTCTGCAGTTTTATAACTTTTTGAAATATGATTTGCATTTAATACATACATCGAAGTTCCTCCTGATAATAAATTTTAAATTTGATTATCAGAAGTATTTAATCATCCATCCGAACCGATAGACTGCAAAGGGTAACTCCCGGTCTGAAAGAAAACTCACCTTGTCCGAGGTCTTTAAAGCCATCATATACCCAGAGCACCATTATTTCTATTCCACCGAAACATATACACTCATAGAAATGCAAACATATACTTTCGCTTATATCGTTTTCACTATTTGACTTTTCCAAGCATTCCATCTGCTGTATGACTATACTTTCCAAATCCCCTTCTGCATAATATCCACTCCAGAGTCGGAAATTTAGCGACAAAAGTAAAATCAGCATGATGGAACTTAAAACCATAATAGCAGCAATTCTCTGTTTTTTTACTGAAATCATATGAATCAAACCCTATACTTCTGCTTTATCATCTGGAATTTATTTTAATAAATATTTTTCAAATGCTTTGTGCGTGTCAAAGTGAACCTCTTTGAAAAATAAAACGAGCCAAATAATAAAAGCCGGAATAGCCATATATGGTGTTAAAAAATAAGACAACACTGCTCCTACTAACATTATGCCAGCCCATGTAAAACACTGATTTTTTATATCACGAGAAAGATGAGCTTTATCATACAATGCCTGCTCTTCTTTCGATAATGAATTAAATCCCGAAACAAATTTAGCCGCTTTTTCTTTAAATATTGCAAATAACACTCCTATAATCACAAATGGAATAACCAAAACTCCACATAGCCAAAGCCCTATATTCATAGTATATTCCTCCTTCACAAATTCCGATTTTCTTAATTCTGCAAACTTTATCGTCTTGTTCCATTCTTATCAAAATTCTTTTTTAATGCTATTTCTGTTGGGAGAATAGACCCAATTAAAGGAATAAGTTGAACACCACAAATAATTCCTCCCATACTCCCAACACAATCTTCACTTTTTCCAATTACTAAAAGCATGAATATTACTGTTATTGGCAACATAACCATTCCACAGACATACCAGACTTTACCGCAATATTTATGAGCAAATTCCCATGTATCTTTATTCTTCATAGACATCGAAGTCCGATATCCGAATACTGAATTTATTTCCTTTGGAGCCTTTTTCATAAAATATTTTCCAAAACCAATCATCGTAAATGGAAGAATTAAATCCATAATCAACATAAAAATCCAAAACTCCATTGTAAATCTCCTTTACTATAACTTCCGCTTGAACAAAATCGCTGCGCGATGGCCTGCCAAGGCTGTGGCGCAGTTTTATTTTTATTAAAAAGCAGTGGAATTACTTTTCATAATCCGTTATTGTTAAGTTACCACACGAAACAACTGAACTAAGAAAGCTCCACTGCCTATGATAAGAATAACATTTTCCAGTCTCTTCCGCAATCGGAATTATGACGCTAATGCACCTCCGAATAGGTAGATGTAATTATTAACACTACTTATTCTGGAGGTTTTATTATGTATAAAGGTATTTTTGAATCTATCCGCAATGAAGCGGAAAAACGTAACCTGCGTGAAAGAACTATTCAACTGTATTGCTCTGATGTCAGTTACTTCCTTCGTTGGATTGGAAAAAATGTTTCTGATCTTACACTTGAAGATGCGGAAAGTTTTCTTACAGCCAAACGTCTGGAAGGCAGGTCTCCTGAAACTCACAATCACTATCGGTCTGCAATCAAGTTCTTATATAAAAAGGTGCTGAAGATTCTCTGGGATGATGACACTGTTCCAGCTATGAAAAGAGAGCGAAATCTTCCTGCCGTTCTATCCTGCGATGAAATAAATGCAATCATTGACGCCACTCCGAATCTGAAGCATAAAGCGATTATTGCAACTATGTATTCTTCTGGATTACGTGTATCGGAGGTTGTTCATCTTCATTATGATGACATTTCACGTACCAACATGACAATTCATGTTCGTGAAACCAAAGGCAGAATTGACAGGTATACAATTCTGTCTCAAAAGAATTTAGACCTTCTCACAGAGTATTGGTACAAATGTGGTCGCCCCAAAGATATCCTTTTCCCAAGTTCCTGGTCCGGTGGATATCTTGATATAGCCAGTGTTAACCAGTTCTTTAAGAAAAGTGCTAAACTCGCCGGCATTAACCGTCATGTTTCCTCTCATGCGTGCCGTCATAGTTTTGCCAGCCACTTATTCGAAAGTGGCACAGATGTAAAATATATCCAGTCACTTCTGGGACATGTTGATCCTCGCTCTACAGATGTTTACCTTCATGTAAGCAACAAGACACTTCTTGGAATCCGCAGCCCGTTCGACAACCCGGAAGGTGGTGAATCATGAGTAAGGATTGTACGATTCAGGATGTTTTTCATCGTTTTTATTCATCTTTTGAATCCACACATAGTATTTCTCCCGCTCAGCGAAAGGCCGCTTACCACATCATGAATTGCAAAACTGGTGCCTTCGGTGTGAATGTAAGCGTATGCGGGGACTGCGGCTGCATATCAGTCCACTATAACTCCTGCCGTGACAGGTGCTGTCCTATGTGTCAGGAGTTTCCAAAAGAAAAATGGGTAGATGCACGGCGGGAGGATATCTTAGATGCTCCTTATTTCCATGTGGTTTTTACAGTTCCAGAAGAACTCAATCCCATTATCTACAGCAACCAGAAATCCTTATACGCTGCTCTTTATCATGCGGCTTCAGATACTCTCAGTGAACTTGCTGCTGACAGTAAATATCTTGGGACTGATATCGGCTATATCTGTATCCTCCATACATGGGGAAGTACCATGAACTTTCATCCTCATATCCATGCGATTGTTCTTGGTGGAGGACTGGATGCGAAAAATCATTGGAAAGACAATGGGAAAGAGTTTTTCCTTCCGATTAAGGTGATTTCCAAAACGTTTCGTGGAAAATATATGGCTGAACTTAAGCAGCTCTGGGAAAATGACAGGCTTGAATTTCATGGATCGGCTGCACCTTACAAAAACTACTATACTTTCAAGGAATTGTTAAATACCTGCTATACAAAGGAATGGATTCCTTATTGCAAGAAACCATTTAACGGTGCCGAATCTGTCATCAGATACCTTGGAAAATACACCCACCGGATTGCTATCAGCAACTACCGTATCAAAGACATGACAGAATCTACAGTTACATTTTCTGCTAAAGATTACAAAAACCAAGGGCTTTGGAAAGAGATCACCTTATCCGGCGAGGAATTTATCCGTCGATTTTTAATGCATGTTCCCCCAAAACGCTTTGTACGTATCAGGCACTATGGTCTTCTTTCATCCAGAAATAAGAAGAAAAAGATTACCCTATGCAGAAACATCCTTGGTTGCAAAAAATATATTTCCAAGCTGAAAGATATGGATGCACCTGCCATTATCCGTCTTCTTTATAATAAAGATATATGCAAGTGCTCTTCCTGTGGTGGCAGGATTATTCCTCTGCCTACAGAACAACATTTTATAAAACCAAAACCACATATGCTCTGTTAACGTATCATAACTGTATATTTTTTTAGCTTCCTTAGGGAGGCTTATTTCTGGTGTCATAATACAGGACTGAATTATAAATTCTATGTGTTTCTATGTGTACACGCTATCCTATTATAAATAGAGTGTCAGAATTAAAAGTCCATATAGAGTTGACGCGCTTTGTTCAACCAGAAAAAATCGAAATTGATGCAAACGAAAGGGCAGTTAATGAAAAGTCTCAATACTGCTTTTTCGTTTGCACCACCTTCGATTCTTTCCTTAACGATTTGTATTTCCGTTTTTATTCTTTTTTGTGAAATTCTTTCAAATTTAATTCACGTTTCAATTCTTCCTCTGACGGCAGATAGGTGAAATATTTCGATGCAAATATCTGGTGATTATCTTCAGGAAGCGTATATTTTACAATAGAATCTCCCTTATCTGCACAAAGTACAATCCCAATAGGCTGCGTGTCTCCTTCATTCATCATTTCACGAGTATAGTAATTCACATACATCTGCATTTGTCCTAGATCCTGATGAGTCAGTTTACCCATTTTCAAGTCAATGAGAACGAAACATTTTAAAATATAGTTGTAAAATACCAGATCAATAAAAAAGTCCTGTCCATCCAATGTAAACCTTTTCTGGCGTGCTACAAATGAAAATCCTCTTCCAAGTTCCAAAAGGAAATGTTGAAGATGATCAATCAATGCCTGTTCCAAATCTCCTTCATATACATGTGTGTCAGGCTGAATCTGCAGAAATTCCATAACATAAGGATCTTTCACTATTTTCTCATATTCTGGTTTTGGCTCTGTTGTTTGAATTTCATTTGCAACCGCTATCTTATCCTGGCTTGCTAAAATACGCTGATAATACATCGTATTGATCTGCCGTTCCAGTTGACGAACACTCCATGCTGCTTTTGCACATTCTTCCATATAAAATCTTCTTGCCTGTTCATCATTTATACGCATCAAGACACGATAATGTGACCAGCTCTATACGCATAAGAATCTGATAATGCGTCCAGCTCAACTTAAATGGCATTTTTTTATATGCCGTCTCTAATTATCCAATCGGGAATTGGACAATTCCAAAAGCCTGTTCAAATTGTCCAATTCCCGATTGGATAATTTCATTCTCTCTGTCTTTGTAAGCCATATAGAACTGCCGCATTCCCGCAACATTGCTTCTTGAGAAACCTCTTCCGTATTCTTCTGTCAAATATGATGACAAGGAATCCAGGACTTTTGCTCCATACTTAGCTCTTTCTGCTCCCTGTTGTTCCTGCTCTACAATATATCTTCCCAGCAAAAAAACTGGTAAGAACCGTAATTGCATTTGCCATTTGTCCCATATTACTTCTGGCACTGTCAATCAATTTCTTTGATTTATTAAATAAACTTTGAAACTCATTACTTTCTATGATTTCCAATTTTTCGATTTCCACACTAAGACCTCCAAACTGTCTATGATTTCCAATTATTTTTTTATAAAATATTTGTTTTTCTAATATCAAAACGCATACCGAAATTATAACTTATCCAACGATTTTTCACAATCAATTTTATGATTGTAAAATAAAAAGCAGGTAGCCAGCCATTGCAACCGACTACCTACCCACTTACTACCGCTATTCTTCTGCTGCTTCAAAAGAAATTTTCAAAAATTCCTTATCTGTCATTCCATCTAGCTTTCTCAACACCTGCCCAGCAAGCTCCTCCATATCACTGTCCTTTATGTGCAGCATTACCCGTCTGATTTCTTCCATCAGCTTCATTCTGTTTGATGTCTCAAAGACACACATCAAATTTGTTTCTTCTACCGTAAATGGATTATTCATATTCCTATATTTCCTCCCTATTCGTCTTTTTAGTTTTATCCTGCTCTTTTGCATCTTTATTTTTCCCCTGTGCCACTTCCGTCTGCTTGGCTGCCAGACGCTCCTTTAAGGAAGTACGAGCCTGCGGCTTTTCCGCCTGTTCTTTCTTTTCTTCCTCATGATTGAATTTCTCCACGCCATTGTTGAGCCTGTCATCAATCATGTTATAATTCTGCTCCTCCAGCTCCTCGATCTTGGCAAGCGGCTTATATTCTGCCAGCTTAGCAATCAGCTTTTTTGCCTGTCTTTCGCTGTCCTCGTCAATTCCCTCATCAATAGATGTCTGCAAAAAAATCTGTAATGGCTTCACATTACCGCTTTTTATATCATTTGCAATCATTTGAACCTGTGCTTCCCTGTCCGGTACCGAGTCTCTATATTCAAAAGTGTCAATATCATAGGATAACTGGTCAAGTTCTGTCGCAATCGTCTGTATCTTTGCTTTCTTTGTCTCCCTGTCATTAACCTCTTTATCCGGATATGCTGCAATCAGTTTTTTAAGGGCATCCTGCACTATGGGAGTATCCCGAAGCTCTGGTGTGTAATTCAGAAAATCCACATCTATGCAATTTTCTCTGACAATATCTGCTTCCTCATCTTCCCATTCTTCTGTACCATCAATGTGCATATTGACACCAATCGAAGGTATTCCATGCATATCTTACTCATCTGCAAGCACTTCTTTTAATTTTTCATAGTAGAATTTCTCATGTGCTTCGCTAATAAAGCGAATGTTCTCTTTCTTGTTACTTACTGCTCCTAACGCTGTGTTGTTCATAGTGAACCTCCTTCTGAAATTGAATTGAAAAAGGCACTCCTAATGGAATGCCCTAATATAAAAAATAGGGACACACATTTTTCTAAGCGCATCCACTTCTTTATGCCACTCATTATCCGTATTTGCAAAGTCCGTAACCTCTGCTCCTTTTTCGTGATTATCAAAATCAAATACAATAAATCTGCATGTACCATTTGACAATAAAGGATATACACCGATTACATCTGATCCATCTTCTTTTGTGCCTAACAAATGAGCAATTATTTTTTTACATCCAGACTTATCCATTTGGTATTTTCACATTCATCACAAAACACCTTCTCTTTACGTTGTTTAGGGCAAAGCCGGTCATTCCAACGATTCGCACATTGTGGAAAATAGCCCCCGTTCTTTCCTCTTCTGGCATATACATCTTCTCTTCCCCAAAACATCGAAAAGAAACGTATTGCCATTTTCTCTGTAATATACGGTGGATTTACAATACGATTCCCTTGATCCAGGTCATATTCTTCTGCACTTTCTATTTTTTCTTCAAAAGGATTCACCTCTTCATATGAAATGCCTGCTTTCTTCAATTTATCTTTTAATATCTTGTTCTCATATTCAAGCAACCTAACCATCTTTCTCAATGAATCTGCATCATATGCTTCTATGTTCAAACCTTCCACCTACAATTCTTATTATCTCGTAACATAACTTCCATTCAATGTCCCAACTTTATTTTAGTATTTGTTCCAAATATTTTCAGTACTTATTTTTCTTATTGACGCACTTCTCTGTCAATCGTATAATTAATACACAAAAAACGAAAAGAGGAGGTGTTCGTATGGCTACTTCAAGTATTACTCATAATTTTGTCATATCCAATCCAAATAGCGTGAAACATTTTATCGCAGCGATTGATGAAGCTGACCGTGACCGCACACCAAAGCAGGCACTTCCCGGACGTCAGTTGACAAACCCACAAGAAATCTTAGCTTTAATGTCAAAGAGGAAAAAACAAACTCTTAAATATTAAAATTCTTCAATAAAAAATCCTCTAAAACAATAGGTATTTCACTATCTCTTAGAGGATATTTCTTTACTTTAAATGATATTTGGTAATACTTTTCCAGTTTTCCGAGAAACCCATTTTATTCAATAATTCAACTTCACTTATATGCTCTACTTCTCTGTTTACTCGGTCAATCTCTTTTATGAGCTTTCTTTTAAATTCCAGAAAATCTTTTCCAGGTAATAGATATCTAAAAGCAATCACCACAGCAAACAAATCTTGTTTTCCTTTTTCGTACTGATTACCGCTCTGTGGTAATGAAAGTTTTTTATGAAGCGGTGTATCCGCAATAGCATCTACTGTTCTGTATGTAAACAGTCGTTCCCCATGGGCACATACATTCCTATACTTAGTGAGAACAGATAGAAACTGTTCCATCTGATGCTGATTCAAAGGTTCAAAATTTTTTGATACTTTTGATTTTAAGGACTGCGGAAACACTCGGAACATTTTTGATAAGTTTCCAAACGTAAGTACATTTGCCAAAACCCATAATGGAATTTCACCATATGTCTTGCGGTAATAGTTGATATATGTATAATCTGTGGTCGTTGTTGCCCGTTTCAAGGTCGCTATCAACTTTACGATTGTTGCATGATTTCTTTTTGTATTATTATAATTATTAGCATCCAGGTACTGCTTCTGCTCTGCTCCATACATTTCAGTAAAATAGTATGACATCAAAGAACGCATCTGTCGCTCAATCTGCAGTAAATATTTAAAGAACAACTCTCTAAGCTCTGCATCAAACTTATACAGACTGACTATTTCTTCAAAACTTGTTCCTGCTTTATATTTTTTTGTGTTTGATATTCTAAAAAGATGTTTATATCCTCCCATAAGAGGAAAATATCCTATTTGGCGTAACATCTCTTCCGCATATTCTCTGTCTTTTATTTTTATTCCCTTTTCATCACTGATCCAGGAAACCTGGTCACTAAAAGAAGAGAATTTTTTCGGTGTCTGCATCTCATTTCTCCTTAAAACAAAAGAGGGAGAGACCCGCAGGCTCTCCCCCGCCTGTAGGCTTCTCAAGTTTCTACAGAACGATCACTGAGCTTAGTATACGTCATTTTAAATGTCCTGTCAATACGCCAAAACATTCTTAGCCATACCCGCTCAGAAGTATTCTATGCTGTTTTTTCTTCCTTATTCTGTTTTTCTTCCTCCAACTCCCAGAGGACTTCAGCGCCGTACTTATCAATCATCCGTACCAGAAAATCAATGCACCGCTCAAATTCAATATTCTGTTGCATAAGCTCCTCCCGTTATTGTTTGATCTGAGCTTATTTTACAGAACCTGCCGGAAAACCACATTGAATAGAAATCCGAAAGAGTAATCTCCGAATTGCAAAAATTATCCGGCATCATCAAGGAATACCATTCCGATCACTGTCTGGATTATGCCAAAGTACAGGAAACCCTTGGAACCATTTATCTGATGACTGCCAATCTTCCGCAAGCCAAAACACATTTTAAAAGAGCTTTCAAAATATATGAAAAGATCTGGGCTGATGAACCAGAAATGATTGAAGCAAAATATCAGGAAATTCAGGAGTTATATCCACAGATTGGATTTTGCATTGAAAAAAATCTATCCGGTCTTTTAACAAAATAAGCATAATTTACGGCGGGCAACTTGCCCGCCGTTATATTCAACTATTCGTCAAATAAATATATGCATCTTCCAAAGTGATATCCTTATCCAGGACACAATTCTCATTTGGCTTTCCTTTGCTTAATACTTTCATATGAATTCCATTTTCTACATACTGCTTAGATGATATAGAATAATTGGCTTCTAACAAACGGGCTTCTTCTGCATTTTGTACCGTACAATTCCAAACACAGCCTTTTGCATTTTCCAGCAACCCACTCACGCTTCCAGAATATAAAAAACTTCCTTTTTTCATAATGGCAAGCTGTGTACAGGTTGCTGCTAAATCTTCTACTACATGAGTGGAAAACAGCACAGTTCTATCCTTTGAAAAATCAACCAGAAGATTGCGGATCCTAATTCTTTCTTCCGGATCTAACCCAGTTGTTGGTTCATCAATAATCAAAAAATCCGGATTATTAAGAAGTGCCTGTATGAGTCCGACACGCCTCTTCATACCACCAGATAATTGCCGCATTTTTTTATTCTGATGCTCTGTAAGAGAAGTCTTTTCCAGATAATAGGTAATTCTTTGTTCGAGGTCATTTCTGGATACTCCTGACAGTCCCCCCATATATACAAGACATTCTTTCACCGTAAGATTCGGATATAAGTCGATTTCCTGTGGAAGATAACCAATCTTTTTCTGTATTTTCTCATAATTTCCCTCGTTATACAGAATTCCATCAAGGGAAACCATTCCTTCCGTTTGTTTTAAAACAGTTGTAAGAACCCTCATCAAAGTGGTTTTTCCAGCACCATTCTCTCCCAAAAGTCCGTAAATTCCCTTAGGTATTTCAAGAGATGCCTTATTTACTGCAACTACACCATTTTTAAATCTAACTGTTAAATCATTTATTCTAATACTCATAATCTATCCTCTTTTCTTTAAAGCCATTGGTAATACTGCAAATAAAAACAGCCCCGCTATAAAAGACACAAGCGTTCCATAAATCCAACTCTCGGACATTAATTGAGTAGGTTCACAAAAGCTGAAAGAAAACAATCCCAGATTTCCGAAAAATGAACTTCCCGCTTTTGATATAAGTCCAATGACAATTCCAAATAAACATCCAATACCTGCCCACATATTTCGAAGAAATGTACACAAAATCACAGAGCATATACTCCAAAGCCAGATAGTTCCAAACATTGCAATGAAATATAAAAGAAATATCTGAATACCCGAAATGCCTTCGTTTACACTGCCCGGTTTTTGCCAGAAAAACAAAACATATCCAACACAAGAAAGTATTAATAAATATAATATTTGAACGCCCACTCTCTGCGATATTACTTTTAACTGCTTTTTTTGATCATACAAATGAAATACATCGGCACGCTTACTTTTTACTTCCATCAAATATGTGTCACTACAAAAAATAATTGTTAAAAATGCTATTGGAGACTGAATTGCTGAACCGATTTCTTCATAGTATATAATCGGATGAATAACACACAATATCAGTATAAATGCACATGAATAAAAAATCTTATATAACGACAGGCAGTTTTTTAGTTCCGTTTTCAATGAACTCTCCTCCTTTTCCAGATTGTAACAGAAATACATACTAATATAACTGATGAAATTACAAGAATAATCTGATTTATGTTTGACATTTTGGCTGCATGTGTTTCAAAAAATCTGCCAGGGAATCGCACCATAATAGAGAACGGTCTCATATAATAAATATCATTCTTCATGGTCAGCATATTTGAATATATAATGTGTAAAAACAAGATTGGTGCTGCCGGAAGCGGATTTTTAAATATTACTGCTGTAATTGTATAGACACAACATATCATCAAAAGATTCGGAACAATATAGATCAGAGAATTCACGCAAAAATCAATTGGTGTTACTGGAAAGCCCGATTCTAAAGACGTTTTCAAACACAGCATAAAGAATATAACATTCAAAATCACTAATACGCCCAGCATACTAATGAATCCGCTTATTACTTTCCCACATATATATTGGATTGCCGTAACGGGCTTTGTATGTAATAATTCATAGGTATTTTTTCGTGTATCCTGAATAAATAAAAATGATAGCAAGACTGTTGCAAAAAAGGCCATATGCAATCCTGCAAAATCCGTAAATTTTTTGGCAAAGTACCAGGAAAAAGAATGTTCGGATAATTTCCGCTCGATATAATGATTGATTTCTTCTGCTGTCCCCTTATGAATTTCAAGGTCCTCATAAGCATATATTGCATTATAATAGCCATATTGGGATTCCAAAAACTCAGAAGCAGTCTTTACATCCATATTCTGAATTTCTTTCATTACATGATCTGCTTCCTGCCTGCTAAATCCAAAACCATTTTTGGAGGTGTCCATTAACGTCTCTTTGATCGTATCTTCCCACTCCCTTCTTCTTTCTTTATCATCAGATGTGGGAATGTACCCATCCATGACATCAGCATCTTCCAATGCTACGTCATTTTGTGTGATCTGTTCATTCTGTTTGATATAATGAATTTGCAAATACGATGACAGACATTGATACATACTGGCAACTATAATAATCAAGCCAATCCACAAAACAGGGTTCTTTAAATAATCAAGTATACTTCTTTTTATGATTGTTTTCATTGTATCTCTTCCTTTCTTTATTTCTTTAACTGGTGCTAGAATATAAATAGTACAAGCCAAAATGAGAAATTCCAAATACACATAAGCATGATACAATAGAGGCATGCTGAAG
>NZ_CVRR01000026.1 GCF_001406815.1 Roseburia faecis | reverse complement strand
TTGGTTTCCACTGCTTTTTTATTTAGGAAAAGAAAAACTGCGTCACAGCCTTGGCAGGCCATCGCGCAGCGATTTTGTTCAATTCCTGTTTGTAGAATTCAAAAATTTAATATGAAATGTGAGATAGAGCGTATGGAAATAATCTATACGTTCTATTTTTTTTGCCTTTTTGAAAAAAGTGATTAAAAAACTATTGACATTTTGTTACTGGAAAGACCGCAAAATCTATTTTGATTAGCTGTGGTGCGAGGTTGGCACCATTTGACATCAAGGAGCTGCGTGACCTGACTGCTTATGATGAACTGGAGCTTGATACACTGGGGGAGAAAAAGACAGCACTGTTTGTCATTATCTCCGATACCGATGCGACATTCAATTTCATTGTAAAGGAATTGCTTGCAAAGCTGGCAGAATATAAGCCACTTGCCAAAATCGAGGAGATTGAGGAACAGAATTACAACATGATTGATGACAGACTCAACAATGGCGTGGAGAAATTCAATCGTGAGGAAGAAAAGAAAGAACAGGCGGAAAACCGCAGGCTCGTTTTTCCTTAAAGGAGCGTCTGGCGGCTAAGCAGAAGGAAGTGGCACAGGGCAAGAAAGATTCCAAAGAGCAGAATAAAAATATGGTAGTCATTAGGTGTCCCTTTTGACTACCGTTTTTTTATTAAAAATTAAAGAGGAGCCGGATCACTCCGACTCCTCCAAGTATGTGTCCGCAAACACATACCCCAATTGCTATCTATAATATACTATAGGCAGGTAAAATATGCGAGCATTATATGGAATTTTTTAAGATGTTTAAGCGAGAGAACAAATCAGGATGAATCGAAATAGCTGAAACATTCGGGTTTACAGAAGATTCGTATTCTCTTGTAATCTTTTCAAATTCACGGATGAATGATTTGATCTCTGTTTTAGAGACTTTCAGTAATTTTAAGTAGTAACAGATAAGGATAATGTAATCACCGATAGTCTTGAAATTTATGTACGGCATCCCCCATTTCTAAAATCAGGCATTGTTTCATTGGTCTTGAAGGATCCATTTTTTTGAAACGGGTATCATATACCACATCGTTGTGAGCAATGGCATTTTGTATGGAGCCTTGAAGATTTAGTTTGTTGTTCTGGTATTTCTTTTTTATATCTTCACGGGTTCCGGCTGGTGCATTTTTGTAGCTGCTGATTGCTTTATCGTACATATCATAGATACTGCTGGAATCAATTTCTGACATAATGGTGTTCAAAGCAATATTTTTAAGCGCAGTTTCTATAAACATCATTTTTCCATATAAAAGAGATTTTAATTTTGTATCATATTGTATGGTTGCGTTAATCTCATTATATGAAGTGAATGGAAGTCTGTTAGGGGAAGATACAAAAACGATATCATTTATATCCATGAAAATATCCGGTATTGATTAGTTGTTGCTTTTGTGAACTCCCTGAGATGGAAATTCCATTATCCCTAAGATGCCGCATTAAAGCATCAGGTGATTTACAATCTGTATGTTCTTTTTGAATGATAAGAACAGGATACAATATAATGACCAGTGCAAGCAGAATAAAGGATAAGTGTGTTGCCAGAGGCAGCTACCTGCTCACACATTCTGATGATGCCTCAAAAATGAGGAATCTTTTAATCATTTTAAGTGCATAACTCGTTATTATATATATAGATATTCAATGGAAAGGAGTCTGATGCGTGTTGAGTGATGACGAATTAGTGGAACAGATTCTACTTGGAAATGAAAATGCAGCAGAAGAATTGATAAAGCGCTATTATACATCTATTTTACGTTACTGTAGGTGGCATTGCTCTAATCTGGAAAAAGCAGAAGACCTGACTCAGGAAACATTTTTGAAGTTGTTTAAGAATTTATCCGGATATAAAGGGAAAAAGAAATTTAAGGCTTATCTATACACGATTGCAAATCATTTATGTATTGATGAAAGTAGGAAGGTTGAGTTTTATCCATTAGAAGATGAAGAAAATATAGTGCATGAGTATAACGACATAGTTCGGCTAGAGGATAGGGCAGAGATAAGCTATTTTTTGAATTTTTTATCATCAGAACAAAGGGAAGCAGTCATTCTACGCTTTGGAGAACAACTTAGTTTTGGAGAGATTGCAAAAGTGATGGGATGCAATATGCGAACAGCACAAAGCAGGGTTCGTAATGCTTTAAAAATTATGAGAAAGGAGCAGGAAAATGAAAGATAAAAATTTGAAGGTCTATTTACAGCAATCTTTAGGAGAGGAAGTACAGCCTAAAAGATTAGAGGAAACGATTAAGCTTTGCACTGAAATTGTACGAGAACAGGAAGTGACTAGGGTAGAACCGAGGACAGGTTTCTTTCACTATCTTTCAGATGTATTTCGCTTTGAAGGTATTCCAATATTTGGTTTGCAGGCAGTAACGTTATTTATAGTTTGTTTAACAATTGCTAGCATTGCAGACGTGCCAAAGAATATACCAATTTTTATGCCGCTGTTTGTATTGGCTATCATACCAGCAATTTTTAAAAGCCAGTATTATGGAATGAGCGAGATTGAAGCGGTAACAAGAGCTTCTGGTGCCCAAATCACGTTAGCAAAGCTGGTTTTGGTCGGGGCAGCTAATTTGGTGTGTATAACAATTCTTTTGTGTATGGAAGTTTATTTGCAAAATTCTTATAAAGAGATTGGACAGATGGTCCTATACTGCCTGGTTCCGTACTTAGTGTGTATGGTTGCGTTGCTACGTTTGATCCGTTTGCAAAAGAAACAGAGTTTACAGATATGTGCGATTGTAATGCTGGGTTCCTGCATTTGTTGGGGTATGTCAGCAAGAATATTGCCATGGTTATATGAAACATCAGCAGTGGGTGTGTGGATTGTTACATTTTTGATTTTTGCTATGTTCTTTATAAATGAAATTCATTATATTGCAGAGATGAGAAAGGAAGGAAAAATGTATGGAATTGTCGCTTGATCGTTTAACAAAACAGTATGGCAGGAAAATAGCGGTAGATTGTGTTAGTGCAACCTTAAAGCCGGGAGTATATGGTCTTTTGGGGGCTAACGGTGCAGGTAAAACAACATTGATGCGTATGCTATGTGCTGTTTTGGAGTCAACCTCAGGGGAGGTATTGCTGGATGGAAAAGAAGTAACTTCGATGGGGGCAGATTACCGGAATGTGTTGGGTTATTTACCACAGGATTTTGGATATTATCCAAATTATACTGCGGTGGAGTTCTTAATGTATATTGCAGCACTGAAAGGAATACCGAAGAATGTTGCAAAAAAACGTGTGACTGAATTGTTGGAAGTGGTTGATTTAAGCCATGTGGCAAACAAAAAAGTAAAAACTTTTTCCGGTGGTATGAAACAAAGAGTAGGAATTGCACAGGCGTTACTTAATAATCCGAAAATTTTGATTTTGGATGAGCCGACTGCAGGACTTGATCCGAAAGAGCGTGTCCGTTTTCGTAATCTGCTCTCAGAGTATGCAGGCGATAAAATTGTAATTCTTTCCACACATATTGTATCGGATATAGAAGCAATAGCAGATGAAGTGCTATTGATGAAAAAAGGAAAATTTGTATTGCAGGGTACGGTTCCTGAGTTGATTCACAAGGCAAATGGTAAGGTTTGGGAGCTTTCTGTTTCTCCACAAGAAGCTAGACAATGGCAGACAAAAGCAACGGTTGCTAATTTACGGCACGAAGGAAAAGAAATTATATTGCGTATTATTTCAGACAATATGCCTAGTGAGCGAGCGGTTCCTTGTGAAGCTACACTGGAAGATCTTTATTTGTTTTATTTTCCCACAGAGGAAGGAGTGAAATAGAATGGAACTATTTTGGTTAGAGCATAAAAAGTTATGGCGAAAGAAAATTGTTAAAATATGTGTGTTGTTGTGTTTTGTTTATTATGTAATTTTTGGAAGCATACTTTCGTTTCAATGGTTCGGTTTTGGCAGCTCAGATGACTATACAAGTGCTTTTGGCAATAATTTTGATGGATATACAGTAATAAAGGATAGTCAGGAATATGCACTTTCATTTGGTGGAGAATTGACGGATGAAACCTTGCAGCAAATAGTAAGTGATTATCAGCAAATGGAAGCTGACGGTATGGAGAAAGAACTGGAAAAGACAGACTGGCAGATAGTTAATAGTTGGCTCGGAACATTGTATCCGGAGCTTCGAGATACCAGTAATTATAAAACGATGATAAGCTATGTTGATCCGGATAAGTTAACAGGCTTCTATGAAAGAAGACAGCAGGCGCTTGATGAGTTTTTGGAGGTCAGTGGTCAGGTAGGAGCTGAAAAAGAGTTTTTACATCAGATAGAGAGAAAGGTAGAAAAACCATTTCGTTATGAGTGGGTAGAAGGCTGGTCAACGCTTCTTGGTAGTATGGTTGCGGATCTGGGAGTTGTGATGGCTTTGTTTCTCGGTATTGTTTTATCCTCTTTATTTGCGGGCGAATGGCATGATAATACAAGCACACTAGTATTGACGACTCGAAATGGCTGGGGGAAAATCGCTCTTGCCAAAATTCTTACTGGTTTAGCGTTTACAGTGGAGTTATTTGCATTACTTGCTGTTTCAAATGTTATATCACAGTTGTTTTTTATGGGAACTGCCGGATGGGATATGCCGATTCAGAATATCAAGCTGATTGCTGTTGCACCTATGAATATGCTGCAGGCAGAAATTTATGAATATGCTTTTGTACTGCTTGGAGCAATAGGTTTTGCCGGAATTGTTATGTTTATATCAGCGGCTGTAAAAAATAATGTACTTACCTTACTGCTTAGTCTGGCTGTTGTATATGGACCAATGATGATTGCAGAATATCTTCCTTATGGAATGCAAAAAGCATTGGATTTAATACCATTGGTAGGAAGTTCAACAGATATTTTCAGAACTAATACTTTTCGTATTTTGGGGAAGCTTATCTGGTCACCATATCTACTTATTACTATTCCTGTCTTGATTGGTATTCTATGTATGCCATTCGCTATAAAGAGCTGGTCAAGAAGGATGAAGGCATAAATAACAATATGGCAAAGAAAAGAGATAAAAAAAATAAGTTGCGAGGGAAATGGTTGAGAGGAATTATCATAGTTTACTTGCTTTTGATACTATGTAATCTATTTCACGAATTTCCTTCAAGATTAGGGAATTTACATAGTATTCCGGTTTCGGAGGAGTGGTATTTAATTGTAGTAAACCGTTGGAATGAAATACCGGAAGATTATAGAGTGGAATTAACAGAATTATCGAATGGTCAAAAGGTGGATAGCAGGATATATCCGTATTTACAAGAAATGTTTGATGCAGCAAGGAAAGATGGAATATATCCGGTTGTTCGGGAAGGTTATCGAACTTATGATGAACAGCAGAAAATATTAGATGATAAGATAAAGGCTTATATAAATGAAGGATATTCACAGTCAAGAGCAGAAAGAACTGCTAAGGAATGGGTAGCTTTGCCCGGAACAAGTGAACACCAATTAGGCATTGCAGTTGATATTAATGCTGATAAATCAAAGAGCTCAAATGATGAGGTATATACGTGGCTTGCCGCAAATGCACATAATTATGGTTTCATATTACGGTACCCACAAGGAAAACAGGAGATTACAGGGACAAGCTATGAGCCATGGCATTATCGATATGTAGGAGTAGATGCGGCACGAGAAATTTATGAAAGAGGAATATGTCTTGAAGAATATTTTGAGCAATAGATTGGGGAGTGAGGATTATAGCTAAGTTACTGTTGCTTTCACTTGAGGAAGATGAAGAAGTAGTATTAAATGCAGTTATGTCTGCATTGGGAAGTTTTGAAAATAAAACACAGTTAAAAGAAGAAATAGCGTGTGAAAAATTAGCCTTTGCAGGAATGGAAATAGATGCATCAAAACGGTTAGTATATCGTGGTGAGAAAGAAGTAAATATTACGTTTACAGAATTTGAAATATTGCATTTATTAGCAAGGAATCCAGGCAGAGTGTTCAGCAAGGAGCAGATTTATGATATTGTCTGGAAGGAATCCTATTCCGGCGATTACAACATCATCATGAGCCATATCCGCAACATACGGGAAAAAATAGAGGATAATCCAAGCAAGCCAATCTACATACAGACGGTATGGGGTGTAGGATATCGTTTCAACAAGAATTTAACAGGTTAGAATAGGGCAATTAAGAAGCAAAATCTTAGTTGCTCTTTTTATTTACAGCGACAGGGGCAGAAAGGAGATAGAAGTACATTGCAGAAATCAAAACGAATAAGGGCAGTAAGCCAAGCGGTGTTACTCAATCAGGAGAAAGCACCGCATTTTGTTTTTTTAGGCAGAAATATTAAAAAAGGAGCAATCAGAAATGGATTTAGAAAATAAAATTGAAGCACAGCGGAAACGCATGGAGCAGGAAAAGAACAAGCTGGATATGCTGATGAAAAAGGCAAAGATGGAGCAGAGGAAAGCAGATAACCACAGAAAGATTGTGGTGGGTGCAAACTTTGAAACATTCCTTAATGAGCCGAGGAGATACAGCGAGGAGCAGACCAGACGGATTATGCAGGTGGCATTTGCCACAAGAGAGGTCAAGAACTGCATGGAGCAGATTGAACGGGAGCTTGCAAGGGCGGAGGAAAAAATGCCGGATACGGCGATAAATGAGGAAGCAGACGAGGACGAGGACGAAAACGAAGAAGAATAGGGAATGTGTAGCGTTGTAGCCAATTCCCTCAACTTTGTTGAGGGCGCACAGATACACCACCCTTTGGGGCGGTGCTGTGCGTTCTCCGAAGGCTCTTGCAGAGGGCAGTCGGCTACTTCGTATCCGATAACAAGGTGCAGGCACCTTGTTGAACAAAAGGCAAGCCTTTTGTTATAAGGGAGCTACACTCCCTTCGGCGGTAAAAAGAACCGCCTACCCTAGTGAACTTTGCGTTCAGATGAAATCACAAAAAGTCGTGCTTTCATCTGCCCACAAAGTCTGCTGGTGCAACCCACTACGTTGTGGGAAAGGAGAGGACAGTGAAGAACGGAACAATTAGCAGCAGGGCATCCATAGTCCAGCGAAGCAAAGGACAGTCGGCGGTTGAGCAGTCAGCTTATATCAGCAGGACATCCCTTTACAGTGATTATTATGGCATGGAAGAACTTTCTAGGCAGGTGTTGAGAAAGTTGGATGGCATGACAGATAAGGAATTTGCGGAAAATTCATTAGAAGCGGTAGAAGAATAGCGGTATCGAGTGGGTAGTCAGTTGCAATGGCTGGCTATTTGCTTTTTTATTTTGGCAAATTTTTGACATATAAAATTGATTGAGAAAAATCATGGGGTAAGGTATAATTTCGGTATGAATCATGAGATCAGATGAAAAATGAATGTTTCTATTTTAGAAAATACCTGACAATTATAGACAGTTTGGAGGTTCTAGTGTGAAAAATGAAAAATTAGAAATAATAGAAAGTAACGAATTTCAAAATTTATTTGATAAATCAAAAAAGCTGATTGACAGTGCCAGAAGCAATATGGGACAAATGGCAAATGCAATTACAGTTCTTACCAGTTTTCTGCTTGGAAGATATATTATCGAGCAGGAACAGCAGGGTTCAGAAAGAGCAAAATATGGAGCAAAAGTCTTGGATTCTTTGTCATCATATCTGACAGAAGAATATGGCAGAGGTTTTTCAAGAAGCAATGTTGCTGGAATGCGTCAATTTTACATGGCTTACAAAGATAGAGAAGATGAAATTATCCAATCGGGAATTGGACAATTTGAACGGGCTTTTGGAATTGTCCAATCAGGAATTGGACAATTAGAAACGGCATACAAAAAAATACCATTTAAGCTGAGCTGGACACATTATCAGATACTTATGCGTATAGAGGATAAGGACGAAAGAGACTTTTATGAAAAGGAAGCAATACGTTCTAACTGGAATGTAAGCACCTTGAAAAGACAATTTCACTCCAGTTTGTATGAAAGACTTGCATTGAGCAGAGATAAAAATGATGTGATGCGATTGGCCAATGAAGGTGCCGTTCCGCAGAAACCAGAAGATATTTTACATACTCCGTATGTACTGGAGTTTGCAGGACTGGAGGATAAAGCAGCATATCATGAAAGTGACCTGGAATCGGCGGTAATTGGGAAAATGCAGAAGTTTCTTTTGGAGTTGGGGAAAGGTTTTCTCTTTGAACAGCGGCAAAAGAGGTTTACATTTAATGACAAAAATTTTTATGTGGACCTGGTTCTGTATAACAGATTGTTAAGGTGCTATGTCTTGATAGATTTTAAGATTGATGAGCTTACGCATCAGGACTTAGGACAGATGCAGATGTATGTAAACTATTATGACCGGTATGAGAAAATTGAGGGAGAAAATCCGACGATTGGTATCTTACTCTGCAAGCAAAGTGATGAGGCTCTTGTCGATTTAACACTCCCGGAAAATGCCAATATTTATGCAAAAGAGTATAAATTATATTTGCCGGATAAAAAGCTGTTACAGAAAAAGCTAAAAGAATGGCTGGATGAAGAACAGAATTGATTCAGAGGGAGAGTACTATCTGATGGGGTAGCATTCTCCCCTATTGTTTTATAAGCTGTGATTTTTGTTTTTTGCCTGCTGATCTTGTACCGGATCGGTTTGTGTCCGTCCCAGAAACCGGTCAAGATTTTCCTGTTTCCGCTTCAAATCTTGCACCTCTTTTTCATAGTTCTTGTAGGTTGCGGTCAGTTCTTTTTTCTGCGTTTCCAATGCCTGATACTCGGCTCGCAGCTTATCCACATTCAATCCTTTTAGCTTGATGCCTGCCTGTTCAAGCACCCGTCTTGCGCCGTCATAGAGGATGATCTGGCTCTCGTATCTGCGGAAATAAGCATCCGGGTTCTTGGCTTTCTTGTAAGCGATATGATAGGAGCGGTTGTCTTTGTACTGCTCGGCATATTTGATGATTTCCGCAAGGTCTTTCATGTGGTGTTCCAGTTCCACAACGCTCTGTCTGGCGGACTTGACCGCTTCGGTTTTTACAGTAATTTTATTTTCCAGATCGGAGAGAGAACCAGCTTCATTATAGCTTTGTGCGGCGATTTTCAGATTCTCGATTGCTGCCCACTGTTGCAGTCCGGGACTGTTCTGGAATTTCTCGTCCGAGGTGTCAATGAGCCTGCGGGCAGAGTAGTCTTTTTTCGGGATCACTGCCTTTCGTTCCCGTTTCTTTTCGATGTGTTCCCGGATACGTTCCTTTGTGTATTCTTTCCCTAAAGACCTCGCACTGCCACGTACAAAACGCTCTTTATCGAGAGGACGGAAAGAGATATATTTTGCGGCATCTTCTCCAAAAGTTTCCCCTTTGATTTCGTAATCCTTTGCCCGCATCAGAAGCAGAAATTCTTCATAAGTGGAAGCCGCCTTGATACAGAAATTGATGTCCCGTCTTAGCTGTGTTTTCCAGGTCGAACCATTCTGATCAGACTGCCATTCCTTGTATTTTTTGCCACGCTCACCGCCTGGAATAATGACAGAAAGATTGTGTTCTTTGCGCAGTTCATCACTCAGGTGGCGTATGCGGTGGTAGGTCTGTGTGCAGTCGTGATATTTGTTGTATTCAATGTTGTCAGCCGCACAGAAGATGATATGATTGTGTATATGTCCCTTATCAATATGCGTGGTAACAACATACGAATATTTCCCCTCTAAAACCCTGTCTGCAAGCTCTTTTCCGATGCGGTGCGCTTCCTCATAACCGACCTCGCCCGGAGCAAAAGCCTGTATGAGATGATAGGCTTTGTTAGGACTGTTTTCCCTGCAATGGTCAAGCGTATACTTAAAGTCGATCGCCGCAGTTTCGGGCGCACACGCATAAGACGAAACATAGATCTGTTCGTCGGTTTTGTCCGGGTTGCAGATATATTCTATGGCTTTATCAACGGTTGCTTTGATAGCATGGATTTTTGTGTATGCCATACCTCATTCATCAACTCCTTTACTTCGTCTATGTCCTCCTGATAAATGTTTTCGATGCTGTTTACCCTCTTTGCGATCTGGTTTAAATTGGAGCTGATACGTCCCAACTCCGTATTATAATTTCGCAGGTAACTGTAATCAACATCATACACATATCCATATAAGATCAGCTTGCGCAGGAACGCAGACATACTCTTCATGCCGGATGCTTTGAATTTGGTGTTGAGGATGTACTGCTCATCATCGCTGAGATAAAATTGCACCGGATGGGTGCGGTTTCGGTTTGCCATTGTGCCACGTCCTTTCTAAATTTGGGTACAAAAAAACTGCTGTAAAATGTTCGATTTTTACAACAGTCTGTTTCATGTTTTATTCAATTTTGGGTGTAATTACCCATAGCAAATTGTAGCAAAAACGGCAGGAAAGGTCAATGCATTTCGACGGTAAAATGAAGAATAACCGAAGAAAAATCGAGAGAGGGTTAGGGATACTTCCCTATGGAAATTCGACCACACAGACGATAGGAAAGTGTGGGGGATTTCGCCTGTGTCATGACACAGGCAGTGCTTGCTAAGGTTGTTTTTGGCACTCGCGGAGGGTGTGCCAGATAGAACAGATTAAAGCAAATAAAGCAAATAAAGCGATATATGTGATATGTTATTTCACAACAAAAAAAGGTCGGTTCACAACATGGCGGCTAGCTATTAAAAGACTTTTTCCGATATAATAAATATAATTGTATGTAAGTAAGGAAGTGACAAGATGCAAATAGCAATCTGCGATGATGAAAAATCTATAGGATTGATATTAGAAGAAAAAATAAAGAAATTATTACCGGATGCAGTAATAGAAAAATATTTATCTGGTGATGAATTGATTGCAAGTGGTTGTGAGCCGGATATTCTATTTTTGGATATTCAGATGCCAGGAATGGATGGAATGGAAACGGCAAGGATTCTGCGTCAGAAAAATGAAAGAATGGTATTGATATTTGTAACTGCTGTGGAGGAGTATGTTTTTCAGGCATTTGATGTTGCAGCATTTCATTATCTGGTGAAACCGTTTTCAGATGAAAAATTTGAGGAAGTTGTGAAACGTGCAGTCAGAAGCATTAAAGAATATTCTGAAAATCAATTGGATGAAAAATACATGATGGTGCAGTCCGGAGGAAGCCATATGAAAGTGTTTTTGAAGGATATTGTGTATGCTGAGGTATATAATCGAAAAGTCATTATCCATACACGGGATACGAATATTGAATATTATGGAAAATTGCAGGAACTGAGTGAAATTGCGGGAGCAGATTTTTTTCGTACACACAGAGCCTACCTCGTACATTTCAAATATGTTCAGAAATATGATGCAAATTGTGTGACGATGGAAAATGGAACTGCATTGATTGCAAAACAGAATTATTCTGAGTTTGTAAAACAATATTTGAAATATAATCAGAGGAAAGGAAAAGAAATCGGATGAGTTTGGTAGAAAAATGCTGGATGGTTACATCGAAAATTTCTGTTATTGCACTCCTTATGATTACAGGAATCTATTTTGGAAAATTTGTTTGTCCCTATATAAAAAAGAAAAAAGGGGCTGTGGCAGTCAGTATTGTTTATATTACGATTATGCTTGTTTTATATATGATTCCGCCACAGATTGATAATTTTTCCGCATATCTGATTGGAGTTATAGCAGCGTTTCTTGTGATGTATGTAGAGGACAGAAGAAATATATATCAGAAAATATTTCTTGCAATTACGTTCTTTTCGATCCGATGGTTAACGGTTGCAATGGCAGCCAGACTTGATGATCTTGTTACAAAAGCACTTGTATTTCGGAATATGAGTGCAGAAAAAGTGTGGTTGCAGTACGGACTATATGTTGGAACCAGAGTTTTGGATATTGTACTTTGTATTGCTTTTATTGCGGTTGCAATAGGACTGATCAATAAAGCGTATATATACAAAAAAGATGAAATGAGCGTCAAAGAGATGGTAATGCTTATTATACCTTCACTTGTAGGCGTCACTGGGTATGGCATTTTACAATATTATCTCATGATATACGAAAGAGATACTGGAAAGAACTTGATTGATACATATGGATTTTATGGAGCTTTAAGCTTTTTACACTATCTGATTTCCATAGTTGCTATTCTTGTTGTGATTGTAATGTTTCAAAACTGGAAAGAGATGCAGGAAGAACAGCGGGGACAAGAGCTGGTATTAAATCAGATCAGTGACATGAAAAAGCATATCGAGGAAGTCGAAAAGTTGTATCGGGATATCCGCTCCATGCGCCATGATATGGGAAATCATATACAGACACTGGAACATCTGGTGGCACATAATAATATGGATGATGCTACAGAATACTTGGAACATCTGAAAAATGAATGGGACGAGGTATCTCCGGAAATAAAGACAGGAAGTCCGGTAATTGATGTCATTTTGATGGAAAAGCTGAGAGAAGCAAAAGAAAGGCAGATTCGGTTTCTGTCGGATTTTCATTATCCGCAGAATACGAAGTTAAATGCATTTGATTTGAGTGTGATCATGAATAATGCCTTGAATAACTGCATGGAAAATGTAAGTGGAGATGATCCGTATATCAGCATTTCTTCTTTTCGGAAAAACAGTATCTTTATGATAACCATAAAAAACAGTTTTGGGGGTCAGCTTAATTTTGGTGATAGCGATTTGCCAGAAACAACCAAATCTGGGAGGGAACATGGAATGGGTTTGAATAACATTCGCCGGGTTGCCAGAATGTATATGGGAGATATATCTTTGGAGCAGGGAAATGAGGAAGTAATCCTTAGCATTATGATGCAGGTAGAATAAAGAAATAAATTGGCACTATGTATTTTGTAAATTACAGAAATTACAGAAATATGTAGTGCTTTTTTGATGCTTCACAACGAAAAAAGGGCGGTTCACAACATCACAGTTTATTGTGAAGAAAGATATGCCGAAAGAAAAAATAAAGAGAAATCATGTTATACAGATTTTCAGGAAACGGATTTCAGAGTATTAGCTCAAGGAGGACAACGAAATGATGAAAATTAATGGATTTAACGGAACGAATACGCAGACAGGAGCAATGGGAATGGCACAGGTGAATGATTCTGTGAGTAAAAATATTCAGAATCAGATTGCAAATGCACAGCAGAAATTGCAGGACTTATCATCAAATGAAGAACTGTCATTAGAGGATAAGATGAAGAAACGTCAGGAGATACAACAGGAAATTACAAATCTCAATCAACAGTTAAGACAGCACCAGATTGAACAGAGAAAGGAACAGCAGAGTAAAAAATCATCTATGGATGATATGGTGGCTGGTACAAAAAATACATCTGCAAAGAAAGGAACAGGCTTGTCACAGGCAGGTATGCGGGCAATGATTTCCGCAGATTCATCTATGAAGCAAGCAAAAGTGCAGGGTAGTATGGCAACACAGATGGAAGGAAGAGCCGGTGTGCTTGAGTCTGAAATCAAGCAGGATGCTGGAAAAGGCAATACCGAAAAGAAAGAAGAAGAACTGGCAGATTTGCAGGCAAAAGCGCAGTCTGCAACAGCATCACAGATGTCTTCACTTTCAGATGCAAATAAATCTATGGAAGAAGCAGCAAAGGCAGACAACCGTACAGATGCAGCAGAAACAAAGAAGGATCAAACGCAGAAAGCAGAGAATACACAGGAAAATGCAGATACGGCAACAGATGCATCAGAGAATGCAGATGTTAAAACAGAAACAGCAGAAACAATAAAAAATCCAGCATCAGAAAGTGGACAGTCGGTAGTATATACACCGATCGATATACGTTTATAGTTCGGAAAGGAGGCTGGTGTTATGTCAGAAATCAAAAGTTTTAGTGATTATACAAGTAAATATAACAGCAATGTAGATTTTTCAGCGTTGTTTAGTGGAACGTCAGATAGTTCATCAGTAGGCAATACAAATATGCTTTCTGATTATGCTGCAATCAAAAATGGAAGCTATGGAAAACTTATGAAAGCATATTATGCAAAACAGGATGCTGAAAAATTATCGGGAAAAGGTGATACTTCACAAAAACTTACCTTGATGAAAACAAGTGCAGATTCTCTGAAAAAATCAGCAGATGCTTTGAATGACTCTTCTCTTTGGGAAAAAAAGAAAATAAAAAAGAAAGATGAAAAAACGGGGGAAGAGATTGAGGTAGAGGATTATGACTGGGATAAAATCACCAAGGCAGTAAAATCTTTTGTTGAAGATTATAATGATGTAGTTAAGGAAGCCGGAGAATCTAATACAAAGGATGTATTGCGAAATGCTTCATGGATGACTGGAATGACAGACAAAAACAGTAATATGCTTGCCAAAATAGGTATTACCATAGGAAAAGGAAACAAGTTGGAATTAGATGAGGATGCTTTAAAGCAGGCAGATATCAGTTCGCTGAAAACGGTCTTTACAGGATATAATTCTTTTGTAAGCAAAATATCGCAGAAAGCAACTGGTATATCGAATGCTGCAAACCGGGCGAGTGCAACCTATACAAATAATGGTACGTACTCTAAGACGGATTCTTCTTTGACATCGAGCAAGATAGATAAAGAAGTATAGAAAGTGTGGACTAACTTAGGGAGGTTGCTATGAAAGTTCAAGGAAATAGGTATATTAATAATCCTGAGATGATAAAAAATAAGGTCGAGAAGAAAACAACTGTTCCTCAGAATATTATTTCGGAGGATGATGTGAAAATCAGTGATTCAGCAAGAAAGTTAGTTGAGACTGCTCGTGGTAAAGTCTCAGATTTTCAGGCAATGCATTTTTCGTCAATCAATGGAGAGATAAAAGAAATACCAGCAGAATACAAATGTGAAAATTTATTCAAATTAGATTTGAAAGCAACTTCCATTTCTGGAGAACAAAGTGCGTTTGAAGGCTGTTCGGAAAATCAGTCAGAGGTTTTTGAAAAATGGCTGGACGAAAATGCTTCTGAATATTTGACAGAAGATGAAATGAAAGATTTAAAAGAGAAGATTAATGCAATGACAGCAGATGTAGATTTTTTGAATGCTCAGGAGGGATATAGAGGAACTTCCTATGAATCTGTATTTTTGTTAAGTGCAAGTGAAGCGGGGCTAAGAAAAGTAAATGAAATGTATGTTCCAGAGCAATTACAAGCAGGTTTTTCAGACATGATTGACGAATATGTTCATTTTAATGATTCGGCACGTAATTCTATCATGGAGAAAATGACACCAGATTACATGGTTGTTGGAATTGGAAGTAAAACAGAATCTTATAAGTACAAGTCAGAAATAATCTCAGATGAGACAGCTTTTTATGCAAATGAGAAGAAAGAGATAAGTGGTATCTGCAATCAGTTTTTAAATGGTAAAACAGATCAAAAATTATTTTGTAATGAGAT
>NZ_CVRR01000025.1 GCF_001406815.1 Roseburia faecis | reverse complement strand
CACACTGAGGCTGAGCTTCTGGCAGGTTAAAATGGGGAGAAATTTCTCATTTTAACTTGTACTAAATCTTGACATAGAACCAAACAACATCATACAAATCAATTCTCAATAAATTCACAACAAAAAAGACTAAAACCACTTTATTTGTGATTTCAGCCTTATAAAGTATTTTTATTCAGCTTTGAAAAGAGCTTCTACATGAGCACCGCCTTGTCTGGCATTATATATTTTCAAATTTCCTCCATGCTTTTCACAGAAAATACGAGAAATATACATACCAAGGCCAAAATGCTTTAAATCATCTTGTGGATTCTTATGATAAAATGGCTCTGTTACTTTTTCCTCAGTATCCACAAATCCTATTCCATCATCTTCAACAGAAATTATAAGAAAACCATCCTTTTTCTTTATCTGCAAAGCAATACTTTTTTGTGCATATCGAACCGCATTTTCCAGTAAGTTGTCTGTCACTTCCATGACAAGTTCCTCATCCACTTTCACAATGTTTTGTTCCTGCACTCTTTCTACCTTACATAATTTACTTTCCTTCTTGGACAGCATGGCAGCTTCTACCTCAATCTTTTTTGCCAGTTCCGATAACTCTATCTCTGAGCATTGCAGTTCCCTCTGTTCTAAATGGGACATTTTTCTCATGTTTTCCGTGAAATGCTCTATACGGTCAATCTGATACATGCCTGTTTGTAAGATATCAATAACATCCTCTGTTTTTATACTCTCAGCAGAAACAAACTCTAAGAGCATTTCCTGATACCCACGCAATATGGAAAGTGGAGAACGTATATCATGTGCAATTGCATTCCGCAAAGCCTTCTCGTCATCAATCATTCGCCACATCTTTCTGTTGTTATCTGCTAAATCACTTCGCATCATTTCAAATTCTTTACACAAAGTTCCCATCTCATCTTTATTTTCATAGGACACATGAAAATCCAGTTCATTATCTGCAATCATTTGTGAGGCATCTTTTAGTTCCTGTAGAGGTGTCTTTAACTTATTTTTATAAAAAAAGAATACCGCAGCAACACTCCCAACAATCGAAAAAATCAGTACCGAATATGTTACCATAAAGTCACACATTTCCGAAAGATGATAGTCCAAACGATTCATCTGCGATTGATTAGGTCTTGATATCTCAATCTCGTATTTCTTTCCATATTGCTGAAACACGTCCGTGTAATCTGCATAATTAATATATTTTTCCCATATTTTATTTTGCATATTTCTTGCAAAATGAACTGTAAATCCAGATAACAGAAATGCTGCCGTTAAGCTGATCACAAGATAAAGCAGAATTGTTTTTTTCAGCGACAAGTTTCTTATTTTTTCCATCGGTATCCAATCCCCCATACAGTTTCTATGTATTCTTTTTCTGAATAATCCGCTATTTTTTTCCTTATACGCCGTACTAATTCCGTTATCGTTCTACTGTCCCCTTCCGCATCATATCCACAGACTTGTGCATATATACGTTCTTTATCAAACACCTGCCCTGGATGCATGGATAAGAATTCAATAATCTGATATTCAATTTTTGTGAACTCCATCTTGTGTCCAGCTATAGCTACTATTTTTTCAGAATAATCAATCAGCATTTCATCCATGAAACGGTATTCCGTTTTTTGTTGATGCCTTTCTTCTCTCTTTATGTTTGTGACAATCCTTGCTTCCAACTCCCGAAGACTAAATGGTTTCGTAATATAATCATCCCCACCCGAAAGCAACCCATTAATTTTATCATCTTCGTCAACTCTTGCTGTCAGAAATAAAATTGGACATAACACTTTACTGCGTATCAGACGACATACTTCAATCCCATCCATGCGTGGCATATTGATATCCAACAAAATAATATCCGGTTTCATTTTTATTTTATTTAATGCTTCCATTCCATCTGTAGCCGTAATGGTTTCATATTGTTTCATATTAAAATAACTACAAAGCATTTTCACCAATTCTTTATCATCATCGACAACTAAAATCTTGTATTTCATCCAAACCACCTCAGTATCCATATTATACGATAAAAAACAATGAAATCACAACAAGAGTACATGAAGAATGTAAGCACAATATATCTTTTTTCTCAATTCCAGCTCAATTTCCACTCAATCCCTTTCCTCTTTGCTTTTTATATACTTATCTCACAGCAAAACAGTACCACACCGGTACGATCTGCTGAATCAATCAATGCGAAAATAGAGGTGTTTTTTATGCAGGTGGGAGAGCAAAGACCTCCTGTGGCTGATTGCTTTCACAGAAGGTCTTATTTGTTTATGCTGTCACATTTTCAAATTTCAGATATGGTTGTCTTTCTCACACACCAGCCTTTCATAATCCAGAAATCCACGGATATACATTTCTTTTGCCGCAATACCTTCCATGGCATTTTTCGCTGAAATAATTCTGTCCAATGCCTGCCACATCTCCTGTCCGTCATCTCTGAGGACTGGTTCCAGTATTTCTATGTAATGATGAATTTCTGCTTCCAGAGAAAACATCTCTGGATCGGATTCAAGAAATCTTTCCAGTTCCCGCTAGTATTCTTCATAATAACTTTCAATCAATTCTCTTCTCATATCTGGAATCCCCCTTATACATAAATCAGTTCCTGTTTGATGATTTCAGCAGCCCGGTTGCGGATATTGTTGCAGTGGCGTACCCATTCCATAGGATTCTGTCTCTTCAGTTTCTCAGTAACTCCCTCCGCACTTCGCATTTGAGCTTCAATCAGCTCAAAGTGTTCCTGTGACTGTTCATTCAGATCTGCCAGATAGCTGTCCAGTCTGGCGGTCAGAAGAAGATATGTATAAGTTCCAGATTTATGTGCTTTCAGATATTCCTTCCGAAGCATTCCCCAACAGCCAATCGGTCTGGCTTCCTCCGGATAGTCAAGATTCGGTAAATAATAGTCTCCCACTTTTGTGTATTCGATTTTCATGGTGTCTCCTTTCGCTTTGCATGAAATTGTCATGTTATCTACGTAGGATGTGCATTTTTCCTTTAAAATCTTTTCACATAGAAGACACTAAGTGTTTGATACCCTGTGATTTTGCTTATGTGTGATAAAGAAGTAATAGAAGTGTAAAAAATTTTGCCTTTCCTATCCGATACTTGCCTTTGATATCGGATAGGGCGGGCGGTCATTCGGGCAAGTCCACTTTGCCGACGAAAGAATAGTAAATCTCAATATCCTGTCTGCGTGTGCCGTTTTCATCGTAGCTGCACTCATGCACAACGATTTTCTCTACAAACTCACGCAAGAGGGTGTGGGTCAGTTCTTCAAAGTTCATGTGCTTGCGGACAATGTTCATAAACTTTTCTGCGTTTACGGTAGCTTCCTGTGCTTTGGAAAGCTCCGCCTGTATTCTGGCAACACGCTCTTTCAATTCCTGCTGTTCGGCTTCATAGTCTGCCGAAAGCTCCGTGAAACGCTCGTCAGAAATGCGACCGCTTACGCTGTCCTCATACAGCCGCTTGAAAATAGCGGAAAGTTCACCGATACGCTTTTCGGCAGCTTCCAGTTCCTTTTTCTTGGCGGCGTTCCGGCGTTTGCCGCCGTCCTCGTTCTGCTCGATCAGCAGCTTCATAAACCGGGCTTCATGCTTTGCCGCATAGCTCGTCACTTTCCGTAGATTGGAGAGAACGCCCGCAGTCAAAAGGTCGGTGCGGATAAAATGTGCGGTGCAGTCATGGGTGCGCTTCTTGTAGTTCCCGCAGATATAGCAGTCCTGTTTCCGCTTATCGGTCTGGTAACGCTGCTGATACATGACGCTGCCGCAGTCCGCGCAAAAGAGCATACCAGAGAACAAGCCCACTTCATCATAGCGGTTCGGACGCTTGCGCTGTTTGCGTAATTCCTGCACACGCTCCCATGTCTGGGTGTCGATGATAGGCTCATGGTGGTTCTCGAAAATTGCCTGTTTCTCAATGGGATTTTCTATGCTGTGCTTGGTCTTGTAGGACGGTTTCTCCGTCTTGAAGTTCACCAAACAGCCCATGTACTCCCGGTTTTCAAGGATATGCACCACGGTATTTGTCGCCCATTTGCACTCATAGCCGGGGTGATAGCGGCGTGTACTGCCCGTCCTGCGGTATTCCAGCGTTCCCGGCGTTGGGATTTCCTGCTCGGTCAGCATACGGGCTATCTTGGTCGGACCGTTCCCGGCAAGGCACAGACGGTATATCTGCTTGACCACGGGTGCGGCTTCCTCGTCAATGATGAAGTTTTCGTCCTCGTCCATGAGGTAGCCGTACACGGGTTTGCTCGTAACAGGCTTGCCGCTCATGCCTTTTGACCGTTTTACAGCTTTGATTTTCTTACTCGTATCTCTCACCAGCCATTCGTTGAAAATGTTCCGCAGAGGGGCAAAATCATTGTCGCCCTGTGCGCTGTCTACTCCATCGTTGATGGCGATAAAGCGGACGCCTTTTTGTGGGAAAATCATCTCGGTATACATTCCCACCTGCAAGTAGTTTCGCCCTAACCGTGACATATCCTTTACGATAACAGTAGCCACTTTCCCGGCTTCAATATCCGCAAGCATGGATTGAAAGCCCGGTCTTTGGAAGTTCGCACCAGAATAACCATCGTCCGTGTACCAGCGCAGATTGGAAAAACCGTTCTGCTTTGCGTAGGTTTCAAGAATACGCTTCTGGTTGGAAATGGAATTGCTTTCGCCTTGCAGCTCGTCCTCATGGGATAGTCTTGGATAAAGGGCAGTGATTTTCTGGGTGGTCTGTCTTAACATAAAATCCTCCGTTTCCGACAGCCAGCCCCACTATTCCGTATTTCGATTATACCACATGGGGCGGCTGTCTGTATAGCGGCTTCTGCTTCTTTACCGCCCGGTAAAATGACGATTTTTCTGTGCGGCTTGTAGCGTTAGGGCGAAAGCTGGGCTTTGTGTCCTGCGGCGGCTTCCGCCTCCAGCACTTTCATCATCTTATCGGCTGCGGTGTCGGTGGTATCTTTTTTGAAAAAGCCGGAAACGACAAGGACGGTGTTGCCCATGCGGATCTCTGTCACGCAGTCCGGGCGGCGTTCCGGGGTGGTGTTCTGCTTGTTCTCTGCCATAGGCAACTCCTTTCATTTCATCAATTCTTTTAGTCTGTTCAGCTTGGCTTGCGCCGTTTCACGGCGGAAGTTCTCTCCCGTAAAGAGGATAGGGGCGCACATTTCCAAAAGGCGGTCATAAATCCGGGCATGGGCGGTGTCCAGCGGATTTTGCAGGCTGTCCAATGTCAGATTGGTGGTAACGATTAAGGGCTTGCGGCTGCGGTAGCGGCTGTCAATCACATTGTAGACCTGTTCTAAACCGTACTCTGTGCCGCGCTCCATTCCAAAATCATCAATGATAAGCAGAGGAAAACGGCAAAGACGCTCGATATACTCGTTGCGCCCCTCAAAGCTGGCGGTCAGGTCATTCAAAATCGCAGAGAAGTTCGTCATGCGGACAGCGACTTCCTGCTCCATGAGGGCATTAGCGATACACCCGGCAAAATAGCTTTTTCCTGTGCCGACCTTGCCCCATAGCAGATAGCCGATATTTTCCTCGCGCATGATTTCCCAATGCTCCACATAGAAGTGTGCAATCTCCATTTGCGGGCATTTCCCGTTGTCGTTGGCGAAAGTCCATTCCTGCATGGTAGGATTGGTAAATCCCCGGCGTTTCAAGTCCTCCACGGTGTCAAGGTGCTTTCTGCGCTGTTCGGCGGCTTCACGCTCCAAACGCTGGGCTTTCTGGCAGTCACATTCTGCCGGGTGGCGGTCACGCCCAAACAGGGCGGCTTGCTTTTCCGGGAAGTAGGCTTCTTTCGGAGTGTGACACTTGCCGCAGTAAAGCAGTCCGTCCTCGCCCGTGTAGTCCTCCGGCTGTGGGGTAACAGCCGTCATATTCAAAACTCGTTCTGTAAACAGATTACTCATAAGCTCTCGCCCTCCTTGCAGGTGTATTCGGGTATGCCCTGTTTCGGGGCAGCCTTTGCGGTATCGTCTGCCACCCATCTGCGGATAGTGGCGGCGTGGTTTTTATATTTCTTGCCCGTGGACGCGATATAGCCGGAAAGCCGCTCAATGTAGTACGCCCATTTTTCGGGTAGCTCCGCTTGCAGTTCGGAAAGCTCCGTATCAGTCAGAAATACATTCTCATATCTGCCACAGCTGCGGGCGAGGGCTTGTCCCTTTAACTCTCCCTCTTTTTCTAACTCTATATCTTTCTCTTTCTTTATCTCTATCTCTGGTGGACGAATGTCGGACAAATGTCCGCCATTTGTCCGCGGCGGCAAAAGTGCCTTATTTTCAAGCCTTGCGGCGCGTTTCCGTTCCGCTTCGGTAGAGGATTGACCGATCATCAGCTCGATGTCGGTCATATAAAGCAGCCCGCAGTCAAGCTGCTCCACAAGCCCTAACTGCTGGAAGATGGCTAATGCCCGTTCCACCGTCCCGATTTGGTGACGGGTCAGCGTGGCTATCATCTGGGCGGTATAGGGGATATGCTCGTCAAGCTGCAATCTGCCGCCATTTTTCAGCGATTTTAAGTACAGCTTCAAGAGGATATTGGAATACAAAATCCCGTCTTTCATGTCCTCCAACAGCACAATGGAATCGCTGTCGAAGAAGTTTTCTTTCAGTTTGAGGTAGTAATATTTGCGGTTATCTGCCATTGGCGGTGTCCTCCCTGTGTTTCCATCTCTTAGAGAAATACCGGGGGCAGAGGACGATAATCGCCCGGAAGCTCTGCTTGCAGCCGTGTGTGCAGCCCCGGCAAAGGTCATTGTAGGTAATACGGTTTCGGTGGTTGAGGAAAAAGCTCCATTCCAACCGCCGCTTTTTGCTCATGCGTGGCATTTCTCGCTCCTTTCTGCCGTTTCCGCTGGTATAAGCGGATAGGTCGGTAAAAATGTAGTTTCTCGGTGTCATTTTCGGGGATTTCCTGCGCTGTGCGCCCCGTTTCAAAGGTGGGCAGTATTGCGGATAGGGTGCAGGGCATATCCCTGTTTTGGTATCGTTTCGGGGCGGTTTTTAACGCTCATGTTCGTGCTTTTTCTCTCTGTCTTTCTCGCCTTGCAGGATTTGAGAAAGATTGCTTTTCACGGTATGCAGCTCCTTGACACGGGCTTTTTTCTCCCGGTATTCGTTGTAATGGGCGTTCTTTTCGGCGGTAAGCTGCTCGATTTCCGCTTGCAGGGCTTTATGGCTTGGCAGCTTGGAAACGCCATGCGCCCGGAAATAACGGGCGGCAGCGTCCGCTATGATAAAATCGCTTTCGTGCCGTTCCCGATAGGTGCTGCGGGCTTTCTCCGTTTTCTGTGCTTTCAGACCGTCACGGGCAGGCTTGGTCTTGGCATAGGCAAGCACCTGTGTCTGAAGCTCCTTTTTCTCCCGGATAGCAGCGTCCAGGGCTTTCAGCTTGGCGGTGCTGTCCTGTAAATCCGCATTGGCAGATACCAGGGCTGCGTCCAGCTCCTCCGGCGAATAGCCGTACTGCCCGTAGGCGGCAACGGTAGCCGCCATTTGTTTCAGATTGTGGACTGCCGCCCAGCGGTCATAGCCCGCGCCCTTTCCCTCCGCTCGCTTCGCTGCCCGGTCAACCATGCGCTGAATACCGTCCTTTTCCGGGGTGGTTTGGACAGCTTTTTTGCCCTGCAAACGCTCCCTTATGTTGCGGGGGTATTCGGGTACGGTTGCGGTCTGCTCGGCGGCTCTGTGGGCGTTCTGTTCCAAAAGGGCAAGAACGGCAGCGCGGTCAAAATCATCTCCCAGCTTGCGGGCGGTAATGGGCTTTGTCCTGTCCGGCGTGAGGTAGGATAGCCGCCCTCGGCTCTCCTTGACAGTCACGCCCTGTTGCAAGAGAACGGCGGCGAACTCGCCATAGCTTGTGGCAGAGGACAGCGCGGTGCGTATGGCCTGCCGCAATTTTTCCTTGTCTGTTTCAAACTTCGTGGGCTTGGCTGGCTGCTCCTCGGCTGGCAAGGCGGCAGCTTCCTTGTCCAGCTTTGCCTGCCCTTTCCGCTGCGCCCAATACTCACGCTCGGTAATGCGGCTTTTGCTGCCATGCAAAAGGTCGATTTGATAGAGATTTTCCCGGTGGCACAGCTCCATGACTTCGGCTTTGAAGTATTCCATCGCCGCGTCTGTGCAGCGGTGTTTGCACCCGGCGCGGGTGTCTGCCGGTCTGTCCATATAGGGCAAGAATGGAACTTCGGCTATCCGCAGAGAATTGATAACGATATGCACATGGATATTGCCGCTGTGGTTGTGTCCGTCCGGGTGGGTGCAGACAATGGCTTGGTGTCCAGGAAACTGCTTCCGGCAAAATTCCTCGCCCAACGCCTGCGCCCGGTCTACGGTCAAACCGTTGTCCACCGCGTCCCGTGGGTCAAAGCTGATAATGTAGTGGTGGCTTTTTACATCTTCCCGCTTCTGGTTCTTCCCATAGCGGAGATTGGAGCGCATACAGGCAACGGCAAAATCCTCGTCGCCGCAGTTCAGCGTGGCTATTCGATAGTCCTCCCTGAGCATGAGCCGCCCGTTTTCATCAAGGGTGGGCTTCATGGTAAACTCGTCATGTTCAAAGGTGAGGTACTGCTCGGCTGCGCCATAGTCCGCATTTTTAGAGCTGATATGTTTGAATGTTGCCAACAGCGTCACCTACCTTTCGCAGGACTTCAAACTTCAAGGCAGCAAGGTCAGAAATGGCGGCGCGGACTTCAACGGACAGGGCGTTGTATGGTGTGCCGTACTCGTTGAGGGCGCGGGCAATCTGATTGAGGTTGCCACCGATTTTTCCATATTCGGCGGTCAGCCTGCCAACGGCGGACAACAGTTCATCATTGACCGGGGAAACGGTAACGATGGGGCGAATGGTCGCCCGTGTAATGGCTTGCCGGATAAATTCGGCTTGGCTCATGTCATAGTGTTTCAGCCGCTCGGTAAAGTCGGCGTATTCTTCCTCGGTCATGCGGGTTTTGACCACATGGCAGCGGTGGGGCGTGTTGTATTTTTTCTTCAAGCGTTGACCTCCTTTCTCGCCCGACAGGGCGCATGAGCAGGGTTTGGGGAAGGCACTCCCCAACAAGATTTACCAAAGGGGGCAAAACCGCAGATATGCGGATTTTGGCACCGTGGTAGAATCTTGCTCTAAAAAACTACCGCTTTCCTCGGCGGCTCTGGTTTGCGGATATACTGGCTTGCTCCACCAATATAGCGATTGCGGCGGCGTGTTCTGCCCGCTGTTCACCACTACAACGGTGAAAAGGGGTCGTTTTGGCAAACGCAGCGGAAATTTTTTTGTTTTCCCTGTCTGCTCCCTACAACAATCCGGCGGTGTGGTTTGCCAAAGATTTTTGAAAATGGGCGCAAAAAAAGCAGTAAACCTTTTCAAGATTTACTGCTTATCTACCGCTGTGATGGGCGGCGGTATTAAATTGTCAGCCGTTTTTCAAATGGAATTTATCTGCAATCGCTTTCTTTCCGCTTTCCAATTCCTTTTCTGTAATCTTCCATAATCCTAACGCAATGATCTGCTATCTTTTGCATTCCGAGTTCTTCAAAAAAGGCAATTTGTATTTTCATCAGTTCTTCACAAACAGTCAACTTCTGCTCATCCATATTGCTAATAGCAAGCCATGGGAACGCTTTATATTTCTTAGTGTCCCCAATGAGAAAATTGTACCCTATCAACTCATTTTCACGGAAAACGAAATAGAATTGTGGGCCTGAACCTGGAACTGACTTTTCCATAATTTGCTGCATTGTTCTCACGCCGCCGTATGCCGGAAAAAAACCTATTCGCTCAAGAGCATTTAATATGTCAATCCTTTTATCTGTGGGTATGTCTCTATAATTGATAATCTGTTCCATTTGCTCTACCCTCATTGAAGTTTAATTTGTCAGGCACTAATTATACAACTTTTCTGTTTAGCGGTCAAAGCGGAACTTCAACAGGCTTTCTATCAGTTGCCTGACGATATGCTCCTGCATATCCGTGTTAATCTGTCCGTCCATTTTCGCACAAGAGCGGATATATCCCGCATAATGGGATAGGACGGCGGCAACAGCTTCCGGGTCGCCCTCGCTTGCCTTAACGATTGTCTCATAGGGAAGTAGCTGGCTCATAGGACAAACCCTCCAACTCTGCCCGTAGCCGCCGTAAAATCATCTGAATACGCCGCCCGGTTGTGTTGCCAGCCCGTCCATATCTCCGTCCAATCTCCCTATGCGTCAATCGTTGGAAGTAGTACAAGAAAATGATTTCCTGTTCCATCTGTGATAGTGCGGACAGGGCTGCGGCAAGCTCTGGACTTTCCAAAAGCACCCTTGCAAAAGGCATCGTGTGTATGCCGGATATGTTCTTGATACTTTTCGTGTTCGGTCATGGAAAATCCCCCTTTCTGAATAATGGCAGAGGGCGGCAGCATCTTGTGCTGTCGCCCTCTTGATTACCGAACAGCAAAGACGGGCGGGGCTGTCAACGGCGGCGCATTTGCGCCGTTCATCTTGACCGTTGACAGGCTCGGCTGGGTTTGCTATCAGCTCACGGCAATTCACTCTCATTGATAGGAATTGCTTCAAGTTCCGTATTCAAATTGTTCCAATAAGAGCCAATATCCGCACTTGTGAAATACTTAAAACCGCCTGTTTCTGACTTCATTTCGCCGTTTTTAACTCCATAGCAGGCGTAAATCAAATCGTAGCTTGTTCCATCTGAGAGGTTAAATCTAAAGCTGGTCACATCTGCTCCGGCATTTTCCTCAGTTGTTTTGTCTTTTAAGGATAAGCCCTTGAACTTATCATACAGGGTCTTTATATCATTTTCAGCAACAACTACTTTCTTTTCTGCTGATGCAGGCACTCCGTCATAGTGGTACATTTCAACGCTTTCGACATCTTCAACCTCAAATGGGAAGTCGATTTTGACAGGCTCATAAGCAATGTTTATAGGTAACAGAAAGAGAGCTGTAAAAATTGCAATGATACAAAGAGTGATGGAAACGAGAACAGCAATCGTTATCTTTTTTCTGCCTCTCTGCTTTTCTTTTGCCTCATGGCGCATAATAACGCTTTCGCTTTCTTCGTGAAGAACATCTTCGTTCGTGTGAGAAAGCAATTTCTGATAAATTGCGTTACAGTCAGCACAGGCGTTCAAATGCTCTTTTACCATCTCTGCGCTTGCTTCGCTACAAGCACCGTCAACATACAGCGGAAGAATATCTCGAACAATATCGCATTGTTTACTCATGCTTTTCATCCATCCTTTCTTGAATTTTTAGCTTTGCACGATGATAAGTAACTCTCGCCCATGATTCTGTTTTTCCAAAAATTGCAGCGATTTGTGAAAAAGATAGTTCCCCGAATACGCGAAGCTGAAAGACTTCTTTGTATGGTTCTTCCAAACGGTGAAGAACGAGGTGTATGCGGAACGCCATGTCAGAATCTGCAACTGAGTTCTCAACATTTTCATTTGATGGCAAGTCATTGATTTCACTCACATCAGTTACTCGCTGACGGCTTCGCATTTCATCATGGTAAAGGTTTTTTGCTATGGAGCAGAGCCATGTCAATTCATCTGACTTACCTTTGAATTGTGATGTTGTAGAAACAGCCTTATAGAATGTGTTCTGCGTGATTTCCTCTGCTATCTCACGATTTTTGGCAAGAGAAATAGTATACGAGTATACCTGTAAATAGTAGGCTTTATAGAGCTTTTCATAGTCCATACTTGTCATCACCTCCTTCAGCTTCATAGGTTAGACGGAGAAATCGGAATTTCGTTACAAAGAAGTTTGAAATTTTTATACCTTTACGCTACTCTTGCTTTGTGCGGACTATTGGTAGACGCGCATTAACGGCAAGTAAAGAGATTGCTGTGTCAGCTTGATATGTTCAAATGCTAATTAAGTATAGCATACAGCTATGAATTTTTCTATTGCGTTCCCCTGACTTCGGAATAGTGGCAGGGCTGGCTATCCTTGTTTTGCTTTGTGCTTCTCTACCGTACATGAGCATTTGCACCGGGATTATCGTTACCATATCCTTCCAGAAGATTGATAACTCCCCATACGCCGACACCTGCGCCGATTGCGGTTACTACTGTTTTAAGTCCTGTTACTGATGTTGTAAAAAAGCCCATTTGTTTGTCTCCTTTTAAATAAAAAGGGAGCTTCTCTGAATTATAATTTTTAGAAAAGCTCCCATATCATAAGTTCCATATTCAGTTGTAAAACAACTTCTGGTCACAATGTCCAGAAGTTAAGCTGTGATTTCTCCGACATCGCATACCTCATCCACCACATCATTCCCCTTAAAGCGGAGTCTGTTGCGGTTCTTGACGTATTTTTCAATGTCAAACTGTGCCCAGTTGCGGATCGTACTGGTCCATTTCTTTGTAGCTTCAAATGTGGCAAGATACAGTGCCTTTAATAGAGCTGTATCGCTTGGAAATACGCTTCTCTGGCGATTCAGTTTCCGGTAGGTAGAATTCAGAGATTCAATAGCATTTGTAGTATAAATCACCGTTCTGACCGTCGTTGAAAATTTAAAGATCGGCGAGATTGCGTCCCAGTTATCCTTCCAGCGCTTCATGGAATTCGGATATTTCGGTGTCCATTTTTCTGTTACACGCTCTAAGGCTGCCAGAGCTTTCTTTTCATCTGTGGCCTGATAAATGGTTTTCAGATCCGTAGCGAAGGCTTTTCTGTCTTTATCCGGGACATATTTCAACGTGTTTCTTACCTGGTGTACAATACAGCGCTGGTATTCCGTCTTTGGAAAAGCTGCTGCGATCGCTTCTTTGATTCCGGTTAAACCATCGGCACAGATGATTAATACATCTTTGACACCACGATTTTTCAGTTCATTCATAACGGAAAGCCAGTATTTTGCGCTTTCGTTATCGCCAACACTGATGGTTAAAACTTCTTTTTTTCCTTCCGTGTTGATTCCCAGAATCACGTAAGCAGCAAGCTTTCGGATCACGCCATTATCCCTTACAGAATAATGGATTGCATCAATGTAGAGAATGGGATAGACCTCGTCCAGTGGCCGGTTCTGCCAGTCTTCGATCTGTGGCAGGATCTTATCAGTCACATCAGAAATAAAGCTTTCAGAAGTTTCAAAGCCATAAATATCTTCGATGGTTTCGGAAATCTGCCGGGTAGTCATTCCTTTGGCATACATGGAAATGATCTTCTGATCAATATCGGAAATATCTTTCTGACGTTTTTTCACAACCTGTGGTTCAAACGTTGATTTGCGATCCTGTGGCACTTCGATTTCCATCGAGCCATACCGGCTGTTGACCTGTTTCCGCTTATAACCATTGCGATAATCATCATTATCTGAGCGTTCGGATTTTTCGTAACCAAGATGATCATCCATTTCAGCTTCCATCATTTCCTTAATGGTGCCGCCTAAAAGATCCTTGAGCGCATCCTGAATGTCTTCTGCAGACTGGATATCGTACTCTTCCAGGAGCTGATGGATGATGTTTCGTTTTCCTTCTGTCATTTGTACACGATGTACAGGTTTCTTTTGTCTTGCCATAATCAAAGGCCCTCCTAATGATATTTATTGTATCATAGAAGAACCTTATAAACATTATTTTACAGAAAAAGTTTCATACTCTCGAAAAACTCTATCCGGTCTTTTAACACGTGCAATTTAAGGCGGGCAACTTGCCCGCCGTAAATCTTTAAATTATGCTTTGATTTTTCCAGAAAATATTTTACTTACTTTGTTTTTCATGAGTATGAATACAATTTTTACTTATTTCCGTATCTGCGAAAACTCTTATAAATAAAAGGCAGTAAGGCTATTGCCATCACTGTATACATTACCATTACAAGCGGAATTTGTCGAAATACACAATTCCCAATCTGATAAATAAGTGGGACTTTTACACTTGCCTGTACATTTGTCAAAATTGTTGGTATCAAATTGAAAAGCGTTGTATACCCAGAAAGTGCCCGTCCTATAAATGGCAATAAGCAATATAAAAAGAACGGAATGCAAACAGCGACACTAATTGTATGCATTTTAGCCGCTATTAACATAGACACTACAGCCGCCAGCATACTGGCTATAAATCCACATACAACTGTCAACAAATAGTATTGTCCATATGACATAATGTAAATACTATACGCCTGATACATTTGATAAGGTGTATTCATACCACTGGTTCCCATAATTCCAAAACAAATCACACTAAGTAATATAATTCCCATACAATAAATCATAACTGTCGTAGCTATTCCTGCCAGTATTTTTGTTTTAACAGCTTTTGTACGTCCATACTTTGTAGAGAAAAATACTGCATCTGCTTTTGTCTGAAAATCATCTGCAAATATTCCAGCACAAATAAAACCAACTATGATTGCCAGAATAATAGAATACGTTTCTACATACATAATCATAGTATCCCACGAACTATAAGATTCGTATTCTACTGGTAATTTTATTTCATTATATTTCTTTTCCAAGTATTTTTTCTGTACAGAAGTCTTTCCATATTCTTCTGCCATCTTTTCCATATTTTTATGATAAGTGTCATAGAACTCTTGCACATTTTCTTCTGTAATTTGATTCAGAACACTTTCATCATATTCTGCATCCGGTGTTAATACCGATATTATAAAACCCCTAATATCATCTATCGGTTGTAATGTCGTTCCGTAAATCGCATTTTCTTCTGAGGATTGTGTCATCGCATTTTTATTTTGTTCTATAACTTTTCCAAGTTCATCTTCTGTCAATGTACCTTTCCATGCTCGTCTGTTATCTGTAAGTTTTCTTGTTGCCATAATTCCAGTACTAGCATTTCCATTCTCATCCACATAGCGATTACTTGTAACTGCAAATCCGCTAAAAATGACAGCAAGTATCAATGCCAATCCGATTGCAAATACATTAATTTTCTTTGAAAAAATTCGTTTTAATTCTAATTTAAGCATCTTGTTTTTCCTCCGATTTTTCTCCAAAATAAAATAGAAATGCATCTTCCAGATTTTTTTCCACAGCCACAGCATCTTCTGTTGGCTTTTCTATTGAAATAATTCTAAGCTCTGCTCCGGTTTTTGTTGTTTTTATATTTCCAACCAAATATTCATTCATATATTTGTCTATCATACTTCTCGAAACATTACATTGCCATACCTTTTCTCTCATAGAAGATACTAAATCTTCCGCAGTACCTGCATAAAAAAGTTCTCCATCTTTCATTAACATAATGTTATTCGCAATGTACTCAATATCCGATACAATATGTGTAGACAAGAGCACCAAACGTTCTTCCGACAATTCACTAATTAAATTACGAAAACGTATTCTTTCATTCGGGTCTAATCCAGCGGTAGGTTCGTCCAGGACAAGAATTTGCGGATCGTTTAACATCGCCTGTGCTATTCCTACACGTCTAACCATTCCTCCAGACAAATTCTTCATTTTTCTTTTACTGAATTTTTCCATTCCTACTTGATTTAATAATTGTTTCACTTTTTTTCTGGCAAACGGTATTTTTAACCCTTTTATAGAAGAAATGTACATCATGTAATCATATACGGTCAAATCTGGATAATATCCAAAATCCTGTGGTAAATATCCCAGAACTTCTCGGTATTCACCTCCTAGTTTCCATATATCTTTACCATTCCATAATATTTGTCCTTCTGATGGTTGAACAATCGTACAAAGCATACGCATTAATGTGGTCTTTCCTGCTCCATTTACTCCAAGCAGTCCATAAATTCCTTTTTCCATAACACAATTCACTTTATTAACAGCATTTACTTCTCCGTATTGTTTTGTTACATTTTTAAATTCTAATTTCATACGTGTAATCCTCGTATAATAAGTGTATAGCCAGTAGAAATGATGGTTATGCACTTATCCTTTCTATAAATTTATAGATGATCTGAGAC
>NZ_CVRR01000024.1 GCF_001406815.1 Roseburia faecis | reverse complement strand
ATTTTTTAAAAAAAAATAAAGCCCTATAGCCTTGAAAAATCAAGGCTTTGGGGCTTAAGTTGACCACATTGGGGTCAGACCCTTTGAAATACTAATAAAATGAGTAAATATGTTCTAAAAGTTTTCTAAAGAAAGTATAACATAAAGAAATTACGAATCTGTATGTGTTAAGGATGCTCAGTTAAAGCAATATGAACACAATAAGGAGAGAGATGAACACAACATTACTTATCATGGCTGCTGGTATCGGTAGCCGTTTCGGAACAGGAATTAAGCAGTTGGAGCCAGTGGATGATACTGGACATATCATCATGGATTATTCCATTCATGATGCAATTGAGGCTGGCTTCAACCATGTAGTATTTATTATCCGTAAGGATATCGAGAAGGAATTCAAAGAGGTCATCGGTGATCGTATCGCAGCTATTTGCTCTGCTCATAATGTAACTGTGGATTACGCTTTTCAGGACATTAACGATATTCCGGGAACTCTGCCGGAAGGACGTACAAAGCCGTGGGGAACTGGACAGGCCGTGCTTGCAGCGAAGGAAGTAATCGATACCCCGTTCATTGTGATCAATGCAGATGATTACTATGGCAAAGAAGGCTTCAAGGCCGTCCACGAGTATCTGGTAAATGGCGGTGAGTCTTGCATGGCTGGCTTTGTGCTGAAGAATACCCTGTCTGATAATGGCGGTGTGACTCGTGGTATCTGCAAGATGGACGAGGATAATAACTTGACTGAGGTTGTGGAGACCAAGAACATCGTAAAGACTGCGGATGGAGCAGAGGTAGATGGTGTGGCAGTCGATGTGCATTCTCTGGTCTCCATGAATATGTGGGGCTTGACTCCTGATTTTCTGGATGTACTGGAGGACGGATTCAAGGAGTTTTTCCAGAAAGAAGTACCGGGTAATCCTCAGAAAGCCGAGTATCTGATCCCCATCTTCATCGGTGAGCTGCTGGAGCAGGGCAAGATGTCTGTGAAGGTTCTGAAGACCAACGACACCTGGTACGGCATGACCTACCATGAGGATGTCGCAGCAGTGAAAGACAGCTTCAAGAAAATGTTAGAAAATGGTCTGTACAAAGCTGATTTATTTGCAGACTTGTGATATATTGGGAGCGGTAGCTCCCTACGTTGCTCAAATCTTCACACACCTCTACGCGGTGAGCAGTAGGCAACGATCAATTATGATCGGCGAAGATGTGAAAAAGATAAAAAAGTAAAGGAGATCTGACGATGATTCATCGAGTGACTTGTGATAGATGTGGTTCCATTTCGGAATATGATGATAAATCTATATGGGAAGGAAACCGCGAACATGAAGATATAGAGTGCCCTGTGTGTGGAAATATTATCGACAGTGCATTTACAGACCTTACTCCGGTAGCCAGACTTATCAAGAAAGGCGAGAAAAACTGATTCGAATTTCAGAATGATTGGCTGGCATTAAATTATAAGATTGGAAATACTGCGAAATGTCGTATCAAAATATTATGAGTCTTCCGTTATTTGATTTTGGAGATATTAAGAAAAGTGAAGCTACAATAAAAAATACATGGAATGAATTTCGAGTCGCTTTGGCAAATAAGACATTTAAATATGATGAGGTTGATTCAGCATTGACGACTACATTTTTGAAAGTGTTTGATGATTTGTTTGCCAATTGTTGCGTGAGGTTGGAACGTTCATTGGATGTTTTTCAAACTGATGGATATCTGGCCAGAGGTACTAAACTAAAAGCTCCGGAGACAGTATCATATGATCGCTTCTTGCCAAAAGCAGAATTTATTAATGAGGATAACAGATTCAGTCCTGTTGGCATTGAATGGCTGTATTTAGCATGGGCTAGTGACAAAAATTTGGCAGAGCAGTGTACGATAAAGGAATGTCGTGCATCGACAGGAAATCGCTTTGGTATTTGTTTATTTGAAATCAATTCTGCTAACAAGGATGAAAAAATAATTGATTTAACTTTGGCTGACGAGATGACGTATGAGGATATAAATGCTCAGCTTGAAAATAGCGGAAAAGTCTACCTCTCGCGTTGCTATGAGCGAAGCATGAAGAAAGGACGAGTAGTTATTCCCACTGAAAATGAAATTAATGAAATGAAAGCGGAAATAAACTTTTGGGCGTTGCATACGTATCTTAAGCTACTATCTGAGCAGATTTTTACTCCATTGGCTGATGCAGACGATAAAAGTTTGATGTATGCGCCTTTTCAGTGTATGGCTCAGTATTTTTTAAATAAGGGATATGTAGGAATTAAGTATAAAAGTACTGTTTGTACGGGGGCAAAGGATATTGTGCTTTTTGATAAAACAATGGCAACTCCGGCTGGATCGATTCAGGATTTCATAATTTGAAATATGAACGATAGCCGGGTAGTTATATTGCCCTCACCCCAACACAGTGCTATACTTAAACCATTAAAACGGAAAGAGGTTATCACCATGCCCAGAACTAAAGGTAGCAAGAATAAGCCCAAAACTGTGATTGCTGATTTTGCAACGCAGATTGCAGAAAAGCAGTCCGCAAAGGAAACACTCTCTGCTGAGATTGCATCCATCACTGCAAACATTGACACTTTGAAAGCTGACCTGAAAGAGAAGAAGACTGCTCTGAAGTCCGCAGAGAAAGAAGTAGCCAAGCTCGAAGCCAAGAAAGCCAAGGCGGATGCTAAGGCCGCTGAAGAAGCTAAGAAGGCTGAAGCCGAGAGTGTGGTTAAGAAATTATTAGCCAGCGGTGTGAGCGCAGATGAGATCCTCGAAAAACTGAAGTAAAACCTACGCCGTGTGGACAAACTGAACTTCAGAAGTTCACACGGTATATTTTGAGGAACTAAATATAGTTTGTAACGGAAATAAAAGAAATGGAGCGTGACACAAAATGAACTTATCTAAAATACATCATATCGCAATCATCGTATCTGACTACGAAGCAGCCAAGGAGTTCTATGTGAACAAGTTGGGATTCTCTGTCGTCAGAGAAAACTACCGCCCGGAGCGAAAGGACTGGAAGCTGGATCTGCGTGTTAATGAACACACGGAGCTGGAGATTTTCGCTGAGGAAAACCCGCCGAAGCGAGTGAACCGCCCGGAAGCCTGTGGTTTGCGTCACCTTGCGTTTTGCGTGGAGAGCGTGGAACAGACGGTGAAGGAACTGGCGGAGGTAGGCATTGAATGTGAGCCGATCCGTGTGGATGATTATACCGGTAAGAAGATGATTTTCTTCCATGACCCGGACGGATTGCCGTTGGAGCTGCATGAGTAAAATGAAGAAAACAAGAAAACCCGGCGGTGGCCGGAAGAAGCTGAAGCCGGAGTACGATGCTGGGAAAAATCTGAAAGAGCAGATGGAAAGTGCTGTGGCACTTTATAATTCTGAGATGTCCTTGCAGGCCATCGGCGATGAGCTGGGATTAAACCCAATAAAAGTAAGAAAGCTGCTCATCACAGCCGGTGTGTATGAATCGGATGTGGCGGAGAAGGTACAGGACACTTTTGAAGAATACCATGAAACACAAGACTACAAAACCTCCATACTCTCAACCGCAGCAGCTCTTGACCTATCCATAGCCTCCGTCACTTCGTACCTGCCATATAAAAAAGGTGTGTACTTCCCAAGTACAGAGAAAGAAAAAATCAGTGTTGGAGCAGAGCGGCAGCGGAGATACAGGGCGATGAAGCGGTGGAGGGCTGATCCGACAGAAGAAAACTTCTGGGGTGTGGTTCTGGTTTATGCTGGTGTGAAATTCAAAACCTACTCCGGGTTGCCATTTACTTATGAGGTACGGAAAGGCAGGAATGGCGAGTACACAAAAGAGCTGTGGATCGACCGCCGGGAGAAGAGTAAAAGTCTGGCGTGGAGTTCTATAGTTTTGGCACTGGGTAATATAAGATGTGAAGTAGTAGAGAGACCCAAAGCTCTGGGGGATATCCGGGGCGTGACTTATATATACGGAATGTTCTATCGGTTCGGGTTGATCGATGTGCCGGGCGAGGTAAAGGAAAAGATGGGTCATCCGAAAAAACGCAAAAAATAGGTTACTATGTGCAAAAGTCTACGGTATTATGTGCCGTAACTGAGGATGTGAATCTCAGTTGGGAAGGATGGTAGCATTATATGCATATTCCGCAAAAACAGAGCACTCGCTCCGCATGAGCGGAGCGCTGTTCCACTAGGAACGGATCATTGCCCTGTTGGTTAATAAAGTTACTTGTTTTCTACACGTCTATCGCGACCTGGAAAGTCTAATCGATATGCTTTAGAGGTCATGCGGCTGAGACATGCATCTGCATATGTGTTATCACCAAACAATTGGTACCAGTTCGCTACTGGCATCTGCGAGATGATGACTGTTGATTTTCGGCAATCTCTAGCTTCGATGATTTCAAAGAGATCACGGCACTTGTCGAGGTTTAAGTCCATCAATCCAAAATCATCTATAACCAGAAGATCATAACCAGCCATCTTGTTTGAATACTCATAGTAATTATCTTCATTATGTGCATGGGCGGATTCTTGAAGCAGATAATTAGCACGGATATATTTCACAGTCCTCATTTGATGTAGTGTTGTGACGCAAAGCGCACATGCAACATGCGTTTTACCAGCCCCTGCACCACCTGTAATCAAAAGATTGTTTGGTTCATCAATCCAATCACCTTTGGCTAGTAATTCAATGTGTTTCAAGGTAACGCACATGATTCTCGACCGTTGGCTTTCCATTAGGCTTACGAGCCGGTGGTGGGGGCACAATCGTATCATAGAAGTCCTCCAGATCAGAGAAGGTTGACTGTAATACAAGATCATCTTTTTCCTGAACAAAACGTTGATAGTATTCATAGAACTGAGATTTTTCATATCCCTCTGGATTCTTTTCTTTGTAGTCCAGCCAACAGAATGAAATATTTATTCTACTGTTTGGGGCATGAATACGATCATAGTAATACTGAAAATCTGGAAGTGGAACTTCTTTGCGTTGAAGATTTTTCTGTGGGTAAAAAAGCTTCTCTACTTCTTTTGGTGACATAGCTTCAAGCTCGTCAATGGTGAGATCAAACGCCTTATATCGACTCATGATCAAGTTAAGAGTGCTTGATCCGATTCGAAAACGATCCATAACAGATCTGGTTGGACACTTATTCAGACGCATCTGAATAGCACCAATAATAGTGTTGTAGTCCTGCATAAAAATGCCTCCTGTCGTAATCTAAAAATAATGACTACGAAAAAACTATAACACTTTATAAGAATGCGTGATCCGACGAAGCGGAAAAGTGCTCCGTTACGACCGGAAACTCTGATCCGTTGCTAGCGGAATCGGTGATCCGACGAAGCGGAATTTGCAGGCCACTGCCATAATCAAGAAAATACCTTTTATTGGAAAATGGATTGTTTAATAAAAAAGAAAAGAAAGAAAAAATGTAAACGTCAAATCATGCGTCAGCCATTAAAATCAACGCCGCCTGTTATGGGCGGCGCGGCTTTCGGCATTCCTCCGGAAGACTATCTGAACACGGCATAAGATGATCTAGTTTTCCGGATCTATATTTCCTTTTTCATCACAGAGTTTTGGCAACTCTGCAAGGATATACTTACCCTTTTTTTGTTATTCTGCTTCTGATGGAGCCGCTGGTGCAGTTGATGTTGCAAGGCAACCCTTTAAAACACATGATAGTTCTCGGTCATCTTCGTTTAAGATATGGAAGGTCTTTTCCAAATTTGATTCATTACATAATTTGGCAAGTTCCTTTACTGAGGTAGAAAGAGAAATGTCTTCCTTCAATGTATTTTTTGGCAGTGCATAGTACTCAGTAGCAATATTTAGGTAATTTTCAAGATTTCGTCGAAAGTCTGGATCAAAATTATCGTGCAGAAGAAGTTCTTTTAAAGTTTCCTTTTTTATCCAGATATGTTTTTCTTGTATTCGAAGAAGACCTTCGATGAGTGTACGGGTATTGGAATCAATTTCTGGATATTGTTGCATATTGCACAAACAGAATCGGTGTATCGCAGGATGACGACAACGACCAGATGAGGTTGTTGCAGCACAGCCAATAACGCAGGCAAGTTCTTTGTTATTGAGATTGCCATGGTTAAAAACCATGAACCACATATCTCCATATTTGCTACAAACAAGTCGGCAGAACATTTGGCTATTAGATGAGTAAACTAAAGTTCCCTCATAGTGCTTGGAAAATGGGGTACCTTCATTTGTAAAATCACCAGAATCAATGTCAAGTATAGCGGAGCATTCATGCATAGAATTGAAATCTTCTAGCTGAAGTGTTCCATGAACCAAGGTTTGACCTGCGTGATCTTCTGGATAAGCAGACGTTGGAAGAAAGAATACATGGTAATTTCCGGTGTAGCCATTGTAAGCTGGATGATCGATGTCAAAGATGAATCTCTGTTGTCCGTTTTCTGCAGATGTTTTTGCTATTTCAATGGAATGAAATACAGCATTAAGGTTTAAATCTAATCCTTCACAGACCTTTAACAAAGTGGATAAAGTTGTAGAGGAAGGGGTTTTAAACATGTTGTCGATAGTTCTTGGAGACATTTTCCCAGTTTTCTTGACGCAAATATCAGCCAGATCACGAGAGGTTAAAGATTTTTCCTTCATAACATTTTCAATGTAATTGACGATTTTGCGGAGAATTTCTTGATTGTTCATAAGTCAGCACTCCTTTCTGAAAAAGCAACATTTACTAGTTAAATATATGATACCATATGTGTTTTAAAAAGAAAATAATAAAATTGCAAAATACTGCACAAAAAAATAATATTAAGGAAATGATATACGCTGTTAATAAATAGATGTGTAAAATAATGCAATTTGCACAAAAAAATACACTATAACGCATTGACCATAGTGCATATTGACAATAAATGATAGCGATGCTATAATGTAAAAAGACCTACTCCCTTGGCACGAGAGTAGATCTAAAAAACGCTTAGACAGACAAAATCGACATCATCCTACTGGTCTATATCCAATTGGCACTTGGAAATAACAGGATTGGTGTCGGCTTTTATCAGTACTATATCATGTTGTATATAACATTAGTTGTGGCTCACATACGAATGCCCTTCTAATAAGTAACTTTAGATCTGAACCTTCAACCCAGATTTTCTTTTCCTCTTTTAGAGGAACATATAGAAAAAGTTGTTAAATACAACATGCATTAGTATATCATGCGGAGAAAAACCAGTCAAGGTTTTTTGCAATAGATATATTAAATTTGTATGAAAAATATGTAAAATAAGAACAATTTTCAGCGAGTATAGTAGCTGGAGAGACGAAAAGAATGCGAGAAATTACTATGGATAAAAATACGATAAGAGAAACGGTGCGTATGATAGCAAGTGACCAGATCGTTATCAGCGTTGTAGGAGTAACTGTTTCAAGAGTAGATACACTTGAAAATTATATAACGGTAAACAACGAAATGATAACGGTAGTTGGGGGAAAGTTTCTACTGAAAAAGAATTTGGCAGATGACAGTTACGTATTGACGATAAATGCAGGTAAAGCATTCTGCGGAGATAGTACGGGATAAAAGTCTTAAAACGTAAGTACCACTTTTTCTGGAACGGATTTTATGTATAAGATAGCCGGAATAGAAATGTTAATCATTTCGTCCGGCTATAATTGTCTTCATTTGCAGGAATATAATACACAAAATCTGACCAGAAGGGTGGTGGTTATAATGGCGTCTGACTGTGAAGGACGAACTCAACAACAAATAGGACAGAAAATAGAAGAATGGCGTAAAAAAGTAGGCTTATCACAGTTAGATCTGGCAATGGTGCTAGGTCTGAAAAGTGATAGGCATTATAGGCGTATCTGTATAGAGTGTACATATGAGTTTTCGCAATCGCAGATTGGGCGTCTGGCAAAACTGATGCAGGTGTCAACGGAAGAATTGATACCAGATGAAGAATTTGAAGAAGATTCGGATTATATAGATAACATCATAAAAAAAGGCAGCGAATACAAGCAGGAACAAATTAAGAATGCAATAGTTGAAAGTTCGAAGCCGAGATTTAGTGAAGCTGAGAGGAGAATTGTATCGTATGCTACTGAAATAATAAATATGGAAGACGAGGAATTAAAAGAGAACTATGCGAACCAAATGGAGAGTGCATTAAAAATGATAAGCATAATGAAGCAAAAGATAACTTAGGCGGTCATTCAATAAGAAAGAGAATGATCGTTTTTTTATGTCCGAAATCAACCAGACATATATGTCCGGTCATAAATTTCAATTCGTACAAGGATGTCCGATTGGAGGTCTGGCTATTTGCTAAGATTAGACCATCACAAGGGAGGTACAAGCAATGACCAGAGATGAATACTTAGAATTCTATCAGGCATATGGTAGTTATCTTACTTATCAGTATACTGTGAAATTTGGCAATGTATCCGCCACGGTATATTGCGTGCAGCCATCCAAACTGAGACTTGGTATTGGAACGTACACGATTAATAAGGTTGGAGATTAGAAAAAAAGAAAAACTGGAAATTTTATTTGATGGTGCATTTGGTTATCCACCTTCATTTTTTGGATGAAGCATTTGGTGGATTGGTAAAGAAAATGAAAGATAAGAAGGTATTAAATAGTATTGTTATTGTCTCAAATGATGATTTGACATTGGAACGTAAAATTCGTAAATATGTTGAAGATGCGGGGAAAAAACTATAGGGGGTGTGAGAAGATGAAAAAAGATAGTGTTAAATATATTGTTTTGATTGTATTTTCTCTAGCAACTCTGGTATTATTAATTCTAAATGCAGTGTTTGATTTTAATGTCTTTTGGACAGTTAATATTAGTGATGGAATTGAAATATTTGTATTAATATTTGTTTCTTATTTTTTAGTTGATAGGCAAAATGAAAAGGATAGAAAAAAAGAAAAAATCAATGCATTGATAAATAAAGTTCAATTGCGATTATTGGATGCTGATTTGGTAAAAGTTGATACAGAAGAAAATAGAAAAATAACTAGGATAAAAGTTACTTCAATTTCAAATTTATTAGAAATCATCAAAGATAATATGGACAACAAAAATAATATTGATAATATTGTTACGAAAATGGATAATTTATCTGTATTAATAATGGATCATATAGAGGATGAGGATTACATAAGAAAAACTAATTCGCATATAATACGAACCGTGATTGATATTGATACAAAATTGGAGAAAATAAAATTTGATATTAATTAAAATTGATTTCTATGGTAAACGTTAAACCACTCGCCTTGGATAATTAGCATCTTTGTGCAATACTCTAAAAAATGCGAAAAACTAATAGTTTTTTAGAGGAGGCAAACTATCATGGATCAGCTCACACATAATGTCAGGCGTGCCAATTGGTTAAACATCATAAATCAATGACAGGAACGACCTGTAAACATAACCGTCCGACAATGGCTGAAAGATAATGATGACATCAAAGAAAAGTGATTATACAGTACCTCCAAAATCAAAAACAGGCCAAGGACTTAATTTCGTGATCAATCAGGAAAAATACTTACGGATATTTCTCGAAGATGGCGATGTCCCTATCGATAATTCAGCTTCGGAGAGAGCCATACGAACCTTTTGTCTGGGCAAGAGAAACTGGATGTTTCACAATACCGCAAAAGGAACAGCTGCCAGTGCAATGGTATATAGTATTTCTGAAACCGCAAAGCTGAATCATCTGCGACCGTATTATTACTTTAAGTATATCCTTGCACAGTTGCCAAAACTCTGTGATGAAAAAGGAAATATAGATCCGGAAAAACTAGACTAAGAATGAATAACCTATCAGTAGATGAGCATCTGTATGAATTATTGTTGTAATTATATATCATTAATGATAGTATTACTGTAGATAATTTACAATCGGATTGAAAATGAAGATTATTTATAGAATTATACTACAATAATGATATAATACATATGAGGCTGGAATGAGGTTTGAAGAAGTCAAAAGCACCAAGACCTAATCACACACAAACGGTAAAGCGTGCAAAAGAAAGATTAGAGAAGATGGGGATTAAATAGGATGTTAGAAATTAATCGAACAGATTATGAAAGAGAGAAGGAAGCACGCGAGAGACGTTTGAAAGCTTATGCTGATGAAATTCAGAATCAAGTTAGGGACAAGTCAAGAGAGATTGTGAAAGAATTGGTGGAGGAGCGCCATAAGCAGGAACTGACACAAGCGGATATGGCAGAATTGACTGGAATGATGGCATCTAATATTGCCAGGTTAGAGAACGGGAGTAGAGTACCAACCTTTCTTGTGCTACAAAAGTATGCAGTTGCGTTAGGAAAACAGATAGAGATTAAGTTGTGTGACTGTGAGGAGTAGGCGATTGACAAAATCATAGCGCATTTGATGAGTTGGCATTCGAAAGTATACGAGAGGAAAAGAGATGATGGATCAAGAAGAATTAGTGTTTCATTTTGATAAAAATTTGCAAAATACACTCTCTTCATATAAGAAATTAATTGAATTATTTCATTTGTTGGATTCGGCAGAAAACGGTCATTTTGTATTGGATTTTACGAATGTGAGTTTTTTATCTGCTAATTTATTAGCCGTATTAGGCTGTTGTGTGGATAATACGATGACTAATAGAAATCATTCTATAAAGGTTAGAAATCTTCATCCGAAGATAAAGGCAGTAATGAGAAAAAATGGATTTAATCGCTATTTTACATGGGAGGATCTAGAAGATCGATTTCATAGTACAATGGACTATTCTATTTATGAGGCAACTACAGAAAAATTAGTTGATTTTGAAAAATATTTGTTGCTAAATGTATTTAGCAGAGGTGATATTCCACTTATGAATCCCGCTTATAAGAATTGTATTATAGATAATTTGTTGGAAATGTTTAATAATGTAATTGATCATGCAAATAGTAATTATGTTTATGTATGCGGGCAGTTTTTTCCGCATAGTGGTAATTTGACATTTTCCATTGTTGATATTGGAAGAACAATTCTAGAAAATGTAGAACTATATATGACCGAAAACAATATGAAAAAGCCGGATAATAGCTTGCAGTGGGCAATTTTGCCGGGACATTCAACCAAAACGGAACAAGCGCCAGGCGGTTTGGGATTTAGTACATTATTATACTTTTTGAAAAAGAATAGAGGGGAATTTATATTGATTTCAGGTAATGAAGCGTATGAATTGAATAAAAATAATAAGGATAGGTTTAATAGGATAGAAAAATTTTTCCCTGGAACAATAGTAACCGTAACAATTAATTTGAAAGATGAACAGGCATATTTGTATGATGAAGCAACGAATAATGTCATAATATTTTAGGAGGATCGATGAAGAATAATTATTTTAATGTAGCTGAATTGATAGAAAGCCCATCAGCTTTGACAAGAGAACAAGGAAGCGTGGTTTACAACGTAATAGTGCCATTGTTGCGAAATGGAGAAAATATAACATTAGATTTTGCTGATGTTGAAAGTTTGATAACACCTTTCTTGAATGTGGCAATAGGTAAGTTATATGAAGATTTTAGTAGTGAACAGTTGAATGATCAATTGAAAATATCGAATCTGCCAGAAGGAACAAGGGCTAAATTCAAATTGGTTATTGAGAATGCTAAAAAGTATTATACAGATAAGGAGCTGTTTGAAAAAAATGTAGAGGAAGTGATTGATAATTAATGAAGAAAAATATTGTGCAAATAGATAATTTTGTGCCACAAAAAGACCAGAAGATTGTGCTTGACACAAATATCTTAATTAATTTGTTTTATCCGATTAATTTTTCCAATAGAGATGTGTGCGATGAATTGTATGCGAGAATATTGAAAAACGGGAGTAAATTGTTAATTACGTCGATACAATTATCAGAGTTCATAAATCGGTGCATTAGATTTGAATATAATCAATACAGGGCTGGAATCGGGGATAGTAGTCTTGATTATAAAAAGAATTATAGATCAACAGAGGACTATAACGAAAAGATGAATGCAATTTTGTCAATTGTAAGATCTGACATTGTGAAAAATTTTCAGTTCGTAGATGATGGGTTTAGTCGAATGCAACCGGATGAAATTTTTATATATGGGTTTTCTTATGATTTTAATGATGCATTGTTAGCAGCTTTCGTTAAAGAACAAGATGCAATACTGGTAACGAATGATTATGACTTTATAAATTATGGATCGGAACTTCGTATTGTTACCAATAATAAATTATTAGGGAGTATGCATTGAATTTTGTTTGTTCAAAATATATTATATACAATTAACTTGATAGAAATTATTCCTTGGACATGGTTGAGAAAAATTGTAGACAATTATAGTGTTTTTAATTGTGGATTTTTTCAATGCAAGTTTGGCATACAGTAGAGGTGTTTCCTTTGCCTGCCGGTAAAGATACACAACATCATTCGGGTCATCAAAAGTAACGGAGAAATTACATTCCTTATAACGGATAATAAGAACAGAGTTCTCACCGGTATTGATAAGGATGGAGTCTGTAGCGGGTGCTTACATACCAAGTTGAAAATCAGGATTATTGTTCATGGGACTCTCCTTCCCACAGATATTTTGCATCATCCAAGAGGTCAATTATAGCTGTAAATATATTGGGGTATTCTGTCTGCAATTCCCTGATTTCATTTGAAGCAGGAAACGTACCAGAAGTGGTATCAGTTGATGTGAATGCTTTTTGCATTTCAAGCAATTGCAGATACAGTGTGTACAAGAGGATATATGGTTTCTTTCTTGTCGACAATGCAGATGCGGTTGTATATGCAGGAATATGCCGGTTGCTTTGGAGCATTTTCAATCATATAGTGAAATAAGAGGTACAGAAATTGGTGCTGCAATAGGGAGTTGTAGAATATAAAAAATAAATAATACTATCACACGGCAGCGCTTATCATAAATAAAAACAACGAGGATAATGAATGATGGATGTGGTAATGAATTTATTAGAACTTATGGAGAACTTCGGTGTTGAATCCGCAGTTGCTATGGTTCTGTTTATTGCTGCATTTACCATGATCTTCGCGGTGTATAAAGAGAGAGTTTTAAAGTACATTCTGCATGAGAGAAACGTTTGGGGATTTGCTTTTTCATTGGTATATGCTGGTGCGGATCTTTTGCTATCTTGATTTGGAATGATTTCGCATCTTGCGTTTTATATGCTGCTGATTTTAGATATCCTGTATCTGGCTTACTGTATTTATCTCATTAAGCATCCGTCACCATATGTGAAGAAAAAACTGGATGAGATGGAAAGACGCTTTAATGAAGGCGATATACTGGGAAATAAGGATTTCTTTAGAAAGAAGCCTTGGTACATTACTGAAAAGGTAGAGATAATTCGTTATACGAGATTAAAGTCGATGTATTCCTCGCATGTAGGAGAAATTGCTGAAGCTTACCATGAAGCTGCGAACATTCCACATGAATGGCTATATGAGGATGAGATCCCTGATTTCATAACTACGAAAGCAATGCTGCTTTGGAATATGGGAGACTTCAGTGCCGCGGTTAAGGTTATGGAAGAAGCAGATCTTTCGAACACTGCAATCGGACATATGCTTTTATCATTCGTAGCAGAGTACAGTGGTGACTTTGATACTGCGTATTTAGAAATGAAAGCAGCAAAGAATTGCATTACCATACAAGAGGTTGATCCCGCATACAAGGTTCAGATCTATCATAATTACGGTCGAATAGAGTTGATCTGTGGAAATCGACTAGAAGCCCTATCATACATGCAGATGGCATGTACTGAGGTCCCGAAATTGCAACCAGTAAGAATGGATTTGGTCCATATCTGCTTTTCACAGTTCATTTTCAATCTTGCATTGGATGCGGACGAGAAATATAAAGTCGATGATTATATTAAAAAATATCATGACTTAATAAAGAATGAGTCGATAGATAATTTGATTGAGTTCAATAACTGCAAGATCAGCTATTATAGACAGCTACATGATAGCGAAGCTACTTATCGGGGCATCAAGGACGGGTATGATGCTGTGATGTCGAAAATTGCAGATCCTGAGCAGAGGGCATTGTATCAGGTATCAACATTCCGGATGCTTATGAATGGTGAGTTTGTGCATGACTGGTTAGATGCGGATATCGAAAAAGAGTATAAAGGATACGAAAATCTATCACCTGGAGCAAGATTAGCCATAAGTAAAGAGTTTATGGGCATTCTTCATCTGCCGGATTTTTACTGTGTTAAGAATCAATCACCATACAAGCAGATTTACAACAGAGTGACAAACTACTATAAAAAGGGCAAGGCACAGAAGGATATCGATGAGTGTCTTTCCAAATTAGATGCACATGAAATTGTTAAGAGATGTCGATTACTACAAAATCAGTTAAGCGTATTAAAGCATGTAGAAAGAGAATGTCATATTTCAAAGAGTAAAGAGAAATATCTTAATCTGCATAAAACGTGGATGGAAGCTGGATTTAGAATTGACGCAACTAATACACTTATGATATTAGCTGATGAGTGCATGTCATCATTTAATGTAGTTATTCAGCCAGCACCATGGATGCCATATTTTGTCCATCAGGATTTTCTGGACATGCTTTCTGGAGGACCAGCACCACAGCTGATGTCAAATGGATTTCAGTTGAAGTATAGCAAATATATCCCTGACTACTTTAAGGTCATTCCTCAAAAGAAAGACGTATTAGAGGAAATGCTCGAAATACTCATGCCAGAGGTTGAGAGTTGGAAGAGTCACCCGGCGAAGTATGAGTATTCCATCCACATCGCTCATTACTTGATGGGGCTAGGTCGAAGAGACGAGGCTAAGAAGTTCTATCTGATTTTTAAAGAAAGCAAAATCTCCATCGAACAGTATGCTTTGTGGATGCGGCAGGAAGTTGAGATACTGGATGCTGAGTTTGAAGTTGAAGTTTAGTGATTTCGTTTATTCTGCGAATAAAAAAAGATAAGCATTGATGCGATAGAAGTATAATTACAAGGGGAGGACAGTGGACAAACTGAACTTCAGGAGTTCACATGGTATATTTTGAAGGCAGCTATATAGTTTATAACGAAAATAAAAATGGAGTGTGACATAGAATGAAGCCTATGCTTGAGCATACCGCTCGCACACTTTATTTTGATTGAGGAGATTGTGTATGCAGGATACGAATTGGAGTCAAATTGAATGGGAACTCTTAAGTGAGGAGATAGAACTTAGTCCTCCTTGGAAGGCGGATCATTTTTTCAACACATTTCGTCTGGATATGGATGGAATCTATAAGATTCAAATATGGCGTGATGAAGAATATATGCTGCGAGCAAAACTAATTGGGAATTGTGTTATAACAGATCAAGGGGATGAGGGTGCTCTGGAGCGTGGTGTGATAGTTCAGAGTGATTTAAAAGGTGTGTGGGATTATTCGTATTCCGCGAAGCTGATACAGTGCTTTCCGGAACTGGCGACAACCAATTATTTACTGCAGGAAGATCGTACGGCAGTTGAATGTACAATGGGCATTTCCCATATTAAGGTGAAACCGCACAAGTCACTGCCGAAGCAGAAACGGGAGAGTCTGGTGGAATGGTGCCTGAATGCTCCGACATCTACGGTATTGTATGTAGATTCGACGGAAAGAAAAGTGAAAACGAAGCTTCAAAAGAAGCGGGATATGTGTGAGGATTCCTATATTCCGAATCGGCAGAGTCAGAATTCGAGAGATACGGTATATATCGCTTTCGAGAAGACGGGATGCTATATTAGCCAGGTGCCGGAGCAGTATGAGCCACGGTGGTCGGGTAAATTATCAATTGAGTACAGAAAGAAGTTTGGTTATGTGCCGGATAAGAAGACACGGGAGGCTGTGCGGGAATTAGCGGGCTTTCTTATGGGGCGAGATCTGAAACTGATTGGACGTACGGAATATAGCAAGAGTGGTTTTGCTATTCGGGCGATGGCACAGAACCCGCAGAGTGTCAACATTGTTAAGGTGTGCCGGTTGTGCAATCAGGAGATTGTTCCGGTACATATATATGGAAATGAAAGCCTGAATTTTAAAGAGACAATGGAGCAATTGCTTCCACGTTACTTACATAGTGATATGCGAGATGTGATTCAAAAAACATTGCCTCTATATTGGAGTTCGTTTGTTTTGTATGTTGATAATGCAATTCCGGTGATTGCCAGTGCAATTGAGACTTTGCAGAAAGCCTGGTTTGCGCTGGAAGAAAATGAGAGCGTTTCTGTCTATTATCCGAAGACAAAGTTTCGAGAGTTAAAAAAAGATTTGATTGCCATCATAGACGAGAAATTGGAAGAAGGTCCATATAAGAATGCGGTTCGGAACAAGGTGGATCAGTTGAATCAGATGTCGGTCAGAGATAAGAATGAGTCCTTTTTTGCGCAACTTGGCATTACTTACGGAGAACGTGAGATTCAGGCGATTCGTATGAGAAATGTTTTTGCACATGGAGATACGAACGGAAAAACGGATGCAGGGAATATGATCGAAGCTATCAAGGTTCTACAATTGTTGTATGCGAAGAGTGTACTCAAGCTTCTGGGATATGAAGGGGAATATATTGACTGGTGTGATGGGGGAACGCGAAAAACGGTATATTGAATATGAATTGTTTAAGCGTTATTTCTTCAACTGCGCAAGTTCGGCTTCAAGCTCCGCGATACGAGAGGCTTGTTGATCAATGGTTTGAGTCAACTGTGTATTAGCTTCTTCCGGATAACGAAGCTTATTGTTTTTTATGGCCTCCCAGTAGGCGGCATCAGCGCGTGAATCTATATGAATGGCTCACCTTCCGTGAAGGTGGCTCTCTTCATCCGCAATGGTGGCTCTGAATTCCCGTGCAGATGGTTCTGTGTTCAAAGTGCTGGACAAGCCGAATTTTCAAGGAAATGCGGCGGTGAATTATACGGATCGTGAGACGTCGTGGACGAGGATCATCGAACACAAGTGGTTTGAGTTTGGTAAGGATGATGACGGAAATGATATTCCGAAGACGGTGATCAGCAGAGAGTACAGTTCGGAGTGGAAGGTCGGTGATGAGCCGTACTATCCGGTGAACGATGAGAAGAATAGTGCACTGTATCAGGAATATAAGAAGCTGGCGGATAAGGAGCAGAAGGTAATTTTTGGCGGACGGCTGGGCGAGTATAAGTATTATGGTAAGCGCCTAGTTTCAGGGTGGATTTAAAATCATCACAAAATTTGCCATAATTATAGATGATAGATGCCAGCATTTTACT
>NZ_CVRR01000023.1 GCF_001406815.1 Roseburia faecis | reverse complement strand
AGTCTTGAAAATACTGACTTTTAGCCTCTTTAATACAGAAAAATCCCCGGCAAAAAGCCGAGGACTTTGTCTACAGTCTGAAAGGGAGCGTCACCGCTCCCTTTTTATTTTATCTCATAAGTTGTTCCGGTCAAAAGATATGATTGATGATACCTTTTGGATTCTTTTATCATCTGATTTATCCACAATAACCGTTATCTGCGGAGTCCATTTCGCTGCAGTACATCACTACACGGTTTCTCCCCATATTCTTCGCCCTGTATAATGCAGTATCTGCATGTTTAATTGTCTCCTGATAATTTTCTTTGCTGCACTCTGCCACTCCCACCGAAATCGTAACCGTTCCGGTTTCCAGTTGTAACTGTTCCACAGCCTCGCGGATTTCCTGCGCATGTTCCTCAAATCTCCGCTCATTCTGTTTCATGATGACGATAAACTCTTCCCCTCCCCAGCGGACCAGAATCTCGTCCTCGCATAATCTGGACCTCACAGCTTCCGATACCGCAACTAATGCTTCATCTCCAGCCGAATGTCCATACATATCATTAATACGCTTAAACTTGTCCAGATCATACATTGCGATCGCCATATACTCACCCTTTGCGCAGATAAACGTGTGATTTTCCCCAACTAATGACTCAAACACATTACGGTTATACGCTCCCGTCAGTGCATCATGCCGAAGGTGATCTTCCAGTTTTAATTTCAAGGCAACCTGATCCCGGTATGTTTTTTCCATTGCCACATCAAATACACAAATTCCGATATACAACGGGATTCCCAGAAGAAACATCATCACGTAATCCGGATAGTGTAAAAAAGTATTTGCAATCGCAATATCCACAAACAACAGCCCATGTCCTATAACCTCATATGGAAGCGGTGCTGCAATGCCAAATGCCATAAAAATAAACAGAATGATAAAAAATCCTACACATGCAAAACTCAGGTCATCCAGATAGGTACATGCCCAGATCGTACACCACATTACACTGTGCCCAATCGCATAACTCATCGGTACCATAATCCGATAATCTTTCGTATACTTATTCAAAATTAAATAAATGAGAAATGGAATGATAATTGCAGATCGTGAGATCAGCGTTTCAGTGGAAAATCCACCCAGCAGATAGCAATCCGAGAAAAAATATCCGATTGATGGAATACTGATTCCGAACACAGCCCACAAATTCAAAGTTCTATAATACTCATACTTTTCCTGATAAAAATTTTGTTTATCCATAGGTATACCCTCTTTTTATCCACTTTGTATACTTCTTAGCATAAAAAAAGACCTATAGCAAACCACTATAGATCTTCCAGTGAGACACGGGGGATTCGAACCCCCGACAACTTGATTAAAAGTTATCTTTGTCTTTTTCACCATAATAAAAGAATCTTTTGTGTTATATGTTATTGTTTTCGATTTTAAGTTCAAAAATTTCTACTAATCTATGTTATTTCAATTTAGATATCTTTTACCCTACGTTTTTTGAATTTGATGATTCTTTTTCTTGTTCGGCTTTTGCCGCTCCGGCATTTGCCAGTAGTAAAATGCTGTCCTGCTCTCCTGGGCTGCATTGTCGGAAGTGTTCCAGAAGTTCTTGTTCCTGATCGGTTAGGGTTGGTGGTGCTTCTGGATTAAGATCTAATAGGTAGTCACTGGATATCTCTAAGTATTTGCATACTTTTATTAATATTTCGCTTCCAGGTAAAAAACCTTTTTTCCATTTTGTTGTTTGTGATTGGGCTATTCCGGTGCCTTTTGCTAGTTTGTTTAGTGTTAGATTTTTCTTTTTTAAAATCTTGTCTAGGTTTTCGTAAAACATTTCTCTCCTTTTTAGCAAAATTTTGATAATTTTCTTGACATTGTATCTCGATTTTGTTATTATACTATTAGAGGTTAACAAAATTGAGATACATTTTATTTTTACCTCTAGTATATCATAACTAAAAAATTTTTACATTAGGTTTTTTCATGGAGGTGCTGCTATGAAATTAGAAATTACCAATGATACTTTTTTTGAATTTTTAGCGGATTTTGAAACTGCTGATTCTGCATATTTGGCGGCTCAGGATGCTATGTGCAATTCTATTGAGGTTGATGATGATGAGTGGAATGCTCTTAAATCTGCTTGTGAATCTGCTCGTTCTAATCGTGATCATTATGCCGTTGTTCTTTCGCGGTTTTTAGTAAGTGTTAAAGGTTGGATATCTTTTGAAGCTGATACTCCGGTCGATACTTCGGTTGATTCTCCTGCTGATGCTCCGGTCGATACTTCGGTTGATTCTCCTGCTAATGCTCCGGCTGATGTTCCGGCTGATGCTCTGGCTGATGCTTCGGCTGATGCTCTGGCTGACGTTTCAGAGGATATTTTCCCGGCGATGTCCGCAAAATGCAGACTTTGTCCATCCTGTGTAGATGGTCGGTGTTTCTTTGTTCCGGACATTTACGACAGTGAGTTCCCTTGTCAGTCCTCTGCTTGGGATAACTTTTTCAAAAGCGGCGGCTCTCACGGACCGGCACCCTGACGCGCGTTCTTCTCTTTGCGCATCCTTGGTTTAAGTCTTTTTAACCGACTGATACCGATTTATTGCCGAGGAAAGACAACCAAAGGTACATGTCCGCGGTCTCCGTAGTCGTTGTGTGTATGTGTAAAAGCTGCAGTTTTGTAGTCTTGTGCGTATCCTTGTGGGTAAGCTTGTTTATATCCCGGGGTAACGCGCTACAGCACACCAGCAAGTTCACCTCCCGGGGGACTTGATGGGGTGCGTTATCCCGGGATATAAACAGCTTATCCATAGGATATGCATAGACGGAATGCAGTTTTTGCACATATGCATAGCGATTTTGAGAGGTAGTGGGATGGATCTGTGTTGGAGTTACGAGAAATGCTCCCCCAATCGGTATCGGTTGGTTCTAATAGATAATGTTATAGGATGCGGTCATACCCTGCGCGCGGTCTGGGTGCCGGGCTATGAGAGCCGCCGCCTGATAGATATATTGCAGGCGGCCTGGTATTTAAACAGTGGCGGTAAGATCCGGAACGGTTTAGCCGATCATACGGTGTTGATTCTGGATCAGATCGCAGAATATAGAAAGGAGTCTTAACGCTGGTAAAAAAAAGTATAGCGAAATCCGTGCGGTTGACACAGGAAGTTTATGATTACATCGAACAGCAGGCTGGGAATGGATTTAACGAAAAATTTGAAAATATAATCCTCGAAGCAAAAAAAGGTGAATCAGAACGGAAGAAAGAGCTTGCACGGCTGGATAAACAAATCAGGAAACAGCAACAGAAACAAAATTTAGTATTTTCACAATTAACGAATTTTGATTATTTTCTCAATTCTTTTGAAGCTGCTTCAAAATCTTTGAATGACCTGAAATGTCATCTTAAGGATGCGGGGCTTTCCTTGCAAAGAATTGAAGAAGTAGAAAACAATATAAAGGAGATTGACAATGAATAAATTTAGAATTTTTCTGTATTACTCGGGACTTGTAGACATGAAAGCAACTGAAACAAGGGATGCCGTCAAGGGTGTATCCATGGAGTTTCTTTTTTACGGCGAACACGGGGAACAGGTAGAACCTACCGTTTCCGCTGACGGAGTATCCGGAACTAGACGCGGTAAATCGTTTCTTTCGGAGGACAAGTTACATAAAGTCAGCTATGTTCCCGGTATTTACGACGGCACTTTTGAAATGACTGTCGGATCTGATGGAAAGCCAGTCCTTAAACTGGTGGATGTGGACTTTGTTGACGCTGCTGTTATTTCCCCGAAAGATTCTGGGAAAGGAGCTAAGTAATGAATGAAACCGAAATTTTGGAAAATCAGGAAACTGCTCCGGCTGCTTCTCCTACTGTTGACGGCTCTACAGAGGAAAGCCGATCAGATGATATTGTATCTTCTGAGACTGTTCAGGTGATTGATACGCCGGAAGTTTTGGCTTCAAAGATGAGTTACAATGTTGCTCTTTTATTCGTCCTGTCAATGTTGGTAGGGCTTATCATATTTCATATATTATCGCGGAGGTGGCAGACATGAATTTTGATAATGATATGTTTTCTACATATTTAACAGTTATTGCCGCCGGAATATCCGCAGGTTTTGTTCTCGGCTTTATATCGTGGGGCATAGGCTACGCGATTTATAGCATAATAAAATTTTTTAAGATGGCTTGACCATCAGAAGGAGGTTACCTATGGAAGCTATTTCAAGTGCAATGAAGACAGCCTTTTCTACTGTCCAGACGGATGTTACGTCCATGATTACCGCATCTGCGCCTTATGCGCTGGGTATCATTGGCACAGTGCTTGCCGTTACAATCGGCATTAAAGTTTTCAAGAAGCTCACCGCGCAGGCGTAGTTTTTGGAAAATAGTTATCACTCTAAAAAGGGTAAGGGATTTCAAGTGCCCTTACCCTTTTTTGTATCTCATGCCCTCTGTTGCTGCTCCGCTGATCCGGATTTTCTGCTGAAAAATTGAGATACATCAAAAACATAATGAAAGCTTATAACAAACGTAAACGACAACCAAAATCATAATCATGATTTTTCCCGGTTCGTCCAGGTAGTTCCAGAAATCTGCTCTGTCCGGTTCTGGTTTCTTTTTGCGCTTCTGTCGTATTTCTTCCATGGGTGTTTTTACATCCTGCCCGAAGACGTACTTCCGAACATAGTATTCCTGACTATGGCGTTTCGGTTTGTATTTTCGTTTCAAATAGGTTTTTGAATGTTTTTTCGGTGCGTACTTCTCGCGCCAGTACTCTTTGTCATGTTCATCTGGCATAATCAAACCCCTCCTGTTTTGATTATACCATGTACATAATAATTATACGAGAGGGTTATTTTTTATGAAACATTTTTTTAAAAAGATTGTCCCTGTTCTGCTGTCGTTGTTTATTGTCGCTGGTGTTGTTTTTTCCAGCTATGACACTGCTAAGGCTACAGGCATGGAGGAATATTTATATGTAACCTATTGGGATTTGATGAATACACTTTACTCTATGTGCGGTTATGATATGAAAGTATCTGATGATCAGATCAAGAATCATGGTGTGACAGGTAAGCAGGCATGGAATAATTTCACATCATTTGTTGATAATGCCGCAAAAGTACACTGGAAGTTATATTCTGATGCCGGGAAAGCTGCTGTGAAAGAGCTGAAAAATCTTGTAAATACTGCTACGGAAAAGGGTATTTCTATGTCGCAGGATCTGTTTGATATGCTTAAGGATGTGTTTGGGTATCAGGCTAAGTATTCAAATGCTGTAAATCAATTTGATACATCATCTGTTGATGTAGTTTATGAGGAGTTAATGGCTTGGACTTGTGCTTCATCTGATTTTGAAGATGTTGATTATTTGAAATCAGTTGCTCGATCTGTATTTTCCGGTTCGATATTAAATATTGTTATTGATTCAGCGGGGCGATATATAGTTTTTTGCTCTTCTTCAAATCTTTATTTGTCTAAATCTGGTTATATTTATGTTTTAGATTCTAAGGGTAATGAAGTTTTACCGGGTTTTTCTCAAGTGTGGGTTCAGCCTTATAGTAAGTCTTGTCATAAATATGATGGTTGTATATATGGTGTGACATCTTGGATTGTTAAAGGCGGTGCTTTTACTGGTGCTGATGTTGTAAGTGCGCAAGTGTCCGCCGGAGCTTGCCCGGCTGAAGTCCCAGACGTGAAGCCGTGGATTAAGTCCCCAGATATTCCTGATGAATTTCGTATTGTTAAGCCAGGTGAAGCACCTGGTCAAAAACCCGATCCAGATGAGCACCCCGATTGGCTTCCGGGTATAATCCCGTTTAAGCCTAAAACTCCGCAAAAACCGGATGGAACGGAAGAAACCGAAACAACGGAAAAGCCGGAAGATCCTAAAGATCCTGAAAAACCGAAGCCTGACAAAGACAAAGATAAGGATAAAAAAAGGAAACCTGCTTGGAATCCTATTATTAATCCGCAAACCGGAAATGTTATTGATCCGGAGACTGGTCTTGACATTGATCCGGAAACGGGAAAACTTATTGATCCGGAGACTGGTAAGCTGATTGATCCGGATGATGCCGGATCTGGAGGCGGTGGTGGAGGTGGTATAGCTGATAAGCTGGGGAAATATGGAGATATAACGAAATTATTCCCTTTCTGTATTCCTTTTGACATTGTAAATCTGATCAAAGGCATGAGTGCAGAAAAAGCTCCGCCCGTTTTTCATTTTAAGTATTATTTTAAATCTATTAATTACACATTCAAAGTTGATGTCGATCTGTCTAAATATGCTAAATATATTAAATTGTTTCGCTATGGGATGCAGATCTTTTATATACTGGCGCTTATGTTTATGACAATCAGGATATCTAAATTATTTAGTTAGGAGTGATTTTATGCAACTACTTTACGGAATTATATTTGCCATGCTCGTGCTTTGCGTTGGTTTAGTTTTTAAAATTTTACCAACCAGTCCATTTCTTGCTTATCTTGGTGTGTCCGAGTTTAGCGAATATCTACCTTATATTAACTATTTTGTACCTATTGATGCCTTTATCGTAATATCGGAGGGCTGGCTTGTCGCTGTAACGGCATGGATTATCTTGAAATTTGCCCGAAAAGCTGTGACAACTGTTACAGAAATTACACCCCTTATGTAGGAGGTTTTATGATTACTCTTTATTCTGGAACACCGGGTGCAGGGAAATCCCTGCATCTGGCATCCCGGTTATATCATTGGATGCAATACCGCCCTGCTCCGATCATCGGCAACTTCTCCTGTGATTTTAGCAGCATAAGTAAACCGAAAGGTTCTTTCCTGTATATTGATAACGCTTTCCTTACCCCTGAGCGTTTAATAACGTTTTCCCGTAACTATTCTGAATACGTGGGACGGAGAGTTAAGGAAGGAGAGATTTTGTTAGTGATCGATGAGTGCCAGATCATGTTTAATGCCAGGGAATGGGGGCAAAAGAACCGGGCTGCATGGTGTAGTTTTTTCACCCAGCATCGAAAACTTGGCTATGAGGTTATATTGGTGGCACAGTTTGACAGGATGCTTGACCGTCAGATCCGGTCTTTGATCGAATATGAGTGGGTGCATCGTAAAGTCAGTAACTTCGGAGTTGCCGGGAAGTTTCTTTCCCTTTTTGCTGGTGGCAAGTTGTTTGTAGCCGTGAAAGTATGGTACCCCATGAAAGAGAAAGTTGGATCAGAATTTTTCGTAGCACGAAAAAAGTTTTATTCCATTTACGATACTTATGCTCTTTTCTCCGCTCCTAGTTGATTTATTTTGTGTATCTCAAAAAGTCCGGCGCTTCTGGTGCCAGGAAAATTTTTTGAGATACAACGAAGAACGGCACGCCCCGGACAAGATGTGACGCGGGGGATTGAGGGGGACCCGCGGCGCGGCTTGCCCGGGGTGTGACCACGGGGCTGTAATACGTGGTCTGAAAATACACAACTAATTCTTGCTAAACTCTGATGAATACTTACTTTGAACCCATTTTTGTAATTTCGTAGAATTGCAATTCTACGAAAAAATATTTTTACATGGAGGTGGTTATTTTGATTGACAAGTTGTATATTAAAAAATCTTTTATATACAATGAGTTTGATGAGGTTGAAAATACATACTGGTTTGATTTTAAGCAAAAAAAGTTTCTTCACAACATTGATACATTTTATTATTCCGTCAAGTTCAAAAATGATTTTACAAATGATTCTAAGGACTTGAGTGTGAAACGCTTCCGCAGGAAGTTTGATGCGATTGGTCAGGAATGGGAAAAACTGAATGACTATTCGTCTGGTGTGCCCTTTTTCTTTGATGGTCTGCCTAGTGCTTTGAACTACAAACCTTTTAGTTATGCCGGATGGTACAACATTTGTTTGGAATGTCCGGAGTTATTTGATATCTTTTTCGCTCCAAAAGTTCCGCACTCTTCTGATAATGGTGATTCAGTAACCTGTGAATGTGTGGTGCAGATTCGTAGTTATATGCTTTGGATGTATGGGGTTCATATAGCTTATGAACGTTCTTATGAGTATGTAAAAGCGATTGCAGATTATTTTGGACTTGAAATTGATTTTGTCCAGGAGAACCGTGTGGACTATTGTTGGCACTCTAACTATTTAAAAAACCCGGAAAAGTTTTTCAGTCCGGAAAACTTCTATAAAATGCGTGTGGATCGTTTTAAAGATGCATTATTACATACTTCCAAAAAGGGATCAGAAGATTTTGAGATTGATTATCTTGCTATCGGAAAGCGATCTGATAAAATTTTTATTCGAATTTATTTGAAATCAAAGGAAGTAGTTGAAAAAGGTTATAAACCATGGTTTTTTAAAGTTTGGTTGTTCAATGGACTTATTAACAGATATGATATGTATTGTTATGAGTACGCATTTTTAAAACACAGTTGGAAAGCTTTAGATTATGGTCGATTGCAGTATTATGCAGAATTTGGACGTCAAAAACATTATGTTGAGAAATGCCGCAGGATTTTAACAAAAAAAGAAGATATTTCGCCGGATTCACTTCATAAGCTCGCTGATCTGCTTACTCCGCCTGTTAATTTGATTATGAATGTGGAGTTCCAGACAATGAGGAAACATACAAAAACATATGAACTTTTACCTTTCTTTGATAATTCGTCTAAGGGAGAGGGAAAACGTGTTTATGATTATTTTGACAACTGGAAACTCATTTGTGATTATCTTACAAGTAAAGTTTTACGGTTAGTTGAACCCCATGAACCCGGAAAAAATGATTCAAATAAATCTCGCCGTGATTTGTGTCCTTTCTGGAAAGCACTCCGCAGCTGTAAACTTACGGATGCATTTATACCGGATGATCAGAAATCACTTGTTAGAACGTATACAAGAAAACTGAATAGTGAAGTTGTGAAAGCTCGCGCTGTTAAATCTGCTATAACATATGGTATTTATACCCGTGGTATTAATAGTGATGATCCTTTGAGGGATTGTATTGAGGCGCTTTGTATGCTAAACGATAATGATGTTGAAGATGCAATTCGTTTTAAAACAAAGAAAATCCGCCAATTCAATTCGGATGAATTAGCGGACACAATGAAAAATGCTGTTAAGCGTTCCAGTAACCTTATGATTATTGATAAAAATACCGGAGATATAATTTTCAACTCTTAGCTTTGTTATAACATGAAAAAGCCAAAATGTAAAGGCGAATGTTGCAAAGTGGTGGTTATATCTCCTGATAAGGAGGGTTTTTATATGAATGTACAGATGGCTTTTAACTTATTTCTCGTTGATCATGAGTCCTACTGCTCTGAACAGTCTATTGTATATTATCGGTTCAATGTGCAGAAATTTGTTGATTTTCTTTCCGATCAGCTCGGATCAGTGCCTGATCTGATCGAGTGTGATGTAATTTCTCGGGAGTTGGTGCTTGCATATCTTTCCCAGCTCCGGGGGACAGGATGTAAAAATACTTCTATCAATACTTATTTCAGAGCAGCAAAGGTGTTTTTAAATTATTGCATTGATGAAGGGTATTGTTCTGCTGATGTTCTCCGGAAAGTAAAATTTCTGAAAAAAGACAATGCTCCGGTGCTTCCTCTTACGCAATGGGAAGTTGATGAAATTGACGGTTGTTATAATGATAAAACAGAATCCGGACTTCGTAACCTTTGCATTATCCATTTGATGCTGGATGCTGGTTTCCGTCTCGGTGATGTGGTGTCTCTGACATTTAAGGGAATCAATTTCAAACTCAATTACCTGACGATTAAAGGTAAAGGGGATAAATTCCGGACAGTGTTCCTGTGTCTGAAGTTGAAACGGATGCTTTACCATTATTTGATCAAATATCGGGCTTACACACCGGAAGATGATTTTCCGGTGTTTGCTCAGGTTGGAACAGCTGAACCGATAACAGAAACGTCTGTGAAAATGGTTTTTGCCAGATTAAAAAAGAGAGCCGGTATAGATCGGCTGCATCCGCACCTGCTCCGACACACATTTGCAACGTCTTTTATTATTGGCGGCGGCAATTTGGAGTTTTTGCGTATGATGTTGGGACATAGTGATTATGCAACAACTAAAATGTATTTACATCTCGCCCAACAAGCTAAGATGTTGCACAGCGATATATACAGATTAGATCCAGTATTTTTTCAGGCTGGGTATTAAGGAGGAATTATGGATATAAAAGAATTTACTATAACATTGGATGAATATGTAGTCGTTGATCCTGTGGATGGTTTTTGCTACTTCTGGTCAAAGTCAGAATTTGAAGCGAATCTTTTTTATAAAGTCAATTGTTCGCTTCGCGCTTCTTTGCTCCATGTGTAATGTATCTCAATGTTGAATGGCTGCGGCGCTGATCAGGAAAACCGGCTTTGATTTGTGAGATACATTTTGAAATGTATTACAATTTCTTTTCCTGGTTCCGGTTGCTGCAGAAAAAATGAGATACAACAAAAAAGGACTTCCATTCTTGGAAGTCCTTACTTTTTATTTATATTAAAACATATAATAAAAAGTTCTTAGTGAGACACGGGGGATTCGAACCCCCGACAACTTGATTAAAAGTCAAGTGCTCTACCAACTGAGCTAGTATCCCATAATTTAATTTTTAAGCAAGCTGGGCTAGTTGGATTCGAACCAACGAATGCAGGAATCAAAATCCTGTGCCTTACCGCTTGGCGATAGCCCAACAATGATAGTTGCTACCGCAACAGGGTGGATACAGGGATTCGAACCCTGGGCCTCCAGAGCCACAATCTGGCGCGCTAACCAACTGCGCTATACCCACCATAGAGATGTTATCGTACCATTTAGAGCGCTAACATCGCTCGCAGGAACGCGCATGTGCTCGAAGGGATTCGAACCCCCGACCCACGGCTTAGAAGGCCGTTGCTCTATCCAGCTGAGCTACGAACACTCATCAATATCGCTTTCGCAATATCAGAGCGGGTGATGGGAATCGAACCCACGTATCCAGCTTGGAAGGCTGGTGTTCTACCATTGAACTACACCCGCATGTAGTCGGGGTGACAGGATTCGAACCTGCGACCTCCTGGTCCCAAACCAGGCGCTCTAGCCAAGCTGAGCCACACCCCGAAGGCTATGTTGTTGCGTCCGTGTTGTTTGTGTCTCATCCGTGACGCAAGATAGATTATAGTATAGCCTGGCAATAAAGTCAACAACTTTTTTGAATTTTTCAAATATTTTTTTCAATTTCCTCAATAAGCCCCAGAAACTCGGCTTTTTTCAATGCCTGCGTGGCAGATACAGAGAAAGAATATGTGCCATCCGACCAGGTTGCAAGCATATAACTGCCTTTTTCCTGTCCTTTGAAAGTGACAGAATATTTTCCCACAACAATCAATTTTTCTTCTGCATAGTGCGTATAGTCACCGGAATTATCCTCCTGCCCCTGTGACTGCCGGAAACAGATACTTTGTGAATCCCAGCGATATGTGATCTCTGCCAGTCCATCCCCATATGTCACATAGGAACGATCCGTTGCTTTTTCTTTCAGCGAAGCAATATCCCTGACCGGAAAGCCCACCGCATCCGTCAGTTTTTCGGCCGATGCTACCTCCTGTGGCGCATATACGCCCTCTACCGCCGGTTTTTCTTCTCCCGGCTTTTGCGGTTTTTGCGGAATTTTCTGCCGGATCTGCGGAACTGCAAGCCCCGCCACAACAATCACTACACATGCAGCAAACGGAAGAATACGACGTGCCAGCCGCATCGGAACAATATTATTTTTCCGGGAGCGCGCGTACTGCCTCCCACACAAAACGCAGATCTTCTCGCTTTTCTGCAACGAGCGTTTCCTCCAGCTCATCGGTCTGCCGGATACGATTGTAATCAATCCGGTTTTTGCTCAGGTTGGCAGCCACTTTCAGAAGCCATGCCTTCTCATGGGCCGGGTTCTCCAGAACAGGCGCTGTCTGCAGATATTTTATCAGAGTCTCCTGCAGGATGTCCTCTGCATCGCTCATATTATGTAAATAAGCATATGCCATCCGCAAAATACTGTTTCCGTAATCTTTCAGAAGCTTTTCCGCTTTCTGGTTGACCGCTGCCCTCTCGTCCTGTTTCTCCTGTTTTACAGCCATCTGCAACAGATGCTGTCTGCATATCCGCCAGCAGTCAGCGGCTGCAACATGCAGCCGCTCCTGCCAGAAAATTGTCCGTTCCAGACAAATTACCATATCTTTACTCCTATTGTACCTGTTTTACAAGTCTGATCAGTGCTTTCTGGCTCATTCCTGCACTTGTATACAAAGAATAGGAATAGGTTCCGTCACTCCATACCGCAAGATTTTTCTTCTTTTCCGTTCCTTTGATCGTAACCTTTCTCTTTTTCCCTTTGACAGACACTTTCTTTGTCACATCATAAACATTGTAATCCCCACTGATATCTTTTCCCTGTGATATCAGCGCCTTACGGATTAAAATCTCCTTATCCCCGCTTTTGTAAAATACCTGCAGAACTAATCCGTCGACTGCCTGAATCATATCTTTTGTATAACCACTGATCTTTTTCGGAAGCTTTACGGAAAATCCCACTGCATTTTCTGCATCTTTCACAGAAGTGTATTCCTTCCACGGATTCGGAATCTGCTCTCCCTCCTGTGCGGAAATTACCGGTGTTTCCGGACTCTCCGCCGCAAATACACTGCCAATACCACAGGTCAACGCCGACATTGCCATCATCCCGCATAATATACATACAACCAGTTTCTTTTTCATAATAAATTACCATCCTTTCCGTATGTGTGTCACAGCTTTTTTGCTGTTCTACTTACTATACAGATCAGATGGTAAAAATGTTTCATTCTTTTTTAAATTTCTTTTTTCAGTAATTCTTTCATCGCACGCAATGCCTTGCCTCTGTGACTGATCGCATTCTTCTGTTCTGGAGAAATCGCTGCCGATGAGCATCCGTATTCATCCAGATAAAAAATCGGATCATACCCAAAGCCGTTTTCCCCTTCCGGTTCCCAGCCGATATATCCTTCCATCGTCTGACGGGTCACCAGTTCCCTTCCATCCGGAAGGACAGCCGCAATCGCACAGACAAAGCGTGCGGTACGTTTTTCTTTCGGTACGCCATCCAGACGGTCAATCAGATTTTTGTTTTTCACATCGTAAGAAGTATCCTCTCCCATATAACGGGCAGAATATACACCCGGCTCTTTATTCAGTGCATCGATTTCCAGTCCGGAATCATCAGCCAGAACAATCGCATCCGTATGTGCAGCCACGGCCCGTGCTTTGATCTTTGCATTTTCCTCGAAAGTAGTTCCATCTTCCACAATATCCACCCTGATGCCGGCTTCCTTCATGGATACAATATGTACATCACAATCCGCCATAATCTCACGAATCTCACGCATTTTATCCTTGTTTCCCGTTGCAAAAATAATCTCTGTCAATTTAATATCCCTCCTGAAATGCTTCATTGATTGCGTTATAAATACCCTCAGCTGCCTTTTTCTGATAACTTGTACTGTTCAGCAGATCCAGTTCCTTATAATTTGTCATAAATCCTACCTCAATCAGTGCCACCGGCACCTTACTTGTGCGGATAATATAGATACTGTCTCCTTTTAGCAGCCCCCGGTTCTCACTGCCCGTCGTATCCACGACATTTTTCAGGCAAATCTCCGCCAGCTTCTTACTCGACAACTTTGCGTCATCCGATTCGCTGTACATTACCTGGGTTCCCTTCACTTTGGTAAAGTTTCCGGTTGCATCCGAATTGTTATGTACGCTGATAAACAGATCTGCATTTGCCTTATTTGCCAGCTGAACCCTCTGATCCAGCGTCGGATTCGTATCCGATGTACGTGTATAGTACACCCTGATCCTGCGTTTATCCTCATCAAACAGTTTTTTCAACTGCTGTACGATCGCCAGATTAAGGCTTTTTTCAGAAATTCCAAGTTTTACGGCACCTGCTGCGTGGCTTCCGTGTCCGGCATCCACCACAATGACTTTATCATAGATATCGTGCGGATCAATAAAATCAATGTAAAGGCTTCCCTTTTTGAACCGGTTTTTCAGTTCATACACCTGATCCAGCTGAAGTGCGATCACGCCCTCTTCCTTATCCTTATAATAAGCCATGGATGCTATATGATCACTGCTTCCCTTGATGGCATACTGCTCGAAATAATCATCCACACCGCCCGCAAATTTGATATAAATGGTCTGCGTCACATAATCATTTTCAATTTCTACATCTGCTTTTGAAATTCCCTCCGGTAGAGCAATCTTAAGCTGCGCGTTCAGATCCTTTGACTGCTCCACCACCGCTTTCGGATTCGCCGTTGTAGCGATCAGATTTCCTCCGCCGACTTCCTTTTGCTGCTCGGCTGCCAGAACAGCCCGTTCATGTATATCCGGGAAAAAGAAAACCGACACGCAGACAATCACCGTCAGGATTCCCGACAGTACTGTCACCCACTTTAAAACGATTTCGTCCATCTTAATCCCTCGTAAATGCTTTAATGCAAAGATTGCAATCTTTTTTCTCTTTTACGTTTACAAAGTTTTTTCCATTTAAACTGATATAACCCTCTCCGTCATCCAGATCCACACCCTGTAAAATTTTCTCTCCGGTATCATATTCGATTGCCATCGGATGTTTGGTTCCGGGTGTTTTCAGGTATACCAGCACGGCATAACGTTCCCCTTTTTTCAGGGAAACCTTTGTATCAAAATCAACGGTGTAATATCCCGCTTTCTGTAACGTTCCGGATGCAAGCTGTTCTCTCTGCGCAAAAGACTTCTCATTTTCAAAATCGTGCACCACATAAACTTCATACTGTGTGTTTGCACCGGTCGCATAAAAAGAAGCAGCAGACAATGTTTCGCTCCCTTTTGCCTCAAACACATTCGCCCCGTAAATCTGGTCACTGTCATATCCTAATTTTCCAACCCAGCCGCACAGATCACTCTGATAGATGTGATCATAATTATGTACATCATCTACCCGCGTATATGCCACATTATGCGTACCAATATTCGTATCGTAGTAGGACACATAGAAAATTCCGTTTTCTCCAAATCCATCTCCCCAGCTGTTCTGGCAGATAAACGCACCGTCTCCCTCCAGCGGAGTATTGAAATTGGATCTCGAATAATTGTCATCCCATCCAATGATCACTACATCATGATTCGGTTTTTCCGTACCAATATAACAGTACGCACTTGTATTCTGATTATAATACACCGAACTCCCCTGTGAACTTCTTATGGTACTGTAAAGGGAAGATTCCACACCGCCATATTTAAATACCGCTTCTTTTATTCCTTCGTAATCTTTACCGTCAATAACCTGCATTTCCTGCACATGACGCACTGCTTTGAGCGAATCATCCGTCATCCCGTCCCCATACGGATCGTCCTTCTCATAGACCGGTCCCTGCCATGCTGCCAGATAAGCCATTCCCATGGTATATTCTCCGCCATCATACTGATTGGCATGAAAAGAATTGCTCATACTCATATGGTCCACGGAAAAATTAACTTTTTCCTCCGGTCGCAGGGAAGACTCCAAGGCACTGGTTGCGGCAAACGCCCAGCACGTACCATAGGAACCCTGATTGTATATCGTTGATACCCGGTCACGCTCCCTTAAATCATAGGAAGCCGGAACAATCGCAGAAGTATCTTTATCGGATGCCGTAATTGTATTACTTGCGATATCGAAACTGCAACTGTAACCTAACAGGTTGGACAGATCTTCCAGACTGACAACCAGCTGGCCTCTGACTTCCTTTAAAGCGGATGAAATATCTACTTCATCCCCATTTAAATACGCCTTTTTCTGACCCACATCCATCGATACGGACTGACTGTGTTTTTCCACCAGAAGACGTTTTTTATCGTACACATGTGCACTGCAATTCAGCGCATCCCGCAACATGCTGACAGGAACCATAATATTGCGGTTTTTGTCCATGTAAAATTTCGATTTACTGTTATTGTAAGTCTGGTTATCGATTACGGCATGAATGGTCTGCCCGTTGACTTCCTTTGCCACCATCGGATTCCATACCTGTGTATCCAGTTCTCCTCCGCGGAACCGTCCCACCTGTGCATTGTCCACGCCCAGAATCTGAAATTTTAAAATAAAAACCAGCGCCAGCACAATTGTAAACGCAATATACCGTTTCGAGTATTTCATATATTACTGCTGTTCCTTCCTTTCGATCGTTTTCTCTGCTGTTTCTCTGCGTTTCGACGGTTTTGGCCCCATAAACTGATAAAAATAGGTTTTTATCATACCATTATAAATCTTTCTGTTTTTATCTGCCTTTCTTCCTATATAACGCTCCGCATCCTCATAACTGGTAATCATATACAGTGACCAGCTGTCAAGTCCTGCATAAGCCTGTCCGATCTGCGTATACAGCTCCGGAAGATCCTCTTTCTCCTCGAGGCGCTCTCCATACGGCGGATTTGTAATGACAAACCCATATTTTTTCGGATGATGCAGATCCGCAACCGCTCTCTGCTGAAAATGAATCAGATGATCCACGCCCGCACGCTTTGCATTCTCTCTGGCTGCTTTCACCACTTCCGCATCGATATCATATCCCTGAATATCTACCTGGATATCTGCATCCATAAGATCCTGTGCCTCTTCTACCGTGTCATACCACAACTGTTTCGGAATCAGATTTTTCCATTGCTCTGCGGTAAACTGCCGGTTCATTCCCGGTGCAATATTTGCTGCAATCATGGCTGCCTCAATCGGGAACGTTCCACTTCCGCAAAACGGATCTACCAGAATACGATCCTTTTTCCACGGTGTCAGCATAATCAGTGCTGCTGCCAGCGTCTCCGTCAGCGGAGCCTTGCTGGTCATCAGACGATAGCCTCTCTTGTGCAGGGAATCCCCGGAAGTATCCAGTGTAACCATTACCTCATCCTTTAACAGGAAAATGCGTACCGGATAAGGTGCTCCATCCTCCGGAAACCAGTTCAGCCGGTATACATTCTTCAGACGCTCTACCATCGCCTTTTTTGCAATTGACTGAATATCCGACGGACTGAACAGTTTACTTTTAATAGAAGATGCCTTTTTTACCCAGAATTTTCCATCCTTTGGAATATAGTCTTCCCAAGGCAGAGCTTTTATCCCCTCAAACAGTTCATCAAATGTTGTTGCCCTAAAACGTCCTACCTGCAACAGCACTCTTTCTGCACTGCGAAGGAATATATTTGCACGGCATATGGCTTCCGCATCTCCCGCAAATGTCACTCTGCCATCTTCTACTCTTGTAATTTCATATCCTAAATCATAAATTTCTCTTTTTGTTACCGCCTCGAGTCCAAAATGACACGGTACAACCAATTCATATGTATCCATAAATATTCTCTTTTCTACTATAATGTATTGCATGGTCTGCAGTTCTATTGTTACATATTCTCACGATTTTTAAAATAGTTTTTCGAAATTTTTTTCATCGCCTCATAACCACCAACCACACTTGCCACATGATACCCCTGTTCCCCAAGCATACGCGCCATCTGCATGCTTCCTCCCCCATGGTCGCAGTACAAAATCAGCTTGCGGTTTTTCGGCAGACGGGCAGTTCCTCGTTCCAGCTGATCATACGGATAGCTGACGGCCCCCGGCCAGTGTTCGCTCTCATACTCTTTCCTGTCACGGATATCAATTACCAGTGCCCTGCTCTCCCTTTGTTTTGCCCTCAGCTGCGATGCGTAAATCAGTTCAAAATCTTTCACAATATCCTCCAGAATATGCCGTTTTCATTAAAAAACAGATTACACGCTGTCCTTCGTGTAATCTGTTTTTTATTATATTATGCAATTTTATGCATTTTGTTTCTGCCTATCGCATATTATCAGATGCGGAATCAGACACATCTCCTGCCTTATCTGATACCCTGTCTTCTGTCTTGTCTGATGTCTTATTCACAGATTTATTGGATGTTCTGTTTTCAGACTTGTTGGAATAACAATCAGAGACACGATTGCTCCCACTGCGATTTGTTGCACTGTTTGTTCCTGTACTGTTTTTTGACATACTTTTTCCTCCTTTAACGTTTCCCCAAAAACTGCATGGTTCAACGAATACAATTATTTAGTACAGGAATAGTTTCTCAACTTTTCGAGAAAATATTCATTATTTGATTGCAATCCATACCGCAATCCATTATAATAACTTTTGAAAAGAAGTTTTTTCTTCTTTTCAATGTTATACCTCTTATTAATTATTTATACTCCCCTCAAAAGAGCCGGTCAGACGACCGGCTCTTTTACTTTCTTCATATGCTTTCATTTATATTTATGCATTCATTTCCCGTTTGATAGCCGCACCAAAGGCTACTTTTGACAGTGGAAACTTATAAAACAGCTTCATAAGTCCATACTGTATCACTCCTCCGGTCAGAACCAGTACAATATCTGCCACAATAGCCACCAGTGGATGAATGAATCCCTTTGGGATAAAAAAATGCAGTCCGATTTCCAAAGGCATTCCGGCTCCAAATATAAGATGGATGGAAGATATTCTCCCTGTGCATATTTACCGGCCAGGATATCTGTCCGAAACTGATTGGCAATCTGCATATAAATCTGTCAACCCTATACTTCCATTTTATGATTTTGTTTTCTCCGTACCCGGCTCAGATGCTGTTCAAAATATCCTTTATTGATAAATTCTGCCAGCGCATACTGTTCCAATACCGGTACGGTACAGGAAAATCCGCCGGAAGTTTTTTTGTAACGTTCCATCAGTCTCTCCGGCAAAATCATATATCCCATACGAATGGACGGTGACAAACTTTTAGAAAATGTATTGATATATATGACCGAACTGCTGTCATCCAGCATAAACAATGTCTCTACCGGCTTACCAGGCATAAAGAACTCACTGTCAAAATCATCTTCCACAATAAAATGATGTTTTTCTCTTGCCCATTCAAGATATTCGTATCGCTTCCCTATGGTTGCCGTAACCCCGGACGGAAAACTGTGAAATGGTGTCACGTGCAGCACATCCGCCCTTGTCTGCGCCAGCACATCACTCCTGATTCCATCTTCCCCCATAGGCAGCATTTCACAGACCGCACCCGTTCCCTCATAGACTTTCCGGATCTGATGATAGGACGGATCTTCAATTCCATAAATCTTATCCGCTCCAAGAATACGCACAACCGTACCATACAGATGTTCCGCTCCCGATCCGATAATAATCTGTTCCGGCTGCGCAAATAATCCCCGGTAACGCAGCAGATAGGATGCAATACTGTTTCGCAGAATCGCACAGCCCTCATTTGGTGAACGATACAGCAATTCTTCTCCATATTCTGTAATAACACTTCGCACAGTTTTAAAATACAGAGAATATGGGAAGCTGGAAAGTGCTGCATTCTGCAATCGTCCATCTTCGATTTCTTCCGGTATCTCGGGAAGCATATGCAGTTGCTGATTCTGCTCTTTCATTTCTCCGATTACATGTATTTCACATACATAATATCCACTGCGTTCTCTCGGTTCTATATACCCTTCATCTTTTAACATCTGATACGCATTCTCTACCGTGATCAGACTGATTCCGAGGTGTTCCGCCAGACTTCTCTTGGATGGAAGTTTTTCTCCTTTTTTCAGTTTTCCACGCTCAATATCCCGTCGGATCATTTTATATATATAATAATATTTCGGTTCATCATTTCTCTGTTCCAGATTGTAAGTAAGCATATTCTTCTCCCGTCATTTTCTTTTATATTTGAACTTTTACGTGCTGGAATACTAAAAAAGGAGTAAGACTTACGTCTTGCTCCTTTTTTCATACGTGCGCGAGAGGATTCGAACCCCCGACACCTTGGTCCGTAGCCAAGTGCTCTATCCAGCTGAGCTACGCACACATATTTACTTAACACTATAAATCATAGTGTAATGCCGGCGACCGGAATCGAACCGGTACTGTGTCACCACAACAGGATTTTAAGTCCTGCGCGTCTGCCAGTTCCGCCACGCCGGCATGAATGGGACCTACAGGGCTCGAACCTGTGACCCTCTGCTTGTAAGGCAGATGCTCTCCCAGCTGAGCTAAGATCCCATACCGTAATTGTAAAACAATTACTAAAACGACCCAGACGGGACTCGAACCCGTGACCTCCGCCGTGACAGGGCGGCGCTCTAACCAACTGAGCCACTAGGCCAGATCGTTGAACATTATAACATATATTATCGAGTATTTCAAGTAAAAAAATGGACCATCGGGGACTCGAACCCAGGACCGACCGGTTATGAGCCGGTTGCTCTAACCAACTGAGCTAATGGTCCAAAAAAGAAAAAGCCGATGATCGGACTCGAACCGATAACCTGCTGATTACAAATCAGCTGCTCTGCCAATTGAGCCACATCGGCGAATAAGCTCTTTTGATGCTCAGCTGAGTATCAGCTTTACAGTCAGTGACTCCAACGGGAATCGAACCCGTGTTACCGCCGTGAAAGGGCGATGTCTTAACCGCTTGACCATGGAGCCATATTTATCTCTTACATAAGAACATCTTACATAAAATAACTCCCCGAGTAGGGCTCGAACCTACAACAACTCGGTTAACAGCCGAGTGCTCTACCATTGAGCTATCGAGGATTATCAATTGAAAGTATATACTTTCAAAACTTCATACAGATTTAACCGCTTTTTTTAATCAAGCCCTCGACCTATTAGTAACAGTCAGCTCCATGTGTTGCCACACTTCCACCTCTGCCCTATCTACCTTGT
>NZ_CVRR01000022.1 GCF_001406815.1 Roseburia faecis | reverse complement strand
AGCATAATTAATTATACCAAAAAATCGCTCAGACCTCACGGTCTGGGCGATTTTTCTGTCAGGGGAGTTTTTTTACAGCCCCTTTTTTATTGTTTCGTTTTTTCTGGAAAAATTGTATAATACTATATAATATAGATGGAATTGGAAAAGATTCAGCCGTGATTCTCGAATTTAAAACCCAGCATGGTGTTCGAAAGGAGAAGAAATGGGACTTTATGTAAATCCAGGGAATGAAGAATTTTATAATGCATCCCTTCGTTCAAAAATATATGTTGATAAAACAGAAATGATTAAGTTTACAAATTCGCAGCTTTTTGGTGAGCATAAAAATATCTGCGTAAGCCGCCCGCGTCGTTTTGGCAAATCCATTGCTGCCAATATGCTTGTGGCATATTATAGCAGAGGATGCGATTCCAAAGAGTTGTTTGAAAAATTTAAAATAGCAGAAGATGCCGGTTTTGAAGAACATTTAAACAAATATAATGTGATACATTTGAACATGCAGCAGTTTTTGGGACGTACAAAAACCATTGATGAGATGTTAGAACTTCTAACCCGGAAAGTGACGCGTGAATTGAAACGTGAATTTGCCAATGTCACGTATTATGAAGAAGATCTCGTATCTGTCATAGAAGAAATATATTCCCAGACGCACAGCTTTTTTGTATTTATTATAGATGAATGGGACTGTATCTTCCGGGTAAAAGGGAATGATACCGACGCACAGAAAATTTATCTGAACTTCCTGAGGGATTTATTAAAAAACCAGCCATACTGTGTACTGGCATATATGACAGGAATTCTTCCGATAAAGAAGTATGGGGAACACTCTGCGCTTAACATGTTTGATGAATACTCCATGACAAATCAGCGGGAACTTGCTGAATTTACAGGGTTTACCGAGCAGGAAGTGCAGGAACTCTGCCCAGCGTATGATATGCCATACGAGAAAATGAAACAGTGGTATGATGGTTATGATTTGAAAGGCATACAGATCTACAATCCAAGATCCGTTGTGATGTCACTTCTGGGACATGATTTTGACAGCTACTGGACAAAGACAGAGACCTATGAGGCGCTAAAAAAATATATCCAGATGGATATGTACAATTTAAAAGAACTTGTAACAAAACTCATAGCAGGAAGTTCTGTTGCAATAAATCCGGATAAATTTCAAAATGATATGACAACTTTTGCAAGTGCGGATGATGTGCTGACGCTTCTTGTGCATCTGGGATATCTGACTTATGATTTTGATACCCGTACGGTTCATATTCCCAATCAGGAAGTGCAGAAAGAGTTTATCAATTGCATAGAGGATGGCGGTTGGGAACCGGTCATGGATGCTATTCGGAAATCAATAGAAAGGATGCCGATTGCACCGGTATGATGAGGCAGGGTTCTGCTATAAAGTTAATGACTTCTGACATCCGAACAACAAGGGCGGTGTGGCATGGAATGACCCGGCAATCGGTATCAAGCGGACGGATGTGCAGGGGGAGTATCAAGACGGAATAGGAAAAGATAGAAGGAATATCTGGGAGAGGGAATGCATATGGCAGTAAATGTAGCGATTGGAGTACAGGATTTTTCCACAATCATTGAAAATCAATATTTTTATGTAGATAAAACCGCTTTTTTAAAAGAATGGTGGGATAGTGGAGACAGTGTGACATTGATCACAAGACCCAGACGTTTTGGAAAAACGCTGACAATGAGTATGACAGAACAGTTCTTTTCTCTCGGCTATGCAGACAGGTCAGATTTGTTTGCAAACTTGGAAATCTGGAAAGATGAGAAGTATCGCAAACTGCAGGGAACGTATCCAGTCATTAGTTTGTCATTTGCACGGATTAAAGAGCGTGATTATGAGAAAACCAAACAGAAGATGTGCGAAATTTTAAGGAATATCTATATAAAGTTTTCTTATGTGAAAGATTATGAAAAAATGACAGAGGCAGACCGGGCATATTATGATCGCATGATGTCTGATAATATAAGAGAAACGGATGCAACTTCATCATTATACCAGTTGTCAGATTTCCTCTATAGATATTATGGCAAAAAAGTAATCATTCTACTGGACGAATATGACACACCTATGCAGGAAGCCTTTGTGGATGGCTATTGGGATGAGTTGGTATCATTTACCAGAAGCCTGTTTAATTCAACATTTAAAACGAATCCGGCACTGGAACGTGGAATCATGACAGGAATTACCAGAGTGAGTAAAGAGTCCATATTTTCCGATTTGAATAATTTAAAAGTGGTTACCACCACATCGGATGAATATGCAACGACATTTGGATTTACCGAACCGGAAGTGTTTGAGGCTTTAGAAAAATGTGGACTGGGCGGTGAAAAGAAAGAGGTAAAAAGATGGTACGACGGATTTATATTCGGAACACATAAGGATATCTATAATCCATGGTCCATCCTGAATTATCTGGATTCACAGCAATACACAACCTATTGGGCGAATACGAGTGCAAACAGTCTGGTTGGCAAATTGGTCCGCGAAGGAAACCGGGATATCAAGGAAAAATTTGAAAAGCTGTTATGCGGGGAATGTATCTGGACGGAAATCGATGAACAGATTGTATATAATCAGTTGAACGGAAGTGAGGAGGCCGTCTGGAGTCTGCTTCTTGCAAGTGGTTATTTAAAAGTCCTGTCCTATGAAAGCTATCTGGATATTGGGGAGCGTTTTGCACCAAGATATCAGCTTGCGCTTACCAATCTGGAAGTGAAGATCATGTTTCAAAGAATGATCCATGACTGGTTTGTACCCGTGAAGTCAGAGTACAATGATTTTGTAAAAGCAATGTTTCTGGGGGATGTGGATGCGATGAATGAATACATGAACCGTGTCGCATTGCAGACATTCAGCTATTTTGATACCGGAGAAAGGGCTTCCGGAGCCGAACCGGAGCGTTTTTATCATGGATTTGTACTTGGACTGCTGGTGGATTTACAGGGCAGCTATTATGTAAAATCTAACCGGGAGAGCGGATTTGGAAGATATGATATCATGCTGGAACCGAAAAAACCGGGAAAAGATCCAGCAGTGATTCTGGAATTTAAGGTGCGGAGCACAAGAAAAGAAAACAGTCTGGAGGAAACCGCGCAGTCGGCACTTGCACAGATTAAGGATAGAAAATACAGCGAAGAACTGAAGGAAAAAGGAATTGCAGGAGAGCAGATCAAAGAGTATGGATTTGCATTTGAAGGAAAGAATGTGCTGATCGTGAATTGAAGTATAAGATTGTGGCAAGCGGGATTGATCGAAAACAGGGGAAATAAAATTACGTTATGATAACAGTAGGAAAAGATTGCGGAGGAAAAATAGAAAAGGAAAAGAGGTGAAAACTAAGCATTCGTGCACGAAAACAAATTGCGATGTTGCGGAATCGTGATTCACACAAACAGGAGGAAGCAATTTGAAAAATGCACCAGACAAGCTCCAGTGGCATCCGGCATTCTGTGCCGCTGCGGGGCTGGAATTCCATGAAGACATTGAACGGCTGGAGTTAAAGCCGGAATACAATCTGAGCAAGGAACCAATCCGTATCGACCTTCTTATCATAAAAGAAGGGAGTACCGGACAAATTAAGAATGAAATCGGTCACATTATGAGAACCTATAATGTGATCGAGTATAAGAGCCCGGAAGATGCGTTGACCATTGACGATTTTTACAAGACCATCGGGTATGCGTGCCTGTACAAAGGCTATGGAGAATATGTAGATGCAGTTCCAATCAATGAACTGACAATATCTATTTTCAGGGAAACCCGACCGGAGAAAATGTTTTTGACATTGCAGAGGTATGGACATAAAATAGAAGAAAGATATCCGGGCATTTATTATGTGACAGAACATTTACCGATTCCGGCGCAGATTATTGTGACACAGGAATTAGAGCCGGGAGAACATCGAAGTTTGCGGATTTTGTCAAACCATGCGAAAAAAGAAGATATAGAAGAATTCCTGAGGAACGTGGAAGAAATGAATACACCGCGTGACCGACAGAATGTTGAGGCTGTGTTACAGGTAAGTGTCAAAGCAAATGATGAGTTATATCGTGAAATAAGGAGGGATGCGAATATGTGTGATGCGTTGAGAGAACTGATGAAGGATGATCTGGAAGATGCCAGAAAACTGGGAGAATCGGAAGGGGAGGCAAAAATCATTATCAATATGAACCACAGCGGAATGACCCCAGAAAATATTGCATCCATCACAGGAAAGAATTTGGATGAGATCCGTGCAATACTGGAAGGAAGAGTTCCGGTGGCACTATAAAAAGCGGTTGAAAAATAAAAAATTAAAATTGGGACTAAAGTATTCCACACCTCGTCCGATATATATAACAAGTAAGCAAGGAAACCCCGTTGCTTACCCCACAAGACAGACCCCTGACCGGAGCGTACGGCCGTAAAGAGGAAAATCTTACAATCAAATATCATATCAATTACAGCATGGAAGCTGTAACTTAATTCAAGGAGGAAACAATTATGGGCATGGTAGTACAGCATAATATGCAGGCGATGAACGCCAACAGAATGTTAGGAACAACATCAGGAGCACAGGCTAAATCAGCAGAGAAGTTATCTTCAGGTTACAAGATTAACCGCGCAGGCGATGATGCAGCAGGATTAAAGATTTCTGAGAAGATGAGAAGCCAGATTCGTGGTCTTGATAAGGCATCTGATAACGCATCAGATGGTGTATCTCTTATCCAGACAGCTGAAGGTGCATTAAATGAGACACACAGCATCTTACAGCGTATGAACGAACTTGCAGTTCAGGGTGCAAATGATACCAACCAGTCTATCGACCGTGATGCTATCAATCAGGAGTTACAGTCATTAACAGATGAAATCGACCGTATTTCCGAGACAACTCAGTTCAATAAGCAGAACCTGTTAGATGGTACTTTCACAGGAAAGAATCTTCAGGTTGGAGCAAACAACGGACAGAAGATCACAATTAACATTGCAGCAATGAATGCAAAGGCAATTGGATTAAGCTCAGGAAAGACAATCGCTACAAGCGAATACTATGCAACAAATGATGTTACACAGAAAAAGAAATTTGGCGCATCAGCTGACGTCAGAGCATCTATTAAAGCACTTGCTTCTAAAAATGCAACAATTACAAAAAATACAGCTTCAACTGGATTTAAGACAGTAACAGGAAACATTGTTGCTGATTCTACAACTGTTAGAACGAGTGCAGCAGCAGCTGCAAGTAGAGATGCAGTTCTTTTCCATGTTAATGCAACAGCTGCAGAAAGCTTTAATGGACCGAGAGTTGATACATATGCACATGCAAATGCAACAATCAATATGGTTCAGAATGCTATTAACAACGTATCTGGTCAGAGATCAGCATTAGGTGCATTACAGAACAGATTAGAGCATACTATTTCTAACCTGGATAATGTATCAGAGAATACACAGTCTGCTGAGTCTCGTATCCGTGATACTGATATGGCTGATGAAATGGTTCGCTACAGCAAGAACAATATTCTTGCTCAGGCTGGTCAGTCAATGCTTGCTCAGGCAAATCAGAGCACACAGGGAGTATTATCCTTATTACAGTAATCGGATAATCTTTAAGAAAGAGTTGGCATATGCCAACTCTTTCTTTCTATATACAAAAATTATTATGAGGGACGAATATGCATGAATTATTAGAAAAGCTGTGCTGTAATAAAGAAAAGGTAGAAACAATTATACAAAAAATAGAATCCGGAGAAATATATATAGATGAGTTAAAACAGTATCTTCCGATGATGAATGAGATAGTTACATGTATACTTTACGAGGCTAAGATTTCTATAAATGAGGAGTTTCTGGTGCAGGTATTACATGATTTAATAGATGGAATTGAACGTCAGGATGATGTAATTTTATTGGATACATTACAATATGGATGGCTTGAAATATTAAACTACGTAAATGATAAATTACAGGGTGAAAATATAGATGAATAGAGAAATATATGAAAAAAACATGGAGGCACTTAAAAATAAATTTCCGATGTGGGCGGAAAAATTAGCGAGTGTAAAACGAAAAAAACGTAATTTTGATGTGCTTGCAGAAAACAGTTATTTTGGAAATACAATTTTAAAGGTAAATGACAATGGAAAGATTCTTTATTTGAATGGAAAATACGCGCCAGATGAGGTGGGCGCAAACTGGATTAAAAAAAATGAATTGAAGGATTATACACCAATTGTGATTATTGGGATATCAAATGCAGTTCACATTAAAAAAATCATAGATTGCGCACCGAAAACATGCAATATTTTAATATATGAACCTTCGTTTGAACTTTTTCGAAGAGAAATGGAAGAAGTTGATCTTGCATTTTTATTTAAAAAAGATATTCCTGTGGGCATTATTGTAGATGAATTAAACGATATAGAAATACAGGACTATTTTGATTTATTTATTTCTTATGACAATATGGTGCTTTTAAAAACATACTTATCTGGCAATTATAAGAAACTTTTTCCTGAAAAGGTAGAAGAGTTTGTAAAGAAACTGAGAAAACATGTTTTTGATATAGAAGTGAGTTGGAATACACAAGTTCGTTATACAAATGTTACAGCAACAAATTTATTTAAAAATTTTCCATATTTGTGTGAAGGATATGGGGTACAGGAATTAAAGAATATATTGCCGAAAGATTTTCCAGTTATTATAGTATCAGCAGGTCCGTCTTTAAATAAAAATATACAGGATTTGAAGCTTGCAAAAGGGAAAGCTTGTATCATAGCAACAGATACAGCAATGAAACCGTTATTAAATGCGGGGATAATTCCGGATTTGTTTGTGATTGTGGATGGATTAAAACCCGGGAAACTGTTTGAACATAAAGATATATCTAAAACTGCAATGGTAACAATGACGCAGGTATCGGTAGAACCAATGGAACTGCATAAGGGAAAAAAGTTCTTTTATTATAGCGGCTCCAAAATGGAAGATGAGATATTGTATGAGTTAAGCCGGGCAAAAAATAAAGATTGTACGCTACCTAATATTCCGACAGGCGGATCGGTAGCAAATACAGCTTATTCATTGGGAATTAATATGGGGTCTGAAATTATTATTTTGATAGGTCAGGATTTGGCATTGACTGGAAATAAAACTCATGCAGATGGAACGTTTCAAGATAAAATGGAGGAGATCGATGTAAAAAATTCTGATTATTTTGAAGTTGATGCTGTTGGAGGTGGGAAAGTTTTAACACGTTCAGATTTTAAATTATACTTGGATTGGTTTGAAACGCGCATTAAAGAATGGAAAAATATTACTACGATTGATGCTACAGAAGGGGGAGCTTTGATTCATGGATCAAAGGTTATGACTTTAAAAAGCGCAATAAAAAAATACTGTAAGAAAGAATTTAATGTAAAATGGCATATTGATCATTCAAAAAAATTATTTGATGGGGAAAATAAAGAAATTGCCGTAAAATTCATAGAAGGAATTCCTAAAAAACTAAATGAAGTAGAAAAAAAGGCAAAGGAAGGTTTGAGGTATTACGAAAAACTGGAATCAATGGGTAAAAAATCCAATATTAATGATAATCAGGTATTGAAGTTATATAAACGGATAAAAAAGATTAATCATTATATGGAACAGGATTATATGGCAGAAACAGTAATTGATAGCTTAAAAGGTATGGAATATTCGTTGAGACCATTAGTTTATCAAACGCAGGATACCATGAAGGATGAATTTTCTTATATTTCGGAGCAGGGAAAAGCGATGATGTATGGAGTGGCCATAGGAGCCGGTGAAATAAAAAAAATTGAAGAGGAAACGATTGGGGCATATGTGAAAAAGTTACAGGAAAGAGAGAAAGGAAAAGAAAAATAATTGGAAAATAATATACTGGATTTAGCGATAGAGAATTTTGAACAAAAAAATTATGATAAGGCATTGGAGTTATTAATATTATCTTATGAAAAAGAAGATTGCAAAGAATGGATATTGGAAAATATTTATAATTGCTATATTGCTGGAAACGAAGAAGAGTTTCGTAATTCTTTTCAAAAATATACTGAAAAAAATTCGTATAAATATGCATATGAGGATTGTTTAATAGATTTTATTCCATACAGAGAGGGTGAGTATTTTCTTTTTGATAAAGAAAAACAAAACTTTAATGGAAAAATATCTATGAGTGAATTTGAAGATTTTGATATACAAAGCTTATTTGGAAAAAATGAATTCAGTGATGTCTTAATAAAGTTTGATTGGGATTACCGAAAAATAGGTGTATTTTTAAAAGTAGCGGAAACGGGACGCAAAGTGTATGCAATTGTAAATGATGTTAGAAGAGCATTATCTTTTTGGAAGATTCCGGAATGGGAATCTTATAGGGACAATTTTAAAATATTTTCCTGCGAGGAAGAATTCCAACAATATTTCCACAGAAATACGGCAGAATACTTGCCACGGTTGGTATTTACAGAAAGACAGGAGGATACCGATCTGCTTGGAAAAATTATTGAAACAGAGCATGAATACAGACTGACTCCGGAAGGGCGCAACAATTCTAATGTATTATTGACAATTGGGATTCCAACACATAATAGGGGAAATTTACTTTTAAAGAGACTTGAGCATTTAATAAAAATGCCATACGATGCGGAAGTGGAGTTTGTAGTATCTAAAAATGGTTCCGAATTATATCAGGAGGAGTATAAGCAGGCAAGCAAGCTTCCAGATAGTAGATTGAAGTATTATGGAATTGATGAGACCATAATGCCACATTTAAATTGGTATAAAACGATTGAGAAAGCGCATGGAAAGTATGTGTTGTTAGTGTCAGATGAAGATGATATAGAGATTGGGGCATTGGAACACTATTTAAAAATATTATCTGAGAATAAAAATTTAAGCCAGATTAGAGCGAAAACATTTTCACAGTATTTTTTTATTGTTGACAGGGAAGAAGGAAAAAAGGGACTGGATGCATTTGAAAAAACGTTTTTAAGACAGAATTATATATCTGGTTTGATTATAAAAAGAGAGGCATTTTTATCTTTAAATGTTTTAAACTATGAAAAATATCAGGACAATATTTTTTATCGACATTATCCTCATGAATGGTGGTGTGCTGGCCTGAGCAAGATGGGGAATAGTTTGCAAGAACCGGTACAATTAATTGTAGAGGGAAAAGAAGCATTATATAAAGAAATTGAAACATACGAAAAACTTGGATTGGCGAAACGGGATGACGTATTTGATAAGGAGAGCAAGGTGCCTTCATATGCTTCTTATGAAAGTAGATTTCAACAATTTTACGGACAGGTAGAATTTTTAAAAATCTTTTTTAAAAATGATCTGATAGGTATAGGAAAAGGAATGGAAATAATAATCCATAAACTTAGTTATTTATTAGACTTTGTAAGAGAGCGTGGATATAAGAAGCAGGAATATTTGAATGTGATTGATCAATTCGCAAGTTTAACAATAGAAGTCGTGGATCAATTTGCATTTGAAGATGAACAAAAACTCAAGTTATTAAATGTTATTAAGCATGAATGTGAAAATTTGTATGCAAATCAACTAGAATATCGGGAAAAAGAATCTGAAAATGATGAAGATTAATATTAATATACAAGAATAGTTGGATGGAGAAAAGATAATTGATTAAAGTATCAGATTATGTAATTCAATATTTAGAACAACTGGGAGTGCCTCATATGTTCATGCTTCCAGGAGGTGGTGCCATGCACTTAAATGACTCTCTTGGAAACAGCAAAAAAATCCAATATGTGGTATGTCTTCATGAACAGGCATGCTCCATTGCGGCAGAAGCATATGCAAGAGTCACAAATAAACCGGGTCTGCTTATGGTGACAACGGGACCGGGAGGCACCAATGCTCTGACAGGTGTGACTGCAGCATATATCGAATCAACTCCTATGATTGTATTGTCCGGACAGGTTAAACGCGCGGATATGGTGAACGGACAGGGAATTCGTCAGCAGGGCATGCAGGAAGTAGATATCATTTCCATGGTAAAACCGGTGACAAAATATGCAGCGCTTGTAACAGAACCACAGGATATCAGGTATCATCTGGATCGTGCGTTGTACGAAGCCATACATGGAAGAAAGGGGCCGGTCTGGCTGGATATTCCTTTGGATGTACAGGCATTCATGATAGAGGAAACAACCTTAAGAGGCTGGAAACCAGCAGAAATTTCACAACAGGGAAAAAATGAAAAGAGAAAACGGCTGGAACAACAGGTAATGGAGACAATCGCACAATTGAATCAGGCACGACGCCCTGTTTTGCTGGCGGGAAATGGCATCCGTCTTTCGGAAGGACGGGACGAATTTGAAAAACTGGTAGAGACTTTGCAGATTCCGGTTCTTACAACATGGAATGGAATTGATCTGATAGAAGAAGAACATCCACTGTTTTTTGGAAGACCTGGTGGAATGGGGCAGCGGTATGCAAATTTTGTACAGCAGAATTCCGATTTCTTTTTATCCATTGGTGCGCGGATGAATTTATTGCAGACCGGTTACAATTTTGATGGATTTGCGAGAGCTGCTTATAAAGTGATGGTAGATATTGATGAAAATGAGTTACATAAAATCAATGTCAGACCGCAGCTTGCAATCGAGGCGGACGCAAAAGAATTCATGCAGCTTTTGCTGGAACATAAAGATGAGATTCAGAAAAAAGATTATACGCCATGGATCAACTATGCAAAAGAGATGAAAGCGAAGTATCCAATTGTCACAGAGGAAGCAAGAACACAAAAAGAGTTGGTTAATACATATGCACTACTGGATACGATTACAGAGCAGATGACTGCAGACGATATTTATGTGTCCGGAAGTTCGGGAACGTGTATTGATGTGTCGATGCAGACATTTCGCGTAAAAAAGGGACAGCGTGTATTTTGTACCAAAGGTCTTGCGTCAATGGGATTTGGTGTGCCTGCAACAATTGGAGCCTGTCTGGCAGGTGACAGAAGAAGAACGGTATGTGTCAATGGAGATGGTGGTTTTCAGATGAATATTCAGGAACTGGAAACAATACACCGATTGAATCTTCCAATCAAGATTTTTGTGTTGAACAATCAGGGATATGCGCAGATTCACGCAACACAGAAAAATATTTTTCAGGGACATTATGTGGCCTGTGATGCGGATTCCCATCTGACACTTTCACCGATATCGGCTGTGGCAGGGGCGTATGGATTAAAAACGGTACAGATTCATTCGAATGAAGAACTACAGGAACGTGTAAAGGAAACGCTGGATTATGATGGACCGGTGATTTGCGAAGTGATGATTCCAATTGATCTGAGTGCTTTTCCAAAACAGGTGTCCTATAAGCGGTCGGATGGACAGATGGAATCACTTCCACTGGAATATATGAATCCGCCTTTGGAGCAGGAAGAGTTTGAACAGGATATGTTGATTCCGTTGTATGAGATGAAGTAGAATGGCGTGTCTATGGGGAGATGTCGGTGAATTACAGATAAATGAGAGAAAGTAAGAGGGCGTCAGATTTTGAATGCAAAGATTTATAAAACAATGTAAGGAAAAATTCTATGAATGTTATAAGAAATTAGATGGCAAAGATGTGGGCTGTTTGCGGCTGGTGAAAGAGCACATATGATGGTACTGGCATTCAAAGAAATGGGTATAAAGGCAAATATCCGGGCAATTTTGGATAACCATTGCAAAGAAGAAAGGTATATTGAAAAAATACCGGTATATAATGCAAAACGAATTGGAGATTTCTCGGATAGCATATTTATAGTTTGTAGTGATACATGCAGACAGAGCATCAGCCAGCAAGTTAAAGCTAGCGGAGGTACGTTGTTTGACATTCCGGATTGGGAAGGAATGGTGGAACAGATGCTCACACTGCATGAATATAAAACGAAGATAGAACATAACACCATTGGAGATATATATGAATGGATTGGAACAGAATATGCGGAGAACAGAATCCGTGCAGTAGAAGAAAAGCTTTCAGATGAAAAGTCATGTGAAGTTTTTCGAAGACGAATGGAATTTCTGCGGAATGGAGATTGGTATGATTTTATGAAGATTCCGGTTGACCATGATGCATATTTTGACGTAGAATGGATATTGAAGGATTTGAGTTGGATGCATTAATGGGTGCAAAAGGATTGATAGAGACATACAAACCGAAATTAGCTATTTGTGTATATCATAAATGTGAAGATCCGGTAAGTATTGTTGAGTATTTAGCACAACTGGTACCAGAATATCAGTTTTATATGCGCCATTATACATATAGTCAGCATGAAACGGTATTGTATGCAGTATAGGATAGAATGAAGATGGAACGTAAAGGGAATGAAATCAAAAAAGTTGTCATGACTGGTGGCAGTGGTCCGATCGGGCTTGCCCTGATCCAGAAATTATTAGAGGAACATGTGGAAGTTTTTTTGTTTCAGAGAGAACATTCTTTTCGATCCGCATTTGTACCGGAGCATGAACATCTACATATCGAGCACTACACACTGGAACAGTTGAAGGACTATGAACCGGAAGAAAATGATTATGATGTATTCTTTCATCTGGGCTGGGCAAATACAGGAAAAACTGTTCGTAATAATATCGAGGAACAGAGTAAAAATGTCCGGTATTCAAGTTATGCAGTAGAGGCAGCACATAAATTTGGCTGTCACACATTTATTGGCGTAGGAAGCCAGGCGGAATATGGACGAAAAGAGGAACCGCTTACCGGGGATATGTTTTGTGAACCGGAAAGTGCGTACGGGATTATGAAACTTTGCTCCTGTCATACTACGAGAATGTTATGTGATAAATATGGCATGAGGCATATCTGGCCACGTGTATTAAGCGGATATGGAAAGTACGATAATGATGGATCGGTTTTGATTGCAAATATTGTCAATAGTCTTCATCATCGCCCTTTAGCATTCTCAAAGGGGGAACAGATATGGGACTTTGTGTATATGGATGATATTGCAAATGCCTTATATCTGATTGCAAAATATGGACGAAATCATGCGATTTATCCGATTGGCAGTGGAAAAGCCAGACCTTTAAAAGAATACATTAAGATCATGTGTGATCAACTGGGCGAGGATATCAGAGAAGGACTCGGAAAGATACCATACAGCCCGGATCAGATCATGTATCTGGAAGCGGACAGCAGTAATCTGATAGCAGATACCGGATGGAAGCCGCAGGTTGAATTTGAGGAAGGCATCCGGCGGGTGATCGACTTTCATAAGTCATGGGATGTTTATAAATAACATTCAGAAATATCGATATCGTGATAATGGGAGAAGTGAATATGGAGATAAATAATTATATTTCAACAATAAATGAGATTTATAAATGCTTGCAGGATGATGAGTCGAGAGCTTTATATGAAGCAAGGATTGCATATTTGTTAGAGCGGGATGAAGACAGGTATATATCACGTATAGGAAAAATATATCAGGACTGGTATAGTGCAGAAGATCTAAAGAGGGAACTGGAAACCAGGATATATAAGAAGATTATAATTTTTGGGTGTGGTTATCTGGGAAGTATGTTAAAAGGTCAGTTGCAGTGTATGGGATATAAGACAGATTACTTTTGTGATAATTATCATATGGGTGAATTTGATGGCTTAGAGGTATTGACAGTTAGTGATCTGGTAAAAAGGGATTGGAAGGATAGTATCATTATAATTGGTTCTTATAAATACCAGGATGAGATGTATGAACAGTTACTTGTAAGTGGTATTTCAGAACAAAATATTTTGAAGTACAAACATATCGATCTGTTCGGAACAAGAGGATGGCAATATTTTGATGTATTTTCACCACAGAATGATGAGATCTTTGTGGATGCAGGAGCTTTTAAAGGAGAAAATATATTTGATTTTTGTAAATGGACAAATAGCAAGTATAGGAAAGTATATGCATTTGAACCAATAACTAAGTCGTATGAGGATATGAAAACAGATATTATGACAAAAGGGTTACATGATGTCCATGTTATAAATGGTGCAACATGGAATAAAAATGAGCAGATACATCTGGTGGAAAATGGATCAAGTACTTGCATCACAGAAAATGGATCATTAGTGATTCAAGGATATGATATTGATTCTATAGTTGGTGAGGAACAGGTTACATTTATTAAAATGGATATTGAGGGAAGCGAGTTAAAGGCATTAGAGGGAGCGGAGAAGACCATCAAGAGACACAAGCCAAAGCTTGCAATTTGTATTTATCATAAACCGATGGATGTGATAGAAATTCCATCATATATCATGCGATTGGTACCAGAATATAAGTTTTGTATAAGGCAGTATACCTCACGCATGTGGGAGACGGTATTATATGCAATAGCTGAGGAACAGTAAATGCAGTATAAAATCAAAAGAATACATAAAAATCATGTGTGATTAACTGGGAAAGAATGTCAGGGAAGGACTTGGAAAACCGGATGGAAGCCGCAGGTTGAATTTGAGGAAGGCATCCGGCGGGTGATTGATTTTCATAAATCATGGGATGTATATCAGTAGACAAAAATTTGAATATAATGGAGCAGACGATGAAGGATGAAATAGCATGGTTAGATGAACCATACGGATGTGATAAGCAGCAAAAAAGGGCGTTGCTTACATCAAGGTTGAAGTATTTAACTAATTATCATATGGAACATTGTGTAGAATATAAAAATATAATGGACACATTTGATTATCAGGAAGAACAAGTGAATTCCTATGAAGATCTTCCATTTCTTCCCGTCCGTATTTTTAAGGAAAGATCCCTTAAAAGCATTTCAGATGATGCGGTGATCAAGACTATGACTTCATCTGGGACAACTGGACAGTCTGTTTCAAAAATATATCTGGATAAAATGACAGCAGCAAATCAACAAAAAGCATTGGTTAAGATTGTATCGGATTTCACAGGATCTTCCCGCATGCCAATGATTATCATTGATTGTCCTTCGGTAGTGAAGGATCGGAAGATGTTTTCTGCCCGTGGAGCCGGAATTCTTGGATTTTCAATTTTTGGATCAAAGAGAATGTATGCACTTGATGATGATATGCATCTGAATCTGTCAGAACTAAAAGCTTTTTTGGAAAAATATAAGGATCGGAAAATACTGCTGTTTGGATTTACATTTATGATCTGGAAGTATTTTTATCAGGAACTTGTACGCCTTAAACAAGAAATGGGAGAACAGATTAACCTGTCGAATGCAGTTCTGATCCATGGCGGTGGCTGGAAGAAGCTTGCATCCGAAGCTGTTTCAGCGGAAGAGTTTCAGAATCGTATGAAGGAAATATGTGGTCTGTCGGATATCCATGATTATTACGGAATGGTAGAACAGACCGGCTGCATCTATATGCAGTGTGCGTGTGGGCATCTTCATGCAAGTAATTTTTCTGATGTGATCATTCGCAATCCATTAGACTTTTCTATATGCCCGAATGGGGAAAAAGGACTGATACAGGTTGTATCAGTTATACCGGAATCTTATCCGGGACATTCTCTGCTGACCGAAGATGAGGGAATGATTCTTGGCGAGGACGATTGCCCATGTGGAAGAAAAGGAAAGTATTTTAAAGTATTTGGAAGAATTAAAGATGCAGAAATCCGGGGATGCAGTGATACCTACGCTGTTGATCAGAGTATCAGGCAGAAGGCATTGGCGGATATACAGGACATACAGACCTATCAGAAGATATCCTTTCTGGTTGGAAATCCGGCGATGATACAGAAGATGACACAGGTGACACCGATGCAGCCATTTGCAGCAGAAGTACTTGCCTTTTTAGAAGATTTGTCAAAGGAATTGATGACAGACAAAAAGTGCAGATTATATCCGGATATTGTTACGCTTGGGTTCTGGTTAAGAAAATCGTCGTTACATGAATTAAAGAAAAAATATCTGATAGAAGATAGTGAAACGATCAGGATTGGAAAAGGTATGGCGTTTCATATTGCACCATCGAATGTGCCGGTTAATTTTGCATATTCATTGTTTACTGGATTGCTGGCCGGAAATGCCAATGTGGTACGTGTACCATCGAAGAATTTTCCGCAGATAGATCTAATAGCGGAAAGTGTAAAAAGAGTATTAGCCAGACATGAAGATATGCAATCTTATATCGCATTGATAAGGTATGAGCGGAATCAGGATGTAAATGCCTTATTATCGTCTATGTGCGATGTTCGCATAGTCTGGGGTGGTGATGCGACGATTGCGGAGCTTCGGAAAAGCAGGCTGCCAGCGCGTGCAACGGAGATCGCATTTGCAGATAGGTATTCACTTGCGGTAATTGATGCGGACTATTATTTATCATGTATGGATGCGGACAGGGTGGCACGGGATTTTTATAATGACACGTATTTGTCAGATCAGAATGCGTGTACGAGTCCGCGTGTGGTCGTATGGTATGGGGAAAAAAAGGAGGATGCAAAAGAAAGATTCTGGAAGGCATTATATGGACTGGCAAAAGAGAAGTATCATATGCAGGCAGTAACAAGTGTGGATAAGCTGGTGACAATATGTAAAGCTGCATCCGTGGATGAAACTGAAAATGTCGGAAAGATACAAGTGATGCCACAGGAGGATTATCTTCTGGTTCGATTGAAAGTTGACAAACTTACGCCGGAACTTATGCGATATCGAGGTAATAGCGGCTGCTTTTATGAGTATGACGCCACAGATCTTTTATCCTTAAGAGAGTTTTGCAACGATACGCATTGTCAGACATTAGGGTATATTGGAAACAGGGAAGCATGGAAGCCACTACTCATGTCCGGATTAAAGGGTGTAGACAGGGTTGTGACAATTGGACATACCATGGATTTTGATTTGGTATGGGATGGTTATCATTTGATAAATAGTATGACGAGAGTAATTGCAGTCAGATAAGAGGTGCTTATGTGGGATTTACAAAAATATGAAGATCAGACAGCAATCATTGATGATCAGGGAACACAGGTAACATATCGCGAATTGTTGGATATGCAGCAACGGATGAAGAAAAAAGTGACAAAACGTGCATTGGTGGTGTCACTGTGCCGTAACAGCGTAGGATCTGTGACTGGATATATCGCATTTTTGAATATACGGCTTGTTCCAATGCTATTAAATGCACAATTAGAGCACGGATTACTGGCAAACATTCTGGCTATTTATCAGCCGGCATATTTATGGATACCATCGGAACGAGTATCTGAAGATATATTTTCTAGTCTGGAAATTGTATGTTCTGAATATGATTATACGTTGCTAAAGACCGGATATGAAACAGAATATCCGCTCTATGAGAATCTGGGATTACTACTGACAACTTCGGGATCAACAGGAAGTCCAAAGTTTGTACGTCAGAGTTATGCAAATATTTTGTCGAATGCAAAATCCATTGTATCATATTTAGAACTGGATCAGACAGAGCGGCCGATTACGACATTACCAATGAATTATACCTATGGATTGTCTATTATCAATAGTCATCTGCTGGTGGGAGCCACCCTTCTTGTGACAGATAAGTCTCTGATGCAGAAGGAATTCTGGACGTTTTTTAAAGAACAGAATGCAACTTCATTCGGAGGTGTGCCATATACTTATGAGATCTTAGATAAGCTTCGTTTTACACGGATGGAACTTCCATCACTTCGGACAATGACACAGGCAGGTGGAAAGCTGACTACCGAATTACATGCGAAATTTGCGGAGTATGCGGCAGAGAATGGAAAAAGGTTTGTCGTGATGTATGGCCAGTGTGAAGCAACGGCGCGAATGGGTTATCTGCCGGCAGAAAAGGCAGTTGAAAAATGTGGTTCCATGGGGATTGCAATTCCAGGGGGAAGTTTTACCCTGATTGATGTGGATGGTTCACCAATTCAGGAAGCATATAAAACGGGTGAGCTGGTATATGAAGGAGATAACGTAACCTTAGGCTATGCGGAGTGTGGAGACGATCTTTTGCTTGGAGATGAACGGAATGGCATTCTGCACACAGGTGATATGGCACAGCATGATGAAGATGGTTATTTTTATATTGTAGGCAGAAAAAAACGTTTTTTAAAGATTTATGGTAACAGAGTCAATTTAGATGAAGTCGACCGGCTGATCAAAGGCGCTTTTGATGAGATAGATTGTGCATCGGCAGGTGTCGATGACCATTTATATATTTTTCTTACAGAGGAAAGTAAAGCCAAGGATATTAAAAACTTTGTAGCAGAAAAGACCAGGCTGAATCCGGCAGCATTTCAGACGATCACGATTGATCAGATACCGAAAAATGATGCAGGAAAAACTTTGTACAGAGAATTGGAAAAGTATTATAAAGAACTATAGTGGGGGTAAAGAAAACAAGAGTGAAGAAAGAACAGAAGATTTTTGTGACAAGAACATCTATGCCGCCATATGAAGAATTTGCAGAAATGATCAAACCATTGTGGGATACACATTGGCTGACGAATATGGGACAGTATCATCAGGAATTGGAAAAAGAGCTGCGTGACTATTTGCAGGTGGAACAATTATCTTTGCTGGTCAATGGACATATGTCATTGGAAATGACGATTCAGGCGATGCAGTTTCCGGCAGGCAGTGAAGTGATCACGACACCATTTACATTTGTATCTACTACACATGCTATTATAAGAAATGGATTAAAACCTGTATTCTGCGATATTAAGCCAACAGATTTCACAATAGATGAGACGAAGATAGAATCACTGATTACAGATAGAACGGTAGCGATTATTCCAGTACATGTGTATGGAAATGTGTGTAATGTAGAGGCGATTGAACAGATCGCACAAAAGTACGGATTACGCGTAATCTATGATGCAGCACATGCTTTTGGAGAAACATATCTGGGACATGGGATTGGCAGCTTTGGAGATGCTTCCGTTTTTAGCTTTCATGCAACAAAAGTATACAATACAATAGAAGGTGGTGCTGTTGCATCAAAAAGCAGGGAGTTATATGAGAAGCTATATAATCTGAAGAATTTCGGCATTCAAAATGAAAATGTAATTTCAGATATTGGAGCCAATGCCAAAATGAATGAATTTGCTGCCATTATGGGGTTATGTAATTTGAAATATGTTGCACAGAACATTCAGATCCGGAAGAAAAAGGTTCAGTTATATAATGAGCAGCTGAAAGAGGTCTCTTATGTAAGAACACCGGAATTTGATCACCCAGATGTGAAGTACAATTATGCGTATTATCCGGTTGTGCTTTCGACAGCAGAAAAGAGGGATGAAATATATGATGCATTACATCAGAAGAATGTCTATAGCAGGAAGTATTTTTATCCATTAACGGCAGATGCTGACTGCTTCGGATCACAGTATCAGACATGCCCATTAGATGTCGCAAGAGACATATCTTCGAGAGTCTTAGTTCTGCCATTATACCCGGAACTGGAGGATGAGATGATCATGAGTATTGCACAGATGATTCAGGAATTATATAATTAAGCAGATACATAGGAATGCGATACGATTGCATATATGGAGTAGAAAATTTATGGAAGATCAAAAGAAAGTAGAAGTATCGGTATTTGTTCCTGTCTATAATCACAGGGAATATATAGCACAGACACTTGACAGCATTCTTATGCAGAAGGTGACATTTCCTTATGAAATTGTGATCCATGATGATGCATCAACGGATGGAACAACAGAAATTATCAGGGAATATGAGGCACGATATCCAGTTATTATTCGATGCATGTATCAAACAGAAAATCAGTTTAGTCAAGGAAATTTACATCCGATATGGAACTGTCAGTTATATATGTGCAGGGGAAAATATTGCGCGATGTTAGAAGGCGATGATTACTGGTCTGATCCGGATAAGTTACAGCGGCAATATGATTATATGGAGTCGCATCCAGAGTGTTCTTTATATATGCATAATGCATGGAAACTGGATGTGCAGACTGGAAGCAAGGTATTATTAAATACTTTTTCACAGAGTGGTTACTATTCACAGCGGGAACAGGTGTTATGTGGACTTGGATCTAAGTTCCCTGCGACAGGATCATTTTTTTTTGTTTTAGAATATCTTCGTAAAGATTTGCCGGAATTTGTAATTGAGGCTGGAGTAGGTGATTATCCAATTCGCCAGATTGTGGCAAATAAAGGAGCGGTCTATTATGATGAAAGGCCGATGTCGGTATATCGTTATATGACACGGGGATCATTTATGAAAAGTATCCGCGATAACATGGACAAGTATGTGGACTATATTGTAAAAATGTGTGTATTCTATCAACGGTTTAGTGAGTATCTGGATCACAAATTTGATGATATCTATTCCATGAAAATTGATTCTGATATTCTTGGTATGGCAGCAGCAACGTATGATTGTAGAGAACAAGTAGAGCCGGCGTGGCTGCAAAATAAGTTGGATATATTTTACCGGATGTTATCCGGTGGACAATGGATTGAGGATGTGAAAAAGCTGCTGGATAGAGATGAAGCGGTATGGATCTATGGGACGAGCACATTAGCTGCTATTTGTAAGCAGAGTCTGGAACAGGGAAATATACCGGTCAAGGGTTTTGTAGTTTCTGATGGATATAGTAAGGCAGATACCTTTGATGGATATATGGTCAGGTATGTCAGTGAGACGAAGGGAAATAACGATTTTTATGTAATTGCGGCACAACCGATTAATCAGGAGAGTATAGAACGCGTACTTCATACAAATGGAGAAGCACGGTATTACTCACCATATCGGCTCAGTAAAGAGGAAAAATAAATGGTTTTAGGTATTTATGGTGCACATGGTTTGGCACAGGAAGTACATATAATTGCTAAAAAGATAAATAGTGTGGATGGACGTTGGGATGAGATTGTATATATCGATGATGTGAATGATATTTCCGAACTTCAGGGAAGGCGTGTGTATAAGTTTGAAGAACTTTTAAAGACCTATACCAAGAAAGACCTTGAGATTGTCATAGCGGTTGGTGAGCCGGCAGTCAGAGAAATGATGTATCAGAAAGTGAAAGAACATGATATAAAACTGGTTTCACTGATTCATCCTGGCATTTATCTGGATGAGACAACCTCTATCGGAGAAGGTGTTGTAATCTGTGAAGGTGCTACGATTACTAGCAATGTAACAATAGAAGATAATTCCTATGTCCAGGCTCATGCGGTAATCGGTCATGATATTCAGATCGGGAAACATACGATCATTGGTTCAAATTGTCAGATTGGTGGTGCTGATGTGATCGGTGACAGAGTATTTATGGGATTTTTATCTGGAACAACCGATCATATTCAGATTGGGGATGATGTGATCATATCTGCCGGTGCCATTGTTTTTAAGGATCTGCCGGATGAAGTGGTTGCAGTTGGGAATCCGGCAAGAATCATGAAAAAGAACGAGCAAAAAAGAGTTTTTAAATAACAAGGATACTAGGTAATTGCGAAACTCGCGATGCTCGTTCGCAAACTTGAATCAAAATAGAAACAGAATTGAGCATAGCATGATTTTAATGACGAAAACGGATATTGAGCTGTTTTAGGCGCACTTAAATAAGCCGTAGACTTTATTGAGTTGGTAAGTCCTAAGCAATAAGAGGTTTTAAGCTGCGAATAAATTCGTGATGATTGATTTTATCCGAAAGTACAACTGTTATCAGTTGGGTAATTCCTGCAAGGATCAGATCGGCGTGAAGTGTTTTCTCATTCTGAGTTCTTCTTCCGGCCAGACAAAGATTATCCTTGATGTGGTTAATATCTCTTTCTACGGTGGTTCTGATTTTGTAAGTGTTAT
>NZ_CVRR01000021.1 GCF_001406815.1 Roseburia faecis | reverse complement strand
GTTTTCGGAATAAATTTCATAAACACAAAGAAAAATGCTCCGAGAAACGGAAGTTTCTCGGAGCACTTTGTCTACGGTCTGACGTGGAAACCATGATGGTTTCCACGTTTTTGTTATCTGCTTCGATTTTATACAACCTTACGTCCGCAGCACTGCTTATATTTCTTACCACTGCCGCATGGACATGGATCATTCGGATATACCTTGGCGTGTTCACGCTTCTTCGGTGCTTTTGCCGCACTCTCGTCCTTATTGGTCCCGGTTACTTTTGCGACCTGCTCACGCTCTACCTTCTGCTCTACCTGTACATGATAGAGAAGACGAATGGTATCCTCCTGAATACCCGCGATCATTTCATCGAACATATCAAATCCGGCCATCTTATACTCAACCAGCGGATCTCTCTGTCCGTATGCCTGTAATCCGATACCCTGACGGAGCTGATCCATATCGTCGATATGATCCATCCACTTGCGGTCGATCACCTTCAGCAATACGACACGCTCCAGCTCACGGAACTGCTCGATCTCTGGGAATTCGGTCTCTTTAGCTTCATATAAAAGCACTGCCTGTTCTTTCAGATGCTGCTTTAATTCTTTGACATCCTTGATATCTTCGATATTTTTCTCTGTAACAGGTTCAAGAGGAATCACCGGCAGAAGAATTTCATTTAATTCATTTAAATTCCACTCTTCGCGCGGAATCTCATTCGAAATACAGGTATCGACTGATTTCTCCACCTGTTCCTGAATCATCTTAAAGATCGCATCACGCATGCTGTCTCCATTTAATACGGACATACGCTCTTTGTAAATGATCTCTCTCTGATCGTTGTTTACCTGATCATACTCTAACAGATTCTTACGAATACCATAGTTGTTGTACTCGATCTTTTCCTGTGCCTTCTCGATGGCAGAAGTAAGCATCTTGTGCTGAATCTGCTCACCTTCCGGAACACCAAGTGCGTTAAATACTGACATCAGACGCTCGGAACCGAACAGTCTCATCAGATCATCTTCCAGAGAAATAAAGAACTGGGATTCACCCGGATCTCCCTGACGTCCGGCACGACCACGCAGCTGATTATCGATACGGCGGGATTCATGACGCTCGGTACCGATGATCTTTAAACCTCCGGCTTCACGTGCATCCTCGTCCAGCTTGATATCGGTACCACGACCAGCCATGTTCGTAGCGATGGTAACCGCTCCGTGCTGTCCTGCCTGTGCAACGATCTCGGCCTCCTGCTCATGGAATTTTGCATTCAATACGGTATGCGGAATTCCCTCACGCTTTAACATTCCGCTGATCAGCTCGGAAGTCTCAATCGTGATGGTACCAACCAGAACCGGCTGTCCCTTCTCATGTGCTTCCTTGACTTCCTCAACAACTGCTTTGAATTTTTCTTTCTTCGTCTTATATACCGCATCCTGATGATCGATACGTGCAATCGGACGGTTGGTAGGAATCTCAATAACGTCCATGCCGTAAATATCACGGAACTCTTTTTCCTCCGTCAGAGCCGTACCGGTCATACCGGCTTTCTTCTCAAATTTATTGAAGAAGTTCTGGAATGTAATGGTTGCAAGTGTCTTGCTCTCTCTCTTAACCTTTACATGCTCTTTTGCCTCGATTGCCTGATGCAGACCATCGGAATAACGACGACCCGGCATGATACGTCCGGTAAACTCGTCAACGATCATAACCTGATCCTCTTTTACCACGTAATCCTGATCGCGGAACATCAGATAATGTGCACGGAGCGCAAGGATCACATTATGCTGGATCTCCAGGTTCTCCGGATCTGCCAGGTTATCAATATGGAAAAATTTCTCAACCTTTTCCACACCCTGCTGTGTCAGATTCACCAGTTTGTCCTTTTCATTTACGATAAAGTCTCCGGTTTCTTCCTGCTCAATTCCCATGATGGCATCCATCTTGGAATACTCCGGTACATCCTCACCACGTGTCAGCTGCTGCGCTAAAATATCACATGCTTCATATAATTTGGTGGACTTTCCACTCTGCCCGGAAATAATAAGAGGTGTACGCGCCTCATCGATCAATACGGAATCGACCTCATCGATGATCGCATAGTGTAGGCCTCTCTGTACCAGCTGCTCCTTGTAGATCACCATGTTGTCACGCAGGTAATCAAATCCAAGTTCGTTATTTGTAATATATGTAATATCGCAATTGTAAGCGTCACGGCGCTCATCGTTGCTCATATCATTCAATACAACACCAACGGTCAGTCCGAGGAATTCATGCACTTTTCCCATCCACTCGGAATCTCGTTTTGCCAGATAATCATTGACGGTGACGATATATACCCCTTTGCCCTCCAGCGCATTCAGATAAGCCGGAAGTGTAGATACCAGTGTCTTACCTTCACCTGTCTTCATCTCTGCGATACGTCCCTGATGCAGGATAATACCACCGATAATCTGTACTCTGTAATGCTCCATGCCAAGCACACGGCTTGCTGCCTCACGTACGGTCGCATACGCTTCCGGAAGCAGATCGTCAAGTGTCTCTCCTTTTTCCAGACGCTCTTTATATTCTTTTGTCTTTCCCCGTAATTCTTCATCCGAAAGTGCCTTCATCTCGTCACGATAAGATTCCACTTTATCTACGAGGGGCGTAATTCGTTTCAACTCCCTGTCACTGTGTGTACCAAAAATTTTAGTCAATGCACTCATAATATATTTTGCTCCTAACTCGCATAGAATATAGGTATTGTACCACTTTCTCCACATTTACACAACTCAAAGGCCATGAATGTTTTATAAACTTTTTATGAACGAACGGGATTCTGCTATTGAAAATTTGTAAACAGCTTGCTATGATAAGAGAACGATTATTGTATTCCAAACACAAGGAAGAAACAGAAAGGAAGGTAACAACCCATGTCTTATATTTACAAAACAAAAGGCACCTGTTCCACACAGATCGAAGTGGAGCTGGACGGAAATATTGTTAAAAATGTTAAATTCACCGGCGGCTGTCAGGGAAATCTTCAGGCAATTCCCCGTCTGGTTGAGGGCATGACTGTTGAAGAAGTGGAACGCCGTATCTCCGGTATTCACTGCGGCATGAAAAACACCTCCTGCGGTGATCAGCTTGCCAAGGCATTGCGCGAAGCCTATGATGCACAAAAAAATGCATAATACCATTACCGGATTATGTAAAAGCCTCCCCAGACAGATCTGTCTGGGGGCTTTTTTATCCCCGTACCACCGGCTGCAACTGCTTTCCTTCCAAAGCTGCTGAAATCGTCTCCGGCAAAAGTTCCATTTTTGCCACCATCGAATTTGGTTTTTTTTCATAATTATCCTGTGCGAATGGCACAAAATAAATATGTTTCGTATTCATCAGCATCCCGATATTTTTAAAACTGGCTCCCAGTGCATCGTTGGTGGATATGGCAATTACCAGTGGTTTGCCATTGCGCATATGCGCTTTGGCAGCCATCAGAACCGGAGTATCGGTGATTGCATTCGCCAGCTTCGCCGCAGAATTTCCTGTACACGGCGCAATCGCCATCACATCCAGATATCCCTTCGGTCCGATCGGTTCTGCCTCCTGAAGTGTGCGGATTCCAGGGTTCCCCGTTATGTCACAGACTTCTTCCATAAACTCTTTTGCCGTTCCAAACCGCGTATCACAGTTCTGCGTCTGATAAGAAAAGATGGGAATCACATGTGCTCCCATCTCCGTCAATCTCTGAATCTCTTTCCTGGTTTTTGCGAATGTACAGAAAGAACCGGTAATCCCATACCCTATATTGCGATTTGATAAATCCATGTCTTTGCCTCTTTCCTGTCCTGCCTGATTTTACTGTGTTCAAGAATTGCATCTGCCAGCACTTTGGCACTGCTCTTTGTCGTATACAGCCCCGGAAGTCCCAATGCCGCCACAACTTTGATTCCATATGCCTCCGCTGCCATCAGATCCGTACCGCCGGGTCTTGATGCAATATCAATGATCACGGCATCCGAATGCATTTCACGGATCATCGGCTCACGGATCACAAGTGCCGGAACCGTGTTTACAACCGTGCGTGCCCCATATGCTTCCTCCGGTCCGTATGAAAAATCGACTGCCTCATGTCCTTCCGTTCGTGCCAGCCGGCGTGCCTCTGCACTCCTTGCCAGCACTGTCACTTTCGCTCCCATCGCAGACAAAACCCTGGCGATCTCCCTGCCGCATCTTCCATACCCGCTGACAATAATTTTCTGCTCCCGAATAGAATAATCACTGTATTTTAGAATTTCAGCAACCGTTGCTTCTGCCGTAATACATGCGTTGCGGTGCACAACCACCGCATCTGTCATCATATCATAATATTCCGTTCCCGCATCCTCACAGCGCTGCCTCCATTCCGGTCCGAAAATTCCTCCAAACAGCATCCAGTCCCTTTCTTTTTCCCTCGTCAGTTCCTCCTTTAATATAAGGTTTACATCATGGTTTCTCTCAATCTTTGTAACAGGAACCGGCAGCACAAGATACCTGCTGTTATCCAGCACTTTCAGCGCCTCTTCCTTTTCCACTCCCCGTCTCCAGTCCAGTCGGTGTATCTTTCCCGGAAGACATGCGGCAAGATTGCTTTGTCGCTGATCCGTAACAAAAATCACGATATTTCCGGTCATATAAAAACGCTCCCTTCCATATAACATATGAAAGAGAGCGTCATAAGGTGCAGAATCATTATTACTAAAGTCTGGTCTCTACAAAGATATCGTAGATTGCCTTGATGGCAGCCTCGAAATCGTCATTGCTGACACCAATAATAATATTTAACTCGGAAGATCCCTGGTCAATCATCTTGACATTGATGTTCGCATGGGCCAGTGCAGAAAAGATTCTGCCTGCAGTACCGCGGGTAGATTTCATTCCACGTCCCACAACCGCGATCAGACCCAGATCAGCTTCCAAATCAATCACATCCGGATGGGTCAGACGGCGGATGGAGCTGATCACCTGCTGCTCCTTGCCTTCAAACTCTTCCTGATGCACAAATACGGTCATGGTGTCAATACCGGATGGCATATGCTCGATCGAAATTCCGTTTTCCTCAAATGCCTGTAATGCTTTACGACAGAAGCCGACTTCGGAATTCATCATATCTTTGTCAATGCTTACTGCGACAAATCCTTTTTTACCGGCAATACCGGTAATCGTGTATTCCGGTTTCTGGCAGGTACTCTCTACGATCAGGGTTCCCTCTGCCTCCGGATCATTGGTATTGCGGATATTGATCGGAATGCCGGCCTTTCGTACCGGGAATACCGCGTCCTCATGAAGTACGGAAGCTCCCATATAAGAAAGCTCTCTTAATTCGCGGTATGTGATCACATGGATCGGCTGCGGATTGTCAATGATACGCGGATCTGCCACGAGACATCCGGATACATCTGTCCAGTTCTCATATAAACTTGCATGACATGCTTTTGCAACAATGGACCCGGTAATATCCGAACCGCCGCGGGAGAATGTTTTCACCCTTCCGTCAGCACCAATTCCATAAAATCCCGGAATGACAGCTTTTTCACATTCAGAAAGCTTCTTCGCCAGAACCTTGTCGGTCTTGTCTGCATCCAGATTTCCTTCTTCATCAAAAAAGATTACGGTTGCAGAATCGATAAACTCATATCCAAGATAATCTGCCATAAGAATACCATTCAGATACTCTCCGCGGGAAGCCGCATAATCCACACCGGCTTTTTCCTTAAAGTTTTTGGAAATTGTCTTAAACTCCTCATCCAGCGTTACTTTCAGTCCAAGTCCGTTGATAATGGAATCATAACGCTCTTTGATCTTCATGAGAGGAACACGGAACTCCTCGCCTGCCTCTGCTTTCGCGTAGCATGCATATAACATATCCGTAACCTTGGTATCTCTGGAATTACGCTTTCCAGGAGCACTCGGCACTACATATTTTCTGGATTCATCCGCACGGATAATATCGCCAACCTTGGCAAACTGCTCGGCACTCGCCAGCGAGCTGCCACCAAATTTTACAACCTTAACCATTTTTAACTTTTCTCCTTCAAGAATAATAACTTCTGCTATTATACTTCTACCGTCTGGCTTTCGTCAATTATTTTCTTCCAGATAGATCACATCCGTTGCGATCGTATTGCTTGATCCGTCCACCTGCAGAATCCCGTATGATGGCGGTATTCCGTAAGGTGGCTGTCCGATGCTTCCCGGATTCATATAGGCGATCCGGTTGTGTTTGTCATAAAAAACCCGGTGGGTATGCCCGAACAGTGCAGCATCAACTTTCCGCTCCTCTGCCGCATATTCCAGATTCAGATATCCGGCTTTTACATTAAATGTATGCCCATGGCAGATCAGTATTTTTTTTCCTTCGATCAGTAGAATCCGTTCCGGGATGTCCTGACGGCAATCACAGTTTCCCGGCACCTGTTCCATTATCGTCATAGGAAATTTCCGGTGCAGCTGTTCTGCATCCGCCCAGCAGTCCCCCAGATGAATGATGATGTCCGGCTGTAACCGGCTGACTGCCGTGACCATATTATTTACATTTCCGTGCGAATCACTGAGTACCAGAATTTTCTTCATATAAAGCATACTCCTTTTCCTTTAAAAAGCAAAAAGACCTTTGCTCCGGCATCCTCGCCAAGGCAAAAGTCTTTTCTCCTTCTCATTTCAGCGATGACTATCCCAGTCGCTTCCACTGCTTACTACATTTGTAGTAGGAATAAAACATGCAGTGTTCCGCCTGCTCACAGCGCTTTGGTGCAGTCTCAATGCTGCACTGGCAGTTTACAATTGCATCTGCCTTCCCCTTACAATTTCCCTTTAACATGACATCGTCTAAAACTTCATCTGACATACTTCTTTTTGCTCCTTATTACTACCAAGTTTTGTTCACGACGGCTTTCATTATACAATATATGGTAGGTAAAGACCATAGGTCAAATCTCACAAATAGACCTGCCTGTTTTGTAAAAATTTTCACTTGACGAAACAGGAAAAATGCGCTAGAGCTCCAGCTTATTTATTAAGTTCAAATTATACTTTTCTGCCAATTCCATACATTTTCTGTAAGAATCCACATCCTGAATATGTCTCACACAATGGGCATCCAATCCGAGAATTGCTTTATTTCCGACTTCCCCGGCAATCTTCCAGAAACGCTCTGCCGGATAATGCCTTGCCCCTTCTCCCATGCCGAGCATATTGATCTCCAATGGGATGTCCAGTTCCTTCATTTCTTTGCACAACCGGGTCATCTCCCAGTCGTATACCGAATCCATTCCCTGATAATTCATCAGATCCGGATGGGCAAGATACGCATAGCTTCCGGTCTGCATCCCTTCGATTACGAGATCCACATATCTGCGGATACGGCTTTCATCCTCCGTCTCTGTCCCTGTATATGGTCCGTTTTCTTCCGATCCCAGGAAATGCTGCCCCATGATCATATAATCACATCCGAGGTTGCGGAACATCCGCATCTGTTCTTCGTAAAATTCCGGAACATACTCCGCCTCAAATCCTACATATATTTTTATCTGATCCCGGTACTCCGCTTCGAGCCTTCGGATCGTCTCCACATATTCCGGCGCCTGTTTCATGGTCATCCGGATATTGGATACATATCCGTCCTGATAGGGGCACGGCACATGATCGGAAAATCCGAAAATTTCAATTCCCATGGAAATCGCTGCTTCAATATATTCTCTCTCCGTATCATAGGCATGCTGGCACCGCCATGTATGTGCATGATAATTTGCTTTTAAAAATTCCATTCTGTTGTCCTTCATCCGTTTATTCGCCTATCATTTTAACATGGAATACGTTTTATGACAACAAAAGACCGTGTGCATCCTCTCATGCCCACACGGTCTTTTATTATTTCAAATACTCAAATAAATTACTCCCTATTGTTTAAATGAACAATATTTCTATTTTTTTTTTCGACAAAGAACATATATAAGCGCAACGAAAGCAAAAAGAGCAGTTGCCATTATATGTCGGCTATTTGATTGTGGAATTTTTATGAACATACAAAAAAGTGTTACAATCAGTGCTGGGATTTCTATGATTGATAAAATAATAATAGATGGTAAAAAATCTTTTTCTCCGCCCTTTTTCATATCAATTCCTAACACAGCTACAATACAAAGAGGAATTATTTCTGACATTAATTCAAAACCATAATTCATATGCAATCTCCTTATTTTTCTTAATGCCCCCACCGCCTAGACCAAGAAACATTTTTTTTCAAAAGAACTTTTTCAGAAGAATCAGAATAATTTAGTCTGCACAACCTTTTGTAAGTTGCAACTAACATTAGTTTACCACAATTATCAAATATGTCAATGATTTCTTCAGATTTTATCAAATATTAATTAAATATTAAATACATTTTTATATCATTTTCTATTACAAATTCACATCATATATTGTATTACTTTAATCATGGAACATCTGCTGTTCCATGATAACGTTCTCCTGATTTTTCGTACTTTCCGATCCACTGTGCTCTGTTTTCATAAAAAACAGTGCTCCTGCAAGGAAAAGAAATACGATCGCGGATACCCCGATGTTTATACTCCCAAAAGCCTGGGAAGTCAGTCCGACCACCGTCGTTCCCATAAAGGATGCTCCTTTTCCGCAGATATCCATCAGACCAAAATACTCTCCGGAACGCTCCGGCGGAACAATTTTTGCAAAATAAGACCGGGACAGTGCCTGAATGCCCCCCTGGAACATTCCCACAAAAATTGCCAGCACCCAGAACTGCCACTGTGCCTTCATAAACACGGCAAAAACGGTAATCCCCGTATACGCAGCAATACAGGTTAAAATCAGCTTTCCGGTATCGTATTTTTCCGCAAGCCTGCCAAACAGAATGGAAAACGGAAATGCAACAAACTGTGTCACAAGCAATGCAAGAAGCAGTCCTGTGGAATCCAGCCCCAGGGCAGAACCATACGCCGTTGCCATATCTATAATCGTATAGACTCCATCAATGAAAAAGAAGAATGCTATGAGAAACAGAAAGATTTTCTTTTGTTTCCGTACACTGCGCAGCGTTTCTATGATACGTCCAACGCTTTCCCTCATGGCATGCGGTTTCCGCTCTACATAATGAACCTGGCGATACTGTTTCATTAAAGGAAGCGACATCACAAGCCACCACACCGCAACCACGGCAAACGCAATCATCATTCCTGTTTCAAAAGAAAATCCCATTTTCTGATACCCAAGTACAAAAACAAGACTTACAACGAAAGGAATACAGCTTCCTGCATATCCCCAGGCATATCCGGAAGAAGAAACCCGATCCATCCGCTCCGGGGCTGTCACATCCGAAAGCATGGAGTCATAAAAAACCAGACTGGAATGAAATCCAACCTTTGCAATGATAAAAATTACCAGAAACGAAATCCACCATGTGGTCAGTCCCATCAGCAGACAGCCGGCGCACCCGACCAGAATACACGATAAAAAGAGCGGCTTTTTGAATCCCCTGGTGTCTGCCAGCGTTCCCATAACCGGTCCTAAAACTGCAACAATCAGTGTGGAAATGGATGCCGCATACCCCCAGTATGCCAGATAATCCACATCCGAAACTCCCGCATTTTGCGCAAGATAATTAAAGTAAACAGGAAGTATTGTGGAAACCATCAAAACAAATGCCGAATTGCCCACATCATAAAGGATCCAGCTTTTCTCCTTTTTTGTCAATTTAAACTGCATGTTTTACCTCTTTTCCATTTTGTACAACCTCTTTTCCAACCAGCTGTGATCCAAAACTATAATCAAAGATAGGTTCCAATCCCCTGCTCCCATCCAGATAAGTGCCAAACTGGCTGATCATCCGCAGGGCACTGAGTTTTGCCTGACGGTAATACTGCATCAGCTGCCGGTTGCTGTCTTCACACTGTGGATTTTTACGGTAATTTACAAGCAGACCGTGCATTTCTTTGTAATTCCCGGAAACATACAAAAGTGCATAAATAAAGAACCGCCTGATTCTGGATGGCGCAATCAGCATGTTATTATAGGTGATCATTCCTTTTAATGCTTCCCGGACATCTGCCGGTGTCGTTTTCGGATAAAACCAGCGGATCACTTCCGCATTTTCCATACACGGGACAATATGTTCCGTCAGATTCTGCCGCAACGGATCTTTCCCATCCATAAGCATAAGCATACGGTCAAACTCTACTTCAATTTCCGTATGGGAAATACCACTTGCTGCAATTTTCTCATCAATATACCCATGGCAGCTTACATCAAGTGCAAAATGGTTAAGCACTCCATAGGTGTATGCCAGAAATGGTTCTTTTTCCTTCTGGCTATTAATTATATTTTTGGCTCTTTCAAAAAATTCTTTTCCGGAATGTCCATGCAAATCATATCCGATCTGGTTGACCGGATTCGGTCTTAATGGCTTATAGTAAAACAAAATATCCGGTCCGTGAAGTCCGATCAGATACAGCTGTGGATATTTCTCAATGATTTTTCTCTCATTCCCTTCGAGTTCCCTGCGGACCTGCTGTCCAAGCCGGTAATGTGCATACGTTGACGGCATGATTTTTTCTCCCCTTTCCCTGTCATTTTTATATCCAATTATATGCCGGCTCTGTAAATTTTGGGATGGTGCATGTATAAAATGCAGGTAAAATTTATATAATTTGACCTTTTCCCAAACGTAGCATATAATAGGAAAAACCAATGGACATGTATGATTCTTGGGGGGATATCCATGATTACAATGTTAGCGAAAATCTTTATCAAAAACCGTCCGGCAAAAGAACAACGGCAGGCATATGGCACCCTGTGCAGTATCGTTGGAATCTGCTTAAATGTCTGCCTGTTTGCCGGAAAATATTTTGCCGGAATGTTAAGCGGTTCCGTTGCCATCACAGCGGATGCATTCAACAACCTGTCCGATGCCGGTTCCTCTTTTATTACACTAGCCGGATTTCTTTATGCCGGGAAAACTCCGGATTCGGAGCACCCGTTCGGACATGGGAGGTTTGAATATGTGTCGGGATTTGTTGTAGCGATTGCTATCCTGATGATGGGATTTGAACTTTTAAAAACTTCCTTTTCCAAAATTCTGCATCCGGAAGCCGTAGACACAAGTCTGCTTGCCATGGGAATTCTGGTATGCTCCATTCTGGTAAAAATCTACATGTACTGTTACAACCATTATATTGGGAAAAAACTCGATTCGGATGCCATGCAGGCGACCGCCATGGATTCGCTTTCCGACACCATTGCCACCTCTGTGGTTCTGGCAGCCATGATTATTATGCGCCTGACATCCATCAATGTCGATGGATTTGGCGGTCTGCTGGTAGCCATTTTCATCCTCTATGCCGGAATAAAAGCGGTCAAAGACACCATGGATCCGCTTCTCGGAAAAGCTCCGGACCAGACATTTGTCCGGGAAATCCGTGCCATTGTCATGTCCCATCCCAAAGTACACGGTATCCATGATCTGATTGTTCATGACTACGGTCCCGGCCGCCGCATGATCACCCTGCATCTGGAAGTTCCGGGGGATGAAGATGTCTTTCAGCTCCATGACATGATCGATCACATTGAACGGGAGCTGGATCAGAAACTCGGATGTGAAGCCGTCATCCACATGGATCCGATTGAAACCAATAATGCCGCAATTGCCCAGATGCAGCAGCAGGTAGAACAAAAGGTTCTTGAAATTGACCGCCGTATTACCATCCACGATTTCCGCCTGATCAACTGCGATACCCACACAAGCATTGCCTTTGACGCGGTCATCCCCTATGGTATGCGGATCCGTCCGGAAGACCTAAAGGAAAAAATTGAAAACAAGCTACAGGAAATCGAAGGAAACTACCAGTTTATGATCCATGTGGATCAAAGTTATGTACCTGTAGACTAGCACCCTCTCATGTGTTATCCCCTATCTGAAAACACATGAGATCTTCTTTCAACTGAACAGATACCTCATTACATGCGGTAATTTCCTTCTCAATCTGATGTAATGCTCCAGCCACTCCGTTCGTGTTTTCTGCAATATTTGTAATCTCATCCTCATTACCATCCATCGTTGCGGAAATCTGAGTGATTTTTCCATCCATATTTGCAAACGAGTCTTTCAGTTTGGATGCATGATCGGCAAATTGCAGCATCATTTGGGAAATTTTTGCTGCATCCCCATAATAATTGCCAGCCACATCCACAAATACATCATAATCTTTCAATATATTAGAATCCAAATACGCAAGCAGAGCATTTGCATCCGTATTCAGATGGGTCACTGCTTTGGATACAATCTCACATACCTCCTGAATTTTAGATGCTGTATTTCCACAATTATCCGCAAGTTTGCGTATTTCCTGTGCTACAACAGCAAACCCTTTTCCTGCCTCTCCGGCACGTGCTGCTTCAATAGAGGCATTTAAAGAAAGCAGATTGGTATTCTCTGATATTTCAAGGATTTCCTGTGTCAAATCATTAATCTGATTGGTTTTTTTACTTTCCTCCATAGAAGAAAGCAATCGATCCCTGATTTGTGTCAAAATCTGTAATGCCTGTTTCTGTCCCTGTTGTACCTGATCTTTATAATTTTGTGCTTTACTTTTCATTTCTGTAGTATAATCATTTCCCTCACCTGCATAGGCAGCAATGGCTGAAGCAAATTCAAGATTTTTCTCGGATCTCTTTTTCAGATTATCTGCCGCCTCCGTTACTTCTTCAATGCCTGACGCAAACTGGTTCACATGTTCTGAAATCTGATCAATTTTCTGATTGGATTCATGAATGTGATTGGATACTTCTGTCACTGTACTTTCTAACTCCGTTGCATTCGTCCCAAGGCTTTCCAATATTTGCTTCAGAGCATCAGCCAGAGAATTTACAGCATTATAAAGTTCATGAACTTCTTTTGTTTTTTCATACGAGACAGACTTTCCCCTCTCTATTTGTGTGTCCCCGGAAGCAAGCCTCAACATCTGGGAAACAATCCAGTTCACCAGACCATTAACCCTTCTGGAAAGAAGAATGGTGCCAAAAATTCCTGCCATGCAGGATATCACAATTCCAACCAATGCAACATATAAAATTCCATACATTACATGGAATGCTTCTTTTACCGGTGAAACAACACAGATTTCCATATTATGAATTCCAAGGGGATAATAAGAATATAAATACTTTCCATAAACTGTACTTCCTTTTTTCCCTTCTTTCATTTTTGAAGCAATTTCTGCGTTATCATGAAATTTTTTCTTTAATACGATTTCTGCCTTGGGATGTGCAGAGATCGTCCCATCAGAATTTGTCATAAAAGCATAACTGTGGTCTGTCACTTTATTATTTAGTATGTCTGATACAGCCTCCAGACGTAAAAAGCCAATAAGAACTCCCACTTCTTTTCCGTCCCGGAAAATCGGTGTTCCGATCCCAAGTACTGCACGTCCGGTACTGACAGAAATTTGCGGCTCACTGACATAAGTTTTCTTTGTTTTCCATGGTTGCTGAAAGGTATCTTCCTGCGCAATAGAATACCCATGTCCCTCTTTTCCTTCTGTATGCACCTGTTCGGTACCATACTGGTTTGTAATAAGAAAATGTGACCAGACATCTTTCTCCTGCTGTTCCATCAGCTTATGAAGATACGGCTCTGCCTGTGTATAATCTAAAGATATAACCGATTCCTGCAGTGCTGCCGTCTCTACTACCGCAGCATATTTTCCAATCTCTGTATTCATTTGATTTGCAATCATACTGGCAACTGCCTGATCATTTTTTCTGGAATCCATCCTTACTGTTTGAAATGCGTATATAACAATTATAAGCAGAATTGCAAGAAATGGAATAAGAAATGTAAATGATAAATCTTTCAAAAACGATATTCTTAAGGAATATCTTTTCCTCGTTTTTTTCATCTTTTCCTCCACATGCTTTATTTTTTATATTATAAAGCATGTGGGAAAAATGTACTATCACACAATAGTAAAGTGAACGTAAAATTAAATTTACAATATATTATTTTCTATCTTCTTTTTGACATGCCTCGTAAGCATCCTGAAAGAAAATCTCCTGTGAGTTTACCGGCTCCTCATTGATATGACGGTCCTCATAAATGCCTTCGGCATTCTGCTCTTTTCCCTTCTCATCATCTTTCATGATGGTATCAAAAATATACCGGATGCGCTCCCGGATTGCAGGATCATAAACCGGAGCTGCCACTTCCACGCGGCGCACCGTATTTCTCGTCATAAAATCGGCAGATGCAATGTACATCTTTTCCTCATCCCCCACACCCAAACGATAAATTCTGGAATGTTCGAGATAACGTCCAACGACGGAAATCACCCGGATATTTTCCGTCACGCCCGGAATCTGTGGCTTCAGGCAGCAGATGCCCCGCACAATCAGATCAATCTTTACACCGGTCTGGGAAGCCTCAATCATCTTATCAATCAGGACTTTATCCGTCAGGGAATTAATCTTAACCCCGATATAAGCCTCTTTTCCGGCTTTTTTATTTGCAATCTGCTCCTCCATCATCTCAAGGACTTTGTTCTGCAGGCATTTCGGTGCAACCAGAAGTTCCGAAACCTCATCCACCGTTTCTCCCTGCTGTAATGCAAGAAACACTTTTGCTGCATCGGCACCGATTGCCTGATTTGCGGTAATCAAAGACAGGTCCGTGTACAGTCTTGAAGTTTTCTCGTTGTAATTTCCGGTTCCAATCTGCGTGATGTACGCATAACTGTCCCCTTTTTTCTGTGTGATCAGGCAAAGCTTCGAATGTACTTTGTAATCGCCCAGTCCATACAGAATCTGGCAGCCGGCATCTTCGAGCCGGTGCGACATCTCAATGTTATTTGCCTCGTCAAACCGTGCCCGCAGTTCCACAAGTACCACCACTTCTTTTCCGTTTTCCGCTGCCTCAATCAGCGCATCAATGATCTTGCTCCGGTCTGCGACACGATACAATGTCATTTTGATGGATACCACATCCGGGTCTTCCGCTGCATCATTCAACATTTTGATAAACGGTTTCATGCTCTCAAACGGATAGGAAAGCAGAACATCCTTTTTTTCCACCTGTGACAGGATACTTTCATGCATGGATAATGCCGGAGTCTCCCGTGGGCTTCTCTTTTCATAGAACAGTTCTTTCTGGTCACGCAGATAATTCTGCAACGTAAAAACAAACGAAAGATCAAGCGGTGTCTTTACATTAATAATATGACTGGTTCCAATTTCCAGAAAATTAGACAGTTCCTGCTTTGCTTCATCATTGATCTTACGGCTCAGTTCCACCCGGACGGGATCCAGACGGACACGTTTTTTGATAAGCTGCTCCATCATATCCCGGTAATCCATATCTTCGTCATACAGATCATGTGCATCAATATCTGCATTCCGTGTCACACGCATAATGGATTTCTCGCGAATGGTATATTTCGGATACAATTTTGAAATAAAATGCAGAATCAATTCCTCAGACAGCATAAAACATCCCGGTCTGGTCGGTATCTCAATCAGACGTTTGAACACACTGTTGGAACACGGAACAATTCCGGTCTTTTTCTTTCCTTTCTGTGATGTCAGGAGCACAATTGCATACAGCTGCTTATTTGCAAGGAACGGAAACGGCTGCTGTTTTCCAATGACCATCGGAGATAAAAACGGTGCAATATGTGCGTCAAAATATTGTTCAAGAAGTCTTCCTTCTTCATTGGAAAGACGGTTAAAATTGATAATCCGGATTCCCTTTGGCTCAAGTTCTCCCATGAGCTGTTCATAAATTTTTGCCTTTTTCTTTTCCAGCAGACAGACACGGGCTAAAATTTCTTTTACCTGTTCCTCACTGGTCATTCCGGTCTTGTTTTCAATTACCTTTTCTTTTGCATTCATCTGCATCATGAGTGTACCCACGCGCACCATGAAAAATTCATCCAGATTCGTCTGGTAAATGGATGCAAAAGTCATGCGTTCTGCCAGCGGTACCCGCGGATTTCCCGCTTCATTTAAAACTCTCTCGTTAAATTGCAGCCATGACAATTCTCTGTTTGTATAACATTTTTCGTTCTTCTTCATTTGATTGGTCTCCTGTTTTTTTATCCTCTGCCGGATTATATTTTCTGCCCGTTTCAGCTGCCCTGCCAGCTGATGCCAAAACCGATTCCATATGTACATGCCCTAATCCTCTGCAAAAAATGCCTGCATAGTTACATTTTCCTTTGCTACCTCCACAAGATTTACACAACTGTTCCCGATCCGGTCAATATTATGGAGCACATCATTAAACGGAATAGTAAGTTTGGAATCGCACTTTCCCTTTCCCACTCTGGCAATATGGTTTTTGCGCATTTTTTCATCCAGCTGCATGATGTCTTCTTTTTGCCGCATCAGTTCTTTGATATCCATATCCACATCCCCAGAAATCGCACGGATGCAGCTTCCGTAAATCATCTGGATCTGTTCCATTGCCTTTTTCAGTTCCTTTAAGGCTTCTTTGGAATACTTATGTTTTCCTTTATTCTGTTTTGCCACGGTTTCCATGATTTCCCTCGTCAGTTGCCCGATCCGGTCAATATCACAGAGAATAGACTGCATACCGGCACTTTGTGATGCCTGTTCCTCGGTCAGCACACCTCCGGAATACAGTGCTGCAAAATAATCATTAATGGACGCATACAGTTTCTGCAGTATTTTCGCCTTTTCTTCTACAATTCCTGCATTTTCTTTATCAATCTTTCCGTTTCCGGACTGCAGTTTTCCGATCATTTCATCTACAATTTTTGCGCAGTACATTACTTCTTTTGCCACCAGCTGCAATGCTGCTGCCGGCTGTGCAATCAGCTTGTTATCCAAATAGTTTGGATTTTCCAGTGCTTTAACTCCCATTTCCTTCCCATCCGGTACAAGTTTCATCACAATTTTTACCATCAGAGGAATGAGTGGAATCCAGATCAGCGTCATGACAAGGTTAAATCCCGTATGGGCATTTGCAATCTGCCGTGAAATCACATCAATTTCGTTTCCCTTCGGCGAAATGAACTGAATCAGGGCTGCATACGGTTTTACAAGGAACAGGAATAAGATTGCTCCCGAAATATTAAATACACAATGGGCAAACGCCGTCCTTCTGGCATCTTTTGGCTGTCCGATAGATGCCAGCACTGCGGTAATCGTTGTACCGATATTGTCTCCCAACAGAATCGGGATGGCACCGGCCAGTCCGATGATACTGGTCACACCGTCCGGTCCTGCCTGGGATGCAAAATTCTGTAATACGGCAATCGTTGCACTGCTGCTTTGTACGACAAGTGTCATCATCGCTCCCACACATACCCCAAGAATCGGAATATGGGACACTTTTCCAATCATGTTGACAAAGAATGCACTGGATGCCAGCGGTTTCATCACATCCCCCATCGTCTCAATTCCAAGGAATAACAAACCAAATGCGAAAATTGTCTGTCCGATATTTTTCACCTTTTCTTTCTTTGAAATAAAAGAAATAAGAAATCCCGCAAAAATGAACAGATAAATATAATCCGTTATTTTAAATGCAATAATCTGCGCCGTCATGGTCGTACCGATATTGGCACCGAGAATAATGGAGATCGCCTGTGGCAGCGACATCAGTCCTGCGCTGACAAAGCCGATTGTCATAACCGTTGTTGCGCTGCTGCTCTGTAACACCGCTGTCGTCAAAGCACCTGCAAGTACACCAAGAATCGGATTTTTTGTAAGCAGGGCAAGGATTTTCTTCATCTTTTCCCCCGCTGCTTTCTGCAGGCACTCGCTCATCATATTCATGCCGTAAATAAAGATTGCCAGACCTCCGACCAGTCCGAAAATAATTTTCATCGTCTCGTTCACTTATGGTTCCTCCCCATTTCTTTTCATAAACTTTACACTCCGTATACTTTTTTTCTGAGATTGTAATAAGTTTATCATCGGAGTGTAAAATCAAACCATCCCAGAATGTAAACCCTGTGTAAAATTTCTGTAATGCTGTAAAATTGCTGTAAATTTGCGTAAAGTCTGTAAAATCCCTGTAAATCGGTATTTTCAGGCTCTATGACTTTAAACCCATTGTAAAAATATTTCCACAATGCTAGAATAAAATAGTTACAAAGGAAAATGTTTTGGAAAGGGAAAACACTATGCTATCATGTCCAAACTGCGGAGGAAATCTCAAATTTGACATTCCTTCCCAGCAACTCTCATGCGAGCATTGTCACACACTGTTTGATCCTTATGATTTTGATGGGAAAACAAGTGATGCCGAAGAATCAAAGACATTCGACGGAGATTACGAGGTCACGATCTTTACCTGTCCGCAGTGTGGCGGTGAAATCTTAAGTACCGACAATGCAGCTGCCGGTTTCTGCAGTTTCTGCGGAGCCTCCACGATTCTTTACAGCAGAATCAGTCACGAAAAACGGCCCAATTATATTATTCCGTTCCAGAAGACAAAGGAACAGTGTAAGGAAGCGTACGCACGCCGTATGAAACATTCCATTTTTGCGCCAAAAGAACTCCGCGATCCTTCTTATATCGATAGTTTCCGCGGAATTTACATGCCTTACTGGGCATTTTATATCTCCCAGAAAGGTTCTCTCTCGCTCAATGGGAAAAAGACTTCCCGCCGCGGTGATTATATTATTACCGATCACTACGCACTTACCGGGGATCTGGATGCCTACTACAAAGGTCTTTCCTATGATGCCTCATCCTCTTTTGATGACAATATCAGTGAAGAACTGGCTCCTTATAATTTAAAAGGCATGAAAGCCTTTACCCCCGCCTATTTAAGCGGATTTTACGCGGACACTTCCGATGTGGATGCAAAAGTATATCAGGGCGATGCCGAATACACTGCATCTGCGGAAACAACCGGGCGTATTGCTTCTGACGGGACATTTGCCGGTTTTACCATGGATACCATCCGTCCTGAACAGCTCCATACAAAAACAGAAACCATCGACAGTACCATGTTTCCGGTATGGTTTCTATCCTACCGCAAAAAAGACCGTGTCGCTTATGCAACGGTCAACGGACAGACCGGACTGGTCGTTGCGGATATCCCGATTGATCCGAAGCGTTATCTGCTCGGTTCGCTGCTTCTGGCAATTCCGATCTTTGCTCTTTTGGCATGGTCGGCATTTTTACAGCCCTCTTCCCTGGTAATGACTACCCTGCTTTTGTCACTGCTTTCCATCGGTGTCTATTGTTACGAATGCGTTTCTATCCACCAAAAAGATACCGGGGCAAATGACCGGGGCAAAATGTTCATCCAATCGAAGAAAGCTTCTGCTGCAGACAAACCGAAAACCCCTGAAGCCCAGCCGGAGCTAGCCGCAAAAACGAATCCGCTTGGCTGGATTCTTCCGCTCTGTGCTGCGGTACTTTCGTTTGGGGTATGGTTCCTGCATCCGGTATCGGATCTCTACTATTACGGAGCCGCAATTCTTTCCATGGCTGCCATCCTCGTATCGTTCATCAGTATTATCCATGCGTATAATCTGTTGTCCACCCGCCGGCTGCCACAATTTGACAAACAGGGAGGTGATGACCGTGCGTAAAATAAAACGTATCCTTACGGCATTTGTATTTTGTCTGATACTCTCCGCCAGCACCATACCGGTTTGTGCATCCGCAGTTTCCGCTTCCAATGAGGAAACCGGCTACGTTTATGTGCTGGATGATTCTGCGGATTTTCTGACAGACTCCCAGGAAAACAGTCTGCAAAAGCAGCTGTATGACCTGACAGCATACTGTAATGTGGCTTTTGTAACCACAACCGAACACAGTAAATCTTCCACCGAAGATTTTGCTGCAGATTATTTTGATGATGTCTTTGGTCCGCATGCCAACGGTACGATCTTCGTCATTGACCGCTGCCTGAATGAGATTTATCTCTACAGCGATGGACAGGCGCACAAAATCATCACCAATTCCCGCGCACGTTCGATTACCGATAACACTTATACCTACGCGCGCGACAAAGATTATTACACCTGTGCCAATAAGACATTTGCCCAGATAGAAACGCTGATGCAGGGCAAACGAATTGCAGAACCGATGCGCTACCTCTGCAGTGCGCTGCTGGCCATTGTTGCTGCACTGTTTCTCAATCTCTTTTTCGCGCTGTGGAGTTCACGTTCCCACAAGGCAGACCGCAGACAGGTGATGACCGGATTGTATGCACAGATGCAGATCAATAACCCGCGCACACAATTCATCCGCCAGTCGCGTACTTACAGTCCGGTATCTTCCGGCAGCAGCGGTGGTGGTCATTCCGGCGGCGGCGGTGGTGGCGGTGGCGGCCACTCCGGTGGTGGTGGCGGTCACAGTATATAATCCTGTAGAAAATGCGCATTTGTGGTAAAACAGTGCTTTAAAAAATGCGCATTTGTGGTAAAATAACAATATAAAAAATGCGCATTTGTAGGAGATGTTTATGTTTAAGCGAAAAATATATGACAAGCTCTTAGCCTGGAAGCAGGAATCTGCAGGAAAAACAGCACTATTGATAGAAGGAGCCCGTCGAATTGGGAAATCTACTGTTGTGGAAGAATTTGCGAAAAATGAATATGACAGTTATATTCTGATTGACTTTTCCACGGCATCCAAAAATGTCCGTGAACTTTTTGAAGATGTTTCCGATTTAAATTATCTGTTTTTACAATTACAATTTCAATACAGAACCGATCTGATAGAACGAAAATCACTGATTATTTTCGATGAAGTACAACTTTGCCCACTGGCAAGACAGGCAATTAAATCGCTGGTCAAAGATCATCGCTATGATTACATTGAAACAGGTTCCCTGATTTCCATCAAAAAAAATGTGCAAAATATACTTATTCCAAGCGAAGAGCGAAAAATAAGTATGTTTCCGATGGATTATGAAGAGTTTTTATGGGCGCTAGGCGATACCACAACTCCGGTTCTTTTGCAAAAATTATTTACCGCTCAAAAACCGGCAGGCGAGAGCATGAATCGAAAACTCCTTCGGGATTTCCGTCTATATATGCTAGTTGGCGGAATGCCACAGGCTATAGATGAATATATCCAGACGAACAATTTTCGCAAAGTGGATGCTATAAAACGTGATATTTTAAGTTTATATGAGGATGATTTTAAGAAAATAGATGCAACCGGAAAGCTCTCTCTTTTATTTGACTCCATTCCGGCACAGCTGAACAAAAATGCTTCCCGCTATCAGGTATCCAGCGTTCTCTCCAATGAAAGAGCTGACACAATTTTAGAGCTGATTGCAGAACTGAAAGATTCCAAAACTGTTCTCGTATCCTATCATGCAAATGATCCAAATGCCGGCATGGCAACCAACAAAGATTTATCAAAATTCAAGTTGTTTCTCTGTGATACCGGATTATTTACGACTTTAATGTTCAAAGATAAGGATTTTACAGAAAATATTATTTATGAAAAACTTTTAAACGACAAACTTGGAACGAATCTTGGATATCTGTATGAAAATGTCGTGGCACAACTTCTGCACTCCAATGGAAACGAGCTGTTTTACCATACATTTATGAACAAAACCTCACATCATAACTATGAGGTCGATTTTCTTCTTGCACAAAAAAATAAAGTTTGCCCGATAGAAGTAAAATCATCCGGTTATAAAACACATAAATCTCTGGATGCATTTTCACTGAAATATTCCGACCGTATTCTACAGAAATATCTGGTATACACCAAAGATTTCTGCAAAGACGGTGATATTATATGTCTTCCAATTTATATGGTTCCTTTTATACATTAACAAAACAAGGGCAGCTTCTCATACTGCCCTTGTTGATATTATTTATTTTTAACAATTTGATATGTATGATAGCATACTTAATAAGATAAACATAATTGTTCCTCTTATAAAATCATCCATTTTTTCTTTTATCCTACCCATTCCTTTATTTGTTTTCCCCCTAAAAGTTATGTATGCGTAATATCCATCGCTCTTTACTATCGGTATAAAATTAATTAATAAGTTTGATATAACCAAATAGCAATACGGCAATAACTTAGGATATAAATACATCACCCCTAAAACAAATAAACAATTAGTAAAGTTTCCCGCTAAATACACGGCTATACGTTTATATTTAGGCAACAAATAGCTATATGATGTATCTACATAAAAGGCTGGATATATAAACACAAATTTAAATCCTACTTTTTTTAGATAACGTTTTACCAATTACTCTGCCTCTGGAATCACAACACATTTTGCATTACAATTTTCTGTCAATAATATTCCGCATGAATTATATTCCATTTTTCTCCCATCTCCTTCTAAAAATATAAACAATACAAAGAACAACTCCAAAAACTCCGATTGAATATCCTATATTTTCTCCAATTGTTAAATATTTTGTATTCCCTGTATTAAAATATTTTCCCAATTTCAAATAAACGCTATTTGCAGCATCATAACGTGCAAATAAACTTAAATGAGCATCTGCCGTAGCAACTATAATAGAAAACAGCCAATACCCAAAATTCACCATATAGCCAACCATCATGTTCTTAAACAAAAATCCCCATAATCCTTCCAGTAAAACCTGAAAACATATTACACTTTCAAAATACACGACCATTATCGGCAAATAGGAAAAATCCATATAGATAATACCTACAATCAATAATCCTATAATGGTCGGAATACTGATACAAAAAAAATTAATTATTAACTTCTCAATAAAATATTGAAACCAATTATATCCCATAACTTTATAGAATAAAATGTTTTTATTTTTGTAATCTCTGGAAAATGTCTGTATAATAAGCACTGGAAATATAAGCATTCCAAACTCGGTATAAACCGTATAAATACTATTATATAATTCAGCAATTGTCGGATTTGTAATTTTATCAAGACTCGCCAATAAAATATAGCCTAGCCAAAAGCAGATTGCAGTCGTAATAAAGCAAAAAATATAATATTTATTTTTTATAGTTTTTCTAATCTCCATATTTCATTTTCCCTTTATATATCTATCTATTACTTCCTGTTTTGAAGAAATTTTCAACATATTTCTTTCTGAAACATAATAATATTCTCCAGGCATATATTCTAAATCAGATAAATTATGTGTGATATTAATAATGACACCATCGAAAATTTTTAGGTACTCATTAATAAAATTATAAAGATCTAAAGTACTGTTTTTATCCAGTGCAGTCGTAAATTCGTCTAATATAATTACGTCTACCTCTGCACTCAAAAAAACATATAATTTTACTTTCTGTTTCTGTCCGTCACTCATTTTTTTAATTGCTAAATTATCTGGAATTAAATTCAATTTTAACAATTGATATATATTAGTCACTTTATCATGTTTAAAGCGTTTTTTTAATAATTGCGTGATATCTCTAATTGAAAATTCTCCTGGAATATTGCTACTGCTCCCAATCAGAATTGCATTATGATTTCCAATTATTGTGCCCTCATGCTTCAGCATACCTACACAAGATTTTCCAAAACTTGACTTTCCGCATCCGTTATTTCCTAATATATGACTTATCATTCTATTTGCAAATAAAACATTTACATTTTCAAATAATATATTATTTTTTATTTTCAATCCGTAATTTTCAAGTTTCACTATGTACTCCTTATTCATACGAAAACTTATTTGATAGCCATATCGGCTTAGTCAAATAAGTTTTCGTCTACTATTTTATTAACTTTTAAATATTTAGCCTTTACTTCCCACAATAACTTTAGCATTTGCGCTTATAAAATACCATAAACTTCTAATGTTTTCCAATTTCAGATCCTCCAACTTATTTTTCATCACTTCTTTGTTTGTTTCTTTGTTTTCTTTAAAATCATTAATCTTCATAATTCTTACCTCACATAATTTGATTTTTTTAGGCGTTTGCGAAACGCCACAGACCGCATAAATACGGCATTTTTTGTTACCAAATTAAAATAACTCCTCACCGGATATGGT
>NZ_CVRR01000020.1 GCF_001406815.1 Roseburia faecis | reverse complement strand
CAATTTCGCACCGTTAGTCATTAACCTGAGCAGGCACTTGTCTTAAGTTGACATTAGGTTGACCACATTGGGGTCAGACCCCTTTTATTCATTATTTAATGAAATATTCTGTAATGTGTTTATGGAATAAAATCCCAGAAATAATATTCCTATACAACATAATTTTTTTCTTAATGATATTTTAAATTTCGATGTCAATAAAATTAATAGCCCGACTTCTCCAATATAAAGAAAAGATTCTGTTCTCCACGTTGCAGCAATGACTGTTAGACAACTAAATAATATTATTTTTTTCCAATCCCATATGTCCTCACTCTTTTTGATCCCAATAATCATTACCAACATCACTAACTCGATATAAATATACAATCCCATTCGATATTCTGAAAATTGATACATTAAAATTGGTGGCAAATAGAACGGAAGCGTTTTTATAAATATATCAACATATTTATTTTTTATTTCTTTTATATCATAATAATTTTCCAAATTAGTCACAACAAAAGCAACACATATAGCGACTATAATATTCTGTAAAATTATAAATCCTCCTGGAAATGGAAGCATTTGAAGTAATATATCCATGTATATGCCTGTAAGTATTGTTGCCAAGCTACAAAATCTGAATACCACTGTAATACATTTAAACATCCAATATCATCCCACGACCATGTTCCAGGCCATAAGACAACAGTACAAATAGACATAACTATTAAATAAAAAAGAAAGACTTGAAATCCTCTTTTATATTTTGGATTTTCTCCTTTAATTTCTCTAATGACATTAAATAACCAACTTTAACTGTAATATATACTTTATTGATATTCTCATATTTAAAATAGAGTCTATCTATATGTAGAATCGTTGTTACACTCCATTGTATAACAGCTATAATTACAGGCACTAATTTACTTATTTTTTTTCATTTACTATGTTATCCTTCCATTTTTCAAAATCACATAACAATATTACAATTTTTCAGGAGCAATTTCAAAATAGCCAAATAACTTTCGAATTCCATTGGAAATTATCTTAGATAACTTTTGTGACATAAATTTCTTATACCCGATAGCACATGCAATTATTGTAATAAATAACAAGCTGTTCACAATTCTCCAATCGCTCGTTATTCTTGAGAACCAATTAAACAAACAAATAATTATTGCCTGATGAAAAATAAAAAACTCAAACTGTATTTTACCAAATAGCTCAAATATTCTGGCTGAGAAAATCCTACTAAGAATTCCTCTATTAAATGCAAACACAAAAACCGTAATACAAAACAAGAAAACAAATGATGCCCTCAACCAGGTCGCATTTTTCATGATACATAAAGCAATCGTCAATATTGTAATTATTATTTCTACCAAAGAATTTATAAAGAAACTACTAGATTGTAATTTCTCTTTTGTATACATAAACAATGGAACCAACAACATTCCCATAAAAAACTCTAAGCACCTAATAAGTGGAGAAGTGTGAATCACAAAATTCCAAACCATTCCAGGACATTTTATATTTACATATTCAATCAAATATCTTATTGCAGCAATCATAACAAATAAAACAATTGATTGCTTAATTTTTTGACAAAATGTAAGCAATAGAGGGGTCATAAAATAGCAAAAAATTAATGCAGAAAGAAACCATGATGCTCCATTATATGAAAAATAGACATCTTGATTCAAACTCCACGCTTGTAATAGTAATGCATTATCTAAAGCAATCAAAATATTTGACAGCTGTATACATCCATTTATAATAATTGTTCTTAAAAACATAATCAATAATACACAAAAATGCAGCGGCCAAAAACGTATAATTTTCTTAATTGCATACATAAATGAAGCCTTCCATGTTTTTGGCATACCTTTATAAAAATAATTATACCCAACCAAAAAACCAGAAGTAACAAACAATAATTCACATGTTCTTGCTCCCAAATCAACATTAGGATTTGGGATTGAACTATGCCACCAAAAAAGTAATAGCATAGCAATTACCTTTATCCCCCCAAGACTGCTAAGATGCTGCTGTGCAAAATTTTTCGATTTCAATTATCTAATCTCCTACTATATTCCTTTATTATTTAATAATTTCAATTTTTTAATTGCCTTATTTTCTTTTAATGCTTTTTCTTTTCTATGAAGTAATTTTCTTATAGCTCCATCCCACCCCCAATATAATAAAATAAAAAGAAGAAGATCTTGTTTACTTCCAAGCTTATTTATAACATACATTCCCTCAATAAATCCAAAATCACCTTTAATGTCTCTTTTAGCTTTTCTACAGTACTCTTTGGAAAATTCTCTTTTTATTTTTTCCAGAGCATATCTATGTGTGTGTACTTTAACTAAATGTAAATAATCAAGTTGATTTCTATTGGATGCATTTTTCATAAATTTATCAAGATATTCAAAAATCGGAAAATGAACATATAATCGCTCATCATCTGCCGAGACATCTTGTCCAGGACGAGACATCCTATAATAATACAAATATTCCGGCACTGCTATAACTGATCTTGCTTTTGATGTTACTTCAATCTTAAACGGAAGATCATCAAATCGTTTGAGTTCTGTATAAAAATGAATCTTATTACGTTGAATCAAATCTTTACTATATATTCCTCTCCAAATAGCAACCCTTTGATATCCTATCAATTCATCAATCTTTGCTGGATCGCTTGTTCCCTCATTATATGGATAACTCAATGCATCAGGTACTTCAGCACTCAATCCTGTATTTTCATAATACTCTCGATATCCACAATATGCTATTTCATAAGTTCCTTCTAATGCCTTTGCCAATAATTTACGATACATATCTGGCTGAATAAAATCATCTGGATCAACAAATCCAATATATCTACCCTTTGCTCTTTCTAATCCATACTGTCTTGCAGAAGCACAACCTCCATTTTTTTTAGACAACAACTTTATTCTAGAATCTCTTTGTGCATATTTTTTTACAATATCAGCACAATTATCAGGTGATCCATCATCCACAAACAAAAATTCCACAAAATCTGTTTGCCATGTCGTTACTGTCTCTATACACTGTGGTAAATATTTTGCTATATTATACATAGGGAAAATAATGCTTAATTCTATTGGATTTTCCTCATTTTTTTCCCAATTCAATACATCTTTCTTCCCACCACCAACATAAGATATTATGTATATTTTTTTTGTATTTTCTCGAAACTTTTCCCATATATCAAAAGTATTAATGTAATTTCTATCATGCATTCCAATTAAATACTTTGCACTTAACTTAGATAATTTTTCTACAAATTCTTGATTTTTTACACCTTCATATAAGATAGCCAAATCTTCTTGTCCAAATTTATGATCATCAAATTCATTTTTACGCAAAAGAATAAATTGTCTTGGAATATAATATTGTGAATCATTTTCAATATTTTCTTTTTCCTTTTCAACAGCTTTAAACAAATGATCCGAAAGAGATAAAACAGTTAATTTTTCCAAACATACACCTATTAAAATATCTTGCATAATTTTTATTCCATGTTTAGATCCAATTATTAACAGAACTTCTTTAGGCGACTTCTGCAATTCCAAATATAATACCATATCATCCATATTTTATTTTCTCCTAATATTTTTTCCTATTTTTACCACTGCTTTTGTAATAAATTCTTTTCTATGATAATTACATATAACTTTATATAACGAAGACCTAAGTAATCTTAACAATATAATTTCTTTCCTGCAAAGTTCACGCTGCTTAATAAAAATATTTATATATCTCTTTGGAACTGCTTTTAAATATAGATGTATTTTTTTAACCAATTCCCCATAATTTTCTTTTTTTGTTACAGCCATCGACCAAGTTGCAAATGTAAAAAACATACGCAAAATATAACTAATTTCATTTTCATTCCATTCATTTTCTATCGCATAAACCAATGTTTTTGAAAAAACAGGTATAATATCTAAACGACCAGCATCTGATGATGAAGTAATTTGATTTCCAGAATTAATCCGATAACAAAATCCAACATTTTCTACCATAATGCAACGTCTTGCCCAATAAAAAATATAAAAATGTGGAGCAACATCTTCCCATTTAACTCCTGTCGGAAAAGAAAATTCATATTTCTTCAAGAATTCCATACTCCATATACACCTATTCACGCTTGCTTCAAGTCCAAACATTTTAGGTGATTGTTGCGGATTTGTAACCATCGTATATTCAAAAATTCCCCTTAATTCTTCATTATCAGCAAATTCTGTAAATTTACAATTTGACATATCATATACAACAGGTGTCATAAAAACTATTTCTGGTTTTTCAACTTCTCTTTCTAATCTATCTAACACTAACTCTACTGTTCTTGGCAGTAACCAATCATCACTATCCAAAAATTCTATATATTCCGTATCGCAGTACTCCATTCCAGTATTCCTTGCAGCTCCCAATCCAGCATTTTCCTTATATACATAAAAAAATCTTTCTGGAAATTTTTCAGCATATTTTTGAGCTATTTCTCCGCTCTTATCCTTAGATCCATCATCAACCATTATCACCTTAAAATCATGATTTGATTGATTCACCAAACTATCCAAACACTGTTCCAAATACTGTTCAACATTATATATTGGAACAACTATTGTGAGTTTTAAATCATTATTCATATCACTTTCTCCTCATTTTCATTCCTATTTGCTCAAATACTTCATCCATGCACTTTTTTTTGTATATAATCCTGTTTTATTCTGATAATTAAGAACTGCATTTTTTCTTTCTTTTATCAGTTTCAAGCATACTCTGCCACTTTTTTTCCAACATATCCAATTGCCATCTTCCTCCACATCTCTTATTTTAAGATGAAGTTTTTCTGGATCTTGTTTCCATAACCAATCCATCCCCTTCAAAAAATCTTCTGTGCCTCTAACTACAAGAGAGACTTCCTTCTTTCTATTAAGAATAAGTCGAATTAATAATCGTTTCCAGAAAAATCGCCATATGCATTTTTCTGCCATCTTTTGACTGTACTGTTGTGTAATTTCAATTAAATCATTTCGAATATCATAATATAAATTACTTCCCACTACCCTACTATCTGGGGTTCTATGCCATACACTAATTCCATTCAAAAATACAATTCCATGCTCTCTGTTTCGTAATCCAAATTCAATATCGTCATGATGCAGAAATAACGGAATCGGTAAATTGTCCTCCCGAACAATATTCAACGAATAGCAACAGCACCACCAGCCCGAATACAGCGTTTTTTCCAATTTTGTTGTAATAAGATTTTCCCGTGTTGCATTCTCGTATTCGCGCACATCAAGATTTTTATTTGCATTCTTAATCAATCCCTCTCCCCAGGTTTCTCCAGAAGCAAATAACAGATACGGTTTATCCTCCCGAAGCATTGTTCCACCCAGAATAATATCCTTCCACTCTGGCTTCACCACACACAGAAAGCCATACATGCGTACAAACAAATCCGGCTCTAACACCGCATCGTCATCCATAAGCACTACATGTGTTAACTGTCTTTCTTCTTTATCTTCTAAAACTTCTAACATACCTCTGGTAAATCCGCCTGCTCCACCGGCATTTTTATTCGGTATAACAGAAATTCTCTCCTGCCACGCCTTTAAATACTGCTGCAATGGTTCATATGCGTCTAATGTTTTTCCATTATCAATGATGTATCCCCACAAGGCTTTCGAAACCTGCAGTTCTTCATTTTGCAATACACGCTCACAAAGTACCTTTAAGTTGCGCAGGACATATTCTTCTCTGCGATATGTACAGATATCAATCCCGATTGCCACATGTGCAGCCTTCTCACATACCCCCATATAATATCCTGATATCTGCTGCATCTTACACCTCTCATCCGGCACAAGAGAAAACCAGAAAACACCATCTGTGTATTTCTCCCATGGAAATTCTATGGTATACACATGTTTTGATTCTTCCAGCTTGATTTCATCAATACATTCCCGATTATGATAGAGTCGAAGCATTTGATATCCTGCGGTTTTGATAGACAACTGCAATTTTTCCAATCTTGTATACCGCTTCCATTTCTCGATATAAAAAAGATTGAAATATCCATCAAAACATATCTCTTCTCCCTTTCTATGAAAATACAGGGCTTCTTCAACACAGATTTCCGGATCAGGCTGTAGAATTGTTTGTAATTGAATTTCCATTTCTATAATTCCTTTCTCAGAAGTCTGCGTACCATACGTCTTCTCATGGTCCCTGCCGGTATCAGCTGATTGACCTTCCTCATATCCACCTTAATTCTCGGTCCTTTTTTGCCAAATTGAAACTCACGGACATTCTGGTGGAAAATCACATATGGAACCTCCGCACACTTTGCCGATCCCTGCTGTTTTAACCAGGTATAGTACACGCCAAACAATCGCTCCGCAATATACCCCGTCACACGCTTTTCTTTATCACTATATCCGGAAAAATCTGTCTGGCTCTCAAATTTCTCCAAAACAGGAAACAGCCAGTTCATATATGCATGAAAGTATTCCCTTTTCATAATATACATATTGCAGAAATAAATATATTTCGATTGCATATATGCATCACATGCCGCTGCCTGTTCCGGATACATTTCTTTTAAGATTGCAATTGCACGGTCCAGATCTCCGATACGGTGAAACTGTCCAAACTGTTCATATGCTGTCACATCCATACGTTCACTCAGCACTGTAATCACATCATATTGTTCAATCACATGCCGCATATGCATCTCATCCAAATCATAAGGAGATAAATCTCCCTCCAAAGAATCCGCTTCCAAATACGGTGTCCATCGCTTCAGTTGTATTTTGCCATTTATCACGGGGAAATTTTGTTTGAAACTCATATATCTGCGATAATGAAAAAAGCCATAATAATCTGCCTGCAGATTTTTCCACGCCCAATACTGTGCCGTAAGTTCACAATAGGATCTGTTTTTCTTTGAAATGTTCTCGCCCTCATCATCATGAAGAATTCCTTCTATATGATGATCAGCCAATGCACTTCCTACCTGCACCTGAAAAATCAGTGGATTTTCCGGCCGGTAAAATTCTTTATGCGTTGCAACAAGGATTTTTATATCACTCATGCTTTGCCCCTTCATACATATTACATATCTCCTCAGTTTTTCCGATCGCCTGTATTTTCCCATGCTCCAGCCAGACAACCTTATTGCACATTTCCCGGATTTGTTTTAAACTATGCGATACAAAAAATACCGTTGTTCCGCCTGTCATAAGATCCATCATTCTCGCACGACTCTTCTCCTGAAAATCAGCATCCCCGACCGACAGGATTTCATCAACAATCAAGATTTCCGGCTCCACAATACATGCAACGGAAAATGCCAGCCTTGCAAGCATTCCTGAGGAATACGTCCGGAGTGGTGCCTCTATAAAATTTCCAAGTTCGGAAAATGTAACGATTTCATCATATTTTTCATTCAGGAATTCTTCTGAATACCCGAGAATTGCACCATTCAGATATATATTTTCTCTGCCGGATAATTCCATATCAAATCCCGATCCCAGTTCCAGCATCGGCACAATGTTTCCATACGCTTCGATCGTTCCTTTTGTCGGTTTCATAATTCCGGAAATCACTTTTAACAAGGTACTTTTTCCGGCTCCGTTATGTCCGATAATTCCAATGACATCACCCTTTTCGACATCAAAAGAAACATCTGTTAATGCCCAGAAATCCTCTGACTTCAAATCCCGTTTCAGCCAGCGTACACAAAATTCTTTTAATGAATTTGCACGGTTCTGTTCCATTTTAAATTTCAGTGATATATTTTTCACAGAAACGATCGGCATTTTCTGCAATTCCTCCTAAATATAAAAGATAAATTTATCCTGTGTTTTCTTAAAGATCAAGCTTCCGATTCCCAGCATAACGAGTGCGACCATTGTACACTGACAGAACACAACCGGTCGAGGTGTAATCCCTTCCAGAATGATGGTTCGAAAAGCATTGACAAAATAGTACATCGGATTATTGAGTACCAGTCCCTGTACCTGCTTCGGAACAATCGAAATCGGATAAAACAGTGGTGTCAGATACATCCAGAGCATGCTCAGCACTCCCCATAAGAATTGCATATCCCGGAAAAACGTCATGGCAGCTGCCAGAATCATACCGAATCCCATGGTAAAAATCATGACGCAAATCAAAATATATGGAAGCATTAAAAAAGCCCATGTGATCTTTTCACCTGTAATAAGCGCTGCAATGATCAGCGGAATCAATGACATCAGTAAGTTGATTCCCGAAGAAAAAACTCTTGTTACCGGATATATATATTTCGGCAAATATACCTTTGTGATCAACGGCGCATTCCCCACAATAGATGTCAAAGACTGTCCTACACCTTCATTAAAAAAGTTAAAAATAACCGTACCACTCAACAGATATACCGGATAATTTTCAATATCTGATTTAAACAGCTGTGAAAATACCACATACTGTACGATCATCATAAGAAGCGGATTCAGAAAGCTCCAAAACACGCCAAGTACCGAACGTTTATAACGTACTTTAAAATCTCTCTTCACTAGCTGCTTAATTAAGAATTTATATTTTTTGAGGACAAACAACATGTTAAACAAAATTGTTGTCTTCCCCCTTTTGTCACAGCTGCACTCAATTCCATACAAGACAGCCACTAATACAACTGCAAGCAATACCAGCTTCCAGTAATTTGGACCTGTCCAGACATAATTCCGCCCATTGACCGCAATACACATTGTTCCCGGAACAACATTTCCATTCACAGTAAACTGTGCATCTCTCGCAACATCCGGGTTTTCCAGTTTGTTTTCTACATTATATAATATGGTTGGAGCATCCCCTGCTTCCCCATCGGATGTACAGGAAATCTTAATCTGATCTCCACGATCAACTTTTACACCATCTGCAATGTTTAAATAAACATACTGATTTACTTCAAATTCATCCGCTGAGAATGTTTTTTTTGCAAGTATCTGTCCCTTAGACAAATTTTCACACTGAATCTCAACTCCGTGATTGATGCTTTTTCCATAATCTGAAACCATTACACCTATGGAATCCAGCAAATCCATTTGGGACGTATAAATCTGTTCTACCGTTGCTCCCTGCGTAAGTTCTCCTACATCATTTGTCGCATTGAATTCCGCAACATTGCCATCGGAATCTCTTTCGTATAACGATCTTCCTGCCGAGAAATAAAAAATTCCCAAAAAAATCAATAATACACATTCTATAATCAGAAATATTTTTAAATAGTAAGATTTTTGTTTCATAATCAATTATTTTCCTATACAGATTTTATCTCAAATTCGCAAAATACCTCTACTATTCTACCATAATCCCCATAATTTGCAATATTTAGCGATATATATTCTCCATGATCTTGTCAATCTTCTGTAAACTATATTGTTTTATCCGTGCACGGTTATTTTTTCTCATCTGCCGGACTTCTTCCGTATTCTTCCATATCCGCAGGAGTTTTTCGATTGCCTGAATATATTCCTCCGGTTGATCTGCGCTTACCAGATAACCGTTCTCTCCATTTTTTACCAGATCTGTATTTCCCCGAATCCTGCTACACACTACCGGAACCTCGCAAGCCATCGCTTCCATCAATGCTACCGGAAGTCCCTCCTGCTTGGACGGGAACACAAACACGTCTGCTGCCTGACAGAGTTCTGCCACGTCTGTCCGAAATCCCAACAGTTTCACATGATCTTCCAAATGATATTTCCGGATCAACTGCTGCAGTTCCTGCTTTTTTTCTCCCTGCCCGCAAATAAAATATCTCAGCTGCGAATGTCTCTGAACCAGCTGTTTCATTGCCTCAATGACAACGACATGGTTTTTACGATCACTGAGTTCTCCCACAGACAGCAAAAACACCTCTTCCGGCTGCAATCCAAGTTCCTGCCGTTTCTGTTGGATTGTTTCCACATCTCCCGCATGGAATCGCTCCAGATTGATTCCGATTCCTGGCAGATAATAGGTTTTTCCGGCATGAAATTTCTTTTTTGCTCTGGCATAGTCCTCATGATTGATCGTTATCAACACATCCGTCCATCGGCTCAGCACCTTCTCCACCGGATAGTACACCAGCCAGTTCATAACCGGTGCCCCCTGATAGAAATGAAACCCATGTGCCGTATAGATCACTTTTGTCCTGGTCCGGTGTCCTGCAATCCTTGCGACCACTCCACCGATCGGGCTGTGGCAGTGGCAAAATGCGTATCCATTTTGCTTCATCAAACCTTCTACCTGCCTCAGTGCCCTCATGTTCTGTCCCATGTGTTTGATATTCCGTGCGAAATCAATCTGGTAGCAGCGCACATGCATGTCCTGCAGTTTTTGCTTCAATTCTGCGACACGCTCATCCGAGCAGGTATTTCCTTCGATAAAATTGCAGGTAACATCTACCTGATAGCCCAGTTTCTGCAGTAATGCAATGTTTGGCATATTAAATTGATCAATCATGGAGGCGACGGACGCCAACATCAGGACTCGTTTCATGTTTTCCTCTTTCCAATCTGTTTTGATATCTTTATCCTTCAGCTTTAAAAAACATCAAATCATCACTGACATGCTATATGATTTAATGACAATAAATTAGCTGTTTCTGTACTCACTTCATAGGCTGTGTCACTTGCCTCAATTTCTATATCTCCGTAACATTTTAATACCGCGTTTAGAGGGATGCCTTCTCCTATTTCTACATTTGACCACTGTTATATGTTGTTATTCAACAATCCCATTTTCATCATTTTAGAAATATTTTAAAAACAACTGTTTCCACACAGAATCTTTATCCTTCTACTTCAACAATATCATTTCCCTCAAATGAAAAATAGTCATCCTTCCATGTCACATAACAGTTGTATCCATCTCCTTGATACTTGATACCATCTATCCCCACTTTCTTGCAACATCCTGCCACAAAATTCGGAAGCAGATACTCCTTCACGATTTTTCCCGGAGTGTTATCAACTTTAAACCGCAGATGATCAATGAACCTGTTATTTTTTGAAACATTCTGAGACAGATCGATCAGCCGTGCTTCTTTACATTTTTTTAATTTTGCAATCTGTACACTCGGCTTTTTACTTCCGCAATGCTTGTACACTTCTGTGAGTGCACCTTCTTTCGTATCTGCAAAGTAATATTGCCATACTTGGAAATTGATTCTTCAGTTGATTCGCTGTCAAACCTACCCTTGTTATATCATTCATGTTATTGTTCATATCTATCTTTTTATTATTCTTTCAATCTCATTTTCTATCCATGATCACTCTGCTTATGATCTATCTCAAATCTCAGTACCCTGAATTTATCGCCTTTTCTGTATCCATGTACACGTAAAAGCGAACTGGCACGGAATTTCATAATCTGCTTATCACGATACATAGAACCATTATACCAGTTATGCTTTGGTGAATCAGGTGTATACTTTTTATACTCTAAACCATCATCACGATCTATATTTTCCCACGTTTCGTGCTTTCAAGGATTCTTCATTCAGTATAAACTCCATCTACCACCCCAGAATAACATCCAAATCTTTCTTAATCTGATCAAACAGCCCCTCTTTTTGATTCAATACCTTTCCTTCATCATTTAGTTCAATAAGAACCGGTTCTGAGCATCCATTTTCTTTCTTTTGGAAAAAATAGATAGACACATCTTCTTTGTCAATATAGTCCTTATGAACACTTGTTCTGACTCCATTAAAAATATGATCACTATGTGTTTCTACTATAATCTGAATGCCGCACTTTGCCAGATGTGTCAGAAAAAGGACAAATTCCGTCTGTGCAGATGGATGCAGATGTATTTCAGGATTTTCAATAATCAGCACATCTCCCTTTTTACACGACAGAGCAGATATAATCACTTCCGCAATATAGGACACACCTGTGCCAACATTGACAGGACTGATTCCATTTCCGATATCGCCTTTTCCATAAGATACCCGGATTAATGTCGTTCTCTCTATTTCCTCTGCATATACCGTATAACCAAGTATCTTTTCCAGCCAGTAATTTACCTGACCACCAAAGGTTAATTTCGAAGTTTCGTCATACACCATCAGATTGTTCTGCCATGGATCCATATCATGTTTTGCAAGATAGTCATATGCATATTCACATCTGATTCCGATTTCATCTCCACCCCGGATGTTTTGTCCGTAGGTTTCCCTTACTCCAACCCGATCCGCAGATACATACCGCACATTTAATTCTGCCGCTGGAAATTCACCTGTTTTCCTCCAAAAAATGTCATCAGGTATTGTTAATGAATACTCTTCGTTAACACCAATTTCAATCACATCACTGCCAATATACTTGTTCCGTAACTCACTGGCTTTTCCTATATTGATATACTCTCCACAAAAAGGCTTTCCACCATCTTTTCCGCTCTGTACCAATGCAAGGATTGCCTGTAATATAGTCGATTTACCGATAGAGTTAGCTCCTGCCAGAATGTTCAGTTTGCGAAATCCCACATTTACATCATCAAAACACTTTAATCCTTTTATATGAATTGTTTGAATCATGCTATAATTCCCTTTCCCATCTTTCAAATGCCCCTTCAATGCTTCGTTTGGTCAATTGATGTCTTTCCATCTCTCTACAGATTTCAAGAAATACTCCTCTTTCCAATAAAATATAATCAACGTGTTCTTGATCAGTCTCTCTGCGTTTTGCCATATCCAACAAACATACAAGTATGCCAAAATATTTATCTAATATGCTTTTGCTGATTCTTTTTGAAGTTCTGTTTTTATTTTGATCAATAACATAAAAAATATAATCTCCAAAATAATTTGTTACATCTAGTAGTTCATCAATTCTCTTTCCCTGCTTCTCCATAAATTCAAGTGTTTTTTCAAGCAATAACTGTTCTTGCATTTCCATTTCTTCATGCCACACACCGGTGTAAACAAACCAGTTCATCAGCATATAAAGTGTTCGATATCTCATAATAGATGAAAAGCCACGCAAATGTACCCGATTCAGAATATGATTCATATCCTTTGTGATATCATTTAACACACTGATTTCATAGGGATCATACAGCATTTCCCTGATTGACTGTTCTCTCGTAATATTCCAGTGTTCTATCATTTTTCCTATGCTCATATGCAGATATTTAGGAGTCCGGTAATCAATAATCTGAAAAGAAATCACGGTATCATATAGTCCCATTGCGAGTCTCGATTCATCAGATCGCAACATTTGTATATTACCATGATACAATGAATTCTCTTCTATCCGGTAATCAGCTTCATATCTTCCGTCCAAAAAATATAACAGTTTCCACAGAGTATCATCATTCTCCAAAATCAAAAAGTTACCATTTTGCAACATGGTAAATATGTTCCAAAGAGAATTTTCGTTCGTAGATTTCTATATTCTCAGTGCCACGATAATTCATTCATCTGCTCCTATATCTTCTATTATGATATGCTTCTTTGAAGGCTTCTGCCTTGCCCAGTGATACCAATATACCACCCTTTGTACCTTTAATCAAATTCAAGCGATTTTTGTTTTATTTGAACTATAGATGTTTTTCCGGTATTGTTTTCTCCCACAAGAATATTTACCCTGCTGAGATTTTGTAATGTAATGTTCTTTAATCCCCTATATGCTTTTATATCAATTGTTTGAAACACGCCGCCTCCAAGTTCTTCCCCGTATTTTCAACTATTTATATGTATTGTATCACGAACCTCAATCTTACTCAATGTAAAAAACCGGTCAGACTTATCATCCAACCGGTTTTATCACTTCTACCGAAACTATGGCTCCATATTTTTTAATAATGCATTAATATTCTGCGTATATAAGTTTTCACATAATTTCAAAATTTCTATTTCAATCTGCTCATCGCTGATTGAAACTCCCCTCTCGGATCAGCAATTAATATCTCCAATTCATGAGACGTTCTCCAGCAATTTACAGCTTCTACAACGTCAAGCATGATCTCCAATGCCTCACGCAGCTCATCCACTGTCACAATAACAAAATTATCCCCCGGATATCTTGCATCATAATAATAGTCTTTGAGTAATGCCAAATCCTTCCTCTCTAATTGTAAGGAAGTATCCACCCTTTTAATCTCATCGTATAAGGCACGCAAATTATGGGATGTCATTAGTTTTTCAATTCCAGTACAAACCAGTTCTGCCACAGAGTTCAACATTTTTTCTGCGATTTGCTGTGCCGAAGCTGCAGCCGGATTGCAGTATACAGGTGACACTGCATCCCTTAAATACCAGAATTCATTGCACGCAATAGAATAATAAGAATTTGCCTTTATCATATTTTCAACTCCTTATAATCTCTTCTTAACTGTTGTGTAAACTTTGAATTATCATGTTCGAAATACTGCGGTGTTACAAAAACCACATCCGCATGCAACATCTCGAGTTCTTCCCGCAAGGCTCCCATCATCCATCTTTCCGGTTTTTCCGGAACTATGATGCAAAAGTCGATATCACTGCTGGCCTTATAATCATTTCTCGCGTAGCTTCCAAAAATCCCCAAACTCTGATATTTGATACTCGAATTTTTAATAATATCTACGCACTTGTTCAACCGGTCTTTAAAATCATTTTCAACAACAGGTGACACGTACGGCATCCCTAAACCTCCACTCTTTCTATTAATCTGTCCTATCACAGTTTCTACAATGTCAATCGTAATCTCTAATGTTTCAACAATAAGGAAAGTACTTTACTTGCAGTTTGTCTATTCTCACGCTTTTCTATCTCCTAAACCTTCGAATGCATACCATTAAGCTATTTATCATCTTTTCAGTAGTATCATACTTTAATTCTTTTATTTATGCAAGATTTTCCCATTCCAGCTCTTATCCTTCCGTCCTTCTTACCGACTCTTTCCAGTCACACACACGATATTCTTCCTTATATTCACTCATCTGCATATCGTACACACTGTCACCAAACGCTTTGCCCGTCAGGGTGCCAATTTTTCCCGGAATCTTTTTCATCAGCCGGATGATCCAGCCAGTCGCTGGAACCATCACAAGCCGGTGTCCTTTTACCACAGCGATCATCTGCACCAGATCCGAAGTATTGATATACTGCTCGTTCTGCGGGAAAAACACTCCGGTCTCTTCGTTGTCGATCATCCGTTTGACAAACTGTGCCAGATTTTCTATATAAAGCATGGAACGCTGATTATGTACAATCGGAAATAGCGGAAGTTTTCCTGCCAGTTTTGCAAGCTGTGGATAGTTTCCCTTTGATCCCTTTCCGTAAATCATCGGCGGACGCAATACAACAACTTTAAAACGTTCATCTGCCAGTGCCTGTATTTTCTGATCCGCCTGCCATTTGCTGTCTCCATAGAAATTCAATGGTTTGGGAATTGTATTTTTTGTAATTTTCTTTTCCCTACATCCGCTGTATACAATCATGGAAGACATAAAGAGAAACTGCTGCACGCCTTCCTTTTTGGCTTTTTCGGCTGTCTCTACTGCCAAATCTGTATTCACACGGTAATACTGCTTCTTTTCTTCTTCCGTCACCTGTCCCACATCTGCATGTGCGATTCCCGCCACATGATAGACCACATCATATGCTGAAAAATCGTGCGTCCGCCATGTTTGGGTTCTCATATCCAGCATGTCAACCTGGTAGTACTCCGGCCATTGTCTCAGCCATGCCTCCACAGAAGTTCCCACATAGCTGCCGCTTCCGGTGATCAGAATCTTCTTTTTTCTCCTGCCCTTTTCACGTTCTTCTGTGTCTTTTGCAATGGTTTTCTTTTTTGCGCTGCTCTGTGCTGTTTCGCTTTTGTGCGCTTCTGTCTCTTCTTCCTCTTTGTTCAGTTCGCCGGTTCCACCTTCAACCACTCCATCGTGCATGAGCACGGAGCCAATTGTACCAAGAAAACATTTCAGATCCATCCATGGTCCCAGATGTTTGACATATTCGCCATCCAGTCTTGCTTTGTCCGGAATCTCCAGTTCATCTCTGCCATTGATCTGTGCCCACCCGGTCAGCCCCGGTGTCACATCATTGGCACCATATTTCTCACGCTCTGCTACCAGATCATCCTGATTCCACAGTGCCGGCCGCGGTCCTACGATACTCATTTCTCCTTTGAAGATATTAAAAATCTGCGGCAGTTCATCCAGACTGGTTTTGCGCAGGAATTTTCCTACCTTTGTGATGTACTGCTCCGGATTCTCCAGCATATGTGTCGGCACATCCTTCGGTGTGTCAATCCGCATGGTACGAAATTTGTAAATCTGGAAGAAACTCCGGTGGATGCCGACACGCTTCTGCTTAAATAATATCGGTCCCGGTGTATCCAGTTTGATCGCAATACATAAAAAAAGAAGGAGTGGTGATAAGATCACGATCGCCATCCCACTTAATATGATATCAATTCCTCTTTTGATATAATGGTATCCTTTCATGGCGTTTTCTCTCCTTCTTCATAGATACGTTTTTATTTATTCTCCCCCGCCAATTCCGGGTGATATGTCGGCACGATTTTCTTGACATACTCCCGGATGTCTTCCGGTTCTGTCACAACGTACTCTTTTAATTCTTCCAACTGCTGCATGAATTTCTCCTCATCCAGTTCAATCGGCCTGCCGACATGAATCAGATTGTTTGCGGTATCCTGCATCCCTTCTTCATCCATCAGCATCTCTTCATAAAGTTTTTCTCCCGGGCGAAGTCCTGTGAAAATGATATGGATATCCTCATCCGGCTTGTGACCGGAAAGAAGAATCAGGTTCTTTGCCAGATCCAGAATCTTGACCGGCTCTCCCATATCCAGAACAAAAATTTCTCCACCTTTGGCATAGGTACCCGCCTGTAGTACCAGAGATACCGCTTCCGGAATTGTCATAAAATACCGCACGATATCCGGATGTGTAACCGTGACCGGACCTCCACGCTCAATCTGTTTTTTGAACAGCGGAATCACACTTCCGTTACTGCCAAGCACATTTCCAAAACGCACGGCTACGAAATCTGTCTTCGATCTGCGGTTATAGGTCTGAATGATCATCTCACAGATGCGCTTGCTGGCACCCATGATATTGGTTGGATTAACTGCCTTATCCGTGGAAATCATCACAAATTTCTTCACACCGTACCGATCTGCCGCCTGTACAATCTTCCATGTGCCAAGCACGTTATTCTTAATTGCCTCGTTCGGACTCTCTTCCATGAGAGGCACATGTTTATGTGCCGCTGCATGATAGATAATCTCCGGCTTGTAATGTTCAAAAATCCAGTTCATACGATTCGTATTCCGCACGGATGCAATCAGCACAACAAGATCCAGCTCTGGAAACCGGACTTTCAGTTCGTTTTGCACATCATAGGTCGTATTCTCGTAAATATCCACAATAATCAGCTGTTTTGGCTTGTGTGCAGCAATCTGCCGGCACAATTCGCTTCCGATAGAGCCGCCGCCACCGGTCACCATGATTACCTTTCTGGATACATAATCCATGATAGACTGCAGATCAACGGTCACCGGATCTCTGCCTAACAGGTCATTGACATCTACATCTTTCAGTTTGCTGACGCTGACATCGCCGTTTACAAGCTGGTAAATGCCGGGCAGACGTTTCAATGTGCATCCGGTTTCTTTGCAGATATCAAGAATCCCCTTGATCTGTTTCTGCGTGGCCGATGGCATGGCAATGATGATCTCATGCACATGCAGTTCTTCGACTTTTTCCAGAATATCGCTCCGATCTCCTACGACTTTCGCTCCATGAATATAATTGCCGATCTTGTTCCGGTCATCATCAATCACACCAACAACCTTCTTTTTCACATAGCGGCTGTTGTTGATTTCTTTGATGATCTGGTTTCCGGCATCTCCCGCACCGATTACAAGTACATTTCGTCTGTACACACCGGCTCTGCGCATATTGCGAAGCACACGCAGTCCGCGGTAAGAATATCTGCATCCCATGACCAATACAAACAGAAACAATCCATACAGAATGTAAAAGCTTCTTGGCACCGGGTACATATCCCCCCAGTTCCGAAGCAATATCAGCACTGTCACAACAACGGTATCCAGAATACATGCCGAAACCACATACATCATTTCCAGTGCTCCCGCATAGCTCCAGAGACTGGAATACAGTCGGAGCAGCCAGAAAATGACCAGCGTAACAATTATCATAAAAGGAAGTGCTCTCCACACTTCATCCATATATTGAAACGGTACGCTTTTGATATTCAGATCAAACCGAATCAATAACGCAACTATGCTTGCAGCAAACACTGCAAGCACGTCGTAGCACATCAGAAAAATCCGTCTGATCAGTAATTGTTTATCTTGAATGATTTTTTTCATAATTTCAATCTGTTATTTTTGATTCTTTCTCTGTTTTCTCGATTGTTTTTTCGATGATTTCTTCCTGACTGAGGATTCTGTCACTCCAGCCCCTTGAGTATTCTGTACCGTCTGCGCGGTATCCGCTTTTGCACTCTCTGCTGCTTTTGGAATACTCTGTTTTACGGCAGTATCACTTTCTGCAGAAACCGCTGTTTCTTTAACAAAAAGATTTTCTTTCTTTACGAGCATCCGGTTCACTGCAAGTCCCAGACCAAGCATACCCCAGAATACCGGAGCGGTACATACATTAGAATCGTTTGCGATACCTGCAATCATGTACACCAGCACTGCCGCAAATAATCCAAATCCAACCCAGCTGATACTCTCGTGCAGATCCACTCTGCGGTAAATGCGTACCGACTGTACCAGATACCAGAACAGAAATACCAGAAGTGCCAGGGTACCGAGTAATCCGGTTTCTACCCACTGCTGCAGATACCAGCTATGGGCTTTTACATCATAGCTGTTTGCTCCATAAACATAGTTCTGACTGATATAATCTTCCTGTGGGACTTCAAACATATAGGTATTTGCCCCACTCCCCATAAAAGCATGCTTTCCAAGAAGAGGAATCGTTTTATTCCAGATATGTCCACGGTTACTCATTGCATCATCCAAAAATACGTTTGAAACCTTCGGATTCTCAAACTTCACTAATTTTCCTGCTGGATTGAGATATTCATATCCGTCCGTATCATTTTTTGAGAAATCCCATTCGACACCATCTATGATCATCTTTATTCCTGCTGTATTATCGGTAAACATGATCGGCTGAATCTGTATATTTGCAAACCGTTCATCATTGAGGGCCAAAATATGATTTTCCTGATCTACCTCTGTTGTCTGAATCTCCTGACCATCTGCATCTTTGCAGACCACGGTGATTACACCGTCGCTCCCCAGATCATAGGACACATGCAGAAGATTGTTCCAGATATCAAGTTCCACATCATCTGTGTTTGTTTTGATATCGTTTAAAGAGAACTGATCTTTCATATGATACGTTCCAACAACCGTCTTTTTAAGATTTTGACCGAACTCTGTCGTATTTGCCAGTACTCCTGCTGCTATCATTCCAATAATAACCACAACAATCCCGGCTACAAATAATTTTTTCTTCCGACTGAGTAAAACCAATGCGAGAATCACAGCACCAATTGCCAGTGCAATAAATCCGGAAGAACTTCTGCTACCAACCAGTGCTACAATGCAAAAAATCTCTGCAACCGCGATTACAAGACGATGCCACATCTTTTTCGCCCCAATAAACAGGCAGACCAGCAATGGTATCAGCATGCCAAAATAAAATGACAAAAAGTTAGGATTGTAAAGTGTCGTATACGCAGTCTTATCTGCGAAATTAAAGGAAATCTTATCTAATTGGTTCCACCAGCTTGTGTCCGTCATCAGATGTTTGCCCAGAGATGTCTTAAAATAATCCAATCCAAAGACCTGGAAAAATCCAATCAGAGTAACAATTGCGATTCCAATGCCAGACCAGCGCAGGATTACCTCTATCTGTTTTTCTTCCTGTACATAATTATAGACATAATAACACAGTATCATATAGACAAATATAACCCATACAGGCTCAAAAAGTTCATATGTACCATGTGCCACCCAGTATTTGTGACTGGAAAACAGGGCAGACATTGCAACAAACAATGCATACACCATCAGAAAATAAAAGGAATTTTCAAATGCAAACTCCTTTTTATTCAAATACCGGATCAGTAAAATTGCGAGCATTACAACTCCCACAAGGATGATCGCAATCATCTTCCATGCAAAAAAGAAGTCCGTCTGCTTTGCTGCACTCTCCGGATACCAGTCAAACTGTGCCAGATTTGTATCATAAACAAAAGAATGCACAATGATTGGAATAAATCCGATCAACAAAATAATGGGAATCAATATCTTATTTGCTTTTAACGTGTTTTTGTTTCCATTCGTATTCAAGATTATTTTCTCCTTATGTTTCATTGCCTATAATCATACCCCAAATTTCGTTTTTTTTCAATCATTCCGGCATGTCGATTTTATTTTTCTTTTTATATAGGTAAAAACACTTTTTTGTTACTTGTGTGTTACTTAAAAATTTAACAAATAAATGTGTATGATTGACACGATAATATAAATTTTTACACACGAAAGGAAGAAAAATGAGATTACCAAACGGATACGGCGGAGTCGTAAAACTCTCCGGCAACAGAAGAAGACCCTACGCAGCACGCATCACTACGGGCTGGCACATCAATGACATCACTGGAAAGCGCATCCAGCACTATCAGATTCTGGGCTACGCTCCTACCCGGTCAGAAGCTCTGCAGATTCTGGCACGTTACAACAATTATCCCATCGATGGGGAAACGCTGAAATTAACCTTCCGGGAAATTTATCTCCGATGGTCCGAAGAAAAGTTTCCTACCATCTCCCACTCCAACATCAAAGGCTATCGGGCAGCCTATGCCACTTGTGAAAACATTGCTGATATGCCATTTCACAATTTGAGACTCAATGATTTACAGCAGGTGATTGATCACTGTGGCAAAAACTATCCTACCCTGAAAAAAATTCGTGTTCTCTTTAACCAGCTCTATTCTTATGCCATGAAACACGAAATTGTCTCAAAAGATTATTCTGCCTATGTAAATATCTCGAAATACAAAGACCGGAATCCTAATAAAAACATACGAAGCTGTTTTTCCACTTCTGAAATTGCTCTCCTGTGGAAACACAAAAACGATCCCTATTGCCAGACAGTCCTCATGCTGATATACAATGGGGTCCGTGTCTCAGAGCTTTTGGATCTGAAGAAAGAAAATGTTCATCTGTCCGAACAATATTTTGATGTCATTGACAGCAAAACCGAAAACGGCATTCGAAAAGTTCCGATTGCTGACAAAGTACTCCCCTTTTACCAGCGCTGGCTTCATGACTGTTCCGATTGTGAATATCTCATCCATACTCTGGACAGCCAGCATTTTACCTATTATATGTATTACCACAATGTTTTCCAGCCTCTGATGTTTCGTCTGCACATCGATCATACACCTCACTGCTGCCGGCACACCACGATTTCCCTGCTCGCCGAAGCACATGTCGATCAGACGACCATCAAAAAAATTGTCGGTCATTCCGGCGCTATGTCCCTGACAGAACGGATTTACACGCATCTGGATGTACCTGCGCTGGTCGAAGCCATAAATCAGATTTAATCGCTTCTTGTATGTTGCTTGCGTGTTACTTGTAGAAGTGATTTTGCCCCAAACTCTGTTTATAAATCCGGTATTTCCAATACTTCCGCGGAAAATACCATGCATATTTCCGGTTAAGGTAACTTACAAGACTTCTACAAAGAAGAATGCTAAGGCAAAGACAAAGAAACTTACTTACACAATGAGAGTTGCTAAGGTAGGCGTTGCTTTATCTGGAGAGTCAGTAGTAGCTATTGGAAACACAACTAAGTTAACAAATACTAAGAAAAATTCTTCAAGAGCTAAGATTACTTACACATCCAGTGACGATACCATTGCAAAAGTAGATGCTGCAACAGGTGTTGTTACAGGTGTTAAGGCTGGTAAGGCAACAATCACAGCTAAGATTACAGTTGGTAAGGATTCTGCTGAAACTACTAAGGATGTAGAAGTAAAGAATGTTATTTTAGATTCTGTTACTCCTACAGAAGCAAATAAAGTTGTTGCTATTGTAAAAGGTAATACCAAGAACCTTAAGAAAGCAGATTTTGTTGTAACTGGTACTGAAACAAAAGCAACTGTAGCTGTGACAGATATTAGTGTTGATGCAAAGGATGCTACAAAGGTTACTCTTACTCTTGCAGCTAAACTGACAGATGCAAAAGAGTACGGTGTTGCATTAGATGGTATCACAAAGACATTTGTAGCTTCTGATGGAAAGGTTGATTCTATTTCCGTTGATCCAGTTCAGATTCCATATGCTGAAGCAACAGAAATTGACCTTTTAGCAAAAGATACAAAGGGAATTATTGTGAATAGAATGAAATGGAACAATCCAGATGCTGGATTTTCTTTCACATTCACAAAATATGATGGAACTTTACAGGGTGAGAAACTTTATCTGAATAAGATTGGTTCTGTTGCAGAAGGAAAGATTACTTATACATCTTCTGAGTATAATGCAGATGGAACACCTAAGGTAAAGCTGGAGAAACCATTTACAATTACAGCAGTTGATCAGGCAACAGTTAATAACTATGCAGTACGTCTTGGAAAAGCTACTGATAAGTTTGATAAGCTGAAAGATGATAATAAACTTGCTGTTGAAGACAATGGTAAGGTTGCATTTATTAAAATTAAAGATGCAAATGATAAAGAGGTTTCTGATTACAGCAAATATACAGTAGAAAGTTCTGATAAGAATATTCTTCTTCTTGGTTCATCTTCAATCAATAATGCAAAACATTATGTTGATGTTAAAGCTGTAACAACTGGAACAGCTTATATCATTGTCAAGAAAGATGGTAAGTATTGCACATCTCTTCCTATCAATGTTGTTGCTAAGAGAGAAGCTGCTTCTTTAACTATTGACAATGCAGCATTTACTTTATCTAATACAACAAACATTGATGATGATAAGGTCGTAACAGCTAAAGCAAAAGATCAATATGGTGATGATATCTCAATCGGCGCAAATGCTCTTTCTGCAGAATGTGTATATGTTGACGCTAAGAGCGGTTCTGCAATCAAAGTTTCAGATGTAAATGGTGATACTACTAATAAGTATATTGAAAAGACCGCTGCTGATAAGATTAAATTTAAGGGTCAGGTTGAGCCAGGTACTTATACATGGACAATTAATCTGAAGGTTTCTGATACTAAGACATTAAAGCAGACAGTTTCTGTTACTGTAAAGAAACTTGATGACACAAAGACAAATATCAGCTATGCATTAGAGTCTTCTGCAAGTGAGATTGATGCTGTTGTTAAGGATGATGCTAAGAATGGTGATTCTTCTGAGGCTACCGTACGGATCGCATTATGCAAAGATGGTGTTAAATCTGATTATCAGGAAGTTAAATATATTGTAAAGAAGGATGGTAAAGTTGTTACAGGTGCTGGAATTTCAGTTGATAATAGTAATATTGTAGCTGATACAGGTGCCTGGGGAGAAACATTAAAGATTACTGCTATGTCTGTAAGTGGAAATACCGCGACAAAACTTGCAGCAGGAACTTATGAAGTAACTGCTGAATGGACTACTTATGACAGCAATAGAAATCCTATTACAAACTCCCAGAAGACTCAGATTGTAGTTAAGGATACTCAGTCAGGTGCTGATGCACAGGTTGTAAATGATGGTGTATCTACTGTTCAAAAGACTACTGTAAAAGATCTTGCTGAGAATACATTAAAGGTTGTTCTTGGAGATACAACTTATGTAAATGTTAATAGAGGTCAGGATGATAAGGCTTTAAGTATCACAAAGGTTGAAGGAAATACAATTTCAGCTTCTGGTGATATTACCGGTAAGCATATTGCTTCTGGCGCAGAAGTTAATATTTCTAAGATTACATTTACTGCTGAAACATCCAGTGGTGTATCTTACGATTATACTGTATCTGTAGGAAGAACAGTAACAAACAAATAATTAAATTTGTTAGAAAGAGGTTGCTTTCGGGCAACCTCTTTTTCAAGTATAAAAAAGGAGTTAATTTACCTTAACCGGAAATACTGGATTTGTGAAAAAGGTTTGATGCACTATTAGCACTACAAGTAACACACAATTAACACATAAGAGACAGATAAGTGACAAATTGTTTCAGTTGTAATCCTTGTGCCATATGCTATAATATAGGTAGATAAACAAAGGATTTTAACGAAAGGAATCCCGACAGTCAATGACAAAAACAAATGATGACATTCATGTAAATAAAAAATATAAGGACACCGTATTCCGGAAACTGTTTGGCGAAAACAAAGAAAATGCCCTGAGTCTTTATAATGCGGTAAACCATACCTCATATACCAATCCGGATGATCTGGAATACACAACTCTGGAAGATGTCATCTACATGAAATACAAAAATGATGTTTCATTTCTTGTTGACAAAACATTGAGCCTTTATGAACATCAGAGTTCTTATAACCCGAATATGCCGCTCCGTGGATTTTTGTATTATGCGGATCTGTACCGGAAACTGATTCACCGTTCTGAGCGGCTGTACAGCAAGCATCTGTTGAAAATTCCACGCCCCCATTACATTGTATTTTATAATGGAAGTGAAAAGGACATGGCGGAAGAACGAAGGACTCTGCGGTTATCGGATGCCTTTGAAACAGATACCGGAACTGGTGAATATGAATGGACAGCCACAATGATTAACATAAACAGCGGGAAAAATCAGTCCATCATGGACAGCTGCCACGTACTGTATGAATATGCGGTCTTTGTTGCAAAGATTAAAAGATACCGGGATTCCATGGAATTAAAAGAAGTCATTGATCTTGCCGTCAGGGAATGCATCGAGGAAAATATACTCAGAGATTTTTTGGAACAGCATCGCAGGGAGGTGTGTGATATGTGTCTTACTGAATTTGATGAAAAGAAATATGAAGATGTCCTCCGCGAGGAAGGCCGGGAGGAAGGACTAGCAGAAGGGATTGAAAAAGGTCTAGCAAAAGGTCGTTCTGAAGAACGGAAAACCTTGCTTGAGATCGTCCAAAAGCTGAAAGAAGGAAAAACTCCGGAACAGTTAGTTGCAGATGGAATGGAAAAAGAATCTGTGGATTCTGCTATCACGTTAAGAAAGCTTCTATAATCTGTAATAACCCATATTTTATATAAAACAAAGAGTTATAAAGAAAGGGCTCCTGAAAAACACGGAAAAAACAAATGCTGATATTCATGTTAACAAAAAATATAAGGACACCGTATTCCGGAAACTGTTTGGCGAAAACAAAGAAAATGCCCTGAGTCTGTATAATGCGGTAAACCATACCTCATATACCAACTCTGGAAGATGTCATTTACATGAAATACAAAAATGATGTTTCATTTCTGATTGACAAAACATTGAGCCTTTATGAACATCAGAGTTCTTATAACCCCAATATGCTGCTCCGTGGATTTTTGTATTACGCGGATCTGTACCGGAAACTGATTCACCGTTCCGAGCGGCTGTACAGCAAGCATCTGTTGAAAATCCCACGCCCCCCACTACATTGTATTTTACAATGGAAGTGAAAAGGACATGGCGGAAGAACGAAGGGCTCTGCGGTTATCAGAGATGCCTTTGAAACAGATACCGGAGCTGGTGAATATGAATGGACAGCCACAATGATCAACATAAACAGTGGGAAGAACCAGTCCATCATGGACAGCTGCCATGTTTTATACGAATACGCAGTCTTTGTTGCAAAGATTAAAAGATACCGGGATTCCATGGAATTAAAAGAAGCCATTGATCTTGCCGTCAGGGAATGCATAGAGGAAAATATTCTCAGAGATTTTTTGGAACAGCATCGCAGGGAGGTGTGTGATATGTGTCTTACTGAATTTGATGAAAAGAAATATGAAGATGTTCTCCGAGAGGATGGGCGAGAAGAAGGTCGTTCTGAAGAACGGAAAACCTTGCTTGAAATCGTTCAAAAGCTGAAAGAGGGAAAAACTCCGGAACAGTTAGTTGCAGATGGAATGTACGTTTATGGGGTCAGACCCCAATGTGGTCAATAACCAGAAATGCCGATGTATTAACTGATGCTTTAGAACAAAATGAAATAGATGATCCGGAAATTGCAGATATTGAGGATGTCGGCTACGATGCAGATGGATTTAAAGTCGGAACCATTGATATTACAAATATCAACTTTGCCGAAGATCCCGGGAAAGAAATAATGCTCGAGACTTTAGAAGGTGGAGATGGATTTTCAATTGATGAATTAAGACCTTTTATCAAATAACAAAAGAAAGCGGATAATGAGCTATGTACGATAAAATTTCGGAAGTAAAAAATAATATGAAAAGAATAATCAGAGCCAGAGGTATGACTCGCTCTGAAAAATATACCCAAATCAAACAACTGAATCAATCCCTGTCATCAACCGAACAAAACATTTTAATAAAAGAACTCCATAGAGACTGTGACTATTATAACACTCTTTCCGATATAAAAGAAATAATTACCATAGGCTTAATGGGGTTTCCACTCTTGCTTTCTATTTATAGTTTGTGGGTTGATAGAAATGGAATTAAATTTTCTGATTATACGTCAACTCTTAAGTATATTTTGGTTTTTAATATTTTCTGTCTCTTTATCTTCGTTATAACATCAACCTTAAAAAATCATTGGGTAAATAATGCAAAATATCTGCTGGATATTTTGGGAGATGAATAAAATGGACTATCCGCTGTTTAAACGATGCTCATCTACAGATTCTCTCTTCATTTCATATGCAACTAACTGTTTCAAAATTTTCCGTTATATCTCTACTGGGATTTGATATTCTGCTGATACTAGAAAGTTTATGGGGTCTGACCCCAATGTGGTCAACTTAAGCCCCAAAGCCTTGATTTTTCAAGGCTATAGGGCTTTATTTTTTTTTAAAAAAT
>NZ_CVRR01000019.1 GCF_001406815.1 Roseburia faecis | reverse complement strand
CACACTGAGGCTGAGCTTCTGGCAGGTTAAAATGGGGAGAAATTTCTCATTTTAACTTGTACTAAATCTTGACATAGAACCATATAACTTAGCCAATGAAAAGTAGTGACCATTTATCGGACACTTACTGAAAATAAAAATTACATTATAAATACCAGGAGGCTTACATCATGGAACGAGTAGAAAAATTCTTAAAAGAAGCAGAAACATATTATTTAGCAACCGTAGAAGGCAACCAGCCAAGAGTCAGACCTTTTGGTACAGCCCACATTTTTGAGGGGAAACTTTATATTCAGACAGGTAAGGTGAAAGAGGTATCAAAACAGATTCATGCAAATCCAAAGGTAGAAATCTGTGCATTTAAAAATGGAGAGTGGCTCCGTGTAGCAGGAGAACTTGTGGAAGATGACAGAAGAGAAGCCAGACAGTCGATGCTTGATGCTTACCCATCATTACAGAAGATGTACTCAGCAGACGATGGAAACACAGAGGTATTTTATTTTAAAAATGCTACAGCAACATTTTCATCATTTACGCATGATCCGGAAGTAGTGAAGTTCTGATGACAAAGGACGAGTGGTACAGGCAGTTGTTCGAGAGACTGGACAATTCCAAATTTCGAAGCAGCTTTCATTTGAAGCAGAAAGACATAGATTACATAAACCAAAAGGGACTTGATACGATCAGACAACATGCAGAGGACTTTATTGCAAAGAGAGAAGCTCCCGCATTTATAGCAAATGATGGCAAACAGACTCCTATGAGGGGCCATCCGGTATTTATTGCCCAACATGCAACTGCAACATGCTGCAGAGAGTGTATCCGGAAGTGGCACAAAATGCAGCCGGGCAGGGAACTGAGTCAGGTGCAGCAGGATTATCTTGTAGATATAATTATGACATGGATTCAAAAAGAACTGGAAAGGCAGAAAAAGAAATTATGAAAATGCAGATATTTGTAGATGCAGATGCGTGTCCTGTAGTAGGCATTGTAGAAGAAATAGCAGAGAAATATAGTATTCCAACCACATTGCTGTGTGATACGAATCATGTATTATATTCAGACTATAGCGAAGTGATCGTAGTTGGTGCAGGAGCAGATGCTGTAGATTACAAGCTGATTAGCATTTGTCATAAAGGGGATGTCGTAGTATCTCAGGATTATGGTGTCGCTGCTATGGCACTTGGAAAAGAAGCGTATGCCATTCACCAATCCGGTAAGTGGTACACAAATGAAAATATTGACCAGATGCTTATGGAGCGGCATCTTAACAAGAAGGCAAGACGCAGCTCGCATAAGAATCATATGAAGGGACCAAGAAAGCGTACAGAGGAAGATGATGTACGCTTTGCTCAGTCTTTTGAAAAACTCATACAGATGGCAAAATCAAAAGAAGGTGCTCAGAGTGGGACTATTTAAGAAAAAGACAGTTATAAAGACTTATGATAAAGAAAATAAGAAGCCGGTAATTAAGGCAAGCATCTGTAACGGTGAGCAGGTTGCCGGTTTTAAGGACATCCATACAGGTAAGATCGAAGAGGTTATGCTGATTAAAAGTCAGGCGGATCTTGACTGGTTTAAAAAAATGTATGGAATAGATGGTGAGATAGAAAAGGAGTATTGATATGAGCATATTAGGAAACATACTTTGGTTTATTTGTGGTGGGTTGTTAAGTGGCCTGTCATGGATTGTGGCAGGATGCCTGTGGTGCATTTCTATCATAGGAATTCCAATAGGCTTGCAGTGTTTTAAGTTTGCAGGATTGGCCTTTTTCCCATTTGGGAAAGAGGTGGTATATGGCGGAGGCACGATCAGTTTCCTTGCAAATATCATATGGTTGATTGTATCAGGAATTCCTATGGCGGTTGGAAATGCATTGGTGGGTCTGATATGCTGTATAACCATCATCGGAATCCCTTTTGGAAAGCAGTTTTTCAAAATTGCAAAGTTATCCCTGATGCCATTTGGCGCAGAGGTAATCTGACCGGCAGGAGAGCATTTTTTTGTGAGTTTAAAAGAATAGGTAAGAAAGATGTGTGACATAACAAGGTTACAGATGGATGAGAAAGGAAAACACGATGAACATATATGATGAATTGGAAAATTTAAAAGTCAGGGCTCGCTCCAATCCGGAACTTGCGCAGGCGTTGTTAGCCACGCGGGAAATGAAAAATCCGGTTTCCGCATTCTGTCGTATTGCACAGGAGTATGGATGCACCTTTTCCGCTATGGATCTGGTCTCTGCCGGTGAGGATTCTTACGCAGCAATGCGTCGCTCCACGAATGGAGGCGGCGAGAATTCGCCGCTGTTGCAGGGAGAGGATGATCTGTACGAGATGTTTTTAATTGAATTGACGTAAAAGATTACTGCAGAATGGAGAAGACATGAAACCCAGAACACAAAAATCAATGGAATTATATAACACCCTCCTGAACCGTGGCTTTCCACAGGAGTTTTGTGAGCAGATTTCACTGAATCTGAACACAGACTGGACGGCACAGAGGATGCTTGGCTATTTGTCACATTACAGGAAACTTCCGATGGCGGAAATCGTGGACGAGATGCTGGCAATTCTAAGTGACCGGAACCGGATTATGCAGAAGCATGAATGGGAGAATACAAATGCGAAATGGAATGAATTTTTAAACCAGGGATTTCGAAAAGAGGATTGAAAAATAATATGAAAGAGGTTTTTTATGAGTTATTGGAAAAAATTTAAAAAGAAGTATATGGGGGATCGTGCGTTTTACCGCCATTATTTATTGCTGGCAGTGCCAATGATCCTGCAAAATGCCATCACGAATCTGGTCAGCTTTTTGGACAACATTATGGTGGGACAGCTGGGAACGGAACAGATGTCCGGTGTTGCAATCGTAAACCAGCTGATTTTTGTGTACAATCTGGCAATTTTTGGAGCGGTGTCGGCGGCAAGTATTTTTGGTGCGCAGTATTTTGGCAATGGGGATCACAGGGGACATATGCATTCGTTTCGTTTTAAGCTTTATGCGACGCTGCTTGTGTCAGGACTTACCATGTTGCTGCTGCTTACGAAGGGATCGGATCTGATTTCCCTGTATCTGACGGATACTGTGGGAAATGGAGCAACCGATGTGGCACTTCAATATGGAAAGCAGTATCTGGTGATTATGCTGGTGGGACTGGTTCCGTTTGCAGTGAACCAGGCATATGCCACTAATATAAAAGAAACGGGACAGACGCTCGTTCCGATGCTGGCAAGTTTTGTGGCGGTGGGAACCAATGCAGTGCTGGATTATCTGTTGATTTTTGGTGTGGGACCATTTCCGGAACTTGGGGTGACAGGGGCGGCACTTGCCACTGTGATTGCCCGGTATGTGGAAGCGGTTATTGTTGTCTTCTGGGCACATAGAAACCGGGAGAAGAACCGGTATCTGGAAGGGGCTTATCGCGGATTTGGAATCCCGGTGAGCGAACTGAAAACGATACTGATCAAAGGGCTTCCCCTGATGTTCAATGAGGTTTTATGGGCGGCGGGCATGACCACCGTGACCCAGTGCTATTCTGTGCGCGGACTTGATGTGGTGGCAGGGCTGAATATTGCCACGACGATTACCAATTTGTTTAACATTGTCTATATACAGTTGGGAGCGTGTATCAGTATTGTTGTGGGACAGTATTTGGGAGCCGGAGAACTGGAAAAGGCAAAAGACGCAGACAACAAGATGATTGTTTTCAGTGTCTTCTGCTGTGTGATTATGGCAGCAATCATGTTTCTCGTGGGGGGATTTTTCCCTGATATTTACAATACGACAGCGGAAATTAAGGATCTGGCTACAAAGTTTATCGCCGTTTCTGCGCTGATCATGCCGTTTTGTTCGTTTAGTCATGCGTCTTATTTTACGCTTCGTTCCGGTGGAAAAACGATGGTTACGTTTTTATTTGATTCGGTGTTTACCTGGGTGGTTGTTGTGCCGGTTGCATTTTTGCTGGCACACGGTACGGGACTTGGAATTGTAAGTGTTTATTTTCTGGTACAGGCCACGGAGCTGATCAAGGTCGTGATTGGATACTGCATGGTACGAAGCAACGTCTGGGTGGTAAAAATGGTATAAGTGATCAGGGATCAGAAACTCATGCTACGGCATTATTTATAAACAATTGTTAAATGTTTGAAAAATATTTGGAAAATGGACAACTTTTGTGAAAGAATCGGTTATAATAATTTCATCTGAAAATTTAACGAAAAATACATAGGAAGCGGATGGAATTATTATCATGGAACAGGAAAACAGAGTCAGAATGGAACGAATTGCAGCAGATCCACAGTCCGGGCTGTCTGCAGAGCAGGTAAAAAGAAGGTTTGCACAGGGAGAAAACAACTATAAAGTAGAGTCTTCCACGTTGTCGGTTTCGGAAATTGTGCGTTCAAATGTCTGCACATATTTTAATCTTGTATTTGCTGTGATTGCGGTTTTGCTTGCTATTGTGGGTGCATGGTCGGATATGCTGTTTCTTCCGATTATTGTGGCAAATACCTGTATTGGTATTATCCAGGAGGTACACTCCAAAAAGGTGCTGGATAAATTATCCATTCTGAATGCGCCGCATGCAGTTGTCATCCGTGACGGAAAGAGGCAGGAGATTCCGGCAGATCAGCTGGTGCTGGATGATATTGTGGAATTTTCGGCGGGAAGCCAGATTCCGGCGGATGCGAAAGTGGTATCCGGAGAGCTGCAGGTGAACGAATCCCTGATCACCGGAGAGTCGGATGAAATTGAAAAACGGGAGGGGGATTCCCTGCTTTCCGGAAGTTTTGTGGTATCCGGAAAGGCATGTGCACGTCTTGAGAAGGTCGGAAAAGATTCTTATATTTCAAAGCTGACCCTGCAGGCAACGAAAAGCAAAAAGGGAGAGCAGTCAGAAATGATCCGCTCCCTGAATTATCTGATCATGGTGATGGGAATTATTATCATCCCGATCGGGATTGCCCTGTTCGTGCAGTCGTTTATTTACAATGAGGGAACGTTTCATGACAGTATCACCGGTATGGTGGCGGCTATCATCGGAATGATTCCGGAGGGGCTGTATCTGCTGACAAGTGTGGCACTTGCGGTTAGTTCCGTGCGGCTGGCACAGAAGAAGGTATTGATCCACGATATGAAATGTATTGAGACGCTGGCGAGAGTCAATGTTCTTTGTGTGGATAAAACAGGCACGATCACCGAGCCGGGGATGCATGTCTATGATTTTTCTGTTCTGGATGGGGCAGATCAGCTGGAAATTTCCCAGCTGCTGGCAGATTTTGTGGCAGCGCAGGAAAAAGACAATGCGACGATGGAAGCACTCAAAGCGCATTTCTCAAACGGAAGTGGTATGCGGGCAAGGGAAGTGTATTCGTTTTCTTCGGAAACAAAGTATTCCGGAGCCGTGATGAACGATGGGAAATCTTATGTGATCGGAGCACCGGAATTTGTTCTGCGGGGGCAGTTTGCCCAGTATCAGGAACAGATTGCCACCTACAGCAGCAAAGGCTACCGTGTGCTTGTATTTGCGCAATATGAAGGGACGCTTGACCGGAAACCGCTGACAGAGCCGGTACTTCCGCTTTGTTTTGTGATGCTTGCCAATCCGATCCGCAAAGGGGCAAAGGAAACCTTTACTTATTTTGCGGAAAATGATGTTGATATCAAGGTGATTTCCGGTGACAATCCGCTGACGGTTTCCGTCATTGCGGCAGAGGCGGGGATTGTGGGTGCGGAGCGTTTTGTCGATGCATCGACTCTGAAAGAAAAAGAAGATTATTATCGCGCGGTGGAAGAGTATACGGTATTCGGCCGTGTGACCCCGAGCCAGAAGCGGATGCTGGTACAGGCACTGAAAGAACATAAAAAAACGGTTGCCATGACCGGAGATGGTGTAAATGATGTGCTGGCACTTAAAGATGCAGACTGCAGCGTGGCGATGGCCTCCGGCAGCGAAGCCGCTTCTAATGTGGCACAGCTGGTACTTTTAGATTCCGATTTTTCCAGAATGCCATCGGTGGTCGCAGAGGGACGCCGTGTGGTAAACAATATTGAGCGGACCGCCGCATTGTATATTGTAAAAAACATTTTCTCCATGCTGCTTGCCATTTTCTCTGTGATTCTGATGCTGGATTATCCACTGGAACCATCACAGGTATCGCTGATCAGTATGTTTACGATTGGTATTCCGTCGTTTGTTCTGGCACTGGAGCCGAATAAGGAGCTGATCCGCGGACATTTTCTGACCAACGTACTCGTGCGGGCACTTCCGGCAGGACTGACGGATTTTATCGTAGTAAGTGGTCTGGTGATTTTCTGCCGGGAATTTCAGGTAGATCTGGATTGTCTGTCTACATCATGTACCATTCTGGTTGCAATCGTTGGTTTTATGATTCTGCACCGCATTGCAAGACCGATGAATACCGGACATATTGTAATGCTGGTCGGTGTGATTGCAGGATGGATTCTTTGCATGCTGTTTGGCAGAAGCTTTTTCGGAATTACGGAAATTTCCAAACAGTGTGAAATGCTGATGGTAATTTTTGCAATTATTACGGAACCGGTTCTTCGGTATCTGAGTCTGATTGTTGAGTGGATTTCTGCGAGATGCCGCATGATCCATGCCCGTTTTTCAAGGGCGTAAAAGTGGGGCTGGTTCTTGCATGCATATAAGGAATCGTATATAATAAAAGACATACTAGTAGAAAAGCAGGTGTGGATGTGCAGAAGAGAATCAGGCAGATAGCCGCAGGAAAATTCGAATCGGATCAGCCTTCACTTTCTATTTCGGACGAGGAACTGTTTCTTACGGTTACAGAAGGACAGGAATATACCGGGGAATTTGAAATTACCAGTGAAAACCATATTCCGGTGAGGGGCATTGTCTACTCCACCCACCCAAGGATGGAGTGCCTGACTCCCCAGTTTGAAGGCGAAAATATACGGATTCGGTATCAGTTTCATAGTAAGGGTCTCGTTGAGGGGCAGGAGGAAAAGGGTGCGTTTGTGATTCTTTGCAATCAGAGTGTACACAGCCTTTCTTTTTGTGTATCCATATCCCGTTTATATGCGCAGACTGCCACAGGTGCGATTCGCAGTCTTTCGGATTTTACGGCACTTGCAAAGGAAAACTGGCAGGAAGCATATCAGCTCTTTTATCACAAGAGTTTTCCCAATATTCTAAAAGCAAAAGAGACAAAAGAAAAGATGTACTATCAGGGGATTCTTGCGGCAAAACCATCGTCGCAGAATCTGGAAGAATTTTTGGTGGCAGCCGGCAGAAAAGAACAGATCCATTTTACAATTTCTGAGACAGACTGCCGGTTTGATGCGCTTACCGAAAGCCAGCAGCAGAAGATCGAAATCAAAAAGAGCGAATGGGGATATTTGGAACTTGCCATCACCTCCGATGCCGCGTTTGTACAGCCGGCACAGACGCAGATTACTTCGGAGGATTTTCTGGGGAGTACGTTTGTCCTGAAATACATCGTGGACTATGACCGGATGCATGCCGGAAACAATTATGCCAAAATTACTTTTTCCTCGGTATATGAGACAAAGGTTCTGGAGATTTATGCGCACAAAGGGGAAAAACAAAAGTCCAAAGAACAAAAAGAACATGCCAAAATCAGGGAATGTCAGTCCGGGCTGGTAGAACTGTATGAGGCATTCCGCCTGAAAAAAATTGTGACAGGTGTGTGGGCAAATGAGTCGGTAGAACGTTTAAACCAGCTGCATGCCATGCTTCCGGATCAGGTGATGTATCCGCTGATGAAAGCACAGGCACTGGTGATCAATCACCAGAAACAGGAAGCGGAGTGGATTCTTGAGGAATTTAAACGGGAATGGCCCGATCACCATACACCGGAGTGGGGCTATTATCTTTATATTATGACACTTCTGGAACGGGAACCGGCATATGTGGACCGCATGACGCATGAGATTGAAATGATTTTTCATGAAAATCCGGATTCTGCTTTGTTATTCTGGGTTCTTTCGTTTCTGGAAGAGGAATATTACAACAACAGTGCGCACAAACTGCGTGCAATTGCGCACTGGGTGATGAGTGGCTGTGTTTCCCCGTACCTGTATCTGGAGGCATACGATCTGATCAGCCATGACCCGTATCTGCTCACAAAACTGGGAAGATTTGAAGTGCGGATTCTGCGCTGGGCAATCCGTCATCAGGTTCTGACAAAGGAACTGGCAGCACAGATTTTTGAAGTGGTGGAAATGAATCAGGGATTTCATCCGGTTCATTTTGAACTGATGCAGGCAGCTTACGGGACAGAGGAAAAACCGGAATATGTGGGACAGATCTGCAGTTACCTGATAAGAACCCAGCAGTTTGATACAAAATTTCACCACTGGTATGAAAAGGGAATCGAGCTTGAACTTCGGATTACTGGATTATATGAGGCTTATCTGATGTCACTGGATGAACGGGAGATTGCATCGGTTCCGAAAATTATCCGGATGTACTTTCAGTATGACAGTAATCTTCCCTATCGGAAGATGGCAATTCTTTACAACAATATCATTGCGTCAAAGGAAAGCGAACCGGAAATTTATGAACAGTATCGCCGGGTGATGAGCCGTTTTGCCATGGAACAGATCGAGCAGGAACATGTGGACGATAATCTGGCGGTGGTTTATGAGGACATGCTTGAACTGGGGCTGGTGAATGAAGAACTTGCAAAATGTCTTTCCAATATTCTGTTTGCGCATAAGCTGGTCATTATGCAGCCGCATATGGTCCGCGCGATTGTATACCAGAAGCAGATGAAAGATCCGCAGATCGTTCCGATTGTAAACGGATGTGCCTACGTGTCCCTTTTCTGCAGGGAATATGCCATTTTGTTTGAAGATGGGAAAGGTCAAAGATATATCCACAGTGTCCCGTACCGGCTGGATTCCCTGATGGATGCCGGATCGTATCTGGAGAAATGTACGGCACTGGCACCGGAGGAACTTCCGTATATTGTTTCCCATTTTGGGGAAAAGCCGGATCATCATATGTTTGATGCCAAAGAGGAAAAATTTTTCCGGAGAGTGCTGTTTGCACAGGAGCTGGATACGGAATACCAGTCGTATTTTTCCAGGGAGATTGTGCGTTATTATCAGAAAAAAGAGCAAAAACCCCTGGTGGAACAATATCTGGAACAGGCAGATTATGAGCAGATGCCGCAGGCGGTGCGTCAGTATATGATGGAATCCCTTGCGGACTGGCGGATGTATGACCGGTTGTATGAACAGATGCAGGAATATGGGCTGGATCAGATCGGATCATCGGCAAAGGTTGCAGTTGCCACCTATCTGCTGGATGCGATGGAAGAGAGGGAGCAGGACGAGGAACTGCTGCTTTTGTGTACAAGTGCGTTTTTAAACAAAAAATACAATGACAGGATTCTGCAGTATCTGAGTGATTTTTATTCCGGACCGGTTGAGACCATGCTTCGTTTATGGAGAGCGGCACAGGATTTTGAACTTCGGACAAGAGATCTGGAAGAACGGATTCTTGAGCAGATGCTGTATACGGATATGGATCTTATGCAGGCACTGGAGGTATTTGCGCATTATTATGAAAGCGGTGGGCAGGAACTGATTGTTCTTGCGGTCATTACGGTATTTGCGCAGAATTATTTTGTAAAAGAAGCCGCGCTGCCAAAACAAATCCTTGCCATAATACGGAGACGGTATCAGAGCGGAAAGAAACTAAATGATGCCTGTAAACTTGCCCTGCTCAAATCGTTTTCCGGGATGTCCTCTCTGCAGGAGGCACAGTATGAAGCCGCAGATGTGCTGCTGGCAGAGTTCACCGGAAGAAATATGAATTTTTCATTTTATAAAAGACTGGACCGGCGGCTGGTACAGAAATATCATTTGTATGACAAAATTTATGTGGAACACCGGACAAACCCCAAGAAACATGTCGTGCTGCACTACAGCCGGGATGAGGACGGGGAGCAGTTTCACGAAGTGGATATGCCGAATGTCTATGCCGGTATTTTTGTGGAAACATTTGTGGTATTTTTCGGGGAGGAGATCCAGTATTACATCACCGAAGAATATAAAAATAAGGTCGTCTCGACGGAAAGTAATCGTCTGACCTGTAACGATATCTATGCACAGAAAGATGAAAGCAGGTACAATCTGATCAACCAGATGCTGATTTCAGAGACTTTATCCGATGAAGTTTCCATGTTTCAGACGATGAAACAGTACGCAGGATATGATGAGGTGACGAAAAAAGTATTTAAGCTTTTGTAAGCAGGATGGGAGAAGAGATGGAAGCCAATACCTGTTATCTTGGCATCGAACTGAACGACTCGTATGCCATGGTAAGTTATATGCAACCGAATATGGAAGAACCGGAGACGGTCAGCACGATTGCCGGCAGTGAAAATTACCGGATTCCCACGCTGCTTGCCCGACGCAAAAATGTCGGCATGTGGTATTATGGGGAAGATGCCGGAAGGATGGCAAAAACCAGTGAGGTGATTTGTGTGGATTCCCTTCTTCGCCGTGCCGCTGCATCGGAAGTGATTACCATTGCAAAAGAGAGTTATGATGCAGTAGATCTGCTGGCACTGTTTATTAAAAAAGTGATTGAACTGCCGCAGAAACTGGGAAATACTTCGCATGTGACCGGAATTGTCCTGACGGTGGATCATCTGACGAAAGAGTTGATCGGCATTTTCCGGCATGTGGCAGAACTTTTAGGATTGTCGCAGGAAACATTTGCGGTGATTGATGACAAGGAGAGTTTCTATGCGTTTGCCATGAACCAGGAGAAATCTTTGTGGATGCACGATGTGTTTTTGTTTTCCTGCGGGAAGAATGCCGTCAGTTCCTATGACCTTTCGAGGGATATGCATACGAAGCCGCAGATGATCACAATTCACGCAACCGGGGCACAGGAACTGGGAGAGGAGAAAGATGAGGCGTTTGCAAGGCTTCTGACTAACTGTTTTGCAAACCGTTCGGTATCTTCGGTTTATCTGGTCGGGGACGGGTTTGACGGAGAATGGATGAAACAGTCACTGGCAGTTCTCTGCCGGGGACGGCGCGCGTTTCTGGGACAGAATCTTTTTTCCAAAGGGGCGTGCTATATGGCCCGCATCCGTGAAATGGGAGAAAACTGGCCATTCATTTACATGGGCGAAAACGAGATGAAATTTAATCTGAGTTTAAGTGTCGTGGAAAAAGAAAAAAAGAAGGTTTTAAATCTTGTCAGTGCCGGGAAAAACTGGTTTGAGATAAAAAATACATGTGAGGTGATCCTAAGCGGCACGCCGCAGGTGGAATTTTTAAAGCAGCTTCCAAGCAGCAGTACTCCCCAGATACAGACGGTGGAACTTGAGGATCTTCCGGTTCGTCCGGACCGCACGACAAGACTCCGGATTACGGCCAGTCCGGTGGCAAATGATAAGATTGAAGTGGAAATCCGGGATCTGGGATTTGGTGAATTTTTCCCGGCTACCGGCCGGGCATGGAAAAGTATCATAATGATGGGATAAACGTATGGGTGAATTATTACTTTGTCATGAAACAATTGCGGCTCTGCCCTATTATATAGAGGAAACCGGGATAAACATATATTCCATGGAAGAACTAAGCTATTATATTTCCGGAAATGTGTATCTTCTGGATCATTCCTTCATGTGCGAGAGTTTATGTACATGGGTGGAAAAACAGATGCATCGTGTCGAACTCGCACAAAAACTCAGGGAGAATATCCGCACGGAAGGAAAATTGTCCGATTTTGTTTTTGCCATATTGCAGGATACGGCATACTGTACCATGAAAGAAATGCAGGAGATCGTTTTTGCGGTCCGGCAGATGGAACAGAAGTCGGATTTTGAATGTGACAAGATCCGGGCAGACCAGCTGATGGAGAAGGAAAAATATCTGGCAGCTATTTACCGGTATAAACATCTGCTGGATGAAGCAGATACGAAAGAAACTAGTGAGGTTCTGCGGGGAAATATCTGGCATAACCTCGGAACGGCGTATGCACGTCTCTTTTTGTTTGAAGAGGCGGGGCGCTGCTTTGAGAAGGCATATGCATTGAATAAACAAAAGGAATCTCTCCGGGAGTGCCTGATGTGCTGCCGCTGCCGGCATGATGAGGAAGCGTTTGCGGAAATTGCAAAAAGATATCAGGTGGAGGAGAGAAATCAGCAGGAAATCAGAAATGAAATTTCCATCGCATGTAAGAGCGAAAAACTCGAACAGTTTGAATCCCATCTGGAAGAATTGGCGCAGCGGACCGGGGGTGCCCAAAAGGTGAAGGCAAGGAAAGAAGTAATGGATGTGATTGTTCAGTGGAAGAAAGAGTATCGAAGGAGCTGCAAGGTATAACATATGATTTTTTCAAATTTATTTCATAGAAAAAAGAATAAAGAAAGTGAGACAGGAAGTTTCTCACAATATGATCAGAGCGAGTATGCAAAGCTTGAGACAAAGAACATTGTAAAAGAATTGAATCTGTCGGACGCGGCGCAGGCAAAGAAATATGTAGTGGATTTGTGTAAGCAGATGATTCAGGCGTCTAAGGATATTGAAGACAGTAAATCGGAATATCAGCTGGTGACAAATTATCTGACAGATATTCAGATTCTCGAAGACCTGACGGACGCAGAGCGTAAACCGATTCTTGAGTGCGCCACACAGGTCGCAAAGCTGGAAAAGCAAAGAACCGATTTTCTGAAAACCAAACGCCGGCTGACAGATACGCAGTTTGCGCAGATGCAGGAGGAAGAAGAGAATCTTCCGGGAGTGATCCGCCGGCTGAAAGCCAATGAGGCAGATCTGGATGCGATCAAGAGAAATATGGCATATCTGGAAGGAAAAAAACTGGAATGGTCCATGCAGCGGTCAGATTCCGCAAAGGTACAGAAAGTAACCCGTACCGCAGCATGCTATCTGTTAGCTGTGTTTATTACGTTGTTTGCTTTTGTGGGAATACTTTCCTGGTATCTGAACAGGGATCTGCAGCTGGTTTTCACCATTATGGGATTTGCAGCTGTGGGAGCGGGCGCGTTTATTTTGATCCGTTATCAGGATTCTACAAGAGAGATCCGTCAGGCGGATGTCAACCGCAATCAGGCGATTACTTTGGAGAACCGGGTAAAGATCCGCTATGTCAATACGAAAAACGCGGTGGATTTCATCTGTGAAAAATATCATGTCCGCAATGCGAAAGAACTGGAATTTTTATATGGACAGTATCAGGAGGAAGCGCGGGAAAAGGAAACATTCCGTAAAACCAGTGATGATCTGGATTATTATACGCAGAATCTTCTGCAGTATCTGACACGGCTGCGGATGTATGATACCCGTGTATGGCTGACACATGCAAATGCGCTGGTCGACAGCCGGGAGATGGTAGAGCTGAAGCATGAACTGCTGACAAGGCGGCAGAAACTGCGGGCACGTATGGAGTACAGTGTGGGAAGTATCCATGAGATGAAGGGTGAGGCTCTCAAAAATATGAGCAAGCTCGGAAACAATGCTTATCAGCTGGAGCAGATCATCCGCAAGATTGAGGCGATGAATCCGGTATTTAAGTAAAAATAATAGTGATTTATTGCGTTTTTTTTTGAGATAGCCGCCCAGTGTGAAAGGGGCGGCTATCTTTTGTCCTATCGTGTAGTGTTTTGCATACAGTCAAAATTGGGATTGAAAGCATAGTAGTTTTTGCTGTCCAGTTCTTCCTGCAGCAGGCGAAGAGCCTCGCCAAAACGCTGGAAATGCACAATTTCACGCTCGCGCAAAAAGCGGATCGGATCAGCAACTTCCTGATCTTTTGCCAGACGCAGTATATTGTCATACGTTTTTCTTGCTTTTTGTTCTGGGGCGACTTCGTAAGAACAACATTACACAATATAATATGAAGATAAAACAAGCTATCCTACATAGTTCTAGTATTTTTAATAGAATAAACTTTAAAAAAGGGAGGAAGTGATTTATACTATAAAAAAATAACAAATGAGGATTTAGTAGATGGATAATTTATTTCAATTTTTGGATAAAATATTGCCTTTAATTTCAACATTATTAGGAGCTTATATTACATATTTTGTTACTGTTTCGAGTAAAAAAAGTGAATTAAAAGTAAATGCACAAACTAAGGCAAGAGATGAATATTGGATACCATGTTCTATTGCAATTTCAAATTTGCAGAAAAAAATAGTTGAATTAACAAAAAAAGAAAATTGTTATGTTACCTTTCAAGGTGAAAATAGTTGTGAGCAGGAACTTCAGGAATTACTGAAATATCTTCAAGCTGATAAAAGAATTTACTTTTATGAAAGGACAAGAAACATATTAACTTTATTAAACGAAAGTATAGAAATTTATGAGACAGCAGTAAATGATGATGTACGATCTATTTTAAATATCTTTCGCAAACAATATTATGCTATGATAAAGGAATTTTCAGTATATAAAAATAATAATTGTACTGATTGTGAAATAGCTATTAGAACAACTTTTCCTCAAGAGATAAAAGAAGGAATATTAACCCAAAAAGGTATAATATGGTTTGGACAGGTATATGATGTTGATTTTGTAAGAGGTGATTATTCAAATACATTTTCTACAGACATGACTTATGGTTCTGAGGATTTCTATTATGAGGTATGGTTGCAAATAAAAGAATATGGTAGACAACGAGAAGAATTTGGATTATCCCCAGAACAAGAACTAGGCTTAGATGTCCTTGATTATGAATTTGAAAATTTTAGGAAATTTACTAGTCCTTTAGTTGAATTTATAAAAGGCATAAATTATCAAAACAAATATACTGCAATTTTTGAAACATTATCTTTGTTACAAGATGAAATCTTTAAGAATATTGATGATGTAACAATTTTATAATTTTTAGGCGTTCAGAAATGAGCGTCTATTTTTTTACCCAAAATCGAAAGGAGAAAGAGAAAATATGAATAAGCTAGTAAAGCGATTGCTGACAGGAACGCTTGCTTTTGCAACCATTCTCACAGCATTACCAGTGACGGCGGTTCATGCTTCCGGCAATCAATACTGGACAGAATCAGCAGAACGTGTCGGCTACATTGAACACGTTATGAATGATGGTTCTATCAAATCTACATTCAATGAGGGACACATGAAAGTTGAGGGCGAAACTGCCTATTGTGTGGACATCAACACCAATTTCAAGAATGGATATAAAATACGTTCTGACGCAAGCACCCGTATGAGTAGCGATCAGATTGCGGACGTTGCTCTTTCCTTAGAGTACGTCAAGCAATATACCGCTTCTCATACCAACTTGAATTACAAACAGGGATACTTGCTGGAACAGTGTGTTGTCTGGCAGAGATTGAGCGAACAGCTTGGCTGGCAGTGTGACAACGTCAGAGCTTCTTATAATGAAATCTCACAGACAATACAAAATGAAGTGTACACTGGTGCGAAAGCATTTGTGAAAGAAAACAAAGGACGCTATGAATGTGGTGGTTATATCTACACTGGCGAAGGACAGGACATTGGACAGTTCTGGGCGAAGTTAAATGTGGGAAATGCAAAGGTTAAAAAGACTTCTTCCAATCCCACGGTCACAGATGGAAACGCCAACTATTCCTTTGAGGGTGCGACATTTGGTGTCTATTCTGATAAGGGCTGTAACAGCCAGCTTGCCACACTTACTGCCGATGGAAATGGCGATACCAGAGAAGTTGAGGTAAAAGCCGGAACAGTTTACATCAAAGAACTTTCTGCTCCAAAGGGTTACAAGCTGGATTCTACTGTCCATGCCTTAAATGTGGAAGTTGGAAAAACAGCGACATTAACTGTTGCTGACACTCCAAAGGTCACAGAAACTTTGATTGATTTATTCAAAATCGACATGGAAACAGGAAAATCCACTCCACAGGGAAATGCATCTTTAGAGAGTGCAGAGTTCACATGGAGCTATTATGACGGTTACTACAATGCAGACAATCTTCCTGCAAAGGCTACCCGTACATGGACAACTAAAACCGTTGCAGAAAAAGACCGTGACGGAACTATCCATTATGTATCCAGACTTGCCGACAGCTACAAAGTATCCGGCGACAGCTTCTATACACAGGACGGTAAGAATGTACTGCCACTTGGTACACTCACTGTCACAGAAACAAAAGCACCAAACGGCTACTTATTAGATGGTGCATATATGCAGGCTGACGGAAGTTCTGAACAGATTAAGGGGACGTACCTTACACAGATTTCCGAAGATGGCGAACTTGCCGTACTTTCTGGAAGTAACCAGTATTCTGTATCTGACAAGGTTATCCGTGGCGGTGTAAAAATCCAGAAACGTGACCTTGAAACAAAGGATACCAAAGCACAGGGAAGTGCGACCTTACAGTACACAGAATTTAATATCATTTCCTTAAATGACAGTCCTGTACTGGTAGAGGGAAAATTATACAACAAGAATGAAACTGTCAAGAAGATTCAGACAGGCATTGATGGAATTGCTTCTACTTCTGCTGACTTGCTTCCTTACGGAAATTACAGATTAGAAGAAAGTAAAGCACCAGAGGGCTACTTGGCAGACGGTGCAAAAGCAATCGACTTTTCTATCACGGAAGATGGAAAAATCGTGGACTTGACTGACAAATCTCACTCTGTCTACAACCAGATTAAGCGTGGCGATATTGAGGGTGTAAAAATCGGTGCAGGTACACACAAACGCCTTGCAGGTGTTCCATTCAGAATCACAAGCAAGACAACGGGAGAATCCCATATTGTAGTTACTGACAAAAACGGTCAGTTCTCCACTGCTTCAAGCTGGGCTTCCCACAAGGTCAATACCAATGCCGGAAAATCCAGTGAGGACGGTGTATGGTTTGGTACATCTGAACCAGACGACAGCAAAGGTGCATTACTTTATGATACTTATGTGATTGAGGAATTAAAGTGTGATTCCAACGCCGGATTTAAGCTGATTCCAGCTTTTGAAATAGTCGTATCCAGAAATAAAGTGACCATTGATTTAGGTACGCTTACCGATGAATACGAAAAAGAAATCACAATCCATACCACAGCTACCGACAAGAAAACAGGCGAAAAGATGATTGTTGCCGGAAAAGACATCAAGATCGTGGACGAAGTCACACTTGATGGATTGGAAACAGGCAGAAAATATAAACTTTCCGGCTGGCAGATGGTAAAGGAAGAAAATGCGGAACTTCTGATTGACGGGAAACGTGTAGACAGTAATTATACTTTCACTGCTGACAGTGAAAAAATGACGGTTGAGATTACTTACAGTTTTGACGGTTCAGCTCTTGACGGTCAGAACCTTGTTACTTTTGAGGAATTGTATGATATAAGCAATCCGAAAGAGCCTGTCAAGGTTGCCGAACATAAAGACATCAACGATGATGGACAGACTGTTCTTATCACAGAACGTATCATCAAAATCCATACGACCGCTACGGACAAGAACGGCAAGAAAGAAATCGAAGCCGGAAAAGATGTAACGATTGTGGATAAAGTCACATTAGATGGGCTGGAAGTTGGAACAAAATACAAACTTTCCGGCTGGCAGATGTTAAAAGAGGAAAATGCAGAACTTCTGATTGATGGAAAGAAAGTATCCAATGGTTATGAGTTTACAGCCGACAATGAAAAAATGACGGTTGAGATTGCATTTACCTTTGATGGTTCTTCTCTTGGTGGAAAGAGCCTTGTTACATTTGAGGAATTATACGATATGACCAATCCAGACGAACCAAAGAAAGTGACAGAACATAAGGACATCACAGACGATGGACAGACTGTGACAATCAAGGAAGTGCCGGAAGTCCCAGACACACCAAAGGATACTGACACGCCGGATACACCATCTACGGTTAAGACAAGTGACAGCCCAAAAACAGGCGACAATACCAATATCTATGCTTACCTTGCCATGCTTGGTCTTTCCTGCGTAGGGCTTGGCGGTATGCTTTATTTCAAACGCCGTAGAAAGAAATCGTAAGGCGGTAAGGTAGTGGTTGGTAGAGCGTTCAAGGTCGCCACCCTTTTTGCAACTTCACGCTCCCGTGAAGCACTTGGTTTACGGGAGCGTGAAGTCCACTAGGGGCGTGGGGAGTGTAGCTCCCCACAAAGTACAGCAGGAAAGAAAATAAAACAGAAAGAAAAGAGGTCAATCATTTATGGAATTAAGATTTGTCGTACCAAACATGGAAAAGACATTCGGAAACTTGGAGTTTGCCGGAGAAAATACTACGGAACAGCAGAGAATCAACGGGCGTATAGCTGTCATTAACAGAAGCTACAACCTGTATTCCGATGTACAGAGAGCCGATGATGTAGTTGTGACACTTCCTGCCAAAGCTGGCGAAAAACATTTTTCGCCGGAGCAGAAAGTAAAACTTATCAACCCACGAATCACTACCGATGGTTATAAAATCGGGGAACGTGGATTTGTCAATTACATCTTACTTGCAGACGATATGTTACCAGTAGAAAATAAATAAGGGGGTATTCAGATTATGAGATTAGCAAATGGAATCGTCATTGATAAAGAAAAGACATTCGGAGTGTTGAAGTTCTCCGCATTACGCCGTGAGGTTCATGTACAGAATGAAGATGGAACGGTCAGTGAAGAAATCAAGGAGCGTACTTACGATTTGAAGTGCAACACACAGGGACGCATGATACAGGTATCCGTTCCGGCGACTGTTCCGTTAAAGGACTATGACTACAACGCCGAAGTGGAACTTATCAATCCTGTTGCAGATACGGTAGCCAATGCAAATTACCGTGGTGCAGATGTGGACTGGTATGTAAAAGCAGACGATATTGTTTTGAAGAACAAAGGCACTCATGCCGGAAATCCACAGAACAATGCTCCACAGCAACCGCCGAAGAAATAAGAGGTGTTAGCGTATGACGTGGAAAAAGAAAGGTAACAGGATTCGTGCCAGTGACAAATCGCTGGTCTATCACTTCTGTATCGGTTGGCTGTTGCTCCTGTTCGTTGAGGTGTTCCTGCTACTGAATCTGCGACAGCTCCTTGTTATAGACTGGAAAGATTTTAACCTGCTCCATGCCGGAATTACTTGGACTGCCTACAATTCCATTACGGTTCTGATAGCGACTGGTGTTTGTGCATTGGTCGCTTTCCTCTACTACCGTTACGGATATGACCGTATCAAGCGGTTGCTACACAGACAAAAGCTGGCTCGCATGGTGCTGGAAAATAAATGGTATGAAGCGGAGAACACCAAAGACAGCGTTTTTTTCACTGACCTGCAAAGCAGATCAAGAGAAAAAATCGTGTGGTTTCCGAAAATTTATTACCAGATGGAAAATGGATTGCTCCATATCCTGTGTGAAATCACAATGGGAAAATATCAAGAACAGCTTCTGTCCTTAGAGGACAAATTGGAATCGGGGCTGTACTGTGAGCTGACTGATAAGACACTGCATGACGGCTATATCGAATACACCCTGCTCTATGATATGATAGCGAACCGTATTTCGATTGATGAAGTGATTGCCGAAAACGGCGGTCTGCGGTTAATGAAAAATCTGGTGTGGGAATATGATTCACTTCCCCATGCCCTTATCTGCGGTGGTACAGGTGGTGGAAAGACCTATTTTCTGCTGACCATCATTGAAGCATTGCTTAGAACCAATACGGATTTATACATTCTTGACCCGAAAAACGCTGACCTTGCAGACTTAGGAACCGTCATGGGAAATGTCTACCACACCAAAGACGATATGATTGAGTGCGTCAATGCCTTTTATGAGGGCATGGTCACACGCTCGGAGGAAATGAAACTGCACCCGAACTACCGCACAGGGGAAAACTATACCTATCTGGGGCTTGCTCCACAGTTCCTTATCTTTGATGAATATGTGGCGTTCTTGGAAATGCTCACGACAAAAGAAAGCACAGCCCTGTTAAGCCAGCTAAAGAAAATCGTCATGCTCGGCAGACAGGCTGGATACTTTCTGATTGTGGCTTGCCAGCGTCCAGACGCAAAGTATTTCGGGGACGGTATCAGAGATAACTTTAACTTCCGTGTGGGGCTTGGTCGCATGAGTGAACTCGGCTACGGTATGCTCTTTGGAAGTGATGTAAAAAAGCAGTTTTTCCAGAAGCGAATCAAAGGGCGTGGATACTGTGATGTGGGAACAAGCGTCATATCTGAATTTTACACTCCCCTTGTACCCAAAGGTTATGATTTCTTAGGTACGATTGGGGAACTTATACACATAAGGCAGGACGGACAGGTGGCGTGCGAAGCGAAAGCCACAGGTACGGACTAGCCTTGCTGGTGTGGCGGTAGCCACGCCAGCATATATCAAGCCCCTCGGTATCTAACAGAGGGGCACAAATCACAAGGAAACATACACAAAAGTTACCGATTCTTGGCTGAAATCAAGCGTTTGGTAGCTTTTTTTACTGCTGTGACATCGGATAAAAAATGTCACAGTTTTTTCGTAAAGGGGGTATCGCACTGAATGATACAGAGTGGATACAGGATTTTGCAGACAGACGTTTGCAGTACGGTGTATCCCAGACGAAACTTGCGGTCATGGCTGGAATCAGCCGTGAACATTTAAGCCGTATCGAATCCGGCAAGGTGGCGGTCACAGAAGAAATGAAAGTGAAACTTTTGGAAGCTCTGGAAAAATTCAATCCAGAAGCACCGCTTACCATGCTGTTTGATTATGTGAGGATACGGTTTCCGACACTGGATATTGGACACATCATCAAAGATATTTTACAGCTCAATATTCAGTACATGATACATGAGGACTTCGGGCATTACAGTTATACAGAACACTACTACATCGGAGATATTTTCGTATATACTTCTCCCGATGAAGAAAAAGGTGTCCTGCTGGAACTGAAAGGAAAAGGCTGTCGCCAGTTTGAAAGTTATCTGCTGGCACAGGAACGGAGCTGGTATGATTTTCTTATGGACGCTCTGGTGGACGGTGGTGTGATGAAACGCCTTGACCTTGCCATCAATGACCATACGGGAATGTTAGATATTCCAGAACTAACCGAAAAATGCCGGAATGAGGAATGTGTATCGGTGTTCCGTTCCTTTAAGTCCTATGCTTCCGGCGAACTGGTCAAGCATGAGGAACAGGACAAGGCTGGTATGGGGTATACGCTTTATATCGGTTCACTGAAAAGTGAGGTGTACTTCTGTGTCTATGAAAAAAGCTATGAGCAGTACATCAAACTTGGGATTCCCATTGAGGAAGCACCCATAAAAAACAGATTTGAAATACGGTTGAAAAATGAACGTGCTTATTATGCTGTCCGTGACCTGCTGACTTACTATGACGCTGAACGGACGGCATTTTCTATTATCAACCGTTATGTACGCTTTGTGGATAAGGAAGCAGACAAGAAACGGAGCGACTGGAAATTATCTGTCCGCTGGGCGTGGTTCATCGGGGAAAACAGAGAGCCGTTAAAGCTCACGACCAAACCCGAACCCTACACACTGGACAGAACTCTACGCTGGATTCAACGGCAGGTTGACCCGACACTTAAAATGCTGGAAACAATCACAGCAAAAACAGGCGTTGATTATCTGAAAGAAATCCGTAAATCCACAAAACTGACGGAAAAGCACTACAAGATAATCGAACAACAGACCACATCTACCGAAGATGTGATTTTAGAAAAGGAGAATTGAAAAATGCAACGATTATTATTTGACTTCCTGCTCTTCTCTTTAGGTGGAACAGTTGGCGTGATTGCCATGTGTATTTTACAGGCTGGCAGACAGTCTGACCGAAAAATGATGGAACTGAAAGGAGAAAAGAAAGCATGAATTTTGGACAGAACCTTTATAACTGGTTTTTAAGCAACGCACAGAGCCTTGTGCTGATGGCGATTGTTGTTATCGGAATCTACTTGGGATTCAAGCGTGAGTTTTCCAAACTTATCGGATTCTTGGTAGTTGCCTTAGTAGCCGTTGGTCTTGTATTCAATGCATCCGGCGTAAAAGACGTATTGTTACAGTTATTCAATAAGATTATTGGAGCGTAAAATTAAGAATCCCACATTTTGAACACAAACTTGTGGTAATATACTAATATCATTAAAATGTTTAAAGGAGATTCTTATTATGGTTAGATACAGTATTGAAATCGGACAGAAAGAACAAGATATTTTAAAAGAAATCGTTTTAGCCAGTGATAAAAATGTAAAGAAACGTAAATTTGCAACAGGGTTATCGTCTGTGATGGCTGTCATAATGTTAATATACACGATTCTTTGCTTTATGAATAGTCGTATTGGCTATGGTATTATTGGATTATTATTTTCAGTTTTCTTTATCTGGATTATCATAAACGGAGCTAACACATTTCAGAAAAAAGTAATAAATATTGTTCATTCAAAGATGGATAATAAACTGACTTCGGGAAAACGTGAATATTGTTTTGATACCGATGGAGTTGCAGTTAGTTCTGATATTGGTAACGGGACTAATCATTGGAACGCCTTTAAATGTTGGGGGATTTTCAGAAATTACATATATATCAGAACAATAAAAAATGAAATGGTTCTTGTTAATCAAAATGATTTGTCTGAAAATGATGTAAAAGAGTTAAAATCCCTTTTGAGTCAGAATTTAAAAGAAGAAACGCTTTAATATTGTTTTAGAGTTAAGCAGTCTTTCAGTTATGATCGACTGCTTTTTTCATACTCAAAATTAGAAGAAAGGACTGAATTACGATGGAAGAATGTAGCGTATTGATTGAAACGACCAAATCAGCAGAGGATAAAACCTCTCGCTGGTTTGATTTACCCATTGATTATGAGCTGTTCCGTGACCTGCTCGGTGTGGAAGCTGACAGCAAAGACTATCAAATCACAGATATGAAGCTCCCCTTTGCTGGCGATATTGTAAGGACAACTTCTGTCAGACGATTAAACAAGCTATACTTTGCTTACACGGATTTATCGCCAGAAGTTCAGCAGGCATACAAAGAGTTGATTCCTTATTGTGGCGGTGTAGAGGATTTATTGCAGGAATCCGAAGAATTTTTGTTTTATCCAGAGTGTCACAACATCATGGACGTTGCCCGTTACCGCTTGGAGCATAACATTGAATTTTCTGCTCTTTCCGAAAAAGGAAAGAAATATTTTAATCTGGAAGCCTACGCCCATGAACTGGAAGAAAAAGGACGTTATGCTCTCTGCAACAACGGTATGTTCAAACTTTGACAGGTGGTATTGCTTATGGCAGAAATGAAAGTATTTGTTATCAATCTTGATGAACAGGAAAAAGATACATGCTGTGCGTGGTTTACACTTCCCTGCAACATAGAAGCATTAAAACAATCCATTGGTTTACCGCCGGACAGTGACCGTTATCTTATCAGTGATTATGATTTTCCTTTTGAAATCCTGCAAGATACAGACCTCGACTTGCTAAATAATGTCTGCCTTGCAATTTCAGAGAGTGAAATCCCACCCGAAGATATACCTGCAATTCAAAGAGAATGGTTTTCAAACCTGCAAGAGCTGGAAGCCGGACTTTGCAATATTACATACCATCGGAACTGTTCAGATATGGAAGAAACATCAGAACATTTCCTGTGTGTGCATGGCAGATTTTATGAATACAATGAGTGAAAGGAAGTGACCGTTTATGCTTGATGATATGCAAGTCTATATAGCCAATCTTGGCAAGTACAATGAGGGAGAACTGGTCGGGGACTGGTTCTCTTTTCCGTTGGACGAAGAAGTGATTGCAGAACGTATCGGCTTAAATGCAGAGTACGAAGAATACGCAATCCATGATACGGACAACTTCCCGATGGAGATTAGCGAATACATTTCCATCGAAGAACTGAACCGTATCTATGAGCAGTTGGAAGAATTACCGGATTACCTGCTGGACGACTTGGACAGTTTTATATCCTGCTATGGAAGTCTGGAAGAACTGGTGGAACATAAGGACGACATCATTCTGTATTCCGGCTGTGAAACGATGACCGATTTAGCCTACTATCTGATTGATGAAGAACAGATACTCGGAGAAATCCCGTCCTCTTTACAGAACTATATCGACTATGAAGCCTACGGGCGTGACCTCGATATAGAGGGGACATTTATTGCAACAAACGCTGGTATCTGTGAGGTACTGCGTTAAGGGCTGGCAGATCAGCACCGCCACTGGTGCTACTGTCAGCTTTTCTCTTGGGGGCAGTCTGGAAAATCCGGCTGTCCCTGTTGTTATGAAAATGAAGAAAGGAGCATTTACAAGTGAAGAAAATCCGAAGTTATACAAGTATCTGGAACGTGGAAAAGGTACTGTATGCCATCAATGATGTAAACCTGCCATTCCCCGTGACCTTTACCCAGATTACATGGTTTGTACTGACGGAATTTATCATCATTCTGTTTGCAGATGTACCGCCACTTTCCATGATTGAGGGAGCATTTTTAAAATATTTCGGGATTCCCGTTGCTCTTACATGGTTTATGTCACAGAAAACCTTTGACGGGAAAAAGCCATACAGTTACATCAAGACGATGGTTCTGTATGCCCTGCGTCCCAAAGTGACTTATGCCGGAAAAGCCGTGAACCTGCATAAGCAGAAATTTGAGGAAACTATCACGGCAGTAAGGAGTGTGACCTATGTTCCCGATTAAATATATCGACAATAACCTTGTCTGGAATAAGGACAATGAGGTGTTCGCCTACTATGAGCTGATACCGTACAATTATTCATTCTTATCCCCAGAACAGAAATACCTTGTGCATGACAGCTTCCGTCAGCTTATCGCACAGTCCCGTGAGGGAAAGATTCATGCGTTGCAGATTGCAACCGAAAGCTCAATCCGAAGCATACAGGAACAGTCAAAGAAGCTGGTAACGGGGAAATTAAAGGAAGTCGCCTATCAGAAAATAGACGACCAGACCGAAGCCCTTGTATCTATGATAGGCGACAATCAAGTGGATTACCGTTTCTTTCTGGGATTCAAGCTCATGGTCACAGAGGACGAAGTCAATCTGAAGAACATCAAAAAATCGGTATTTCTGACATTCCGTGAGTTTTTGAATGAGGTAAGGCACACGCTGATGAATGACTTTGTTTCCATGAGCAATGATGAAATCAACCGTTATGCGAAGATGGAAAAACTGCTGGAAAACAAAATCTCCCGTAGATTCAAAATCCGCCGACTGGAAGCCAAAGATTTTGCCTATCTGATGGAACACCTCTACGGCAGGGACGGGATAGCTTATGAAGATTATGTGTATCCTCTTCCAAAAAGAAAATTAAAAAGAGAAACACTGATTAAGTATTATGACCTTATCCGTCCTACCCGTTGCGTGGTGGAAGAAAGCCAGCGATATTTGCGTCTGGAACATGAGGACAGCGAAAGCTATGTATCCTACTTTACGGTCAATGCCATTGTCGGGGAGCTGGACTTCCCATCATCGGAAATCTTTTATTTCCAGCAACAGCAGTTCACATTCCCTGTGGATACGTCCATGAATGTTGAGATTGTCGGGAATAAGAAAGCCTTAACCACTGTCCGTAACAAGAAAAAGGAATTAAAGGACTTGGACAATCACGCCTATCAAGCCGGAAACGAAACAAGTTCAAATGTGGTGGAAGCCTTGGATAGTGTCGATGAACTGGAAACAGATTTAGACCAGAGCAAGGAAAGTATGTACAAGTTAAGTTACGTCATACGGGTATCTGCACCCGATCTTGACGAACTGAAACGCCGTTGTGATGAAGTCAAGGACTTTTACGATGATTTGAACGTGAAGCTGGTACGTCCTGCCGGAGATATGATGGGACTGCATGGAGAGTTTCTTCCAGCCAGCAAGCGTTATATCAATGATTATATCCAGTATGTAAAATCTGATTTTTTAGCCGGACTTGGTTTTGGTGCTACCCAGATGTTGGGCGAAAACACAGGAATCTATATCGGATATTCCGTGGATACGGGAAGAAATGTCTACTTGCAACCGTCCCTTGCCAGTCAAGGGGTAAAAGGTACGGTCACAAATGCGTTGGCTTCTGCTTTTGTCGGTTCGCTTGGTGGTGGAAAATCATTCTGTAATAACCTGCTGGTATATTATTCCGTTCTGTTCGGTGGACAGGCAGTTATCCTAGACCCGAAAAGTGAGCGTGGGAACTGGAAAGAAACACTGCCGGAGATTGCAGAGGAAATCAACATTGTAAATCTTACCAGCGACAAGGAAAATGCAGGGCTTCTTGACCCGTTTGTAATTATGAAAGATAAAGAGGACGGAGCTACACTGGCAAAAGAAATTTTAACATTTTTAACAGGTATCTCAACCCGTGATGGAGACAAGTTCCCTGTGCTTATCAGTGCAATCAGCAAAGTATCAGAAAGTGAACACAGAGGATTGCTAAATGTTATCACAGAATTACGGAAAGAAAATACGCCTATTGCAAACCATATCGCAAATCATATTGACAGTTTTACAAATTATGATTTTGCACACCTGCTCTTTTCAGACGGAACAGCGAAAAACACTATCAGTCTGGATAACCAGCTCAATATCATACAGGTTGCAGATTTGGTTCTGCCGGATAAAGATACTACTTTTGACGAATACACGACCATTGAATTATTATCGGTGGCAATGTTGATTGTAATATCTACCTTTGCCTTAGACTTTATCCATTCAGACCGAAGCATTTTTAAGATTGTAGACCTTGATGAAGCATGGGCGTTCTTAAATGTGGCACAGGGTGAAACACTCTCAAATAAGCTGGTGCGTGCTGGTAGAGCCATGAACGCCGGAGTTTATTTCGTAACACAATCCTCTGGGGACGTATCGAAAGAAAGCCTAAAAAATAACATCGGTTTAAAGTTTGCGTTCCGCTCCACAGATACCAATGAAATCAAACAGACCTTAGAGTTTTTCGGACTGGACAGTGAGGACGAAAACAACCAGAAACGTTTGAGGGATTTGGAGAACGGACAATGCTTAATGCAGGATTTATACGGGCGTGTCGGCGTGGTACAGATACACCCTGTCTTTGTAGAACTGCTCCATGCCTTTGATACCAGACCGCCGATAAAAAGTGAGGTGGATTTGGAATGATGAAATCTGTCACAAAAGAAAAGGTATTCCATGTACTGAAACTGGTTCTGCTTGCCGTGACCGTCATGCTGGTACTGCTGTCCCTGCTTGGGACGGTAGCTCATGCGTCTGGACTGGTCGATGATACGGTCAATGCAGACAACCTGTATTCAAAGTATCCGCTTTCCAATTATCAGCTTGATTTCTATGTGGACAATAGCTGGTCTTGGCTTCCGTGGAACTGGCTGGACGGCATTGGAAAATCGGTGCAGTACGGGCTTTACTGTATCACAAATTTTGTCTGGACAATCAGCCTGTATCTTAGCAATGCCACAGGATATGTGGTGCAACAGGCGTATAAGCTGGACTTTATCAATGACATGGCTGACAGTATCGGGAAAAGTATCCAGACACTTGCCGGAGTAACCGAAAACGGATTTTCCAGCAGTGGATTCTATGTGGGATTCCTGCTCATTATCATTCTGATTGTAGGTGTTTATACCGCCTATACAGGGCTTCTCAAACGGGAAACAAGCAAGGCACTTCACGCTGTTATCAACTTTGTGGTGGTGTTCATTGTGTCTGCGTCCTTTATTGCTTATGCTCCCAACTATATCCAGAAAATCAATGATTTCAGTTCGGACATCAGCACCGCTTCTCTGGACTTGGGGACAAAAATCATGCTCCCCGATTCACAAAGCAAAGGGAAAGACAGCGTAGACCTTATCCGTGACAGCCTGTTTTCGATACAGGTAGAAAAACCGTGGCTGTTATTGCAGTTCGGGAACAGTGATACCGAAGAAATCGGGGCTGACCGTGTGGAAGCTCTGGTATCTGCCAGTCCGTCAGACGAAGATGGAGAAACAAGGGAAAATGTTGTCAAAACAGAGATTGAAGATAACGACAATGACAACCTTACCATTCCACAGGTCGTCAACCGTCTGGGTATGGTGTTCTTCCTGCTCATTTTCAATCTCGGTATCACAATCTTTATCTTTCTGCTTACCGGCATGATGTTATTTTCCCAGATACTTTTTATCATATATGCCATGTTTTTGCCTGTCAGCTTTTTACTGTCCATGATACCGACCTATGAGAACATGGCGAAACAGGCAGTTGTCCGTGTATTCAACGCCATTATGACAAGAGCTGGAATCACGCTGATTGTGACCGTGGCATTTTCAATTTCCAGTATGTTCTACAACATCTCCACGGACTATCCGTTCTTTATGGTGGCGTTTTTGCAGATAATCTGCTTTGCCGGAATCTATATGAAGCTCGGAGAACTAATGAGTATGTTCAGCCTTAATGCGAATGACAGCCAGCAGATAGGTCGTCGGATATTCCGTAGACCGATGGTGTTCATGCGACACAGGGCAAGACGTATGGAACGCCGAATTGCAAGGGCTGTTGGTACAGGAAGTATGGTCGGAGCTGGTGCTGGTGCAGTCGCTGGTTCTGCTTATAATCACTCTCGTTCTACACATAAAAATACGCCAGCCAGACCACAAAGGAATAATGATGTTTCGATGGGAAGCCGTGTCGGTTCTGCGGTAGGTGCTGTGATGGATACGAAAAATAAAGTCCGTGACAGTGCTTCCTCACTGAAAGAAAATGTGAAAGACCTGCCGACACAGGCTGGTTATGCTGTCCACTCTGCAAAACAGAAAGCAAAGGATAACGTATCTGACTTTAAGCGTGGCGTTGTGGAAGAACGGGAAAACCGACAGGAACAGCGTACACAGAAACGCAATCAGCACAGGGAAAATATCTCACAGAAAAAGCAGGAATTACAGAAAGCACAGGAAGCAAGACAGACAGTTCATGCGAATGGATCAGCGACAGCCGGAGCTACCAGAAGCCATGAACGCCCTGTTGCCACACCTGTTCCAAAACCTGCACAGACCGATACAGTTACTAAGCCGGATATGAAACGTCCTGTTACTTCTTCTGTGATAAAAAATGCAGAAGTCAAGGCTGGAAAAGAAAATGTCCGAACCAATATCAGACAGGAACAACAGATCAAATCTGTTGCCAGAACGAATCAGTCAAACGTAGCGGAATCCAGAAGTAATCAAAAGAAAACAACCGTACAGAAACAGGTCAACCAAAAACAAAATCGTAAGACTGTTACGAAGCAACCAGAGAAAGGACGGAAGAAATGAGATTAAAACGTATCCTTATCATAGGTACGATATTTCCAGTCCTTTTCTCCATCGTCCTCTTTTTCGGGATATTGATTTCCGGCGAAGATGACGACAGTTCAAACAGCTATTCGCCTGTCTATTCTGGCATGAACCTGTCAGCCGATGTCCTCAAACATCAGCCGATGGTAGAAAGATACGCCAGAGAAAACGGTATCTCGGAGTATGTGAACGTCCTGCTTGCCATCATACAGGTGGAAAGTGGCGGTACGGCTACCGATGTCATGCAGTCCAGCGAAAGTCTGGGACTACCGCCAAACTCATTAAGTACAGAAGAATCCATTAAGCAGGGGTGTAAATATTTTGCGTCCCTGCTTTCTTCCTGTAAAGCAAAAGGCATGAATGACATTAACGTGGTCATTCAATCTTATAACTATGGTGGTGGCTATGCAGACTATGTGGCGAAGAACGGGAAAAAGCACAGCTTCAACCTTGCAGAGAATTTCGCAAAGAATAAATCCGGCGGTACAAAAGTGACCTATACGAACCCGATAGCGGTCAGCAAAAATGGTGGCTGGCGTTATAACTACGGGAATATGTTCTATGTGGAGCTGGTCAACCAATATCTGAATATAAAGCAGTTCAGTAACGAAACGGTACAGGCGGTTATGAATGAAGCGTTGAAGTATCAAGGCTGGAAATATGTCTATGGTGGCAGTAACCCAAACACCTCTTTTGACTGTTCTGGTCTTACCCAGTGGTGCTACGGAAAAGCCGGAATCAGCCTGCCACGAACCGCACAGGCACAGTATGACGCAACCCAGCATATCCCGTTGTCACAGGCACAGGCTGGCGATTTGGTCTTTTTCCATTCCACCTACAATACCAGCGACTATGTAACCCATGTAGGAATCTATGTGGGAAACAATCAGATGTATCATGCCGGAAATCCAATCGGCTATACCGATTTGACTTCTGCCTACTGGCAACAGCACATCATTTGTGTCGGAAGAATCAAACAATAGAAAGGACTTGAAATATGTTTAAGAAGAAAGAAAAAACAGAGAAAGCACCTAAGAATAAGAAAGTGCGTACCATGAAAGTCGGGACACATAAGAAATCTGTCCTGTTGTTGTGGGCGGTGCTTCTGGCAAGCACCAGTTTTGGTGTGTATAAGAACTTTACCGCCATTGACACCCACACGGTACATGAAAAAGAAATCATTCAGCTAAGATTGAACGATACCAACGGTATTGAGAATTTCGTCAAGAACTTTGCGAAAGCCTACTACTCATGGGATACCAGCAAGGAAGCCATTGAAGCAAGGACAACAGAAATCAGTAAATACCTTACCAAAGAATTACAGGACTTGAACGCTGATACCATCAGAACGGACATACCAACCAGTGTTACGGTTACAAATGTGCTGGTCTGGAATGTGGAACAGTCTGGAATGAACGATTTTACCGTTGCCTACGAAGTAGATCAGCAGGTAAAAGAGGGAGAACAGACACAGGCAGTCACAGAAAACTACACCGTGACCGTTCATGTGGATAAGGACGGTGCAATGGTCATTACCCAGAATCCAACCCTTGCTCCGGCGGTACAGAAATCAAAGTATGAACCGAAAGTACAGGAAGCAGATGTCAGTGTCAGTTCCGACACAGTCAAGGACGCTACCGCTTTCTTGGAAACATTCTTTAAGCTGTATCCGACAGCTACGGAAAAAGAACTTGCCTATTACGTCAAAGACGGTGTGCTTGCTCCTGTTTCCGGCGACTATGTATTTTCGGAACTGGTAAACCCTGTCTTTACCAAAGACGGCGATAACCTCAAGGTCAGTGTGTCTGTGAAGTATCTGGATAACAAGTCGAAAATGACACAAATCTCACAGTATGAGCTTATGCTTCATAAGGACGATAACTGGAAGATTGTAGAATAAATAATCAAGGCTTGCGTCATAAACCGTATAGTATGCTCCGCAAGCCTCATTTCGGTATGATTTGCAAGCTGATTAATATAGTTGTTACATTTCGTTTAAGAGATTATAATAATTAAAATAGCTAAAATCTATCAATTTTTAACAGTAGTATGTGGACATAGTTGATAAAAAATTGCTTTTTCAATGATAAGATATATTTCTAAGGAGGAACGAGATATGGCACAGAGCATTTTGATTGTAGACGACGAAAGAGATATTGTATCAATGCTAAATCAATATTTTTGCAAAATTGGTTATGTAGTATACACAGCAATTAACGGAAAAGAAGCACTGAATGCAATCACAAAACATCCAGATATTATTTTATTAGATATAAATATGCCAGATATGAATGGTTTTACAATTTGTGAAAAAATCAGGAATTTTGTGTCCTGTCCTATTATTTTTTTAACAGCTCGGATTGAGGACTGTGATAAAATCAAAGGATTTGCTGTCGGTGGTGACGACTATGTTGTAAAGCCTTTCTCCGTTGATGAATTAGAAGCCAGAGTTGCTGCACATTTGCGGAGAGAAAAAAGACATGGTTCGTCCGCAATAGTTCAGTTCGATAATAATATAGTAATTGATTATTCATCACGAGTTGTTTTTTATAGAAATGCTGAAATAAATTTTACGAAGAAAGAGTTTGATATTATTGAATTTCTTTCACAAAACAAGGGGATTATTTTTGATCGTGAGACAATTTATGAAAAAGTATGGGGCTTAGATGGTTCTGGCGACAATTCTGTTATTACAGAACATATACGCCGGATAAGAACAAAATTCCTTTCTATAGGCGACAATCCTTATATAGAAACTGTCTGGGGGTGCGGATATAAATGGAAAAAGTAAGGCGAAAAAATTCAAGGCATTATATTGACAACATGAGTATTAAAAATTCGTTTGTTTTTTATGCTCTTATTTCCTTAGTGATTGGTATTGTAATAGGTGTTATATCTATTACTCTTGTAGATGATTACAGAATAAACCTTAACTATAAATATGAGGACATGACAACAAGGTATGATATACCTGAAAATGGTTCATTTACAGCGAAATATAACAAAGACCAAACAGAATACACAATATATAATGCAAGTGAAAAGGAAGTATGTAATTTTGTTGTAGACTATCAAAAGGAACGTCCAGTACAAGAATATATTTATCCTAATCATGTTTCTTACATTGAAGTTTCACCAAAGTTTACTAAACATGATAGAATTGTGGATTCTGCTCTAGGTGTGGTTAATATTGTCACCATTCCTATTGTTCTTTCAATTAGCATGATTCTTTGTGTGACTATCTTTGTAAACCGAAAATTAGTAAGACCCATAAAGTTACTGACGAATGCATACAGAAAAGTCGAAAACAACGAACTGGATTTTACGTTGCCTTACCCTTATAAAGACGAGATGGGGAGGCTGTGTCTTGCATTTGAGAAGATGAAAAATTGTTTATATCAAAACAACCAAAAAATGATACGGCAATTTACTGAACAAAGGAGATTAAATGCTGCTTTTTCACATGATTTACGCACGCCTTTAACAATACTAAAAGGACATACCACAATGTTGTTATCATTTATTCCCAAAGGATTAGTTTCTCAACAGGAGGTACTCGACGAATTATCAACAGTACGCAACAATGTGGAACGGCTTGAAAAATACGTTAGTGCTATGACAAACTTATACCGTTTAGAAGATATAGAAATCGAAAAAGAAAACATAAACTTTGACTTCTTATTAAAAACCTTATCAAATACAACGGAAATGCTCTGTTCTGATATAGAATATACGATTAAAACAAATTGTAATAAACAGCAAACTCTATTTATCAATCTTGAAATTATCATACAAATTTATGAAAACCTGTTGTCTAATAGCATTAGATATGCTAAGTCGATGATAGCTATTGATGTAAATAAACAGGAGGAATTTTTATTGATTACGGTCTCTGACGATGGCTGTGGTTTCAAAAGTACGGATATAGAACGTGTAACATTACCATTTTATAAACCATCGCAAGATACTACGTCTGAACATCTAGGTCTGGGATTAAACATTTGTAAAATATTATGTGAAAGGCATGGAGGTACAATAAAAATTTCAAATAATCATAAGGGGGGAGCCTGTGTTACAGCTTGTATAAAAATTGCATATGTTGATGAAAAATAGACATTTTCCCCATATAATTGCATTAAGCACTTATAAAGGAGGTTTCGATTATGAAAAAAATTATCTGTATTATTTTAATAACTGTCACAAGCATTTTGTCCGGGTGCAATTCAACATCAGATGAAGAAATAATATCATCACAGGATTTCAAAGAGAATTATGAGGTTTCGTCCTATGGAACTGAGGAAAAAATTAATACTTTATCAGATGTTGAGCTTACATCAAGTGAAAAAGAGTATTCTGACTTAGAAAACGCAAAATTTTTTTTAGAAAATAACTCCAACAAAGAGTATCATTATTCTAAAGCCTATTTTGAAATTGAAGCGGAGCAATCAGAAACATGGTATCAATTAACTCAACTTTATGACCCATCAAAAGATAACGAAGATGATGCAGTTATAAATCCCACCGAAAGATTAAGTTTACCATTTGATATTTCCTCGGTTTATGGCGAACTCCCATCAGGGCACTATAGAATAATAGTAAGTATTTCTTATTTCGAATCCCCTAAAGATTGGGATTATGACACTTATTATTTGGCATGTGAATTTACATTAAAATAGTATATCAGAAAGGAAACAAATGGGAACAGCAAAATGGATATACTGTCCTATATGCAAGAATAAAACAAGAACAAAAATCAGAACGGATACTAAGTTGATAAATTTTCCACTGTATTGTCCAAAATGCAAACAGGAAAACCTAATTAATGCCAGCAAATTAAAAATAACAGTAATCAAAGAGCCAGACACTTAGATGCAGAGCCGATAATTCAGAGGATTTCATATCTCATAGATTATCGGCTCATTTTTATTACCTATCACCATATCCCGTATGATTGGCAGGCAAATAAAAATGGAGGAACTAATCTTCCCCCACTTCCTTTGATTTGATGATACCAGCAGCGACGCTCTCCATGACAACCATATCTTTGTCGTCGAAAGTATCAAGCTGTTGTTCCAACTGTCTGCGGCGAGTGCTTTTTACTTTGTCACTGGTCGGCAGGAAAATTTCATCAACAGACACATTAAGTAGAGTTACAAGGTCATAAAACACCTGTAAACTTGGGTGCTGCCCTTTATTCTCAATATTCGTCAGATAGCGTGGGTCAATTTCAATTTTTGCTCCCACCTGTTCACGGGTCAGACCTTGTTTCATCCTTGCCGCTTTGATGGCAAGACCAAAGGCTCTGAAATCGTATTTATCTTCTGTTTTACGCATAATTAATCACCTCACTACATTTTACTGTTCCTAAAGAATTTGTAACAGGTACAGTAAAACGTATTGCAAGGTTTATCAGTTCCTATGAACAGGTAAATAACAATATATGCTGCTTGGCGGTAAAAAAAAACCGTTGTCAGCAGTAATGCTTTTATACGTCCTTTTAGATAGAACGACGGTTCATACAGCCGCCGTTTTATTTTTGTCCAACGGTGGACAAACTACTGGTTGGTTTTGTTTTAGCGGCTTCAGGAGGTAGCCGCATGGAATGCCTATACATTCAACAACATTCGACCATTGGTAGCTTGTTAAAAAAATCCGTTTAACTTTTGCGGATTATATCGCTCTTGTATATGGTTTTTCACATCACATAGCAGGAACAATTTATAAGGCACAAGAACAGCACGTCAGTATTGCTCTTGTGCTTTTTTGCTACTTTAAAAAATTTTTTGATTTTTTTCTGATTCGGGTTACAAATCACCCCTCCGTGTTGAGTGTTAGTGCGGAAAGAGGTAAAAAGCCTTTTCGCTTTAGCAACTTCAACTTGAAAGGAGGTGAGATTATGAAACCTTCTTCATTTGAGAACGCTATAAGACTTCAATTTGACTGTCTGGCTCGTAAGGTGATTGGCAGAACTGTAAAGAACTACAACAAAGAACTTGCCAGACGTGCAAAGCATGAAATATCTTTCTGTGAAATACCAGAGCTGGAATTAAACCAGTTGGGTGTATCGGACGAATACTCGCTTGAATTTACTTCCTTTGATGTGTTCGGTACAGAAGTTCGTGTCTATGATGAGAAATTATGTGAAGCAATCAAAAAATTAAGTGAAAGACGACGCAATGTTGTGTTGATGTTCTACTTTCTGGAATTACCAGACGCAGAAATCGCAGAGATTTTGGATATTTCCAGAAACTCTGTTTATAGAAACAGAATGTGTTCACTAAAGCTCATTAGAGATATGTACGAGGAGGAATTATAACATGATGAAGTCTACAAAAAAGTGTCCTCTATTCTCCACAATCAGTTTAGCTGCTGATGGCGACGAAGTGGCAATAGAGAAAATTTTAAATCACTATGACGCTTACATATCAAAAGCAAGTTTACGCCCGTTCTATGATGAACACGGAAATATGTATATTGTGGTCGATATGGAACTGAAAGGCAGAATTAGAGCTGCCCTTATTAAAGCAATTCTAGGTTTTGAAGTCAGAGTGAAATAAGCGAATATATACGGAGTGTGATACCACCTCATTCCAGCTCCGTTTTACAAGTGTTCTTTGAAAATTGAATAAAGTAATCAGATACGTTTGATATGCGGTGAGCCGACGGACTGGAACGCCATGACCCATGAAAAGGAGGGATAAAGAAGCGAGCGACCACGCCAGTGATCCGTAAGCGACTGTTGGAAAAGTTGCTGCCATGACCCGTATATCAGAATAATGATACACTCGCATGGTGCGGTTCACCCATCAGAATGGGAATGGTGAAATTCCAGTGGAGCTTTCCAAAGCCATCTGATTACTTCTTACTTTATAGACAAATTCTTTCATAATGTACAAGCATTTTTGCATACTTTGTAAATATATTGTAGTGAGGTGGTTCAATGGCAAATGACGCAAAGGTAGTTTGCAAGAATGTTTTTAAAAATTGTGATAAAGCGGCGTTTACAAAAGCATTTACTCTAAAATGGATAGAGTTGATAAATCAATATGAAAAAAATAAAGGAAGGGCAACTCCTGCCAGATGATAGACAAACTATCCTACAAGATGTTATAATAACATTATGTAGAGATAGTTTGTTTCGTCTTCTCAAAAAGGAGAACGAAGCATGATAGAATCAAAATCAAGAGTTGCTATTTATTGCCGCTTATCAGAGGAAGATAGAAACAAACAATCAGAAACAGACGACAGTAACAGTATTCAGAATCAAAAGTCAATGTTACTTCAATACTCATTAGAGCATGGTTGGGAAGTCTACAACATATACAGTGATGATGATTACACTGGTTCTGACAGACGACGACCAGAATTTAACAGGTTGTTGGAGGACGCAAAGAATCGTAAATTTGATATTGTCCTTTGTAAGACACAATCCAGATTTACCAGAGAACTAGAATTAGTGGAAAAATATATCCACGGTCTTTTTCCTATTTGGGGTATTCGCTTCATCAGCATTGTTGATAATGCAGATACCGCTAATAAAGGAAATAAGAAATCAAGACAGATTAACGGTCTGGTGAATGAGTGGTACTTGGAGGATATGTCAGAGAACATTAAAAGCGTTCTCACTGACAGAAGAAAGAACGGACACCATATCGGTGCTTTTGCTCTGTATGGTTACAAAAAAGACCCTGACGTAAAAGGGCATTTGATTATTGATGAAGAAGCTGCGGAAGTTGTCAGAGAAGTTTTTACACTGTTTTCACAGGGATATGGAAAGACCGCCATTGCCCGTATGCTGAATGACAGAGGAATACCAAACCCTACGGAATACAAACGACTTCATGGTTTGCGTTACAAGCAGCCTAAAACGAAAAACAGTACCCTATGGAAATATTTTGCCATATCAGATATGTTGGTGAATGAAATCTATATCGGGAATATGGTTCAAGGGAAATATGGCAGCGTTTCTTATAAGACAAAGCAAAACAAACCCAGACCCAAAGACGAGTGGTACAGAGTTGAGGGTACACATGAGCCGATTATTGACCGTGAGTTATGGGATAGGGTTCAAGCATTGGTAGCTCAAAAGGCAAAACCTTTCACAGTTGGCACAATCGGTTTATTTGCCAGAAAAGCTCGCTGTATGAATTGTGGTTATACAATGCGTTCGTCAAAGAATCATGGTAAGCATTATTTACAATGCTCTAACCGCCATGTAGCAAAGGACGCTTGTATAGGTTCTTTCATTTCAGTAGACAAATTAGAAAAAGCTGTGATTGATGAACTTAATAAGTTATCCGCAGAATATCTTGACAAAGATGAGCTTGAACAAAATGTGCAATTCAACAATGACTTGCGAGGTCAAAAAGAAGCTCTGGAAACGGAGATTGCTGCTTATCAAAAAAAGATTGCGGAATATACAAAAGGAATCCGAGAATTATATTTAGATAAGGTAAAGGGTATTCTTTCCGAACTTGATTACTTGGATTTATCCAAAGACTTCTCAACACAAAAAGAAAGGCTCGAAAAACTGATGATTGATACGCAGAAACAGCTTGATGTTATTGAAAGAAAAATGCTGATTGGCGACAACAGACGACAGTTAATCGAGCAATATACAAATCTTGAACACTTAGACAGGGAAACGGTTGAAAAGCTGATTGATTATGTATTGGTTGGCAAAAAAGACCCTGTAACTAAGGAAGTACCTATTGAAATACATTGGAATTTCTAGGGTTCTCATATCTGGCAGCTAGTATGCCAGATTATCGGGAACTTTCTTTTAAAACCTCAATGTTGTCTTTATACAATCGCACCCTCTGCTGCCATATCTTCCACCAGATCAGCAATGGCATCACCACTTGACTGAAATTCGGTAGCGGAAAATGGAACTCCACCCGCAGCCTGCGGCCAGACACCTGCGGTGTGATCAATATAATATGGTGCAAATCCGGAAGCTTCCAGTTCTTTGGCGGAAAGTCCGCGCGTCAGCTGGCGGACAATCGCACCAATCATTTCGAGGTGAGCAAGTTCCTCGGTTCCGATGTCGGTAAGTACACCGGCAATCCGCGGATTTGCAAAAGAAAACCGCTGGGCCAGATAGCGCATGGAAGCTCCCATTTCGCCATCGGGACCACCGTACTGACTTATAATAAAAGATGCCATCTTAGCATTTGGTGTTGAAATGGAAATCGGATATTGCAGTCTTTTTTCATAATTCCACATAGCTTATTTCACTCCTTCCCATGGCATTGGACCGTCATTCCAGTCCCAGTCCTCCAGCGGCTGGCTGCCAAATGCGGACAACGGTTCGAAACGTTCCTCGTATGTCTTTTTAGCTGAATTGTATAATTCGTTGCACTGATTGTAATAAGAGAGTGCCTGTGCGTCATCCGGATGGGTGTCCAGATAAAGAAGCATATCATAGGCACAAAAGCCCAGTGCCATAACCCAGCGGTACAATTCTGACCGGTTCATTGGCTGAGAAGATGGTCTTGTCATCGCCGCCGCCCTCCCTGCATCATATTCATATTGCATTTTCCGGTAAATGGTTTATCCAGTTCCGGAAAAATTGTGCCTGCGGCAAGCCCGCGCATAGGATCGTAGGTTTTGCCGAAGGTCTGCCAGGGAACGTAGCACATGCCAGGTACCTGATGGCTGCCATTGTCTGTTTCCGGCATAGTATTAATAGTTGCATTCATGGATTTCTTTTTCCTTTCTGATCAGCATATACTGTATGATATGTTTCGTTTGCGTTATGTGTGTATTTGTTATATAATAAAACACATGACAGAATAAGGAGAGAAACGCAATGAGTAAAGTAAGAACAAGATTTGCACCAAGTCCGACAGGAAGAATGCATGTAGGAAATCTTCGTACGGCATTGTATGCTTACCTCGTAGCAAAGCATGAGGGCGGAGATTTCATCTTAAGAATAGAAGATACCGATCAGGAGCGTTATGTGGAAGGCGCTGTAGATATTATTTACCGCACCCTGCAGAAAACAGGCCTGATCCATGACGAGGGACCGGACAAGGATGGCGGCTGTGGACCATATGTACAGAGTGAGCGTCAGGCACAGGGCATTTATTTAAAATACGCCAAAGAGCTGATCGATAAAGGCGAGGCCTATTATTGTTTCTGTGACAAGGAACGCTTAGAGGGACTCAAAAAAGTAGTTGCAGGAAAAGAAATTCATGTATATGACAAGCACTGTCTGCATCTTTCCAAGGAAGAAGTAGAAGAAAAACTTGCCGCAGGCGTACCGTATGTCATCCGCCAGAATAACCCGACGGAGGGAACGACAACGTTCGAGGATGAGATTTACGGGGATATTACCGTTGACAATGCGGAGCTGGACGATATGATTCTGATCAAGTCCGATGGATATCCGACTTACAATTTTGCAAATGTGGTAGACGATCATCTGATGGGAATTACCCATGTTGTCCGTGGAAACGAGTATCTTTCCTCTTCCCCGAAGTACAATCGTCTGTATGAGGCATTTGGCTGGGAAGTACCGGTATATATCCATTGTCCGCTGATTACGGATGAAAATCATCAGAAGCTGTCAAAACGATGCGGACATTCTTCGTTTGAAGATCTGGTAGAGCAGGGATTTCTGACAGAGGCGATCGTGAACTTTGTTGCATTGCTTGGATGGAGCCCGGCAGATAACCAGGAGATCATGACACTCGAAGAACTGGTAGAAAAGTTTGATTACCATCATATGAATAAATCACCGGCAGTCTTTGACTATACCAAGTTAAAATGGATGAACGGGGAATACATCAAAAAAATGGACTTTGACAAGTTCTACGAGATGGCACTTCCGTATATCAAAGAAGTGATCACCAAAGATTATGATCTGAAGAAGATTGCACATATGGTACAGACCCGTATCGAGATCTTCCCGGATATCAGGGATCACATTGATTTCTTTGAGGAACTTCCGGAATATGATGTGGCAATGTACACGCACAAGAAAATGAAGACAAATGCACAGACTTCTCTTGAAGTGTTGCAGGAGATCCTTCCGGTCTTAGAGGCTCAGGAAGATTACAGCAACGATGCATTGTATCAGACACTTCTTAAGTATGTAGAGCAGAAAGGCTGCAAGAACGGATATGTTATGTGGCCGATCCGTACGGCAGTATCCGGCAAGCAGATGACACCGGGCGGTGCCACCGAGCTTATGGAGGTTCTTGGAAAAGAAGAGTCTCTTGCCCGTATCCGTAAAGGAATCGAGCTCCTTTCTCAGGCACAGTAGAACATTCTCACGGGAGAACGAATGAACTATAATAAATCCCAGCAGCAGGCCATCCGCCATAAGGATGGCCCGATGCTTGTTCTGGCAGGTCCCGGTTCCGGGAAAACTGCGGTAATTACCCAAAGAACGAAACAGTTAATTGAATATGAGAACATAGATCCGTCCAATATTCTTGTGATTACATTTACGCGAGCGGCGGCACAGGAGATGAAGCAGCGTTTTCTTGCATTGACAGGAGAAGAGAGAACGAAAGTGACCTTCGGTACGTTCCACGCCATATTTTTCATGGTGCTGAAGCTGGCGTATCATTTTGATTCCGGAAATATTATATCGGAGGAGCAGCGATATCAGTTTATGCGGGAGATTCTGTCTTATCATCATCTGGAATACCGGGATGAAGGGGAATTTATCGGGGATGTTTTAACGGAGATCAGCCGTGTGAAAAATGAGCAGATTCCGCTGGAACATTTTTATTCTTCCAGCTGTGGGGAGGAGATTTTCCGGAAGATTTACCGGGAATATGATGAGCGGCTCAAAAGAAACCGCCTGATAGATTTTGATGATATGCTGACATACACATATGACCTGTTTTCCCAGCGGAAGGATATTCTTTCGGCATGGCAGAAAAAGTACCGTTATATTCTGATCGACGAATTTCAGGATATCAATCTGATCCAGTGGAAGATCATGTGTATGCTTGCCGCACCGGAAAATAATCTCTTTGTAGTGGGAGATGATGACCAGTCCATCTATCGGTTCCGCGGTTCGAAGCCGGAAATTATGCTGGGATTTCAAAAGATATACCCGCAGGCAAAGATTGTGAATCTTGAAGTAAATTACCGGTGTGAGCCGCCGATTGTGGAGGCAGCTATGCGCCTGATCGCACACAATGAAGAACGTTTTCCGAAAAAGATCCGTGCCGGAAAAGCCGGGAAACAGAAGGTGCGTTTTCAGTACTTTGAGGACTGCTATAAAGAGAATGCATTTTTGGCAGAAGATATCCGGCAGACTGTGCAAAATGGGGTTCCGCTTTCGGAAATCGCAGTACTGTTTCGGACAAACATGCAGCCGCGTGCCCTGATGGAATATATGGTTTCTGCCAATCTGGCATTTCAGACGAAAGACCGGATTCCGGATATCTATGAGCACTGGATTGCCCGTGATTTTTTCACTTATATCCGCATCGCACAGGGAAGTGACAGCAGAGCCGATTTCCTTTCTATTATGAACCGGCCGAAGCGGTATATCGGCAGGGACAGCCTGCCCGATGAAACGGTATGTTTTGATGAGTGGGTGAAATTATATGAGGAGCAGCCGTGGATCGCGGAGCGGATCGAAAAGCTGTGGTATGATCTGAAACATTTATCCCGTCTGAGCCCTTATGCGGCAATCAACTATATCCGGCGGGGAATCGGGTACGATGATTATCTGGCAGAGTATGCCGAATACCGGAATGCGAATAAAGAAGATTTTTATGAAGTGGCAGATGAAATCCTTGCGAGTGCCAAAGGGTACCGTACATTTGAGGAATGGTTTGCACATATAGAAGAATACCGGCAGGAGTTAAAGAGACTGGCGCAGGAAAAGCGCAGGAATCAGAATGCTGTGACATTTGCAACACTGCACAGCGCCAAGGGGCTGGAATTTACAAAAGTGTATCTGATTGACGTCAACGAGGGCGTAATGCCTTATAAGAAAGCAGTATTAAAGCAGGATGTCGAGGAAGAACGGCGTTTGTTTTATGTGGGAATGACCAGAGCAAAGGAATCCCTGACAATCTGTTCGGTAAAAAAAATGCGTGGCAAAGAGGTGGAACTGTCGCGTTTTATCAAAGAAGTCGGTAAAGAGCCGTAAAAAACCTGCATCGGGTATTCGATGCAGGTTTTTATAAAAGTTATTCCTCGTCTTCGAGTGCATTGAAGTAGTCATCATCGAGCATTTCATCGAAGCGGTCAGCAGCGGCTTCGTACTCGTCGTCATCCGTGATGCTGTCGATCTGTGGAATGCCATCCTCATCCTCCGCATAGCGGTAGAGATAAACGGTGCCTTCATCCGGATCGGAGCCGTCCGGATTGAGTGGCATCAGTGCGATGTAGTCCTGTTTGTTTACCTCAAAAATAGTGAGAATTTTACATTCTACTTCGCCTTCATCCAAATCAAGTGTTACACGAATATCTTCAATCTCATCCGGGGTAACGGGTGTTGCTTTTTCTTTATCTTCCATAAGATACCTCTTTTCTTAATCGTTTTTGTGTCTTTTATCATTATAAGCGAGGAGTAAGGAGCTTGTCAATTCGAAAAAGTGATATACAAAGTTTTTTAAAAAGGGTATAATGAAAAACATGAAAATACGAGATACGAAAAAACGAACAGACAATAGAAGGATCAGAGAAGGAGATTACGCAAAACCGGGAGTGACGATTCAGGGAGAATGGACCACTTTTACGTTTGATGCGGAAAAAGAGGACAGCTGTTTTGTGGTACTTAAGGATATACAGACCGAAAAAGAAGAAAAGATAGCTGTTCCGGCAGAATACTGCATGGGATCGGTGCGCTCTATCGCAGTGGCAGATCTGCATCTCGAACATCTGATTTACGATTTTAAGATCAATGGAAAAAAGGTAATGGATCCGTGCGCACACGCCATCATGGGGCGGCAGGTCTGGAATGACAGTTCACGCAGCCGGCAGCAGTATGAGGTGCATGGGGCATTTGATGTGCAGGAGTTTGACTGGGGGGAGGATGTATGTCCGGAAATACCGAGAGAACAGATGATTATGTACAAGCTGCATGTGCGTGGTTTTACGATGGATTCCGGTACCAGAAGTGTTCCGGGGACATTTCGTGCGCTTATGAACCGGATTCCCTATCTGAAGAAACTCGGTGTGACAACAGTTGAACTTATGCCGGTGTATGAGTTTGAGGAAATTGAACTGCCAAAGCAGCAGAAACTTCCGGAATATATCCGTTGGAAAGAAAAACAGACGGATCAGATCCGCCCGGCAGAAAAAATAAAAAAGGTTCCGCGCAAAGTGAATTACTGGGGATATGAGCCCGGAAATTATTTTGCGGTGAAGGCATCGTATGCTGCCGATCCGCTGCATGCTTCCCGGGAATTCAGGATGCTGATCCGCCGTCTACACGAAAACGGCATGGAATGTGTGATGGAGATGTATTTTCCGGAGAAAGTGAATCATAATCTGATTTTAGAAGCGCTTCGTTACTGGGTGCGGGAATACCATGTGGACGGAATCCATCTGCTTGGAGAACATCTGCCCATTACAGCGATCGTGCAGGATGGAATGCTCAGCCGCACAAAGATCTTTTATGTGGATTTTGAGGAAAAAGCATGTGCGGCAAGCCGGAAGTATCCGAATCTGTATATTTACAAAGAGGAGTATCAGTATCCGATCCGGCAGGTCTTAAATCATATCAATGGAAATATGCGTGATTTTGCCGATCAGCAGAGAAAACAGGGGGCTTTTTTAGGCTATATCAATTATATAGCAAGCAACAACGGGTTTACGCTTGCAGATCTGTTTATGTACAACGATAAACACAATGAGGAAAACGGAGAGCAAAATCTCGATGGGAGTTCCTGGAATTTCAGCAATAATTACGGCGTGGAGGGACCGACCAGAAAGCGTTATATCGATGCGCTCCGGAAATTAAACTGGAGAAATGCGGTTCTTATGCTTATGCTGGCGCAGGGGGTTCCTCTGTTGTGGAGCGGTGATGAGATGGGAAATTCCCAGAACGGAAATAATAATGCATACTGTCAGGATAATCCCACCGGCTGGGTGAACTGGAAGAATGAAAAGTCTCATCGCAGACAGATCGAATTTCTGCAGCAGGTAATTGCGTTTCGAAAAGAACATACCGTGCTTTCAAATCCGATGCCATTCCAGTTTTCGGATTATAAATCGCTGGGGTATCCGGATCTTTCCTATCACGGGACAAGTGCGTGGATTTTAGAACCGACACCGGATCATCTATGCCTAGGAATGCTTTATTGCGGGGCTTATGCCCAAAACGAAAAAGAGCCGGATGTCTATGTCGCCTATAATTTTCTTGCCGCGGCAACGGAACTGGCTTTGCCTAAACCGCGAAAAGGGAAAGAATGGGTTGTCTGTATTGACAGCGGAGAAGAGGATGCTGCGTTTTTGGACGCACCAAAGCCCGTAAGCGGAGGAAAAATCATTCTCCGGCCACAGACCATCTGTGTGCTGGAGAGCAGGGAGATGAAAAAACATGGGTAATGCATGGAAACATTTTTGCACAATTACACATCACAAAAATCTGGTGCTGGCCGGCTGCTTTAAGATCGGACTATACAGGCAGGGGCTGCTGCATGATCTTTCAAAATATTCTCCGACGGAATTTCTGGTCGGTTGCAAATATTATCAGGGAACCATGAGTCCGAACAATGCAGAGCGGAAGGAAAAGGGGTATTCCCTGGCGTGGCTGCATCACAAAGGACGCAATAAACACCATCTCGAGTACTGGATTGATTATGATATTTCAAAAGAACCGGGGAAAGAACATTCGGGGATGGCAGGAATGAAAATGCCGGTGTGCTACGTGGCGGAAATGTTTGTTGACAGGATCAGTGCATCCAAAAACTACCAGAAAGACAAATACACGGATCGGAGTGCACTCGATTACTATATGCACGGCAGATCGCATTATCTGATCCATCCGGATACCGAGGCACTGATCCACTATCTTTTACTGATGCTGGCAGTGCGGGGGGAGAAGGAAACATTTGCATTTGTAAAGAATGAGGTACTGAAAGGAAACGTTCCTTATGAGAGGGAAAGCCTGATCCGGCGCATACAGGAACTGGCACCGGAAGAAAAAATATAAAAGGGAAAAGCACAGAATGCCTTCTGCTGACATAGAATATTAGAAAGCTGTTGGAAAAGGTGCTGTGTGAAAACATTTTTGGTTCCCCTGACACAGGAAGAGGAAACAGACTGTCTGTGCAGATTAAAAAATGGCGAGCAAGGGGCAAAGGAAGAACTGGTGTTGCACAACATGCGCCTGGTAGCCCATGTCGCAAAAAAATATGTCAGTTCGGAAGAAGAACAGGAGGATCTGATTTCCATCGGTACGATCGGACTGATGAAAGCAGTAGACAGTTTCCGGCCGGAATACGGAAATAAATTTGCAACGTATGCCATCCGGTGTGTGGACAATGAATTGCTGATGCATCTGCGATCAAAGAAAAAACAGCGCAAAGAAGTTTCTATGTTTGAACCGATTGGTACAGACAAAGAAGGAAACCAGATTCAGCTTGTCGATGTGCTGGAGTTTCATGATAAAAATGTAGCAGATGAAGTGACAAAAAGGGAGCAGATGAAAAAAATCTGTACCTTTATGAATGATGTGTTAAGCGAGAGAGAAGCATTTATCATTCGGCGAAGATATGGAATCGGAGGAAATCAGGAACTGACCCAGAGAGAAATCGCGCGGGCACTTGGAATCTCCCGTTCCTATGTTTCCAGGATTGAAAAGAGAGCACTGGAAAAACTTAAAAAAGTGATAAGCGAATAAAGTCGTTGCAAAAAGATGCATTTTATGATAAGGTAAATGCATCTTTTTTCATGCATGTGTCTGTGCAAAATTCCCATTTGTTGGAATGAGGTGAATATGTATAGCCAAATCAGGACATCCATGCTGGATGGAATCTGCGCAATGCCGGTACAGGTAGAGGTGGATATCAGCATGGGAATGCCGGTGTTTGATATGGTAGGATATCTTTCTCCGGAGGTGCGGGAGGCGAAGGAACGAGTGCGTACGGCGCTTCACAATTGCGGAATTCTTCTGCCTGCAAAGCGGATTACCGTAAATCTTTCTCCGGCAAATATAAGGAAAACCGGAACCGGATTTGACCTGCCGATTGCGGTTGCACTGCTGGTTGCCATGGGGCTGGTAAAACCGGAGAAGTGCGTGGACACGATTTTTTCCGGGGAGTTGAATTTAAGTGGACAGTTACTGCCGGTCCGGGGAATTCTGCCGATGGTTTCGGATGGAGTAAAGGAAGGAATTCATAAATTTGTTGTTCCGGCGGATAATCTTATGGAAAGCCGTCTGGTGCAGGGGGCGGATGTCTGCGGATTTCCTGCATTGGAATCGGTGATCGGCTATCTGCAGGATGGCGGTTATAAAGAGCCTGCATATGCAGGCCGGCGGCAGAACAGATCCCATGGGGTGCCGGATTTTTCCGAAGTAAACGGGCAGCAGTTTTTGAAACGGGCAGCGGAAATCGCAGCGTCCGGAATGCACAATATGCTTATGGTCGGGCCGCCGGGAGCCGGAAAAACCATGATCTCCGAGCGAATGGCTACAATCCTGCCGCCACTTACAAAAAAAGAGCAGCTGGAGGTTTCAAAAATATACAGTGTCTGCGGTCTGCTGGCAGACTCCCGGACACTGTTGCAGGAACGGCCGTTTCGCAGTCCGCATCATACGGTCAGCATGGCAGGGCTTGCCGGCGGTGGACGAAGTATCCGGCCGGGAGAGATTTCACTGGCACATCATGGTGTGCTTTTTCTGGATGAACTCCCGGAATTTTCCAAATCAACGATGGAAGTGCTGCGTCAACCGTTGGAGGAACATCAGATTCATTTGACGCGCGCGGTCGGCAGTGTGACCTATCCATCGGATTTTTTACTTCTGGCATCTATGAATCCATGCAATTGCGGATATTATCCGGACCGGAATCGGTGCAGATGCACACAGGCATCCCTGCAGCGGTATTTTGACCGGATTTCCCAGCCGCTGATTGACCGCATGGATCTTTGTGTGGAAGCGCCGATGGTTACGTATGAAGAACTGACGGGAAACGGTAATAATGAGAGTTCAAAGACCATCCGGGACCGGGTGTGTGAGTGTCAGGAACGCCAGATTTTTCGATTCAAAGACGAAAATTTTTCTCACAACAGTGGAATTCCGGCCGCAAAATTAAACCAGTTCTGCCGGCTGGGAGAAAAGGAGCAGCGGTATATGGAAAAAATGTTTCATAAACTGTCACTTACTGCGCGCACCTACCATAAAATCCTCCGGGTGGCACGAACAATTGCCGATACACAAAAGGCGGAAAACATCCGTGTCTGTGATCTGACAGAAGCTGTGTGTTACCGGAGTATCGGGGATAAATTCTGGGGAGGTATGGAAGAATGAGCATGTATGCGTACTGGCTTGCAAATACCGGACTGACCGTACATAAACTGACGGGGCTTATGACAGAAGGGATCGGTGCGGAAGAACTGTATGCCTTGCAGGAGTCCCAAATGAAAAAAATCCGGGTTCTGGATGAAAAGGATGTGGAAAAAATCACACAATCCAGACGGCACTGGGATGTACAGGAGCACTGGGGAAAACTGCAGGGGGAAGGAATCGGTTTTGTCTGCGTGGAAGAAGCACGGTATCCGCAAAAGCTCCGCCGGATTTCTGCAACACCTTATGCGCTGTATTATATTGGCAGGCTGCCGGAAGAAACACGAAAGAGTGTGGCAATTGTCGGGGCGCGGACAAGAAGTGCCTATGGAAGCCAGATTACGGGGAAACTGGCGAGGGCACTTGCGCAGAACCGGATGGATATCATCAGCGGCATGGCGATGGGGATTGATGCTGATGCGCATAGCGGAGCACTGGAAGAAAACGGGGATACCTATGCGGTACTGGGCTGTGGCGTGGATGTGTGTTATCCGAAAAGAAACCGGTATTTATATGAAAAAATGAAGGATCGGGGAGGTATTTTGTCGGAATATCCGCCGGGCACACCGCCGCTGCCGGGATATTTTCCGCAAAGAAACCGTATCATAGCCGGACTTGCGGATTACGTGATTGTGATGGAGGCAAGAAAAAAGAGCGGATCGCTGATTACTGCGGACTATGCCATGGAACAGGGAAAGGAAGTGTATGCCCTTCCCGGGAGAGTTACGGATGCCCTGAGTGAAGGAACCAACCATCTGATCCAGCAGGGCGCCGGCATTTTTGTAAGTGTGGAAGATTTCCTGCAGGAACTGCAATTACAGCCCAAAAATATAACGACACAAATAGACTTTAGAAAAAATCTTCTTGAAAAAGACGAATCGTTGGTGTATGCTTTATTAGATTTTTATCCGGTGGGTCTTGGAACCCTGATCGAAAAAAGTCCCTATGGTCTGGTAGAAATTCTGCCGGTTTTAGAGAGGCTGGAACAGAAAGGGTTCATTCAGGAGACCATTCCGAATTATTATATAAAAACAATTTAGATGATATAAGGAGCACCAAATGGCAAAGTATCTGGTAATCGTGGAGTCACCGGCAAAGGTGAAGACGATTAAAAAATTTCTGGGAAAAAATTATGAGGTCATGGCAAGTAACGGGCATGTGAGAGATCTTCCGAAGAGTCAGCTCGGATTTTCTCCGGAAAATGATTTTGAACCGAAATATATTACGATTCGTGGAAAGGGAGAGATTCTTGCAAAGCTGAGAAAAGAAGTAAAGAAAGCGGATAAAATTTATCTCGCAACTGACCCGGACCGTGAAGGAGAGGCAATTTCCTGGCATTTAACCAAGGCGTTGAAACTGGACGACAAAGATGTCAGCAGAATCAGTTTTAACGAAATTACAAAAACAGCGGTAAAAGCATCCTTAAAGACACCGCGTGAGATTGATATGGATCTGGTTGATGCACAGCAGGCGAGACGTATGCTGGACCGTATGGTTGGTTACCGGATCAGCCCGTTGTTATGGGCAAAAGTAAAAAGAGGGCTGAGTGCCGGTCGTGTACAATCCGTTGCTTTACGGATTGTGTGTGACCGTGAGGAAGAAATTGATGCATTTATTCCGGAGGAGTACTGGTCTTTAGAGGCAAGCCTCCTGCCGGAAGGTGAGAAAAAACCGATTACAGCAAAGCTGCTGGACAAAGGCGGCGAAAAGTTTGAGATTTCTTCCGAGGAACAGATGAATCAGGTGCTTGCGGAATTAAAAGGCAAAGAATTTAAAGTCTGCGATATGAAAAAGGGAGAGCGCACAAAAAAAGCGCCGCTTCCTTTTACAACCAGTACTTTGCAGCAGGAAGCTTCCAAAGCGCTGAATTTCCCGATCTCGAAGACGATGCGGATTGCACAGCAGCTGTATGAAGGTGTGGATATCAAAGGACAGGGAACGGTCGGTATCATCACCTATCTGCGTACGGATTCCGTTCGTATTTCGGAAGAGGCGGATGAAGCAGCGCGTGCCTTTATTTCCGAAAGCTACGGAGAGGAATATCTGTCTGACGGAGAAGGAAGCAAGAAGAGCAATGCAAAGATTCAGGATGCGCACGAAGCGATCCGTCCGACCGATATTAACCGTATTCCGTCCGAGATTAAAGAGTCGTTAAGCCGGGATCAGTTCCGTTTATACCAGCTGATCTGGAAACGCTTTGCCGCAAGCCGTATGGCAAACGCAAAGTATGAGACAACAACCGTTAACATTGCAGCGGGAGATTATACATTCCGCGTTTCTACTTCCAAAGTAGCTTTTGACGGATTTATGCTGGCCTATACGGAAGCAGATGATGAAAAGCAGGAAAAACAGGTACTTTTAAAATCAATTGATAAAGATACAAAATTAAAACTTGAAGAATTCGATCCGAAGCAGCATTTTACACAGCCACCGGCACATTATACGGAAGCTTCGCTGGTAAAAACACTCGAAGAACTCGGAATCGGACGCCCAAGCACCTATTCCCCGACCATCACAACGATCATTGCCAGACGTTATATCACAAAGGAAAATAAGAACCTTTATGTGACAGAGATCGGTTCCGTTGTCAATTCCATTATGAAGGAATCTTTCCCGACTATTGTAGACGAACATTTTACTGCAAATATGGAATCTCTTTTAGACAGTGTTGCGGAAGGACATTTAAACTGGAAAACGGTTGTTGCGAATTTTTATCCGGATCTGGAAGAGGCTGTGGAGGCCGCGGAAAAAGATCTCGAAAAGATTACCATTGAAGATGAAGTGACGGATGAAATCTGTGAAGTGTGTGGCCGCAATATGGTAATCAAGTATGGACCGCATGGAAAGTTCCTGGCATGTCCGGGATTCCCGGAGTGCCGGAATACCAAGCCATATTATGAAAAGATTGGTGTCGCATGTCCGAAATGCGGAAAAGACGTGGTCATCAAAATGACACGCAAGGGCAGAAGATACTATGGATGCATTGATTATCCGGAATGTGATTTCATGAGCTGGGGGCGTCCGGTGGAAAAGAAATGTCCGCGCTGTGGAGGCTATATGGTAGAAAAAGGAAACAAGCTTGCATGTGCGGATGAACATTGCGGTTACACGGAAGCAAAAGAAAAAGAAACAGAATAGTCGTAAATTTTTCAAAAAATATTGAATTGTCTGATAAATAGTGCTACACTCATGATATCTGTGATAAAGACAGGAGGAAAAACATGAGTGTTCAACTTCTAGACAAGACAAGAAAAATAAATAAACTGCTTCATAACAATAATTCGTCCAAGGTGGTATTTAACGATATCTGTGAAGTCCTGACGGGAATTCTTGATTCCAACATCCTTGTAATAAGCAAGAAGGGAAAGGTTTTAGGTTCCAGTGTATGCAAAGGGGTTGAGGAACTGCAGGAACTGATCGTGGATGAAGTCGGCGGATATATTGATGCAGAACTCAATGAGCGTCTTCTGGGAATACTTTCCACAAAAGAGAACGTAAATCTGGAAACGCTCGGATTCGGAGATGAATCCAAAAAGTACCGGGCCATCATTACCCCGATTGATATTGCCGGGGAGCGGCTGGGAACCTTATTTGAATACCGGTGCGAAACGGAATATGACATTGATGACATTATTCTGACAGAGTACGGAACAACGGTGGTAGGGCTGGAAATGATGCGTTCTGTAAACGAAGAGAGCGCAGAGGAAGCGAGAAAGGTTGCAATCGTAAAATCTGCGATCAGCACACTTTCTTTCTCGGAACTTGAGGCAATCACCCACATCTTTGATGAACTGGATGGCAATGAGGGAATTCTTGTTGCAAGCAGAATTGCGGATCGCGTGGGAATTACCCGTTCCGTGATTGTAAATGCACTTCGTAAGTTTGAGAGTGCGGGCGTGATCGAATCGCGTTCTTCCGGCATGAAAGGAACTTACATAAAGGTTGTCAATGACGTGGTTTTCGATGAACTTGCAGAACTGAAAAGAAAAAATGCAAAATAAAGGATGGAACCGAGCGGACAGCAAAAGGACTTGTATGTAAATATAAGTCCTTTTTTGTCATTTTATGTAAAAAACTACTTGTATTTTGCTTGATTTATACTATAATTAGTATGATACGATAATAGGGAATACTAGATAAGGAGGCACAAAATTGCTGAGTACAGATGCTTTCAATTATGTGAATGTTCTGGATAAAGCTGCCGATGCGAGCTGGAGCAGGGAGAACATTCTGACTAACAATATTGCAAATGTAAACACTCCGGGATATAAGAGAAAAGACTTAAATTTTGAAAATACATTAAAAACAGAACTGGGCCGCTGCAAGCATGAGTCCCTGGATTCGAAAATGAAAGACGTGGATCTTTCCAGACTGAATCCATCGATTTATGTGGACAGTTCCAATTACTCCTATCGGCTGGATGGAAGTAATGTAGATATTGATACAGAAGAAGTGGAGCTGGCATCCGAACAGATCCGCTATCAGGGAATCACAGCCGGAATTAACGGACAGTTTGACCGTATGCGTTCCGTGATTAAGTAAGGGGGAAAGATAAATGGCTTTATTTCAGGCGTTTAATATCAGCGCGTCAGGCATGACCGCAGAACGGTTCCGTACCGATATCATTGCGGAGAACATTGCAAATGTAAATACAACATCAACAGAGAGCGGCGGTCCGTACCGACGCAAAATTGTAAATTTTGCAGAACGGAAAGTTACCCCGTTTTCCCAATATTATGCAACTGCATCGCAGAATCCGGCAATCGGAAACGGTGTAAAAGTAACTTCCGTAAAGGAAGATACGGAAACAGATTTCGTGAAAGAATATGATCCTTCCAATCCGGATGCGGATGCGGACGGATATGTATCCTATCCAAATGTAAACACGGTCACGGAAATGACCAATCTGATCGATTCTACCCGTGCATATGAGGCAAATGCGACTGCGTTTGATGCCACAAAGAGTATGGCAACCACGGGACTTTCCATAGGAAAACAATAATAAAAAGTAAGTTATACGAGAGAGGACAAAAGCATGGATATCACACAATTGTCTGGAGTTTCTTCTGACTATCTGAATACATTCGCAAAAAAAGAGGCACTTGTTCCGGGAGACGATGACAGTTTCAGCGCGGTGCTTTCAACAGCGATGAAATCAGTAGATGAAACCAATGACCTGCAAAATACTGCGGAGTCGGAAGAAGTACGGTTCGCACTTGGGGAAGCCGAAAATCCACATGATCTGCTGATTGCAGAGACGAAAGCAAATGTAGCATTGCAGTATACGGTTGCAGTGCGGGATAAACTGATTGACGGATACAAAGAGATTATGCAGATGTCAATCTAGTAAGTGAGGAACGAAAACATGCCAGAACAGTTACAGAAAATCCTTGACCGTGTGGTTGAGTGGTGGAAAAAATTTTCCAATAAACAAAGAATGCTGCTGATCAGCCTTACCGCAGTGGTGATCCTTGCGCTGGTGATACTGGGAGTTGTTGTATCAAGACCGAGTTACACAACACTGATTGACTGCCAGAACGCAAAAGAAGCCAGTCAGGTAAAAGATCTGTTAGACGGCGAAGGTGATATTGATTATAAGGTAACGGATACCACACATTTTGAAGTAAACAAAAAAGATGAGAACAAGGCAAACTGGCTTTTGGGATCCAATAATATTGATACAACGGGATTTGACCTGTCAGATCCGAACATCAAGGATTATATCGACGGAAGTTTTTCTACCACGGAGGCAGATAAACAGAAACTTGCCAAAAGCTATATGGAAGATAAACTGGAGAATGTGCTTGCTGCGAATGACCTGATTGATTCCGCAAAAGTTACACTGGATATTCCGGATGATGACGGTACACTGATTTCGCGGATGCAGGAAAGCTCTGCCAGCGTTTCGCTTGCCCTGAATGGTTCTATGGATTCGGATCAGGCGTATTCGGTGGCGCGCCTTGTGGCAACCGCCCTTGGAAATGATTCCACAGACAAAATTACCATTCTGGATCAGAAGACATCCAAAATCTTGTTTTCGGGAGCAGACCAGGATGATGATGCCACGGTTGTTTCCGACAGTCTGGACATCAAAGACCGCATTAAGAATTCCGTGGTCAATGGTATCAAGGATGTAATGGTCAAATCCGGTATGTATTCGGACGTGCAGGTTGCACCGAATCTTGATATTGATATGTCAAAGGTGGAAAAGGCGGTTCACAATTATTCACACAATGATGGACAGGATCAGGGAGAACTGACAGAAAGCTCTGAGTATAATTCAGAGGCAAAAGGTGGACAGGCTGCCACTCCGGGAACGGATTCCAATGATGATACGCCAACCTATGTGACACAGGATGGCGAGATTACAGAATCTTCCGTGTCGGATGTGGATAAAAAATATTCGCCGAATGAGGAAATTATAAAAACTATTTCAAACGGTGGAGCAATCAACTATGATAACAGTTCCATTGCCGTGACTGCCACACGCTGGGTTGTTTATGATGAGGACGAACTGAAAGATTCCGGGCAGCTGAAAGGGACAACGTTTGAAAAGTTTAAGAGCGCACACAGTGATCCGGTACAGGTGGATGCAACGCAGGATGAAATTGACCTTATCGCAAAAGCTACCGGAATTCAGTCTAGTGCAATCAAACTGGTCTGTTATGAAAGACCGCAGTTTGTGGAATCCCAGAAGAAGGGATTCGGACTCACCGACATTTTACAGATTCTGCTTGCGGTGCTGATTTTTGCGTTGCTGGGGTATGTTGTATTCCGCAGTACCAGAAAACAGAAAGTGGAAGAGCCGGAGCCGGAACTGTCTGTCGATGCCCTGCTGGCGGCTACTTCAGATAACGACGATGAAAATCTGGAAGATATCGGGTATTCGGAAAAATCAGAAACCCGGAAACTTATTGAAAAATTTGTGGATGAAAATCCGGATGCGGCAGCACTTCTGCTTCGCAACTGGTTAAATGATGATTGGGAGTAATTTATGAACAACGACTCATATACTGGAGTACAGAAAGCAGCGATTCTTTTGATTACGCTGGGACCGGAAAAGGCGGCAACCATTTTCAAACATTTAAAGGAAGATGAGATTGAAGAATTAACGCTGGAAATAGCGAATACAAGAAGCGTATCGCCACAGACCAAGGAGGAAGTGCTGGAAGAGTTTTATCAGGTATGCCTCGCACAGCAGTATATTGCGGAAGGCGGTATCGGATACGCAAAAGAACTTCTGGAAAAAGCACTCGGAAACGACAAGGCACAGGGAGTTATTGCAAAACTTACAGCATCTCTTCAGGTTCGTCCGTTCGAATTTATCCGAAAGACAGATCCGGCACAGCTGCTGAATTTTATACAGGATGAACATCCGCAGACGATTGCGATGATCCTTTCGTATCTGGCTCCGGCACAGGCGTCCCAGGTACTGGGAGCTCTGCCACCGGAAAAACAGGCTGATGTTGCAAAACGTATTGCAACTATGGATCGTACTTCTCCGGATGTGATCAAGGAGGTAGAACGCGTACTGGAGCGGAAACTTGCATCTCTTGTAAATCAGGATTACACCATCGTCGGCGGTATTGATGCAATTGTTGGCATTTTGAACAGTGTCGACCGTGGAACAGAGAAACATATTATGGAATCCCTGGAAATCGAAGAGCCGGAACTTGCAGACGAGATCCGCAAAAAGATGTTCGTGTTCGAGGATATTCTTCTGCTCGACGACCGTGCAATTCAGCGTGTGCTGCGTGATGTGGAAAATGCAGATCTGGAGCTTGCGCTTAAGAATACAACGGAAGAAGTACAGAATGTGATCTACAAGAACCTGTCAAAACGTCTGGCTGCAATGATCAAGGAGGATATGGACTTTATGGGTCCTGTTCGTATGAAGGATGTTGAGGAGGCACAGCAGAAGATTGTTGCTGTGATCCGTAAGCTCGAAGATGCCGGAGAGATTGTAATTTCACGTGGCGGAGGTGACGATATCGTTGTCTAATTTACTGAAACAATGTTATGTCGTCAGTTCGGGAACTGGTACAAGAATTATCAATTCCAATGACGGGGTACGCCAGAAATTAAAAGAACTGCAACAGGAACAGGCTCCGGAACAGGTAGATGTATCAGCAGAGGACGGACAGGAGAATGCACCGGCTGGTTTCTCACAGGGGATTCAGGCAAAAACCGTGCAGATTGATGTGGAAGCCCTGCGCAGGGAAGCACTTGAAAAGGCAGCTGTGGAGGCAGATGAGATTACTTCCACGGCAAAAGAAGATGCAGAACGTATCCGTGGGGAAGCGGAAGAAAAAGCCCGTACCCTGTATGAAGAACAAAAGAAACTCGGATACGAAGAGGGTGCCAGATGCCGGGAAGAAGAATTAAACAGGGAACATGAGAAGGCGATGGAGTCTCTTCATGCACAGAAAAAACAACTGGAAGAACAGTATCATGAAAAAATGTCGGTGATGGAAAAAGACATTGTGGACGCTGTGATTCAGGTATTTGATAAAGTGTTTAAGATTCAGTTTGAAGAGAAACGTGAACTTTTACTTCAGCTGGTAAATGGAGCATTACTTGACATTGACCCGGGAGATAAAATACGGATTCACACGAACCGGAGCGATGAGGAAATCCTCAAAGAACATCTTGCACAGATGCAGGATATTGTAGGAAAAGATGTTGCCATTGAATTTGTAAAGGATAATAAATTATCGGATGGACAGTGCAAAATAGAAACCCCGTATGGCGTGGTTGACTGTGGGGTAGACACACAGTTGTCTGCACTGCTGAAGGATATACGTTCACTGGTATAAACGGGAGACGAATTTGGTTAAAGAAGCGGAAAAGTATTTACAGCTGATGGACCGCCAGTATTATAAGAGTTATGGAAAAGTAGTCAAGGTAGTAGGTCTTACCATTGAATCTGTCGGACCAAAGGCACGTATGGGAGATTTGTGTAAAATTTACCCGAACGAGAAGGAAGAGGAATATGTTATCGCGGAAGTGGTCGGTTTTCAGGATTCCAGACTGATCCTGATGCCGGTTGACAGCGTGGAAGGGGTTGGAACCGGATGCATTGTGGAAAATACCGGACATCCCCTGTCAGTTCTGGTTGGAGAAGAACTGCTTGGGCATACGCTGGATGGAATCGGACGCATGACGGATGGAACGGAAGAAATTCACGGTTCGTATTATCCGTTGGAAAATACGCCGCCGGATCCGATGGATCGCCGGATTATCAGCGAGGTACTGCCGCTTGGCGTAAAAGCGGTGGACGGACTGATTACGGTTGGAAAAGGACAGCGTATCGGTGTGTTTGCCGGTTCCGGTGTCGGGAAAAGTACCCTGCTTGGCATGTTTGCAAGAAATACGAAGGCAGACATCAATGTAATCGCACTGATCGGTGAGCGCGGCAGAGAGGTCCGGGAATTTATTGAACGTGACCTTGGTCCGGAGGGAATGGCACGGTCTGTTGTCGTGGTCGCAACGTCAGATAAACCGGCACTGATCCGTAATAAGTGTGCAAAGACTGCAACGGCTGTGGCGGAATATTTCCGTGATCAGGGAAAAGATGTACTGCTTATGATGGATTCCATGACACGATTTTCCCAGGCACAAAGAGAAATCGGACTTGCATCCGGGGAACCACCGGTTACCAGAGGGTATCCGCCGAGTGTGTACGCACAGATGCCAAAACTTCTGGAACGTGCCGGTACAAATGAAAAAGGATCGATCACCGGACTATATACGGTTCTGGTAGATGGAGATGATTTTAATGAGCCAATCACGGATACGGCGCGGGGCATTCTGGATGGACATATTGTTCTCGACCGTAAGCTGGGACATAAAAACCATTATCCGGCAATTGATATTTTACAGAGTATTTCCCGTGTTATGAATTCCATCGTAACAAAGGAACATAAGGCACTTGCCGGAAAATTAAAACAGGTGCTTGCCACATACAGTGAAGCAGAGGATCTGATTAATATCGGAGCCTACAAAAACGGATCGAATCCGGATATTGATTATGCAATCCGAAAGAATAAAGAAGTAAATGAATTTCTGTGTCAGGATACGGAAGAAAAGTTTGCTTTTGATGAAGAAGTGGAACTCTTAAAAAAGGTGTTTGACGACTGATCAATGGACAGAGGTTTTAAATGGCAAAATTTGTTTATCGTATGCAGAACATACTGAACATTAAACAGAAACTGGAGACACAGGCGAAAATGACATACAGCCTGGCAAACCAGAAATATCTGGAGCAGCAGAAGATTCTGCAGGAATATATGGTGCGCAGAGTCGGATATGAGCAGCACTGGAAGAAACTGATGCAGGGAAATTTAAATCTGCAGGAAGTCGAACATGCGCGGGCAGATGTAAATGCCATGAAAACGATTGTCAGACGACAGATGGTAGAAGTCCACAAGGCGGAAAAAGAACTGGAAGATGCCAGAAACCGCTTAAAAACCGTGATGCAGGAACGAAAGGTTCAGGAAAAATTGAGGGAAAAGGCATTTGAAGAATTTAAGCAGGAACTTGCAGAAGCAGAAACGAAAGAAATCGATGAACTTGTAAGTTATACCTATAACAAGGGTGAACAGGGAGAATGATATGGCAGACGAAAGAAACCTTGTCGACGAGGAAGACGCGGTAAAGGAAAACAGCACAAAAAATCGAAGAGAAAAGAAAAAACGGGAAAAGAAAGAAAAAAAAGAAAAAAAGAATGCCAAAGGAAACGCACCGGAACCGGGAGAAGATGAGGATGAAAAGGGAGGCGGCAGGCTGATTCTTGTCCTGACAACCATTTTAATCATTGCGATATGGATGGGAATTATAGGAATTCTGATTAAAACCGATGTCGGAGGATTTGGATCAACGGTGTTATATCCGCTTTTGAAAGATGTCCCTTATGTTAATAAAATCCTCCCACAGCCGGAAGAAACGGTGGAGCAGACCGAGGGCACAGAGCATCAGTATGGGTCTTTAAGCGAGGCCATCAGCCAGATTAAAGAACTGGAAAAAGAACTCGATGAAGCCAGCAGTACAAATAAAAATGACAAAAAAAAGATCAAGGATCTGAAGGCACAGATCAAGGATCTTTCAAAATACAAAGAGGATGAGGCTGCCTTTGAAAAGGAGAAGGAAAAATACTACGAGGAGGTTGTTTTTTCCGATCAGGCACCCGATATACAGCAGTATAAGACATATTATGAGAGCATTGATCCAGAAAATGCCGAAGTCTTATACAAACAAGTGGTTGAACAGATTACCTACGATAGTCAGGTTGAAGATTACGCAAAGACATATTCCAACATGAAGCCTCAGGAGGCGGCCAGCATCTTTGATACGATGACGGACAATCTGGGGCTTGTGGCTGACATTCTCATGAATATGGGAACACAGCAGAGGGCGGATATTCTTGGCAAGATGGATGCAACGACTGCGGCGAAGCTGACAGAGATCATGGAACCTAGCAAGAAAAAGTAGGAAATCTGTAAATGACAGAAAGGAGGAACGTGTTTGACAAGTGCAAATGTATTTAATTTGAATTCTGTAAAGCAGGGTCAGGTATTAAATGCAAATGCTGCAAAAGGCAGATCAAAAGCTGAAAATCCGGATGCGGCAGGCGTGTTTGCTTCACTGATGGGCAGTAACTACTCTACAAATTTTAATATGCCGTCCGTGGATACAAAAATAAACAACAATGTATTACAGCAGACAAATGCGGCAGATAATTACGACCGGTATCAGTATCAGGATAATACCATCCGTCAGGCAGCCGGAGATGTTGTCACAGACGTGATTGGCAATTCGGCAGATACTTTGGATCAGTTCCAGAGTGATGTTGTCAGGACGGTGGCCGAACAATTGGGTGTTTCGGAAGATTCTGTAAAAGATATGATGGAGTCGCTGGGACTTACAGCTTTTGATCTCCTGAATCCGGAAAATCTTGCACAGCTTGCAATGCAGCTGACAGGAGAGACTTCTCCGATGGATTTACTGATGAATGACCAGTTTCAGGGGCTGATGCAGCAGATTGACCAGCTGGGAGGACAGCTTGCAAATGAGCTGGAACTTCAGCCGGCACAGATGGATGAACTAATTGCGCAGATGGATATTCTGCAGACACCGGAAACTCTGACCGATGAAGAAATGCAGATATTGAACGATGCGGCAGGACAGCAGACAACAGCAGATACTGTTTCGACAGATATTATGCCGGAGCTTGCGCAGACCGATGAGGTACAGCCGATGGATAAACAGGCGGATGTATTTCAGGAAGAACCAAAATCGGATGAAGTACGCACACAGCAGCCACAGGCACAGGATACAAAGCAGACGACAGAACAGCAGACGGATACCGGAGATGCGGATGCAGATGCGCAGACCGGAGATCAGATGAAATCGGCACAGCCGGAAAAAATGACGGCAGACCGAAGCAGTTCCGATGTGGCAAAGACACAGACGGTCGTGCAGATGCAGGATACCGCCGGGGTACCGACAGCGGATACCGTGGCAGATATAACGCCGGAGACATCTTATGTTTCCATTGATACAATGGATTTACTTGAACAGGTGGCAGAACAGATCCGCGTGAATGTTTCGGAGGGAACTTCATCGATGGAGATGCAGCTGAATCCGGAAAATCTCGGAAAAGTGTATGTAAATATTTCTTCCAAGGAAGGCGTTATTCATGCACAGCTGGCAGCTTCTAATGAAGCAGTCCGTGCAGCCCTTGAAACGCAGGTGGCAGATCTGCGGCAGAATTTAAATCAGGCAGGTGTCAAAGTTGACGCCGTAGAAGTAACCGTTGCTTCTCATGAATTCGAAAAGAATCTGGAACAGAACCAGGAGAGTGAAAAGCAGCAGGGAGAAAGACAGCAGGAGCAGTCCGGAGGCAGAAGAAGAAACTTAAATCTGTCCTCACTGGATGGATTGTCAGGACTGATGACAGAAGAAGAAACTCTTGCAGCACAAATGATGCGGGAGAATGGAAATTCCATGGATGTAACCGCATAGAAAGGAGAAAAAATGGCAGATACGACAACTTCCGCACTGAATTGGGCAACTGTGGAAAACGGAAAAGTAAAAACGACAACATCGAAAAAAAGCGATGAGTCCAACAACGGAACCATGGGATATGATCAGTTCCTTACATTACTTTGTGCGGAAATGCAGTACCAGGACCCGCTCGAGCCTACCAGCAATACCGAATATGTGGCACAGCTTGCAACGTTCTCACAGTTAGAGGCAATGCTTGGCATGCAGGATACACAGAAAAACGAGATGGCAAACAATCTGGTTGGAAAATATGTAATCTTAAAGGTTTCGGACGAAACAACCGGAAAAACTTCTTATGTGGACGGTAAAGTAGATTATGTCATGTATCAGGAAGACGGATCACAGATGCTCAGTGTCAACAATAAGCTGTATTCCATCGATACGCTTGATACGGTGGCCGACAGTGATTACTATGAAGCGATTGGTTATGCCAAGACCATTTCAAACATGCTGGCACAGCTTCCGGATATTGAAAATATTACGACCAAGTATTCCGGTGCGATAGAACAGATCCGTAAGGTATACGATGGCATGACGGATTATCAGAAGAGCTTTGTAAGTGAGTCTGATCTTGCAAAACTGAAGAAGTATGAGCAGAAGATCAAAGATCTGGGTGGAGATACCTCAGACGATACAAAGACGGATGATACCAAAACAGATACGGATACGAAAACCGATGATACCAAGACTGATACGGATACCAAGACCGATGACACAAAAACGGATGACTCGAAGACAGAGAATGGTTCCGATCAGAAGAGTGACGAGACAACAGGTGCATAGGAAAGGGGAGAAAAAAGATGAACCCGATCAGCAAACAGTTTTCGTCGATCGAACAGGTAACCGGCCAGTATTTAAAACAGAAAAACGTAACCAGTCCGTCAAAGACGTCGGATGTTTCATTCGAAGATGTCTTACGGCAACAGCAACAGTTAAAGTTTTCAAAGCATGCCTCGCAGCGGTTAGAAAGCAGAAATATCAGCTTATCCGAGGAACAGAATGCCAGACTCGAAGACGGAGTGGAACAGGCACATGCCAAGGGGATTAAGGATTCCCTTGTTCTGGTAGATTCGCTTGCTTTTATTGTGAATGTGCCCAGTAAAACCGTTGTTACCGCAATGGATCAGACGGAAACACAATCAAATACTTTTACAAATATAGATGGCGCAGTTATTATGTAACCGGACCTTATGGAGGTTACAGGAATCCCGACTGACAGAAGGATTTCAAAACCATATTGCCATCTAAGGAGGTCAATGTACTATGATGAGATCATTATTCTCTGCTGTGTCAGGTCTTAAGACACACCAGACGAGAATGGATGTAATTGGTAACAATATTGCCAATGTAAATACCGAAGCGTTCAAAGCTTCCAGCGTAAGATTCAGTGAACTGATGTACCAGACAATGTCCACCGCATCCGGTGGGGATGCGTCAACCGGTACGGGTGGTGTCAATGCCAAGCAGGTTGGTCTTGGTGTAAGCACGGCATCTACCATGATCAATATTACCGGGGCAGGTTCTTCCGAGACAACCGGATACCCGTTTGATTTAAAACTCAGCGACAGCCAGACCACAAACTTCTTTATTGTCAGCGATGGAACAAATACCATGTTTACCCGTGCAGGTTCGTTCTATGTAGATGGAAACGGCTACCTGTGTATGAGTTCTACCGGATATACGGTACAGGGATGGCAGGTAGACAAAACGACAGGTGAGATCCACAAAGATACGGTTTCTCCCCTGCAGGTGATGTCACCGTCCAACACGACATCCGCTCCGGAGGCAACGACAGAGGCTCATGTGCATGGAATTCTGGATAAGGAAGATACCGATGTCACCGGAAAAGACGGCTATGTTATGACTCTTGGATTTTATGATGATCTGGGATATTCCTATACGGCTAAGTTTGCGGTATCGACACCGAAGACAACTCAGGGATTAGGCACTGGAAATAATTATTTTATCAGTTTAACGGATATTATTGATTCGAAGGGAAATTCTATTGTCACAAAAGACGAAAATGGAAATGCAATAAAAGACGAAGCTGGTAAGCGTAAGATGCTTGATTCGATCTGGGGAGATGACGGGAAACAGGATGATACGAATGGACCGAAGGGCTATTATATGAAATATGATTCCAATAAGGGTACATTTGTAAGTATTGGCGATGGTTCGAATACAACAGCTGGTACGAAGGCTGTAACGGCGAAATCCTTAAAACTTTCTGCCCTGGGAACACAGTATACAACAAATAATGCAGACGGAACGACACAAAAATCCAATTTTAAGGACATCAATGTAGATTTTTCCACTTCCACCAATGTAGGCCATGGCGGAAAGTCAACACTGAAAGTAGAAAAAGGAACTTCTGTTGGAAAAGAAACCGGTAAGAAGAATGGTGCAATGATCGGACTTGCTGTAGACCAGAGCGGTAAGATTTATGCAAGCTATGACAATGGTAACACCGAACTTCTCGGACAGATCGCAGTGGCACAGTTTGCCAATGCTTCCGGTCTTGAAAAAATTGGTGATAACTGCTATCAGACAACCTTAAACTCCGGCGAGTTTGACGGTGTGGGTGTAGCTGTGGATGCGGATGGAAGCAAGATCAATTCCGGACAGCTGGAAATGTCAAACGTTGACCTTTCCGGACAGTTTACCGATATGATCATTACGCAGCGTGGATTTCAGGCAAATTCGCGTGTTATCACAGTTTCCGACACATTACTGGAAGAATTAATCAACTTAAAGAGATAGTTTGAAAAAATAGTTGGGAAATGGTTTTTTGACTGTTTCCCAACATTTTTTTGTGATTTTATACCCTTTTTAACAAAAAGGAAGTAGACAAGAGAGAGAAAGTTTAGTAAAATCATATAAAAGGGTATTTTGATGGATTTTGTCGGAAGATCCATCGGAATTCCTAATTTTAGAAAATGGAAGGTGTAGTTCATGGATATAGCATCACTGCTTTCAATTATCGGCGGAATTGCCATGGTTATCTTTGGCGTCCTCAGTAGTAACAGTTTTGACATCACTGCGATGCAGATGTACATTGATCCGGCATCTGTTGTCATTACGTTTGGTGGATCTATCTGTAGTACGATTGGGTGTTTCAAGCTTGCAGATGGAATCAACGGATTCAAGTCAATTTCACTCCCGTTCAAGGATAAAACATATGATCCGTCACAGACCATCCGGACAATTATTGACATGTCAAATGTCGGAAGAAAAGAAGGTCTGCTTGCACTTGAAGAAGCTGCAAACGGAATTGAAGACGAATTCCTGAAAAAAGGAATCATGCTTGTAGTAGATGGCACCGATCCGGAGCTGGTTCGTGGGATTCTGGAAACGGATATGGTGTGTCTGGAAACCCGTCACAAGGATGTGATTAAGTTTTGGGAAAAATGGGGCGAGATGGGTCCTGCCTGGGGTATGATTGGTACCCTGCTCGGACTGATCGCCATGTTAAATAAACTTTCCGATCCGTCTGCGATCGGACCACAGATGTCTGTAGCACTGGTTACGACACTGTACGGTTCCCTGATTGCAAACTGGTTATGTGCCCCGATTGCCGGAAAACTTTCCGTAAACAATGATATGGAAGTGGTAAACCGTCAGATCACCATTGAAGGTTTGCTGTCCATTCAGGCAGGAGAAAATCCACGCGTTATTGAGGAAAAATTAAAGTCATTCCTTTCACCGTCTGTAAGAGAGGGTGTTCTTGAAAACGGCGGAGGAGGTGAAGAGTAGTGGCAAAAAAGAAACAGGAAGATCCGCCAAAAGGAGCGCCGGCATGGATGAATACTTTCTCGGATCTGATGAATCTTTTGCTCTGCTTCTTCGTACTTTTGTTTTCCATGTCGACAGTAGATACTGACAAGTTAGAGGCGGTTGTTGCATCACTGCAGAACGCCATCAGCATTCTTCCGACCGGAGGCACAAGCATTGGAGAGGGAGAGATGATTTCTGCCGGTGTCCGCCAGCTGGAATTTCTGGATTCTTACTACAATGAGATGGCAAATTCCAAAGCAGAGAATACCGATGAGCAGACAGATGGCAAACTGTCTGCACAGGAACAGTACGAGCAGCAGCAACTTGCGGAATCTGAAAAGATGGCAGATGAAATCCAACAGGAACTTGATAATTCACAGCTGTCCGGAAAGGTGGATGTGGATTTCAATGCAGAGTATGTAAAACTGAATCTGAATGGTTCCATTTTGTTTGCATCCGGTAAGGCTGATCTCGTTAAACAGGCAGTCCCGATTGTAAACAAGCTTGGAAAGATTCTTGAAAAATATAACAAGAATGTGATAGAGATAGAAGGACATACCGATAATGTTCCGATCCGCTATTCTGCAAAATATGAAAATAACGAGGTTCTTTCGGTGTACCGTGCACTTGCTGTCACGGATCAGCTCAGAAAAAATAAAAACTTAAATCCCAAGTACATTAAGTTTGCGGGAAGAGGAGATTACATACCGGTTGCTGACAACAGTACCGCAGAGGGACGTGCGCAGAACCGGCGCGTAGAAATAAAAATTTATAACTCATTCAATTCAAATGTGAAAGAAAATAACTAAGAGGAGTAAGCAATGAAGAAGAATTTAATTTCAGTCGTAATTCTGGCACTTGTGTTTGCAAATTTTGTTTTGACAGCACTTTTGATGTTTTCGGTATTACCGGAGACAAAAAAAGCAAATACGCTGATCGAAAAAGTGTGTTCCGCAATTGATCTGGATTTAAACAGTGGTGCGGCTACCGGAACCAGCAATATTTCCATTGATGATCAGGAAATTTATAAAGTCAGCGAAGGGGAAGACCTGACAACAAACCTTGCAGAAGGAAAAGACGGAAAGACTCATTATGCAGTACTGAATGTATCACTTGTTCTGAACAAGAAGAGCGACAATTACAAGAAATACACACAGGATTTCCTGACAAATCAGGATGATACAATCAAAAATGATATTATCAAAGTGGTAAGTGGATATACATTTGAGCAGTTTAACCAGAATTCAGATGCAATTAAGGACACGATCCTTGAAGATATGCAGAATTTATTCGGCAAAGATTATGTGATCGGAGTAAACTTCTCCAAACTGACAGCACAATAGGATTTTTACAGGTGGTGAAAGACTGATGGGTGACGTATTATCCCAAAATGAGATAGACAACTTGCTGGCGGCACTTAGTACCGGTGAGCTGGATGTGGATGAAATAAAAGACAATAATGAAAAAAAGGTAAAAGAGTACGATTTTGCCCGTCCTTCCAAATTTTCCAAGGAACATCTGCGTACCATGGAAATGATATTTGAACATTATGGCAGACTTTTATCTACGAACCTGCCCGTATATTTACGGAAAAATGTTCAGGTAGAGGTGGTGAATTCAGAAGCGGTTACGTATTCTGAATTTTCCAATGCACTGTCAAATCCGGTTCTTTTGGGAATTGTGAATTTTGCACCCCTCAAGGGAAATATTATTTTGGAAATGGCATCGAATCTGGGGTATGCGATTGTTGACCGTATGCTCGGTGGCAGAGGAGATCCTATGGACAAAGTCCGTGAGTTCTCGGAAATCGAACTTTTGATTATCGAACGGATTATGATTGTGTGCGTCAACCTTTTGCGGGAACCATGGGAAAACGTGGCGGATATTCATCCCCGGTTAGAGAGAATTGAAACCAATTCCCAGTATGCACAGATTATTTCTCCGAGTGAAATGATTGCGATTGTGACAATTAACCTTAAGATCGGGGAAGTGGAAGGCCTGATGAATGTCTGCCTTCCGTATCTGACCCTTGAGGATGTCATTGATAAGCTGAATACGAAGTACTGGTATTCAAATCTGCAGAATCAGGACAATACCGATTACACGGAATCCATTGAGACCCTGATTCGGCGCGCACAGATACCGGTCAAAGCTGTTCTTGGAAACAGTATGATATCGGTAAATGATTTTGCCATGCTGCAGCCGGGAGATATTATCCGGCTGGATCGCAAGGTGGAGGATGAATTGGATATTTATGTTGGAAATATTCGGAAATTTACTGCACTTCCCGGATCATCGGGGGATAAATATGCAGTCAGGGTCACTTCGGTGATCAGAGAGGAGCAATAAACTATGGATGGAGTATTATCGCAGGAAGAAATTAACGCACTGCTGAATGAACCTGGAGCAGAAGCGAGTGATTCTGCGGAAAATGAACTGTCTGATGCACAAAAAGACGCGATCGGAGAGATTGCCAATATAAGTATGGGAACTGCGGCGACAACGTTGTTTTCGCTCGTTAATCATAAGGTGGAAATTTCAACTCCAGTTGTTTCTTACGGCACATGGGATGATATTGTACAGGAATACGAAAAACCTTGCGTGTTTATCCGCATTGCATATACCGTAGGACTGGATGGAAGTAATATTCTTGTCCTGAGGGAACATGATGTAAAAGTCATCACGGATCTGATGATGGGAGGAGATGGAACCAATACAGATGGCGAACTTGGCGAATTGCATTTGTCCGCAATCAGTGAAGCTATGAACCAGATGATGGGTTCTGCGGCAACTTCCCTTTCTTCCATGTTAAACCGCAAGATTGATATCAGCCCGCCAAATGCAACGGTGATTAATCTGCAGGAAGACATCGATGAAGCGGAGATTGATTCCTTCCTTACCGGAAAGTTTGTTAAGATCTCTTTCCATATGGAAATCGGGGATCTGGTTGACAGTACAATTATGCAGCTGTATCCGATTTCATTTGCAAAGGATATGTGTGATGGAGTGGCAAAAACGATGGAAATGGACAGTCAGAGTGTGACGGCCGATTCCTCAGCAGCAAATTCCGGCAATCCGGCAGGGGCACAGCCAGCAGCTGCATCTGCCGCAGCACAGCAGTCACAGCAGATGGCTTCACAGAATACAGCACAAATGGGGCAGCCGATGGGGCAGCCGATGGGACAGACGATGATGGGAAATACTATGATGAATCAGAACATGGGACAGCCGGTTAATGTTCAGCCGGCACAATTTAGCGCATTTGCGGGTGGAAACCTTGGAAATTACCAGCCGGAAAATATTGATCTGATTATGGATGTTCCGCTTCAGGTGACAGTTGAGCTTGGAAGGACAACAAAATCCATTTCAGATATTCTGGATCTGGGACCGGGAAAAATTATTGAGTTGAATAAACTGGCAGGCGAGCCGATTGATGTGCTTGTCAATGGAAAATATGTCGCAAAGGGCGAAGTTGTCGTCATTGAAGAAAGTTTCGGTGTTCGAATCACGGAAATTGTCAATGCTTCAAGAACAGGCGGAAAGTAGAAACAGACATGACAAATGTGTTACTGACAGGTTCTCTGGAAAGCTTTATACAACTTTTGGGTGCACTGTTTATTTTTGCTGTTGTTCTGGCTGCTACATATCTTACCACCAGATGGATGGGAGGTATGCAGCGTGGACGCCAGAATAATAAGAATCTGCATGTGATAGAGACAATCAGTGTCGGCAATAACAAGATGATCAGTATTGTGGAAGTCGGCAGTGTCTATCTGGTTGTTTCTGTTGGAAAAGAGGAAGTACATCTTCTGGCACAGCTTACGAGGGATCAATTAAAAGATTTCTCTTTTGAGCTGGAACAGAGTGGGAAAAAGCAGGATTCTTTTGCGGAAATTCTCAACCAGTTAAAAGACAAGTTACCAAAGAAGCAAGGATAAAGATGAGCAAAGGGAAAAAGATATACTGCATTGCAAGTTTTGCGTTTGCGTGTGCGGTTTTAATACTTACAATTACATTATGCATGATGCATCCGGGACGTGTCTATGCAAGTTCCATGGACCCGGACAGTATTACAAAGATTACACAGAAAGATACACAGGGAGCAGATCATAATACAGACAATGCCAATGGATTGTCAATTACATATAACAATGATTCCGGATCGGTTTCCACACCGATCAAGATGCTTCTGGTGTTGACAATTCTATCACTTGCACCATCGATTCTGATTATGATGACTTCGTTTACACGAATTATCATTGTACTTCATTTCCTTAGGACTGCGATCGGAACGCAGACGACACCACCCAATCAGGTTTTGATCGGTCTGGCATTGTTTCTGACATTTTTTATCATGTGGCCAACGTTCCAGCAGATCAACAAAGAGGCAATTCAGCCACTCGATAAGGGAGAAATCACACAGTCGGAATTTTTTGAAAAAGCAGAAGGGCCGATTCGTGAATTTATGATCAAAGATGCAAAGATCCAGATAAGGGATGTGAATCTTTTTGCGGAGATTTCCGGAGAAACGTATAAAGATACAAAGGAATTGTCGGATGTTCCGTTTACCACACTGGTTCCGGCATTCATTCTGAGCGAGCTTCGGAAAGCATTCATTATGGGATTTTTGATTTATATTCCGTTTATTGTAATTGATATGGTGGTGTCATCCGTACTGATGTCCATGGGTATGATGATGCTTCCTCCGACAACCATTTCGTTGCCGTTTAAGATTTTGTTGTTTGTTCTGGCGGATGGATGGGATCTTGTCATAAAATCCCTCGTCCAGACATTTTATTAGGAGGATACCGTATGATTTCACAGGGTGCAGTTCTTGATATTGCAAGAGATGCAATTTATACCATTCTGATCACGTCGGCACCGCTGCTTCTGGTTTCTCTGGTGGTTGGTCTGATTATCAGTATTTTTCAGACGGTTACATCCATTCAGGAGCAGACACTTACGTTTGTTCCAAAGATTATTGCGGTATTTGCTGCAATGATCCTTTGCGGCTCCTGGATGTTAAATAACATGACCGAACTGGTGGAGCGTCTGTGGTCGAATTTCAGTACCTATCTGAGTATGTGATTTGATAAAAAGATATGGTTAATTATGTATTTACACTTGAAAATTTTGAATATTTTCTGCTGATTCTGGTAAGAGTTACCTGTTTTGTGTATGTGGCCCCGTTATTGGGGCAGCAGGGAATTCCCAATCAGATTAAAATCGGATTTTCATTTTTTGTCTCATTGCTTTTATACAATGTAGTAGATCGGCCGGAGCTGACATACGCAAGTGTTGTCGGGTATGCGGTAGTTGTGATCAAAGAGGGAATTACGGGACTGCTGATTGGGTATGCGGCAAGCATCTGTAATTCCATTGTTTTGTTTGCAGGAAATATTATAGATATGGATATTGGTCTGTCCATGTCTACCGAATTTAATCAGGACATGGGAACAGAAACCACACTGACAGGAAATCTGTATTATTATCTGGTTCTGCTTCTTTTGATTACATCTGATTTTTATACCTATCTGGTACGTGCGGTTACGGATTCTTTTTCCGTAATTCCGATTGCCCACCAGAAATTTGCATGGGATCATCTGTTATCTGCAATCACACGCTATATGGGAGATTCATTCATCATAGGGTTTCGGATTTTTCTTCCGTTTTTTGCCTGTATTATGGTTTTGAACTGTGTACTTGGAATTATGGCACGTGTGGCACCGCAGATGAATATGTTTTCGATCGGTATGCAGCTGAAGATTCTGGTTGGATTTGTTGTTTTGTATCTGATCGTGTTCCTGTTGCCGAATGTGGCAAATTATATTTTTGATGAAATAAAGACGATGGTGAAGCTTGTTGCAGAAGGTTTGTATTGACGAAAAAAATCAGAATCGAATATTGCATTATAATCTGCAATGGTTTGCAAAAGACGGCGAAGGCGGCGAGAAGACAGAACCTGCAACCGCCAAGAAATTAAAAGATGCCAGAGATGAAGGTAAGGTTGCAAAAAGCCGCGAACTGAATTCGGCATTTGATCTGATCGTTTTGTTTCTCTGTCTGAAAATTTTTGTTTCCTTTGTGGGAGAGAAATTCATAGATATTTTTTCTTACATCTATGAAAATATGCCGGATTTTGTTAAAATAAATGAGGGCGGATTGTCGGTACAGGCTGTGGCAGGCCTGATTGCCTCCGTTACTTTAAAAAGCCTGCTCATTATGCTTCCGTTTATGGCGTTTGGATTTGTTGTTACGCTTCTGGTCAGCATTGTGCAGGTAGGATGGAAAGTTTCCACAAAACCAATGAAACCGGAACTTTCCAAGCTGAATCCATTGAACGGATTCAAACGTATCTTTTCGAAAGATTCGCTCTTTGAACTGGTAAAATCCATTTTAAAGATTGTGATTATCATATATATCGCGTATACTTCCATAAAAGATAATGCAAATGATCTGTTTGCGTTGTATGATCTGGGACTGAATCAGGCGGTTGCGCTTGTGGGGACTCTGATTATCAATACGGGAATAAAAATCAGTATTGTTTATCTTGTGATTGGTCTGGCTGACTTTATCTATCAGAAACATAAGTTTAATGAAGATATGAAGATGACCAAGCAGGAAGTAAAAGATGAATACAAAAATACAGAGGGAGATCCGCAGATCAAAGGACGGCAGCGCCGTAAAATGCAGGAGGTATCCCAGAAGCGAATGATGCAGGATGTTCCCAAGGCGGATGTAGTCATCACGAACCCGACGCATTTTGCCGTAGCATTGAAATATGAGGCGGAAGTCAGTTCTGCCCCGGTTGTCCTTGCAAAAGGAGAAGATTACCTTGCGCAAAAGATTAAGGAAGTGGCGAGGGAGAATAAAATTGAAATTGTTGAAAATAAGCCTCTGGCACGTATGCTCTATCACAATGTTGATGTGGGAGCAGAAATTCCGCCGGAGCTTTACCAGGCTGTGGCAGAAGTTCTTGCTGCCGTATACAAGGCCAAAAATATACAGTAGTGCAGTTATACAACAAACAGGTGCGAAAGGAGGTTGTGCAGGATGCTGAAGAAAGCGGATATTGGTGTAGGTTTATATCTTTTGGCGGCAGTAGTTTTCTTCATTGTTCCAATTCCATCCGTATTGCTGGATGTGATGCTTGCATTTAACATTTCCATCGCCTTAATTATTGTATTTAATGTATTGTTTGTTCGGGAAGTACTGGATATGTCTTTCTTCCCGACATTACTTTTGTTTACGACTATTTTTCGAATTTCTCTGAACGTATCTTCCACCCGTCTGATTCTTCTGACGGGAGATCCTGGTAACGTTGTTAAGACATTCGGTTCGTTCGTCGGTGGAGGAAATATGGTGGTCGGTTCCATTGTATTTATTGTCCTCGTATTGATTCAGTTTATTGTTATCAATAAAGGTTCGGAACGTGTATCCGAAGTAACCGCCAGATTTACACTCGATGCCATGCCTGGTAAACAGATGGCGATTGATGCGGACTTAAATACCGGTGCGATCACCGATGCGGAGGCAAAGGAACGACGGGAAAAGATTCAGAGAGAATCTAGTTTCTTCGGCGCGATGGATGGTGCCACAAAGTATGTAAAGGGAGATGCTACGGCAGGTCTGGTCATCACCTTTATTAACCTGATCGGCGGAACCATTATGGGAGTTATGAATCAGGGACTTGGATTTGCAGATGCCATCCAGCAGTATGGTCTGCTGACAATCGGTGATGGTCTGGTGTCCCAGATTCCGTCTCTTCTGATTTCTCTTGCAACCGGTATACTTGTTACCAAGGGATCAAACGAGGCAGACTTTTCCGGAATTCTGGTCAAGCAGCTTTTTGGAATTCCGAGGGTACTTTATATTGTAGGTTCCGTGCTGGTTTTCCTCGGAATTTTTACTCCGTTAAATCCGGTTTTATTTATTGCACTTGGTCTGGTGTTTATCATCGCCGGCAAAAATATCAGCAAGAATATCGGCGAAGAAAATATTGAGGAAGAAGTACAGCAGGCGGAGACGGAGGCGGAAGAGATCCGGAAACCGGAGAATGTGGTTTCCCTGCTTCAGGTCGATCCGATCGAACTCGAATTCGGATATGGTATTATTCCGCTGGCAGATGTAAACCAGGGTGGAGATCTTCTGGATCGTGTGGTAATGATCCGGCGGCAGATTGCACTGGAACTTGGTACGGTTGTTCCGATTATCCGTCTGAGGGATAATATCCAGTTAAATCCGAATCAGTATATTATCAAGATCAAAGGCGTACAGGTAACGGAAGGAGAAATCCTTTTTGACCATTATATGGCAATGAATCCGGGATATGTGGAGGAAGAAATTACAGGTATTCCTACATTTGAACCGTCTTTCCATCTTCCGGCCATCTGGATTACGGAAGCGCAGAGAGAACGTGCAGAGAGTCTTGGATACACCGTAGTTGATGCACCGTCTATCATTGCGACGCATTTGACAGAAGTAATCCGAAGCCACATCGCAGAGCTTCTGACCAGACAGGATGTACAGAACCTGGTCAACAACTTAAAAGAATCCAATCCGGTTCTTGTGGACGAGCTCACGCCGAAACTTCTTGGCCTTGGAGAGATTCAGAAAGTACTGCAGAATCTTTTGCGGGAAGGCATTTCGATCAGGGATCTTTTGTCTATTTTTGAATCGCTGGCAGATCATGCACAGACATCCAGAGATACGGATGTGCTGACGGAATATGTAAGGCAGAGTCTGAAGCGTGCAATTTCGAGCAAATATTTCCCGTCGAACGAAACGACCAGTGTCATTACGCTCGATCCGAAAGTGGAACAGGAGATCATGTCTTCGGTCAAGCAGACAGAGCAGGGTGCATATCTGACGATGGACCCGGAGAAAACAAAAGCAATTATGGATTCCGTGCGGACAGAAACCGAGAAACTCGAAAGCCTTGGAAAGAATCCGATCATTATTACATCGCCAATTGTGCGTATGTATTTTAAAAAACTCACAGAAGATTATTTCAAAGATCTGATTGTTGTCTCTTACAATGAAGTAGAATCTGATGTGGAGCTGCAATCGGTAGGGATGGTGACAGCATAAATGACAATTAATAAATTTCAGGGAAAAACACAGGAAGAAGCCATTGCAAAGGCAAAAGAAGAATTTGGAGAACGCGCGGTCATTATGAACATCCGTGAGGTAAAACCGAAGGGGCTGTTTCGTGCGTTTAAGAATTCAACATTTGAAGTGACTGCGGCAATGGAGGAAAAAGAACATTTTTCCAATGCCATGCAGGCAGCACAGATGACACAGAGTATGGCAAAAGAAGGAAAACTGCACGACATGATCAATCTTGCGGCGGATGAACCGATTACCATTCCGAAACTGCAGGAACAGGAAGGTAACGCACAAGCGACCAGACAGGAGCCAGCACGTATGCCACAATCACAGAATCTGGTACAGGAAAATGAAGAGAAAAAATTAGAAGAAAGACTTGAGGTTTTATCTGACCGTCTGGAAAAATCTCTTGGCGGGAAAAATCCGAAGGAGCCGGAGACACCAAAGGGTCCGTCTTCGGAGGAACTCAATTTTGTCCGGATTCTCTACAGCACGCTGTTGAAAAACGAGGTGAGTGAACAGTATGTCAATCAGATCCTTGGCGAAATTGAAAAATTTATCCGCCCGGGACACAGTGTGGATACGATTCTTTCCAATGTTTACCAGAAACTGATTCTGCGTTTCGGTCAGCCGAAATCACTGGATTTAAGCGGAGCAAAACCGCATGTTGTATTTTTTATCGGGCCTACCGGCGTCGGAAAAACAACAACAATCGCCAAAATTGCTTCCAAATATAAAGTGGATTATGAAAAAAAAGTAGCGTTTATTACTGCAGATACCTATCGGATTGCAGCAACAGAACAGCTTCAGGTGTATGCAAATATTCTTGACGCACCTATGTCTATCGTGTATTCTAAAGAGGAACTGAATGAAGCAATTGAAAAATATGCGGAATACGATCTTGTTTTTGTTGATACTGCTGGATTTTCCCATAAAAATGAGGAACAGAAAGAAGATATCAGAAACCTGATTCAGGGAGTCAGCCCTGAATATACAAGTGAAGTATATTTGGTTCTCAGCGCTACAACGAAATACAGAGATTTGCTTGATATTGTAGATACCTATCGCACAATATCAGAGTTTAAACTGATTTTTACAAAACTGGATGAGACATCAACGTATGGAAATTTGCTCAATATTAAGCTGTATTCAGATGCGGAACTGTCTTATACGACAAATGGACAGAATGTACCAGATGATATTGAATTATTCGATACACAAAAGATCGTGAAACAATTATTAGGGGGCAATTCGTGATGGATCAGGCAGAACAATTGCGAAATGTAATAAAACTGCACAATCAGAATAATCAGAATAATGCACGCGTAGTGACAATTACCAGCGGAAAAGGCGGAGTCGGAAAGTCGAATCTTGCGGTAAATCTTGCTGTATGTCTCAGAAAAGCAGGCAAGCGGGTAATTATTTTTGATGCTGATTTTGGTCTTGCAAACGTTGAGGTAATGTTTGGCGCAATTCCACAGTACAATTTGTCTGATTTTATATACCGTGGAAAGTCAATTCGTGAAATAATCACACCGGGACCGATGGATATCGGCTTTATATCCGGCGGATCCGGGATTATAGGATTGAACAATCTTACAAAAGAACAGATTTTATATATCGTAAATTCGATTGACACATTGAATGAACTGGCAGATTTTATCCTGATTGATACGGGTGCAGGAATCTCGGATCAGGTTCTGGAATTTGTTATGGCAAGTCCTGAGGTATTACTGGTATCCACACCGGAACCAAGTTCCCTGACGGATGCGTATTCGCTTTTAAAAGCATTGTACTGCAATCCCGATTTTGTGGAGGAAGAGACAACCATCCACATAGTAACCAACCGGGTAAATTCCCGGGACGAGGGACAGGCAATTTATGAGAAAGTGAATTCCGTAGTGTCTAAGTTTTTACATGGAAGTCTGAATTATCTGGGGATGATTCCACAGGATGCTGCTTTGGAACGGGCAGTAAGACAGCAAAAGACAGTTACCATGAGTGATCCGAATGCAAAATCCGCAAAGGCAATTTCCTGCCTTACAGATCATCTGTTAAACGGCACCCAGCAGAAGGCACCGGTACGGTGGGGAATAGCACAGATGTTTTCCAGTTTTTTATCAAACCGAAAATAGGGAGATGAATAATTATGAAACTTTCAGATGTGATTACTCCGGGAGACAAAATTGATATTAAAATGCTGCATGAAGCGAACCAGGAAGATAATGGAGGAGAGATCGCGAAAATCTATCAAAGTGCGGTCAGCGACATTTTTTCGGATCAGGAATTGGAAATTTCTATGCCGACAAGTGGTGGAAGAATGGTGTTATTTCAACTGGAGAGGGAGTGCAGCATTGTTTTTTATACAAAAGGCGGTATGTATAACTGCACAGCAGTTGTGAAGAAACGTTATCGCAAAGAAAATCTGTATCTGCTTAGAATTGTGATTACTTCCGGATTACAGAAATTTCAGCGCCGGGAATTTTTCCGGATTCCTTATACGACACCGTTAAAATATTACGAAATATCGGAACAGACGGCACAGATGCAGACAACGGAAGAATTGTTTGCGGAAATTCAAAAGCCGGAATATATTGATCAGGTACGTGAGGGAACGATTCAGAATATCAGTGGCGGTGGAATCCGCTTTGTCTCCGGACAATGGATAAAACAGAACCAAAATATTCTTCTGGTGATCAGACTGACAAATGAATATTCGGATGAAACTTTTTATCTTCCGGGACAGGTGATTGCAACAGAAAAACATCCAGCGATAGAGGAAATGTACATTCACCGGGTAAAATTTCTGTTCCGGGATCTCCGGGACCGGGAAAAAATTGTACGCTTCGTTTTTGAGGAAGAGAGAAGAATTCGCAGGAAAGAAGTTGGGTGACTCATATGAAAAAAAACATTTTGGTAGTTGATGATTCTGCACTCATGAGAAGGGTCATGTGTGATATAATCAATTCAGACAGTAAATTTCAGGCAACGGACTATTGCAGAGATGGTCTTGAGGCATATGAGAAACTGAAGCATACCAGCTATGACGGTGTGGTTCTGGATGTGAATATGCCACGCATGGATGGACTGCAGTTACTCGAAAAGTTACAAAAAGAAGGCATACGTGCAAATGTGGTGATGGTAAGTACGCTTACTGACAGCAGGGAAGCAGATGTTACCATTTTGGCCATGGAGCGCGGAGCAATAGATTTTGTGGCGAAACCGACAAATATCATAGAGGCAAAAGGAGAGGCATTCAAAAGGCAGCTTCTGGGTGTTCTGGATGCTGTCCTTGCAACACAAAAAACAGCAGGAGGTATCCGTGTGGCAGCAAAACCGGCAGCAAAGGCACCGATGATGCGCAAAGCTGCAGGTGGAAAGAACAAACTGGTTGCACTGGCGTGCTCCACAGGCGGACCGAAAGCGTTACAGAGTGTGATTCCGTTTCTTCCAAAGGAACTGGATGCCCCGGTTGTACTGGTACAGCATATGCCGCCGGGATTTACCAAATCCATGGCTGACAGGCTTGACGACCTGAGCAAAATCAGGGTGAAGGAAGCAGAGCATGGAGAACGGCTGCAAAAAGGATGCGTTTATATTGCTCCGGGTGGAAAGCACTTAAAAGTTACAAAAACCGCAGACGGAAACAACAGCATTGTACTTGATGATGCAACGCCGGCAATCGGAGGACTCAAGCCGTGTGCCAATCTTATGTATGATTCACTGACAGCAAGCAGCTATGATGAGATCGTTTGTGTCGTCCTGACAGGAATGGGAGCGGATGGAACCAATGGAATCCTTTCGCTGGGAAGATCAAAACCGATTCGCGTAATTGCACAAAACGAAGAAACCTGTGTGGTATACGGAATGCCGAAAGCAATCTATGAAGCAGGTGTGGTAGATGAAGTTGTACCACTGGATGAAGTTGCACAGACAATCACAAAAAACGTGGGGGTAAAATAACATGGATGTAAGCCAATACCTTGAAATCTTTATCGATGAAAGTGCAGAACATTTACAGACGTTAAGTGACTGCATCATGGAACTGGAAAAAGAACCGGATAACAAGGATGTTATCAATGAAATCTTCCGTGCAGCCCATTCTTTAAAAGGAATGGCCGGCACAATGGGATTTAAGAGAATGCAGCACCTGACACATGATATGGAAAATGTGTTCCAGGAAGTCCGCAGCGAGAAAATCCAGGTAGACAGTCAGATGATTGATCTGCTGTTCAAGTGTCTGGATGCAATTGACGGATATCTTGAAAATATTAAGGCAACCTCTGATGAAGGGGAAGAAGACAATGAAGTCATTATCAAGGAACTGAACAATTTCCTCGCAAAAGCAAACGGAGAGGCTGCTGCCGCAGAGGCAGCACCTGCAGAAACAGAAAAAAAAGAAGCAGCGGCGCCGACAGACAATGGAGACCACAAACTGTATCTTCAGATTGATCTGACGGATCAGGAGCGGGATGCCATTATGACTGCAAAAGACAGCGGAATGCATATTTACGGCATGACGGTTATGATCCAGAAAGAGTGCCTTTTAAAAGCGGCCAGAGCATTTTTGGTATTCCGCGAAGTGGAGGCTTTTGGAGAGATTCTTGTATATCGTCCGAGCTCTCAGGATATTGAAGATGAAAAGTTTGAACAGGAATTCAGCTTTTATGTCGCATCACCGGAAAGCTTTGACAAGATCCAGAACGCTGCAAAGAATGTTTCCGAGATTGAAGATGCCGTTGGAGAAGAACTGACTGATTTTTCACCACGCGTAACAGAAACTGAGACGGAAGAAAAGAAAGAAGAAAAACCGGCAGAGACAAAACCGGAAGTACAGGCTGAACCAAAGAAAGCGCCGGAAAAGAAAAAGGCTCCGGCAAAGAAAAACGGTGTAGGAAAACCGGCGACAAGCCGTACGGTCCGTGTGGATATTGAAAAGCTGGATGCTCTTATGAACCAGGTATCCGAGCTTATCATTGCAAAGAACAGTCTGGTATCCATCAGCTCAACGGAAGAGGGAGGCTTTACCAATCAGGGATTCCATGAACAGATTGAATATCTGGAGCGAATCACCACAAGCCTTCATGAATCTGTTATGAAAGTCCGGATGGTGCCAATTGAGAGCGTTGTAAATAAATTCCCACGTATGATTCGTGATCTGTCCCGTACATTGAATAAGAAGATGGAACTGGTTATGACCGGTGAAGATACCGAGCTGGATCGTACCGTAGTGGATCAGATCGGTGATCCGTTACAGCATTTGCTTCGTAATTCTGCGGATCATGGTCTGGAAGACACCGAGCTTCGTATCCAGAGAGGAAAGCCGGAAGTCGGAAATATTTTCCTGAATGCATATCAGGAAGGAAATAACGTTATTATCCAGGTGGGTGATGACGGTAACGGAATTGATACCGAAGCGGTAAAAGCAAAGGCAATCGAGCGAAATATTATTACACCGGAACAGGCCGAAGTCATGACACAGAAAGAGATCATAAATCTCCTGTTTATGCCAAGTTTTTCCATGGCAAAGAAGATTACGGATATTTCCGGAAGAGGCGTTGGCCTTGATGTTGTAAAATCTAACATTGAGCAGCTTGGCGGTGATGTGGAAGTTAAGACAAAACTTGGGGAAGGAACAACATTTACCGTTCGTCTTCCTCTGACACTTGCCATTATTCAGGCATTGATGGTTGAAGTCCGCGATGAAAAATATGCCATTGCCCTTGGGTCCATTGCAAATATTGAGAGTGTACCGGTCAGCAGCATCAAGTATGTGGAAGCAAAAGAGGTTATTCATCTGCGTGGAAGCGTTATTCCGCTTGTTCGTCTGGACAAACTTCTGGATATTGAACCAAGAGAAGAAGAACCGGAAAGCCTTACCGTTGTTATTGTAAAGAAAGGCGACAGTCAGGTAGGACTTGTTGTTGACGATCTGATGGGACAGCAGGAGATCGTTATTAAGTCTTTAGGCAAGTATATCAATGGAAATAAGCTGATCAGCGGTGCAACAATCCTCGGTGATGGTGAAGTTGCGTTGATTCTGGATGCAAACACACTGATGTAATGGGGGTGAATGACGATGGCTATTGCAAACAATCAGATTGAAACAAATGAGAATAAAAATAAAGAAAAAGAAGTAAAGCAGTATATCGTAGTTCAGATCGGTTCTGAAAAGTACGGAATTGATATCAGCTATGTCGATAATATTGTGCGTATGCAGAAAATTACCCGTGTGCCAAAGGCACAGGAGTATTTCAAGGGAATCATCAATCTTCGAGGCGAAATTGTGCCGGTTATGAGTATCCGTCTGAAAATGGGACTTGAGGATGATACCTTTACTTCGGCATCCCGGATCATTATTTTAAAGATCGAAGATAAAGGGTCTTTAGGTGTGATTGTAGATGAGGTTTGTGAGGTTGTAAATCTTTCTGAGGATCAGATCGAAAATAACAATATCAATTCAAATCATGTAAAAGATACTTTTATCAATGGTATTGGAACAAGCGGAGATCAGCTGATTTCCCTGTTTGAAATCAATGCGATTGTAGACGAAAAAGATAACACATAAGACAACTGAGTATAGTGAGGCTATGCCTCACTATACATGGTTATTGGAGGAAAAAGATGAACGATTTTACATTGGATAATGTAAATGAAATGTATATTGACGTACTGCGCGAAATTGGAAATATCGGAGCGGGAAATGCAACAACTTCTCTGGCAAGCATGATCAATGAACAGATTGATATGAATGTTCCGAAAGTAGAATTGATGGAAGCTTCTAAGCTGAGTTCCGCAATTTGTCCGGAAGACGAGATTATTGTCGGAATTTTTCTGGAAGTAACACATGATATTACAGGAAGCATGATGTTTTTAATGCGCATGGATTCCGCCCATTATCTTGTGAACAAACTGATGGGAAGAGACCCGGAAAACGATGCACCTTTTGATGAGATGGATTTATCTGCCATGAAGGAAATCGGAAATATTATTACGGCTTCGTATCTGTCTGCACTTTCAAGTATGACAAATCTTACGATTTTACCATCCGTTCCATATATTGCGGTGGATATGGCGGGAGCGATTCTTAGTGTTCCGGCAATTCAGTTTGGACAGTACGGAAATAATGCGCTGCTGATTGAAACAGAATTTGGCGATGAACGTATGATTAATGGATATTTTATCTTGATGCCTGAGGAAGAGTCCTATGCAAAGATTTTATCCTCTCTTGGAATTCAGCTATAGAGGAGATCGTAGAATATGGGAGAAGTGATCAAGGTTGGAATGGCAGACCTGAAAACCGCAAAAGCTCCGAATACACTCACGACACTGGGGTTGGGCTCTTGTATCGGATTAACACTTTATGATCCGGTGACGAAAATCGGTGGATTGGTACATTATATGCTGCCAGACAGCACAAAATTAAAAAATAATACCAATATTGCAAAATTCGGGGATACCGGAATCCGTGAACTTTTAAGACAGGTTCTGGCTTTGGGAGCAAATCAGAGAAGACTTGTGGCAAAGATCGCGGGGGGCGCATGCATGTTTGAAATGAGCGGACTTTCGTCTGTGGGAAATGTAGGCGCACGCAATGCGGAAGAAGCAAAAATTATTTTGAAAGAATTAAGGATCCCGCTGATCGCGGAGGATACCGGTTTAAATTACGGACGTACGGTAGAACTGGATTGTGAGACCGGAGATTTCAGAATTAAATCGGTGGGAAAAGAAATTAAAGTAATATAGAGGGGCAGAAGATGAAAACCAATGGTGTACCGGCTATTATTATGTTGGCGGCAGGGTTTATTGACTGTGTGATTGCAATTCTTACGCACATGTCACTTTGGAATTTTACAAGACAGCTGTTACTGGTACTTGTCCTGTTTTATGTGATCGGTTGTGTGGTAAAAATGATCATTGACCGAAACTTCAAGGATATGGAAGATGACCAGAACGGGGAAGAAACGGAAGAGTCTAAAGAGGAGCAGGAAGCGGAAAGCTCTGAGGAACAGGAAAAAACTGAACAGGCCAAAGATGCACAGGAGCAGTCGCAGGAGCAGCCGGAGGTTCAGGAGGAACAACAAACAAAGTAATTAACCGGGGCGGAATGATGTAGATGAAAACTGCGGATAAAGAAAAACTCTGGGATGCGTATCGTCAGAAGAAAACGCAGGAGACCAGAGAACAGCTGATAATTGAATATGCGCAGCTTGTAAAACTCGTAGCGGGAAGACTCAGCATGTATCTTGGACACAATGTGGAATATGATGATTTGGTCAGTTATGGGATTTTCGGACTGATTGACGCAATTGATAAATTTGATCTGGAAAAAAATGTAAAATTTGAAACATATGCGAGTTTGCGGATTCGTGGTGCTATTTTAGACCAGATTCGTAAAATGGACTGGATTCCAAGAAGCGTAAGACAGCGACAGCGCAAAATTGATGAAGCGATGAAACAGATCGAGATGAGGACCGGTAAAACAGCTTCGGATGAAGAACTTGCAAAGCAGCTGGGGCTGACGGATGAGGAACTGTGCAGCTGGCAGACACAGCTTAAGGTGACCAATGTTGTGTCTTTGAATGAATTTGAAGAAAACGGTTCGGAGCCAATGATTGATTCGGCGCATCCGGTCCGGTTTTCACAGCCGGAAGAAGTGGTGGAGGAAGCAGAATTAAAAGAAAAACTGGCGGAATCCCTGGAACTTCTGACGGAGAAAGAGCGGCGCGTTATTGAACTTTATTATTATGAAGATATGACCCTAAAAGAAATCAGTAAAATATTGGAAGTGTCAGAATCACGTATTTCCCAGTTACATACCAAAGCATTAAACAAGATGCGTAAAAAAATGGGTGTTTATATGAATATTCTGACGGAGTAGGAGCGGATCTATGGCAATTGCACCAATCAATTATGCTACGATACAGCGTACCGCAGACATCGAGACATTTAAAAACCAGCAGGATACAAAACCGATGGTGGATCAGCAGAATATTCAGGTGCAGGTGGATCACAGGGAGGATGTTCTGCATCATCAGGTCATCCATCCGGAAGAAAATGAGCAGCTGGATAATCACACGGATGCCAGGGAAGAAGGAAAAAACAAATATAAAAAACAGGGATCTGTGAGAAAAAAAACAAACAAAGAAACGAAGCGGACGGGTGGCAATCCGGTTGGCGGCAGTTTTGATATGAAAATCTGAGGGAAAATATATGACGGGTGTGGAAATTACACTGATTCTGGTTGGAATCATTTTTGTTCTCGTAAGCTTTTTTGTTCAGGAAAAACTTACCCCGAAAGATGTACAGGAGATAACCAGATTAAGTGAGAAGGAATTAAAGATTATTGTCGAGCGGGAACTGAAAAATGCAAATGACAAGGTAGAAGATGCAATCGATGCAGTGGTAGAACAGTCCCAGGAGAATGCCAAGCGTCTGATGGAAAAAGAAACGAATGAGAAAATTATGGCAATCAACGAATATTCCAATACGGTGATTGAATCAATGAATAAAACGCATAATGAAATTCTCTTTTTATATAATATGCTCAATGACAAGCATACGGAACTGACCGGGCTTGCATCGCAGCTACAACAGTTTTCGGAGCAGGTAAAACATACACAGGATGAAATGATGACACATCTGACGGAAACGGTAAAAGAGCCTGAACCGGCAAGAACGGAAGTGTCAGAGCCTGTGGAGGAACAGCCGCAGCAGATTTCACCAAAAGCATCTGTGGCAGAGGAAACCGATAACGGAAGCTTCAACGATCAGGTACTTGCACTTCATCAAAACGGAGTGTCTGATGTGGAAATTGCCCGTAAGCTGGGACGGGGGCTTGGAGAAGTGAAGCTGGTGATCGGATTATACAAAGGGGAAGATGTCAGTGAGATTTAAATATTATTTACGTGGCTGCGGACTTGGAATTCTGGTTGCCTCGCTGGTATTTATTGTATCGTTACATGCACACGGCGGAGCAATGTCGGATGAAAAAGCTATGCAGAGAGCTTCGGAACTTGGAATGATCATGCCGGATGACACACAGACGCAGGAAGCAGAAACGCAGACAACAGAACTTCCGGTAAAGGAAACGAATCTTCCGGATACACAAAGAACGACACAGGCAGTGACACAGAAGGTTCCGCAGAACGATACACAAAAACAGACGGAGCGTGATACTTCTTCGGAACAGAATGACACATCAAAAGAGTCGGAGAAAAAGGCGGAAGAAAAGAAAAAAACACAGGACTCTCAAAAGAAAGAAGAAGAGAAGAAAAAAGCGCAGGAGACCGAGAAGGAAGAAACAAAAAAGGAAAAAGTCTCCATTACAATAAAAGGCGGAGAAGTGTGCAGGGAGATTGCACAGGATCTGCAGGAGAAAGGACTTGTCAAGGATGCGGAAGATTTCCGCAAATATATGCAGGATCACAATTATGCAAGATATATCCGTGTGGGGACATTTACGCTGGAAAAGGGAATGAACTATAGCGAGATTGCGAAAGTACTGACAAAAAAATAGTATAATAAAGCTTGCATGAAAGCCTTTGGTATGATATAATGCCAAAGGCTTTAAATTTTATTAAACACATGTATGGAAGCTGCCGGTGCCGGATCTACGCTTTTCCGGTGGCAGACTAATAGGAAGTACATGGAAGAAATCAACCAAACGGAGGTAATTAAAATGAGCGTAATTTCTATGAAACAGTTACTTGAGGCAGGTGTTCATTTCGGACATCAGACAAGAAGATGGAACCCTAAAATGGCTCCATACATCTACACAGAACGTAACGGTATCTACATCATTGACTTACAGAAGTCTGTTGGCAAGGTAGATGAGGCATATGATGCAATTTCCGATATCGCTGCTCAGGGTGGTACCATTCTTTTCGTTGGTACAAAGAAGCAGGCACAGGATGCTATTAAGACTGAGGCAGAGCGTTGCGGAATGTACTATGTAAATGAGAGATGGTTAGGTGGAATGCTTACAAACTTCAGAACCATCCAGAGCCGTATTGCACGTCTGAAAGAAATCGAGACCATGTCTGAAGATGGAACATTTGATGTTCTGCCAAAGAAGGAAGTTATTGCACTGAAAAAAGAGTGGGATAAGTTAGAGAAGAACCTTGGCGGAATCAAGGATATGAAGAGAATTCCTGACGCTATCTTTATCGTAGATCCTAAGAAGGAGAGAATCTGCGTACAGGAAGCACAGTCTTTAGGAATCACACTGATCGGTATTGCTGATACAAACTGTGATCCGGACGAGTTAGATTATGTAATCCCAGGTAATGATGATGCAATCAGAGCCGTTAAGCTTATCGTTTCCAAGATGGCAGATGCTGTTATCGAGGCAAAGCAGGGAACTGAGGAAGTTGCTGCAGAAGCTGCTGAGGAGACAGTAGAAGAATAATTTTTGCATAATCATTCGAGAATTGGAGGAAAAAAAGATGGCAATTACTGCTGCTATGGTTAAGGAACTGCGTGAGATGACAGGCGCAGGCATGATGGATTGTAAGAAAGCTCTGACAGAGACAAACGGAGATATGGATGCCGCTGTTGACGTTTTGAAAAAAAGCGGTGCAGCCAAGATGGAAAAGAAGCAGAGCAGAATCGCTGCGGAAGGTATCGCAAGAGTTGCAGTAAACGGAAATGTTGCTGTTGTAGCTGAGGTTAACTCAGAGACAGATTTCGTTGCTAAAAATGAAACATTCCAGGAGTTTGTTCAGACAGTTGCAGATACAGCACTTGCTTCTGATTTAAACGGTGGAGCAAACGGCGAAGATATCGAGGCACTTCTTGCTACAAACGGACTCAGTGATCTGCTTGTTGAGAAGACAGCAACAATCGGAGAGAAGTTATCTGTGCGCAGATTCGCAAAGGTAACCGGTGATGCTGTTGCTTCTTATATTCACGGTGGCGGAAGAATCGGTGTTGTTATCGCTGCAGACGGTGCATCTGATGATGCTGCAAAAGAGGCTCTTACAAACATTGCTATGCAGGTTGCTGCAATGAACCCACAGTATATCAGCAGAAACGATATTTCCGCTGAGGAACTTGCAAAGATCAAAGAGATCACAATTGACAGCGCATTAAACGATGCAACAACTCTTCCAAAGCCTATCTTAAACAAATTACTGGACAAGGCAATCGGCGAGAAGGTATGGAGTGATGAGGATATCAATAACTTCGAAGAGCATAAGAGCAATATGAATTATGTCTGGAATTTCCTTTCCGATGCTGCAAAGGTTCAGCTGGGTGAGCTGGCTATGGCAGATAAGGCATCTATCACTGCTGAGAAGATGTTCGGCGGTCTTGTAGAAGGTCGTGTATCCAAGCAGTTAAAGGAGATCTGCCTTCTTGATCAGACATACGTTAAGGCGGAAGATGGCAAGCAGTCCGTAGCTAAGTATCTTGAGTCTGTTTCCAAGAATTTTAAAATCACCAAGATGATTCGTTTCGAAGTTGGCGAGGGTATGGAAAAGAAACAGGAAGATTTCGCAGCAGAAGTTGCTGCACAGATGAACGCATAATCCGTTCACAGAGTCAAGCTGTGTGAAAACACAAAAGGAGTCGTGGTTTTGGAAAAATAAAGAAACCGTGGCTCCTTTTTTATAACAATTTTACAACAACAGGGAATTAAATCTTTACAAGTTTTCAAAATATGTTAAAATAGAAAAGGATATTTCCCGGTGGAGGAACAGGATGAGTACAAAAGATTCAGAAGCTTTGGAGCAGCAGCGCCAGAGGAGAAATCGCATCAACCGTATGAAGACGGGAATCATTGTGACGATTACGGTATGGATGCTTGTCTCACTGTTGGCAATTATCCTTCTGACGGTGCAGGTAGCACGTTTGAGCAGCCATGTAAAGAGACTGGAGAAAGCGGGACAGACAACCGTTTCGCAAAATATTCCGGATTCTGAAAATGTGCAGGCTGCGGATACAGAAAGCAGTGGGCAGGAGACACAGAAATCTGCTTACGATAAAGTTGTGACGGGGATTGATTCCGGGGACAATATGGCAAAAGAGGGAGATGCACATAAAGTATATCTTACTTTTGACGGTGGACCAGATGAAAATACGGACAAGATTCTCGACGTATTGGATAAATACGGAGTAAAAGCAACTTTTTTCGTAGTAGGGGATGATTCCAAGGATATGCAGGAGGTCTATAAGAGGATTGTAAAAGACGGACATACACTTGGAATGCATTCCTTTTCCAACAAATACAGTACAATATATGCCTCCACAGAGGCATTTGAACAGGATTTTGATAAGATTTCCTCATATCTGAAAGACGTTACGGGAGTCAATAGTCTCTATTATCGTTTTCCGGGAGGAAGCAGCAATGAGATCAGCAATGTAAATATGGCTGAATTCGTTCGTGTCTTAAATGAAAAGGGAATTACATACTTTGACTGGAACGTTTCCGCAGGAGATACTTCATCGGATTATACGGTGGATGATGTTGTGACAAATGTGACAGAAGGAGTAAAAAGATACAAAACCTCGGTTGTGTTATTACACGACGGAGATGACAAGTCAACAACGGTAGAGGCTCTGGAACCTTTGATTCAGAAACTGCAACAGATGAAAGCTGAGATTCTGCCGATTGATGAAAATACAAAAGTCATTCAATATATCAAGGCAGATAGTGTTGAATAAGTAGTATGAGTGGAGGAAGCACGATGGGATTATTTAAAGATTTTAAGGATGATTTTTCTCAGGCGGTCAATGAAATGATGCCGGGAGCAGACGCTCCGGAAAAAGAAAACAAAGCAGAAGATCTGGTAGTTAACACTCTGGGAGAAGATGTGGATGTGAAATCCGAATTATCCAAACTGGATGGTTTACTGGAGCAGGTACAGAAGGATGACGGGTCTGATACACAAAAGTTAGAGTCGGAGCTTCCACCAATTCACAAAGAGGATAAAAAACCGGTGATCACACCAGCTGTGGACCCGGTAATCAATACATTTAATGAGGAGAAAAAAATTATGAGCGACACAACAATGGAAACCCCAAAGCCAACAGCACCAGTGATGAATAACAAAGTGAATCCGGATGCAGTTTCAGATGAGACATCTGTTATAACCGCAGGAACTGTTCTGACCGGTGATATCGCGTCTGACGGATCATTTGATATTCAGGGAACCATCAACGGAAATGTAACCTGTAATGGTAAGCTGGTTGTAACCGGAACCATTAACGGAAACAGTGCAGCTTCAGAGTTTTTTGCTGATGTGGCAAAAGTTGAGGGAGAAGTTGTAAGTTCCGGTACAGTTAAGATTGGAGCCGGTTCTGTGATCATTGGTAATATTGCAGCAGCTTCTGCAGTTATTGCAGGTGCAATCAAGGGTGATATCGATGTACAGGGACCTGTTGTTGTTGATACATCTGCAGTAGTCATGGGAAATATCAAATCCCGTTCCGTACAGATTAATAACGGTGCAGTAATCGAAGGTTTCTGCTCTCAGTGTTATGCTGATATTGATGTACAGGGACTTTTTGACGGAAAGTAAAATTAATCATAGGAGACAGATACGATGAAACGTATTTTATTAAAACTCAGTGGAGAGGCACTGGCCGGGGACAAGCATCATGGATTTGATGAGCCGACAGTTACGGTTGTTGCAAAGCAGGTAAAGCAATTGGTAGATGCAGGGGTACAGGTTGGTATTGTCATCGGAGGAGGAAACTTCTGGAGAGGACGTACCAGTGAGACGATCGACCGTACAAAAGCCGATCAGATCGGTATGCTTGCTACGGTTATGAACTGTATTTATGTGTCAGAAATTTTCCGTTCCGTTGGAATGATGACTTCCGTGCTTACCCCGTTTGAGTGCGGATCTATCACAAAGTTATATTCCAAGGATCGTGCAAATAAATATTTTGCACATAACATGGTTGTATTTTTTGCAGGTGGTACCGGACATCCATATTTCTCAACTGATACGGCAACGGTACTTCGTGCGGTAGAGATTGAAGCAGATGGAATTTATCTTGCCAAGGCAATCGATGGTGTATATGACAGCGATCCGAAAGTAAATCCATCCGCTAAGAAATATGATCAGGTTTCCATTCAGGAAGTCATTGATAAAAAACTTGCGGTCGTTGATTTGACAGCATCCGTAATGTGCATGGAAAACCACATTCCAATGTATGTATTCGGACTTGGTGAAACGAACAGCATTGTAAACGCGGTAAACGGCCAGTTCAACGGAACCGTCGTTACTGTGGACTAGGAGGATATAGTATATGGACGAGAGATTACAGATTTTTCAGGATAAAATGGAGAAATCCCTTGCCAATTTAAATGAGGAGTTCGCGGGAATCCGCGCAGGACGTGCGAATCCGCATGTGTTGGACAAACTTCGTGTTGATTATTACGGAACACCGTCTCCGATTCAGAGCGTTGCAAATGTCAGTGTTCCAGAGCCGAGAATGATTCAGATTCAGCCATGGGAAGCATCTATGGTAAAAGAAATTGAAAAAGCCATTCTCAGTTCGGATCTGGGAATTAACCCGACGAATGACGGAAAACTGATTCGTCTGGTATTTCCGGAACTGACCGAAGAGCGAAGAAAAGAGCTGGCAAAAGATATTAAGAAAAAAGGTGAGGGTGCCAAGGTCGCTGTGAGAAATATCCGCAGAGATGCGATGGATCATTTCAAAAAAGTAGGCAAGGCGGAGGATATTTCTGAGGACGAGATCAAGGATCTCGAAGACGGAATCCAGAAACTGACCGATCAGTATGTTGCACAGATTGACAAGGCTGTGGATGCCAAGTCGGATGAAATTCTTACAGTATAAGATGTTTAAGGGACATAAGCCTGTGGCTATGTCCCTTTTTCACTTGCAGGAAAGAGGGGAACAAGATTGATGAAAATTCCAAAACATGTGGCGATTATACTCGATGGGAATGGAAGATGGGCAAAAAGCAAGGGTATGCCACGCAATTATGGACATACCGTTGGCGCAAAGAATGTAGAAACGGTTTGTCAGGCTGCAGATGAGCTTGGAATTGAGTACCTGACACTGTATGCATTTTCCACGGAAAACTGGAATCGTCCGGACAGCGAAGTGGCTGCACTGATGAAACTGCTGGAGAGTTATTTGAAAAACTGTATCCGCACGGCAAATAAAAATAATATGCGGGTACGTGTGATTGGGGAACTTTCCAGATTATCCGAAAGTTTTCAGAAAAAGATTCAGGAACTGGAAGAAGTTTCCGCGGCAAATACGGGACTGAATCTGACCATTGCCATCAATTATGGAAGCCGGGATGAGATGCTTCGGGCCATGAAGCATATGTTTACTGATATAAAGAATGGCAGAATCACGGAGGAGGAAATCAATGAGAAAATCTTTTCCGGATATCTGGATACAAGGGAACTTCCAGACCCGGATTTACTGATTCGTACAAGTGGAGAGCAGCGGCTTTCCAATTATCTGCTGTGGCAGCTTGCGTATAGCGAATTTTATTTTACGGATGTTCCGTGGCCGGATTTTCATAAAAAAGAATTGGAATTAGCTGTGGAAGCGTATAATAAACGAGACAGACGCTTTGGCGGACTTAAGGAGGAAGAATAGGATGTTTAAAACGAGACTGTTAAGCGGAATCGTGCTGGTAATTCTGGCTCTGTTTTTGATTATTTCAGGCCATGAAATTTTATTATTTGCAACACTTGCCATTTCCTGTATCGGAATGTTTGAATTATATCGCGTGTTCAAGATGGAAAAGACCGTTCTGGCAGGCGTTGGATATCTGGCGGCAATCGTTTATTACTGTAATTTACAGTGGAAGTTTCTGCCGGATCTTATGATTTTATTTATGGCATTTTTGATTCTGTTAATGTTTGTATTTGTATTTGCATATCCGAAATTTCATGCAGATCAGGTGATGGCAGCATTTTTTGGATTCTTCTATGTAGCGGTCATGCTTTCTTATGTATATCAGATCCGTACGCTGGAGAGAGGGTTATATCTTGCCTTTCTTGTATTTTTATGTTCGTGGGGATGCGATACCTGTGCATATTGCGTCGGAATGCTGATCGGAAAGCACAAGATGTCGCCGAAACTCAGTCCGAAAAAATCGGTAGAGGGTGCAGTGGGAGGTGTGGCAGGTGCTGCGCTTCTGACCGCTTTATATTGTTTTATTTTCCGTAGCCCGATGCATCTGGAACGTGGAGAAATTGTAATTCTTGCTGTGATTGCGGCAATTGCCGGACTGATTTCCATGGTAGGGGATCTGACAGCTTCTGCCATCAAAAGAAATTATGATATCAAGGATTACGGAAAGCTGATTCCCGGTCATGGAGGAATTCTCGACCGGTTTGACAGCATGATTATTACTGCACCAATCATTTATTTCCTGGCGCTTCATATGCTGTAAGAGGTGAACGATGAAAAAGATAGCAATTTTGGGATCGACAGGGTCCATTGGAACACAGACACTTTCTGTGATTGAAGAACATGCAGATGATTTCGAAGTGACCGCACTTGCCTGTGGAAACAATATCCGTCTGCTGGAAGAACAAATGCGGAAATTTCGCCCAAAGCTTGTTGCTGTGTGGAGCAAAGAGGCAGCAGCTTCCCTTCGGGTCCGCACGGCGGATCTGGGCATTCCTGTGGAAACCGGAATGGATGGATTACTTGCGGTTGCAACTTATGAAGAGTCGGAAATTCTGGTGACGGCGATTGTCGGGATGCTCGGAATCCGGCCGACCATTGCAGCCATAAAGGCAAAGAAAACGATTGCCCTGGCAAACAAAGAAACGTTAGTTACGGCAGGACATCTGATTATTCCGCTTGCAGCGGAGTATGGAGTGTCCATTCTTCCGGTAGACAGTGAACATAGTGCCATTTTCCAGTCTTTGCAGGGAAACGAAGAAAATCCGATCAGTAAAATCCTTCTTACCGCATCCGGAGGACCGTTCCGGGGCAGAAAGAAGCAGGATCTGCTTCATATACAGGTGGAAGATGCATTAAAGCATCCGAACTGGTCCATGGGACACAAGGTGACCATTGATTCTTCGACACTTGTGAACAAAGGGCTTGAGGTTATGGAAGCAAAATGGCTGTTTGGTGTGGAACTCGAACAGATTGAAGTTGTCGTGCATCCGCAGAGTGTCATTCATTCTGCTGTGGAATATGAGGATGGTGCAGTGATTGCGCAGCTTGGAACGCCGGATATGCGTCTGCCGATTCAGTATGCACTGTATTACCCAAAGCGGAAACATTTATCCGGGAAGCGTCTGGATCTTTTTGCTCTTTGTGACCTTACGTTTGAGCGCCCGGATACGGATACCTTCCGTGGGCTTTCCCTGGCATATGATGCTGCCAGACGGGGAGGAAATATCCCAACGGTTTTTAATGCCGCAAATGAAAAGGCAGTGGCAATGTTTCTGGACAGAAAAATCGCTTATCCGGAAATTACGGAAATGATTGAAGCTGCAATGGAAGAAGTCAGCTATATCGCACATCCGGATTTAGAGCAGATCTTAGAGACAGAGCAGGCAACATATGAATATATAGGGGGCAGGTGGTAAAAAAAATGAAAATTGTATCATTTCTTATCGCATTTGTAATATTTAGTATTGTAATTTTATTTCATGAACTGGGGCATTTTTTGCTTGCAAAGGCAAACGGAATCCGGGTAAATGAATTTTGTTTCGGCCTTGGACCGACTATCTGTGGGATACAAAAAGGCGAAACCAAATACTGCATTAAGGCATTTCCGTTTGGAGGAGCCTGCATGATGGAAGGGGAAGACGAAGATTCGACGGACAATCGCGCATTTGGTAAAAAGCCGGTATGGGGACGTATGAGCGTCGTATTTGCAGGGCCTTTTTTTAACTTTATTCTTGCATTTATTTTCGCGTTTATCCTGATGAGCTGTGTGGGATATGATAAGCCGGTTCTTTCCGGGGTAATGGAAGGATATGCCGCAGAAGAGGCAGGTCTTCAGGAAGGGGATGAGATTATCCGGATGAATCATTTTTCGGTTCATTTCAGCAGAGAAATCACTGCATACGGAACATTTCATTCCGGGGAAACCATTAAAGTCACTTATGCAAGGGATGGGCAGAAACATACGACAACACTGGTTCCGAAACTGGATAAAGAGACCGGAAGATATCTGTACGGATTTCAGACCATGGGAAATGTCCGGGTAAAGGGAAACGTGCTCACAAACTTAAAAAACAGTTTTTACGAGGTGCGATACTGGATTTATACCACTATCCAGAGTCTGAAAATGCTTGTGACACGTCAGGTATCTCCAAACGAACTGAGCGGACCGGTCGGTATCGTAAAATCAATCGGAGACACCTATCAGCAGTCTGTAAAAAATGACGGGTATTACTATGCACTTTTGAATATGCTCAACTGGACGATTCTTTTATCTGCGAATCTGGGCGTTATGAATCTGCTGCCGCTTCCGGCACTGGACGGAGGCCGGCTGTTATTTCTGATTATTGAGGCGATCCGCAGAAAGCGGATTGATCCAAACAAAGAAGGCATGGTAAATCTGGTTGGTATTGTATTGTTGTTTGGACTGATGTTTATTGTTATGTTCAATGACATTCGAAAACTATTTATCTAAGAGGCTAGAGGCGTTATGATGGAGAGACATATCACAAAGGAAGTACAGATTGGAAACAGATGGATTGGAGGAAATCATCCGATTGCGATTCAGTCTATGACAAATACAAAGACAGAGGATGTTGCGGCAACGGTGGCACAGATTAAGCAGCTGACAAAAGTCGGTTGTGAAATTATCCGCTGCGCGGTTCCCACCCAGGAGGCAGCTGCGGCGCTGACGGAAATCAAAAAACAGATTACCATCCCGCTGGTTGCGGATATCCATTTTGATTACCGGCTTGCGATTGCAGCCATGGAGCACGGTGCGGATAAAATTCGTATCAATCCCGGAAACATTGGAAGTCGTGAGCGTGTAAAAGCGGTTGTGGATGTGGCAAAAGAGCGCCGGATTCCTATCCGTGTGGGCGTCAACAGCGGATCTTTAGAGAAGGGTCTCGTGGAAAAATACCATGGTGTGACCGCAGAGGGAATTGTGGAGAGCGCAATGGATAAAGTGAAACTGATCGAAGATATGGGCTATGATAATCTTGTGATCAGTATCAAATCCTCGGATGTCATGATGTGTGTCAAAGCACATGAGCTGATCGCAAAACAGACGGATCATCCGCTGCATGTGGGAATCACAGAGGCGGGAACACTGATCAGCGGGAATATCAAATCCGCAATCGGTCTGGGACTGATTTTAAACCAGGGAATCGGGGATACTATCCGTGTTTCTCTGACCGGGGACCCGTTGGAAGAGATTAAATCCGCAAAACTGATTCTTCGTACCCTCGGACTTCGCAAAGGGGGCGTGGAAGTGGTTTCCTGTCCGACCTGCGGAAGAACCCGCATTGATCTGATCGGGCTTGCCAATCAAGTAGAAACGATGGTTTCGGAATTTCCGCTTGATATCAAAGTGGCGGTAATGGGATGTGTGGTAAACGGACCGGGAGAGGCAAAGGAAGCCGATATCGGGATTGCCGGAGGTGTCGGCGAGGGTCTGATTATCAAACATGGAGAAATTTACAAAAAAGTACCGGAAGCAGAACTTCTGCCGGCACTGCGTTATGAATTGGAACATTGGAGTGAAGACTGATGTCAAAAGCATTTCGTGAAGCCTTTCCGACACTGAAACTGGAGGAAGAACTCGAAGGGCTGTTAGATACAACTGAAGTGACAAAAATAAGTGCGAATCATGAACATACTCATATTCGCATTTATTTGCGTGCAAAAAGACTTATTTTCAAAAAAAACATATGGAAACTTGAAAAAGCGATTACCGAACAGATTTTTCAGAACCGGGCCATACAGGTAAAGATCATAGAGTCTTATGAGCTTTCCGAACAGTATACCCCGAAGTCTCTGATAGAGGTGTATAAGGACAGTATTTTAGATGAACTGAATGCCTACAGTGTGCTCGAATACAATCTGTTGCGGACGGCGGACATGGAATTTCCGGAAGAGGACCGTCTGATTCTGACGATGGATGAGACTATTATTGCCAAAACCCGTACGGATGAGATTATCGAATTTTTAGAGAAAGTGATCTGTGAGCGCTGTGGAATGAATCTGAAAATATTTCCACAATACCGGAAACCGCAGGAGAGCAAATACCGGAAAAATTCCGAAGAACAGATCCGGCAGGAAGTGGCAGGAATTGTTGCGCGGACGAAGCTGGTTATGGAAGGAAAATCCCAGGAAACGGAAGAAAAAGAGAAAACTGTCGAAACAGAAGAAAAAACAAAGACAATTGCAAAAACGGCAGGAAATCGTGCAGACACTTCAAAAAATGGTACAAATTATGCAAAACCAAAGCAGAAGTTTGAAAAGCGGGGAGAGTTCCGCCGGAAATTCGAGTCGGATAACGGCAAAAAATCCATGAATCCGGATGTAATATACGGAAGAGACTTCGAAGAAGAGAGCATGGAGATTGAGAAGATTGACGGACCGATCGGAGAGGTTGTGATCCGCGGAAAGATTCTGTCGGTAGATACCCGTGAGATCCGCAATGAAAAGACCATCATTATTTTTTCCGTGACTGATTTTACCGATACGATTGTTCTTAAAATTTTTGCGAGAAATGATGATGTACCGGAGCTGTTAAAAGAAATCAGCGGGGGAAAGTTTGTGCGTGTCAAAGGTGTTGCAACCATTGATAAGTTCGACAGTGAACTTACCATCGGTTCTATCGTCGGAATCAAGAAATGCGCCGATTTTACAACGGTCCGTATGGATACCAGCGTAGAAAAACGCATAGAGCTGCACTGCCATACCAAAATGAGTGATATGGATGGCGTTTCAGATGTCAAGGATATTGTCAAGCGTGCCATGAAATGGGGGCATAAGGCGATTGCCATTACCGATCACGGGGATGTGCAGGCGTTCCCGGATGCCAATCATACCGTACCGTCCGATTCGGATTTTAAAGTCATTTACGGCGTGGAGGCATATCTGGTCGATGATTTAAAGGGGATGGTGACGGACAGCCAGAACCAGGATCTGGATGCAGATTATGTGGTATTCGATTTGGAGACAACCGGATTTAGTCCGGAGACCAACCGCATTATAGAGATCGGGGCGGTGAAGGTGCAGAACGGAAAGATCGTGGACAAATTCTCAACGTTTGTCAATCCACAAGTGCCGATTCCGTTTCGGATTGAGCAGCTGACGTCGATCAATGATTCCATGGTGATTGATGCACCTGTCATTGCAGACATTCTTCCGGAATTTATGAAATTCTGCGAGGGATGTGTTATGGTTGCCCATAATGCCGATTTCGATATGAGTTTTATCAAGAAAAACTGCCAAAGGCTGGATATTCCATGCAAGCCGACGATTGTGGATACGGTTGCCCTGGCGCGTGTCCTGCTTCCGAATCTGAACCGTTTTAAGCTGGATACGGTTGCAAAAGCGCTGGGCGTATCCCTGGAAAATCACCATCGTGCAGTGGATGATGCCGGATGTACGGCAGAGATTTTTGTGAAGTTTATTGAGATGCTCCGGGAGCGCGGTATGTCTACCCTGGACGAAGTGAATGCAATGGGAACCTCATCGGTGCAGAATGTACAAAAGATGCCGACTTATCATGCGATCATTCTTGCCACCTGCGATCAGGGGCGGACAAACCTGTATAAGCTGATTTCGCTGGCGCATATCAAATATTATCACCGGCGTCCGAGGATTCCGAAGAGTGAATTTATCAGGTACCGGGATGGACTTCTGATCGGGTCTGCCTGCGAAGCGGGAGAGTTGTACCGGGCAATTTTAAATGGCCGTCCGGAGGAAGAAATTTCTAGACTGGTAAACTTTTATGATTATCTGGAAATCCAGCCGCTCGGAAACAATGCATTCCTTGTAAGAGATGAAGATTCTCCGGTTGCGTCCAATGATGATCTGATTGAGATCAATAAAAAGATTGTCCGGCTCGGTGAACAGTTCCATAAGCCGGTGGTGGCAACCTGTGATGTGCATTTTTTAGATCCGGAGGATGAAATTTACCGGAGAATTATCATGGCAGGGCAGGGATTTAAAGATGCGGATGAGCAGGCTCCCCTTTTTCTGCGGACGACGGAAGAGATGCTGAAAGAATTTGCCTATCTTGGAAGTGAAAAAGCAGAAGAGGTTGTTATTACAAACACAAACCGGATTGCGGATATGTGCGAAAAAATTTCTCCCGTTCGTCCGGATAAGTGTCCGCCGGTCATTGAAAATTCGGACCAGATGCTGCGTGACATCTGTTACAACAAAGCACATAAAATGTATGGAGATCCACTGCCGGAAATTGTGCAGGAACGTTTAGACCGGGAATTAAATTCCATTATCAGCAATGGGTATGCTGTGATGTATATCATTGCGCAGAAGCTGGTTTGGAAATCCAACGAAGACGGCTACCTGGTCGGATCGCGTGGATCGGTCGGAAGTTCTTTCGTTGCGACAATGTCCGGTATTACGGAGGTGAACCCGCTGCATGCGCATTATCTGTGCAAACATTGCCAGTACAGCGATTTTGATTCGGATCTGGTAAAATCTTTTTCCGGCCGAAGTGGATGTGATATGCCGGATAAGCTCTGTCCGCGCTGCGGAAAACCGCTTTCCAAAGAAGGGTTTGATATTCCGTTTGAGACGTTCCTGGGATTTAAGGGAAATAAAGAGCCGGATATCGACTTGAACTTTTCCGGAGAGTACCAGAGTAAGGCACATAAATACACCGAAGTTATCTTCGGGGAGGGACAGACCTTTAAGGCAGGAACGATCGGTACGCTGGCAGATAAGACGGCATTCGGTTATGTCAAAAATTATTATGAAGAGCGCGGTGTACATAAGAGAAACTGTGAAATTGACCGGATTGTACTTGGATGTGTCGGCGTGCGCCGTACTACAGGACAGCATCCGGGTGGTATCGTTGTTCTTCCGATGGGGGAACAGATTTATACATTTACCCCGGTTCAGCATCCGGCAAATGATATGACGGTCGATATTACGACCACACATTTTGATTATCACTCGATTGACCATAATCTTTTAAAACTTGACATTCTCGGGCACGATGATCCTACCATGATCCGTATGCTGCAGGATCTGACGGGTGTAGATCCGACGCAGATTCCATTGGATGATAAGGCTGTCATGTCGCTGTTTCAGGATACTTCCGCACTTGGCATCACGCCGGATGATCTGGTGAACTGTCAGCTGGGAGCATTGGGTATCCCGGAGTTTGGTACAGACTTTGCCATGGGCATGTTAATAGACACACAGCCAAAAGAATTTTCGGATCTGGTGCGTATTGCAGGGCTGTCCCATGGTACGGACGTATGGCTTGGCAATGCACAGACATTGATTCAGGAAAAGAAGGCAACGATTTCTACCGCCATCTGTACAAGGGATGATATCATGATCTATCTGATTGGCATGGGACTGGATTCCGAGGAATCGTTTAAGATTATGGAGAATGTCCGGAAGGGAATTGTGGCAAAAGGAAAATGCGACAAATGGCCGGAATGGAAGCAGGATATGATTGATCACAATGTACCGGACTGGTATATCTGGTCCTGTGAGAAGATTAAGTACATGTTCCCGAAAGCCCATGCAGCCGCGTATGTTATGATGGCATGGCGCATTGCCTACTGTAAAGTGTTTTATCCGCTGGCTTACTATGCAGCATATTTTTCTATCCGTGCGACCGCTTTCAGTTATGAGCTGATGTGTCAGGGAAAAGAAAAACTGGAAGGATATATGCATGAGTACGAAAAGCGCAAGGACGAGCTCTCCAAAAAAGAGCAGGATACCTACAAAGATATGCGTCTGGTACAGGAAATGTATGCCAGAGGATTTGAATTTCTTCCGCTGGATATCTATAAGTCAGAACCGCATCATTTTCAGATTGTGGATGGAAAACTGCTGCCGGCGCTCAATACGATTGACGGACTTGGCGATAATGCGGCAGTTGCGATTGCAGAAGCGGCAAAAGACGGAATTTTTCTTTCCAAGGATGATTTTAGGGAACGGACAAAAGTATCAAAGACAACAATAGAACTGATGAGTGATCTGGGATTGTTTGGCGATATGCCGGAATCCAATCAGCTTTCCCTGTTTGATTTTGGCGCGTAATGTTATGGAAGTTTTGAAAAACAAAAGAGGAGGAACCGCATTTTTGGGTTCCTCCTCTTTTACAGTCTTATAAATTTATTTTTTGATAACGCCGGGATGGAAAGCGGTGAGTGTTCCCGGATGATCGGTCGGTGTACAGAACATTTCTTTTGTCTTAAAATCGGTAAAATAGATGTAACTGGAAGTGACGTTGATATTGGAGTAATTGCCCTGTGCCAGTTCCTGATATCCACTGCCGTCATTTTTGATCATACAAAGGGCCGGATTGTCTTCGGAATAGCGCTGATAAAAAATACTGCTTCCGTATACATTGTAGAGATCCAGACTGTCCTTGGTAAGTGTAACCGGATGACCGGATTTCATATTGGTATGTACCAGGGCGTTGTTCTGATCCACATCCATATAATAGACATTGTCATCACTGGTTACAATCGGTTTGAAAGAATTACATTCATAGACTTTGCTTAAACTGTCACTGGCGGTATCCAGCTGATAGATGGCACCGTCACTTTCGGTTCCGCTGGTATAAATATACTGACCCAGCGTGCTGCATGTAAAAATGTAAGGCGAATATACTTTTTTGCGTCCTTTGCCATCGATTCCGATCTTGTAAAGCGTTGTAGCATCCTTGTCATCATAGTGCAGATAATAAATGTAGTTTCCGACAAGCGAGGCATACAGGCAGGGATCTTTGTCTAAAATTTTAGTGTTTTCTCCATTCTGGTCAATTCTGCACAGACTGTTTCTTGCGTAGGAGAAGAAATCAAATCCGGTTCCATTATTTTCATTATTGCGTACATAGTATACATAATGGTCATCGGCGTTGATATACATGACACGGTCATAACTGAGTTTTTTCAGATGATTGCCGTTTGTATCCATGGAATACAGCCGGTAATCGTCATCCGGATTGGCAAAATAAACGGTTCCGTTTTTCTCACAAAACAAGCCGGCATTGTAAAGGTTTCCGGCAGTATTTCCGTTGACATAGCTTGTGTTGTATTTGATCTTACTTTTCTGATGGCTGTAAAATCCCAGTCCTGCAAATACTACGACCAGAACAGCAATTATAATTATGGGCAAACGTTTTTTCATAATATCGAGTCCTCCTTGGTAAGTTGTATCTTGCCTTTTATACCTTTGTGTTATAAAATTTTATCATAAATCATGAAGGAGCGCTATATGAAAGATTTACTAGATATCCGAAAAGATATTGATAAAATTGACGAACAGATCGTAAAACTCTATGAGGAACGGATGAAACTGACCTCGGATGTGGCTGAATACAAAATAAACACCGGCAAGCAGGTTTTTGACAAAGAGAGAGAGGAATCCAAGCTGGCAACGCTGCAGAAAAAAGCGGAAAGTGATTTTACCAGACACGGAATCCGTGAACTTTTTGAGCAGATCATGGCGATGAGCCGTAAGAAACAGTATAAACTGCTGACGGAGCATGGAATTATGCCTCCGCAGGAGTTTGAGCCGATTCACACGCTGGATTATTCCAATGCAAGGATTGTTTTTCAGGGACTCGAAGGTGCCTACAGCCAGCTTGCCATGGAACAGTTTTTTGGAGAAAACTGCAATAATTTCCATGTGGAGAGCTGGAAAGATGCCATGGAGGCCATTAAGAACGGGGAAGCGGATTATGCGGTACTCCCGATCGAGAATTCTTCGGCAGGAATTGTCTCGGAAAATTATGATCTTCTGGTGGAATATGATAATTATATTGTCGGGGAGCAGATCATCCGTATTGATCATGCACTTTTAGGACTGGAAGATGCGGATGAGAGAGATATCCGTACCGTGTATTCGCACAAACAGTCACTGATGCAGTGCAGTGAATTTCTGGACAGTCATGCGGACTGGGAAAAATTCAGTGTCAGCAATAATGCCGTTGCAGCCAAGAAGGTCAAAGAGGATGGGGAGATTTCCCAGGCGGCGATTGCCAGTGCAAAAAATGCCCAGATTTATGGGTTGAAAGTATTACGCAATTCCATTCAGAATAATAAAAATAATTCGACCCGGTTTATTGTTGTGACAGGGAAAAAAGTATATACCGATCAGGCAGACCGGATCAGCATCTGTTTTGAGATCAATCACGAAAGCGGTGCTTTATATCATGCACTGTCGCATTTTATTTATAATGGACTGAATATGACAAATATCCAGTCACGTCCGTTACAGAATAAAAACTGGGAATATCGTTTCTTTGTTGATTTTGAGGGAAGATTTGAGGATCATGCAGTGCAGAATGCGCTGCGCGGACTTCGGGACGAAACAATTGCATTCCGGATTCTTGGTACGTATTAGTCAGAATTGGTGAAAGAAGGTGGGCGTATGGCAATTCACACATTTGCAGCAATTTATATTGGCACATACGATGTGAGCCTGAAGGTATTTGAGTTTACAAACAGAAAAAAGTTTCATGAGGTGGATCACATCCGGTCCCGGCAGGAACTGGGAAAAGGCACTTATGGCACAGGGACAATCGGATATGAGCAGGTGGAAGAACTTTGTGAAACACTGGCGCAGTTTAAAGAGATTATGGAAAGCTACAAGGTAGACAGTTATGAAGTCTGTGCAGCAGCCGCACTCCGGGATACCACAAATGAGATATTTGTCCTTGACCAGATTTATCTTAGAACCGGATTCCGGGTAAAGGTGTTAAGCAACTCGGAACACCGTTTTATCAGTTATAAAGCGGTGGCTGGCAGTCCGGTGTTTGAGGAGATGATAAAGACGAGTGCAGCAGTCGTGGATGTCGGCGGGGCGAGTGTGCAGATCACATTATTCCGTGACGGGAAAATGATCACGACACAACACATGGAAACAGGCATTATGCGCCTGCGGAATCTGCTTGGAGACCGCGGATACTCCCTGAAAATGTATGAAAACCAGATTGAGGAATATGTCAATAAAAAACTCGAGGGATTTCGCTCCATGTACATGAATACGCCGGTGGATTATCTGATCCTGATCAGTGACTATGCCGGCGGCCTGGTCAAAAAAATTGAGGAAAAAGGCGGAAAAAGCCGTCAGGTAAAGCTGGATAAATTCTCTAAATTTATCGATAAACTGCTCAAAAAAACGCTGGAGGAGATCACAGCGGAATTAAATCTTTCAGATGAGAGGGAACCGTTAATTATTCCGGCACTTGTGCTGTATAAAATGATGGCACAGAATGTGAATCCGAAAGAGGTATGGGTTCCGGGCGCAAATATTCAGGATGGTATGGCATTTGATTATGCACAGCACAATAAACTGCTGGCATCGACACATGATTTTGATGCGGATATCATTTCGGCGGCCACATTTTTATCGGAGCATTACCACAGTTTTTCTCCACACATTCAGACACTTTCCAAGCTATCCATTAAGATTTTTGATGCGATGAAACAGGAACACGGACTTGGAAAGCGAGCGCGTCTGCTGCTTCAGGTGGCTACAATCCTGCATGACTGTGGAAAGTATGTCAGCTTTGCGGAAGCGTCGGAGAGTACGTATCATATTATCATGTCCTCAGAGATTATCGGTCTGACCCATCAGGAGCGCGAGATTGTTGCACAGATCGTGCGTTACAATACCCTTCCTCTGGACCCGTATGAGGAAGTCGCCGATGTGCTGAGTCAGGAAGAGTATCTTTGCGTGGCAAAACTTTCGGCAATTCTTCGTGTGGCAAATGCGCTGGATCAGAGTCATAAACAGAAGTTTAAAAATATCCGGATCGCGGTAAGGGAGAGAAAACTCGTGATTACGGTCGAGGCATTTGAGGATATTGCGCTGGAACAGGCATTGTTTGACGCAAAGACCTCTTATTTTGAAAATGTATACAGCATGAAACCTGTTTTAAAAGAAAAGCGTATTTATAACTATTAGATCGGAGGGCTTTTATGGACACAAAAATAGATTTTAAAGATCCGGCATATTATGAAAACCGTGAGCTCAGCTGGATTAAGTTTGACCAGCGTGTATTAAGTGAAGCAAGAGATAAATCCATTCCGCTTTTGGAGCGGTTGAAATTTGTCAGTATTACTTCTTCCAATCTGGATGAATTTTTTATGGTAAGGGTGGCATCCTTAAAGGATATGGTACACGCAAAATATAAAAAGCGTGATATCGCCGGAATGACCGCCACGGAGCAGCTTTCCGCCATCAATAAACAGGCGCGGGAACTGGTCAATATCCAGTACAGTACTTTCAGCCGTTCCCTGATGCCGCTTCTGCACAAAGAAGGAATTTATCTTCTGGATGCACATGAGGATCTGAACGAGGAACAGGCGCGTTTTGTGGATCGCTATTTTATGGAAAATGTATATCCGGTACTCACCCCGATGGCAGTGGATGCGTCGCGTCCGTTTCCGCTGATTCGCAATAAGACACTGAATATTGCAGCACTTCTGACCGGAAAGAAAACGGAGGATGAGACTGTGTTTGCGACCGTGCAGGTGCCAAGTGTTCTGCCGCGTCTGGTACAGATTCCAAGCGAAGGGGAAACGAAGTCTTTCATTCTGCTTGAGCAGATTATAGAACGCAACATAGGCATACTGTTTTCCAATTACAAGGTATTGTGTGCGTATCCGTACCGGATCATGCGAAACGCAGATCTGACGATTGATGAGGATGAGGCATCGGATTTGCTGAAAGAGATTGAGAACAAATTAAAGATGCGTCAGTGGGGAGAAGTTATCCGTCTGGAAATTGAAGAGAAGGTAGATAAAAAGCTTCTGAAATTTTTAAAGACGGAGCTGAAAGTGTCGGATGAGGATATTTTTCAGATTGCAGGTCCGATCGATCTGACTTTTCTGATGAAAATGTATGGCATCGACGGGTACGATCATCTCCGCTATAAACCGTATACGCCGCAGCAGGTGCCGGAAATTACACCGGGAAGTGACATTTTTGCCGCAATCCGCAAAGGGGATATTTTTCTGCATCATCCATACGAAACCTTTGATCCGGTTGTGGATTTCATCCGGCAGGCATCCAAAGATCCGGATGTCCTGGCGATTAAACAGACACTGTATCGTGTCAGCGGAAATTCCCCGATTATCAGCAGTCTGGCACAGGCAGCGGAAAACGGCAAGCAGGTGTCGGTTCTGGTTGAGCTGAAAGCCCGTTTTGATGAGGAGCACAACATTGTCTGGGCGAAAAAACTGGAACAGGCAGGCTGTCATGTGATCTATGGTCTCGTTGGCCTTAAAACACACAGCAAGATCGCACTGGTGGTCCGCCGGGAAGAGGACGGAATCCGCCGCTATGTTCATCTGGGAACCGGAAACTATAACGATTCGACGGCAAAATTATATACGGACTGTGGAATCTTTACCTGCAAAGAGTCGATCGGGGAGGATGCCACAGCGGTATTTAATATGTTATCCGGATATTCCGAACCGCTGGCATGGAATGAACTGGTGCTGGCACCATACTGGCTGCGGGATAAATTTTTGCGCCTGATCGGCAGGGAAACAAAAAACGCGCAGCAGGGAAGAGAAGCCCGTATCGTGGCAAAGATGAATTCTCTCTGTGATCCGGGCATTATTGCGGCGCTGTATGAGGCATCTACAAGCGGTGTAAAGATTGATCTGATCGTGCGCGGAATCTGCTGTCTGCGCGTCGGAATTCCGGGAGTGAGTGAGAATATCTCCGTGCGTTCTATTGTGGGAAATTTCCTGGAGCACAGCCGTATTTTCTATTTTTATAATGACGGCAATCCGGAAGTATTTATGGGAAGTGCGGACTGGATGCCGCGAAATCTTGACCGGCGTGTAGAGATTGTTTTCCCGGTGATTGAGGAGGAACTCAAAGAAAAAGCACTGCATATTCTGCATGTGGAACTGGAAGATAATGTGAAAGCGCGTGTGATGCAGCCGGATGGTACTTATGAAAAACTTGACAAGCGGGGCAAGGTTCTGATAAACTCACAGGAGCAGTTTTGTGCGGAGGCAAAAGCAGCAGTGCCGGATCAGAATCCGGGAAATAACCAGCGGCTGTTTATTCCGGCAGAACCGGCGGAATAAATTTACAGAAAACAGTTGACAATACCGTAATCAGGTGGTATAGTCAAATGGTTGTTAAGAAACAAGTAGAGTATCCACTCTCACCTAAGCGCAATCGGGCGACTTAGTGTTCATACTTTTAGCATGTTATATGAATGTTAGATGTAATAGTGGATAGTCTGCCTATCCACTATTTTTTATTGGAGGTACAAAACCATTAGCGAATTAATGATTAACGAACAGATCAGAGACAGAGAGGTTCGTCTGATCGGACCGGATGGCGAGCAGATTGGTGTTGTCTCATCCAGAGAGGCACAGAAAATTGCAGATGAAGCCGGTCTTGACCTTGTCAAGATTGCTCCGAATGCAAAGCCGCCTGTATGCAAGGTAATTGATTACGGTAAGTATCGTTATGATCTTGCACGTAAGGAAAAGGATGCAAAGAAGAAGCAGAAGACAGTGGAATTAAAAGAAATCCGCCTGTCACCAAACATTGACACCAATGATTTGAACACCAAGATGAACGCTGCAAAGAAGTTCCTCGCAAAAGGCAATAAAGTCAAGATCACACTTCGTTTCCGTGGTCGCGAGATGGCACATATGAACAGCAGTAAGCACATCTTAGATGATCTTGCTGAGCAGCTTTCCGATATCGCAGTAGTGGAAAAAGCACCGAAGATCGAGGGAAGAAGCATCGGTATGGTGTTGGCAGAGAAGAGATAACATTTATTAAGGAGGAATACACAATGCCAAAAATTAAGACAAACAGAGCAGCAGCAAAGCGTTTCAAAGCAACCGGAACCGGAAAGTTAAAGAGAAACAAGGCTTACAGAAGACATATCTTAACAAAGAAAACAACAAAGAATAAGAGAAATCTCAGAAAAGCAGCAATGATGGATCAGACAAACATCAAGAACATGAAGAAGATTTTACCATACATCTAAGATTTGTTAAGGAGGATATAGGAAATGGCAAGAGTTAAAGGCGGATTAGGCGCTAAGAAAAGACATAACAGAACTTTAAAGTTAGCAAAGGGATACAGAGGAGCTCGTTCCAAGCAGTATCGTGTAGCTAAGCAGTCCGTAATGAGAGCCTTAACAAGTTCTTATTCTGGACGTAAAGAGAGAAAGAGACAGTTCCGTCAGTTATGGATTGCTCGTATCAACGCAGCAGCTCGTATGAACGGACTTTCTTACAGCCAGTTCATGCACGGATTAAAGGTAGCTGGAGCTGATTTAAACCGTAAGGTATTAGCTGACATGGCTGTTACAGATGCAGCAGGTTTTGCAAAGCTTGCAGAAGTTGCAAAGAAAGCATTAGCTTAGTCATCGGAAAAATGTTGGGTAGAAAACTCCGGACAAGTTGTTTGTCCGGAGTTTTTTGAAAAATATACGGGGAAAGGTATTGGAAACAATGGAAAAAAGAGAACAGCTCGGAAGCAGACTTGGGTTTATTATGCTCTCGGCAGGATGTGCAATCGGATGCGGAAATGTATGGAAGTTTCCCTGGATGTGCGGACAAAACGGCGGTGGCAGTTTCATGCTTGTCTATGTGATCTGTCTGCTCATTTTAGGGCTTCCGGCAATGGTGATGGAACTTTCCGTAGGACGTGCGGCACAGACAAGTCCCTTGTATATGTATGAGAAACTTTCCGGAAAACGCAAATGGAAAATTCCGGGGATTGTGTGTCTGATTGGAAATATTGCACTGATCGCGTTTTATTCCGTTGTTGCAGGCTGGATTATTTATTATTTTGTGAAGTTTCTTACCGGTCAGAATGCGGATTTGGGATTTGAAAAAATGATCACAACACCATCCGTAAATGTTGGTTACCTGTTGATCACGGTTGTGATTACATTTGTGATTTTGAGTTTCCGGCTGCAGGGAGGCCTTGAACGCATTACCAAATATATGATGTCGGCGCTTCTGGTGCTGATGCTGGTGTTGGCGATCCACAGTTTTACGCTTTCCGGCGCAAAGGATGGGCTGGCTTTTTATCTGATTCCGGACCTTTCCAAAATATCAGGTACAATGATTGTAAAAGCAATGAATCAGGCGTTTTTCACGTTGTCGGTCGGTATGGGTGGCATGGCGATCTTTGGAAGCTACATCGGGAAAGAGCGTTCCCTTTTGGGAGAATCCGTAAATATCATTGTTTTAGATACGTTTGTAGCAGTTGTTGCAGGCATGATTATGTTTCCTGCCTGCGATACCTATAATCTTGAAGTGACTGCGGGACCAAGCCTTTTGTTTGATACGATGGCGAGTGTGTTTAACCATATGCAGGGCGGACGCTGGTGGGGTGCGCTGTTTTTCCTGTTCATGGTGTTTGCTGCCATGTCAACGGTATTTGGAGTATGTGAGAATCTGCTTGCCATGATCCGGGAACTGACGGGCTGGTCACGTCCGGTGGGATGTATTGCCTGCGGGATTGGGACGTTTCTTGTGGCATTGACAACGGCGCTGGGGTACAGTCTGATTCGTTTTCAGCCGTTTGCAAAAGGCACGGCATGGCTGGATTTGTGGGATTTTATTGTGTCTAACAATGCGATGCCGCTCGGCTCACTGATACTGGCGCTGTTTTGCTGTACACGCCGGGGATGGGGGTGGAACAATTTCCTGCAGGAGGCCAATGCGGGAAAAGGCTTAAAAATCAAGGCATGGATGAAACCGCTGTTCTGTTATTTTGTGCCTGTAGGGATTTTATTTATTTATATTTATGGAATGTTCACGTTTCCGTGGCATTAGAAGAAAAGAGGGGCAAAAATTATTCTGTCCCTCTTATTTTTATGCGATAAGCTTTGGGAGAGGCCCCTTTTTTCTTATGAAAGGTTTTTGAAAAATACAGCCCATTATCAAATCCGACGGAATTTGCAATGGCGGTGATCGAAAGATTTGAGTGTTCCAACAGATAGCATGCCTGTTTCATGCGAAAATCCGTGAGGTATTCTTTTGGGGACTGCTGCAGCACCAGTTCAAAGGAACGGAACAGATGGCTGCGGCTTAAACCGACGTAGGCGGCAATATCTTCCACTGTGATCGGGTAGGAGTAATTGGCGCTGATATATTCGATACTTTTCTGGACGTAGGTTGCGGCTGTCAGCTGCGTTTCTTTTTGGGTGGAAGATTTTAGAAAGAGCGCCAGCGTGGTATAGAGCCGGCCGGTCATTTCAACGGCATGTTCAAATCCGTTTCCTCTGGCATCATAGATATGCAGAAGCTGACGTTTGACTTCTTCGCCGTTGGGAACTGCATGAATACATGGATGTTTGCGGGAAAAATCGGTTGCCTGCAGAATTGTGGCAGCGTCACTTCCGGTAAATCCGACCCATGCATATTCCCATGGCGTTTTTGCATCGGCACGGTAGATGATCTCCGTATTCGGATACACAAGAAAGGCATCTTCGGCAGAAAGAAAATGGGTTTCGTTGTTGACTTCGTATGTGCCTTTTCCCGAGATCACATAGTGAATCAGGTAGTGGTCGCGGATTCCGGGACCCCACTGATAGCCGGCATCGCATAGTTGGTATCCGACATTATAGACCGACAGGGAAACGAGTTCTTTTGCAGTTGCTTTGTAGGAATTTTTATATTGATCATTCATTGGAAATGCTCCTTACACGATTCTAGTATTGAGTTTATACGTTTTTTTATGCACATGCAACATTTTTACATGTTTTTTCTACATTTGGTTCTGTACATTAAGAGCCGGGAGCGATAGAATAGGGGTATCAGAAGAAAACAAAAGAACAGAAAGGGAGAGTGGAATTATGGCAATTTTAGTTACTGGTGGAGCAGGCTATATCGGAAGTCATACCTGTGTGGAACTGCAGAATGCAGGATATGATGTCGTTGTTCTGGATAATCTGTCAAACGCTTCAGAAAAGTCACTGGATCGTGTGGAGGCACTGACCGGAAAGAAAGTTACATTTTATAAAGGAGATATCCTTGACCGTGACATCTTAAATAAAATTTTTGCAGAGCAGAAGATTGACAGCTGTATTCATTTTGCAGGACTGAAGGCTGTCGGAGAGTCTGTGGCAAAGCCTTGGGAGTATTACAATAACAACATTGCAGGAACTTTAACACTGGTTGATGTGATGCGTCAGAACGGATGCAAGAACATCATTTTCTCTTCATCTGCAACCGTATACGGCGATCCGGCAGAAATTCCGATTACCGAGAACTGCCCGAAGGGACAGTGTACCAATCCTTACGGATGGACAAAGTCCATGCTGGAGCAGATTTTATCAGATATCTACAAGGCAGATAATGAGTGGAATGTGATCCTGCTTCGCTACTTCAATCCAATCGGAGCACATCCAAGCGGAACCATGGGGGAGAATCCAAACGGCATCCCGAACAACCTGATGCCTTACATTACACAGGTCGCAGTTGGCAAGTTAAAAGAACTCGGTGTATTCGGAAACGATTATGATACTCCGGATGGAACCGGTGTGCGCGATTATATCCACGTTGTTGATCTGGCAAACGGACATGTAAAGGCATTAAAGAAGATCGAAGAGAACGCCGGACTTTGCATTTACAACCTTGGTACCGGACACGGCTACAGCGTGCTTGATATCGTAAAGAATTTTGAGGAAGCAAACGGCATTAAGATTCCATACAGCATCAAGCCTCGCCGTCCTGGCGATATTGCAACCTGTTACTGTGACCCGGGCAAGGCAGAACGTGAACTTGGCTGGAAAGCGCAGTACGGAATTAAGGAAATGTGTGCGGATTCCTGGAGATGGCAGAAGAACAATCCAAACGGTTATGAGGATTAATTAAAAAAGAGGGAAAAGTCTTATTTTCGAATTTGTTTGAATATTTTTGAAAAATATGAAAAATATGCTTGACGAAGCGTGGAGTGTATGCTATTATAATACACGGTTCGTTGGTCAAGCGGTTAAGACGCCGCCCTCTCACGGCGGAAACACGGGTTCGATTCCCGTACGGACTGCTGAGATATAAATCCAGTGTTTATACAGATTCTTAGGAAGCTGTTGTAGGCACTGGATTTTTTGTTTTCTTATATGGTCATATATGAAACCGAAACGTCGGGTTAGAATGTCGAAACAAGATTACCTATGAGATGATGGGGATAAAAGTTATGCACTTAGTAAAATTGGAAGAGATTCCTGGTGCTAAAGAAGAATTGAAAAAAATTCGCAAACGATTCTACGATTGGATGAAAGATCCTTCTGCATTTTCAGAGTAATTCACAAAATACCCAAGAAACCTTGCAAAACAGGGCATTTCTTGTCAGCAGGAGGTATATTATGACATCAATTCGTGTTTTATTCGTATGCCACGGCAGGGCTATGGAAAGTCAGTAAAATCAAGGCTTTAGGGGGCATTACTTGGGTATATCGTGGCAAGTGTAGTAGTAAGGGACTACGGTAATACTACGAATGAGGGAATGCAAACAAGCCGATGTAGAAGTACAAATTTTAACGGTAGTAGCAATCGTTAGAATGTAAGGGCTATCGTTATATAGTGTGCAATCGTTGAAATGTTCAGCAGTATCGTGTAAAATGAATATCTAATTGGATATGAACATATAATATTAATGCAGCCATAAGCTGCGATTTGAACTTATTTTGACATTGACAAGCGGCTCATTTGGATGTATATTTTAAGTACAGTAAGAGATTACTGCAAATGTTTGTTGCTACTCGATATGCAACTCAAACAAGGTCGAGTTCAAATGTTTGTCGCTACTCGATATGCGACTTAGAAAAGGTCGAGTTCAAATGTTTTGAGGTTCCATTCGAGAGGATGGGGCCTCTTTTTAACGATAGGAGAAGAAATGGAAATAGGACATTTTTATTATATTGATGATCAGTACTTTAAGGATTTTCCAGATCCTTATTTGATGCAGAATAAGGAAAAAGTAAATGGACAGTTGCATGACAGACCATGTTTTTACGCATTCCAGGATAGTAATACTCAGCTATTTTGGATGATTCCGTTTTCGTCACAGGTTTCTAAATTTAAGGGGATTTATAATAAGAAAATGCAAAAGTACCATAGGTGCGATACAATTGTTTTTGGAGAAGTACTTGGTCATGAGAAGGCTTTTTTGATTCAAAATATGTGTCCGATTACAGAAAAATATATGAAAAATGAGTATTTGGACTCTGCTGCCAATATACCAGTTCGTGTTGATGGTAGATTGGAAAAGGAATTGAAGGATAAGGCAGGGAAAGTATTAGTGTTGCAGAGAAAGGGCGCAAAGCTGATTTTTCCAGATGTCTTTAGTATAGAACAGGAATTATTATAATAGATGGAAATATCTATCGAATATAGAGACAGTCTGTCTGATCAAAATCAGGATAAGGACAAGTATTCGTTGGTACTTGCCAATCCACCTTTTAAGGGAAGTCTGGATGCAGAGTCAGTTTCCGGAGATTTGCTTAAGGTATGTAAGACAAAGAAAACAGAATTATTATTCCTTACCTTGTTCCTTCGTATCTTAAAGATTGGTGGAAGATGTGCTTGTATTGTACCGGATGGAGTGCTTTTTGGATCTTCTAAAGCGCATAAGGATATCAGAACAGAGATTGTAGAAAATCAGAGATTGGAGGCTGTTATTTCCATGCCTTCCGGTGTGTTTAAACCATATGCCGGTGTATCTACCGCTATTCTGGTATTTACTAAAACAGAGCATGGTGGAACGGATAATGTGTGGTTCTATGATATGAAGGCTGATGGCTTCAGTCTTGATGATAAGAGAGCTGTTGTGTCTGAAAATGATATCACTGATATCATCAAGAGATTTAAGAATCGTGAGCAGGAAATTGATAGAAAACGTACCGAAGTAGAGTACCGCGCTCTAATATATCAAACTCAAACCTATAGAAAGTGCCTGTATCTGTTGAAGAGAATGTTGTCAACTCTTCATCAGTAAAAGTGACAGAAAAGATAAGTGGTGTAGATAAAAAATGAGCTCTATACCATTATAAACTGTGTTGGAAAAATGAACCATCATATATCCATCTTGCGCTTGTACACTTTTATGGCAACAAAAATGGTGAGAATATTTACAAGGCTTTGAAAAAAGAGAAATTCGAAGCACCTGCGGTTCGATGGAAGAAAGATACTAAACTAAAGAAATTTATTGAACTTATCTTGATTCACACGAATACAGCTAATATTGATGTTCCAGAATCGTTTTCAGGGTATCTATCAAATAACATAGTAGGCGATAAGAAGTCTATGAGTGCTAAAATCACAAAGCAATATCCAAAGAATGGAACGCAACTTAACAAGATATTCAAGCCATTTTATAAGACACTTGCAAAAATAAAGAAATAACAAGAAAGAGGCCAGAACGATAAAGGATGGCACGATATCGCCTAAGTCGAAGGCAAGTTCTTCTAACTCTGGAAATATAAAGATAAAAATATGAAAAAAGTATTTGACAAAGAGTATTGTGTATGATAGTATAATACACGGTTCGTTGGTCAAGCGGTTAAGACGCCGCCCTCTCACGGCGGAAACACGGGTTCGATTCCCGTACGGACTGTTACTATTATAAATATAATAGCCCAACCCGAAAAAATGTTGTCGTATGACAGCATTTTTTTTATTTAATCATAGGAAATTCCTTCCTATGATTAAATAACGCTCCGCGAGCTGCGCATCCTCGCGGAAATAAAGTTTATGATGGAGAAACGGCGGCAGAGGCTTTGGAAAATGTGGAAACAGTTATTTCCGAATGGATAGAGACGGCAAAGGCTATTGGGCGGGAAATTCCAGTGCCAAAAGGAAAATTGATGTACGCATAATGAAAAATCCAGTGTTTTCATGGAATCATCCGTGAAAACACTGGATTTTTACGAAATAAACTTCTTTACAATTCAATGGTCAGTTCCACAGGACAGTGATCTGAACCGAATACATCGGTATGGATAGCTGCTCCGGTGAGACTGGAATCCAGCCGTCTGGAAGTGATGAAATAATCGATCCGCCATCCGGCGTTTTTCTCGCGGGCTTTAAAGCGGTAGGACCACCAGGAATAAATGCCCTCGGCATCCGGATAAAAGTAACGGAAGGTATCCGTAAAACCGGCGCTTAAAAGTTCGGTCATTTTTTCCCGTTCTTCATCGGAAAAACCGGCATTTTTGCGGTTGGTCTTTGGATTTTTCAGATCGATCTCCGTGTGTGCAACATTTAAATCGCCGCAGAGAATGACCGGCTTTTTGCTGTCAAGCTGAAGAAGATAAGCGCGGAAAGCATCTTCCCATTCCATGCGGTAGGAAAGCCGTGCCAGTTCATTCTGGGAGTTTGGAGTGTAGCAGGTAACAAGATAGAAGCTGTCATATTCGAGGGTGATCACCCGGCCTTCGGTATCGCAGATTGCGGTGCCGATGCCGCGTGTGACCTGAAGAGGTTCGTGTTTTGCAAAGATTGCCGTGCCGGAGTAGCCTTTTTTCTCGGCGTAATTCCAGTACTGGTGGTAGCCCGGCAGATCAAGTGCGATCTGTCCTTCCTGCAGCTTGGATTCCTGAATGCAGAAAAAATCGGCATCTGCGGCATGAAAATAATCGAGAAATCCTTTTTGTACACAGGCGCGCAGCCCGTTAACGTTCCATGAGATAAGTTTCATTTCTGATGTCCTCCTGAGTTGCTTTTATACAAATTATATACATATGGGAAAGAAAGTACAAGTCTTGTTACTGCTTGCAGGGGAACAATAACCAGGCTTCTGAAAAAAGTACTTGACGCATGGCCTGTGCTATGATAGTATAATACACGGTTCGTTGGTCAAGCGGTTAAGACGCCGCCCTCTCACGGCGGAAACACGGGTTCGATTCCCGTACGGACTGCTGAAGTTCTTACCAGATATGGTAGGAACTTTTTTGTTTTATAAAATAAAAATATAAAATCCCTTGAAATCAGGGGAAAAGAGTGATATGATAACAAAAGTAGCATAGAAACTAAGGTTGAGAGAGGGCAGATGTCCTCTCTCAAATTTTTGTGAAAAATGCGATGATGAAGAAAAGAGGTGGTAACATGTCAAAAGCAAGTACTTATGAAGCAAAGACAGAACAGTTGATCCTTCCAATTTTGGAGAGGATGCAGTTTGAACTGGTAGATGTAGAATATGTCAAGGAAGGCAGCACGTATTATCTGCGGGCGTATATTGATAAGGAAGGCGGCATTACAATCAATGATTGTGAAGCGGTAGCACGTGAGATGAATGAACTGCTGGATCAGGAAGATTTTATTTCAGATTCGTATACGTTTGAGGTAAGTTCTCCGGGACTTGGCAGACCGCTCAAAAAAGAAAAAGATTATGTGCGCAATATGGGGAAGAAAATTGAAATCCGTACCTATCGCGCGATCGACCGGTGCAAAGAGTTTACAGGGATTTTGAAAGCATATGATGATACATCGGTAACAATTGCGGATGAGAACGACAAAGAGACCACCTTTTTGAAAACAGATATTGCACTGATCCGACAGGCAATTGATTTTTAGAACAATGACTTAAAAATACGATCAATATATATGGAGGATAAAAATCATGAATAATGAGTTATTGGATGCGTTAACGATACTGGAGAAGGAGAAAAACATCAGTAAAGAAACGCTGCTGGAGGCAATTGAAAATTCCCTTTTAACTGCCTGCAAAAATCACTTTGGAAAGGCTGACAACGTAAAAGTTGTGATTGATCCGGATACCTGCGAATATCATTGTTATCAGGAAAAAACAGTGGTAGAGACCGTGGAAGATCCGATTGAGCAGATCTCTTTGCAGAATGCCCAGATGATCAATGGAAAATATACATTGGGCGATATCGTTCAGGTAGAAGTAAAATCCAAGGAATTTGGCCGTATTGCAACACAGAATGCCAAGAACGTGATCTTACAGAAGATTCGTGAAGAAGAACGAAAAGTGATTTACGATGAGTATTTCAGCATGGAAAAAGAAGTCGTAACAGGTGTTGTTCAGCGTTATGTCGGACGCAATGTCAGCATTAATCTGGGAAAAGCAGATGCACTCCTGACTGAAAGTGAGCAGATCAAGGGGGAAACCTTCCAGCCAACCGAACGCATTAAGGTATATATTCTGGAAGTGAAGGCAACCTCAAAGGGACCGAAGATTCTTGTTTCCAGAACACATCCGGAGCTTGTCAAGAGACTTTTTGAGTCAGAGGTTTCCGAAGTGCGGGATGGTATCGTTGAAATTAAAGCAATCTCACGTGAGGCAGGAAGCCGTACAAAAATCGCGGTATGGTCGAACGATCCGGATGTAGATCCGGTTGGCGCATGTGTCGGAATGAACGGAGCACGTGTCAATGCGATCGTTAATGAGCTGCGCGGAGAAAAAATTGATATCATTACATGGGATGAGAATCCTGCAATTTTGATTCAGAATGCATTAAGTCCTGCAAAGGTTATTTCCGTTATTGCGGACGCTGACGAGAAAGCAGCAAAAGTTGTGGTTCCGGATTACCAGTTATCGCTTGCTATTGGTAAGGAAGGACAAAATGCCCGTCTGGCAGCCCGCCTGACTGGATTTAAGATTGATATCAAGAGTGAGACGCAGGCAAGAGAGTCCGGAGATTTCCTTGATTACGAAAATGATTATGAAGACGATGAGTATGATGATAATTATGAGTATGATGAGGAAGGATATTACAAAGATCCGGATGCCACAGAAGAAATTCCTACCGAAGCAGAAGCATCAACAGAAGAAGCGCCGGTAGAAGAAACATCAGCAGATGAGACTTCTTTTGAGGAGTAATTATGGCAAATAAAAAAATTCCATTGCGCAAGTGTGTCGCCTGTAATGAAATGAAGGAAAAAAAAGAAATGATCCGGGTAATTAAGACACCGGAAAATGAGATTATGCTGGATGCCACCGGTCGTAAAAACGGCCGTGGAGCATACATCTGTGCAGATCCTGGGTGTCTTCGCCTGGCAAGAAAAAACAAGGGACTTGAGCGCTCCTTAAAGACTGCAATTCCACAGGAAGTGTATGAGAGTCTGGAAAAGGAGATGAGTACACTTGCATGATAGCGTATTATCCATGCTTTCCATAGCCGCAAAGTCGGGAAATGTTGTAAGCGGTGAGTTTTCTACAGAAAAAGCAGTAAAAACAGGTCATGCCTATCTCGTGATTGTCTCTGCAGAGGCATCCGGGAACACAAAAAAGAGTTTTTGTAATATGACGGATTTTTACCATGTGCCATGCTATTGTTACGGAAGTAAGGAAGCACTTGGACGCTGCATCGGAAAAGAATTCCGTGCATCACTTGCCGTGACAGATGAAAATCTGGCGAAGGCCGTAGAAAAGAAGCTCAAAGAGCACACCGTATAAAAATATAAAACTGAATAACGGAGGTAAATTCATTTATGGCAAAAATGAGAGTTCATGAACTCGCGAAAGAGTTAAATATAAAATCACAGGATATTTTAGATAAATTAAAAAATACAAAGTTTGACGGAAAAAGTGCTTCCAGCAATATGGAAGAAGAAGCACAGGCACTGGTCCGCGGTGCTTTTTCGAAAGAAGCAAAACCGGCAGCAGATGTGAAAAAAACAGAAGTTGCAAAGGCAGGTGCAACAAAAACTGCGGATGGAAAAGAACGTCCAAAGAAGAAATCCAGCATCACAGCCGTATTTAATGCACAGTACAGCAAACAGTCCAGAAAGCCGGCAAACGGAAATAACAACAACCGTGGAAACGGAAATGGAAACGGTAATAACAGAAGACGGGAGGACAATAAGCGTCCGGCACAGCACAGCATCATTCGTCCGCGTCCGGTCGGGGAGCGTGCAATGCGTCCGATCAGTGAGCGTACGCCTTCGCCGACAGCGGATCTTGAAGTAAGTAAGCCGGCAAACAATAAACCGGCAGAAAACACAAATACCCGCAACAGCCAGGAAAACCGTGGAAACAATAATCATTCCGGTGGCGAGAGAAACAACAGACCGCAGAATGACAGAAACAATGACAGAGGCGGGGAGAGAAATAATAACCGTCATCAGGGAGATAGAAACAATAACAATCGTCCGAACGGAGACAGAAACAACAGCCGTCCACAGAACGACAGAAACAATAACGGCAGGAAGAACCGTTTCAGTAAAGAGCCGGCAGCAGTTGCAGCACCGGAAGAAATCCGCGGAAAGGACTCCCGTGGAAATAATGACCGCCGCAATAACAACAATAATCATCGGAAAGATCATGATAAACTCGGCGGAAAGAAACAGGAAAATTATGTAAACCTTGAGAAGCACGGCGGCAGAAAGAAACCACAGCAGCAGCCGAAGCCGAAGGAAGATGAAAATGTAATCAAGACGATCACACTTCCGGAAAAGATGACAATCCGTGATCTGGCAGACAAGATGAAACTGCAGCCATCTGCCATTGTAAAGAAACTCTTTATGAAGGGTGAAATGGTAACGGTAAATCAGGAAGTAGATTTTGAGACAGCGGAAGAAATCGCACTGGAGTTTAACTTTATCTGCGAGCCGGAGGAGAAGATTGATGTCATCGCGGAACTCTTAAAAGAGGATGAAGAAGATCCGAAGAATCTGGTCCCACGTCCACCGGTTGTCTGTGTTATGGGTCATGTCGATCATGGTAAAACATCCCTGCTGGACGCGATCCGTTCCACACGTGTGACAGACCGCGAGGCCGGTGGTATTACCCAGCATATCGGTGCATCTGTGGTGTCCATCAATGGACAGAAGATCACGTTCCTGGATACTCCTGGTCATGAGGCATTTACCGCAATGCGTATGCGTGGTGCAAATTCTACCGATATTGCAATCCTGGTTGTCGCTGCAGATGATGGTGTTATGCCACAGACCATCGAGGCAATCAACCATGCAAAGGCTGCCGGTGTAGAAATCATCGTTGCTGTCAACAAGATTGATAAGCCGAGTGCAAACATTGAAAAAGTAAAGCAGGAGCTTTCCGAATACGAACTGATTCCGGAAGACTGGGGTGGAAGTACGATTTTCTGTCCGGTTTCTGCACATACTAAGGAAGGTATCGACAATCTTCTGGAAATGATCCTTCTGACTGCAGAAGTGATGGAACTGAAAGCAAATCCAAACCGTAATGCAAGAGGTCTGGTCATTGAGGCACAGCTGGATAAGGGACGTGGTGCGGTAGCAACGGTTCTGGTTCAGAAAGGAACACTTCATGTCGGAGATTCCATTGCCTGTGGAAGCAGCTACGGTAAAGTCCGTGCCATGATCGACGACAAGGGACAGCGCGTGAAGAAGGCAACTCCTTCCACACCGGTAGAGATCCTCGGATTAAACAGTGTACCGGCAGCTGGAGAGACATTTGTTGTCTGCGATTCCGATAAGGAAGCAAAATCATTTGCAGATACTTATATTTCAGAGGAAAAGAACCGCCTGATCGAAGATACCAAGGCAAAGATGTCACTGGATGATCTGTTCTCCCAGATCCAGTCCGGAAATATGAAGGAACTTGATATTATTGTAAAAGCGGATGTACAGGGTTCTGTTGAGGCAGTGAAACAGTCACTTGTGAAACTGTCCAATGAAGAAGTGGTTGTAAAAGTGATCCATGGTGGTGTCGGCGCAATCAACGAATCTGATGTTATTCTTGCTTCCGCATCCAATGCGATCATCATCGGATTTAATGTCCGTCCGGACCCGATTGCAAAAGTTACCGCAGACAATGAGGGTGTAGATATCCGTCTGTACAAGGTTATTTACAATGCGATCGAGGATGTAGAGGCTGCCATGAAGGGTATGCTTGATCCTGTATTTGAGGAGAAAGTTATCGGTCATGCAGAAATCCGTCAGATCTTTAAGGCATCCGGTGTCGGTAATATTGCCGGTTCTTATGTACTTGACGGCGTGATGGAACGTGGATGTAAAGTTCGTATTTCCAGAGAAGGCGAGCAGATCTTCGAAGGAGATTTAGGATCCCTGAAACGTTTCAAGGATGATGTCAAGGAAGTTAAGGCAGGATTTGAGTGTGGTCTTGTATTCGACGGCTTTAATGACATTCAGGAACTTGATCAGGTAGAAGCTTATAAGATGGTAGAAGTACCAAGATAGGATAGAATATGAGAAAAAACAGTATTAAAAATATTCGGATCAATGAGGAAGTGATGCGTGAACTTTCCAATATTATCCGCGGGGAAATCAAAGACCCGCGGATCAATCCGATGACCAGCGTGGTTGCAGTGGAAGTTGCTCCGGATCTGAAAACGGCAAAAGCCTATATCAGTGTGCTGGGGGATGAAAAGTCACAGCAGGATACGATTGCAGGTCTTCGCTCTGCGGAAGGATTTATTCGCAGAAGCCTGGCAAAGTCCGTAAATCTGCGCAACACACCGGAGATCAAATTTGTATTGGATCAGTCGATTGAATATGGAATCCATATGTCAAAAATGATTGATGAAGTGACCAAAGATATAAAGGAGAAACCGGATGAAGAAGCTTGATGAGATTCTTGCAGGGAAAAAATCGGTAGGTCTTGCCGGACATGTACGCCCGGATGGGGATTGTGTGGGCTCCACACTCGGAGTTTACAACTATATCCGGAAATATTATCCGGATGTGGATGTGCGATTGTATCTTGAGCCGATTCCCAATATCTTTAAATTCCTGAATTTTTCATCGGAAATCCGCAGTGACTATGAGGAATCCGTGGTGTTTGATCTGTTTATCGCCATGGACTGCGGAGATGAGAAACGTCTGGGGAATGCTGCACGTTATTTTCAGGAAGCAAAGCATACAGCCTGTATTGACCACCATGTCAGTAACCAGAGTTTTGCAGAGGAAAATTATATTTTCCCGGATGCAAGTTCCACTTGTGAGCTGATCTGTGAACTGTTAGATACGGAGAAGATCACAAAAGAAATCGCGGAATGTCTGTATACCGGAATGGTTACCGATACTGGAGTGTTTCAGTATTCCTGCACGTCTTCCTCCACGATGAATATGGCGGGCATGCTGATGGATAAAGGAATTGATTTCACAAAAATTGTGGATGAAGCTTTTAATCAGAAAACATACAACCAGAATCGTGCCATGGGACAGGCACTGCTTTCCAGCAGACTTCGTCTGGGTGGCAGAGTAGTGACTTCTTTTCTGACGCTCGAAGAGATGCATGCACTCGAAGTTCTTCCGAAACATATGGAAGGAATCGTGGAGCAGATGCGCAATACCAAAGATGTGGAACTTGCAGTATTCCTTTATGAGAATGAGGATCATACGTTTAAAGTAAGTTTTCGTGTAAACGGTGCGTTTGATGCGGCATCGCTTGCGATGCATTTTGGCGGCGGCGGACATGTCAAGGCTGCCGGATGTACCGTGGAAGGACCGGCAGAAGAGGCAATTGAGCGTATTCTTGCCGAGGTTGAGAAGAGATTATAATATGATAAACGGAATTATAAATGTTTATAAAGAGCGGGGCTTTACTTCCTTTGACGTGGTAGCAAAGCTCCGCGGCATTTTACATGAGCGTAAAATCGGACATACCGGAACGCTCGATCCGGAAGCGACCGGAGTACTTCCCATATGCATCGGAAATGCAACAAAGGTATGTGAACTTCTGACGGATAAGGATAAAGTGTATCGTACGGTGATGCATCTTGGCATTACAACCGATACACAGGATATGACCGGAACGGTGAAAGAAGATCGTTCCAGAGAGGCTGCATTGCTGAAAGAACAGACCGTGGAAGCGGCTATTTTGCAGTTCGTTGGAGATTATGAGCAGATTCCGCCAATGTACTCGGCACTCAAAGTCAACGGAAAGAAGTTATGTGATCTGGCCCGCGCCGGAATTGAGGTAGAGCGGAAAGCCCGCACGGTTAAAATTTTTTCCATAGAAATTGAAAAAATCAATCTTCCTTATGTGACGATGCAGGTGCACTGTTCCAAGGGAACTTATATCCGTACGCTGTGTGCGGATATCGGAGAGGCGCTTGGCGTAGGCGCGTGTATGGAATCCCTGGTCCGGACAAGAGTGAGTGTTTTTCCTCTGGAAGAGGCACACACGTTGGCAGAAATTGAAAAGATAAGGGATGAAGGAACGCTGGAAGAACTGATTCTTCCGGTGGACCGCGTGTTTGAGGGAAAGACGAAACTGACGGTTGTACCGGAAGCGTTTCGTTTTCTTCAGAATGGAAACCGTTTAAACGATGGAAATTTTACGGATGTTCCGGAAAAAATTGCGGATGGTGAGCAGGTACTGGTTTATGATCCGATGGGACATTTTTACGCTGTATATCAGTATGAGAGAGAAACAAAGGACTATAAAGTCCGGAAAATGTTTGGTGCATAAATATGATTTGCTGGAATAAGATAGAAGATTTTCATATAGAAGAACCAACGGCATTGTCGCTGGGAAAATTTGACGGAGTACACCGTGGACACGAAGCACTGATTGAACACCTTCTGGAAAAGAAGAAAGAAGGGTTAAAGGCCGTTGTTTTTACGTTTGATATTCCACCGAAAAAACTTACGGAGAATAATAATTACCGTGTCCTTTCGACCAATAAAGAAAAGCAGGAAATTCTCAAAGAGCGTGGAATTGATTACCTGTTGGAATGTCCGTTTACCAAAGAAGTCATGTGCATGGAGCCGGAGGCTTTTGTTGCATGGATTGTAAAAAGTCTGCATGTAAAGAGCATGGTAGTCGGATCGGATTTCCGGTTTGGCCATAACCGGAAAGGGGATCATATTCTGCTGGAAAAATTGTCCGCGACATATGGCTATACCCTTAGGGTGGTAGACAAGATCCAGTATGAGGGACGGGACATCAGCAGTACGTTTGTGCGGGAACAGATCATAAAAGGCAATATGGAAAAGGCAAATGATCTGCTTGGATATCCGTTTTTTGTAAAGAGTGAAGTGATTCATGGAAGACAGCTTGGAAGGACACTTGGAATTCCGACGATCAATATGGAACTTGTGGCCGAAAAACTTCTTCCACCGAAAGGTGTATATGCAACTGCGGTAGAGATTGGTGGAAAATGTTACACAGGTGTGACAAATGTCGGATGCAAACCGACCGTCAATCACTCCAATAAAGTAAATGTGGAGACGCATATACTGGATTTTTCCGGTGATCTGTACGGATATGAACTAAAGGTCAGCTTTTATTCTTTTATACGTCCGGAACAGAGATTCTCGTCTGTAGAGATGTTAAAAGAACAGATGGAAAGAGACATTGAAACGAGCCGCAGTCGTATGATGTCGATAAACGGCGACATGTAAACATATTACATAAATATTACAAAAATATGTTGACATTGTAATTATTTGTTGTTATACTCGTTTTGTTATGAGATTTCATGAGACATGAGGGAGGAATCTGTGAAATGAATCGTATGACAAAAAAGAGAGTTGGAATGGTACTTGCTTTTTCTCTGACACTGACCGGTGCGGCAGCCTATATCGGGATACAGCAGGGAAATACAGATAAAACAGAGGCGGCCGGATCGCTCACAGCCGGTGTTTCCGCATCTTTGAATGCAAGCGAAGTGGAGGCGCTGGATGTGACGGCAGGAGTAACTAGTCAGCTGTATGATAAAACAGATGTTGCGGTGGCTGCGAATGAAAAGCAGATGGTTGCACAGGGAATCGAAGATACGCAGACAAAAGAAGCGGTTTCGGAAAATACCACGGAGGATACCAGCATCTGTGGGTATAAAAATCTTGGAATCGCGCAGGTGCAGGGAAGCCTGAATGTGCGAAAAAAGGCATCCACAGACAGTAAAGTTGTTGGAAAAATGACGGATAAAGATGCCTGTGAGATTGTCTCGGTCAAGGGAGATTGGGCAAAGATCACCTCCGGCAAGGTGGAAGGTTATGTAAAGACAGAGTATCTTCTGACAGGAGATGCGGCAAAAAATGTAGCAAAGAAAGAAATTACAAAAGTTGTTACAGTAAATACCACAACCCTTCGTGTAAGAGAAAAGGCTTCTGAAGATTCTGCAATACTTTCTCTGGTTGGAGAGGGAGAGGATCTTGTTGTGGAAGATACAAAAGACGGCTGGTATAAAGTGGAAGTGGATGATCAGAAAGGATATATTTCCGGAGATTATGTAGAGGTAACAGAAAAACTTCCGACAGCATCGACGGTAAAAGAACTGGAATACGGAGAGGGATACACGGATTCCCGCGTTTCTTTAGTACAGTTTGCATTACAGTTTGTAGGAAACCGTTATGTCTGGGGTGGAACAAGCCTGACAAATGGAATTGATTGTTCCGGATTTACGATGCAGGTATATGCGAGATACGGAGTCGGCCTCCCGCATCATGCGGCAAGTCAGCCGGCATACGGAAATCGAATCAGTGCATCTGAGGCAAAACCGGGAGATCTCTTTTTCTATGGAAGCGGAAGCAGCATCAGCCATGTGGGAATTTATATCGGAAACGGTCAGATTGTGCATGCCAGCAATGCACGTACCGGAATTAAAATTTCCAGTGCCTATTACCGGACACCAATCTGTGTCATATCGTATTTAAATTAAAAAACTGTTTACAACGATACGGATTTATGATACATTAAATTAGTATGGTTTAACCCATATTCGGTGAATGGACACTCCGACCTTTTGCTGAGTATCGGGTGCAAAAATATTTTAAGGAGGATCATAAAATGATCGCAAAAGAAAAGAAACAGGCAATTATCAATGAGTATGGAAGAACACCAAACGACACTGGTTCACCAGAAGTTCAGGTAGCTGTTCTTACTGCAAGAATTCAGGAGCTTACTGAGCACTTAAAGCAGAATCCAAAGGATCATCATTCCAGAAGAGGTATGCTTAAGATGATCGGTCAGAGACGTGGATTATTATCATACTTAAAGAGCATTGATATTGAAAGATATCGTTCTTTAATTGAGCGTTTAGGACTCAGAAAATAATTGTAAACAAAGAGCGGAGTTTTATATTCCGCTCTTCTTTTTGTTGTATGGCAGAACTTTTTTCCGGGACCACTGAAGAGGACAAAACGCTGTTTTGTATTGTTCAGTAGTTTCGGGGTTTTGACATACCGTATTAAATTTTGAAGGAGAGAATACATGTACAAAAGTTATTCAATGGAACTGGCAGGCAGAACACTGACCGTTGATATCGGAAGAGTATGTGCACAGGCAAATGGTGCCGCATTATTAAAATATGGAGAGACTACCGTATTATCTACGGCTACTGCTTCCGACAAGCCGAGAGATGGCGTTGATTTCTTCCCGCTGAGCGTGGAATTTGAAGAAAAAATGTACTCGGTTGGAAAAATTCCTGGCGGATTTAACAAGCGTGAAGGAAAAGCATCAGAGAACTCTATTCTTACCGCACGTGTCATTGACCGTCCGATGAGACCTCTGTTTCCAAAAGATTACCGCAATGATGTAACCTTAAATAATATGGTTATGTCTGTAGATCCGGAGTGTCGTCCGGAGCTGGTTGCCATGATCGGTGCAGCACTTTCTACTACCATTTCCGATATTCCGTTTGACGGCCCATGTGCCATGACCCAGATGGGAATGAAGAATGGTGAATTTATTGTAAACCCATCCCAGAAAGACTGGGACGAGGGAGATTTAAAGCTTACGGTTGCATCTACAGCAACAAAGGTCATCATGATTGAGGCCGGTGCCAATGAGATTCCGGAAGCAAAGATGATTGAGGCTATTTATAAGTGCCATGATGTCAACCAGACAGTCATTGCATTTATCAATAAGATCCGGGAAGAGGTTGGCAAACCGAAGCATGCGTATACAAGCTGTGCGATTCCGGAAGAAATGTTTGCAGCTATGCGGGAAATCGTCACTCCGGAGCAGATGGAAGAAGCGGTATTTACCGATGAAAAGCAGCAGAGAGAAGAGAATATCCGTGAAATCACAGATAAATTTGCAGAGGCTTTTGCAGAGAACGAGGAGTGGCTTGCTGTTCTTGACGAGGCCGTTTACCAGTATCAGAAGAAGACTGTTCGTAAGATGATCTTAAAGGATCATAAGCGTCCAGACGGACGTGCGATCGATCAGATCCGTCCGCTGGCTGCAGAAGTAGATCTGATCCCTCGTGTACATGGTTCTGCCATGTTTACCCGTGGACAGACACAGATCTGCGATGTTGTTACACTTGCACCGCTTTCGGAAGTACAGAAGATTGACGGACTTGATGAGAACGTGACAACCAAGCGTTATATGCATCAGTACAATTTCCCGTCCTATTCTGTTGGAGAGACAAAGCCAAGCAGAGGTCCGGGACGTCGTGAGATCGGACACGGTGCGCTTGCAGAGCGTGCATTACTTCCGGTTCTTCCTTCTGTGGAGGAGTTCCCGTATGCAATCCGTGCAGTTTCCGAGACATTTGAATCCAATGGATCTACTTCCATGGCATCTACCTGTGCGTCCTGTATGTCACTGATGGCTGCAGGTGTTCCGATTAAAAAGATGGTTGCAGGTATTTCCTGTGGTCTTGTGACCGGAGAGACGGATGATGATTATCTGGTACTGACAGATATCCAGGGACTTGAAGATTTCTTCGGAGATATGGATTTCAAGGTAACCGGTACACATGATGGTATCACTGCAATCCAGATGGATATCAAGATCCATGGCCTGACCCGTCCAATCGTAGAAGAAGCCATTGCCCGTACCCGTGAGGCACGCGTCTACATTATGGATGAAGTTATGAGCAAGGCAATTGCAGAGCCACGAAAAGAAGTAAATCAGTGGGCACCGAAGATTGAACAGATCACCATTGATCCGAATAAAATTGGAGATGTTGTGGGACAGAAGGGTAAGACAATCAATGAGATCATTGCCCGTACAGGTGTCAAGATTGATATTACAGATGATGGTGCGGTTTCTGTCTGTGGAACAGACAAGGAGGCAATCGCAAAGGCCATTGATATGATAAAAATCATCACAACCGATTTTAAGGAAGGACAGATCTTTACCGGTACAGTTGTAAGTATCAAAGAGTTTGGTGCTTTTATCGAGTTTGCACCAGGCAAGGAAGGAATGGTTCACATTTCAAAGATTGCCAAGGAACGCATTGAGCATGTCGAGGATGTACTGACGCTTGGAGATGTTGTGAAAGTTGTCTGTCTTGGAAAGGACAAGATGGGAAGAATCAGTTTTTCCATTAAGGACGTTCCGGCAGACCAGAAATAAAATACCGTACAGAATTAAGATCCATGAAAGATGTACTTCAGGGGCCGCACCATGCGGCCCTTTTTTCATACCATGAAAGAAAAAGGCGATGATTCGAAAAGTTCGGAGTTGAAATATGAATCGTGTCAAACAGCTTGTACATGCAGAGAATGTATATCGTATGGGTTACACGGGGAAAAATATCCGGGTGGTGACACTGGACACAGGCGTTTATCTGCATCCGGATCTGCGGCAGAATGTGGTTGGATTTCTGGATTTTGTGGCAATGAAACGAGCCTGTTATGATGACAATGGACACGGAACACATGTTGGCGGAATTTTGTGTGCGAATGGCAGAATGAAGGGAATGGCACCGCAGGCACAGCTGATTGCGCTGAAAGTCCTCGGGAAGGATGGAGGAGGACAGACGGAGCGGGTGATTCGTGGCCTGCAATGGGTGCTTGCACATCATAAAGAACTGGGAATTCGGATTCTGAATTTTTCCGTAGGATTTCTTCCGGGGGCACTCGACCGTGAGCAGAAGCAGATTATGGAACTTTTAGAACAGCTGTGGGATGATGGCGTGACGGTTGTCACAGCGGCCGGAAATAATGGACCGGGAGCCGGGACAGTCACGGCTCCCGGTATTTCGAGAAAAGTGATTACGGTGGGGGCAAGTGATGACCGGAGTTCTCCGGGGGAAAGGCGTGGTGGCTACAGTGGCAGTGGTCCGACCGGATGCTGTATTATGAAGCCGGAAATTTTAGCACCGGGGACGAATATTGTAAGTCTGGATCATCACGGAGCACTATATTCCAGAAAAAGTGGTACCTCTATGGCAACCCCTGTCGTATGCGGGGCGCTGGCACTTGCATTACAGAAAAATCCAAAGCTGCGGCCGGAAGAACTGAAACTGAAATTATATGAATCGGCGCGGAAAGAAACGGGAATGTCCATGGCGTGGGGCGTTCTTGATGTTGATAATTTGCTGGCATTGGTATAAAATACTCTCTAAAAGCCTGTCGGTGACATTTTATGAGAACCAAAGGAGGAGACAGATGAAACGAATATTAAATAAACTCTTCAGTAAACTTGTCCTTGGAGGATTGATTATTATATTGCAGTTCAGCTGGTTTGTCTATCTGTTGTACAGTGCGACCGTATACAGTTCCATGGTAGATGCATTGTTTAAAATTGCATCCATTGTGCTTGCATTGTTTGTCTCCAGCAGGGATATGCGTTCCACATATAAAACTTCCTGGATTTTTCTGATACTGGCACTTCCTCTGTTCGGAATTCCGGCATACTATCTATTTGGCCGTCCGGGACTGACAAAACGGACCCGTATGAAGATGGACGTGGTCAGCAGCAGGATACGGGCATACAGTTCTCCTTCTGATGATGTGATGTCTGCTTTAAGGGCAGAGGATGATTCTGCCGGACAGCAGGCGCAGTATCTTACCCGTTATGCGGGGTATCCGGTGTACAGGGAGGCGGATACACAGTATTATTGCTGCGGAGAAGAGATGTATCCGCAGTTTCTGGAAGATTTAAAAACAGCAAAATCTTATATCTTTCTGGAGTATTTTATTGCAGAGCCTGGAAAGATGCTGGATGCAATTGTTGAAATTCTGGCACAGAAAGTAAAAGAGGGTGTGGATGTGCGATTTATGTACGATGGAATCGGATGTATCCAGACACTGCCGAATAAATATTATTGTTATCTGCAGGAAAAGGGAATCAAATGTGCCTGTTTCCAGCCATTTCGCCCACTGATGTCAATTATCCAGAATAACCGGGATCACCGGAAGATCACGGTGATTGACGGAAAGGTTGCCTATACCGGGGGAATGAACCTGGCGGATGAGTATATCAATGCCAGAGTGCGTTTTGGGTATTGGAAGGATGCGGCAATCCGTCTGACCGGAGAATGTGTCTGGAGTTTTACAAGCATGTTCTTGGAACTGTGGGATTATATTTTGAAAATAGAAAGTGATTATACATTTTATCGGGCAACTTCCATGGAAAAACACAGGCTGCAGGAAAAAATCCATGCAGATGAAAAAGGATTCGTCCAGCCGTATACCGATTCTCCACTGGATCACGAAGATGTCGGCGAAAATGTATATCTGAATATCATCAGCAGGGCAAAAAAATATCTTTACATCTTTACTCCGTATCTGATCATCGGATCCGAGATGCGTACGGCACTTGTAAATGCGGCAAAATCCGGCGTGGATGTGCGTCTGGTTGTACCGGGAATTCCGGATAAGAAACTGGTGTATTTCCTGACACAGTCGAATTTCCCGTATCTGATCAAAAACGGAGTGAAAATATACACATATACGCCAGGTTTTATCCATGCAAAATGTTTTGTGTCGGATGATGTACAGGCAACCGTGGGAACGGTAAATATGGATTACCGCAGTCTGTGTCTGCATTTTGAATGTGGCGTCTGGATGTATCGTACCCGGGCAGTTTTGCAGGTAAAAGAAGATGCGTTAAAAACATTTGCGGAAAGCCACGAAGTGACCCTGGAGGAATTTCAAAGAAAATCGTTTCTTGTGCGTACATTTATGGGAGCATTGAAATTGTTTGCCCCTCTTCTGTAAAACACTAAATATAGTAAATTGTCCTTGCATTTTCTACAACATAAAGATAAAATATAGATTATGACAGAAAGGACGAGAGGGATGGAACTGACCGTTAAACTCCAGGTATTTGAGGGACCGCTGGATCTGCTTTTGTATCTGCTCGAAAAGAATAAAGTGAATATCTATGATATTCCGATTGTGGAGATCACGGAACAGTATATGGAGTATATCCGGGAAATGAAACGGCAGGATCTGGAGGTGCTCAGTGAGTTTCTGGTTATGGCTGCAACACTGGTCGATATCAAATCACGCATGCTTCTCCCGTCGAATCCGGACAGCGAAGAGGAAGAAGAAGATCCGCGTGCGGAACTGGTACAGCAGCTTCTGGAATACAAGATGTACAAATGTATGGCGTATGAACTAAAAGACCGGCAGATGGATGCCGGTCGTGTTATGTATAAGAAGCCGACGATTCCGGAGGAAGTGCGTGCGTATGAACCGCCGGTTGATATCCACGAACTGATATCGGACATTACGCTTTCACGCCTGCATGAAATTTTTGAGAGCATTATGAAAAAACAGCAGGATAAAATTGATCCTCTGCGGTCAAAATTCGGAAAGATTGAAAAAGAAGAGGTATCGCTAGAAGACAAGATGGAGGATTTGAAAAAATATGCGGCCGGACACAGACATTTCAGTTTCCGGGGACTTTTGACGGCACAGTCATCGAAAGTGGAAGTGATCGTTACGTTTCTTGCGATTCTGGAGCTGATGAAAATGGGAACGATACGGATTTCGCAGGAACATATTTTTGATGATATCCAGATTGATTCGAAAGTTGCAGCATAGATTATCATGTATTGCAGGATGGACGGAAAATATGGAAGAAAAAAAATACAAGGCAATTATAGAAGGAATTCTGTTTTCTATGGGAGAATCCGTAGAACTGGAAAAAATTGCAGGAACTCTTGGACTTGATCAGAAGAAAACAAAGGACCTGATCGATGAAATGAGAAACGAGTGGGAAGAACAGAAACGCGGCGTTACCATCACGGAACTGGATGGAGCCTACCAGATGTGCACCAGACCCGAAATTTACGAATATCTGATTAAAATTGCAAAGCAGCCCAAACGCCGGGTTTTAACCGATGTTCTTTTGGAGACGCTTTCCATTATTGCATATAAGCAGCCGGTGACAAAGATGGAAATAGAAAAAATACGTGGCGTGTCATCGGATCATGCGGTAAATAAACTGGTGGAATATCATCTGGTGTGTGAACTTGGAAGACTTGATGCACCGGGGCGTCCGTTACTTTTCGGAACAACAGAAGAATTTTTACGCAGTTTCGGCGTACATTCAATCGATGATCTGCCGGTACTCAGTCCGGTACAGGTGGAAGAGTTTAAGCAGGAAGCAGAAGAAGAGATGCATGTGAAACTGGACGTATAAAAGAAGCAGGAATAATCATATACATAGAATAAAAATGTATATGGTTATTTTTTTATGTTTCAAAAAAGAATCTGCACAAAAATAGTAAGTCTGTTGCTGGTAATCGGATGTCTGATGAGCGAATCGGTTTTGGCAGAAAAGCAAAAAGAACCCGAAGCGCAGACACTGTATTCAAAATCCTGCGCCATGGTGGATGGTGACAGTGGGCGCCTTTTGTATGGAAAAGAGGCACAGACAGCACTGCCGAATGCAAGTACCACAAAAATTCTGACCTGTATCGTGGCGATGGAACAATGTAAGCCCGATGAAGTGGTCACATTCAGCGCAAAAGCGGCATCACAGCCGAAGGTACATCTCGGGGCGAAAAAAGGAGAACAGTTCTATATGCAGGATCTGTGGTATGGGCTGATGCTGGAATCCTATAATGACTGTGCATATGCAATAGCAGAACATGTGGCGGGATCTGCGGAAAAATTTGCAGCACTTATGAATGAAAAAGCAAAGAAGATCGGGTGCACCGACAGCCATTTTGTGACACCGAACGGTCTGGATGCAAAGGATGAGCAGGGGGAACACCATACCACAGCATATGATCTGTGCAGGATTATGAGTTATTGCGCATGGAAGTCTCCGGTAAGCAAGCAGTTTCTGGAAGTGACGCAGACCCGGTCACATACATTTCAGAGCCTGGAGGGAACCGGATATGCTGTTTCCAATAAAAATGCCCTGCTGGATATGATGGATCATGTGATTACCGGAAAAACCGGATATACGTCCAAAGCCGGATATTGCTATGTGGCTGCACTTGAAGAAGGGGGGAGACATTATGCAATCGCACTTCTTGCCTGCGGCTGGCCGAACCACAAAAATTATAAGTGGTCCGATGCAAAGACACTGTTTCAATACGGAATGGATGCCTATCATCTGTATCGGGGATCGGAAGCATCCATGGAGCTGCCGGATATAGAGATTGCGCAGGGCTGTCGGAAAGAAACACTCGAGGAATGGGCTACCCATGCCAAACTGCCGGTTTATGTTGATACGGATATCACAAAACTGACGTTTTTGAAAAAAGACGGGGATACCGCTGAAATAAAGAAAGTATGGTCTGATCCGATAAGCCTTCCGGTCAAAAAAGGGCAGACGCTTGGACGTGTTTCCTACTGTATGAACGGCAGGAAAATTTACTCCGGAAAAATCAAAGCAGAGGTTTCCGTAAAAAAATGGTCTCCTGAAAAGTTTTTTCAAATTATGTGGAAAGAGGCACTGTTGGACAAATAGGAAATTAGTCACAAAGAATTAGTGAAAAAATTAACAAATTATGTTGAAAAGAAGTGGGAAATGAGATACAATACAAACTAGCGGAAATTTTTATTTTTTATAGATGGAGGGCATAAAATGAGTAGTAACAATGAAAACTTGGCAATTCAGCGTATTGCTAAGTTGGTCGATGAGAACAGTTTTATGGAAATCGGTTCTCTCGTAACAGCACGTAGCACAGATTTTAATCTTACCGCTGCAAAGACCCCTTCAGATGGCGTTGTAATCGGTCATGGACTGATCGACGGCAATCTGGTATTTATTTACAGCCAGGATGCATCCGTATTAAACGGTACCATCGGAGAGATGCACGCAAAGAAGATTGCGTCTGTGTATGACATGGCAATGAAGATGGGAGCTCCTGTCATCGGTCTGATTGACTGTGGCGGTATTCGTCTTCAGGAGTCGGTTGATGCATTGGATGGGTTTGGAACTATTTATGCGAAGGAAGTAGCAGCTTCCGGTCTTGTACCTCAGATTTGTGGTGTATTTGGCAATTGTGGCGGCGGCCTTTCCGTTGTCCCGGCACTTTGCGATTTCGCGTTCATTGAAGAGAAGAAAGGACGCATGTTTGTAAATGCTCCGGATGCAATCGAAGGCAATAACACAGAAAAATGTGATACAGCCAGCGCAGCATTCCAGAGTGAAAACAACGGATGTGTGGATTTCGTTGGTTCAGAAGATGAAATCATGGAACAGATCCGTCAGCTGGTATGTATGCTTCCAAGCAACAATGAGGGAGATGTCTATACAGATGACTGTGAAGATGATTTAAATCGTGCCTGCGAGAGTATGGAGAATATGAAGGGAGATCCGAGATATCTGTTATCCCAGATTTCAGATAATAACGTATTCTTCGAGACAAAGGCAGATTATGCCAGGAATATGGTAACCGGACTGATCAAGTTAAACGGAATGACAGTCGGTGCTGTGGCAAACTGCAGCGAAGTATATGATGCAGAAGGCAAGAAAGCAGAGAGCTTTGACAAGTCCCTGACCGCGCAGGGATGCAACAAGGCAGCTGAATTTGTTCAGTTCTGTGATGCATTCTCAATCCCGGTACTTACCATTACAAATGTGAATGGATTGAAAAACTGCATGTGCTCTGAGAAGAAACTTGCAAAGGCACTTGCGAGAATGACTTACGCATTTTCCAATGCAACCTGTGCAAAGGTAAACCTGATCACAGGAGAGGCTTACGGAAGTGCTTATGTATTTATGAATTCCAAGTCTGTCGGAGCAGATCTTGTATACGCATGGAGCGGAGCAAAGATCGGTGCGATGGATTCTACTCTGGCTGCAAAGATTATGTATCCGGAAGCTGGTGCAGATGAGATCAAGCAGAAAGCTGCTGATTATGAAAAACTTCAGGATTCTGCCGCATCTGCTGCTGCAAGAGGATATGTGGATCGTCTGATTGATCCGGCAGATACCAGAAAATACCTTGTAGCTGCTTTTGAAATGCTTTATACAAAGTATGTAAGCGAGCCAGAAAAGAAACACGGTACCAAGTAGAAAGGTGAAGTTTTATGAAAAAGAGAATTGCTTTTGCACTTTGCATGATCCTGATGGTTCTGATGCTTGGTGCATGTGGAACAGACCCGACTACCGTGGATTACAATGGAAAGTCCTATTCAGATCTTCAGTCTGAAATGGATACCAATGCGGGCATGGTACAGAGTCTGGCTCAGTTGTTCAAAGAAAACAAACTGACAGCAGATACTCTTCCGGACGATGTAAAGGATCAGCTTACTTCAAGCTACGGTGTCACAGAGGCACAGATTGAGGCAGCTGCAAAGTGGCAGGATACTTTGGATGAGTTTGGTAAAATGAAAAAGATCGAAGACGATACTTTTAAGGTTACCAAATCCGGTAAGACACTTACCACAGATATGACCATCAAGTTCGCGAAGAAAGATGTGAATTTCGAAGTAGTATATGATTACTATTCCATGGATGTTACCGGCATTTCGGTAGATCCGATTTATACACTCGGTGAGAAAATGGAAAAGGCAGGACTGAATACTGTAATTTCTATGGCAGTTGTATTTGCTGTATTGATTCTGATCAGTCTTCTTATTTCCTGCTTTAAGATCTTCCCTTATCTGGAGAAAAAGAAAGCTGCCAAAGCAGCCGGACAGGCTCCACAGCAGGAAGAGACACCAGCCGCAGCACCGGCACCTGCCCCTGTTGCAGCACAGACAGATGATACTGAACTTATCGCAGTTATTGCAGCTGCAATCGCTGCAAGTACCGGAACTTCTACCAGTGATTTCGTAGTTCGTTCCATCAATCGTAGATAGGATAGAAAGAAAATTTAGGAGGAACATATTCATGAAGAATTATACAATTACCGTAAATGGTAACGTTTATGATGTTACAGTAGAAGAGACCGGAAGCACATCCGGCGCAGCAGCACCGAGACGTACAGCTGCAAAGCCAGCTGCAGCACCAGCAGCACCAGCTGCTTCAGCAGGAGCCGGAAGCATTAAGATTGAAGCAGGAGCTGCCGGAAAGGTATTCAAGATTGAGAAGAAAGTCGGCGATGCTGTAAAGAAGGGAGATGCCGTCCTGGTTCTTGAGATCATGAAGATGGAGACACCAGTCGTTGCTCCGGAAGACGGAACTGTTGCAAGTATCGATGTAGCAGTTGGTGATGCCGTAGAATCTGGTGCATTACTCGCTACATTAAACTAATCCAAGGAGGAAAACACTGTGAGTTATGTAGGTGAAACATTATCGAACCTCCTGCATCAGACAGCCTTTTTCAATCTGACCTGGGGAAATTATGTTATGATTTTAGTGGCATTTATTTTCCTGTATCTTGCGATTAAGAAAGGTTTTGAGCCATTACTGTTAGTTCCGATTGCATTTGGTATGCTTCTGGTAAATATTTACCCGGATATCATCGCAAGCCCGGAACAGACCAGCAACGGCGTGGGCGGTTTACTTTATTACTTTTACACATTGGATGAGTGGTCTATTTTACCATCTCTGATCTTTATGGGTGTAGGTGCAATGACAGACTTTGGTCCGCTGATTGCAAACCCGGTCAGTTTCCTTATGGGAGCTGCCGCACAGTTTGGTATCTTCAGCGCATACTTCCTTGCAATTATACTTGGATTTAATGACAAGGCTGCCGCTGCCGTATCTATCATCGGTGGAGCGGATGGACCTACTTCCATTTTCCTGGCTGGTAAGTTGGGACAGACCGGTCTGATGGGACCGATCGCCGTGGCTGCATATTCCTATATGGCACTTGTGCCGATCATTCAGCCACCTATCATGAAGTTATTTACAACAAAGAAGGAACGTGCGATCAAGATGCAGAACCTTCGTCCGGTCAGCAAGCTGGAGAAGATCCTCTTTCCAATCGTTGTTACCGTTGTTGTCTGCGTACTGCTTCCTACCACAGCACCACTTGTTGGTATGCTGATGCTTGGAAACCTCTTCCGTGAGTCTGGCGTTGTTCGTCAGCTGCAGGAGACTGCAAGTAACGCACTTATGTACATTGTCGTTATCTTACTGGGTACCTCTGTTGGTGCAACTACCAGTGCAGAAGCTTTCTTAAATGCAAGCACCTTAAAGATCGTTGTATTAGGTCTTGTTGCATTTATGGTTGGTACTGCTGCCGGAGTTTTATTTGGTAAGTTATTATGCTGGATTACCAAGGGCAAGATTAACCCTCTGATTGGTTCTGCCGGTGTATCTGCCGTGCCTATGGCAGCCCGTGTATCCCAGAAGGTTGGTGCAGAGGAGGACCCTACAAACTTCCTGCTCATGCATGCAATGGGACCAAACGTTGCCGGTGTTATCGGTACTGCGGTAGCTGCGGGATGTTTCATGGCTATATTTGGAATTTAATAAGGAGGAAAAGTCATGTCAGAAGTGGTAAAAAAACCATTAAAAATAACAGAAACTGTTTTGCGTGATGCCCATCAGTCACTGATCGCTACACGTATGACAACAGAGCAGATGCTTCCGATTATCCCAAAGATGGATAAGGTTGGATTCAATGCTGTAGAGTGCTGGGGTGGTGCGACATTCGATGCCTGCCTGAGATTCTTAAAAGAGGACCCATGGGATCGTCTTCGTAAATTAAGAGACGGATTTAAAAATACAAAACTGCAGATGCTGTTCCGTGGACAGAATATCTTAGGATATCGTCCGTATGCAGATGATGTGGTAGAGTATTTTGTACAGAAGTCAATTGCAAACGGAATTGACATCATCCGTATTTTTGACTGCTTAAATGATATCCGTAACCTGCAGACAGCAGTTACTGCATGTAACAAGGAAAAAGGTCATGCACAGGTAGCTCTTTCCTACACCCTTGGAGATGCTTATACTCTGGATTACTGGATGGAGATGGCAAAGCGTGTAGAGGATATGGGAGCTGATTCTCTCTGTATCAAGGATATGGCAGGTCTTTTAGTTCCTGCTAAGGCTACAGAGCTTGTACAGGCACTGAAGGATTCTACCTCTCTTCCGGTAGAACTTCATACACATTATACTTCCGGTGTAGCTTCCATGACATATATGAAGGCAGTAGAGGCCGGTGTAGATATCATTGATACTGCAATGTCTCCATTTGCTCTTGGAACCAGCCAGCCTGCAACAGAGGTTATGGTAGAGGCTTTCAAGAACACACCATACGATACCGGTCTTGATCTGAATCTGTTAAGTGAGATCGCAGATTACTTCCGTCCGTTACGTGAAGAGGCACTTGCAAGCGGTCTGATGAACCCGAAGGTACTTGGTGTAAACATCAACACTCTTCGTTATCAGGTACCGGGTGGTATGCTTTCCAACCTGATTTCCCAGCTCAAGGAGCAGGGAAAAGAGGACAAGTACGAGGAAGTGCTTGCAGAGGTTCCGCGTGTACGTAAAGACCTTGGTGAGCCACCGCTTGTTACTCCGTCTTCCCAGATCGTTGGTACACAGGCTGTATTTAACGTATTGATGGGAGAGCGTTATAAAGTCGCAACAAAGGAGACAAAGGATATTCTTCTTGGTAAGTACGGCCAGACCGTTAAACCATTCAATCCGGAAGTTGTTGACAAGGTTCTCGGAGAGGATAAAAAGAATGCAATCACCTGTCGTCCGGCAGATCTTCTTGAGCCGGAGCTTGATAAGATTGAAGCTGAGATGAAACAGTACAAGCAGCAGGATGAGGATGTATTATCCTATGCATTGTTCCCACAGGTTGCTACTGATTTCTTCAAATACCGTGAGGCACAGCAGACTGGCGTAGACGCAAAGACTGCTGATACAAAGAACGGAGCATATCCGGTATAGTCATATCCGGTTTCTACGAAAAAGACGCATCAGATCTGGTGCGTCTTTTTTTGATGGGAAAAATTCTTTTTGCATGAAATCTTGCATTTTCCGGTTAAAGTGATACAATCAAAAGTGCTGTTTGTGGCACAGCTTTTATGGGATAAAGAGGAGAATATGATGTCAAATACCAATGATCTGTTAAACCGGATTAATAATTGTTACAGTTCGATGAGCAAGGGACAGAAACTGCTTGCAACTTACATTACAGATAATTATGATAAAGCGGTATTTTTAACAGCAGCCAAAATGGGGGAAACGGTTGGTGTCAGTGAGTCGACTGTTGTACGTTTCGCAACATATCTTGGATATAAAGGATATCCGGAATTTCAGCGTGCCTTAGAAGAACTGGTGCGCAATAAATTAAACTCCGTACAGCGCATGGAGGTAACCTACGGAAGAATCAGCCAGTCGAAGATTTTAGAGACAGTTTTATCGGCAGACGCGGACAAGATCAAAACGACACTGGAAAAAATTGATCACAGTGCGTTTGAGGTGGCCGTCTCGACAATCCTTGAGGCAAAAAATATTTATATTGTCGGGATCAGAAGCTGTGCGCCGCTTGCAAGTTTTTTAGGATTTTATCTGAATCTGATGTTTGATAATGTGCGTCTGCTTACGACAAACAGTTCGAGTGAACTGTTTGAACAGATGGTAAGAATCGAGGAAAATGACGTTATTATCGGAATCAGTTTCCCACGATATTCCATGCGGACATTAAAGGCATTGGAATTTGCAAATAACCGGAGTGCAAAAGTAATTACAATTACTGACAGCATACATTCACCGATGAATCTGTATTCTTCCTGCAATCTCATTGCGGACAGTGATATGGCATCCATTGTGGATTCCCTTGTCGCACCGCTTTCCGTTATCAATGCGCTGGTAGTGGCTCTGTGCATGAAGAAACAGAAAGAAGTGGCGGGAACACTGACGATGTTAGAAGACATCTGGGATGAGTATCAGGTATATGAAAACGATGAGATCAATTATATTGATGATTCGATTAAGGTACATTATGCAAAATTAGGGGATATCGATAATGAGTAAAGTAATCGTGATCGGTGGAGGACCGGCGGGAATGATGGCTGCGTATGCGGCAGCGGAGAGCGGACATGCAGTGACGCTTTTAGAACAGAATGAAAAACTCGGAAAAAAGCTGTTTATTACGGGAAAAGGGCGCTGCAATCTGACGAATGCCAGTGATATGGAACAGCTGTTTGCCAATGTAGTCAGCAACCGTAAATTTTTATACAGTGCTTTTTACTCCTATGACAATGAGCAGGTGATTTCTTTTTTTGAGAGTCATGGAATGCCTACAAAAACAGAGCGTGGGAACCGGGTATTTCCCGTGTCGGATCATTCTTCCGATGTGATTGCGGCGTTATCCACCGCATTGCGGGGGCAGCATGTGGAAGTTTTCCTGCATACAAAAGTAAAGCGTCTGCTGCTTGAAAAGAGGGATGAAGAAAAGCGTGTTACCGGTGTTGAGCTGGCTGATCATACAAAAATGCATGCGGACGCAGTGATTGTTGCAACCGGAGGAATTTCCTATCCTTCAACAGGGGCAACGGGGGACGGTTACCGCATGGCAGAAGAGAGCGGACATAAGATGGTATCGCCGACTCCGGCACTGGTTCCGATGGAAATGAAAGAACCGTGGGTCAGGGATCTGCAGGGCCTTTCGCTGCGCAATGTCCGTATGTCGGTTACCCGGGGAAAGAAAAAACTGTATGAGGATTTTGGAGAGATGCTTTTTACGCATTTCGGCGTCAGCGGTCCGCTGGTATTGTCGGCAAGCGGATGTATCCCGGCAAAAGCATTTGACCAGGAGCTTTCCATGACGATTGATCTGAAACCGGCACTGGATGTGGAACAGCTTGATCACCGGATCTTAAGGGAATTTGATGAAATGAAAAATAAGCAGTTTAAAAATTCTCTGGGGCATTTGCTCCCGGCAAAAATGATACCCGTTATGATTGCGTTATCAGGCATTGATCCGGATACAAAGGTGAATGAAATATCCAGGGAACAGAGACAGAATCTGTTACATCTGTTTAAAAATATGCCGCTTACAATTACAGGGCTTCGCGATTTTAAAGAGGCAATTATAACAAAGGGCGGTGTTTCCGTGAAAGATATCAATCCTTCCACGATGGAGTCAAAACTTGTGCAGGGGCTGTATTTCTGCGGCGAGGTGCTGGATCTGGATGCACTTACCGGTGGCTATAATCTTCAGATTGCCTGGTCCACCGGACACCTGGCGGGAATATCCGTTTTGTAATTTCAAAGATAAATAATTTATTTCAAAGGAGAATAGAAAATGGCATTTAATATTGCAATTGATGGACCGGCAGGAGCCGGAAAAAGTACAATCGCCAAAAAACTTGCGGCGGATCTGGGGTATGTGTATGTGGATACCGGTGCAATGTACCGCGCGATGGCATATTATTTTTTACAGAATCATATCGATGCTTCCGATGAGCAGGCGATTGCGGCTGCCTGCCCGAAGGTAGACGTGACCATTCAGTATACGGGCGGAGAACAGCAGGTGATCTTAAACAAAGAGAACGTAAACGGCGTTATCCGGAAAGAGGAAGTCGGCAACATGGCCAGCGCGACCAGTGTTTATCCAGTGGTTCGTACAAAACTGGTAGAATTGCAGAGACAGCTTGCCGCAAAGGAAAATGTGATTATGGATGGAAGAGATATCGGTACGGTTGTCCTTCCGGATGCCAATGTGAAAATTTATCTCACTGCAAGCTCGAAAGTGCGGGCAAAGCGCCGCTTTGATGAGCTGACAGCAAAAGGTGTATCCTGTGATATGGATGCGATAGAAAAAGATATTATTGAGCGCGATTACCGGGATATGCACCGGGAAACTTCCCCGTTAAAACAGGCGGAGGATGCTGTCCTTTTAGACTCATCGGATCTGGATATTGACGGCGTTGTTGAAGAAATGAAAAAAATAATCAAGAAGGCGGAATAGACAAAAATGAAGCTGACGATTGCAAAAAGTGCCGGGTATTGCTTCGGCGTGAAACGGGCAGTAAATATGGTATATCAGGAAGCAGAAGAGGCAAAAGTTCCGGTATACACGTATGGGCCGATCATTCACAATGAAGAAGTAGTCAGAGACCTTAAACAGCGTGGAGTTCATGTGGTCAGGGAGCTCAAAGAACTTGAGAATCTTCCAAAAGGAAAGATTATCATCCGTTCACACGGTATCAGCCGCAGAGAACATGAAGCAATGAAGGCATGCGGATTTGAAGTGCTGGATGCAACCTGTCCGTTTGTCCTGAAAATTCACCGGCTTGTGGAGAAGTACAGCAAAGAAGGGTACCGGATTGTGATTGCCGGAAACGAACATCACCCGGAAGTGGAAGGAATTCTCGGATGGGTGGAAGGACAGCCTGCCTATACGGTCACAAGTCAGGAAGATATTGAAAAATTACCGTTAAAAGAGGGAGAAAAAGTCTGTCTGGTGGCACAGACGACATTTAACTACAATAAATTTCAAGAATTAGTTGAAATTATAAAGAAAAAAGGTTATGATATAAGTGTTTTAGATACAATCTGCAATGCAACGGAGGAAAGACAGACGGAAGCACGCAAAATTGCTGCGGAGTCGGATCTCATGATTGTCATTGGTGACAAGCATAGCTCCAATACGCAAAAATTGTATGAAATATCTAAAAAGGAATGTGCAAATACTTACTATATACAAACGAGTAAAGATATGGATTATCATCAGATACAATCCATCAATAACGTAGGTATTACCGCAGGGGCTTCAACCCCAAACAATATCATCGAGGAGGTTTCAAAGAATGTCAGAAATGAGCTTTGAACAAATGTTGGAAGAATCTTTAAAAACAATAAGAAATGGAGAAGTGGTAGAGGGTACCGTTATTGATGTTAAGCCAGATGAAATCATCCTGAATATCGGCTACAAATCAGATGGAATCATTACACGTAATGAATATACAAACGAGCCAAATGTAGACCTTACTACAGTCGTAAAAGCCGGCGATACCTTAGAAGCCAAAGTTGTAAAAGTAAACGATGGTGAGGGACAGGTTCTCCTTTCTTACAAGCGTCTCGCAGCAGAGAAGGGAAACAAGAGATTAGAGGAAGCATTCGAAAATCAGGAAATTTTAAAGGCAAAAGTCAGCCAGGTACTTACCGGTGGTGTATGTGTCAATGTAGATGAGACAAGAGTATTTATCCCGGCAAGCCTTGTATCTGACACATATGAGAAAGACTTAAGCAAGTTCAAGGATCAGGAAATCGAGTTTGTTATCACAGAGTTTGATCCTAGAAAGAGAAGAATCATTGGTAACCGCAAGACTTTATTACTTGCAAAGAAGGCAGAGCTTCAGAAAGAACTGTTTGCAAAGATCAAAGTCGGCGATGTAATCGAAGGAACTGTAAAGAATGTTACAGATTTCGGTGCATTCATCGACCTGGGCGGAGTAGACGGATTACTTCATATCTCAGAGATGTCATGGGGCAGAGTTGAGAATCCTAAGAAAGTATTTACTGTTGGACAGAAAGTTCGCGTATTTATCAAGAATATTACAGATACCAAGATTGCACTCAGCATGAAATTTGAGGATGAGAATCCTTGGAATGGTGCTGCAGAGAAGTATGCCGTTGGCAACGTTGTAAAAGGAAAAGTTGCACGTATGACAGATTTCGGTGCATTCGTAGAGCTTGCTCCTGGTGTTGATGCATTACTTCACGTATCACAGATCTCCCAGGAACACGTAGAGAAGCCTTCTGATGTATTAAAGATTGGTCAGGAAGTTGAAGCAAAGATCGTAGACTTCAACGAAGAAGAAAAGAAGATCAGCTTAAGCATTAAGGCTCTTGCAGCTCCGGCTGAAGATGCTGAGACAGAGGAATAATTCACTGTAAATTTTCATAGGTAAGAAGTTGCCTTCGGGCAGCTTCTTATTGTTTATAGGGGGTAAAAGTCTATGTTTGACAATTATGAAAAATTCAAAAAAGACGTCTATGCTCTGACAAAAATCGATCTGAATTATTACAAAGAAAAACAGATGCGCAGACGAATTGATACGATTGCGACAAAGCATGGCTGCAGCAATTATGATGAGTATATTCGTGTGCTGAAGACAGACAAGGACAAATTTGAGGCATTTGTCAATTTTCTTACAATCAATGTCTCTGAGTTTTACCGTAATCCGGATCAGTGGAAGCTGATGGATGAGAATGTTATTCCGAAACTTATCAAACAGCATGGAAAAAATCTGCATGTGTGGAGTGCAGCCTGTTCGACAGGAGATGAACCGTATTCTCTTGTCATGGCATTATCCAAACATATTCCGCTTTCCAACATTCATATTACGGCAACCGATCTGGACAAGCAGGTTCTTCAGAAAGCGCAGGTTGGTCTGTACAATGAAAAGAGCATTGCAAATGTGCCGCCGGAATTTAAATGCAAGTATTTTAAACAGATCGGAAAATCATTTCAGATTTCGGATGAAATCAAGCGTTGCGTGACGTTTAAAGAACACAATCTGTTAAAAGATCCGTATCCAAGGGATTTTGATATGATTCTCTGCAGAAATGTGGTTATCTATTTTACAGATGATGCGAAAGATATGATTTATCAAAAATTCCATCAGTCACTGAAGAGTCATGGGGTTTTATTTATCGGAAGTACAGAACAGATTACCAATTATAAAGAACTTGGATTTGACAGACTCAGCAGTTTTTATTTTGAAAAGAATGTTTAAACCAATAAAAATGCATGTTTTTATGCCTGAAACATAAGAACATGCATTTTTGCAGTCTTAAATTATTATTTTTTTCCCATCATATTTTTTAAGATGTGATCAATATAGCGGCGCAACATGATATCAGAGGTACAAAAATCATCCGTCATCTCAAAATAACTGATTTTATCCTTATACTCTTTACGGAACTCCGGTTGCATAACATTGTTGTATTGCGGAAGAAATTTGCCGGATTTGCGCGTATAACAGTTACTTGCTTTTGCATTTTCCCGGTATTCTTTGTCTACAAATGAGGCAACACTTTTGTGTATTGCCATATCTTCTTTTTTCAGATAATAGTAATCCCTGTAATTGGAATAAAAATAATGCAGTTCACCTTCGTAGACCGGAATACGAAGAGAAGTGCGGTTTTTTCCGATCATCAGATAAAAACAATCCTGTTTACAGGAAAGCTGGCGCGGAACGGGATAGTCGTTTTGCATGGTGATGATCCATTCCTCCCCTTCGGTTCCGTCATATGTGTGGTAATGGTCGATCCGGTGGGAGAGGATGGTGTACTGACCGTTTAATACTTCCAGATAAGATAAAACAGAGAGCAGATCAATCATGTGCAGAACATCTTCGTAATTATGAATACGAAGAAGATGCATCGTTTCTTCTGTCGGATGTTTCACATGCGTGAAATATACATGGATCAGATCCTCTCCCGTCTTTTCGTCTTCTCTTTTAAGACCCAGAAAGGATTCTATGGTTTTTTGCTTATAGTTTTCCAGTTTCAATAAAAATTTGATCGAAGAAACCGATTTAAATATATCCAGGTATTCAAAATCCCGAAAATGTTCCGGAAACTTATAATGGTCTGCTTTTGCCTTCAGGTAAGGAATGTCGAATCCCACACCGTTAAACGTAATGATGGTGGTATATGGTGACAGCATCTGAAAAAATGCGGCGAGGATTTCAGCTTCTTCTTCCGGTTTTTCAGCAAAAAACTGGTCAATACAGATCCGGTTGCTTTTGCGTCTGGCACATCCAATCATATAGAGTGTGGAAGCTGCAGGTGAAAACCCGGTAGTTTCTATGTCAAAAAATATAGAGTGTTCATCAAAAAGCTGGTCGGTGAGAGCGTCCTGACAGAGATCGGGGATTTCTTCATGAAACGTTTTCATAAATTCTCCTTTATATAATGTTTGGATTTTGTCTGTGTGTCTGGATTATACCATAAATCTCATTTTTCGTCATGTTTCTTTGTATTAAAAAGAATACAAAATATTCAGAAAAAATTAAAAATTTTACTACATATATGGTTAAAAAGTGCTATAATTTAATGTGAATTATGTTATAAACTATATGGTTTAGACAAAAAAATAAGGAAAGAGGGCACAAGGATGGGTTTGAAAACATTTATAGGCGGCGTACATCCCTATGAAGGCAAAGAACTTGCCAAGGATGCGCCAATCAAAGAAGTTCTACCCAAAGGAGAACTGGTTTTTCCATTGTCACAGCATATTGGTGCACCAGCCACTCCAATTGTCGCTGTAGGGGATAGCGTAAAGAAAGGGCAGAAGATTGCAGAAGCCGGCGGCTTTGTATCTTCTCCGATTTATTCTTCGGTATCCGGTACAGTGAAGAAAATTGAACCACGGCGTGTGGCAGTCGGTGATATGGTGAATTCCATTGTAATCGAGAGTGACGATCAGTTTACGGAGTGTGAGTATTCACCGGTGGATGATGTGACATCCTTATCCAGGGAGAAAATCATTGAACGGATTAAGGAGGCCGGTGTGGTTGGTATGGGAGGCGCAGGTTTCCCGACACATGTAAAACTGTCTCCGAAAGAGCCGGGAAAAATCGAGTATATCATTGCAAACTGCGCGGAATGCGAGCCATATCTGACTGCAGATTACCGCAGAATGATCGAAACTCCGGAAGATCTGGTTGCAGGTATGAAGATCATACTGCAGCTGTTTGACCATGCAAAAGGTGTGTTTGGCGTCGAAAATAACAAACCGGATGCAATTGCAAAACTAAAGGAACTGATTAAGGATGAGCCCCGGATGGAGGTCTGTGAATTGCTGACAAAGTATCCGCAGGGAGGAGAGCGTCAGCTGATCTACGCAGTGACCGGACGCGAAATCAATTCCAAAATGCTTCCTGCAGATGCAGGCTGTATCGTGGACAACGTAGAAACCATGATTGCAATCAAGCATGCAGTAAAAGATGGAGTGCCTGTGATGAAGCGAATTGCTACAATCACCGGAGACGCAATTACCACCCCGTCAAACTTTTTGTACAGTATGGGTACACCATACGAGCAGCTGGTGGAAGCTGCCGGAGGATTTAAAGTACAGCCACAGAAACTGGTATCCGGCGGTCCTATGATGGGATTTGCCATTTTTGGACTGGATGTTCCTACCACAAAGACGACTTCTTCTCTGTTATGTCTTGGAAAAGATGAGGTGGCAGAGTTTGAACCGCTCGCATGCATCAGCTGTGGCCGGTGTGTGGAAGCGTGTCCGGAAAAACTGATTCCAAGCAGGCTTGCAAAGTTCAGTGAGCACGGACAAAAGGATGAGTTTGAACGCTGGCATGGATTAGAGTGCATCGAGTGCGGAAGCTGCAGTTATGTATGTCCTTCCCGCAGGCAGGTGGCACAGTCCGTCAAGACAATGAAGAAACTCGTATTAGCAGATAAGAGAAAGAAAAAATAAGAGAAAGAGGTGGATTGTTGTGAGTGAGAAATATCAGGTTTCGTCTTCACCACATGTGCGTGCCAAGGACTCCACAAGCAGAGTTATGCTGTATGTGATCATCGCGTTGCTGCCGGCAACCCTGTTTGGTATCTGGAATTTTGGAATGCATGCATTACTTTTGATTTTAGTTACCATCGCAAGCTGTCTGGCTTCCGAATGGATTTTTGATAAGATCGTACATAAAAAAAACAGCCTGCCGGATCTGAGTGCGGTTGTCACCGGACTTCTTCTGGCACTGAACCTGCCGGCAGGACTTCCATGGTGGGAGGCTGTGATTGGCAGTGTATTTGCCATTGTCATTGTAAAGATGATGTTTGGCGGACTGGGACAAAACTTCATGAACCCGGCACTGGGTGGAAGATGTTTTCTGCTGATTGCCTTTGCCGCAGACATGACAAATTTCAAGAGTTCTAAGTTTGAGGCATATTCCGGGGCAACACCGCTTGCCATGATCAGAAATGAAGGACTTTCTTCCATCAATGTCATGGATATGCTGACCGGAAAGATTCCGGGAACCATCGGTGAGACATCCGTGATCGCAATCCTGATTGGTGCGATGATCCTGATTCTTCTGGGCGTTATCACATTACGGATTCCGGCTGCTTACCTGATTACATTTGCGGTATTTATGCTGATCTTTGGCAAGGAACCGATGAATGCCAATTATCTGGTTGCAGAACTGTGCGGTGGTGGTCTGATGCTTGGTGCATTCTTTATGGCAACCGATTATGTGACTTCACCGATTACACCGGGCGGTCAGATTATTTACGGTATCTGCTGTGGTCTGTTAACCGGTATTTTCCGCTGTTTCGGAGCAAATGCAGAGGGTGTTTCTTTTGCAATCATCCTGAGCAATATTTTAGTACCGATTATTGAGAAGTTTACAATTCCGAGAGCTTTTGGACTGGCAAAGGAGGCAAAGAAGAATGAATAAACAGATTATACATGACGCTTTGGTTTTGACAGCCTTTACCCTTGTGATCGGCGTGATTTTAGGGGCGGTATATGGAATTACAAAGGCTCCGATTGACAAAGCCAACGAGCAGACCAAAAAAGAAGCGTATCAGGCAGTGTTTGCGGATGCCTCTGGGTTCAACCAGCAGGAGTATGATGCGGATGCCGCAGACAAAATGGTTGCAGATGCAGGATATGACGATACGATTGACGATGTCGAGCAGGCCGTAGATAAAGATGGCAATGCACTGGGATATGTCATTACCGTTACCGCGAAAGACGGAAGCCAGGGAAGTATTACATTTTCCGTTGGTATCAAAAATGATGGAACCGTCAACGGATATTCGATTACCGATATTTCCGAGACACCGGGACTTGGTATGAAAGCAGAAGAGGAAGATTTCTACAGCCAGTTTGAAAACAAAACGGTAGACAAGTTTACGGTTGTAAAACAAAAACCGGCATCGGATGATCAGATTGAGGCAATTACCGGATCTACCATTACTTCAAAGGCAATGGCAAATGGCTGTAATGCAGCCATCTATTACTTCCAGAATGCGTTAGGAGGTGCTCAGTAATGAACAAGTATGTAGAACGTTTGTACAATGGTGTGATCAAAGAGAATCCTACCTTTGTCCTGATGCTTGGTATGTGTCCGACACTTGCGGTTACATCTTCAGCGATCAACGGACTTGGTATGGGACTTTCTACCCTTGTGGTACTGGTATTTTCCAACCTTTTGATTTCACTGTTCCGTAAGGTGATTCCAAACGGCGTGCGTATGCCGGCCTATATCGTGATTGTTGCATCACTTGTTACGGTCGTACAGTTTCTGATGCAGGCATATCTTCCAAGCCTTTCCAAGGCACTTGGTGTGTATATTCCGCTGATCGTTGTAAACTGTATCATTCTTGGCCGTGCAGAAAGCTATGCATCCAAGAATGGACCAATCGAATCTATTTTTGATGGAATCGGTATGGGACTTGGATTTACCATGGGTCTGACCATCATCGGACTGATCCGTGAGATCCTTGGTGCCGGAACCTTTTTCGGACTTCCGTTCCTTTCCGCAATCAAAGGATTTACTCCGATCACGATTTTCATCATGGCACCGGGAGCATTCCTTGTATTGGCATTCCTTGTAGCCGGAATGAATATTATCCGTAAAAAGATGGAAGCAAAGGGCAAACCGCTTGCAGAGCCGGCAGGATGTTTATCCGGAGACTGTGCACACTGTGGTCAGTCCGCACTTTGTACAGGAAAGAGTGCAGGAGCTTCTGATCAGGAACAGGCATAAGGAGGGAGAGAGACGATGAGTACATTAGCTGAACTGGTTTTGATCGCGGTAGGTTCTGCGATCGTAAACAACGTAGTATTGAGTCAGTTCCTTGGTATCTGTCCGTTCCTTGGTGTATCCAAGAAAACAGAGACAGCTGCTGGTATGGGAGGCGCCGTAATTTTCGTTATTACGATCTCTTCTTTCATTACCGGACTGATCTATAAATTTATTCTGGCCAATCCGTTTCTCGTGAAAAAGGGAATTGATCTGACCTATTTAAAGACCATTGTATTTATTCTGGTTATTGCAGCACTGGTACAGTTTGTAGAAATGTTTTTAAAGAAGAGCATGCCATCACTGTATCAGTCACTGGGTGTTTACCTGCCGCTGATTACTACAAACTGTGCGGTACTTGGTGTAGCCTTAAACTGTGTTACTTATGATTACAATCTCTTAGAGGGTGTTGTTTACGGATTTTCCACAGCATTTGGTTTCTTTATCGCAATCGTATTGATGGCGGGAATCCGTGAAAAAATTGAGTACAATGATATCCCGAAGACATTTAGGGGTACAGCGATTGTTCTGATCACTGCCTGCCTGATGTCCATTGCCTTTATGGGATTCTCAGGAATGATTTAGGAGGGAAAAGACGTATGATAACTGGAATTATTGTCGCAGCTGTTGTTGTCGGCTGCGTAGGAATTATTCTTGGATTTTTCCTCGGAATCGCTGGAGAAAAGTTCAAGGTAGAGACTGATCCGAGAGAGGATGCGATCTTAGAAGTTCTCCCGGGAAATAACTGTGGTGGCTGTGGATATGCCGGATGTTCCGGACTTGCTGCGGCAATCGCAAAGGGAGAGGCACCGGTCAATCAGTGTCCGGTTGGTGGAGAGCCGGTTGCCACAAAGGTTGGCGAGATCATGGGTGTTTCTGCCGGGGCTTCGGTAAAAAAAGTCGCTTTTGTCAAGTGTGCCGGAACCTGTGAGAAAGCAAAACAGGATTACGAGTATACCGGAGTGGAAGATTGTGCGGCAATGGCATTTGTTCCAAATGGCGGACCAAAGTCCTGCAATTATGGATGTCTGGGATTTGGAAATTGTGTGAAAGCATGTCCGTTTGATGCGATCCATGTCGTAGATGGTATTGCAAAAGTCGATCCAAAGGTCTGCAAGGCCTGCGGAAAATGTGTGGCTGCATGTCCGAAGCATCTGATTGAACTTGTACCATATGAGGCAATGCACCTCGTACAGTGCAGTTCCAAAGACAAGGGCAAGGATGTCATGAGTGCATGTTCCGTTGGATGTATCGGCTGTCATCTCTGTGAGAAGAACTGTCCGTCCGATGCGATTCATGTGGTAGACAACATTGCATACATCGATCAGGAAAAATGTACAGGCTGCGGAATCTGTGCAGAAAAGTGTCCGAAAAAGATTATTTTATAACAAGAAATAACCCCATGCAGGGTCAGCCTGCATGGGGTATTTTTATGCAGAGTTTTTCAGAACACGAAAATCAGGAGGCATGAAACTGTATGGAATCATCCCGGTTGATTCCGGAACTGCATGTAATTGTTCCGTCATCGGAGACAAAGATGGCTTCCACGCCATCGGTCTGTTCCACCAGCTGCATTCCCTTTTTTAATCCGAGGGAAAAACAGGTTGTGCTGAGTGCATCCCCGTCCATGGAGATGTCACTGATGATGGTTACCTGATAGAGATGGTTCTCGACCGGATATCCGGTCAAGGTGTCTAAAATATGGTGATACAGTTTGCCGTTGACCCGGTAATAGCGCTCATAAATACCGGAAGAAACAACCGAAGCATCGGATACGTTTAAGGTGCCAAGTGACGTACCGGTTTCGGAAAATGGTTTCTGGATACCAATGGTATAGGAAGAGTGATCTGCCTTTTTCCCAAGAGTCAGGACATTTCCCCCAAGGCTGATCACGCCGGAGGTGATTCCTTTTTTGTTCAGGAAACTTCGCATTTCATCCGCAATAAAACCTTTCGCAATTCCGCCAAGGTCAATTTTGGCTTGCGGATCTTTCAACCGCACCTGATTTCCTTTGATCTCAATATTTTTATAGTTGACATGTGCCAGTGCCGCTTCAATTTTTTCCGGGGAAGGGACAACCGATGCATCGACTTCGTTCTCATCGGATTTTGCGGTTTCTGCAATCTCTGAAAAATTCCACAGATCCGAGAGGGTACCGATGGTAATATCAAATGTTCCATCACTGATTTTTCCATACCGGATACCATCTTTGATCAGGGAGAGGGTATCGCTGCTGACTGTCACAAACTGGCCGTTTGCCTCGTTAATCTTTGAAACTTCACTGTCTGTGATGGTGTTTGAAAGTTTCTTTTCATAGTTTCCTGCCAGGGAAAAGCAATCATCCAATATCTTTTCATCACGGGTTCCATAGAGGGTAACCGTGATCATCGTATCAAAATAAAATCCCGTTTTGGATATTTTCCCGGAATTGGCAGAGCAGCCACAAAAAAGTGATGCAATAAGGCAAAGAAGCGTTGTTGGCAACAGAATGTATCTGATGTATTTTTGTTGTTTCATAAAAATCCTCTCCGTAAAATTTTATACAGATTAATATACTCCATTTTATGGCAGGCGGCAAGCTTTGTTGTTTTTTTTCGGAAGATATGGTAAAGTATTTAAAGGTATGCATAAGTAAAGAAAATCGAGGAATAAAGTACAATGGACAGTAAACTGAATTATAAACGTATTGTGATCAAAATCGGTTCTTCCTCTCTGACGCACGCAGAGACCGGCCGTTTAAATCTTGCCAAAATGGAACACCTGGTCAGGCAGCTGAGTGATCTGCACAATCAGGGAATGGATGTCTGTCTGGTAAGCTCCGGTGCGATTGCCGTGGGAAGGGCTGCCATGGGCGTGAAGGAACGTCCGTCCGAGACATCGGTAAAGCAGGCGTGTGCGGCTGTGGGACAGGCAAAACTGATGATGGTTTACCAGAAACTGTTTGCGGAATATTCACAGACCGCAGGGCAGATTCTGCTGACAAAAAATACAATGGTAAATCCGGTATCCCGTGCGAATGCAAAGAATACATTTGACGAACTGTTCCATCTCGGGGTGATTCCGGTCGTGAATGAGAACGATACGGTCAGTACCTATGAGATGCAGTTTGGTGACAATGATACGCTGTCGGCACTGGTCGCTTCCATGGTGGGGGCAGATCTTTTGATCCTGCTTTCCGATATTGACGGACTTTATACAGATGATCCGCACAAAAACCCGGAGGCAAGGCTGCTTAAAGTCGTGGATGCTATTGATGAAAACATTTATGGAATGGCAAAAGAATCTACAGGCAGCAATGTCGGAACCGGCGGGATGGCAACAAAACTTGCCGCAGCAAAGATTGCAACATTATCCGGAACGGATATGATCATTGCAAATGGCGGGGATGTCCGCATCCTGCAGGATATTTTCGAAAATGATTATGTGGGAACGTTATTTACGGCTAATGAAAATGCAAACTTTAACCTTGCAAATTATATTATGGAGACGATAGGCTGATGACAAACGAAAAAATTGCACGCATCAATGAATTATACAAAAAATCCAAAGCAGAAGGATTGAGCGAAGAAGAAAAGAAGGAACAGGCACTGCTGCGTCAGGAATATGTCGCTTCGGTAAAGGCAAATCTGCGCAATCAGCTTAACAATATTGACATGATGAATGCAGATGGATCTGTGGAAAATCTTGGAGAAAAATATGGATCAAAAACAACAACTTCGTAAACGGATGAAGGAAAAGAGAGACCGGATTTCTCCGCAGGAGAGGCGGCAGAAGAGCGCAAAAATCTGTGAGCGGCTGCTGTCGGCACCGGAGTATGCCAGATTTCAGAAAATTCTGGTTTATGCCGCGATTAGAAGCGAAGTCGAATTGCAGCTTTTCTGCGATCAGGCACTCCGGGACAGAAAGCAGATTTTTTTCCCGAAGGTGTGCGGGAAGGAAATGGAGTTTTACCGGATTGAGAATCCCGGACAGTTAAAAAAGGGAATGTTTTCTGTCCCGGAACCGGATGTCAAACAATATCCGCTTTCTTCTTTTGCAGAGAATGGGGAGGCATGGATTCTTGTCCCCGGTGTTGCATTCGACGAAAAGGGGATGCGGCTCGGATACGGAGGAGGATTTTACGATCGTTACCTGAAGCAGAAAGAAAATCTGCACAGGACAGGAATTGCGTTTGGAGAACAGATCGTCAAAAGAATTCCAACGGAAATACATGATCATCCTATGGATGATGTGATTACAGAACAACAATGGTATCGTCCGAAACGGACAACAGGAGGAGAATGACAATGGATGCAAAACTGCAGGAACTGTGCCGGCAGGCACATGAAGACCGGATCAGGGTTGGAATGCTGGATACCGATACAAAAAACAGAACACTCGAACTGGCTGCGGATGCGCTTATGGCACATGAGCAGGAAATTTTAGAGGCCAATGCAATAGATATGGAGCGGGGACGTGAGCGCAATATGCCACAGGGACTTTTAGACCGCCTGAAGCTGGATCATGACCGTCTTCTTGGAATGGCAGACGGACTCCGGCAGGTGGCGAAACTGGAAGATCCCATCGGGGAAGTGATGTCCATGCGAAAACGGCCGAATGGACTGATCATTGGAAAAGTGCGTGTAGCCATCGGTGTCGTTGGCATTATCTTTGAGGCCCGCCCGAATGTTACTTCCGATGCGTTCGGTCTGTGTTTTAAGTCCGGAAACTGTGCAATTTTAAAGGGTGGAAGTGATGCCATCCATTCGAACATTGCGATTGTTTCTGCCATGCAGGAGGCACTTCGCAGGATGAATATTCCAAAAGGGGCACTCAGTCTGATCGAGAGCACAGATCGGGAAACCACCAATGCGTTTATGAAAATGAAGGATTATGTGGATCTGCTGATTCCAAGAGGCGGCAGGGGATTGATCCAGAGTGTGGTAAATAATGCGACGATTCCGGTTATTGAAACCGGAACCGGAAACTGTCATGTTTATGTGGATCAGTTTGCTGATCAGGAGATGGCGGTCAATATCATTAAAAATGCAAAGACACAGCGGATCGGTGTATGCAATGCCTGCGAATCCATTGTGGTGCACCGGGCAATTGCAAAAGAGTTTCTTCCAAAGCTGTATGCAGCATTAAAAGAGTATGATGTGGAGATGCGCGGTGATTCCTATGCCGTCGAATGTCTGGGACCGGATCAGCCACTGGTAAAAGATGCGACAGAAGAAGACTGGGGAACGGAGTATCTGGATTATATTATGTCGGTAAAGATTGTAGACAGCCTGGACGAGGCAATCGCGCATATCAATAAGTACAATACCTCCCATTCTGAGGCAATTATAACCAAAAATTATGATGTGGCACAGAGATTTTTAAATGAAATTGATTCCGCCTGTGTCTATGTGAATGCATCCACCCGTTTTTCCGATGGAAATGAATTTGGTCTTGGCGCAGAGATCGGAATCAGCACACAGAAATTACATGCCAGAGGTCCGATGGGACTTGAGGCACTTACCAGTTATAAATATATTATTTATGGAAACGGTCAGGTACGTCCATAAAAGAAGAGCAGGAAAATAAGAGGATTATGAGAGATTTAGAAATAAATGGATTAACCGGGGAAGAAGAAACCAGACGGCAGTACGAATACATAGAAAAAGCCAGACAGTATGTGGCACAAAAGGAAAAAGAAGCGGGGCGCAAACTGACCTGCTGTGTCCATACGTTTGGGTGTCAGATGAATGCGAGGGACTCGGAGAAACTTTTAGGAATCCTGACGGACATCGGTTATGTGGAGACAGAGGATGAGCACGCGGACTTTGTGATTTACAATACCTGTACGGTGCGTGAAAATGCAAACAATAAGGTGTATGGACGCCTGGGGTATCTGTCAAACTTTAAAAAGAAAAATCCGCATATGATGATAGCACTCTGTGGCTGTATGATGCAGGAGCCGACGGTAGTGGAGAAGATCCGCAAATCCTACCGTTTTGTGGATCTGGTATTTGGGACACATAATATTTATAAATTTGCGGAGCTTTTATGCAATCGTATGGAATCGGATTCCATGATCATTGATATATGGAAGGATACGGATAAAATCGTGGAAGATCTTCCAATCCGGCGGAAGTTTTCTTTTAAATCCGGTGTCAATATCATGTTCGGATGTAATAATTTCTGCAGTTACTGTATCGTTCCTTATGTCAGGGGCCGCGAGCGCAGCCGGGAACCGAAAGATATCATCCGTGAGATTGAAGGACTGGTGGCAGATGGTGTGTGTGAAGTCATGCTGCTTGGACAGAATGTTAATTCTTACGGGAAAAATTTAGAGCAGCCAGTTACGTTTGCAGAGCTTCTCCGGGAAGTAAACAAGATCGAGGGATTAAAGAGAATCCGGTTTATGACTTCTCATCCGAAGGATCTGTCGGATGATCTGATCCTTGCCATGAAGGAATGTGATAAGGTATGCAAGCATATGCATCTGCCGCTGCAGTCCGGAAGCTCACGGATTTTAAAAATCATGAACCGGCATTATGATAAAGAACAGTATCTGACGATTGTAAAGAAACTTCGGGAGGCAATTCCGGATATTGCGCTGACGACCGATATTATTGTCGGATTCCCTGGAGAGACAGAAGAAGATTTCCAGGAAACGCTTGAAGTGGTAAAACAGGTGGAATATGACAGTGCGTTTACGTTTATATATTCCAAGCGGACCGGCACACCGGCCGCAGCCATGGAAGATCAGTGCGATCCGGCCGAAGTGAAACGGCATTTTGATCTGTTGTTAAAGGAAGTACAGCAGATCAGCGCAAAGAAAGCCATGGCACTGGAAGGAAAAGTGATGGAAGTGCTGGCAGAGGAACAGAATACGCAGGATGCTTCCCTGATTACCGGACGGCTTTCAAACAATTCGGTGGTGCATTTTCCGGGAACCCCGGATATGATTGGAAAACTGTTTATGGTAAAACTTACGGAATGTAAAGGTTTTTATTATCTGGGAGAGATCGCAGAGAATGCATAGAAAATTTGGCAAAAAAGATGTGATTTTTATCGGTGTGCTTCTTGGTATTTGTCTTATTGTACTGGGCGTCTGGTATTTTGCCGGAGGGAAACAGGGAGCTTTGGTGGTGGTGACGAGAGAGGGAGAAGTGTATGGAACCTATTCCCTGTCACAGCCGCAGACTGTAAAAATTAAAAATTCCAAAGGAAAAACCACGAATGTTCTGGTGATCCGCGATGGAAAAGCAGATATGAAAGAAGCGGACTGTCCGGACAAACTGTGTGTGCATCAGAAAGCGATTTCCGCGGAAAATGAAAGCATTGTCTGTCTGCCGAATCATGTGGTAGTGACCGTAACGAATTCGAAAAAAGAAGGGATGGATGGATTTGCACAGTAAACAGCTTTGGAGAAAAACGGCGTTTATGGGAGTGTTTCTCGCACTTGCCATGATCTGCAGTTATATAGAGATGCTGATTCCCTTTGATTTTGGAATTCCGGGAGTAAAACTCGGACTGACGAATATTGTGGTTGTTTTAATGCTGTATTCGATTGGAACGAAGGAGGCATTTTGTGTCTCTGTCATAAGAATTTTCATTGTCGGCATTTTGTTTGGCAATCTGATCGGAATTTTGTATTCCTTAGGCGGGGGAATCCTCAGTTTTCTTGTGATGGCACTCTTAAAAAAAGGAAACCACCTAGGCTGTATTTCCGTCAGTGTGGCCGGAGGAATTGCTCATAACATCGGGCAGATCCTTATAGCGGCGCTTGTTGTGTCCAGCCATTATGTGTTGTATTATTTTCCGGTACTTCTGATTGCCGGACTTCTTACGGGATTTCTGATCGGGCTTCTTGCACAGGAACTGATCGTGCGTCTGCGTTTTCTGACAGAAAAATATCACGAGTAGAACATCTGTTTGCATAATTGTATCTGCTGTGTTATGATAAATATCGTGAACGAACGAAAATGAGGAGAATGTTTTATGTACGCATATATCAAAGGTGAGCTTGCAGAAACCAATCCAGATCATATTGTGATAGAGACCGGGGGAATTGGATATCAGGTATTTATTTCCGGACAGACGTTTGAGTATCTTCCGGCAGTCGGTGAGGAGATTAAAGTGTATACGTATCTGTATCTGCGCGAGGATGCCATGATTCTCTATGGATTTCTGACCAAAGACGATCTGGAGCTTTTCAAACTTCTGATTTCTGTCAGCGGAATTGGTCCAAAGGGAGGACTTGCAATTCTTTCTGCGCTCAGTGCAGATGATCTGCGGTTTGCAGTATTGTCGGGAGATTCCAAGGCAATCTCGAAAGCTCCGGGAGTAGGAGCCAAGACAGCCCAGCGTGTGATTTTGGAATTAAAAGATAAGATGTCTTTGGAAGATGCTTTTGAAAAGAAGAGTGAGCATGTACAGACTTTAAAGATTTCCGGAAATGGTCAGGTCAGAAATGATGCGGTTATGGCACTTACGGCACTGGGATATTCCTCGGCGGAAAGTTTAAAGGCTGTATCCGCGGTGGAGATCACAGAAGAAATGGATGTGGAAGCAGTGCTGAAGGCAGCACTGAAACATATGTCGTTGTTGTAGTTTCGAGAAAGAAGATTTGGTATGGAAAAACGCGTGATTTCCACGCAGCTGCAGGAAGAAGATTATAAGATTGAATCGTCCCTTCGTCCGCAGAGGCTGGAGGATTACATTGGACAGGAAAAAATAAAATCAAATATGAAAGTCTACATTGAGGCGGCAAAAGCCCGGCAGGAGTCTTTGGACCATGTACTGTTTTATGGACCACCGGGACTTGGAAAGACAACGCTTGCAGGGATCATTGCAAATGAGATGGGTACCCACCTGAAAGTGACCTCGGGACCTGCAATTGCAAAACCGGGAGAGATGGCGGCGATCCTGAATAACCTTGCAGAAGGTGACATTTTGTTTGTGGACGAAATTCATCGGCTGAACCGTCAGGTGGAGGAAGTGCTGTATCCGGCAATGGAAGATTATGTGATTGACGTGATGATCGGAAAAGGAGAATCCGCCCGTTCCATCCGGCTGAATCTTCCGAAGTTTACGCTTGTCGGGGCTACGACACGGGCCGGAATGCTTTCGGCACCGCTTCGCGACCGTTTTGGTGTCGTCAGCCACATGGAATATTATACGGTGGAGGAACTTCGCACGATTATTTTGCAGTCGGCACAGGTACTGGATGTGGAAATTGATGAAAAAGGCGCTTACGAGCTTGCCCGCCGTTCCAGGGGAACTCCCCGTCTGGCAAACCGTCTGCTCAAGCGGGTGCGTGATTTTGCCCAGGTAAAGTATGACGGGAAGATTACCTATGAGGTGGCGGCGTTTGCACTGGATCTGCTTGAGGTAGATAAGATGGGACTGGATCAGAACGACAGGAACATTATCTTGACGATTATCGACAAGTTTGACGGCGGTCCGGTGGGACTGGATACGCTGGCAGCTTCGCTTGGTGAGGATTCCGGAACCATCGAAGATGTTTATGAACCGTATCTGGTCAAAAATGATTTCATCAACCGGACACCGAAGGGGCGCGTTGCAACGGCATTTGCCTATGAACATTTCGGGAGAACACCAAAATCCGAATAAGAGGTTGCTTTTCCTACTGCGGAATATTATAATAAAAAATATGACAGCAAAGAGGATGGTCCAAAACGGGAGGATAGGTTATGTCAGCAAAGACAAGTGCGGAAGTGGTAATTGATGGAAAGGTATATACGTTAAGCGGCTATGAAGGAGAGGAATATCTCCAGAAAGTAGCTTCTTATATTAACGGAAAGATCAATGAGTTTACTTCCATTGAAGAATACCGGCACATTCCTCTCAATATGAAAAATACACTGATCCAGCTGAATATTGCGGATGATTATTTTAAAGCAAAGGATCAGGTGGAAAAATTAGAACGGGACCTTGAAAATAAAGAAAAAGAAATTTACGATTTAAAGCACGATCTGATCTCTAATCAGGTAAAGACGGAGACGGCAGAAGAATCATTGAAGAAACTGGAACGGGACAATAAAGAACTTCTCCTGAACAAGGCGCGGTTAGAGGCAGCACTTGAGGACAAGCTTCTGGATGGAAAAGACAGCCCGAAAGAGTCTGAAAAAGAGAACATAAAGAAAAAATAAGAGGTTTCGAAACACAAAGGAAGGTATTCCTTTGTGTTTTTTCATCATAAGGAAAGAATATGAAAGAAAACAATCATACGACACAACAAAATACATTTGAACTGCTTGCACCGGCTGGATCGTTAGCCATTTTTAAGGCGGTTGTCGCGGCCGGCGCAGATGCCGTTTACGTGGGGGGAAGCAAATTTGGAGCCCGCGCATATGCAGATAATTTTTCCGATGAAGAATTACTAGAAGCACTGGACTATGCACATTTGTATGGACGCAGGGTCTATCTTACGGTCAACACGCTTTTAAAAAACAGTGAGATCGAACAGGTCTGTGCGTATCTGCAGCCGTTTTATGAACACGGTCTCGATGCGGTACTTGTACAGGATTTTGGGGTCCTGACAGCGATCCACGAGAGATTTCCGGATCTTGCGATTCATACAAGTACGCAGATGACAGTCACCGGTGTGGAGGCGGCCCGGCTTTTTTCAGGATACGGAGTGACCCGTATGGTCATGGCACGGGAACTTTCCCTGAATGAAATGAAACGGATCCGTGAAGAGACCGGTATGGAACTGGAAGCATTTGTACACGGGGCGCTGTGTTACTGTTATTCCGGACAGTGTTTGTTTAGCAGTATGCTTGGAGGAAGAAGCGGAAACCGCGGCAGATGTGCGCAGCCATGCAGGCTTCCTTACGCAGTGATGGATGAAAAGCACAGGGAATACAAAAAAGATGCTTATGTCTTAAGCCTCAAGGATATGTGTGGAATAAAGGATCTGCGTGGGCTGGCAGATGCAGGAGTCTATTCCTTGAAAATTGAGGGACGCATGAAACAGATCCCGTATGCTGCCGGTGTGGTTTCTTATTACCGCAAATATATTGACCTCTTTTTATCGGGACAGGAGACACAGGTTTCGGAAGGAGACTACCGGGCAGTGCTTGCGCTGGGAAACCGCTGTGGATTTACCGACGGATATTACCACAGGCACAATGGTTCTGATATGGTGACTTTTACAAAGCCAAATTACGAAAAAACGAATGAAGCCCTGCAGCAGCAAATTTTAAGAACCTATGAAAATGGTGCTGCCAAAATCCCTGTCCGGGGAGAGCTGGTTTTGCATCAGGGACAGGCTGCACATTACCGGGTAAAGACGCAAACGGTGTCTGCGGAAATTTCCGGCATGGAAGTTATGCAGGCGCAAAAGAAACCACTTCTGGCAGAAGACGTAAAAAGTCGTATGGAAAAGACCGGAGATACCCCGTTTGTTATGGAAGATTTATCCATAAGGATAGAAGACGGGGTGTTTCTTCCAAACGGAGCGCTCAATCAGCTGCGCAGGGAGGCATTGGCAGAACTGCAAAAAAAGATGCTGAAACCTTACCAGAGACAGGAGCATCCGCAGAAGGCGGCAGAGGAAAAACTTCCGGAGGCATGTGAGAAACGGGAAAAACGAAAGGAATGTGTTTTTGCAGTGACCGGGGAGCGCAGACAGCTTGCACCGGTTCTGGAAAGTTCCTGTGTCACTTCTGTCTGTCTGGATATGGAAGCTTATGACCGAAGCACAATTATGGAAGAATTAAAAGAAGATGCAAATGCTGTTATGCAAAAGGATAAAGAGGTTTATCTGGCGATGCCGCGTATCTTCCGTGCCGGAACGGCAGAATGGGTGCGGCAGATACTTCCGGATATAAAAAGAATGGGATTTGCCGGAGTTCTTGTGAGAAATTATGAAGAGATGGCATTGGCAAAGGAAACATTTTTGGGAAGTGAAATCATAACGGATCACAATCTGTATTGCTATAACGATCAGGCGGTTCGTGCATTTGCTGGGCAGGGAGTGACAAAAAATACGGTTCCGCTGGAACTAAACCGCAGCGAAATAAAACGGAGATATAACGAAGAAAGTACGATGATGCTTTACGGATATTATCCGCTTATGACAAGTGCACAGTGCGTACATGCCAATACCAGGGGCTGTGACAAAAAACGGGGGCTTTCTTATCTGAAAGACCGGTATCAGGTACAGTTTCCGGTAAAAAATTTCTGCACGTACTGCTATAATGTTGTTTATAATTCCCTGCCGGTTTTATTATTTTCCAATTTAGAGGAATTAAAAAAAGCAGGCATCCGTGATTTCCGGATGGATTTTACCATGGAATCTGCAAAAGAAACCAAAGCAATTCTGAAATTATATGAAGAGTTTGCAGCCGGCAGCCGCAGACAGTATCCGAAAGAATGGGAAAACCGTTATACCAACGGACACTATAAAAGAGGAGTGGAATAATGATCCATCTGATTGTTCAGGCTTCAAAATATCTGATGATCTTTTTGTTCCTGGTTTATACATTTGAGTGTTTTCATGTGTTTAAATTTGAGGGAGAGGAAGAAGAACAAAAACATATTTACCATGTGCAGAGAACACTGTTGTTTCTTTTTCATTTTGATGCCTTTCTTGTTTTGTATATTACAACAAAAAATTTTCAGCTGATCGGATTTTATCTCATGCAGGTGATTATCATTGCGGCAATCATCGGAACATATCATCTGTTTTACAAGCATGCATCCGAGCTGGTTCTCAATAATATGTGTATGTTACTTACGATTGGATTTGTTATCCTGACACGTATTTCTTTTGAAAAGGCATTCCGGCAGTTTATCTTTGTGTGCGCGGGTTTTGTGATTTCCCTGCTGATTCCCATGGTCTTGCAGAATATGACGCTGTTCCGTAAACTGACATGGGTATATGTGATTATAGGCATCGGTGCACTTGGTGTTGTTGCGGTTGCCGGACAGACAAGCTATGGGGCAAAACTGTCGCTGTCGATCGGACCTTTGACCATCCAGCCTTCGGAGTTTGTAAAAATTATTTTTGTCATGTTTATTGCATCCATGCTGTACCAGCGTCAGGATTTTCATCAGGTCATGGTGACAAGCATTTTTTCGGCTGTTTTTGTACTGATGCTGGTTGCATCCAAAGATCTCGGCGGAGCCCTTTTGTATTTTTTTACCTACCTGGTTATGGTTTATGTGGCGACGCGCAGATTTGTGTATTTCGGAGGTGGAATACTGGCAATGATCGTGGCGAGTCTGCTTGGGTACCGGCTGTTTGACCATGTACAGGCACGTGTGCAGGCATGGTCGAATCCGCTTGCAGTCATTGACGGGGCGGGGTATCAGGTATGCCAGTCTCTGTTTGCAATCGGTACCGGAGGCTGGTTTGGACTTGGTCTGGGACAGGGACTGCCGGAAAAAATACCGGTCGTGACAAAGGATTTTGTTTTTGCGGCAATCTCGGAAGAACTCGGGGGAGTCTTTGCACTGTGTCTGATCATGGTCTGTGTCAGCTGCTTTTTTATGATCATGAATGTTGCCATGAAACTTCGGGACAATTATTATCGTCTGACAGCGGTCGGACTTGGAACACTGTATGCTTTGCAGGTGTTTCTGACCATCGGCGGGGTCATCAAATTTATTCCGTCAACCGGAGTGACACTTCCACTGGTCAGCTATGGAGGCAGTTCTCTGTTATCGACTATGATTGTGTTTGGCATTATACAGGGACTATACATCATGCAGTTTGACGGCCGGACGCAGAAAAAAGAACAGAAACGAAGAAGAGGCAGAAAAGAATGAGAAGAAAAAAGAAAAAGATAAAGAAAAGTAATAAAGAATTTCTTGTTATTATGTATCTGTTCCTGGCAGTGTTTCTGTCTATGATGATTTATTTTGTCTATTTTCAGGTATGTAAGAGTGAATCGTTTATCAACAGTCCGTATAATTCCCTGCAGGATCTGTTTTCGGATCATGTGATCCGTGGGGATATTGTATCTGCAGACGGCAAAGTACTTGCCACAACAAAAGTATCCGCAGACGGAACACAGACCAGAAGCTATCCGCAGGGACGCATGTTTGCCCATGCAGTTGGTTATGCGGTGAATGGAAAAGCGGGACTGGAAAACCAGGAAAATTTTTCTTTGTTGCGTTCCCATGAGTTTTTCCTTAAGAGAATCGCAGATGATATTTCAGATAAGAAGGCACAGGGGGATACGGTTGTCACGACGCTGGATGCACAGATTCAGCAGGTGGCATACAAATCTCTTGGAAATTATCAGGGAGCTGTGATTGTTATGGAACCGGATACCGGAAAAATCATTGCAATGGTGTCAAAACCGGACTATGATCCCAATACGGTAAAAAAGGACTGGAGCAGTCTGACGGCGGAGGGAAGCACGGTGCTTTACAATCGCGCCACGCAGGGAAAATATGCGCCGGGATCGGTGTTTAAGATCTTAACGACCCTGGAGTATTATCGTGAGAATCCTTCTGCCTATGACCAGTATGCGTTTGACTGCAGTGGTTCTATTTCGGTTGACGGGCAGACCATTCACTGTGCGGGAAATAAGCATCACGGTCAGGAAACATTAAAGAGTTCCTTTTCTAATTCCTGCAATTCTTCGTTTGCCAATATTTCACTGTCACTGAACCGAGAGAAATTTAAACAGACCTGTGACAGCATGCTGTTTAATCAAAATCTTCCGATTGCTTTTGAGTCCGGGAAAAGCAGTTTTTCTTTAAATAAAAATGACAGCAATGCAATGGCGATGGAAACGGGAATCGGTCAGGGAAAAACACTGGTTTCGCCACTGCATATGGCGCTGATAGCAAGTGCCGTGGATCATGATGGAATTCTGATGCGTCCGTATCTGGTGAATAATATACAAAATGATTCCGGGGTTGAAGTAAGCAGCAATAAACCGAAAACTTATGCGACACTGATGACGGAGACGGAAGCCGGTTTGTTACAGCAGTATATGCGTGCAGTTGTTACAGATGGAACGGGAAGAAAATTATCCGGACAGTCTTATGAAGCTTCCGGCAAAACAGGAACGGCGCAGGTATCGGACACGTCGGATCAGACAAATGCCTGGTTTGTGGGATATGCAAAGAAGGATGGCTATAAAGATATCGCAATCGCAGTCGTTGTGGAGAACAGTGGTGCGGGCAGTACGTACGCGGTTCCAGTTGCAAAGAACGTATTTGACGTATATTTTAACAGATGATATACTTGCTATGAAAATAATGAATGTTTGCACATATATGTGCAGTTTTCGCACACGGGAGGATTGCAATGATTGAAGCAATAAGCTGTGGCGGAGTGGTAATCTTTCGTGGCAAGATTCTGCTTTTGTACAAGAATTACAGAAACAGATATGAAGGCTGGGTATTGCCAAAAGGAACTGTGGAGCAGGGAGAAGAGTATAAGGATACGGCAATTCGCGAGGTTTTGGAAGAAACCGGAGCAACTGCAACCATTATTCAGTACGTGGGAAAAAGCCAGTATTCATTTACCATTCCTGAGGATACGGTCGAGAAATCGGTTCACTGGTATCTGATGATGGGCGAAAGTTATTATAGTAAGCCGCAAAGAGAAGAATATTTTACAGATTCCGGGTATTATAAATACCATGAAGCATATCATTTGTTGAAATTTTCGAATGAAAAACAGATTTTGGAGAAAGCTTATAATGAGTATCTGGATCTGAAAAAAAGTAACTTATGGGGAACACATAAGTATTTTTAGAAAGGATAATCTGCATGAAATGGTATGAGGATCTTTATGTCGGCGATTCCATTGCGGACAAAGCCAATCGAATAAAGTGGAAGATTAACCATCATGCAGGAACAGTCTCTATCTATGTGATTGCGTTTGCATCCAACCGGCAGAATCTGCTGGATATTATACCGGCGTGGGAACTGATGCAGAAATCTTATCCGGGGAAAAAACAAATGCAGATCATCGGTCTGGCAAAAGGTTATGCGGAAGCTCTGGAGCTGGTGTGCAGTATTATAGAGGAAGTATATCAGAATACAGGGGATGTGGATGTAAAATCTTATTTACGGGGCCGGAAACGGAGGAGACAGGTATGAGTGTTTTCCTTCTGATTCTGAAAATCATAGGAATTGTTTTGCTGGTGATTTTAGGACTGATTGTTGTCATTGCTCTTTTGGCATTATTTTGTCCATTCGTGTATCGTGTGAAAGGTTCCTACCATGAAAAAAATCTGCAACTGCAGGTCCGGATCTGGTGGCTTGGCCGTCTGCTGGGGCTCTGTGCAGATACCGCGGAAGAGGGATTCCACACGTATGCGCGGATTTTTGGATTTCGAAAGGAACTGCATCTGCAGAAAGAAAAAGAAGATTCCGCGGATTTTAATAAGCCGGTGCAGGAAGACTCTCCGCAGGAAGGGACAAAAGACCGGGAGACTGAAGTGGCACCGTCTCTTACGGCAATGGAAAATACATCCCAAACATCTGCGCAGCAATTGACAGATCCGGAGGAGACAATTCTCTGTCATCCGGACAAAAAAAAGAAAACGTTTTTTCCGGGCAGGATTGCAGGTTTTATCTGGAAGTTCCCGGAAAAGATCCGGAATATTTTGCAAAAGATTCTTTATTTTTTGAGAAATATACAGACATTCTGGAAAAAAGGAACGCGAACGTGCCGGAAATGGTATCGTTTTTTCAATGACGAGAAAAATAAAAAAGCGTTTTCTAATATCTGGAAACAGCTGGAACACCTGGTTGTTTCAGTTTTGCCGAAACGGCTGAAGCTTTGGCTGAAATATTCTACCGGATCGCCGGATACTACCGGGCAGGTGCTTGGTATTCTTGCAATATTTCCGGTCGGATACCGGAATCACTGGAATATTATTCCGGATTTTACGGCAGAAGAATTTTATGCAGAAGCAGATTTTACAGTACACGGCAGGATTTTCGGAGTTCAGATTCTTGCTCTGGCACTGCGAATAATTCTTGATAAGAATTGCCGGAGACTATATAATAGATTTAAGCATATGAAGTAGAATGGGTAAGGAGGTTTTACCATGGCAGATAACAGTTTTAATAATACAGTAGAATCCTTATTTAAAGGAATGGACAGCTTTATCACAACAAAGACCGTAGTAGGAGATGCAATTCATATCGGAGATACGATTATTCTTCCTCTGGTAGATGTATCTTTTGGTGTTGCGGCAGGAGCGTTTTCACAGGAAAAGAAAAATAACGGTGCCGGAGGTATGGGTGGAAAAATCAATCCGAGTGCGGTTCTTGTCATCCAGAATGGAGTAACAAAACTTGTGAATATCAAAAATCAGGATGGAATGACAAAGATCCTTGACATGGTTCCGGATTTTATCAATAAATTTACATCCGGAAAAGATACGGATGATATCATTGACGATGTTGTTTCGGATGATACGGACAATGAATAGAAAAAACAGAATCATATAAAACCGGGAGAGCATATATTAGAAATGATATATGCTTTTTTGGTGGGAAAAATGAAACGGGTATGGGGATATACATTGTTCTGGATGGGAATCGGAATGCTGATCATGTTTTTTGTAGGTGGCGGGCTGCTGGGGGTTCTGCTGATTGCCGGAACCATGCTTGTTTCCTATCTGTTGTTTTCCTGCTGATTGCGGCACAAAAAAAGAACCGTCATACAACGGTTCTTATATTTGCTTACTAAGCTCTCTCAACTTTTCCGGATCTAAGGCAGGAAGCACAAACATATAACTTCTGTGGTACTCCGTTTACCTTACAACTTACACGTTTGATGTTTGATTTCCAAACTCTATTAGATCTTCTATGAGAATGGCTGACATTATTTCCGTAATGTACACCCTTTTCACAAATTGCACACTTTGCCATGATTTTGCACCTCCTTGCATTTCACTAAGCTTTTTCAAGCTCACAACATAAGATATATTAACAGATTCCTTCTGTAAATGCAAGAAAAACTTATAAAAAAATGAAATAAATTACATTTGGTTTACATTTGCAGGAAAAATGGTTATAATACGAGTAACTATGATGTAATACCTATGAGATGGTTTACGAATATTGGAGGTACAAGTATGAAGGGACAGATAGATACCCAATATGGAAAGGTTTTGGTGGAAGATGATGTCATTGCCACTTACGCAGGTTCTGTTGCGGTAGAATGTTTTGGTATTGTCGGTATGGCAGCTGTTAATATGAAAGACGGACTGGTGAAGCTGCTGAAAAGGGATTATCTGACACATGGTATCAGTGTCACAATTGAAGATGAAAATCTGATCAATATTGATTTTCATGTGATTGTCGCTTACGGCGTAAGCATTTGCACAGTTTCTGACAACCTGATCGAGACTGTAAAGTATAAAGTGGAGTCATTTACGGGCATGAAGATCAATAAGATCAATATCTACGTCGAAGGCGTCCGCGTGATTGACTAGGGAGGATAAGAAATTGGAGATTACAAGTATCAATACGGAGAGTTTGTCCAGAATGTTCCTTGCAGGTGCAAAGAATCTGGAGGCAAAAAAGGAATGGATCAATGAACTGAATGTTTTCCCGGTTCCGGATGGAGATACCGGTACAAACATGTCAATGACGATCATGTCAGCAGCACGTGAAGTCGGTGCGTTGTCCAATCCGACAATGAAAGAACTTGCAAAAGCAATTTCTTCCGGTTCCCTTCGTGGGGCAAGAGGTAATTCCGGCGTTATTTTATCCCAGCTGTTCCGCGGTTTCTGTAAAGTTATCAAAGAGTATGATGAGGTAGATGTTTCTGTTTTATGTGATGCATTCCAGAAAGCGGTAGAAACAGCATACAAAGCAGTTATGAAGCCAAAAGAGGGAACGATTCTTACCGTTGCAAAGGGTGCGGCAGACAAAGCGCTTGATCTGGCACAGGAGACAGAGGATCTGGTTTATTTCTGCGATGAAGTGATCAAACATGCGGAGTATGTTTTAAGTCAGACTCCGGAAATGCTTCCGGTCTTAAAGCAGGCAGGGGTAGTGGATTCCGGCGGACAGGGACTGGTTCAGGTGTTAAAGGGAGCCTATGATTCCCTTCTCGGAAAAGAAATTGATTATTCCATTGAGGAGACTCCGGCATCTGCAGGCACGGCAAAAGTTTCAGAACCGGCTGAGCAGGAGATTAAATATGGTTACTGCACGGAGTTTATTATTGTATTAACACGTCCATTGTCTGAAAAAGAAGAAAAGGAATACAAATCTTATCTGGAATCTATCGGAGATTCGATTGTTGTGGTAGCAGACGATGAGGTTGTAAAGACTCACGTACATACCAACGATCCGGGACTTGCCATTCAAAAGGCACTGACCCATGGTTCTCTTACAAAGATCAAGATCGACAATATGCGTGAGGAACATCAGGAAAAGCTGATTAAGGATGCCGAAAAAGCGGCTGCCCGGCAGAAGGAGCAGGAGGCAGAGAAAGAGGAACCCCGCAAGCCAATGGGATTTATTGCCGTTTCCATCGGTGAGGGAATGAATGAGATTTTCCGCGGACTGGGAGCAGACTATCTGATCGAGGGTGGACAGACCATGAATCCGAGCACAGAAGACATGCTTGCAGCGATTGATCATGTAAATGCAGATCATATCTTTATTCTGCCAAACAATAAAAATATCATTATGGCGGCAAATCAGGCAGCGGAGCTGACAGAGGATAAAGATATTATTGTACTTCCGACCAAGACAATTCCACAGGGAATTGTGGCTCTGGTAAATTATATTCCGGATTATACTGCGGAGGAAAATAAGGAAGCCATGCTGGCAGAACTCGATAGTGTAAAGACCGGTCAGGTGACCTATGCGGTTCGCGACACTGAAATTGATGGCATGCAGATCAGACAGAATGACTATATGGGAATTGGCGATAAGGCAATTCTTGCGGTCGGCACGGATCTGAAAGAGACAACCATGAAGATGATTGATGCGATGGTAGATGAGGATTCTGCAATTGTCAGCATTTATTATGGTGCGGATGAGACAGAAGAGCATGCACAGGAAATCGGAAAAATGATCGAAGAAAAGTATCCGGATGTTGAGGTAGAGATCAACTGTGGTGGTCAGCCGATTTACTATTTTGTTATTTCTGTAGAATAAAAGTTACTATTTATGCAGCACAGAAACGAATAAGGAGCAGATATGCGTCAGGATTCATCAATCACGGAAATCAAAGGCATTGGTGAAAAAACAAAAAAATTATTCGAAAAAATGGGAGTATACACCGTAGGTGATATACTCCTTCATTTTCCCAGAAATTATATACAGTATCCCCATCCGGTGCCGATCGATGAGATGACAGCGGAACATATGCAGACAGAGGATAAGCTTGCGATTGTTGCACGGATTGAGCGTACACCGGTAACGAGAAGTGGCAGACATATGCAGGTGACACTTCTTGTGATTGGAAGCCCTGGACATCAGATCCAGCTGATCTGGTATCGGATGCCTTATATACGGAATACATTGACACATGGCAAATATTTTGTTTTTTACGGAAATGTTCACATTAAGGATGGCAAATTTGTGATGGAACAGCCGGTGGTGTATACGCCGGAGGCCTATCAGGAAATCGAAAACTGTTTTCTTCCGGTGTATACGCTGACCAGCGGGATCACCAACAATCTCATGATAAAAACGATGCGGCAGGCATTGGATGAGGAAGAACTGCTTACGGATTTTCTTCCGGGAGAAATTCGTACGCGCAGGGAACTGTGTGAGTATAATTATGCGGTCAAACAGATCCACTTTCCAGATACGATGGAACGTTTGATCGAGGCGAGAAAGCGGTTGGTTTTTGATGAGTTCTTTTTATTTATCATGGGCATGCAGTACCAGAAAGAAAAGAGAACCAGACAGGAAAACCGGTTTGTGATGGAACATCCGGAGTTCGTGGAAGATCTGATTCAGAAGCTTCCGTATGAACTGACGGGAGCACAAAGACGAGCATTGCATGATGTGACGGAAAATATGCAGGGACCGTATGCCATGCAGCGTCTGATTCAGGGAGACGTGGGTTCCGGTAAAACGATTCTGGCTTTTTTGGCAATGGCGTGGTGCGCACAGAATGGATATCAGTCTGCCATCATGGCACCGACGGAAGTACTTGCACAGCAGCATTATGAAACATTCCAGAAACTCTGTGAGCAGTTTGGACTGCATTTTCCGGTAATCCTTCTGACGGGGTCCATGACGGCAAAACAAAAACGCAGTGCGTATGAACGGTTAGAACTGTATGAGAATGCCCTGATTGTAGGAACGCATGCGCTGATTCAGGAAAAACCGACATATGCAAATCTTGCGCTTGTGATCACAGATGAGCAGCATCGTTTTGGCGTGCGGCAGAGAGAGGAGTTTGCGCAAAAAGGGGATATGCCGCATATTCTTGTTATGAGTGCAACACCGATTCCGCGAACCCTTGCGATCATTATCTACGGAGATATGGATATTTCGGTTGTGGATGAGGTGCCGGCAAGACGGCTTCCGATCAAAAACTGTGTGGTTAATACGGCATACCGGCCGAAAGCATATGCGTTTGTTGCAGATGAGGTGAAAAAAGGACATCAGGCATATGTGATCTGTCCGCTTGTGGAGGCAAGCGAAGAGACACAGGGAGAAAATGTAATTGATTACTCGAAAACGCTTATGGAGGAACTGCCATCCGGCATCCAGGTGGGCGTGCTTCACGGAAAGATGAAGAGCAGTAAGAAAAATGAAATTATGCAGGAATTTGCGGAAAATAAAATTCAGGTGCTTGTATCCACCACGGTAGTGGAAGTGGGGGTTAATGTACCGAATGCAACCGTGATGCTGATCGAGAATGCGGACCGATTTGGCTTAGCACAGCTGCATCAGCTGCGTGGACGTGTGGGAAGAGGAGATGCACAGTCTTATTGTATTATGATCAATGCCTCTTCGGCCAAGACGGCAAAAAAACGTCTGGAAATATTAAATAAATCAAACGACGGCTTTTTTATTGCGAGTGAGGATTTGAAATTACGCGGACCGGGAGATTTTTTCGGTATCCGGCAGAGTGGAGATCTGGTATTTGCGCTGGCGGATATTTACCAGGATGCGGCGGTGCTGCAGGAGGCTTCGGAAGAAGTAAAAACAATTCTTGAGGAAGACCCGGAACTGACAGAACCCGGACATCACATTCTGCAAAAGAAAATGATGCAGTTTCAGGAAGAACAGCTTTCAAAAATGAATTTGTAGATTCCAGCAAAAGAATAAGCAGGTCTCCGTGACAGAGACCTGCTTTTTTCTTTTGTACATTGGGACAAGTGGGTTACTGGATGTTTTCTCCTTTGCCAGCCATCTGTCTTTCCTGTGCTTCGATCATTTTTTTGACCATATAACCGCCGACAGATCCATTCTGTTTTGCGGTAAGATCACCGTTGTATCCGTTGCTAAGTGGGACTCCAAGCTCATCTGCAACTTCATACTTAAAACGTTCCAATGATTTTTTTGTACTTCTGTTTGCCATGCTTTTCTTCCTCCTTTGCGGTTGTACTTTGTGGTACGATTCTAGTATATGCGCTAAGCAGAAAGCCTATGCTGGAAACTTATGTATTGGATGATTCCACCAGTGTCAGGCCGCTGATGTCCGGATGAATCGTGAGAGAGTAGTTCGTATAGTATACGACAAATCCGGGTGCACTTCCGGCCGGTTTTTTTACATTTTTTTTCTGAAGATAATCAATTTCAAGTTTGTCACTGTCACGTCCGCTGGAATAGTAACCGGCAAGTTTTCCGGCCTCTTCAAATACGCGGTCCGGCATTTCTCCCCCTTTGTTTTTTACAATTACATGGGAACCCGGCATTTTTTTGGCGTGAAACCACCAGTCGTTTCCGGTTGCAAATTTAAAGGTCAGTTCATCATTCTGATAGTTATTTTTGCCGACGTACATGTCATAGCCATCGGATGAAATATAATGGAAAGGTTTGCTTTTGATTTTCTGTTTTTTGCCGTGTTTGTGTTTTTTGATAAAACCGTATTCCATCAATTCCTCTTTGATCTGCACCAGATCATCGGCGGAGAGTGCAATGTTCAAAGAATTCTGGATGGACTCCAGATGGTCAATCTGCGCTTTGGTTTCCGCAAGCTGGACTTCAAGAGCTTCGGAAGTCCGTTTCAGTTTTCCGTATTTATCAAAGTATTTTTGGGAATTTTCACGTGCGGTCTTTTGCGGATCTAACGGGATACGGATTTCTTTATTGTTGTCATAAAAATTTTCACAGACCAGTTCTTTTGCCTGGTCCTGCAGATTGTAACCGTATACATTGATCAGTTCTCCGTATAGTTTATATTTTTCCCGTTTTTCGGCATCTTTCTGCTGTTTTTGCTGTAACTGGTATTTTTTCTGGTTGCGCTCTAACGCAGTTGTGACGATTTTTCGCAGGTCTGCGGATTTCTGGTGGATACGGTTGTAAATATTGCGCTCTGCATAGAAAACTTCGAGCATCTGCGAGATGCTTTCCATATGTTCCATCTCATAATCCTGATACATGGTCAGTTCAATTGCAGAAAATTCGATCGGCCGTTTGTCTTTTCTTACAATCACCGGATGAAATTCGTTGTGGCGGATTTCATCAAAAAACCATGCAATGTGGTTTGCAAGATGGTGGATTTCATCATCGGTACAGGCCAAAAGAGACTGATCTGCATCCATCCCGGCCCGGTATGCCAGTTCGGATGCAACAAGCGGACTGACACCGGTAAATGTTGTATAGATCGCTTTGCAGATGGACATCGGTTTTGCCTTAATGGCATCGCAGATCTGTGTGGCATCCATAGTCATGGCATTGAATTTGTCCTCCTGTGTGGCAGGAATAAAATACGGGCGGCCCGGAAGTACTTCGCGCAGGGAACTTACGGCGGAAGAGACATGCTTGATGCTGTCGATCATGGTGCCGTCCTCATCGCAAAAGATAATATTGGAATGTTTTCCCATCAGTTCAATGACAAGGGTCTTATGACAGATATCCCCCATTTCATTCAGGTGTTCAATCTTCAGATGGATGATGCGCTCCATATGGGGCTGGGTAATGCTTATGATCCGCCCGTTTGCGATATGTTTGCGTAAAACCATACAAAATGTAGGCGCCTGCAGGGGACTTGTCTTGTTGGTGTCCGTCAGATATAAAAAAGGAAGGGAAGCGTTTGCTGAAATGGATACACGGAACTGTCCGCTGCTTCCTTTGCATGTCAAAAGCAGCTCGTCATTTTCGGGCTGCGCAATTTTACTGATTTTTGTATTTAAAATCGTCTGGTTCAGTTCATGGACTAAACCTGCGATTACGATTCCGTCAAAAGCCATGGAAATTCTCCTGTTCATGATTATAGTGTTTTTCAAACTCATGAATCATTATAGTAATTTCCACGTCTTTTGTCTATATGCAGAAAGTGGATATCTTTTGTATACATTTTTTGCAAGAACATTTGACGAAACGGCAAAGAAGCATTATAATACATTTATCTATGCATAGATATGTGCATGATATTTGGGAGAAAGTAAAATGATTAAAAGCATGACCGGATTTGGGCGCTGTGAGATTGCAGATGAAAAACGCAAATTTACCGTGGAACTGAAATCCGTAAATCACCGGTATCTTGATGTAAACATGAAGATGCCGAAAAAGTTAAATTTTTTTGAGAGTGCGATCCGCAGTCTGTTAAAAAAATATATGGAACGAGGCAAAGTGGATCTGTATATTTCCTATGAGGACTATACGGAGGATAATTATGCACTTAAGTATAATGAGGGACTTGCCGGTGAGTATTTAAAATATCTGAATGCCATGGCAGAAACATTCCATCTGGAAAATGATGTGCGGGTAAGCACACTGTCCCGTTATCCGGATGTCTTTGTTATGGAAGAACAGGAAATGGACGAAGAAGAGCTCTGGAATGGATTGCAGAAGGCAATCTGCGGAGCATGTGAACAATTCGTTGAGACCCGTATCCGGGAAGGCGAGAACTTAAAGAAGGATCTCTGTGAGAAGTTAGATGACCTGCTTGCCGGAGTGGATTTCATTGAGGAGCGTTCTCCGCAGATTATGCAGGAATACCGCAGCCATCTGACGGAAAAGATCCAGGAACTTTTGGGAGACACCCAGATCGATGAGGGAAGAATTGCGACAGAGGTTACGATCTATGCAGACAAGGTGTGTGTGGATGAAGAAACCGTGCGTCTGCGCAGCCATATTACCTCGATGAAGGAGACACTTTCAGAGGGCGGTCCGGTAGGACGCAAACTCGATTTTATTGCACAGGAGATGAACCGTGAAGCAAATACGATTCTCTCAAAGGCAAATAATATTGAAATTTCAGATGTGGGAATTAATCTGAAGACCGGAATCGAAAAGATCCGCGAACAGATCCAAAATATAGAATAAAGGAAGCGCGTTATGGAACAGAAAGGAAAGTTAGTTGTTATTTCCGGATTTTCCGGAGCGGGCAAAGGAACTCTGATGAAAGCACTGCTGGCAGCACATCCGGACAGGTATGCACTGTCGGTTTCCGCAACTACCAGAGATCCGAGACCGGGAGAAAAAGATGGTGTGGATTATTTTTTTGTGACGGACGAAACGTTTGATTCCATGATTCAGAAGGATGAGTTTCTGGAATATGCAAAATATGTCAGCCACTCTTATGGAACTCCTCGTTCTTATGTGGAGGAAAATTTAAATCTCGGAAAGAATGTAATTTTAGAGATTGAGATACAGGGAGCATTAAAAGTAAAAGAAAAAATAAAAGATGCTGTCCTGATGTTTGTTACGGCACCGGATGCCGGGACACTGCGTGACCGTCTGGTCGGACGCGGTACAGAGACTCCGGAGGTCATTGCGGCACGGCTTGCACGTGCATGTGAGGAATCCGAAGGAATTGAAAATTATGATTATTTAGTGGTAAACGATACGGTGGATCACGCATCGGCTTTGATTGATCAGCTGATCTGTGATGAGCAGTCACAAAATACCGGAAGGGATCAGGAGTATCGGGTATCTGCTAATATAGATTTTATTAATCAAATGAGAGAAAATCTCAAAAGCTTTTCGAAAGGAGAATGAATATGATACATCCATCTTATGTTGAATTAATGAAAGTTGTAAATGACGAGGGCGAAATCGGTGAAGAACCGGTGGTAAACAGCCGTTACTCCATTGTTCTTGCCACAGCAAAGCGTGCAAGACAGATCATTGCCGGAGCAAAACCACTGATTGATGATCCGGTCTGCAACAAGCCACTTTCCATTGCCGTGGAAGAGTTATACCGCGGAGAAGTAAAGATTGTACCTGGAGAGGACGAAAACTAAGAAATACCAAAAGGGAGTGACAACTGTCATTCCCTTTTTCAAGTGAGAGGTTATATGAAATTATTATTTGTTTCACTCGGATGTGACAAAAATCTGGTAGATTCCGAGTACATGATCGGTATGCTTACCAGTCATGGAATTGAACTGACGGATGATGAAACGGAAGCGGATATCATTATTGTCAACAGCTGCTGTTTTATCGGCGATGCAAAAGAAGAAAGCATTAACACCATTCTGGAAATGGCAGAGCAGAAAAAAACAGGCTGCTGTAAATCACTCATTGTCACCGGCTGCCTGACACAGCGTTATCAGGATGAAGTGAAAAAAGAAATACCGGAAGTAGATGCTATTTTAGGAACCAATTCCTATGATTCCATTGTAGAGGCACTCGAGGAGACCCTGCAGCATAAATTTTATAAAAATTTTCATACGCTCAGCGGACTGCCGCAGCTGTCGACCAAACGGACGGTTACGACAGGCGGACATTATGCATATCTGAAAATTGCAGAGGGATGCAACAAAAACTGCACCTACTGTGTGATCCCGTCTGTGCGCGGACGTTACCGCAGTGTTCCGATGGACGAGCTGGTTACGTCAGCAGAAGAACTGGTTGCAGGAGGCGTAAAGGAACTGATCCTTGTTGCGCAGGAGACAACGCTTTACGGTGTGGATCTGTATGGGAAAAAATGCCTGCATGAATTGTTAGACCGCCTGAACGGGATTTCCGGTCTGTTCTGGATTCGTATTATGTACTGTTATCCGGAGGAAATCTATGAGGAACTGATCAATTCCATGATTAAGGATAAAAAGGTCTGTCACTATCTGGACATGCCGATCCAGCACTGCAACGATACAATTTTGCAGCGCATGGGAAGAAAAACAAATAAAAAAGAACTGATCGAGAGAATCCATTATTTGAGAAAACGTGTCCCGGATATCACTTTGCGAACCTCTTTGATCTGCGGATTCCCGGGGGAGACAAAAGAGCAGCACGAAGAACTGATGCAGTTTGTCAATGATATGGAATTTGATCGTCTCGGAGCGTTTACTTATTCCGCGGAGGAAGGAACACCGGCAGCGGAAATGCCGGATCAGGTGCCGCAGGAACAAAAAGAGGAATGGCAGGCAGACGTCATGGAACTTCAGGAAGAAGTGATTTTTGACAAGAATGAAGCCATGAAAGGTACGGTTTTGTATGCGTTTATTGAAGGACAGGTTGCGGATGAAAATAATACCTACGTCGGCAGAACCTACCGGGATGCGCCAAATGTAGACGGATATATTTTTATCAATACGGACGAAGAACTTTTAACCGGAGATATTGTAAAGGTGGAAGTTACCGGTGCGTATGAATATGACCTGATCGCTACGATCGTAAAATAGGAGGAACAATTATGAATTTACCAAATAAATTAACAACTTTCCGTGTGATTCTTATTCCGTTTTTTGTATTTTTCCTGTTAGCTCCATACTTTGAAGGATACGGAAATTACATTGCGCTTGTTATTTTTATTGTCGCAAGCCTGACGGATTTTCTGGATGGAAAAATTGCAAGAAAGTACAATCTTGTAACAAATTTCGGAAAGTTTATGGACCCGCTGGCAGACAAGCTTCTGGTCTGCTCTGCACTGATCTGTTTGATTGCACTTGACAGAATTCCGGCATGGATTGTTATTGTGATTATTTCCCGCGAGTTTATTATCAGTGGATTCCGTCTGATTGCTGCAGACAATGGTGTAGTGATCGCTGCAAGCTACTGGGGCAAGTTTAAAACCGCATCCCAGATGGTCACCGTGATTCTTCTGGTACTGAATATTCAAAATACGGTATTTACAGTACTCGGAACGGTATTTATTTATATTTCCCTGGTACTTACCGTCGTATCTCTGATTGATTATATCGCAAAAAACAAAGAAGTATTAAAGGATCAGAACTAATGAAAATTGACAGACTTCTGGCAGAACACCAGCTGCTGGTGACGACAGCCGAGAGCTGTACCGGAGGACTGGTAGCGTCTGCACTGGTAGATATTCCGGGAATTTCCGATTATTTTAAAGAGGGATATATCACTTATGCTCCCGAAGCAAAAGAAAAGATACTGGGAGTATTGCCGGAGACCATTTCCAATTATGGTGTCGTGAGTGAACAGACCGCACAGGAGATGGCGGAAGGTGCTGCAAAACAGGCACACGCGGGATGTGCGGTGGCTACAACGGGGGTTGCCGGACCCGGGGGAGGAACTTTAAAGACTCCGGTTGGAACGGTCTGTTTTGGATGTTTTGTGCAGGGAAAGATATTTTCCGGGACAGAACATTTTACCGGTACAAGAAGTGAAATAAGACATGCGGCTGCGGCATATGCCATTGCATTTCTGGAGCGGTGTATCATCAAAACATATGGAGGAACCTTATGCGAATCATAGCAGGAACAGCGCGCAGCCTGCCGCTGAAAACAATTGAGGGGCTGGAAACGCGCCCGACAACAGACAAGATCAAAGAGACATTATTCAATATGCTGCAGAATGATGTGCCGGGATGTTATTTCCTGGATCTGTTTGCGGGCAGCGGTCAGATCGGGTTAGAAGCAATCAGCCGCGGAGCTTTGTATGCGGTTTTTATTGAGAATAACCGGAAAGCGGCCAAATGCATTGAAGATAATATTGCATTCACAAAATTTACGAAGGAATCCAGACTGCTTACCACGGATGTGATCAGCGGAATCAGCAATCTGGAGGGAAAATATACATTTGATATTATTTTTATGGACCCGCCATACCGGCAGGGTCTTGAAGAAGATGTGCTGCGTTTCCTTTCAAAATCAAGTGTGTTGAAACCTGACACCATGATTATTGTGGAAGCATCGCTGGATACGGATTTTTCTTATCTGGATGAGCTGGGATTTTCCGTGATAAAGTTCAAAAAATATAAGACAAACATGCATGTCTTTATTCAACAGAAGAGGGTATAACAAACATGAAAAAAGCAATTTATCCGGGAAGTTTTGATCCACTGACATTCGGACATATGGACATCATCAACCGTGCTTCAAGAATTGTGGATGAGCTGGTCGTCGGAGTGCTCAACAATAGCGCAAAAAATTCGTTGTTTTCTTTAGAAGAACGTGTTAGTATGATAGAAGAAATGACAAAGGATATTCCAAACGTTACGGTGGCGTCCTTTGAAGGTCTGCTGGTAGAGTTTATGAATAAAATAGATGCTACCATTATCGTGCGTGGGCTTCGTGCAGTGACAGATTTTGAGTACGAGCTGCAGATCGCACAGGCGAACCATGTGCAGGATTCTAATATTGAAACCATTTTCCTGACAAGTGATCTTTCTTATTCCTATTTAAGTTCGACAATTGTCAAGGAATTTGCGTCCTACGGTGGAGATATTTCCAACTTTGTACCGGAACGTTTTATTGAACGGATTTATAAGAAATATGAGAACAGATAGGAGAGATTTTCACTATGAGCAGTAAGATGGAACAGATTATTGAGGAAATCGAAGAGTATATTGATGGCTGTAAATTCCAGCCGCTCTCAAGTACAAAGATTATTGTCAACAAAGAAGAATTAGAAGAACTTATTGCGGAACTTCGCGCCAAAACACCGGAAGAAGTAAAGCGTTATCAGAAGATTATCAGCAATAAGGAAGCAATTTTAGCAGATGCACAGGCGAAGGCGGATCAGATCATTGCACAGGCACAGGTGCAGACCAACGAACTTGTCAGCGAGCATCAGATTATGCAGCAGGCATATGCACAGGCAAATGAAGTTGTTATGATCGCAACCAAGCAGGCCCAGGAAATTTTAGACAATGCTACCAATGAGGCAAACAGTCTGCGTGTCAGTGCCATGGGATATGCGGATGACCAGCTGCATGAGATCGAGGAGGTTTTGTCTAATTCCATCGAGACTTCTCAGGCGCGGTATGACAGTCTGATTTCTTCACTGCAGGGTTTCCTTGATGTAGTGACAAAGAACCGGGCACAGCTGTTTCCACAGACAGAAGCAGCAGAGGAGGCAGCCGCTTCTGCCGGACAGGCAGCAGAGTCTGCAGAGGAGCCGCAGATTACCAATATTTCAGCTTCAGATGAGGATGCCCAGGAAGAGTAAAGGAATACAGCATCCAACGGTTAACAGTAAGAGGATTATTTTCTGTAATACATAGTTCCGGAGCGAGAGGCCGGTCTGGTGAAGGATGGAAGAGACCTGAAAAATGCCGGACAATCCTCCCCATGATAGGAATAACACTGCCAGAAGAGATTTTATCTGTCTGGTGCAGGCAGAGGTGGAAAGCAGCGCAACACCGTTTGTAACTTCTAAGAATCCGGTGGCGGCCAGCGAAAACCAATGCGCCGGAAACGGCAGTGTCTGCAACATTTCGCAGAAAATGGAAAACAGGATGATATAGCCGCATATTTTGATCAGGGTTTCAAATCCGTGAATGATGCCGGCATCAATGATTTGCATATCCATATGAAATCTTGATGCCGTTTCTTTTTGTGTAGAAGAAGGGGTTCTGTGATATAATAACAGCATACTCATTCCATACAAAAACGGAATGCCATAGATCAGAAAAACGTATACAGGAGATAACGGAAGCTGCAAAATTTCCTGGATGGCGGTTATGACAAATACGGGACTTAAGTTGTTTGTAAAGCAGCATAGAGCAGAGGCTTTTTCCTGGGAAATATATTTACTGCTGTAAAAGTCGGCAGTCAGTTTGCAGCCGATGGGAAATCCGAATAAAAAACCACACAATACGATGTAGCAGGTAGAAAATTTTTTCGGAAGAATTTCACTGCGCAGAATGACATACGAGAGGACACAAAAAGGAAGCAGCGTCGGAAGAATCTGCGTAAACCACAGCCGCAGTCCTTGTTTTGATGCCGAAACTGCTGCGTGGGGGAAACAGATAAAAAACAAAAACAGTATGCAACAGAGAAAAATAAATACAAATTTTTTCATGATACAGTTTATGTGAGACAGGAGGAGTATATGAGTACATTAGAGCATTTATATCCGGAAAGGGTATTTTATTATTTCAAGCAGATCGCAGCAATTCCACATGGATCGGGAAACACCAAAGCGATCAGTGATTACCTGGTAAAATTTGCAAAAGAACACACACTGACCTGGTATCAGGATGAAGCAAACAATGTGGTTCTTGTCAAGGAAGCATCCAAAGGTTATGAAAAGGCTCCGGCGATCATCATTCAGGGACACATGGATATGGTCTGTGAAAAAGAAAAAGACTGTGCTCTTGACATGGATAAAGAAGGACTGCGCCTGTATGTAGATGGAGATTTCCTGAAGGCAGAAGGGACAACGCTTGGCGGAGATGACGGAATTGCAGTGGCATATGCGCTGGCAATTTTGGAATCAGATGAAATTTCCCATCCGAAATTAGAAGTTGTGATTACCGTGGATGAAGAAATCGGAATGCTGGGGGCGGCTGTCATGGATCTGTCTATGCTGACCGGACATACCATGTTAAATATTGACAGTGATGAAGAGGGAATTTTCCTGACCGGCTGTGCGGGCGGTATGGCATTAAATGTTTCCATTCCCGTAACCCGTGTCAGACAGACGGGAAAGAAACTTTCTCTTATTGTGACTGGGCTTTCCGGCGGACATTCCGGCAGTGAGATCGATAAAGAACATGGAAATGCAGATCTTTTGATGGGACGCCTGCTGTATGGAATCTTTTCGCGTTCCCCGTTTGGAATCCTCACTTTGCATGGTGGGTTAAAGGACAATGCAATTCCAAGAGAATGTGAGGCAGAAATCCTGATTCCGGCAGAAAATACGCAGATTGTCTGTGAATATGTAAAAGAACTGAATGAAATATTAAAAAAAGAACTGGTGGAAACAGATCCGGGCGTGCAGGTGCTGATAGAAGAACAGGGCAATGCTGAAGCGGAAATATTAGATTATCATTCGGTAAGCCGTGTGATTTTTTATCTGCGCAATGTGCCAAACGGAATTCAGCATATGAGCCAGCTGTTAAACGGTCAGGTAGAAACTTCCTTAAATCTTGGAATTCTGGAATTAAAAGAAGATGCCTTGACGTCGCTTACTTCGATCCGAAGCAGTGTAAAAACCCGCAAAGAAGATCTGTGTGCACGTGTTACGATGCTTGTGGAGATGCTTGGAGGAGAAGCAGAAGTGGAAGGTGATTATCCGGCGTGGGAGTATCGCATGGATTCTGCGCTGCGTCCGCAGGTAGAAAAAGTATACGAAGAGCTGTTTCATAAAAAACCTGTATTTTCCACGATTCATGCAGGGCTGGAGTGTGGCCTTCTTTCTGAAAAAATTCCGGATCTCGACTGCGTTTCTTTTGGACCGGACAATTTTGACATTCACACGCCAAAAGAGCATTTATCCATTTCTTCTACCGCAAGAGTATGGGATTTCCTTGTTGCATTTCTGCAGCAGGCAAACGTATGATTCGCCTGGACAAATTCCTGGCGGATTCCGGCGTCGGCACACGCACCGATGTGAAAAAACGAATCCGCGAGGGACGAATTACGGTAAATGATGCGGTGGCAAAGAAACCGGATCTTAAGGTTGATCCGGAACAGGATCAGATTCTGTTTGATCATCGTCCGGTGATTTATGAGAAGTATTCCTATTATCTCTTTCATAAACCGGCGGGCTGTGTGACGGCAAGATGCGACCGGTTAAACCGGACGGTTATGGATTTCTTCCCGGAGTCCATGCGAAAAGAGTTTGCACCGGTCGGAAGACTGGATAAGGATACGGAAGGGCTTTTGCTGATTACAAATGACGGAGAACTCACGCATCGCCTGCTGTCACCGGCATACCATGTCAAAAAAACGTATTTTGTACAGGTAGATCAGAAAATTCCGGATACGACGGCAGGACAATTTGCAGAGGGCGTGGACATCGGCGATGAGAAGCGCACACTTCCGGCAGATCTCAAAATCCTTGGGGACCGTGAGGCGGAACTTACGATTTCGGAAGGCAGATTTCACCAGGTGAAGCGTATGTTTGCGTCGGTTGGATGTAAGGTGACATATCTGAAACGGATCTCCATGGGAACACTTACACTTGGAACATTAGAAAAGGCAACTTACCGTAAACTTACGGAACAGGAACTGGCTTCCCTGAAAAAAGAAGCGGAAAATAAACAATCATCAGGAGTATAAAATTATGTACGAAGGGTATCTGCCGATTTCAAAACAGGATATGCAGGAACGCGGGATTAAACAGCTGGATTTTGTATATGTGTGCGGAGACGCATATGTAGATCATCCGTCTTTTGGTCATGCAATCATTGCCAGACTGCTGGAGGCACATGGCTATACGGTGGGAATCATTGCGCAGCCGGACTGGAAGGATGATGCTTCTATTTCCGTGCTTGGCGTTCCAAGACTTGGCTTTTTGGTTTCTGCCGGAAATATGGATTCTATGGTGAATCATTATTCGGTATCCAAAAAACGTCGTGCAACCGATTCCTATACCCCGGGAGGCGTAATGGGAAAGCGACCGGATTATGCTACCGTGGTGTACTGTAATCTGATCCGGCATACATACAAGAAGACCCCGATCATTATCGGTGGAATCGAAGCCAGCCTGCGCCGTCTGGCACATTATGATTACTGGTCCAACAAGGTGAAACGTTCGATCCTGCTTGATTCCGGTGCAGATCTGATTTCTTATGGAATGGGAGAACACAGTATCATTGAAATCGCAGATGCATTGAATGCCGGAATCGATGTGCATGATATTACCTTTATTGACGGAACCGTATTTAAAACAAAAAACCGTGATCTGATCTATGATGCCATCGAGTTACCGGATTATGATGAGATCAAAGAAAATAAGCGTTCGTTTGCGCAGAGTTTTTATAAGCAGTACTGTAATACAGATCCATTTTCCGGAAAGCGCCTGTTTGAGCCTTACGGTGGAACCACATTTGTTGTGCAGAATCCACCGGCAAAGCCATTGACACAGACGGAAATGGATGAAGTCTATGCACTTCCGTATATGCGGAATTATCATCCGTCATATGAAAAAGACGGAGGGGTTCCTGCGATCCGGGAGATTAAGTTTTCCCTGATCAGCAACCGCGGATGTTTTGGTGGATGCAGTTTCTGTGCGCTGACGTTTCATCAGGGCAGAATTATTCAGACGAGAAGCCACGAGTCGATCATTGATGAGGCAAAACAGATCATTCAGGAACCGGACTTCAAAGGGTATATTCATGATGTCGGGGGACCTACGGCGAATTTCCGTGCACCGGCATGCAAAAAGCAGATGACGAAGGGAGCCTGTCCGACGAAACAGTGCCTGTTCCCGAAACCATGTAAGAATCTGGAAGTAGACCATAAGGATTACATTGCCCTTTTGAAAAAGCTGCGGGTGCTTCCGGGTGTGAAAAAAGTATTTATCCGTTCGGGTATCCGTTTTGATTATCTGATGTATGATAAGGATCGTACATTTTTGCGGGAACTGTGCGAGCATCATGTGAGCGGGCAGTTGAAGGTGGCACCGGAACATATCAGCAATACCGTTTTACAGAAACTGGGAAAGCCAAGTGTGGAAGTATATAACAGTTTTGTAAAAGCGTATAAAGATATGAATAAAAAAATCGGAAAAGAGCAGTATCTTGTGCCGTATCTGATGTCTTCCCATCCGGGATCGACGCTGAAAGAAGCGGTTGAACTGGCAGAGTATCTGCGGGATTTAGGTTACATGCCGGAACAGGTACAGGATTTTTATCCGACACCGTCAACGATTTCTACCTGCATGTATTATACAGGACTGGACCCGCGGACGATGGAACCTGTATATGTGGCAACCAATCCGCATGAAAAAGCCATGCAGCGTGCACTGATCCAGTATCGCAACCCGAAAAATTACGATCTGGTACATGAAGCATTAATCAAAGCAGGACGTCAGGATCTGATCGGATTTGATTCCAAATGTCTGATCCGTCCACGCCGGCCGAAAAAAGACGCGGGTACTTCCTACCGGTCATCCAGACAGGGAAAGAAGGCACCGGCAGGCAAGGCTGCTGCCGGAAAGATGGTGACCGCAAAACACAAAAAGAAAACCATCCGCAACATCCATAAAAAGAAGTAGGAAACGTTATGAAAACATTTACCATCGGCACGAATGATGCCAACCAGCGGTTTGATAAATATTTAAAAAAACTGCTGCCCAATGCATCGGTCAGTTTTTTATATAAGATGCTTCGAAAAAAGAATATTACTTTGGACGGAAAAAAAGCGACCGGGAAGGAGACGCTGCAAAAAGGCGCGCAGGTAGCAGTGTTTTTCAGTGATGAAACACTGCATAAATTTATGCAGGATACAAAAAAACTGCAGGAAGAGTTTCACATGCTGCAGCGTCTGCCAATGAAGGGGCTTTTCATCATTTATGAAGATACGGATATTCTCATCGCGGATAAGCCATACAATATGCTTTCCCAGAAAGCAAAAGAACAGGATCTGTCTGCCAATGAATATCTGCTCGGCTATCTGATCCGGAGCGGGACACTTTCTCTGGAGACATTCGGCACGTTTCGTCCGTCAGTGTGCAACCGGCTGGACCGCAATACGACAGGACTTCTTCTGATGGGCAAAACGCTTGCCGGCGCACAGATGCTTTCCGAGGGGCTGCGGGAACGTACCATTCATAAATTTTACCGTGCCATTGTATCCGGGAACGTTACAAAACCGGTACATCTGTCCGGATGGCTTATCAAAGACGAACATACCAATCAGGTAAAGATTCTGACACAGGAACAAAAAGATGCTGTACGGATTGAGACTTCTTATACGTCCGTACAGGCGAAAGGAACATGCAGTCTGTTGGAAATCTGCCTGATTACCGGAAAAACACATCAGATTCGTGCACATCTGGCATCTGTCGGTCATCCGGTTATCGGAGATCGCAAGTATGGGGACCCGTCAGTGAATCACAAATTTTATGGTACCTTTCATATGGATCATCAGCTGCTTCATGCGTATCGTCTGGAATTTCCGGACGGAAGAGTTTTTACTGCTCCGATGCCCGAAATATTTAAAGAAATTATGGAAAAGGAGCGTGGATAGCAGATGCCGACCTGGAATTCAAGGGGACTGCGCGGATCGACACTGGAGGATCTTTTAAACCGTACAAACGAAAAATATGCACACAACGGTCTGGCGCTGATCCAGAAGATCCCGACACCGATTACTCCTATTAATATTGATAAAGAAACCAGACACATCACGCTTGCCTATTTTGAACAGAAAAGTACCGTGGATTATATTGGAGCTGTACAGGGAATTCCGGTGTGTTTCGATGCAAAAGAATGCAACACCGACACCTTTCCGCTTGCCAATGTTCATCCGCATCAGGTGGCTTTTATGGAGCAGTTTGAAAAGCAGGAGGGAATAGCGTTTCTTCTGATATCTTTTACGCACAGGGAGGAATTTTATTATCTGCGTTTTTCCGATCTGGAGAAGTTCTGGAACCGGGCTCTGGATGGTGGACGGAAAAGCTTTCGGTATGAGGAGCTGAATCCGGCCTATTTTCTGCCAAAAGTATCAGGGGTACTGATTCCCTATCTTCAGGTTCTCCAGAAGGATTTAGAGGACAGGGATTGACAATCTTTGGAATATTTCTTATAATAGCGTTGTTTCATGTGCTACCAAATTATCACGGTATCACTTTAAAATAGTAAAGCGAGAGGTTCGATTATGACAGACCAGATGTTACATACGCCGGACGGAGTCCGGGATATTTATAACGGAGAGTGCAAACAGAAACTACTGTTGCAGGAGAGATTACACGATGTATTGCGTCAATATGGATATCGTGATATTCAGACACCAACGTTTGAATTTTTTAATATTTTTGGAAAAGAAATCGGTACAACACCATCCAAAGATCTGTATAAGTTTTTTGACAAGGACGGAAGCACGCTGGTACTTCGTCCGGATTTTACTCCATCTATTGCAAGAAGTGCTGCAAAGTACTATACCGAGGATGATATGCCGGTAAAACTTTGTTATATGGGAAACACGTTTATCAATTCCAACGCGTATCAGGGACGCTTAAAGGAAACGACACAGTGCGGTGCGGAGTTGATCGGAGACGGAACGGTTGCCGCTGACGCAGAAATACTTGCCATGGTAGTGGAGTCCCTTCTTTCGAGCGGACTGAAAGAATTTCAGATCTCGGTTGGACATGCACAGTTTTTCCGCGGGCTGGCAGAGGCGGCAGGACTTGATGAGGAACAGCAGCAGGAATTAAGAGAACTGCTTGCCAATAAAAATTATTTCGGTGTGGAAGAAATGGTAGAGGGAATGCATTTAAATGACACGTTAAAGAAACTGTTTTCCCTTCTCGGAAGTTTTGAGACACAGGTAGAAGAACTTGCTGAGGCAAAGTCTCTTGCTTCGGATTACCCGAACATTCTTTCCGCAATTACTGATCTGGAAAAACTCGGATCGTTTCTGCGGTTATACGGAATTGAAAAATACGTTTCGTTTGAACTCGGAATCATCAGCAATTACCATTATTATACCGGTATTATTTTTGCAGGATATACGTTTGGAACAGGAGAACCTGTGGTAAAGGGAGGACGCTATGACAGGCTGCTTACATATTTCGGAAGAAAAGCACCGGCCATTGGTTTTGCCATTGTTGTGGACCAGCTTCTTTCCGCTCTTTCCAGACAAAAGATCACACTTCCGTCCGAAGAGAAAAATCAGATGATCGTTTACGCGGAAAGTAAGATTGCGGAAGCAGTAGAAAAAGCGAAAGAACTTCGCGCTCAGGGAATTTCGGTTTCTCTGATCCAGATGCAGGAAGGCCGGAGCAAAGATGATTATCTGAGCTATGCCATGAAGGATCACGTTTCAAAAGTAGAATTTATAGAGGAAGCATAGGAGGAGATCATGGAAGAAAAGAGATATCTGACGTTTGCACTGGGAAAGGGACGTCTGGCAAAAAAGACACTTGAACTGTTTGAAAAAATAGGAATCACCTGTGATGAGATCCGTGATCCGGATACCCGTAAACTGATCTTTGTCAATGAGGAACTTGGACTTCGGTTTTTCCTTGCCAAGGGACCGGATGTGCCTACATATGTAGAGTATGGTGCAGCCGATATTGGAATTGTCGGAAAAGACACGATTTTAGAAGAGTCGAGAAATATTTATGAAGTGCTGGATCTTGGATTCGGAAAATGCAAAATGTGCATCTGTGGACCGGAAAGTGCTGCGGAACTTTTGCAGCATCATGAACAGATCCGTGTGGCAACCAAGTATCCGCGGATTGCCAAAGATTATTTTTATAACAAAAAACATCAGACGGTTGAGATTATCAAGCTGAATGGTTCCATCGAACTTGCACCGATCGTTGGACTATCAGAGGTAATCTGTGATATAGTAGAGACAGGTACGACCTTGCGTGAAAACGGGCTGACGGTGTTAGAGGAAGTTTGTCCGCTTTCTGCACGCGTGGTCGTAAACCAGGTAAGTATGAAAATGGAAAATGAACGAATCACAAAACTGATCCGCGATTTGAAAAAAGTCATTTAGGAGGGACATCATGAGAATTTTAAAACTTACAGAGGATACCAGAAAAGATATTCTGCAGAATCTCTTAAAAAGAAGCCCGAATAATTACGGTGAGTTTGAAGGCCGTGTAAACGCCATTATTGAAGAAGTGCGAAATAACCGCGATCAGGCAGTTTTTAATTATACCAAACAGTTTGACGGTGCGGACATTAATGCCGGCAATATTCTTGTAACAGAAGAAGAGATTGCCGAGGCCTATGAGCAGGTTGACACGACATTGCTTGCAGTGATCCGCAAGTCTCTTGTAAATATCAAAAAATATCATGAAAAACAGGTACAGAATTCCTGGTTTACGACAGAGGACGGTATCATTCTTGGACAGAAAGTTACCGCACTTGCGACGGTTGGTGTCTATGTTCCGGGCGGAAAGGCCGTGTATCCTTCTTCCGTACTGATGAATGTTCTTCCGGCAAAAGTTGCGGGAGTAGACCGTATTGTAATGTGTACGCCACCAGGTAAAGATGGAAAAGTATATCCTTCTACTCTGGTTGCAGCCAAAGAAGCCGGAGTTGATGAGATCTATAAAGTCGGTGGAGCACAGGCAATTGCTGCCATGGCATTTGGAACCGAAAGTGTGCCAAAGGTTGACAAGATTGTCGGACCGGGAAATATTTATGTCGCACTTGCCAAAAAAGCAGTGTTTGGTTATGTCAGCATTGATTCCATTGCAGGACCGAGTGAGATTTTAGTGCTTGCGGATGAGACTGCAAATCCACGCTATGTTGCAGCGGATCTGTTATCCCAGGCAGAACATGATGAGATGGCATCTGCAATTCTGATCACCACAAGCCAGAAACTTGCAGAAGAAGTATCTGCAGAGATTGATCAGTTTGTCGCAGAACTTTCCAGAAAAGAGATCATCCAGAAGTCCCTGGACAATTACGGATATATTCTTGTGGCAGATAATATGGAAGAAGCAATTGATACCGTAAATGCGATTGCATCCGAACATATGGAAATCGTCACAGCAGATCCGTTCCACGTAATGACAAAGATCCGCAATGCCGGTGCTATCTTTATCGGAGAGTATTCCTCCGAGCCGCTTGGCGATTACTTTGCCGGACCAAACCATGTTCTTCCGACAAACGGAACGGCCAAGTTCTTTTCCGCACTTTCCGTGGATGATTTTATTAAAAAGTCCAGCATTATTTCTTACTCACGGGAAGCGCTTGAAAAAGTACATAAAGATATTGAGCAGTTTGCAGAATGTGAGAAACTGACCGCACATGCAAACTCCATCCGCGTTCGGTTTGAGTAGTATATGGGAAAGAAAGTCTAAAAGGAGCAGATTATGGAAAAAAGACAGATCAGCACAACACGCAAAACAAAAGAGACGGACATTCAGGTGACTTTAAATCTGGATGGAAGCGGTATTTCCCATATTGAGACAGGCATTGGATTTTTTGATCATATGCTGGAGGGATTTTCCAAGCACGGTTTCTTCGATCTGCATATGGAATGTGATGGAGATCTTCAGGTCGACAGCCATCATACGATCGAAGACTGCGGAATCGTACTTGGAGATGCGATCAAAAAGGCATTGGGGGACAAAAGCGGAATCAAACGATTTGGAAGCTGTATCCTTCCGATGGATGAGACACTTGTTTTGTGTGCGGTAGATCTATCCGGACGTCCATATCTTGTATTTGACGGCGAATTTACTACGGAGCGTCTGGGAACACTTGATACCGAAATGATCCGTGAATTTTTCTATGCGGTCTCCTACAGTGCGGGCATGAATCTGCACATTAAGGTGTTAAGCCCCGGAAATAATCATCATATGGCAGAAGCGATGTTTAAGGCATTTGCCAGAGCTTTGGATGAAGCGGTTTCCCATGATCCGAGAGTAAAAGGAATTCTGTCAACGAAAGGAAGTTTGTAATACATGAAACAAAAAAACATTGTCGCGACGCTTTATTTAAAAGATGGTCATGCAGTAAGATCCATGACCGATTTTACGCCGGTAGATGCGAATGTTTATCGACTGTGCCAGTTATACAACGACAGTGGAGTTGACAAGATCATTATTTTTGACCTGTCTACCAGCGATGATGAGCATGAAAAGAATGTCAATACGATTCGAAACATCAATCGCAACATTGATATTAAAGTATGCGCAGGAGGAAACATTAACCGTCTGGAAGACATCAAAAAACTTTTGTTTGCGGGATGCCTGCAGGTGATTTTAAATGCTTCTAAGCCTTCGAGCATCGGACTGGCGGAGGAAGCCAGTGCACGTTTTGGCAAAGACCGGATTCTGCTCTCTATCAACAATGTGGATTTTATTTTTAAGAATCAGGATTCGATTGAAAATACATTCCATGAAGCACTGGTGTTAAATCCGGAAATTCTGGATGCACTGGAAAATCTGACCAACATTCCGTATGTGGTGGAACTTCCGGATTATAATTTTGACGAGATCGTAAGGCTGCTGAAGCGGGAAAAAATCCGAGGAATTGCGGGTCCGTTCATCAATGATACTTCAACGGATATTATGAAGTTAAAGTCTTCTCTGCTTCAGGAAGGCATCAATATGTATAATTTTGCACCGGATCTGTCCTGGGAGGATCTGAAACTGAATTCGGACGGAATGGTTCCGGTCATTGTGCAGGATTACCGTACAGATGAAGTGCTGATGCTTGCATACATGAACAAAGAGGCGTTTGATACGACAATTAATCTCGGGAAAATGACTTACTGGAGCAGAAGCCGTGATGAACTCTGGACCAAAGGCCTGACTTCCGGGCATTTCCAGTATGTGAAATCCCTGACGGCTGACTGCGACTTTGATACGATTCTGGCAAAAGTCTCCCAGGTAGGGGCTGCCTGTCACACCGGAAACCGTACCTGTTTTTTCAATAGCATCGTACAAAAAGAGTATGTTGAGAAAAATCCGCTGAAGGTACTTGAGAGCGTGTATGATATTATCAAGGAACGTAAAGCACATCCGCAGGATGGTTCCTATACCAATTATCTGTTTGGGAAAGGAACCGATAAAATTTTGCAGAAACTTGGGGAAGAGTGTACGGAAATTGTAATTGCAGCGAAAAATCCGGAACCGGAAAACATCAAATACGAGATTTCCGATTTTCTGTATCACTGTATGGTGCTTATGGTGGAAAAAGGCATTACCTGGGAAGAGATTGCCAATGAACTTGCCCAGCGATAAAAAATAAATGTTAAGAGGTATCTATGAGAAAACTAGCTTTAAGTGACGAGATTCTGATGCAGATTGAAAAACCTGCACGCTATATCGGTAATGAGCTGAATTCTGTAGTAAAAGATGACACATCGCAGATTCGTTTTGCGATGTGTTTTCCTGATGTATACGAAATTGGTATGTCACATCTTGGAATTCAGATCCTATACGACATGTTTAACCGCAGAGAGGACACCTGGTGTGAACGTGTCTATTCCCCATGGCCGGATCTGCATAAAATTATGAAGGAGCAGAATATTCCGCTGTTCGGACTTGAGTCCCAGGAACCGATCAAAAACTTTGATTTTGTCGGTCTGACTCTGCAGTATGAGATGTGCTACACCAATATTTTACAGATTCTGGATCTGGCACAGATTCCGCTTCTTTCGGCTGACCGTGGGGACGAAGACCCGATTATTTTAGGTGGAGGACCATGTTCTTATAATCCGGAACCGATTGCAGACTTTTTTGATTGTTTTTATATTGGAGAAGGGGAGACACAGTATGATACATTTTTAAATCTCTATAAGTCGATGCGGGCATCCGGACAGTATTCAAGAAAGGCATTTCTGCATGAGGCGGCAAAAATAGAGGGCATTTATGTCCCGTCGCTGTATGAAGTCCGTTACAAAGAAGATGGCACGATAGCGGCATTTACTCCTGTTTATGATGATATTCCGGCAACCATCAAAAAGCAGGTGGATATGGATCTGACCGGCTCGGTTTATCCGGAAAAACCGGTGGTTCCATTTATCAAAGCAACACAGGATCGCGTGGTGCTTGAAATACAGAGGGGCTGTATCCGCGGATGCCGTTTTTGTCAGGCCGGCATGATTTACCGGCCAAACCGGGAAAAGGGCGTAAAACGACTGAAAGAACTTGCACAAACCATGCTTGCGTCGACCGGCTATGAAGAGATTTCCTTAAGTTCTCTCAGTTCATCGGATTATTCCGATCTGGAGGAACTGATCAATTTCCTGATTGAGGAGTGTGACAAAAAACATGTCAATATTTCCCTGCCATCCCTTCGTATTGATGCCTTTTCCCTTGATATTATGCAGAAAGTGCAGGACATCAAAAAAAGCAGTCTGACATTTGCCCCGGAGGCAGGTTCCCAGAGATTGCGAAATGTCATCAATAAAGGTCTGACAGTTGACAATATTCTGACCGGTTCCCATGATGCGTTTGTCGGCGGCTGGAATAAGGTCAAACTTTATTTTATGCTTGGACTTCCAACGGAAACAGAAGAAGATATGCGGGCGATCCCGGAACTGGCAAACGAGATTGCCGCTTTGTATTATGACACCGTGCCAAAGGAACAGAGAAACGGAAAATGCCAGATTACGATCAGTACTTCCTTTTTTGTACCGAAACCTTTTACCCCGTTCCAGTGGGCTACTATGTTAGACCCATCAGATTATCTGGCGCGTGCAAAGATTGTCAATGATCATGTAAAGGAACAGTTAAACCACAAGAGTATCCGTTACAACTGGCATGAAGCCGATGTGACGGTATTGGAAGGAATCCTTGCGCGCGGAGACCGTAAGATTTCAAAAGCTATTCTTTATGTGTATGAACACGGCGAATTTTTCGATGCGTGGTCGGAATTTTTTCACTATGATCTGTGGCTGGAGGCATTTGCTGCATGTGGCATTGATATTGATTTTTATACCAAGAGAGCACGAAGCGACGATGAAATTTTCCCGTGGGATTTTATTGATGTCGGTGTGACAAAGGCATTTATGCTGCGTGAATGGAAAACCGCGCTCAGTGAGACGGTGACGCCAAACTGCCGGATGCGCTGCTCCGGATGTGGTGCAAGACAATTTGGAGGAGGTGTCTGCTTTGAAAATCAGAATTAAATTTCGAAAATGGGGTGTCATGAAATTCATCGGACACCTGGATATGATGCGCTATTTTCAGAAAGCGGTCCGGCGTGCAAAGATTGATATCCGTTATTCAGAAGGATATTCTCCGCATCAGATTATGTCCTTTGCGGCGCCGCTTGGAGTCGGAATCACAAGCGATGGCGAATATTTTGATATTGAAGTCAATGAATCCATGACATCTAAGGAGGCAGTCGCTGCACTGAATGAAACCATGGTAGATGGTGTGGAGGTTACTTCCTATGTGAAACTGCCGGATAAAGCGAAAACCGCGATGTCAATTGTGGCAGCAGCGGATTACCGGCTGAGCTATAAAGAAGGGTACGAAAGTCCGCTTTCAACGGAAGAATGGAAAAGAATCGTCAAAGAACGGTTTTTGGACAGCCCACAGTTTACCATTATCAAAAAGACGAAAAAAAGTGAACGGGAAGTGGACCTAAAACCATTGGTATACGCGTTTTCCGTTGAAGAGGAGCAGGGATGCCCGGCATTTTTCCTGCAGGTTTCTACGGGCAGTGTGGATAATATCAAACCGGAACTGGTACTTTCATCGGTTTATCAGCTTTGCGGACTGGAATACTGTGAATCCGCAATCCAGATCCACCGGCTCGAAGTTTATGCGAGGGATGAACAGGGGCAGCTGGTTGGGCTTTCCGGCATGGGAGAGGAAATTGTTTAAATGAATCGGATCGTTGTCACAAAACTGGAACATCATCAGACAGAGTATCTTGCTTATCTGGTTTTGGATGAGAACCGGAAGCTGCAGGAACTTCAGGTTTTTGAACCGGAAGAAAATACTCTGCTGGATCATATTTATGTAGGATATGTAGAGAAGATTGTGCCCAATATTCATGCCGCTTTTGTGCGCATTGCGGATGGACAGAAATGCTATCTTCCGCTGAATGATGTGAAAAACCCGGTGTATACCAGAAAATTATCCAAAAAAGAAGCGCTCTGTGAAGGGGATGAGTTGCTGGTGCAGGTTGTAAAAGATGCGGTAAAAACCAAAGATCCGGTCGTAAGCACCAAGCTTGTAGTGCATGGACATTACTGTTTCCTTTCGACAGAGAATACCTGTCTTGGCGTTTCTAAAAAATTATCCCAGGAGGAGTCAAAAAGACTGTCGGCTCTTTTAGAGAACACGTGTAAGGATCATGAAGCAGAAGGGTACGGGCTGGTATTCAGAACCAATGCAGGGGCGGTTCCGGAAACCGAATTATGCGAAGATATCGAGCTGGTGCAGAAAGAATACCGGGCTTTAAAGAAGACCGGTACACATCAGAACGCCGGAGATCTGGTGTACCGGAATCTCCCCGGCTATCTGGCGCGGTTAAAAGCAGAAAATTTTGAAAAAACAGATCTGGTTCTTACGGATGGTCAGGATCTGTATCAGGAGATCTGTGCATACCTTCCCCATCTTGTGGAAGAAAAGAAAGTGCAGCTTTACCGGGATGATGCGGTCAGTCTTTCGACTTTATATCATCTGCGGGGCAATATGCAGGAACTGCTTTCTTCCAAAGTATGGCTTGATTCCGGAGCCAATATTATCATTGAATCTCTTGAAACCCTGACGGTCATTGATGTCAACAGCGGAAAAAACCGGTCCCGCCGGGAAGAGGCTTTATTTGCGATCAATGTTGAAGCGGCAAAAGAGATTGCACGGCAGCTTCGTCTGCGCAACATTTCAGGGATGATCCTCGTGGATTTCATCAATCTGAAAAAGAAAGAACAGCAGCAGAAGCTGATTTCCGTTATTCGGGAGGAATTACAAAAAGATTCGGTTCCCGCAAATTTTATCGATATTACCAGACTTGGTCTGGTGGAACTGACCCGGAAAAAAGTATACAAATCTTTGCGTGAAATTTTATCATAAACAGCTTGACGAACAGGTGGTCATGTGCTATTATACACTAGTATGCCGCACAGTGAGGTAAAAGTTTGCTTATTGGCAACACCGTAACTGGCGAGTAATGATAAATAGGAGGTGCCATATGTACGCAATTATAGCAACAGGTGGTAAACAGTACAAAGTATCCGAAGGCGATATCATTACCATTGAAAAGCTTGGAGTTGATGCTGGTGAGAAGGTTACTTTTGATCAGGTATTAGCAGTATCCGGAGACGATATGAAGGTTGGAAACCCAACAGTAGCCGGAGCAACTGTTGAAGCTTCTGTCATCAAAGAAGGCAGAGCAAAGAAAGTAATCGTTTACAAGTACAAGAGAAAAACCGGTTATCACAAGAAGAACGGACACAGACAGTCGTTCACCCAGGTTAAGATTGAAAAGATTAATGGATAATCGATAGGAATTGTTATATGATTACTATAACGATTTTACAGGATCATGAAGATGCAGTGGGATTTCACTGCATCGGTCATTCCGGATATGCGGAAGCAGGAAGTGATATTATCTGTGCAGGTGTTTCGGCACTTGTGATAAATACGATCAATTCCATAGAGACTTTCACAGAGGATTCTTATCATATTGATACAGAAGAGACATCCGGGCTGATTGATTTCAGACTTGATCAGAAAGCCGGTCATGATACACAGCTTCTGATGAAGTCCATGGTTCTGGGCTTACAAGGAATACAAAATGATTATGGGAATGAGTATATCATTCTTGATTTCAAGGAGGTGTAGGACATGTTGAATATGAACCTTCAGTTTTTTGCTCATAAAAAGGGAGTTGGTTCTACAAAGAACGGCCGTGATTCCGAGTCCAAGAGATTAGGAGCAAAGAGAGCAGACGGACAGTTCGTAAAGGCTGGCAATATTCTCTATAGACAGCGTGGTACAAGAATTCATCCAGGTGTGAATGTTGGTATCGGTGGAGACGACACATTATTTGCTAAAGTAGATGGTGTTCTTCGTTTCGAGAGAGTAGGAAGAGATAAGAAGCAGGCTTCTGTATATCCAGTAGACAACGAGTAGTTTACAAAACCCCGACTTTTTGAGCCGGGGTTTTATCGTTATGTAGGAGAGAGATTATGTTTGCAGACCGTGCAAAAATTATTATCAAATCAGGAAAGGGCGGAGACGGACATGTGTCCTTCCGTCGTGAAAAATATGTGCCGAACGGTGGTCCGGACGGTGGCGATGGAGGAAAAGGCGGAGATGTCATTTTCTTAGTAGACGAGGGAATCAATACGCTTGCAGACTATCGGCACAGACGAAAATTCGCAGCAGAACCGGGCGAAGAAGGTGGCAAGAAAAACTGCCATGGAAAAAATGGTGCAGATCTGATATTAAAAGTTCCGGAGGGAACAATTATAAGAGATGCGGCATCCGGAAAAGTAATTGCCGATATGTCAGGGGAAAATAAGCGTTCTGTCATTTTGCATGGCGGCCGTGGAGGACTTGGCAATCAGCACTTTGCAACTTCCACCATGCAGGCTCCAAAATATGCGCAGCCGGGACAGGAAGCCATCGAGATTGAAGTTCAGCTGGAACTTAAAGTGATCGCGGATGTGGGACTGGTTGGTTTCCCGAATGTCGGAAAATCCACCTTTTTATCGCGTGTGACCAATGCACAGCCAAAGATCGCCAATTACCATTTTACGACATTACAGCCAAATCTGGGTGTTGTTGACATGGAAGACGGAAACGGTTTTGTGATTGCGGATATTCCGGGACTGATTGAAGGTGCTTCCGATGGTGTCGGTCTGGGACATGAATTTCTCCGGCATATCGAAAGAACCAAAGTCATTATCCATATTGTGGATGCGGCCGGAACCGAAGGACGTGATCCAATTGCGGATATTCATGCCATTAACCGGGAACTGGATGCATATAATCCGGACTTGTTGAAAAAACCACAGGTAATTGCAGCAAACAAGATTGATGCAATTTATGGCAATGAAAACGAAATTATTTCTGCGCTTCGTGCAGAATTTGAGGAAAAAGAAGGCATTAAAGTGTATCCGATTTCTGCGGTGAGCGGTCAGGGTGTTCGGGAATTACTGTTTCATGTACGTGAACTTCTGGCAAAATGTCCGAAGGAAGCCGTTGTCTATGAGCAGGAATTTGATCCGGCACTTGGCTTCTTTAAGGATGAACCATATACAATTACCCGTGCAGAAGACGGTGCCTTTGTTGTAGAGGGTCCAAAGATTGAAAAAATGCTTGGATATACAAACATGGATTCCGAAAAAGGATTTTTATTCTTCCAGAAATTCCTTCGGGAACAGGGCATCTTAAAGGAACTGGAAGAACAGGGCATACAGGATGGAGATACTGTCCGTATGTATTATAACGAATTTGATTATTATAAGTAACAGGAGGAAACGCTATGAACAGCAGACAGCGCGCCTATCTGGGAAGCCTTGCCAACAATATAGATCCGATCTTTCAGATTGGAAAAGCATCTCTGACACCGGAGATCATTGAAGCACTTGATGCCGCATTGGAAAAGAGAGAACTGATTAAAGTCTCTGTATTGAAAAACTGTATTGATGATCCGAAGGAGATCGCTTCTGTCATTGCAGAGCGTACACATTCCAATGTCGTAAAAGTAATCGGAAAGAAAATGATCTTTTACCGCAAGGCAAAGAAGAATCCAAAGATTAAACTTCCGGAATAAGACACATGAATATCGGAATATTAGGAGGGTCTTTTGATCCAATTCATAACGGACATCTTCATATGGCAAAATGTGCATACGAATCTTATGCACTGGATCAGGTATGGCTTATTCCCGCCGGACACTCTCCAAATAAGGATGAGCATGGGATGACCGATGCCAAAGACCGGTTTCAAATGTGTAAACTGGCCGCACAGCCGTATCCCTGGATGACGGTCAGCCGGTTGGAGCTTGACAGTGCCGAGAGAAGCTACACATACCGCACCATGGAGAAATTGTCGGAACAGTTTCCGATGCATCGTTTCTTCTTTATTATGGGTGGAGATTCTCTGGACTATTTTGAACAATGGAAACAACCGGAACGAATTGCCAAACTGGCTACCATTCTGGTGATCCCGAGGGATCTTTTTACCATCGCTGCACTGGAGAAGAAGATCCGTTTGTTGCAGGAACAATTTCCCTGTGATATCCGGATCGTTCCCTGTGAACGTTTTTTGATGTCTTCCACAAAGATCCGCCAGGCACTGATGAGAGGAGAACATCCGGAACATGCGTTTCCGGAAGAAGTATCTGCGTATATTCGCAGGCATCATCTGTATCAATCGTAAAGAAGTGGAGCAAAATGTATGGAACGAGAAGAAATACAAAAGAGATTGAAAAAAGAACTGGATAAAAACCGCTATGAGCATACGCTTGGGGTTATGTATACGGCAGGAAGCCTTGCCATGGCATATGGATATGATTATGAGAAGGCGATGATCGCAGGACTTCTGCATGATTGCGCCAAATGCCTCCCGACAGAGAAAAAGATTTCTCTCTGTGAAAAAAACGATATCCTGGTTTCTAAAGTAGAGCGTGAAAATCCAGGACTTCTCCATGCAAAAGCAGGTATGGTTTTGGCAGAGGAAGCATATGGAGTAAAGGACCCGCAGATCCTTCATGCCATCAAGGTGCATACAACCGGAGAGCCGGATATGAATACATTGGATAAGATTATCTACATTGCCGATTATATTGAACCTTTAAGATGTGAAGCTCCCCATCTTTCGATCATAAGACAGATTGCCTTTTCGGATCTGAATCAGTGTATGGCAGAAATCTTATATGATACGCTGCATTATTTAAGCGGGAGAAAAGGCAGTGTAGACCCAACGACCCAGTTAACCTATCAATTTTATGAACCGTATGGAAAGGATCAGCCATGGAAACATTAGAAATCGTAAAGACCGCCGTAGAAGCGCTCAGAGATAAAAAGGCAGAGGATGTAACCGTTATTGATATTACAGGAGTTTCCTCTATCGCCGATTATTTTATTATTGCAAACGGAAACAACCAGAATCAGCTGACTGCAATGCAGGATGCTGTAGATGAAGCATTATACAAAGCAGGGCTGCATGCAAAGCAGATTGAAGGAAATAATAAGTCGACATGGATTCTGATGGACTATGAGGATATCATTGTGCATCTGTTTTCCAAAGAAGACCGTCTGTTCTATGATCTCGAACGCATCTGGAGAGATGGAAAGATCATTGAGATGTAATTCCAACAGGTATTTTGTGTAACAGACATGATTGATTATAAAGAGTGATTATAAATGAAAAGTGAGAGAATAACTTCTTTCCTACGGATATGAAAGGGAAGAAGGTTATTCTCTTTTTTTGTGACAAAATAATATAGCAGGTTATAAATATTAATAGAACAGATAAGTAGCTACCGAATTTCCGGAGAGTAATAGGAAACTACGAGATACTCGCCGCTGTGCAGTGTATTATCTTCCGAGATTCCGTTCAGTTCGCACACCTCATCGATAAACTGCGCACGGGAGGTACGGTCAGAGGCAGCATATTGATCGGCAAGAGACCACAAAGAATCTCCCTTTTGTAATTGGACACTTGTGTAATATTTATGAACCGGCTGTTCGGCTCTGGAACCGGCAAATGTAATAATACTGTTTCCAATCAGAATAACGGCGAAGATGACAAGAACACAGACCAGAACAATCACACGTTTCTGGGTCTGAACGGTATGTTCTCTTCGGGTGAGGCTTTCATTTGCACGAGGTGAGATTTTTTCATTATATACCCTTTTCATAATAAATTCCTCCTGTTTTATCCGAAACCGAACATTTGTTTGTATGAGATAAATATAATACGCGAACATGTGTTTGTCAATAGAAAATACGAACAAATTTTCGGAATATACGTTTGCGTTCTATGTTGTAGTATGATAAACTAAGATCATAAAGAAATACGCCCGGAGGTAACGCATTATGGCATATGGAAAAATCTCAGATAAACAGAGAGAAATTCTGGAATATATAAAAAAAGAAATCTTAAACAAAGGATATCCGCCAACAGTCCGTGACATTTGTGAAGCGGTCCATTTAAAGTCCACATCATCCGTCCATTCCCACCTGGAGACACTTGAGAAAAACGGATATATCCGTCGTGATCCGACAAAGCCGCGTGCAATCGAAATCGTGGATGATAACTTCAATCTGACACGGCGTGAAGTGGTGAATGTCCCTATGATCGGGCAGGTAGCCGCCGGTCAGCCGATGCTTGCCGTTGAGAATATTGATGCCTATTTCCCGATTCCTGCAGAGTATATGCCAAATGCAGAGTCCTTTATGCTGAAGGTAAAGGGCGAGAGCATGATCAATGCAGGTATTTTTGACGGGGACAATATCATTGTGGAGCGCTGCAGTACTGCACAGAATGGAGAAATGGTTGTTGCTTTAGTCGATGATTCCGCAACGGTCAAGACTTTTTACAAAGAAGACGGGCATATCCGGCTGCAACCGGAAAATGATGCGATGGATCCGATCATAGTTCCGGACTGTAAGATTCTCGGAAAAGTGTTTGGGGTTTTCCGGTTATTCCGGTAAAAATAAGCGTGCAAGTCAGAATGAAAAAACCGGAAAAATCATGAAAAAAATTTTAAACCATGCTATCACTGGTTGTTAAAGTTGCTTTTGTGATTGAGAAGAAAAGTAACTTTTTCTGTAGCATAATACTGTAGGGATGATTTGATTAGGAGAAGACAATGATAATAAACGAACTTGGAATGAGGGAAATCTCTGCGGAGGAAGCAAGAAAAATTGGTGTAGATCTTACTTATGTCGGGGTCTGCAAGAAATTACGTAAACTAGCAAAACTTGATCGCTTGCAACTAGATGAAACAATGCATCGAAATAATTTAAATTTACATCTGTTTAAATATATCAAGTATTGCGGGTTATCTCCACTTGAGTATATTAAGGAATATTTGTCCAATTTGCAACCATACATGATAGAAAGACGAAAAGATCAAGAAAAGCAAGCATCCTTTATTTGTGTAGTTGATAATATGTATCGTATATCTGTATATATTAAGGCTGATAATTCTTTTGGTGATGAAATGATCATATCGTTTCATGAAGATAATATTAGGGGAGTTGCTAAAACAAATAGTCTTATTAAAAATACTAAAGATCGCTTGGTTCCCGTAATTGCAGACAGTTATGGTAGTATAAACAGGGAGAATGGCAATGTATCCGTAAAGCTGTTTGTTCAGCGTGGAATGAAAACCTTGCCTATAGATGTTATTGGCTTTAAATGTAAAGATGTTTTTATTGTGCGCGAAGGAGATATTGATCGTCAGTTTCTTGATTATTGTAACCAGTATATTCGGGATCTTTATACCAGCAATTTGAAACTTGACTTTGATCAGGTAGAAGTTTTCTCTATGCTACAGCAGATAAGTTTTACAAGTTATGGTAGAGATACTTTCTCATCGCTTTCATTGCTGATTGATTCAATTGCCATTCAGCAGGATAGCATTAGTAAGCAAACAGCCGACTTTGCTCTAGTAACATTTGCGCAGTCATTAAAATTAACAGAAAATCAAAAGAAAGAGTTAATTGAGCTTTTGAATGAGAAATATATGGTTTCAGATATTAAGTCTATTGATGACATTTTATATCGTATAAAGTCAGCTATGTATGCTACCAATGAAGATGCCAATTATTTTAAGGAGCTTGACACTTTAGATTCACCACAATCAATGAAATTAGATTGAGAATATGTCTCCCAGGCAATTTAAGTTCCTTTTTGAAATTATAGAATAATTTAGCAATTTTGAGAGAATACAGCAAAATCTCTAAAAATCAGTGAAAATTTGTGTCATTTCAAGACACGCAGAACCAGAAAATCCGTATTATTTGCTAGAATATATATATATATCAAACCTTTAAAATATGATTGAATACCGAATAAGGGATACAAGTACCATGTTAAAATTATTTTATGTTATATTTATGAATCTGCATCGTGCACCATATATGATTCCTAGAATGCGGGCAGAAGCAGATCATCCGCAGCGCTATACGGAAGAACAGCGTTATTCGCTCGTGCAGCATGCCATTTATCTGATGAACAAGACGGGAAAAATTAACACTGTGGAGACCGGTGCGGAACACCTGCCAAAGCAGGGAGGATACATGATGTATCCGAACCATCAGGGCAAATATGATGTGCTGGGTATTATGTATACCCATAAGTCTCCATGTTCTTTTGTGATGGACAAACGCAAGTCACATACGATACTTGTACGGGAGTTCTGTGATCTTGTGCAGGCCAAGCGCCTGGAAAAAGATAATCCGAGGCAGGGAATCACCATTATCAACCAGGTGGCAAAAGAGGTGGCTGCCGGAAAAAAGTATATTCTTTTCCCAGAGGGCGGATACCGATTTAACAATAAAAATAAGGTATGCGATTTCAAAGCAGGAAGTTTTAAGATCGCTTTAAAATCACATGCACCGATCGTTCCTATTGCACTGATTGATTCGTATAAGGTGTTTAACAGTTTTCATATCGGGCCGATCACAACATATGTGCATTATTTAAAACCGATCTGTTACGAAGAGTATAAGGGAATGAAAACGCAGGAGATTGCCGATCTGGTAAAAATCCGGATTGAAGAAAAAATACAACAGGAAATGCAGGCACACAGGTAAAAAATTTCCTGTATCCTTTTTCAATGGATACAGGAAATTTTACATTCTGATTACATATAATCATCATGATCGGCTTCGGAATTCCCGGAGATATTTTCTCTGGTATATACCCGTTTTTGATCTCGCTGTATTTCAACCAGCGCAGAGAGCTGTTCTTTTACATGCATGACATTTTTGATATTTTTAATTTCAAAATCGCCAAGGGTTTTGTCGGAAGAATTTACAAGAATGGTTCCCATTCCGAAAATCCGCTGAGACAGTGATCTGGTCACGGTCAGATCCTGAATGCGGTACAGACGGACCTCATCCTGCCGCTGATTTAAAAAACCGCTTTTTACATAGAATCTTTCGTTGTCATAACTGTACACAGTGAAGGTAAGCGGAAGTCCGCACCAGATTCTTTTTCGTTCTTTCCATAATAAGTCCATTTCTTTTTGTCCTCCTTATATTTTCATAGAATTTTATTTTTTCTAAAAATTTTTTACCTCTTTTTTGACCTTTTTAAAAAGATTTTTACGTTTAGTCTTCACGAAGATGAACATATTTTGCGGCACTGCGGCGTCTGTCCTCTTCAATGGCAGCATAATGTTTTTTTGTTGTATTGACATCTTTATGACCAAGGACATCTGCAACCAGATAAATATCACCTGTTTCCCGGTAAAGAGAGGTGCCATAGGTGCTTCGCAGTTTATGTGGGGTAATATTCTTTAAGTTTGTGACAAGTTTTGCGTATTTCTTTACGAGATTTTCTACTGCACGGACTCCGATTCTTCGTTTCTGCATAGATAAAAACAGTGCGTTTTCATCCCCGGAAACCGGAGTGATCAGTTTTCGTTCTTCCATATATCCGCACAGGGCATTTCTGACTTCCTCTCCGAAGTATACAACAACTTCTGCGCCACCTTTCCGGTGGATCTTGATTCCGTTGTTTTTTAAATCGACATCATCCAGATCCAGACCGACACATTCCGAGACACGGATTCCTGTCCCCAGCATAAGCGTCAGAAGAGCCAAATCACGTACTTTTGTGCGGTCATGGAACATTTGCTGCTTTTTGGTTAAATTTTCGCCAGATTCGACCTCGTCAAGCAGATTGGCAACTTCATCCGCATCTAACCTGATTATATTTTTGTCGTGGATTTTCGGGGTACTTACTTTGGATGCTGGATTCGACTGTATAAACTCATTTTTGTACAGATATTTATAAAAGGAGCGGAGAGAGGAGAGTTTCCGCTTGATTCCCCGTTCCTCGTTGGTATGTGCCATACCATCCTTTTCATATACCTTTAAATTATACAGATATTCTTCCAGATCCATGGGTTTTAGATTTTCCAGAATACTCAGAGGAATCTCCGTAATGCTCATTTTTTTGCAAATTGGGTTGTTTTCGTGCAGATAATCGAAAAAACAGGAAAGATCATAGGCATAGGCAAGTCTTGTCCGTGACTGGGTTTTGGATTCGATTGCTATAAAATACTGTTTGCAGTAGGGTGGAAGAGCAGCAAGCTGCTTTCGCAGTTTTAATTCATTATCAATATCTACTTTTTCGTAATATGCTTTTTCATTGTTTTCCATTGATATTCCACCCTTCTATTCTGCCGGTGCATATTGCATGGAAAATGCGTTTTTTGACACCGGGGTTTTCTAAATTAATCTGCCGGACAAGTTGTTTGACATATTCACGTTTGGTTTCCCCATCTGCCGGACATGGATTTTTCACAAGGGGAAGATGATATTTATGAAGAAATCCGATGACATTTGCTTCCGGAACATACATCAGTGGCCGGATGACAGTGATTCCGCTGCGGTCTAAATGGGTGACAGGGGCAAACGAATAAAACTGTCCTTCATAAAACATTGATAAAAACATGGTTTCTATGATATCGTCCATGTGATGCGCATAGGCAACTTTATTGCATCCAATTTGCCTCGCATAGTCATTTAATGCGCCTTTTCGCATTTTTGCACATAGCGCGCATGGAGAACTTTCTTTTCGCTCTTCAAAAACAATTTCGCCAATTTTGGTTTTGATTACATGATATTCGACATCGAGCGTTTTACAAAGCTGCCGGATTTCGGACAGATCATAATGATCAAATCCCAGATCAACGGTCAAAGCTGCCAATTCAAATTTCTTTGGGTAAAATCTGCGTAATCCGGATAATGCATATAAAAGTGTCAGAGAATCTTTTCCTCCGGAAATGCCGACGGCAATCTGGTCACCATCTGCAATCATCTGGTAATCATCGATTGCCTGACGGACATAACTGTATAATTGTTGTAATTTCATATAATGGTTCCTTTGCTTTATGATAAATCATTTCTTACGCGGAAACGGCAATAGCGGCATCCATGCAACTATTCGCAAAACCTAAGTTTAACGAATAGTTCTCCTGATAAAATCAGGATATCACTCCGCGTATGCCTTTGCAAGCCATTATGCAAGATCTTCAGAATCCAGCAATATGGTAAAAGGCCCATCGTTTACCAGAGAAATTTTCATATCTGCACCAAAGATTCCGGTTTGTACATCCGGAATTTCTTCTTTGCATTTTGCAATAATATATTCGTAGAGATTGTTTGCAAGTTCCGGATTTCCGGCTTTGATAAAAGATGGACGGTTTCCCTTCCGGCAGTCCGCATATAATGTAAACTGTGATATTAATAACAGGGAGCCTTCGATATCATGTAAAGACAGGTTTGTTTTTCCGTTTTCATCACCGAAGATGCGCATCCCAAGGAGTTTTCGAATCATTTTATCGGCAATGTTTTTGGTATCGGTTTCTGCAATTCCGATCAGGACGCAAAAGCCGTTTGTTATCTGTCCGGTAATTTCTTGATCAACTTCACATGTTGCTTCAGTGACACGTTGTATTACAAATCGCATGGATTTAATTCCTCTTAATATTTTCAATAGATTTTTAAAGTATACAAGAAAAGGAACCGGACCTTAAGACCGGTTCCTTTTTTCAGAGCTGAATTGCTTTATTTCTTCTGTTCCATTTTCTTTCGAAAATCCAGAATAATGTCGACACACGCCTCCGGTGTGATCTTACTTGTGTTAAGTGTCAGATCATAGCTTCTGGAGTCTCCCCATTTCTTACAGGTGTAATAATTATAATAGCTGGAACGCTGCTTATCTCTTTTCTGGATCATATCTTTGGCTTTTGATTCCGTGACATCCTCACGTTTGCTGACACGCCTGATACGATCGTCCATATCTGCATGTACAAAGATGCTCAGACAGTCCGGATTAGAAGCCAGTGCGTAATCTGCACAGCGGCCGACAATTACACAGGACTCCTCGGATGCAATCTTTTTTATGGTATCAAATTGCGCTAAAAATACCTTGTGGTTAAGCGGCATATCCAAAAACGGTGCTGCAGAATAATTTCCACCGGTATATGTATCCATTACCAGGGAATACAAAAAACTATTGGTTGGACGTTCATCATGATTTTCGAAAATTTCTTCGCAAAAGCCAGAATCTTTCGCTGCCTGTGCCAAAAGCTCTTTATCATATAGCCTGATTCCAAGACGTTCTGCTAAAAGTTTTGCAACTGTGTATCCACCACTTCCAAGTTCTCTTCCGATTGTATAAATATGATTACCCATACCCGTTACCTCCGATGTCATAAATTCTTTAAGTAATCTCTTAAAGTATATACATATTATACAACATTCAGGATCTGGATTTCAACAATTTTAGTAAATTATCAAAATATTCCGGCAACGGAGCAGAAAATTCCATATATTCTCCACTTTTTGGATGAACGAATCCTATTGTTTTTGCGTGGAGCGTCTGCCCCTGCAGATGTTTAAATGGTGATCTGCCACTGGAATACAGAGTATCTCCAAGTAACGGATGCCCGATGCTTGCCATATGTACACGGATCTGGTGAGTTCGCCCGGTTTCAAGCCGGAACTGCATATAAGTATAATTTCCAAAACGTTCAAGAACTTTATAATGGGTGATTGCCGGTTTCCCGTTTTTCTCATTGATGGCCATTTTTTTTCGGTCAACCGGATGCCTTCCAATTGCGCCTTCGATGGTTCCCTCGTCTTCGGTTACATTTCCACAGACTATGCCAACATAGATGCGTTTGACGGTATGTTCTTTGATCTGCTCTGCAATGTTTATGTGGCTTTCATCATTTTTGCATACAATCAGGGAACCGGTGGTATCCATATCAATACGATGAACAATTCCCGGACGTATCTGTCCGTTGATGCCGCTTAATGAATCTTTGCAGTGATACATGATAGCATTTACCAGTGTTCCGGAATAATGTCCTGCCGATGGATGTACAACCATCCCTTTGGGTTTATTCACAATCAGGACATCATTGTCTTCATACAGAATGTCCAACGGAATGTTTTCCGGTTCAATGGTCGTTTCGACAGCATCCGGAATGGTGACACGTATGAGATCTTCTGTATGTACCGGATAACTGGCCTTTTGAACTGCCCCGTTTACCTGAATTTGTTTGTTTTTGATAAGTTTTTGAAAAAAAGAACGGGAGAAATCCGGATAAATTTCGGAAAGAACTTTATCCAGACGCTCCCCTTCCTGTGTGTACTGTACTTCAAATGATTCTTCCTGCACGGTTTTAGGACTCCTTTTCATCTTACAGTTTTCCAGTGAAAATCAAAGAAAAATCTTCTTCCTTGTAATAAAAAAGCACAGCAATGATCAATGCGACTGCAGAAAGTGTTACATAAATATCTGCGACATTAAAAATCGGAAAATTGATCAGGCTGAAATAAAAGAAATCAATGACATAGTGATGTATTACACGGTCAATCAGGTTTCCTGCCGCCCCTGCAAAGATTCCGACGGCTATGATATTCAGCGGAAGAAAACGGCGGTTCAATGGAATTCGTTGATACACAATAGCCAGTAAAACAAGCACAACGATGGTCAGTACGGCAAAAAAGATCATTTTTGCCATCAAAAAAGCTTCCGGATGGCTGTCAAAATAAGTAAAATGAAAAATCCGCTGCAGAATAGAAACCGGATCCAGACTAAATGCAGCACTGTCATTCTCGAGATATTTTAACTGGAATACCCCATCAATCACAGACACATCCGGTTTCTGGTACAGATGGGTATAGGCAAGCCATTTGGTAAACTGGTCGATGGCAATTAAAAGAATAACAAGCAGACCGCTGTATCCCATATATTTTTTTGTCTTTCTCTGATTCATTGTTCTCTCCTTACTTATAAATCATAAACCGGACGCGAAGTTTTCCTTTTTTGCTGAGAGACTGGTCGGTTTCAAAAACAAAACGCCCTTTTTGGCGAACCGAAACAATATCTCCGTTGTCACAGGATTGATTGCAGTTTGTAATGCAACGTCCATTAATGAAAACTTTCTCAGCGGTAAGATATGCGGCAGCTTCCGACCGGGATAAATGATATGCCCGCGCAATAATGGCATCAATGCGGTTAGAAGCAACCATATCATCGTGTTCCTCAAAAACGGGATGGACTTTAAGGGTACTGACATCTTCGATAATCGAACTCCGGATCATGGTATGGCGGATCTGCGTAAACTGATCCATAATAAAACTGGAGATGGTTTCTGAACAAAAGATATAAATGTCATTTTCCAGCACAACAATATCTCCGATTTTACTCCGGTCCAGTCCAAGATGCATCAGTGCCCCCAGTACATCGCGATGCGTAAGTTTTTCCGCATATTTTGGATACTGGGGAACCGCATGGATACAAACAAACGGATAAGACCATTCATAACAAAGAGCATCAGGGATAAATGCAACCATCTGACGCTCTGCCTGCTCATAGCCACCGGATAGTTCTGCTGTAGTATACAGTTCCTTCTGCAGACTATGAAAAATATTCTGTTCATTTAAATTTAAAAAATCACTGAATAATACAATTCCTTTCCGGTCCGCCTGTCTGGAAAGATCCAAAAGACGCTTCCGGCATAATTCCTGTTCGTTCATATTATTAATTTAATCCTGGTAAATCAAAAGATTCCATAAGTCCCTGAATATCTCCGGAAATGTCAACACCATTTGGAGTTGCAAGGAAGATGTAATTGGAGATCTTCTGTAGATTTCCATGCATGGCAAAGGTAGCACCGGAAGTAAAATCGATGATCCGCTGTGCAATATCTACACTGAGTCCTTCCATGTTGATTACAACGGTACGTCCATTTAATAAGGTTTCTGTTATTTCAATCTCATCTTCAATGGTAGTTGGCTTGATCACACATACTTCCATTCCCGGTTGTCCCTGTCGGCGGTTTCGGTTGATTGGTGTAATTTTATTCTGCTGCTTCTGCCTCTGCTTTTCGGAAATATCAAAAGTTGCTGCGGTCTGTTGCTGTTCCTCTTCTTTTTTGCGTTCTCTACGGGAAGGTTTTTTTTCTTTTACCTCATAATCCTCTTCTTCATCGTAATCGTAATCTTCGTTATCAAATTCGTAATCATCATCATTTAAACGCATGACATCGAGAAATTTATCAATAATACTCATTTTTTACCACCTTATTTTTGATAATGTCTTTCGCCGAAAATTCCGGTTCCAACACGAACCATGGTTGCACCTTCTTCAATTGCAACCATATAATCTCCGGTCATTCCCATGGACAAAATATCCATACGTACATTATCTATGTTTTGTGCGTCAATGTCAACAGATAATTGGCGAATCTGCCGGAAGTAAGTGCGGTTGTCTTCCGGATTTTCCACGAATGGTGCAATCGTCATCAGCCCAAGGATTTGAATATGCGGCAAAGCGGCAATCTGGCGGATAAGGGAAATGGTTTCTTCCTTATGAATACCAAATTTACTCTCCTCTTCTGCAATATTGACCTCGACAAGAATCGAGACGGTTACGTTTTGTTTTGCAGCTTGTTTTTCAATTTCTTTTGCCAGATGCAGACTGTCCACCGAATGGATGAGTTCTGTCTTTCCAATGATATATTTCACTTTGTTCGTCTGCAGATGTCCGATCATATGCCAGCGGATATCTTTTGGAAGAACTTCCATTTTCTCACACATTTCCTGAACTTTATTCTCTCCAAAATCACGCGGCCCCAGATCATATACTGTCTGAAGCATTTCGATTGGCTTGGTTTTGCTGACAGCGATCAATGTCACATCACTGCGTTTTCTTCCTGCGTTTTCGCATGCTTTGCATATATTTGCTTCTACCTGTTGCAGGTTTTCCTGTAAATCCATCATGTATACACTCCTTTTATTTTACAACCAGCTGGTTTTCTTTTATTTTACTGCCGTCTAAGGCAATATGGTCATACAGGGCGACTCCGTAGGAAGTGCCTGTATCAACGATGGTATATTTATTGTTTTGTGTAAGAATATCAATTTGTTTAAATACGGCATATCCTTTGTTGATATTATAAACACCGGTGAGCTTGTCCACATCACTGCCGATGGTATACGTCCCGGAAGAATTGTTTTTTACCACAACATCGCCGGCAGAAACGGTTTCATCATCAATATAGTAAAAATCATCCGTTTCGTAGTATATGGTTGGCTGAACCAGTGTTACCGAACCGGTATCTCCAGCATGGTTTTCTATCATAAGTCCGGGAACGGATGAATCGCCTCCCTGTGTAAAATACTCTTTTGGAACCGTATAAAACTGTTTTTTTGTAATGGCCGAATTCGGAATTTTCAGACCGGTTTTTTCAGATACGACAAGTTCCACATCGACGAAACGATCATTTACATAACGGATCATTGCCGTTTTTAAACTCAGGTTTACATAATAACTTCCGTCTTTTTTGGTCAGGGAATAAGGAACTGTCAGTGTAAAATCATCCTTGCAGAAACGGATTTTAATATACTCATTATCTTTTAGCTGTTCTGCCATATCCTCTGATACTGGCAACAGAATATTCCATTTTTCACTGTCAATCCGTTTGTAGGCAGGAGTATTTGCCGTGACCTGTTCCTGATCATCCAGAGAATTTCTTTTGTAATCTGCCATGTTAAACTGACCAGAAGTAAAGTTGTCTGTGGTGACACTTTCATAGCCGTCCGTGTAATATACGATAATTCCAGGTTTTTCTGACTTCTTTTTGTAAAACGTATTGTTTTCTACAGCGGCTTTCACATCTTCATTTAAAGAACTGAGGGCATTCATACTGAGGGTCTGTGTCAGCTGTGCATTGAGTTCGTTTTTGAATGTATAAACCGAAGAAAACGTGTTGGAGTCATAAGAATTCCGGAAAACATCCAGTTCAGAGGAAACTTCATTCAGTGTTTCGGTGTCAAGGGTGTCGCCATTGGATGCGACATCTGAAATCTGTCGGGAAAGTTCTCCGCTGGTATCAATGGAATAGACCACATCATTGACGGAGGCTTTTGCTCCGTTTTTCAGATAGTAATTGATATAACCGCTCTGTCCTGCATAGACAACCGTCTCATCGCGCAGAATCAGTCCGTGATAAACATGGTTTGTTGCAATGGTTCCCTGCCCCACTTCGTATTCAGCAACCGGGCTGGAAGTCAGATACGATATAAGGTTAAAGATGACATAGATAATTATAATTACAAAAATCACGATTCCGATATTTAAATTCAGACCATGATGCATTCGTACAACATTCTGTTTGCGTGCCAAAAAAGTCCACCTCTCTGATTGATACTTCTATCTTACCATTTTCAAACTGCAAATACAATCATCAGAAGAAATGTGTATAATTTTAATTTTTTGTTCCATACTATGGATAAAAAATGGAGGTAAGAAGAATGAAATGGCTTGATAACTGCCTTTTAACATTAGCAGTAATTGGATGTATTGTATGGGGACTGATTGGATTTTTCCAGTTTAATCTGGTTTCCTTTATCTTTGGAAACGGGACCTGGCTGACGCGTGTCATATATGCGCTGGTAGGACTCAGCGGATTATATCTGATCAGCTTTTACGGAAGAATCCGTTCCTCTCTGGAGGATTAGACACAAAAAAGATGGGAGTGTTCTCAATAAGAAGCACTCCCATCTTCCGTAAACCGGGATCTCTTAGAGCGAAACCGTTACTTTCGCCTGTGCATATTCCGGCAGATCCGCTTTGTTTTTAGAAACACTTAAAATAAAACGGACTTTGTATTTTTCGCTGATAATATCCAATTTTTCAATCGCCCTTACCATGTCCTGATCGGATTCAATGAATGCAATGGTAAGAAAACTGTCCAGATACATTTCTTCCAGATCGTGATCCTGGGATACAATCCCACAGATAAACCCTAAAAATTCATCACAGTTTGTAATTGGATAATCCACTACATTGATCAGACGGACTTTATTGTTTAACTCATACATATGTTTCTGGCTTTTGTCAAGATAAACAACACTCCCGGTAACGGTACTGACGGTGTGATTGACTTTTTCTAAAAGTTCCTTGGTCTTTCCTTTTCCCTTTTCCCCACAAATGATTTCAATCATGGCACTTCCTCCTGCAAATATAAAAAGTCACAAAAAACGGTTCTTTATAACCATAATTATAGTATATTTGCACAGGAAATACAATCATTAATTCGCAAACGTGGAAAGAATCTGATTCATCAGCGTATACATATCAGAACGTGTTTTTCCCTTGTAAACGATACTGACAATATCATCACCTTTTTTATTCTTTGAATACAAAACAAGACAGTATCCCGCTGCGTTTGTGGTACCGGTTTTTCCACCGATTACGGTAATATCTTCCGGTTCGGTTGTCTGACCGTTCAGATAACGGTTTGTACTTTCCCATGTTTGTGTCACGGCATTACCGGATGCATTCTGATAAGCGGCATCATAACTTTGGGTATGTATGATATCAATAAAATCCTGCGTCTGAATTGCTGCCTGAAAGATCAGATACATATCGTAAATCGTTGTGTAGTGATCATCATCCGGCAGACCGTTTGCATTGACAAAATGGCTCTGTGTTGCTCCTAGGGCTTTTGCTTCGCGATTCATTTCCTCTGCAAATTTGTCAATTGACCCGGAATAATATTCGGCAAGGACATTTGCCGCATCATTTCCACTGACAAGTAGCAGTCCGTACAGTAAATCCCGGACAGTAAGTACATCTCCGGCAGCAAGTCCGCATTTGGAAGAATCCGCCATATTTGCAATGGCATCCGCGCTGACCGTTACTTTATCATCCAGATCACAGTTACGGATAATGATATAGGCTGTCAGAATTTTTGTGGTACTTGCCGGATACAGTTTTTCGAAAAGGTTCTGGCTGTACAGTACTTCTTTGGTTGTCAGATCAAAAACACCAGCTCCTTCGGCATAATCTGCATGAACCTGATCCGTGCCAAAATTAATATCGTCTGTCACACACAGATTTCTTGCAAAAAACTGGTTGCTGACGGAAGAATTATCTCCCGTCAGGGAGTATGGATTCTGGATATCCGCGGTCTTACCGGTTCCGCATCCGTTCATAAAAAGAGCTGCTATGCAAGAAATACATAGCAGTTTTATTTTTAAATGATGAGTTCTATTTGTACATTTCACGCCAGTCAAGGTCTCCTCTATCCAAAGATTTAATCAAAAGCTCCGCTGTGGCAAGATTGGTTGCAAGCGGGATATTGTGCTCATCACAAAGCCGCACAATGCTGTTGACATCCGGCTCATGTGACTTTGGTTTCAGAGGATCACGCAGAAAGATTACGAGATCAATTTCATTGTGCTCGATCTGTGCACCAAGCTGCTGGGAACCTCCCAGATGTCCTGCGAGATATTTATGTATCTGGAGGTTGGCAACCTCCTCGATCAGACGTCCGGTTGTTCCGGTTGCAAACAACTGGTTTTTTGCCAGAATTCCACGATATGCAATACAGAAATTCTGCATTAATTTCTTTTTTGAGTCATGTGCTACAAGTCCAATATTCATTAAACAATTCCCCCTAATATTTTTTCGGCTGTAATCCAACATTTAATACAAACCCCATTCCCAAATACAAAGAAAGCAAAGAAGTCAATCCGTAACTTACAAATGGAAGCGGAATTCCTGTATTCGGCATCAGACCGGTGGCAACAAAAATATTAAAAATACTCTGAAATCCAATCAGTGCAGCCATGCCGCAACAGATCAGTCTTCCTGCGAGATCCTTTGCCTTCCGGGCGATCAGAATACATTCTATCACAATAAACAGCAATAAAAGGACAATTACCATGGTACCTATAAAACCGAGTTCCTCACCGGCAACAGCGAAGATGAAATCTGTCTGTGGCTCAATGATATAATTCGCATTTTTCATGGATGTGGCCGCGGAATTGTTCAGACCTTTCCCCCATAACTGGCCTGATCCAATTGCCATAATAGAATTTTGCTGCTGTGCTGCGATATCCGACCATCTGGGGTCCTGTGGATATAACCATGCCATAATTCGACCGAAACGGTAATCTCCCGAGGATTGTGCCATACGAAGTATAACGGTAATTCCTATCAATCCTGTCGGAATACAGATTCCCAAAACGGTTAATACTATTTTATAACTTAATCCGGCAATAAACAAGAGGCTAATAAAAATTAATGCAATTGCGATGGAAGTTGAAGTATCCGGCTGCGTTACAATCAAAAGCAGGGGAATTCCGATCAGGACAAAAGAAAGACCTATGGTTTTTACCGTGTTCAGGTTCTCTGCATGTTTGGAAAAAAAGCGTGCGAAAAATAAAATCAGCACGATTTTTGCCAGCTCGGAAGGCTGAAAACGAAAACCTCCAAAATCAATCCAGCGCTGTGCTCCACCGGCACTGTCACCAATACCTGTCATAACCAGACCAAGCAGGACAATGATTCCGATATAATACAACCAGGTAAATCTCAGAATAAAGGAATAATCCATCAAGGATACAATGACCATCGCCACCATACCGATGATACATCCTAAGATCTGCATTTTCTGTACAGAATGTTTGGCACTTCCAATGATCAGGATACCGATAATATTTAAAACCAGTATACTGACCACCAATTGAAAATGATAATTTCTAAGTTTGTATTGTTTTAACATCTTAAGCTCTTTTCCTGTTTTGTTTCAAAACAACTCTTATCTCATAGTCATCCGGAGAAAATTCAAAATACCTTGAAATAATATCCGAAATTTCCTTTTTCATTCGCCTTGCTGCAGCAGGTGAATGTTCAAACGGTGCGGATTCTGCCATTAATTTCAGACGTTCACGGGCAATTGGTCCGGAACCGTCCTGTCTGTGGGAAAAACGATTAACCTTCATACTCACATTCCTTTCCGCCCAGATATATTTTTCCCTGCCGGATGCAGGGATCTTCTTTATTCAGATCCACCGGAATCACACGTGGATTTGCGAATGCTCTTGCGGCGGTCATAAATGCACGGGTGGCCTTTGTGTGCATGGAAAGTACAGGTATTCCCTTATTCTGGCTTACGACAATTCTTTCATCGGCAGGAATTACACCGATTGCCGAAAGTCCTAAAATATCTTCTACATCTTTTTGCGAAAGCATATCGTGTTTTCGCACCATACGGGCATTGTAGGCATTGATCAGCAGATCAATCTGTGAAAGCCGCATACCGTCCAGCAGACAGATGACTCTTCCTGCATCCCGCACAGCAGAAATATGCGGAGATGTAACAACTACTGCACGATCTGCTGCAGATACGGCAAAGTGAAACCCGTCTTCGATTCCTGCCGGACAGTCAATCAGACAGAAATCAAATTCCTGTTTTAAATGGGAAATCAGCGTATACAGCTTACTCTCATAATCCATAATCTTTCTGCAGCGGAGAGCTGCGGGAATCATAAACAGATTCGGATAACGCTTGTCCCGGATCAATGCCTGTTTTAACCGGCATTTGTTTTCGAGAAGGTCGATCAGATTATACTGGATCTGATCTTCCATTCCCATTACAACATCCAAATTCCGAAGTCCCATGTCTGTATCAAGCATGATGACTTTTTTATCTAACCGTGAAAGTCCTGCGCCAATGTTGGCAATTGTTGTAGTCTTGCCAACACCGCCTTTTCCTGAAGTGAAAACAATTGCTTCACCCATGAAATAAACCTCCTGTTAGTTTAAATTGTAATCTATGTGACTAATCGGCAACAGAGTTTCCTGTGTTACCGTTGGCACCGGCTGCTTTCATTTCCTTGATATCTTTCATCGATGTTTCTTTATAGTAATATGAAATTACATTTCTTGCCGCGGTTGCCGCATTATGCGAACTGTAACCGTTGGCAATTCGTACTGCGATGGTAATTTCCGGATCATCATATGGCGCATAACCAACAAACAGACCATGATTGGCATGTCCGGTCTGCTGTGCCGTACCGGTTTTTCCGGCAACCGGAATATCAAATCCCTGGAAGCGGTCCATGGTGGAAACCACTTCGCGCATGCCGGAATGAATGGCATCCCACTGGCTGCTTGTTAAGGTGTCCGAAATATCTTCATAGTCGGCCTTATATTTTTTGACCGTCTTTCCATCTGCATCCACGATTTTATTCATCAGCTGATAATTATATTTTTTGCCGGAGGCCACGGCTGTTACATAGCGGGACAATGCAACGGTGGTATAGTTGTTATCACTCTGTCCAATGGCAGCCATAACCGGATATTCTGTCGCAACAGATGATTTGCTTTCCGAAATCTCCAGTCCTGTTTTTTGATCCAGGCCATAGATATGTGCATATTTCTGAATCAGATCAATACCGTTGGCATCATTATAAGATCCTGTTTTTTTCTGTGCCAGCCGGTTGCCGACCGTATAGAAAAAGACGTTACAGGAATCCCGAATTGCCTCGAAAACATTGTCAAGTCCGTGACTGCCCGGATAAATCCAGCATTTTGGTTTGTTACTGATGTCATTATAAATTCCGGTACACCGGATCTGGTCGGATGTCGTAATCACGTTTTCTGCCAGACCGGCTGTTGCGGAAACCAGCTTAAAGGTGGAACCGGGTGCGGTCTTCTGCTGCGTCGCATAATTGAGCAGCGGGGAGGATTTATCATGCTGCAGGGATGCAAAGTATTCTGAATCTACACCGTTGGCAAGTTTGTTGCTGTTATATCCGGGATAACTTACCATGGCACGAATTTCCCCTGTTTTTTCATCCGTCACCACACAGGAACCGGTACATGGTTCAAGCGCAAGTTGTGCCGGCGTAATCTCAATGTTATAAATCTTTTTCATAAGGAAATCCCGTGGGGACAACGATCCGTTTTTCAATTTATTTACGGTTGCATCATCATAATCCAATACCCCCTGATCAAACAGAATCAGGCAGAGCTGACGCGGGGAAATTTCGCCACGCGTAATCATATACTGGTATATGATTTTGGAAAATTCCGTGTCGGTTTTAATGTTCTTTAAAATATATTTACATAATGCATCATATACTTCCGTTGAGTCCGCATATTTTTCATCGACATTCAGCTGACTGATATCAATCCAGTGCTGTGTGATACAGTAATTTAAATACTCTTTCGGGCTGATTTTCTGGTCTTTCCATTTCTGGTAAACAGAATCACTGGTATCAATCTCATTTTTTAAGAGTACCTGATCGTCTTTTAACATGGAAATGATGTAAGTAAATTCATCCAGCACTTCATCCGACATTGTATTCAGTGCTTCCGGTGAACTGGTCAGTTCCTGTTTTATTTTGCCAAGCGTTGTCTTCTGCCGGGATTTAAAAACACTTAACACACTTTTTTCCGTGTCAGAGGCTTTCGCTTTTGAAAAATGCTCTGTGTTGATGACACTGTTGCCAATCAGAGCCGTATACACATCGTTGATCGGAATTTCGCCCGATTTGATATTGGAATACACAATCGCCGCAATCTCATTCTGCAATGCCAGATAGATAGCTTTCTGCAGATCTGCGTCGATACTCAGATACAGGTCATCTCCGGCTACAGAATCGGTGCTGCTGATAATTTCGGAAATTCTTCCTACATTATCAATATAAAATTTCTGCTCTCCGTTTTTCCCACGCAGATAGGTCTCGTAATGCTGCTCCATCCCGGCTTTTCCGACGGTGTCATTCTGGGTATAATCTTTATTCTTTTTGTGCAGTGCCGTATACTCCGATTCCGAAATCGGTCCGGTGTATCCGATGATCGATGAAAAATATTCACTGTAGTTGTATTTCCGGATCATGTCTTCGTTGACGGAAATGCCGCTTAGTGTGTCCATGTGCTCATTTACATAAGCAACGGTCTTGTCCGATACATCGGTTGCGATTTTTACTTCCTTGTATCTTGCAAAGCGGTTTCCAAGCATGGCATAACGAACAACAACGATACGGTATGCCAGATCCCCATCGTATTTCGAGCTGATGCCAAAGTTGTCTTTTCCCATCAGATATTCCATAATCTGTTCTGCGGTTGCATTTGCCTCATCGATTCCGGTCTCCTTGTCATATTCAAGATCATCGGCAGAGCCTTTTCCGAAAACATCCGCACGAAAACGGTTCAGCGAGGAACCGGATACATTAAAGCTGTATGTACCGTCTTTTTTCCGGTCAATTTTGAAATCATTATTCAGCGTTTCACCATTATTCTTTAAAACCGTAAGAATCTCTGCAAGTTCTGCATTGACAGCCTTGTTTTTTTCTTTTGTGCTTGAATAGGTTGTACTGTCATTGATGGAAATGGAATATGCAAGTTCATTGTAAGCCAGAAGCTTTCCGTTTTTGTCATATATATTTCCACGTGCCGCATTGATCGGCTGCTTCATCTGAATCTTTAAAGAAAAGTTTTCCTGATAAGACTTTCCGTTGACGACCTGAAGGGTAAAGATTCTTGCAAGGATAATTCCGAAAAATACGATAAATACCGCAGCAAGCACAAAAAGGCGCGAACTGAAAAATTTCTTCAGAAAATCTTTGATATCATAACTCAAATTTTATAGCTCTCCTTTTCTCGTGTTCCTCAAGTTTCTGATTAATCTTGAGAAGAATAAAATACAAAAAGATGGTTATCACCATGGTATAAACAAATTCCGGCAGTATGACGGATGTAAAATAATACCAGAAAGAAAACCGGCTGCGCATAAAAAACATAACGATATAGATCATCAGGTTATTTACGATATCACTCGAGCCGATCAGAATCATCGGAAGCTTAATATCATCCGGGTAAAATCTTTTTTTGAACAATCCGTTGATGTAACCGATGTACATATAAAGTAAAGCATATCCTCCGAGATAAAACCCAAAAAATATGTCGATAAGCAATCCACAAAAGAATCCAACCCACAGCCCTTCTTTTTTCCCACGCATGAGTCCAAAAGAAGACACCACAATAATCAGCAGATTCGGACCGATATTGGCAAATGTCAAAGCTCGAAAAACGGTTGTCTGTAAGAGAAAACAGATTGCTATAATAATAAAAAGCACAATTTTTCTACGCATTTCCTACTCCTGTGATTTTTGTGTTTCGGTATTGTCCTGTGTTTCTGTCTGAGTATCGGATGCCTTCTGGGAAGACAGTTCCTTTTCTCCGGTGTCTTTGAGTGTCGTAATGACAAGCACCTCCCGCAGATGCTGGAAATCAACGACCGGCGTAATGGTTCCCGATTTTGTCAGGTTATTTGCATTTTTTTCAATGGAGGCAATGTATCCAATCAGAATTCCTTCCTGATACTGATCCGACACATAAGAAGTCACGACCGGATCGCCGACCTTTACCTTATCATCTTCATCCCGGAGTTCTGTAAATGGTAACACTTTATCCTGATTCATGGACTTTAAGCTGCCACCGACATTGAAATTATCTTTTGTGGTCAGAACCATGGAACTTACATTACTGGAATCATCGATGATGCTTCGCACCTTGGCAAAATTCGGACCGACGTCTGTGACGATTCCGACCAGACCGCTTCCGGCAATGACGTTCATGCCTTTTTTGATGCCTTCTTTGAAACCTTTGTCAATCGTAAAACTTGAAAACCAGTTGGTTCCGTCCATGGCGATCACATTTGCTGCGACCTTCTGATATCCGGAATATTTATCATCCAGATCCAGAAGTTCCCGGTAATTGTCCAGTTCGTATTGTTCGAGCTTTGTGACGTTTAACTGATTGGTCAGATCGTCTACCTGATTTTGAAGCTTTTTGTTTTCTTTTAAAACTTCTCCAAGTGTTTTAAAGTCATTTGCTTTTCCTGAAATCCAGGAACCGGCATTGTTGATTCCCTTCTGCATCGGAACAAATACATATCCGGCAACTGAATTTAAAGGACCTCCGGAAAGATTAAATACCAGACTCGTAAACAGAGCAACAATACACACGCCGGTAAGGATCAGCAAAATATATTTACTTGAAAGATGCTTTTTCTTATTGCGAAAACTGCGAAATTTTTTCATAAAATCCTCGAATCCTTGTTTCTTACTTTAACGTAGTATTTTTCATGCTGAATGGAATCCGTTTATATTTGGAGTCCGTAGCAATCTTTGAAAGACCGCGGACTGCGCTCTCTTCCGGATTCTCACAGGTATTTACTTTAATATTTGTAATCTGTGTAAACAACTGGTCAAGATCTTTGATTTTTGATCCGCCGCCTGTGATATAAATACCTGCATAGATAATATCCCTGGCAAGTTCCGGTGGTGTTTTCTCCAGAATCAGTTTGATAGACGAACAGATCGATTCAAGATTTGCTCTGATTGCTTCATAGACAACCTCTGCGGTAATTTCACGTTCCACCGGAAGACCGCTTACGACATCCAGACCAACAACGGTCATCGTTTCCTGTCTTCCCGGAAGTCCGCTTCCAAGCTCTTCTTTTAATGCTTTGGCGGTTTTCTTTCCGATCACAAGGTTAAATTCCCTGCGGATATAGCTGATGATAGACTCATCGAGACGATTGGACCCGAAATGCATCAGATCACTGAGTACAAGTCCTCCGAGAGAAATAACAGAAATTTCGATCGTGTCTGCTCCCATATCCACGACCATGACTCCGGTAGGCTGATTTACATCAATTCCAAGTCCAACGGCATCTGCAAGTGGTTTTTCACAGAGCATAACGTTTTTCGGACGAAATTTGCTTTTATAAAAAAGTTCAAAGAATGCACGTTTTTCTACATCGGTAATGTCTGTCGGTACTGCGACAAGAAATTCTGCATTCTTTACTCTTCCTTTTAATTTTTTCTCAATATAATCAAAAATCATGGTCTGCAGAAAATTGTAATCTGCGATCACTCCCGTAGAAACCGGAAACGTAACGTTGATGCTTTCCGGTGCTTTTTCATACATTGCATAGGCATCATCACCATACGCATAAATCTGCGTTTTGTTGATAATGGCAATGGTGTTTTTTTCAGATATCACTTTTCCACTGGATTTACTGAATACTTTAAAATTACATGTACCGAAGTCAATACCATAAATATTGTTACTCATTGTCTTCTCCCTTTTCTTGTGTTATAACAATTTATTTTCGCGAAAACTGAAATACTGCTGATCTCCGATTACGATATGATCAGCAAGAGTTAATCCCAACACCGAGGCGCCTGCCCGAATCTGTTCGGTAAGCTTTTTGTCTTCTGTGCTTGGAGTTGGGTCTCCACTCGGATGATTGTGCAGGATAACGATCATAACAGCATTTCGAAGCAGTGCTTTGCGAAACAGTTCCATGGGAGAAACATATGCATAACTGATGCTCCCGGTTGCGATCACACTGTCTCCTAAAAATTTGCATTTGGAATCAAAGAAAGCTGCCATAAAGGCCTCTTCCCTGCGGTGCCGGAGTTCTTCCATATAATAATCGGCGATGGAAGACGGACAGTTCATGGATAAATGATATCCGCGTCCGGTTCTGGCAATGCGCTTGGAAAGCTCCGCAATTGCTTTCAGCTGTGTTGCCTTGACCGGGCCAATGCCCCTGCGTTCTAAAAGCTGTTCATATCCGATTTCATACAGATTCAAAAGATTTCCCTGACACTCCGACAAAAGATCACGCGCAAGATCCAAAGCCGTATAATCCTTTGTTCCTGTCTTTAATATAATTGCAAGAAGCTCTGCATCCGACAGCGCCTCTGCTCCAAGAATCTGAAAACGTTCGTAAGGCCGTTCCGATTCCGGCAGGTTTTTCATTGAAATGTGACTCAAAACAGGTTCCTTTCTACTTTTCCGAAGCCACATGAAAACTCATATTATTTTAGCACAGTTCATCTATATTAACAAGGTTACGTTCATAAAGTTTCTGTAAAGACATGAGAATTCCAAGCTTCGCATGGTACCATGTCAGACCCCCCTGAAAATAAACGGCATATGGCGGTTTCACCGGGCCATCTGCGGAAAGTTCGATGGAAGAACCCTGTACGAATGCACCTGCTGCCATAATAACGTCACAGTCATAACCAGGCATTGCCCATGGCTCCGGAGTGACATAGCTGTCTACCGGTGCAGCAGCCTGAATTCCTTCACAGAAAGCAATCATGGCATCCCGGTTTTGAAATTCCACAGCCTGAATAATGTCATGGCGGCTTTCGGTACTGTCCGGAACCACTTTATACCCCAGTTTTTCATAAATATCTGCCGCAAAAATGGCTCCCTTTAAGGCACCGCTTACAACGGTCGGTGCAAGAAAGAGGCCCTGATAAAAGGACTGGATCACACCAAGCGAAGCTCCTACTTCTTTTCCGAGTCCAGGGGAAGTCAGGCGATATGCCGCATTTTCCACACATTCCTTTTTACCGACAATGTATCCGCCAATCGGAGCAAGGCCGCCTCCCGGGTTTTTAATCAGAGAACCGACCATCATATCCGCTCCCACTGCAAGTGGCTCCCGGTCTTCCACAAACTCTCCGTAACAATTGTCAACCATACAGATGACATCCGGTTTGATATTTTTGATAAATGTGATCAGTTCCCCAATCCGCTCGACCGACAGCGTTGGACGTGTCTGGTATCCCTTAGAGCGCTGGATGGTTACCAGGCGGGTGTTTTCATGGATTGCATTCCGGATTCCATCGTAATCAAATGAACCGTCCGGCAGCAGATCCACCTGGGAATAAGTGATTCCGTATTCGGCAAGGGAACCTTTGGATGGGCGGATGCCAATTACTTCTTCCAGAGTGTCGTACGGTTTTCCGACCGGAGAAAGAAGCTCATCGCCCGGACGCAGATTGGACATCAGAGCGAGCGCAAGTGCATGGGTTCCACAGGTGATCTGTGGACGGACCAGCGCATCTTCCCCGCCAAAACAGTCTGCATATACCCGCTCTAAAGTATCTCTTCCCATATCATTATATCCGTATCCGCTCGAAATATTAAAACATTCTGCACTCACACGGTTTTTCTGCATGGCTGCAATGACTTTCATCTGATTGTATTCCGCATTTGCATCAATCTTTTCAAAACGCTCTTTTAATTCCTGTTCGATTTTTTCGCCAAATGCATAAACTTTCTCGGAAATTCCAAGTTCTTTATATTTTTCTTCCAGTAACTGATTCATTGTATGATTCCTTTCTCGTGTAAAACATCCGTCATTTTCTGTAACATCTGATCTTCCCGGTCATTGAATTCGGATTTGTCCAGCCAGATGACATCCTTTTCCCGGCGAAACCAGGTAAGCTGCCGTTTCGCAAAATGTCTGGTTTCCCGTTTGATCACATACACCGCTTCCTCAAGGGAGCAGCTGCCGTCCAGATAATCTAAAATTTCTTTGTATCCCAGTCCCTGCATGGAAACCATATCTTTGCGGCATCCCATATCATACAGCGTTTTTACTTCTGTAAGAAGTCCCTGCTCCATCATTAAGTCCACGCGCTGATCAATGCGCCGGTATAATTTTTCCCGTTCGTCCGTCAGTACAAAATATGCAAAACGATACGGAGATGTTTTCTGATGTTCTTTTTCGTTGTGTGCGGAAATCGGCGTATGATTCTGATGGTAAAATTCCAGTGCACGGATGACCCGTTTGATATTATTTTCATGAATGGTTTCATAAGAAACCGGATCAATTTCTTTTAATTTTTCATGCAGGGCATGCGCCCCGTATTCTTTTGCAAATGCCGTAAGTTCTGTACGGTATGCCGTATCGGATTCCTCTTTGGAAAAGTCTATGTCGTACAACAGGGACTGGATGTAAAATCCGGTTCCGCCGGCGATAATCGGGATCTGTCCGGCGGCATAGATCTGCTGCAGGACCTCTTTTGCCATCTGCTGAAAACGGACAATATTAAACTCTTCGGACGGCTCTAACACATCGATCAGATAATGGGGTATCCCTTTCATCTCTTCCGGCATAACTTTTGCAGAACCGATATCCATGTGTTTATATACCTGCATCGAATCCGCGGAAATAACGGCGCCGTTTATTTTTTTTGCAAGTTTTATTGATAAAGCGGTTTTCCCGACGGCTGTGGGACCTGCAAGAATGACAAGTGGTTTCATGAAACAATCCTCTTAAATTTTTTCTCTATTTCGTATTTTGACATGGAAATGATGGTTGGCCGGCCGTGTGGACAGCAAAACGGATTTTCCAGCGTCAGCAATTCCGTCATGAGTGCATCCACTTCCGGCAGGCTCAGTCTATGATTTCCCTTTACCGCTGCCTTGCAGGACATGGTGGCTACTTTTTCCAGTATCAGTTCCGGTGTCTGCCGTCCGGTCAGGTTGGAAAAATCATCAAGCATTTCGATAAACAGATCTTTCATGTCAATATGGTACAGATTATCCGGTACGGCAGAGATCATATATTCTCTGCCACCGAAATTTTCGATCTCATACCCGAATTTTTTGATTTCCGGCAGATACGTCTCTAACATTTCCTGCTCATGGGCATCCAGACTCAGCACAATGGGCGGGCTGACTGCCTGGGATGTAAATTCTTTTTCTTTTAATTTTGCCATCATCCGTTCAAAAAGTACCTTTTCATGTGCCGCATGCTGATCCATGATATACAATTTATCCTCGTATTCGATCAGCCAGTAGGTTTGAAACAACTGCCCGATGATCCGGTGCTTTTTGCGGGCATCATCCGTTAAAAATTCCGGTGAAGCAGCGGCAAGAGTCATCTGTTCGCCAGCCGGTTGTTTTCTGCAAAGATCTGCAGGAGGGACGGATTCCTCCCGCTTTGGAAACGGGTCAAAGGATTCCCGCACCATGGTTTTATCCGGATGCTGTGGCAAATACGGCTCAAATGCCGGTGTTTTTTTTGATGGCACAGGCGAAGCCACAGGAGAAACCGGTTTTTCCGGAATCGGAGGCTGGTGATGCTGCTGTCGGATTTCATTGATTCTGCGCTTTTCAAATGGTTCCGGAATCGGTTCTTTGTATGCCGGGGGAAGATTCTTTTTTTTATGTTCTGCTTCATCTACCGGGACTTCCGGAATCAGTTCCTTATGGGAAAGCAGTCCGAAGAGAACATCACACAATTCTTTGTAAATTTCCTGATTGTGTCCAAACCGCAGTTCCATTTTTGTCGGATGCACATTCACATCTAGGGTATCCTCCGGAAATGTGAAATACAAAACTGTAAACGGATACTGGTGCTGCATCAGGAAATTATGATAAGCCTCTTCTATCGATCTGGAAAGCAGAGAACTTTTGATGTAGCGTCCATTGATAAAATAGTTTTCGTAATTCCGGTTTCCGCGGTTAATCACAGGTTTTCCAATATAGCCGGAAAGGGAGAAATATTCTCCCTTGTAGTTTACCTCTAACAGTGCCGCCGCAATCTCACGTCCGTAAATATGGTAAATGAGATCCCGTTTTTTCCCGTTTCCGGAAGTGTGCAGTCTTGTCTGGTTATTGTTGATATATTTAAAAGAAATATCCGGATGGGACAGGGCAAGTTTTTCCAGCATGTCACTGATGTAGGTGCCCTCTGTCTGTGCCGTCTTTAAAAATTTGCGTCTGGCAGGGGTATTGTAAAACAGATCCCGGACCAGAAATGTTGTGCCATCGGGAGCACCGATTTCTTCGTCTGCAATTTCTTTTGAGCCTTCGATCACGTACCGGGTGCCGGTCAGGGCATCGGCTGGTTTGGTGATCATTTCCACTCTGGAAACAGCAGCAATGCTGGAGAGTGCTTCCCCACGGAATCCTAAAGAATGTACACACATCAGATCTTCTGCACTGCGGATTTTGCTGGTTGAATGCCGCAAAAAGGCCAGTGGAACTTCTTCTTTTGGAATTCCGCATCCATTGTCCGTGATGCGGATCAGAGAAATGCCCCCTTCTTTGATCTCCACGGTAATGGCGGATGCCCCTGCATCAATGGCGTTTTCCACAAGCTCCTTTACCACAGAACTCGGGCGTTCCACGACCTCTCCTGCTGCAATCTTATCAATTGTCTCCTGACTTAATAACGCAATTTTGCTCATTCGTTTTTCCTTTTTTATATCCTACCAGCGGTTTTTTACTTTGTTCTGAAGTTCATACAGTTTATTGAGTGCATCCATCGGGGTCATGTGGCTGATATCCACGTCCCGCAGTTCCTGAATGATATCGTCATCTTTTACGGTGTCAAACAATGACATCTGTGTCAGATCCACCTCATCGAGATGCGGTTTTTTCTTTTTGCCGGAGGCTTGTCCTTCCACGGATATATTTTTCACCGTTTCCGTAATATCGTTTGCAGAAAGCTGGTTTACAATGTCTTTTGCACGGTTAATCACAAGTTCCGGAATCCCTGCCAGTTTAGCAACCTGTATTCCATAACTTTTGTCTGCGCCGCCCTTTACAATCTTGCGCAAAAAGACGATGTCGTCACCTTTTTCCTTGACCGCAATACAGTAATTATTGACACTGTTTAATTTTCCTTCCAGTTCCGTCAGTTCATGATAATGTGTGGCAAACAGTGTTTTTGCTCCCAGTAATTTGGGATTGCTGATATATTCGACAACCGCCCAGGCAATGCTGAGTCCGTCGAAAGTACTGGTTCCGCGTCCGATTTCATCCAGAATCAGAAGGGAATTCGCCGTGGCATTGCGGAGAATATTTGCCACTTCATTCATTTCTACCATAAAGGTACTCTGCCCGCTTGCCAGATCATCTGAAGCCCCGACACGCGTGAAAATCCGGTCCACAATTCCAATGTTGGCAGATTCTGCCGGAACAAAGCTTCCAATCTGTGCCATCAGAACGATCAGTGCGCTCTGGCGCATATAGGTAGATTTTCCTGCCATATTCGGACCGGTAATGATGGAAATCCGGTTATTGTGATTGTCCAGATACGTGTCATTGTCTATAAACATATCATTGACAATCATTTTTTCGACAACCGGATGACGGCCGCCTTTGATATCAATCACGCCGGATTCGTTGATCTTTGGTTTGCAGTAATTATTCTGTCCTGCCACAAGTGCCAGGGAAACAAACACATCAATCTGCGCCACTGCCCGTGCGGTTGCCTGAATACGTGCAACATTATCCGCGATGGTATCCCGGATCTGGCGGAACAGATCGTATTCTAATTCGACCAGACGATCCTGGGAACCGAGAATCGTATCTTCGAGTTCTTTTAATTCCGGCGTAATATAGCGCTCGGCATTGGTCAGTGTCTGCTTTCTCACATAGTAATCCGGCACCTGATCCTTAAAGGAATTGGTCACTTCCAGATAATATCCAAACACTTTGTTGTATTTGATACGCAGGTTCTTAATTCCAGTCTTTTCGCGTTCTTTGCCCTCTAAGTCTGCCAGCCATTTCTTTCCATCCGTTGATGCGTTCCGCAGCCGGTCCACTTCCTCATTGTATCCGGTTTTTATGATGTTGCCGTCACGTACGGAAATCGGAGGATCATCGTTGATGGAAGACTTCAAAAGTGCACACAGATCTTCCAGACAGTCAAAATGTTCCCGGATTCCGGTGGCAAGCTCTCCCTTTAAATCCTCAAGCAGTGTTTTAATCGGAGGCAGCATTTCTAAAGAATTGCAAAAAGCAATCATATCCCGCGGATTGGCGGTCTGGTATGTAATTCTGGTAATCAGACGTTCCAGATCATATATTGGTCCTAAATATTCCCGCAATTCTTCCCGGGTGATCTCCTGATCATTTAAATTTGTAATCAGTTCCTGCCGTTTTAATATCTCTGTTTTGTCGATCAGCGGCTGTTCCACGTAAGATCGCAGAAGTCTGGCACCCATTGCCGTCTTTGTCTTATCCAGTACCCAGAGCAGGGAACCACGCTTTTGTTTTTCCCGCATGGTCTCTACCAGTTCGAGATTTCTCCGGGAGGAACTGTCAATGATCATATATTTCCCGATGGAATACGGACGGAGTTCCAAAATATTAGAAAGGGTGTTCTTTTGTGTTTCATACAGATATTTCAGTAATGCCGCGGAGGCAATCACACCACAGTCGTAATCCATCAGTCCCAGCCCTTCCAGACTCTGTACATGAAAATGGGACAACAGCGTTTCCTTTGCCAGATCATCCCCGAAATACCAGGAATCCAGGGCGGATACCGCAATTCCCATGCGCTCCTTCATATCATCGATATTTACCCCGCTCATATAAAACGGCTCGTTGCAGATGATTTCTGTCGGACTGAAACGATTCAGCTCATCCAACAGTTTTCGTTCACTGTCCACTTCCGTTACAAAGAAATCTCCGGTCGTAACGTCGGTCGTCGCAATGCCGTATTTATCCCCGATATATACGATACACATGAGATAATTGTTTTTTGCCTCGTCTAACGACTGCATATCAATGTTTGTTCCCGGAGTGACTACACGGATGACTTCCCGTTTGACAATTCCTTTTGCCAGTTTCGGATCTTCCACCTGTTCACAGATTGCTACTTTGTATCCTTTTTTGACCAGCCGGTTGATATATCCGTCTGCGGCATGAAACGGAACCCCGCACATCGGTGCCCGTTCTTCCAGTCCACAGCTTTTTCCTGTCAGCGTCAGTTCGAGTTCCTTTGAAACTGTTTTGGCATCCTCGAAAAACATTTCATAAAAATCACCCAGACGGTAAAACAGGATACAGTCTTTGTATTCTTCTTTTGTCTGCAGATAATGCTGCATCATTGGTGTTACTTCTTGTTTCACTTTTTTCTCTCTTTCTAATAAACCGGATGATAACGTTTCATCACATCATCAGCCAGACGCAGACCGTCCATCGCTGCCGACATAATGCCTCCCGCATATCCTGCGCCTTCTCCACCCGGATAAATTCCGTGCACACGGCTCTCTCCATTTGTATCCCGCATGATCCGCACCGGAGATGAGGTGCGTGTTTCCATGCCGGAAAGAATCGCATCAGACCGGTCAAACTGCGGAATAATGTTCGAAAAATGTTCCATTCCAAGCAAAAAGGAATGTTCCATGTCCTCTGTCATCAGACCTCTGAGATTTGCAAAGCAGGTCTGCCCTTTTGTCTGGGAATTAAAATCTCCATATCCTTGGCTTGCAATATTCTGCCGGTAATCGCCAAACAGCTGCTGCGGAATCTTTCCGTTTCCCAGCTGATACGTTTTATGTTCGAGTGTTTCCTGAAAGTGCATGCCATCAAGTGGATCCTGTGCTCCGTAATCGGCAGGGGAAACCGAAACAATAATGGCAGAATTTGCGTTTTTCCCACTTCTGCCCGAATAACTCATACCATTGACACAGGTTTTTTCCTTCATGGAGGAAGCATTTACGACATAACCGCCCGGACACATGCAAAAAGAATATACCCCGCGTCCGTTTGGAAAATTGGACGTCACCTTATAAGGTGCGGCAGGAAGCCGCAGGGCGTTTCTTTTTCCGTTTCCGTACATGACATCATCGATCATCTGCTGGGGATGTTCCACGCGGAATCCCACGGCAAAATTTTTAGCTTCCATCGGAAGCTGGTGCCGGTGCAGCATCGTAAAGGTATCCCTTGCACTGTGTCCAAGTGCAAGAATGGCAACATCGGCAGGAATCACCGTATCATCCTCCGTCACAAGTGCATGCAGTGCATTTTCTTTTATCTGAATGTCTTTTAAACAGGTCTGAAAACGAAACTCCGCACCGTGTTTGATCAGGTAATCCCTCATATTTTTGATCACCTTCGCCAGAATATCGGTTCCGATATGTGGTTTTGCATCATAAAGAATGTCCGATGGTGCCCCAAATTTTACGAATGTTTCCAGTACATAACGGTTTCTTCCGGACGGATCCTTCACCACCGTGTTTAATTTTCCATCGGAAAAGGTTCCTGCCCCACCTTCTCCAAACTGTACATTGGAATCCGGCTGCAGAATACCGGTTTCCCAGAAGCGTTCAACGTCCGCACTGCGGTCTTCTACCTGTTTTCCGCGCTCTAAAATAAGCGGCGCATATCCTGCAAGTGTCAGCTGCCAGGCTGCAAAAAGACCACAGGGACCGGCTCCCACAATCACCGGACGCCGGTTTAAACGCTCATGCCCCATTTCCGAAAAACGGTAACCGGTTTCTGTCACAAAGCTGACGGAAGGCTGATGCAGTTTTTTTACGATGCTGTTTTCCTGACGGATCGTTACATAGATGCAATATACATAAAACAATGACGGCTTTTTCCGTGCATCGAGGGAACGCCGCATCACCTCGTAATGAAATGTTTCTTTCGATGGAATACGAAGTGTTTTTCTGATTTTATCTTCCAGATCTTTTTGGGAATGTCCTACTGGAAGCTTTAACTGATTGATTTTAATCATTATGAACCTACTTTACTTCCTGCGACATGTCCGCTGGACCATGCCCATTGCAAATTATATCCCCCACAGATTCCATCGACATCCAAAAGTTCACCAACGAAATAGATGCCCGGGACAATCCGTGATTCCAGCGTATCTGTGTGGATTTCTTCCGTGTGGATTCCCCCTGTGCACACCTGTGCAGCAGAAAAATCCCTTACCTTTTTTAAGCGGACAGGAAATGTCTGTATCTGTCTGCTGAGCGTTTCGATCTGCTTTTGGGAAATCCGTTCCGTGTGTTCATGAACCGGAATGCCTGCTGCCTTAAGTATAACCGGAATCAGTTTATGGTTTAAAAGCCCACGAAGTGATTCTGCGGCATCCTGTATCCCGGCATCCCGTGAAAATCTGCGCTGCAGTTCCTGCGCAAGCATATCTTCGGAAAAATCCGGCAGAAAATTGATGGTAAGTTCTGCCTGTTTTTTCTGATACAGTGCTTTCGAGGCCGGACTGCTGACCTGAAATACCGGAATACCGGAAATCCCGTAATCTGCAAGCTGCAGTTCTCCCCGTTCCTGTTTGCAGTTCTGTCCATCTATGTACAAAGACAGGAGTGCGTCCGTGCGGACTCCGGATACTTTGGAAAATTCCATTCCTTCTGCCTCAAATCCACACAGTGCCGGCAAAATCGGCTCAAACCGGTGCCCAAACGATTTTATCAGCGAAATCATGGATCCATCGCTTCCGGATTTCGGTGCAGCACGAAGACCTGTTGCAAAAACAAGATTGTGGGAACAATACGTTCCCATGGATGTCCGTACCTCAAATCCGTATTTTGTCTCACAAAGCTGCCGGATGTCACAGGAAGTGACCAGGGAAACTCCGCTTCGTTTCATTTCCGCGGACAGCGCATCCGCAACGGAAGAAGCCTGTCCGGAGTTTGGGTATACATATCCGTTCTTTTCTTTTGGCCAGATGCCGATCTCCCGGAAAAACGCAAGGGTATCTTCCACTGTAAACTGCTTTAAAATTTCCTGTACCAGTCCGTGGTCTCCGTAATAACACCGGGGAGACATCTTAAGATTTGTAAAATTACATTTTCCGTTTCCGGTTGCCAGAATTTTTTTCCCCGGCTTATCCATATGTTCTAAGACGGTAACGGACAATCCACGTCTTGCGGCCGTAATTGCGGTCATCATGCCGGAAGCTCCGGCGCCAATCACGAGCACATCCTGTTGTTTTGATTTTTTCTTATCCATAGTCCACCTGTCATTTTATCTGTTAAACCAGTTAAATATTTTATCATATGGGTATAAAATATTCAACTCGAATAGCTTTCCAAAAAGTCAAAAAGGCTCTCTTCATCTGCAAATCCAATGCCATTTTCCGCCTGTTTCTGCAGTTTTTGACTTAAATTCTCACTTCGAATCCCGGTTTCCATATATACGGTTTTTCCATCCGGTAAAAAAACAACCAGCCGGCTGTCCTGTGTACGGATAATATAGGCATTTTCCGTTTCTTTGTAAGGAGTTCCGGTCAAAACGGTGTGCTCTGTTTCGGATGCATATTGTTCTTGGGTATTTTTTGTATTTTCTACACCTCTTTTCTGATACCAGATGCCAAAGACCAGCAGCAGAACCAGACAAAGAAGAATGCAGATGCCTGTTTTTTGATTCATATCATCACCTTCTAACAGTAGCATCTGCATTTTATTTCCGTTTTATACCATTTACTTTAATAAATGTATTTTTTTTGCAACCCGGACAATCAGAGTTCCTTTCGGGAATTTTTTAATCTCCTCTTCGGTCAGTCCGTGCAGTAACAGTAAGACAACTGCATATACGATAACCGCTGCAAGAATTGCAAGCATGGCAGATACCGCATTGATTTTTAAAACCGCATAGCTGCCATGATAGACGATATAGGTAATAATTCCCATAATAACCGAGGAAATTCCCGGCACAATAAATGTTTTGTGAATTTCCTGATGATAGCCGCTGTATTTTCGTATTGCCAGCGCATTCATAATACACATTAAAAACGCAAAGAACATATTTGCGATAATGACCGCATAGATATTCATGCGGAAAAACAGCATCAGTATAATCAGTACGATCACATGAGCGACAAGCGAAACCGCTGCATTGATAACCGGAATCTTTAACCGGTCAATGCCCTGCAGCAGTCCGTTTGAAAGCGTAGACATTGCATAAAACACAACCGCCATTGCCCCAACCCACATCATGGTACCTGCCATAGGTGCCGTCTGTGCCGTTCCCGGGAAAAGCAGACGACAGATCGGCTCTCCCAATACAGCAAGTCCTATGGCACAAGGGAAAGAAATCACCATGATAAAACGCATGGCAGAATTGATCTGTTCCCTGACTTTTTTCATATCTTTCTGTGCAAAGGACATCGTCAGTGTCGGCACGCAAGAGGCAGCCATCGCGGAGGCAATGGAAATCGGAACATTGATCAGCAGTTTATATTTTCCGGAAAAAACGCCCCACCATACATCAATCTTGTTTTCAGAGTATCCCTGCAATAACGCAACATTTTTGAAAATACTCTGGTCAATGATACTGCTGATATTGTAAACAGTTGTACTTAAAAGAACCGGAACAATTGTGATAATGAGGATCTTCATGGTATAGGCAAATGGCTCTACCTTAACGCCTTTTTCCCGTCTCATTCTTCGCTTAAAGACATGCATATAAGCAAAAAATACGAAAAGTACAAAAATCAGCGCAGCGACAGATCCAAGGTTCGTTCCCAATGTGCCTCCGGCTGCACCGTATGCAGGCCCGTAATGTTCGGTATCACCGAGAACCGCTCCGATCTTTGTTCCGTAGCGATACAGAACATAAGCTGCCCATACACTGATGATGGCATTGACAATCTGTTCAATGATCTGTGAAATGGCACTTGGCATCATCGTGCCAAGTCCCTGGAAAAATCCACGCAAAACGCCAAGAACCGCAACAACAACCAGTGCCGGTCCTAAAATTTTAAGTGCAAACACACTGTATGGTGTTTTTAAGAGTGTTCCGGTAAAAAATTCGGCTCCGAAAAATACGACAAGCGATGCCACAAATCCCGATACCAGCGCAAAAAGAAGTGCACCTTTTAATACCTGATATACCGACCGGTACCGCCCTTTGGCCGCTTTCGCGGAAACCGTCTTTGACACTGCCTGTGGCAGACTGTAGGATGAAATAATCAAAATCACGTTGTACACGTCAAATGCACAGGCATAATAACTGATTCCTACATCGCCCAGAATATTGTTCAATGGAATACGATACACCAGTCCGATGATTCTGCTTATAATTGACGCGACCGCAAGAATTGATCCCTGAACCAGAAAATTTGTTCCGTTATTCTTTGATTTACCCATCTTCTAACCTCAATGCTTTTGTTTCTTTTATTCCGCGCTGATTTTATTTTGGGATGCACGGCTGTTTTCGACGATCTCTACCCATGTCTTTCCGGGATTTAAAATAATTTCCTGACCATCCTGTGTATAATAATGTGTAATATCATTTGCGGATGCTCTTTTCCATGTAATCGGGACAGCTTTTCCGTTTGTGATGTACATTCCTGATCCACCGGAAAGATAATCGATATCTAACGTTCCGTTTTTGGAATCTTTCAGGTTGCTGTAACAATTCTGTAAAATGATATTTTTCACAGCAAGCTGTTCTCCGGTAGAACCGTCAATCTGTTTATCACCAAATTCATAGCGGTAATACAGACCATCCGTTTCATTGTATACAAACCAGGGCTTCGCGTCAACATAGTATAAGGATACTTTTTTCGCAACTTCTCCCTGATCCAGCAGATTTTGGGAATCTTCTGTTGTAAAACGATAATGAGATGTATAATTTTCCGGAAGCTTTGTATCATACCCGTATGTCTTCATGGCAGAGGCTAAATTTTCTCCGGTTGTATACAGATTATGCGGTGCCCTGCGGCTATTGTCCCGGTAATAAAAGGCTCCGCCTTTTCCCGTAATTCCATCCACATTGTCAATGAATGAACTATTTAAAACATCAAGTGCATATTTACTTTCGCCTGCATGAAAATAAACCGCCTCAAATTCTTTGGCAAAGTATACGTAATACAGACGACAACTTCGCACATTTCCCACTTTTTTGAGGGAAGCATAATCCTGATAAATTGTCATCAGCCGGGTAATGCCGCCTTCCACCGGACATTCATAGATAATATCCGCATTTCCGATTCCATACTGTGGAAGGGTTACGTGTGTGTTTTCTGTCATGACGGCAACCGGACGATTCTTTGCTTTTTTTTCATCCATCCACTCTCCCGTATAGAAACTTCGGACTTCTCCTTCGTGGGTTTCCACCGGTTCCGGCTGATATTCTGTTTCGGCAGTTTCTGCAGGTACATCCTGTGTGGATGAAGGTGTGGGAGCTTCCGATTCTTTACTTTTGCATCCGGCGGATAAAATGGCAATCGCACAGACAACGCCTATCATTTTCCATCTCTTTTTCATAAAACACATCCATTCTTTAATCTCTTACGATATGCATCTCTTCGAGTATCTGTTTTTGTTTGGGTTCCATGATGGCCGCATCTTTCGGATCAATGTGGTCATAACCAAACAGATGAAGCATGCTGTGCACAATCAGAAATGCAAATTCACGCTTCGGACTGTGTCCGTAACTTTGTGCCTGTTCTAACACTTTATCGACCGATATAATAATATCTCCAAGCATGACTTCTCCCGTATCCGGATTAAAATCATCTTCACTCTCCTCTTCCAGAAAAGAAAAATCTCCGGCTTTCTCATAAGAAAGCATCGGGAAAGAAAGAACATCCGTCGGACGGTCGATCTGGCGGTATTCCAGATTGATCCGATGGATTTCTTCATTGTCTGTAAGTGTCAGATTGACTTCTGCTTCATAAGGAAAATTCTCATGGGACAGACAAAAGGCAATCACATCCTCTGCAAGCTTAGCATATGCAAAATCAAACGGTATGTTACATGTTTCTTCTAAATAAAAACTCAACGAAGTAATTCCTCCTTTGCAAGAAATTCACGAATCTTTAAAAACTGGTTCATACTCATTCCGGAATGGTCATAAATTTCACTTGAGGAAAAATCATTCACGGTCTGATAAATTACAATATCACGGTTCCAGACACTTTGTCCCACATTTTGTTCCATCGCTTCCAGACGGATCACAACCGCATCCACCATATGCACCAGAGCGGATTCCGGTGAAGATGGAAGCTGCTCTTCTCCATAGTATTCTGCCAGAATGGAGATCAGCTCCGCCGGAAAACATAAGGATTCTGCCTTATTGACCGCATTTTTGATATATGGCTCCCCGATCCAGCGCCCCATACGGTAATAAAAACCGCCGGCAAGACATAAGTTCGCCCGGTATCCCACTTCTTTTGCACAGCGGCAGGCAATGTCTGAAACTTTCACTGCGTGGCGGTATTCCACCATGGAAAAATCCTTGAGGGCTTTTACCTCCGAATAATCCTCGGACACGATATCCAGCAGATGGTTTTCAATTTCCTGATCCGCTTCATGAAGCAGCCGGTGAAACAGAAAAGCTGCTGTCAGAAAAGTCAGGAATGCTGTTCCAAAAGCATAAAGCAGCGAATATTTCTGCATTTCTTTCGTTGATAAATAGGAAAACAGTTCCGGAATCATCAGACTGAAAAAGAAAGTCAGAAGGGATACACCCATACGGTATTTTTTTTCTTTTAATGCCTGTGCCAGTACAGCAGCAAGCATTGTAAGCATCATATAAGCAGCAAGGGCATAAAAACTTCCCCCGACAGTCAGTGCCAGCACCAGATCGAAAAACAATCCAAAAGACACCGCCACCATGGAATTTGACACTGCGGTGAGCAGAATCACCGGGATCATCACCGGACGGTAAAATTCCGGAAGATAACTGATCGCATAGATCAATCCCCCACTGACCGTATAGGTAACGGAAAGACGGATAAAGGTTGTCTGTGTGTTTGCCGATATTCCTTTCTGCTTTCGTTCATATTCCAGTTCAAAAATGCAGACCAGAAGAAAAATCAGGGTCAGGAAAAACATACTGAGCCATTCATCCGGATACAGGTGGCTTTTGGCACATAACCCGCCCATCACTCCAAAAGTGACAAGCGCGATCACCAGAAGCGATATGACGCGATAGAGGTTTATTGTCTCTTTGGGTTTCATTTTTTCTCCTGTCTGGCAGACTTACGCGCACTCCGGCTGCTCTGTCTGGACTCATAATCATCATAAGCCTGTACAATCTTTTGTACCAGCGGATGTCTGACGACATCTTTGCTTGTTAATTTACAGATTCCGATTTCTTCCACATTTTTCAAAACCCGAAGTGCTACATCCAGCCCGGATTTACTTCCCGGGGCCAGATCTTTTTGCGTGGCATCTCCGGTAATCACAGCTTTCGAGCCGAAGCCGATACGTGTCAGAAACATTTTCATCTGTGCCGGTGTGGTGTTCTGTGCCTCATCCAGAATAATAAATGCGTTGTCGAGTGTCCGTCCACGCATATAAGCCAGCGGTGCAACCTCAATCAGACCTTTTTCCATATTTTTCTGAAATGACTCCGCACCCATAATCTGATACAGGGCATCGTATAAAGGGCGCAGATACGGATCTACTTTGCTCTGCAGATCTCCCGGAAGAAATCCGAGTTTTTCTCCCGCTTCAATTGCCGGACGTGTCAGAATGATGCGTCCCACTTCTTCATTCTTAAACGCAGTGATCGCCATGGCCATGGCCAGATATGTTTTTCCGGTTCCGGCAGGGCCCATCCCGAAAACAATCATTTTTTTACGGATATTATCTACATAATCCTTCTGCCCGAGTGTTTTAGGCTTTACCGGTTTTCCCTGTATGGTATGACAGATCACATCTTTATCCATCTCTACCATCTCAGACCCTTTGTGTTCCTGCAAAAGAGCAAGTGCGTAGTTTACATTCTGTTCGCTGATAACATTTCCCCGTTTTGCAAGCTCATACAACTGTTCAAACACTTCCTGTGCGCCGCTTGCGGCAGATGGAGTACCGATAATTTTCAACTGATCATCGCGTACAACAACCGTTACACCCAGTGTCCGTTCTATTTTTTTGATATTGGCATCAAACTGTCCGAAGACATTTGCCATATGTTCCGTTGGTATCCGGAGCGATACTTCATTCAGACTCATTTACAGGTTCCTCTCGTTTCCTTTCGGTTGGTACTAAAGTTGTGATTTTTTCACACCCCTTTACCTGACCATAGATATGATAGTTTTGATCTATCTGTTCAATCATAACATTTTTGTCGACAATTCGCACCCCATTTTCTTCCAATTCCGAAAGAAATTGTGAAAAATGTGTCAAAGCAAGCTGTTTTACCTGTTCTTTTGTCAGCATAACGGTCTTTTCCTGCAGCTCAGACGTTGTGATTTCTCCAAAATAAACCGGAAGATAAAAACTGTCCTGCAGGCAAAACTGCCGGGTATCCGTTACAGAACGCTCCGATGTATACTCCGCATGCAAAGCCGGAGTTACCAGACGCCAATTCAGAACCTGTAGAAAATATCGTTTGTGTTTATTACCGGTTTCTTTTTTTTCTGTCATTTTGGAAGAAATCCAGTCCTCATAGGGATGCATCGTATATCCATATACATCGGCATCGGCGCTTTTATAATAGTATTCCCGCACTTTCCCGTTATCATCCAGAATTTCCTGCCGTCCACAGACCAGCACATCGCCTTTTTTCACTTTATCACCCTTTTTCACTTTGGCAAGCCCGCTCCTTGTAATGACCGATGCAATCGTAGCATCCGCAGATGCCGCCAGATCCATACAGGTGCCCTCTGCTTCTTTCGTTTCCTCGTGAGAAGAAATTTTCTCCTGTATCTGTACAACCAGCCGGGTTCCCGTTTCGTATACACTTGCCCAGATCACCGGTTCCAAGTCCTGACGCAGGGACAGCTCCAGTGCATCATTGTCGATTTCCTTTGCCGGCATGCCATAGGTAACGTTGTGTGCACTTAAATATTCCAGAATGGCGTCTTCTCCCAGAGAGGAATTCCCTTTGATTTCAATTCTCCAGATTCTCGTACTGAGCACCCAGACTCCTGCCATGACACACAAAAGGACAAAAATTCCAAGTTTTCTTGCGCGGTATTTCTGCCAGAAAAACGGAAAGCCGATCCTTTTTCTGATGTGGATTCTCGTTTTTGTTTTCCGCAGATATGGACGCAGTTCATACAGATCCTGCAACCGGATATAAAAAGAAACCTGCGTCGGAGAATCCGGCTGTATCTTCCAGAACATAATTTCGTGACGTGCACATAAATTTAAAAAACGGGAAATGTTGCTTCCGCATACACAAACCAAAAGACTGCCATTGACGAATCGAAGAAACCTTTCTATCATGGCAGAAATGTGATCTCCTGCATATATCCGGAAATTTCGATAAGATCCGCCGAATATTTCCGGATGGACAGACTCCTTCCGACGATCCGGATATGATAGGATTGTGTTGCAATTCCGATCACCTCCGGACAGTATTTTATAATTCCACGGTGGTTAACGATACAAAGTGTACGGTTCCCCTCCATGGAAAGAAGCGGCATTCCCAGGAAAATGTCTTTTGGCAGTTCCATTTGTTCTACGAGATGCTCCTGTTTTATTTTGTGTCTGGTTTGATTCGAATGGCTTTTCATACTTCACTATATGAAAAGCGAACCCGTCCTATGTCTCTAAATTCAGGGATCCGTTTCGGTACGCTTCCAAAAATACATTAAATTCTACGGTCATCATCATAATATACATGCAAAAATACAGCCAGAGCATGATCAGGGCAATGGTTGTCAGGCTTCCATACATGGAAAATCCATTAAAATAATCAACATAGATGGAAAGCCCGAAGGAAAAAACATACCATGCAGCTGCACATGCCGTGGCTCCAGGAAGCTGGCTTTTAAAGGTAAGCTTTGTATTCGGAAGTGCGGTAAAAATCACGTCAAAAAACAGGATCAGAAGAAGTAACAGGATAAGCCCCCGGAATTTGATTATTATTTTTACGAGATGTGCAATAAACGGAAGATAATCTGCCGCTAAATGCCGCAGACTGTTTCCAAAAACCAGCACAACAAGCGTAAATACAATCGCAACCAGAAAAACAATGGTATAAATAACCGCCCAGAATCGGAGTACAAACCAATTTCTTGTCTCTTTTAATTCGTGAACCGCATTCAGACCATCTGCCATATACTGAATGCCTTTTGCGGCAGACCATATGGCAATAATTGCCGTGACCGAAATGATTCCCATGGATCTTGTATAGATTTCTTTTACAAGGGTAACCAGAAACGGAGCAACATACTGCGGCATGACTCTTTCTATGATTTCAAATACCATATCCTCCGTGATACTGGTATATTGAAGCATGGAAGAAAACACCATAAGAAACGGAATGATGGATAAAATAATAAAAAAAGCGATCTGTGCGGAATAAGCATTTATTTTGTCTTTCTGGCATTTGGCTAAAAACCGGGTAACCAGACGTATTGCTTTTTGCATACCAAATGATCCTTTCTTCTTTATTTATGATATGGTTCGTGATGCATGATACGGTAAGAACGATAAATCTGTTCCAGCAGAATCACACGCATCAGCTGATGGGGGAATGTCATCTTCGAAAAGCTGAGTCGTGCATCTGCCCGCTTAAGAACCTTGTCGGATAATCCAAGAGATCCTCCGATTACAAAATAAATATGACTGACTCCGCCAAGCCCGAGTTTTTCAATTTCACGGGAAAGTTCTATCGAATCCGGCTGTTTTCCATCGATCGCCAGCGCAATCACATAGCCGTCCGGGCGGATGGATTTTAAAATACGCTCCCCTTCCAGGTCTTTGACCATGGCAATTTCGGTTTCGCTTGCCTGTTCTTTTGTCTTTTCATCCGCCACCTCCGTAATGGATAACGTACAGTAGCGGCTGAGCCGTTTGGAATATTCCCTGACGGCTTCCGTATAAAATTTTTCCTTTATTTTGCCTACGCAGATAATTGTTATTTTCATGTTGTTATTTTACTATATTTCTCTGTCAATTTGTAGTAAAAAATGATATACTGTAATCAACAAATACAAGAGAGGTAACGAAATTGAAAGAATTACAGGAAAGAATTAAAAAAGATGGAATTGCTGTCAATGAAGATATCTTAAAAGTAGACAGTTTTATCAATCATCAGGTAGATCCGGTACTGATGCAGCACATCGGGGAAGCTTTTGCGGAACACTTCAAAGATCAGGGCATCACAAAGGTTGCAACCATTGAAAGTTCCGGCATTGCTCCGGCTCTTATGACAGCTATGTGCATGGGTCTTCCTATGATTATCTTAAAAAAACAGCCTTCTAAGATTTTAAACGACAATCTGTTCCAGACAGAGGTCACTTCCTTTACCAAAGGAACAAGTTATGAACTGACGCTTTCTTCTAAGTTTGTCTCAGAAAAAGATCATGTCCTGATCATTGATGATTTTCTGGCAAACGGAGAAGCAGCTACCGGAGCCATCCGTCTGATCCGCAAAGCGCACGCTACCATTGCAGGTGTAGGTGTCCTGATCGAAAAAGCATTTCAGCCGGGACATGAAAAACTGGTTTCTCAGGGATTTGATGTGTATCCCCTTGCAAGAATCAGCCATATGGCAAAAGATGAGATTGAATTTCTGGAAGATTAAACCACCTCTTCCACAACAGGGAGTGTTGATATGTCCATGCAGTTATAAAGCATCGGCAATCACACTCCCTGTTTGATTTTTAACAATTTCTATATTATTTTATTCTTCTGCATTGTCTGCAGGATCATCTATAGCATCTTCTGCTGTATAGTCCTGTGAATAATAAATAAAATTTCCTCTATATACATCCGAACTTAATTTCGTCGTATGATCAATGATCACAACCGAAAGAATATTGTTTCCTTCCGGAACTTTGATCGGCTGCGTATAAAGATGACTGGCAGCAGTCGGCGTACTTCCGTCCCAGGTATAGTAAGCACTGCAGCCGTCCGGAACGGTAATCGTTACGGAAGTTTCCACGCCGAAATCTCCACCGTCCGGAGAAACAATCGGTTCATCCGGTGCCGGGATTAAAATTTTATAGTTTGCTTCTGTTACCTCACTGTAAACTCCCTTTTCGTTTTTACATACCGCTTTTACGGTATAGGTTTTATTATTTTCATCCAGTTTCACAGGTTCTGTGTATCGCAATCCGCGTTCTTTTGGATCTGACCCGTCTACCGTATAATAAATTTCATAGCCTTTTGTGGAAAGCATCTGTAGTATCTGGGCATTTTCAAAACTTCCGCTCTTTAAACTGAACTGTGGTCCCTCTACCTGATAATCGGCGAAAAGATCTTTCAGACTGTCATCCACAGCCTCGGAGAGAGAAAGTATGGCATCGGTATTGTTCTGCTTCTCATAAATGGCAATCAGTCCTTTGCATGCCTGACGGTTTTTCCTGTCCGCACGGATCACTTCCTGATATAAAACAAGTGCCGAATCATAATCGTTTTCTCCGGTGTACAGATCCGCCAGAGCCAGCCGGACTTCAATACTGTTTTTGTCCAGTGCCAGTGCATTCTCGTAGCAGGCAATTGCATTTTTGGTATCTCCGGCTTTTTGTGCTTTCTCTGCCAGTCCCACCTGGTAATCGAAGGAATTGGCATGATTGGAACGGATTGCTGCTCCAAGAATTAACAGGGCAAAAATAAGCACGCATACGATTCCGAGAACCAGGAAGATAATTTTTTTCTGGCGTGGGTCGAGGTGTTTTTTCCCCGGATGTTTTGTCTCTGCAGGTGCCGGTTTTTTATTTCTGTCCGGTCTGGAACCTGAAATCTTTTGGGATTCTTCCGTAAGAACCTGATTCAGATAATCATCATCGTAAATATTGTAGTCCGGTACAATCTGTACGGCTTTCCCGCATTTTGGACAGTACAGACTCCCCTCTTTTAATTCCTCACCGCAATAAATACACTTCATCATCTATCCCCTATCTGTTTTATGAATAAAGTTTCATGGCATCTACACAGTTATGCATGAGCATCGCAATTGTCATCGGTCCAACACCACCCGGAACCGGTGTAATATAAGAAGCGATCTGCTCTGCCTCTTCGAAACGGACATCCCCGCAAAGCTTATTTTCTTCATTTCTGTGAATTCCGACATCGATGACAACCGCTCCTTCTTTGATATAATCGGCACCGATATAACGTGGTTTTCCAATGGCCACAATCAGAATATCCGCCTCTTTGCAGATTTCTTTGAGATTTTCGGTCCGTGAATGACAGATCGTAACCGTTGCATTTTCCCGAAGCATCAGAAGCGCCATCGGTTTTCCGACAATGTTGCTTCTTCCGATTACCACACAGTGCTTTCCGGCAATTTCAATATTGCTGCGTTTTAACAGCTGGATAATACCGGCGGGCGTGCAGGAGACAAATCCTTTTTTCCCAACCACAAGTGCACCGACATTCTGCGGGTGAAAACCATCGACATCTTTTTGCGGATCAATTGCCTGGATCACATGGTCTTCGCAGATATGTTTCGGGAGTGGAAGCTGGCACAGAATTCCATGAACATCTGGATTGTCATTCAGTTTCTGAATCAATGCAAGCAGTTCCTCTTCCGTGGTTTCTTCCGGAAGTTCATACGAAAGCGACTCTATTCCAATATATGCACAGGCTTTCTTTTTATTTCTGACATATACGCTGGATGCCGGATCTGCGCCCACCTGAATGACCGCAAGTGCACATGTTTTCCCCTGTGCTGCATATGCTGCAACTTCTGTCTTTAATTCTTCTTTGATTTCCGCTGAAATCTTCTTTCCATCTATGATCTTTGCCATGCCATTATCTCCTTAGAACAATCCTGTGATTACACCGTCATCATTGACATCAATTCCGTAAGCTGCCGGTTTCTTTGGCAGACCCGGAAGCGTCATGATCGAACCGTTGACAGCAACGACAAAGCCGGCACCGGCAGAAACATATACTTCCCGGACATTGATCTTAAACCCGGTCGGTCTTCCGAGTTTCTTCGCATCATCCGACAGGGAATACTGTGTCTTTGCCATACATACCGGGAAGTTTGCCATACCCAGATCCGTAATTCGTTTCAGTTCCCGCTCCGCTGCCGGAGAATAGGTAACTCCATCGGCACCGTAAATTTCTTTTGCAACCGTCTCGATCTTTTCTTTCAGTCCAAGATCATCACTGTAGAGTGTATGGAAATGGCTTTCTTTCTTCTCAAGTGTCTCGAGAATTTTGTTTGCCAGAGCAATTCCGCCCTCTCCGCCTTTTTCCCATACTTTTGCCAGAGCAAATTCACAGTCATGCTCTTTGCAGAACTGTTCTACATAAGCGGTTTCTGCCTCTGTATCCGAAACAAATGCATTCAATGTGACAACGACCGGCACACCGAATTTCTGAAGGTTTTCAATATGTTTCTCCAGATTGACAATTCCTTTCTTTAATGCCTCAAGGTTTTCATTGGATAATTCATCCTTCAAAACTCCGCCATTGTATTTTAATGCACGGATCGTCGCAACGAGTACCACTGCATCCGGATGAAGCCCTGCCTTCCGGCACTTGATATCAAAGAATTTTTCCGCACCTAAATCCGCACCGAATCCTGCCTCGGTAATTACATAATCGGCAAGTTTTAAAGCAGTTGTGGTAGCACGCACGCTGTTACATCCATGTGCGATATTGGCAAATGGTCCTCCGTGAACGAGCGCCGGTGTATGCTCCAGTGTCTGGATCAGATTCGGCTTTAACGCATCTTTTAACAGAGCTGCCATAGATCCGACTGCTTGCAGATCTTCTGCAGTTACCGGCTTGCCGTCAAACGTATATGCCACGATAATCCGTCCCAGACGTCTCTTTAAATCTTTCATATCTTCGGCAAGGCATAAAATCGCCATAATTTCGGATGCTACCGTGATTACGAAATGATCCTCACGCACCATTCCGTCCATTTTATTTCCAAGTCCCACAACCACATTACGAAGGACACGGTCATTCATATCCAGACAGCGTTTCCATACCACCTGTCTTGGATCAATCCCAAGCGTATTTCCCTGCTGGATATGGTTGTCCAAAAGAGCTGCCAGCAGATTATTTGCAGAAGTAATTGCATGAAAATCCCCTGTAAAATGAAGATTTAAATCCTCCATCGGAACAACCTGGGAATATCCACCACCTGCGGCACCGCCTTTAATTCCGAAACATGGTCCAAGGGAAGGCTCACGTAACGCAATCATTGCTTTTTTCCCAAGTTTTGCAAATGCCTGACCTAATCCCACGGTGACTGTCGTTTTTCCTTCTCCTGCTGGTGTTGGATTGATGGCGGTCACCAGAATCAGTTTTCCGTCCGGATTGTTGTGGCTTCGTGCAATCAGTTCATCGGAAATCTTCGCTTTGTACTTTCCGTACAATTCCAGATCTTCTTCTTCAATTCCAATTGTTGCGGCTACCTCTTTGATTGGCTGCAATGTTGCTTCCTGTGCAATTTGAATATCTGTCTTCATAATTTTCTCCTCCTGAAATGTTTTTTATAAATCCTCTTTTACTGCCTGTAATTCTTCGGAAGTCATCAGAACTTTCCGCGGTTTCGTTCCTTCCTCCGGTCCAACGATACCAGCTTCTTCCAACTGGTCCATAATACGGGCAGCACGGTTGAATCCCACTTTTAAATATCTCTGCAGCATACCTATGGATGCTTTTTCCTTATCTACGATAATCTGTGCTGCTTCATCAAAATATGCATCCCTGCCGTCATCCTGCGCATCCGCATCGGAGATAGACACGGTGGTACCGCCGGATGATGCCTGCATACTGTCCACTTTCTGTACAATTTCTTCGTTATACGATGCAGTTTCATTTTGTTCTTTGATAAATTCCACAACATCGGAAACTTCTTTATCGGAAACAAATGCTCCCTGTACACGAATCGGTTTCGGTGCCCCCTGCGGGTGGAACAGCATATCTCCTTTTCCAAGAAGCTTTTCTGCGCCATTCATATCCAGAATCGTTCGGGAATCCGTACCCGAAGTCACTGAAAATGCAATCCGGCTCGGCATATTTGCTTTGATCAGACCGGTGATGACATTCACCGATGGACGCTGGGTTGCAATCACCAGATGAATCCCCGCCGCTCGTGCCAGCTGTGCCAGCCGGCAGATGGCCTCTTCCACGTCATTGGAAGCTACCATCATAAGATCTGCAAGCTCGTCCACAATAATCACAATCTGTGGCATCTTTTGCGGGCGCTCCTGCCCTTCCGGTACTTCAATGGAATCTACCTTTGCGTTATATCCATTGATTTCACGCACATTTGCCTCCGCAAATTTTTCATATCGTTCCGTCATTTCCGCAACTGCCCAGTGCAAAGCACCAGATGCTTTTTTCGGATCGGTTACAACCGGAATCATCAGGTGCGGAATTCCGTTGTAGACACTTAACTCTACTACTTTCGGATCAATCATGATCAGCTTTACTTCATCCGGTCTCGCCTTATATAAAATACTCATGATAATCGTATTGATGCAGACGGATTTACCCGAGCCGGTTGCACCGGCGATCAGCAGATGCGGCATCTTTGCAATATCGGTTACTTTTGTTTTCCCGGAAATATCTTTTCCAACTGCAAAACTGATCTTGGACTTTGCCGTCTGAAATTCCGGCGATTCGATCAGGTCACGGAAAGCAACCATAACATTTTCTTTGTTCGGAACTTCAATTCCTACCGCTGCTTTTCCCGGAATCGGCGCCTCGATACGGATATCCGCAGCTGCCAGATTGAGTTTGATATCGTCGGTCAGCCCGACAATCTTGCTCACCTTCACACCCATTTCCGGCTGAATTTCATATCTTGTCACTGCCGGTCCGCAGCTGATGTTGGTAACGGTGACACTGACCCCGAAGTTCTTTAAAGTCTGCTGCAGCTTATCCGCAGTTTCCCGCAACTGATGTTCAGTATTGGCAGACTTTTTCCCTTCTCCCTTTTTCAACAGATCTATGGATGGAAAAACATATGCTTTGTCCGGTTTGTGTTCCAAACCCGACGTCTCCATTTCCTGTGCTACTTTCTGTACTTCGTTTTGGATTTCCTGTTCGTTTTTCTTTTTTTGTGTTTTTTCTGCCGGCTTTAATACGTCTTTGGCCGGTGCCAATCCTGCAATATGTTCCGGAACCGGTGCCGCCTGCGACGGTTCCGGTGGAAAAGTATCCGGCATAAAATCCCCCGAAATCTCCGGCTGTATTTCTGCCGCGGGTTCTTCTAAAACCGCCACTGGTGCCGGAGAAGAAATTTTTTCCGGCATCGGAGATACTGTGGTATCCGGCATCATATCAAATGCAGGTGCCGACAGTTCTCCCATTTCATCCGATTTTCTCTTTTTATTTTTTTTGCCTTTTTCTTCAATCCGTGTATCGATGGATACTCCGGACACTTTATGATCCATGCGGCGTTCTTTCCGCTCCTGTGCACGGTATTCCCTGTATTCCCGATACTTTTCATTGCTTTCCTTTGCGGATTCATAGACCTTTTTGCCGCCTTTTTGCATTCCACGCAATGCCGAACGCTCTGTAATCAGTACCATACAGACGATCAGCACGATAATGTCAATAATAAAAGACCCGATCAGTCCAAATGCCTGACACATGTAATAAGCCAGACATCCGCCGATGATGCCGCCACCGGTATGCCGTTCTGCACAATATGTATATGCGTCAAGTGGATGGATCCGGTCGTTTCCATTCATGGCCAGTCCCATAAATGTACATAAAAAGACCAAAAATACAATTGCCGCAATCAATTTTACGGCTGCCAGCTTATTTCCACGGTTCGATACCGCAAAAAAACTGCCCACAAGAAGCAGCACCGGAAGAACATATGCCATAAGTCCGAACATACCAAAAAGAAAGCCGCTGACGGTTTTGCCAACGGCTCCTCCGAATCCCAGATTACTGATAAAAAGCAGCAGCGCAGCTGCAACAACAATCCACAACGTTACTTCCACGCGAAATGCCTGTGCTTTCTCCATTTCCGCCATACGCTCTTTTTTTGTCTGTGTTTTTCTTTTATTTGATGATTTACGGTTTCCCGCAGCCATTGGACACACTCCTTCATACAAAACTCTTTTTATTTTATCATATTTACACCAGAATGTCACCCATCAGCTTTTTTAATTATTTTTAACTATTTTCCCCTATCAGCTGATACAGCTTTGCAAATGCATCCGAAATTCCCCCGACAGCATCAATAATGCCTTCAGACACTGCCTGTTTCCCGACAAGAATCGTGCCGAGATCCTTGGTCAGCATCTGCGTATTCATCATCATTTCTGTCATCCGTTCCTCCGAAACGTGACAATGGGAAGCCACGAATCCGGCAATCCGATCCTGCATCTGTTTAAAGTAATCATATGTCTGTTTTGCCCCGATCACGGTTCCACTCATCCGTACCGGATGGATCACCATGGTTCCGCTCGGAACAATAAAAGAATAATCTGTGGAAACGGCCAGCGGAACACCGATGGAATGGCTCCCACCAAGCACTAAAGAAACGGTAGGTTTCGAAAGCGACGCGACCATTTCCGCAATCGCAAGTCCGCTCTCCACATCTCCACCCATGGTATTGAGCAATAACAAAACGCCATTTACACTCTCATCGTCCTCAATCGCTGCCAGACGTGGCAGGACATGTTCATATTTTGTCGTTTTTGAAGTTGACGGAAGACATTCGTGTCCTTCGATTTCCCCGATAATTGATAACAGATAAATGGTTGTATTTCTCCGGTCTGCATGTAAAATTGCCTGTCCGAATTCAATAATGTTATCATTTTCTTTTTTGGTATCTCCCATTGTTTTTCACCTTTGCCATTCATAAAAATAAGAACGGATACAAATGTATCCGTTCTTATCTTATGAATTATTTTCTGTTTTATTCACCGAGAAGATAATTATACAGTCCCTCATAGCGGAATTTTGACGCATTCCATGAAAAATCATTTGCCATTCCACGGTCTACCATCTGGTTCCACTGGCGCTTGCGGTCATAGAAAATATGCTTGGAATAATTAATCACCTGCAGCATTTCGTCAGCGTTGTAATTTGTAAAGGAGAATCCATCTCCACTGTTATCATATTCATTGTAAGCCTGAACCGTGTCTTTTAATCCTCCGGTTTCTCTTACAATCGGGACGGTTCCATACCGGAAAGAAATCATCTGTGTCAGACCACACGGCTCAAAGCGGGAAGGCATTAAGAACGCATCCGCTGCCGCATAAAGCTTGTGTGCCAGATCATCAGAGTAACAGATATTTGCAGAAACCCGGTTCGGATATTTCCATGCGTAGTGCCGGAACATATTCTCATACTGTGGTTCCCCGGTTCCGATAACTACCAGCTGGGTAAATTCATCTACCAGTCCGTCCATGACGGCATTGATCAGATCCAGCCCCTTTTGATCGGTCAGACGGGAAATGAGTCCGATCATGTATTTCTTCTTATCTACTTCCAGACCAAGTTCTTCCTGCAGCCGTTCTTTGTTCACATACTTCTTTTTCCGGAAGTTGGACGCATCATAATTCATGTAAATCTTGGAATCGGTCTGTGGATTGTAAGTCGTATAATCAATTCCGTTTACAATTCCCTGCATGTCAAAATGACGTGCAGACAACAGGCCATTTAATCCCTCGCCGTAATATTCTGTCTGAATCTCCTGCGCATAGGTATCACTGACGGTAGTAATATAATCTGCATAAACAAGTCCGCCCTTTAACATATTTGCATCTTTATTAAATTCCAGCTTATCCGGAACAAACAGATCATTGGAAAATCCCGTAAGTCCCTTCATGGTTTTTACATCCCAGATTCCCTGAAATTTCAGATTATGTATGGTCATAATGGACCGGATTCCCCAGAAGAAAGAATCTGCCTGAAATTCATTTTTTAAATATACAGGAATCAGTCCGGCCTGCCAGTCATGACAGTGAATGATATCCGGGCGGAAACCGATCAGCGGAAGCATGGACAATACCGCTTTGTCGAAAAACGTGAATTTTTCAATATCATAGCGCATATCTCCATACGGTACGAAACAGTTAAAATACTCCTGATTATCAATGAAATAATAGGTGACTCCATCCAGTTTATATTGTAAAACCCCTACATATTTACTTGGAATATAAGAACCGCATGCCATATAAAAATGGGTCACATACTCAAACTGACTGCGGTATTTTTCCGGAATACAGCTGTAATTCGGAATAACAACACGCACATCCCAATCCTTATGATCAAATGTTTTAGGCAAAGCCCCACATACATCAGCAAGTCCTCCTGTTTTAATAAAAGGAACACATTCGGATGCTGCAAATAAGATTTTCTTCATACCTGCCTCCTAATTTAAAACCCTGTTTTGCGTATGACGCATTTTTACAGTATGTAATTTTACTCTTCCCAGTTGTGATATACTTCCTGAACATCATCATCGTCATCCAGGAAATCAAGAATTCTTCCGATATTTGTAATATCAGCCTCATCGGTCAGCGTCACATATGTCTGTGGAATCATGGTTACTTCCGCAGATGCCATCGGAATGTTCTGCTCTTCAAGTGCCTTATGTACCGCATCAAAATCTTCCGGAGCGGTAGTGATCTCAAAGCTGTCATCCGCATCGGAAAAATCTTCTGCACCTGCATCAAGTGCAAGCATCATCAGATCATCACCATCCATATCACATTCTTCTTTGTCAATGATAATCTGTCCTTTTTCATCGAACATATAGGATACACATCCCTGTGTACCGATACTTCCCTGTCCCTTGGTAAATGCATTACGCACATTGGCTGCTGTACGATTCTTATTATCCGTCAGGCACTTTACAATAATTGCTGTGCCGCTTGGTCCATATCCCTCATAAGTTGTTGTCTCGTAATTAACACTGTTTCCATCGCCTGCCGCTTTTTTGATACCGCGCTCGATGGTATCATTCGGCATATTGTTTGACTTTGCCTTTGCGATTACCTGTGCAAGTTTGAAATTATTTGCCGGATCCGGACCACCCTCTTTTACCGCAACAGCAATTTCTCTACCGATCATGGTAAAGATCTTTCCCTTTGCTGCATCATTTTTTTCTTTTTTGTGCTTGATATTCGCAAATTTGGAATGTCCTGACATTGTTAAAATCCTCTTTTCTAAATTGTATTCTATCCTGTAACCATCCATACTTCATGTCATTCGTACAGAAGCATTACCTGTATTTTATTCTATCATTCTTTGCCGTTTCGCGCAAGTGGGTCATCCTCCGGCCGCTGATGCTTTGCATCTGCTTTTTTTACAAGAACCTCACGGATCATTTTATCCTTCACTTTCCGAATGGAAAATTCATATCCGTACGCCTGCAATCTGGCAGTTTCACCATCATTTGGAATTTTTTCCATCAGGGAAACCAGAAAACCGTTGAGCGTGTCAAAATCATCATCATTTACCGGAATCTGTAACGTTTCCGCCACGTCCGAAAGACTTGCGAACCCGCTCATGGTATAACTTCCATCTGTATTCTGGCGAATCAGCTGTTCTTCCTCATCATGCTCATCCTCGATGTTTCCGACAATTTCTTCCAGGATATCCTCCATGGCTACCGCACCGGATGTCTGTCCATATTCATCTACCACTATGACCAGATGGCTCTTTTTTGCCTGCATTTTCTTGAAAAGAGTATGGATATTTAATGTTTCCGGAACAAAATCCACCTCCCGGATCAGCCCCTTAATGTCTTTGATGGAAGTACGGAATACCTCATTTTTCTGTGCAAAAGCAAATGCGTCTTTAATATGTAAAACACCGATAATATTATCGATGTCCTCCAGATAAACCGGATATCTTGACTTATTGTTTTCAATTATGAACGGAACAGCATCATTATAGGAAAGTTCCCCATCGATCGCAATCAGATTCTTTCGATGTGTCATAATATCTTTGGCTTCTTTGTCACCGAATTCAAAAATATTGTGAATCATTTCTGCCTCCGAAGCACGAAGAACTCCCTGTTCATGTCCTTCATTTACCATGGAAATAATCTCTTCTTCGGTCACATCATCCTCATGGGAAGACGGGTTTAAAAATCCTATAATTTTTTTAAAAATATTCGTCCTGCCGGAACTGGCACTATCGTCCATTTCGTTTCTCCTTTAATGTATATAATACTCCAAATCATACCATGGGAACTGTATTCCGTCAAGTTATGTATACAATTCCAGGCTGATCTCCAGTGCTTTGTCAATTTTCAAAAGAATCTGATGATCCAGATGACATACTTTATCTTTCAGCCGCTTTTTGTCAATGGTCCGCAACTGTTCCAGCAAAACGACAGAATCCTTTGCCAGATCGTATTTGTCACAGTTTAATTCGACATGTGTAGGAAGTTTTGCTTTATGCATCTGCGAAGTAATCGCCGCACAGATCACGGTCGGGCTGTGCCGGTTCCCGATATTGTTCTGAATGATAAGAACCGGCCGGACGCCTCCCTGTTCCGATCCCACGACCGGGCGCAGATCTGCATAATAAACATCTCCTCTTTGAATCAACATACGTTTTCACCCCATACTTTGTGATACTAAAAGTATTTCCATATTTCTCACATGTATTCAAAAAGATGATTTCATACTATATGTTATTCAAAAAGGAGACATCTGTGTAATCTTATGATTCCTGTATACAGATTCTTGGCACACGCGGTGTGATCAGACATGCAAATTCATAATTGAAACGACCGGATAATTCGCCAAGCTCTTCCATCGTGATACATTCGCTGCCGTCTTTTCCGAGAAGGGTCACCGGATCACCTTCTTTTGCTTCCGGAATTTCGGTCACATCGACCATAAACTGGTCCATGCAGACTCTGCCGCAGATCGGAGCCTTCTTCCCGTGAATAAGAACATAGCCTTTATTGGAAAGCCCTCTTGCATAACCATCCGCATAGCCGACCGGAATGGTTGCAATTCTTTTTTCTGACGGTGTCTCATAGATACCGCCATAACTGATCTTACGCCCTTTTCCCAGTGTCTTGACAAAAGCGATATGACTCTTTAAGGACATCACCGGATGAAGGGAAATATTGTGTGCCACTTCCTCCGATGGCCACATACCATAAAGCGTGATTCCGGCTCTTACCATATCCATATTTGCCTCCGGAATTTCTACAATTCCGGCACTGTTGGAGCAATGATGGATCGGTATTTTAACATTCCGTTCCTCTAACATTCTTATCATCTTCTGAAAAAGTGCAATCTGCTTTTTGGTTGGAGTTTTATCATACTCATCTGCCTGGGCAAAATGTGTAAAAATACCTTCAATCTCAATTCCAGGAAGCTGCGCAATCTTTGCAACCAGATCGGCACTCTCCTCTGTGACCTGCAGACCGATCCGGCTCATTCCGGTATCAATTTTAATATGGATATGACAGGTTTTATTTTTTCTGACAGCGATATCCGAAAGAGCTTTTGCCGCCTCATATTCACAGATTGCAGGACGTATTTCATTTTCCACTATGAGCTCATAATGTTCTGGAAAACTGATTCCAAGGATCAGAATCGGTTTCTTTCGCCCATCCGCAATCAGCATCTCCGCTTCATCTGCAGTTGCCACGGCAAATCCCCATACATACGGAAGGTCCTCGATTGTTTTTGCTACGGTCAGTGCCCCATGCCCGTAAGCATCTGCCTTGATGACGGCGGCAATTTTGGTTCCTTCTTTAATATTTTTATGCATGGATTCCATATTATAGCGCAGTGCATCTAAATCAATGCCTGCATAAACACGATTTTTTTTCATGATTTTTCTACCTCTTTGAGTCCTTCTATGATATCGGAAGCCATCATTCCCCGGACTCCACATTTTTCTTTTGCGGCATCTCCCGCCAGCCCGTGCACATACACCCCAAGAGGTGCTGCTTCCTCTGCTTTCATTCCCTGGGCAAGAAGGGAACCGATCACACCTGCCAGCACATCTCCGCTTCCGGCCGTTGCCATTCCATTATTTCCCGATAAATTTACATACGTCATGCCATCCGAAACGGCAGTAACCGTATGAAAATCTTTTAATACACAAATCACATGGAAACGCTTCGCAAAGGTTTCGGCAGATTGCTCCAGTGTGGTCAGAATTTCAGAAACCGGTTTTTTGGTCAGCCGGGACATTTCTCCGGGATGCGGTGTCAGAATAATGTCCGTCTTTGCCTGTTCTAAAAGTTCTGGCTGATCCGCAATGATATTTAACGCATCGGCGTCCAAAACCAGTGGAACGCGGCATTGTGCCAGAACGGTGGATGTCATGCGGCGTGCACGCTGTCCGGTTCCGATTCCCGGGCCAAATACTACGGCATCCGCCCACTGCAGCTGTTCTGCCAGCAAAGTTTCTTCCTCGTTTTCCTGCCCGGTAACAAGAACAGCTTCCGGAACCTTTGTCTGCAGAATCAGCCGGTTTTGTTCACAGGTGAATACCCGCACCAGGCCACTTCCCATACGATATGCAGCTTTTGCACAAAAGCATGCCGCTCCGGACATATTAACACTTCCGGCAATAATTAGCAACTTCCCATACGAACCTTTATTGGTATGTGCCATACGGGAGGGAAGTTTTTTTAAGTCTTCCGGTTCCAGAACAGCCGTATGCGGCTTATGATCCAGCCAGCTCTCCTGTGTAATTCCCATGGAAACCACATGTACCTTTCCGCAATATTCATTGCCCGGCCACAGATACTGTCCCTTTTTTCCAAATGAAAATGTAATTGTGTCGTCTGCACGAAAAGCCGTGCCAAGCACTGCTCCATCATCGGAACAGATTCCGGAAGCAATATCCACGGCAACTTTCCATCCGGATAATTGATTGAGCACGTCAATATCGTTTGCAAGCTCTCCGGATATTTCCCGGGACAGACCGGTTCCAAACAGGGCATCAATGACCACATCATAGGATGCCTCCCCTGCGGAAACCTTCTCCTTCTGTACAACCGGAATGGAATAGGCACTGCAGATCTGTTTTTGAACATCATAGGACGAACTGGTCCGATGCCCTTCTTCCTCTCCTGCCAGCCATACGAATACAAAAATCCCCTGTTCCCGTAAAAGTCTGGCAATGGCCAGTCCGTCTCCTCCGTTATTTCCGCTTCCACAGGCAATTAATGCTGTCGATAATTTATTTTGTTTAAGCAGTAAAAGCTTCTGCACAAAAGCCATCGATGCCTGTTCCATCAATACCAGTTCCGGTACATGAAACACCTGCGATGTATTCTGATCCAGAAGCTTCATTTCTTTTCCCGATACAAGATAACGCAAGATTTCTAACTCTCCTCTTCCTTTTGTGATTCTTTCGTATCGTTTTGTTTATTTTGTGCGCTGTCCTCTTCCACATCTTCATCTTCATAGTGAATATCGAACAGATCCAGAGTGGATGGTCCGAAGATATCATGCAGATACGCATAAATCTCACGATTGTTGATATCCCGATTCTGCTTACGGATGATATTTTTCTTTAAATCCACACGAACCTGATTGATCCAGGCATCAATATCATCGGATTCCTTTTTATTGACACGTATTTTTTCGTAAAAATATCCCATGCTCTGAAGCATCAGTTTCCGGTTGACATCACGGATCTGACGTGGAATTTCCAGCAGTTCGTCCTCATTTTCTTCCATTTTCTGATTGGTTTCATCAATCAGACGTTTATCTTCATCCAGCTTTTTTTCCCGCTGTGCATCCATATCTTCGGATGTAGTTCCGTCCATGTTTGCGACAATGCTTTCCATCAGCTGCTTTTTTACTTTTTTCAGCTGTTTTAACTCTTCATTCAGTTTTCCCTGTCTGGCAAGCAAAGCATTCAGCTCGTTTTCCGTTTCATGAATTTCGTCCGGCTTACCATGCACAGCAAAAAGCCGATGCCACTTCTCATCAAGTACAAGAATCGGCACCTGTTTGTCTGCCAGCGCTTTTTTAAATTCTTCATCATCCTTCATCGTATCACCTCTTTGTGTGCTACTTGGAGTTCTTCACGATATTATATGATAACTGCATCAGACTGTCCGACAAATGAACATTTTCGACAACCACACTTTTATCACTTAAATCCAGATCCACATGGGCAAAATTCCAGATGGCGCGAATTCCCAGATTCACAAGATGCTGTGCGGTATCTTCTGCCTTTTCTTTCGGGAGTGTTAAGGCTGCAATATCTACTTTATTTTTTTTGCAGTAATCATCCAGTTCATCCATCATATAAATCGGAATATCACGAACGGTCTGTCCTTTTAAAGATGGTTTTACATCAAACAACGCAGTAATGATAAAACCAAACCGTTCAAATTTTACATAATTTGTAATTGCCTGACCAAGATTTCCGGCACCGATCATGATAATATTATGGGTCTCATTTAACCCCAGTATTTTTCCGATCTCATCATACAGGTATTTCACATTATATCCGTAACCCTGTTGTCCAAACCCGCCAAAATTATTCAAATCCTGGCGAATCTGAGAGGCCGTCACCATCATCCGGTGACTCAGATCATTGGAGGAAATGCGCTCAACGCCTTCCTCCAGCAATTCTCCCAGATAACGGTAATATCTTGGCATACGACGGATGACAGCTTGTGAGATTTCCTTTTCCACAATTTCATCCTCCAATCCTTTTATTTATGAAAGAGAAGCTTCCAGTTCTGTCCGGATTGCCTTAATAAAATTCTCACTGTTTAATACCACCGGATTTTCAATGGTTGTAATCAAAGCAAGATCCTTTGTCATCTTTCCGGACTCAATGGTCTTTAAGCATGCTGCTTCCAGTTTATCCGCAAACTCACAGAGTGCCTGATTTTTATCCAGTTCTCCGCGCTTTCTGAGTGCTCCTGTCCATGCAAAAATGGTTGCGACGGAGTTTGTGGAAGTTTCTTCACCCTTCAGATGCTTATAATAATGTCTCTGAACGGTTCCGTGTGCAGCTTCATACTCATAATATCCATGCGGGGATACAAGTACGGAAGTCATCATGGCAAGAGAGCCGAATGCAGAACTGATCATATCACTCATAACATCACCGTCATAGTTTTTGCATGCCCAGATAAATCCGCCTTTTGACTTCATAACACGTGCAACCGCATCATCGATCAAAGTATAAAAATACTCAATTCCGGCTTTTTCAAATGCATCCTTGTAATTCTTCTCAAATACATCCTGGAAAATATCCTTAAAGGTATGGTCATATTTTTTGGAAATGGTATCCTTTGTTGCAAACCACAGATCCTGTTTTGTATCCAGTGCATATTTAAAGCAGCTGTGTGCAAAGCTTTCAATGGAATCGTCCAGGTTATGCTGTCCCTGTAATACACCGGCTCCGGTAAAATTATGGATCAGCTCACGCACGATGGTTCCATCCTCTGCAGTAAATACCAGCTCAGCTTTACCCGGTCCCGGAACCTTCATTTCTGATGCCTTATACACATCGCCATACGCATGTCTTGCAATCGTGATCGGTTTTTCCCAGGTCTTAACATTTGGCTCAATTCCCTTTACGACAATCGGCGCACGGAATACCGTTCCGTCAAGCATGGCACGGATGGTTCCGTTCGGACTCTTCCACATCTCTTTTAAATTATATTCTGTCATTCTTGCGGCATTCGGAGTGATCGTTGCGCATTTTACAGCAACACCGTATTTCTTTGTTGCATTTGCAGAATCAACCGTTACCTGATCGTTTGTCCGGTTACGCTCTTCCAGTCCCAGATCATAATACTCTGTTTTCAGATCAATAAACGGAAGTAACAGCTCATCCTTGATCATTTTCCAGAGAATTCTTGTCATTTCATCTCCGTCCATCTCTACCAGTGGTGTTGTCATTGTAATCTTGCTCATCGCTTCATTCTCCTTTATTTTATTTCATCAGATTTTCCCAACCGACTTTATCCATGTTGGATATCGTATTGCGGATATGGAGTCTGGCACACTCCTCCGCTGTCCGGGCATCCCTTGCCTTTAATGCCTCGGCAATTGCCCGGTGTTCATTGATCGACGCATGAGCCCGTGCTTTCTCTTCCAGTGTGATCCGCCGGATGCGCTGCAGATAATGATGATAGTCACGAAGCACACGTGTCAGTTCTTTGCTTGCGCATGCCTCATATACCATTTCATGGAAACGGTTATCCAGTTCCAGTATCTGATCCCAGTTTTCTTTGGAATAGTGAAAATCGGATAAAAATACGATTTCTTCCAGTTCCTCCAACTGTTCCTGCGTGATCCGCTCCGCTGCCCACCGGGCACATAATCCCTCTAAAAGCGTCCGTATCTCATAGATATCTTTGATATCCTGAAGGGTAACCCCTTCTACAAACGCTCCCTTGTTTGGAATGATATGTACCAGTCCTTCCAGTTCCAGCTGCCGAAGCGCTTCCCGGACAGGAGTCCGGCTCACTCCAAGATCGTCGCCAATATTCTTTTCCTTCAGTTCCTCATTCGCCTGATATTTTCCATTTAAAATATCTTCCCGAATGGAATGAAAAACTTTGGCACTTAATGAATAATGATCTTCTGCCATAATTTCACCTTATATAATATCGAATTTTTGTCTATAACACAATACCAAGCTCTTTACAAACGGAAGTAATTTCTACAACAAGTTCCTGATCCGTCATAACCGTCACGCGTCCGTCATCGTATTGTGTGTCTACCCAGTCTTTGATCCGGTGTACAAGTTCTGAGTTTTTGTCCACTTTCCGGTCATCCGGCAAATGATAATAATTGTTGATCCAGTGTGCAATACCTGCCAGACCTGAGGTATTCGATACTGCTACCAGAGGTGGACGGTTTAAAAATTTTCCGGTATCGAAAATGTTATAGATTTCCTCGTTTTTCAGTAATCCGTCTGCGTGAATACCGGCTCTTGTCACATTAAAGTTACTTCCGACAAACGGCGTCTGCGGCGGCTGTTTGTATCCCAGTTCTTTTTCATAATATTCGGAAAGTTCTGTGATCACGGTCGTATCCATGCCGTCGAGAGTGCCGCGCAGCTGGGCATACTCAAATACCATGGCTTCCAGAGGCGTATTACCGGTACGCTCTCCGATTCCAAACAGAGAACAGTTGACACCACTTGCTCCGTACAGCCATGCAGTGGTGGAATTGTTGACTGCTTTGTAAAAATCATTGTGTCCATGCCACTCAATCTGGGAAGAAGGAACTCCGGCATGTGTTGTCAGACCGTAAATGATTCCCGGCACACTTCGCGGAATTACGGCACCAGGGAAGTTTACCCCATATCCCATCGTATCGCAGGCACGTACCTTGATCGGAATCTTGTACTCATCCTGCAGTTTCATCAGTTCCACACAGAACGGAATTACAAATCCGTAAATATCGGAACGTGTGATATCCTCAAGATGACAGCGCGGACTGATGCCGGTCTCCAGACAGTCGCGGATCACGCTCAGGTACAGATTCATAACCTCCCGTCTTGTCATTTTCATTTTATAGAAAATATGGTAGTCAGAACAGCTGACAAGAATGCCCGTCTCGCGAAGACCCAGGTCTTTGACCAGCTGAAAGTCCTGTTTGCTGGCACGAATCCAGGAAGTGACTTCCGGAAACTGATAGCCACGTTCCATACATTTATATACCGCGTCGCGGTCTTTCTTACTATATAAGAAGAATTCACTCTGACGAATCTTTCCCTTCGGACCGCCAAGTTTATGTAAGTAATCATAAATCGTCACGATCTGTTCGGTGGTATACGGAGCACGGGACTGCTGCCCATCACGGAATGTGGTATCTGTAATCCAGATTTCATCCGGCATATTATGCGGAACAATACGATCGTTAAACGCAATCTTCGGAATCTCCTCATAGGGAAAAAGGTTCCGGAATGTATTCGGTTCATCCACATCTACCAGCTGATAAAAATGTTCTTCGAGCTGCAACAGGTTTGATTTGTCATTCATTACTACTTCTCTCATGTGCTGACTACTCCTTTTCATACATGAATAATTGTATACAATTATTACGTTATAAAATTATTTTAGCTATTTACTATAGGAAAGTCAATAAATTTTTCAGGAAAAAATGGAACCCTTTTGCTGCCGTCTCATACATTATACTGTAAATATATTTATTTGGAGGTCACTTATGAGTGATTTAACTGCTACAAACTGTGGATGTTCAACAGATAACGGATGTGGATGCAATTCTATTATCTGGATCATTCTTCTTCTCTCCTGCTGCGGAAATGGATCTTTCTGCGGAAACAACAACGGATGCGGATGCAGTGGCGGCGGAAACGACTGCTGCTGGCTGATTCTTCTTCTGTTATTCTGTGGCGGATGCGGCAACGGAAACGGATGCGGCGGAATCTTCTAATATTTGTGTTAGAAACGTGTGCAGCAAGGTGCACAACCAAAAAGGGATGCAATATCTGCATCCCTTTTTGCATATAAAATGCTATCCTTCTTTTGTGGCTTTTTCTTTCTGGATCTGACGTTCCACAGCCTCTTTTACCCTGCATTCCGTGGGAACATTCCGTCGTTTCAGGCATTCTTCATCCACTTCATAAACACTGTTTCCATCAATAATCAGTCTCTCATGCATCTGTTTTTTCCTTTTTCTTTTATTGTATTCATACAGACAGGCATTCTCTCATAAAATAATAGAAAAATTATATAGGATGTGTTATCCATGGATGAAAATAAATCCATCACGTATGACGATCTGATCCAGACGAGAAATACGCAGATCTTAAAGTCCATCGTACCGTTTTTAGACGTTCCGACACAAAAGCCGCTTGCCATGCTAATCCAGCTGATGGAATGGAAAAATGCCACAGCAGCTTTCTCCAGACAGGAGAACAGCATGGCTGCCTGTTCTCTGCCTGCCGGTACCAAACGGCGGGATGCAATGCTTAGTGCAGTCCGTAAATATTGTACCCCAAAAGAACAGGAAATGATTGATACCATACAGACACTGTTTTGTATTATGGAAAATCAGGATCTGTTTCACAATCCATAAATCCGCAGGAGGTTTTTGAATGGATTCCAATCTTTTGAACAATCCGGCGTTTGCCAATTTAAGTCCGGAAAAATTGCAATTTCTGCTCTCCTTTGCACAGAAAGAAAAACCTTTAAACATGAAAGATGCCATGCCGTTTCTTCTCTCAAATATGAGGCAGGCAAAGGAAAACCATATTGATTTCACAAAGCCTGAAATCGAACTGTTGTGTGATCTGCTGTCCAAAGACCTTCCGCCTGAGAGTCAGACGCAAATGAAAAAGATCATGTCCCTGATGTCGATGAACCGTTCACATCCAGCTCCCTGATCGGGATTTTTAAAATTTTATCCAGCGGGAACAGGCTTTTGCCTTTCCCGTCGGTTCCCTCATAATATTTTTCTCCTGCCGATTCAAACAGAATATATAAGGTATTGTCCCTTACATCGAGTTCTTCCGATGCCGGAGGCATTTCCACTTTCTTTCTCGGATGTTTCGGCCGGGTTGCGAGTGCCGTGACAGAGTCGTAACAATATAAATAGGAAGACTGGTTTCTTCCGTAGGAAGTGCTCAGATATACGTTTCCGGAATCATCGAACGTAACTCCCTGCACCTTTTGCGGAATTTTATAATCACTGAGGGCAATCAGTTTGTCCGTCTTTTTATCCAGATAATATGCCACCATTCGTGAATTCACCAGAAGTGTATGCGTTGCAATCCACAATCTTCCGCCATACCAGGTAATACAGGAAGGCGTATTTTTGACCGGAAACTCCTCCACAACATCTCTTGCATCCACGACATCTCCGGTATTCTGATATGCCATCAGTTCAATAAAATCGTAGGAGATCCGCTCCACACAGTTTTCATAGGAATTGCACACCCATACATTGTCACCGTCAAACGCAATTCCTCCCAGATGGCTGTTTTCATCCATTCCCAGTGTGACCATATATTCTCCGGTTTCCCGGTCAAACACCATAAGCTCTCCCATACAGTCATCTTCCGTGGAATAAGAAGTGATCAGCACAAATTCATCGGTCAGACAAATTCCCTGCGGGCACTGGGATGCACTGAAAATATATTCTTTTAACACATCTTCCTCCCGGGTATCCGGCATACCCGGAATATCAATTTCATTGTAAAAGCCGTAATCAAGATCTTTCAACAGAACCAGATTTTTACCGAAGCGGCTCTCTCTTTTGTGATAGTTATAATATTCTACATTGTAATAATTATTGATCTTTGCGGTCCACTTTGCGTAGAGAATGTAATGATCCTTACGATCCGTCGGAATGGTTTTTATCCGTTTGTGAAGCGCGGCATCGGAGTACCATCCAAGAAACCGGAATCCACTCCGGTATGGCGTATACAGCGGCTGCTCCCCGCTGAATGCCGGGTACGATTCTTTATTGAAAGAATTCTGTATGCCGCCTCCCAAAAAATACCCCACGGTAACCGTATCGCTTTTTGTGTGAACATTTGCAGGTTTTTGAAAGGAAGAACTCGAAGGGGCATAATTCTCCCCTTCGAGTTCTGTGTTTTTTGCATATGTCGGTGTCACGATAAAATTTAAGGTTATTGCAATCAATAATACAGCAAACACTGTACTATTCTTCTGTCTCCACAACTTTGCCTGCCCTCTCTTCTATTTCTCTTGCTGCCACATCCTCAGGTGCTTGTTCATACCGGGCAAATTCATAAGAAAATGTTCCGCTTCCGCTGGTCATTGACCGAAGCTGTGTATTATATCCATACAGTTCAAGATATGGAAGATCCGCATCGATCTCCTGATACCCGTTTTCTGCATTCATATTCATCACACGACCTCTGCGTTTATTCAGATCTCCCATGATTTCACCGGTATATTCCTCCGGAGTAATGATCTTTACAGAGGCGATCGGCTCTAACAATACCGGCTTCGCATCTAAAAATCCTTTCTTAAATGCCTGTTTGGCGGCTACTTTAAATGCCATCTCGGAGGAATCCACCGGATGATAGGAGCCATCATAGAGTACCGCTTTCACTCCGATTACCGGGTAGGCCGCAAGCGGTCCTTTCAAAACAGCTTCTGCAATTCCTTTTTCCACTGCTGGAAAATAATTTTTCGGAACGGCTCCACCCACAACACACTGTTCAAATACATAAGGGACCTCTAAATCCCCGCTCGGCTCAAATTTCATTTTAACATGGCCGTACTGTCCATGTCCACCGGACTGTTTTTTATATTTGTATTCAACATCTGATTTTCCACGTATGGTTTCGCGGAAAGCGACCTTTGGACGCATCAGTTCAATTTCTACTTTATACTTTTCAAGCAGCATACTCTGAACAATTTCAAGCTGCTGCTCACCCATGCCATATAACAGAGTCTGACGATTTTCACTGTCATTTACCACACGCAGCGTCTGATCTTCCATCAGAATTTTTTGCAGCGACTGGGAAATCTTATCCACATCCCCTTTGTTTTTTGCTTTGTAGCGCATAGATACGTACGGTTTTGAGAAATTCGTGCGAAGATAGGCAACCGGATTATTCCGTACGGACAGGGAATCCGTTGTCTGGGACTGGGACAGCTTTGCCAGTGCTCCGATATCCCCCGCATGAAGTTCTTTTACTTCCTCTGTTTTATTTCCGCGCAGAACGTACAGCTTTCCAATCTTTTCGTCACAATCCCTGTGATAATTAAATAAGACATCATCCGTCTTAAGCACACCGGAATTTACTTTGATCAGAGAATACTTTCCAATGTAAGGATCTACAATTGTCTTAAAAATATACGCACTCTTCGGTTTTGCAAAATCATAGTCCGCCGGATACACCTCGTTGTTTGTCGTATTGATTCCTGCGCAGGTCCGTTTGTCCGGGCTCGGAAAATATTTAACAATATCTGCCATCAGCGTATACATCCCGCGGGCAAGCGGATTCGATCCCATAAGAACCGGAACGATAGAACCATCCATGACATTTACCCTGAGCGCCTGACGAATTTCGTCCTCGGAGAATTCATCTCCGTTAAAATAACGGTCCATAAACTCCTCGCTGGTTTCTGCCACAGCTTCTAACAAAGCTTCCCTGCACAGATTAAGATTCTTTTGGGAATATTCCGGAACTTCAAATTTTTCAACGGTTCCCTCATCGGTCCATCGCTTTGCTTTCTGCTGGATGACATTGACATATCCGACAAACTGGCCATCCTCCCGGACCGGCAGATGAAACGGTGCAATTTTCTTTCCGTAAAGAGCCTGCAGATCTTCCACTACCTGACGGTAACTTGCATTGTCAATATCCATATCTGTCACAAAAATCATACGTGGAAGATGATTTTTTTCACAGATTTCCCAGGCGCGCCGCGTGCCTGTCTCGATTCCCGCTTTTCCGGAAATAACGATAATTGCTGCATCCGCTGCGGAAACTGCCTCTTCGACTTCCCCGACAAAATCAAAATAGCCTGGGGTATCCAAAACATTAATTTTGCTGTCTTTCCACGGGATCGCGACCACAGAAGTATGGATCGAAAACTGGCGTTTCGTCTCCTCCTTATCAAAATCACTGATGGTATTTTTATCTGCGACCGTCCCCATACGTGTCGTCAGACCTGCCAGATATGCCATGGCTTCCACCAGGGAAGTTTTGCCGCATCCTCCATGCCCCAGGAGAACCACATTACGAATTCTGTCTGTCGTATATACGTTCATAGTAAAACCCTCCTTTTTTAGAATATTTACTCTTTTATGGTTATATTCTACTAATTTTCAGAAAGTTTTACAACCTTTTTATGCATTTTGTTGAAGTATTTTTGCCGCAAGTTCTTCCAGATACGTCCAGCGATCCATTTTTTCTTCCAATTGTGTTTCCAGCTGCGTTTTTTCTTCTGTCAGTTCATTCAGCTTCACAAAATCCCGTGCGCAGGATGCCATCTCCCCGTCAATCTCTCCCAGCCGTGTTTCCAAAGCTGCAATGTCGTCCTCAATGGTTTCATATTCTTTCTGTTCTTTATATGAAAATTTTAATTTATTTTCATGTTTCCATGTAGAACGTGAGTCTTCTGTCGCCTGTTTTTCCTGTACATTTGCCGTCTCTTCATTTTTACGGAACGAATCGCCTGCAGTATCTACAAATTTTCCTTCCTCTTCGGCCCGTCTGTGGTAGTCCGTATATCCGCCCTCATACTGGCAGAGCTTTCCGTTTCCCTCAAAAGCAAAGATTCTGTGCACCACACGGTCCAGAAAATAACGGTCATGCGATACCGTAATCACAATACCGTCATAATGATCCAGATAATCTTCAAGAATGGTCAGTGTCGTGATATCAAGATCGTTGGTTGGTTCGTCAAGAATCAGTACATTGGGAGCTTCCATAAGGACCCGCAGCAGATTCAGTCTGCGCTTTTCTCCGCCGGACAGTTTTTTGATCTGTCCATACTGTTCTTCCGGTGGAAACAAAAACTTATCAAGCATTGCGGATGCCGAAACCAGTCCATCTTCTGTGCGTACATATTCTGCTGTATTTTTGATATAATCAATCACGCGAAGCTTTGGGTCCATATATGCAATTCCCGCATTCTCATCCTGTTCGATCTCCTGTGTGTAATATCCGATTTTTATCGTCTGTCCAATGGTTACTTCCCCAGCATCCGGCAAAATTCTGCCATCAATAATTTTCATAAGTGTTGTCTTGCCGCATCCGTTTTTCCCGACAAAACCAATCCGGTCATTTTTTAAGAAAATATAGGAAAAATCAGAAATCAGTACATGATCTCCATATGTTTTTGTGATATGTGATAATTCCACGGTTGTTTTTCCCATACGGGAGGACACCGAACCGATTTCGATCTTTTTATCAACATCCGGCTTTTTTTGATCCCGCAAGGCCTCATAGCGCTGGATATGTGCTTTCTGTTTGGTGGAACGCGCTCTTGCCCCGCGCTGCATCCATTCGATTTCCTTGCGCAGAATGGACTGTCTTTTCCGTTCGCCTGCCCAGGCAATGTCTTCCCTCTCCTGTTTGGCCGCAAGATATCCGGAATAGTTTGTCTCATAGCTGTAAATCTGTCCTTTATCAACTTCCACAATCCGGTTGCATACACTGTCCAGAAAATACCGGTCATGTGTCACCATAACCATTGCTCCCCGATAATTTTTCAGATAATTTTCCAGCCACTCTGCCATTTCGGCATCCAGATGGTTCGTCGGCTCATCCAAAAGCAGTACATCACACGGAGTAAGGAGCACTGCAACAAGAGCCAGTCGTTTCCGCTGTCCGCCGGACAAATGTCCCACCGGTTCATCGAAATTGTATATGCCAAGCCGCGTCATCATGGATTTGGCATTGCTTTCCAGATTCCATTTTTCATGTTCTTCCCGGTCTTCCTGCTGATGCACACTTCCAATCTGCGCATAAGAAAGTACATTCTCAAGTGCTCCTTTTTGCGGGTCAAATTCCGGCATCTGCGGCAGATAGCGAATCACAAGATGATTGGCCCGTACGACATTTCCGGCATCCGGTTCTTCGAGTCCTGCCATAATTTTTAACAGCGTGGATTTTCCGGTTCCATTGATGCCTATGATTCCGACTTTTTCCCCATCCTGCAGATAAAACGATGCATCGTGAAACAACTCACGCTGTGTATAAACTTTTGTAATATGATCAACGGTAAGTAAATTCATAAAAATTCCTCTTTCTGCTTCCTTTCGCCTTTTTATTATCACACGAACGGACAATTGTTGCAAGTGCTGTCACACATTCCTCTTTTGACACTCCTGCCATTCTATAGTACAATAAACACATCAATTACATGATTATAAAGGAAATAAACTTATGGCTTTTCAAACAATCGGTTTTATCGGACTGGGTCTGATTGGAGGTTCGATCGCCAAAAAAATGAAATCCAATCAGCCGGACATCAAAATTTATGCCACGGCACATCATAAAGAAACCATCCAAGAAGCGTACCGTGAGGGGCTGATCGAAAACAATGATCTGTTACCACTGTCTGCTTTTTCTGACTGTGATTATATTTTTTTATGTGCCCCGGTTCAACGGAACCTCGCATATCTGCGTCAGTTAAAAGATATTATCCGCAGCGACTGTTATATCACAGACGTCGGAAGCACAAAAACGGAAATTCATGAAGAAGTGATACGGCTTGGCATGGAGGCCAATTTTATCGGCGGGCATCCCATGACCGGTTCCGAAAAAACAGGCATATTAAGTGCCACCAATACGCTTTTGGAAAATGCATACTATATTATCACCCCGACCGCCCTGACTCCAAAGGAAGAAATTTCGGAATTTCGTGATTTTGTATTGTCGCTTGGAGCAATTCCACTGATTTTGGATTATAAAATACACGATTACTCTACGGCAGCCATCAGCCATCTGCCGCACATGATCGCATATTCGCTGGTCAATCTGGTCCACCAGATCGATGATGACAAAGAAACCATGAAAACCATTGCTGCCGGGGGATTTAAGGATATCACAAGAATTGCATCTTCTTCGCCTGTGATGTGGCAGAATATCTGTGCTTCCAACCGGGAACCGCTTCTTTCACTAATGGATCAGTACCTTGCCCTTCTGACGAAGCTTCGCGGATACATTGACAGTTCCAATGAACAGGCACTGCTTTCCTTCTTTCAGCAGGCAAAAGACTACCGGGATTCCATCACATTGCCAAGTGTCAAATCCCCTACGGTATATTATGAATGTTTTGTGGATCTGGTCGATGAAACCGGCGGTATTGCTGCTGTTGCCGGGCTGCTCGCACAATACCATATCAGCATCAAAAACATAGGTATTGTAAATAACCGGGAATTTGAAGAAGGTGTTCTTCAGCTCGCGTTTCCTGACAAACAGACTCTGACCCGTGCCAAACGTCTGCTTACCGACAATGGCTATATGGTTCACGAACGGTAAAACATAAATGGTTTTCCCATAAAAAATACAGGCTCCAGATAATTTCCGGAGCCTGTATTTTTATTTGCACAAGGTATCGAGTATTTCAAAATAGTTTTCAAACGTCTTCCTGCAGCAGGAAGGATTTTCAATCACAATACCGTCTGTCACAAGTCCCGGAATTGCAAAAGCCATCGCAACCCGGTGATCCTCGAACGTTTTTATTTTACATCCATGCGGTTTTCCCGGATGAATCACAATACGGTTCTCATCCAGCTGCTCGCATGCGATTCCCATTGCCTTCAGATTGGTAAGAATCGCGGCAAAACGGTCACATTCCTGATAACGGATATGTCCGATTCCGGTAATCTCGACGGTTTCACTGGCAAAACACGCAATTGCCGCCAGTGTCAGAGCCTGATCTGAAAATGCAGAAAAGTCAAATACCCCTCCCAGGAATCCTTCCGTCGGCGGATACATCCGGATTCCATCCGGTTCTTCCTCTGTCCGGCATCCCATCTGTTCCAGCACATGTAAAAAAGAAGTATCTCCCTGTAAGCTTTCCCAGTGTACATGGCAGACCTTTGCAGGAACGCCGACAACCGGGCACATCGCATAAAAATAAGAAGCTGCCGAAACATCCGGTTCAATCTGATACTCTCTTGCCTGATATGCTGTATGTTCCGCAATCACAAAAGTATCGGATGCAGGTCGTTGTACTTCCACACCAAACTGTTTCATCATGGCAACCGTCATCTCTACATAAGCCATTCCATGATGCCCTTTGACGTGAATCCGGAATTCTTTCTGAAACAACACGGAAGAGATCAGAAGCGCACTCAGAAACTGACTGCTTTTTTCAACATCAATGGTTACTTCGTGTCTATTCACACCACTGTTTCCGATCACAAATGGGAAATGTCCTGATGCTTCCTTATAAGTAACTTCCGCCCCAAGGTCTTGAAGTGCCTGCAGCAATTCTTCCATCGGGCGCTTTTTCATCTGCTCGGAAGAGTTCATATGATATTCTCCCTCACACAGACCAAGGTATGCCGTCAGAAAACGGGCAGCAGTTCCTGCACTTCCCACATCAACGGAAGCTTTTGTCTTTGGAACCCTGCCCCCTTTTCCTTCAATGGAGACAACCGCATGCGGCTCATCAATTTCCACCACAAAGCCCAGGTCCTGCAAAGCCTGCAGGAAATGCCTGCTGTCATCCGAAAAAAGAACCCCTTTAAGAACACTCTTTCCGTTTGCAAGTGCTGCAATCAGAAGTGCCCGGTTTGTAATGCTCTTCGATCCTGGAACCGAAACCTCAACCGGAATTATGTCTGCTTTTTTTATCTCATAAGTATCCTGTAAGATCATAGTTTTTCCCGCCTTATTTTACAGTTCGTTAAAAATCTGATAGATATCAATCTTTAATGCATCGGTATCCGTCATTCCGATAAACACACCGCCATAATGAAATCCGTCCGGCTTTTCTTCGCTGCGGACAATCTGGATGACTGCATCCACCACTTCTTTTGTCCATATCTGGATCTTTGCATCATAATAGGAATTCATTTCCAGTTTCTTTTTACAGTCAAATCCAATTCCGCTTTTTGAAATATCTGTTACATCCACATGCACAAATTTTAAAGTTGTGACCCCGTCTTCATCCAGACGCTCCAACTGTACATTGACATCCAGATCCAGTCTTTTATTTTTCCTTTTTTCTTCCATTTTCCATCCCCTTATACCTTTTCAAACGATAATATAAATATTATTTTATTACATTCAGAAACACATTACAAGTAAAAAAAGGGATATTCCGGGCCCCCTTCCCGGAATATCCGATAAAAAGTAATGATTTTATAAAAGTCCCGCCTGCACCAGACGTCCGTGAATCTGCGGTCCGATCCATGCAGCAAGAACCATTTTGATAATGTCAAATACAATAAACGGATAGACGCACATTGTCAACGCCGCCTGTACAGAGGTTTTCATTACCAGTACAAACCATACCGTTCCAAAGATATAGCAAACAGCAGTTCCGAGAATCATGCCGATCATGCCCAATACCAGTTTCCGTCCGGACTTTTCAATAAAAATTCCGGCGATCACAGCCATCGGAATAAACCCGATCAGATAGCCGCCTGTCGGTCCGAACATTTTTGCCGGACCTGCTGTAAAACCGGAAAATACCGGAACGCCAACCAGTCCGATCAGAAGGTAAACAATATAGCTGACCGTCTCCCTCCGGGTGCCTAAAATATAAAGTCCGAAATAAATCACCAGATTGGTAAGAGAAATCGGAACATCTCCAATCGGGATAGACAATGGTGCTAAAATACAGGTTACAGCTGTGAGAACACCGATCACAGCAATGGTTTTTACCGACATTTTCTTTGGTGTCGCGCTTACAGTGTCATTCATTTTTTATCTTCCTTTCCATGTAAATTCAATGTGTTAAGTATACACGCATGTCTTTTTATTGTCAACTTTATATTTATACAGGTTAACAATTGTTTTTTAGGAAAAATTATTGCGATATATGTAAACAAATGCTAATATAAAAGAATAGCTTTGGGTTGAATTATGCGAAAACGTTTATAAAAAATTATGGGGTTACATACAATGACAGATCATTCTATTTCAGAAAAAATTGAATATAAATATCTTTCTTTCATTAACAAGGTATTTTGGGTTGTACATATTGGATTTCTTCTTTTATTTGCAAATTTAAAAATCAACTTTATGGTTTATTTTAATTTAGGAAGCATCCTTTTTTACACACTGACATTTTTTCTGCTACAGACATCCAAAATGCATTTGTATGTCTACCTTGCTTCCATTGAAATTCTCCTACATATGTCGGCTGCAACACTTTGTGTGGGGCTTGGCTGCAATTTTCAGTTATGTCTGTTCGGCGTGATTTTGTTTTTCTTTATTATAGAATGTATCCTTCCGGACAAGAAGAAATCCATAACACCCGTGTTGATTCTGAGCAGTCTTTACTCCGTTGCCATCGTTGCCTTATACGTGGCGGGAAACCGGATTTCACCTTTTTATCCCCTTTCCCTGACGGAAACAGGTATCCTGGCAGTCGTAATCGTAATTTTTGTACTCCTGCTGATCATTACTTCCATGCTTTTCTTACTCCGGTATATGGTTCATGAGGAAGAAAAACTTACTAAAAAAGCAGAATACGATGCCCTGACAGGTATTCCGAACCGTTTTTTTATGATGGACGAGATTCAGAAACTTTTTATCGAAAATGGACAAAAGGATTACTATCTTGCCATGATCGATATCGACAATTTCAAAAACATCAACGATACCTACGGACACAACACCGGGGATGACGCATTAAAAATTCTTGCAAAAACCATCATCCTGCAGGCACAGAAACATGGATTTAAATACTGCCGCTGGGGCGGTGAAGAATTTCTTCTTCTGGGGAAATGCCGTTCGTGTGAAATTCCAAAAGATATCCTTGAAGAACTCCGCAGCGCAATCAGTTCCAACTGTGTGCGGACATCAAGAGAAAGTTTCCGCTATACCGTAACCATCGGTGCCGGAAAATACACTTCCGGTCAGTCGGCAAAAGAGTGGCTTGATTTTGTAGACAAACAGCTCTATAAAGGAAAGCGTTCCGGAAAAAACCAGGTCGTATGTTCATAAAAAGAACTGTCACAAAGCAGGAAATGAATTTTTCTTTTCCTGTTTGTAACAGTTCTTTTGTGATTCTTTATTTAATCAGCATAGCATCGCCAAAGCTAAAGAAACGATATCTTTCTTTTACAGCGATCTCATACGCATGAAGCACATGCTCCCGTCCTGCGAGTGCCGATACCAGCATCACAAGCGTTGACTGTGGCAGATGGAAGTTGGTAATCAAGGCATCAATCACTTTAAACTGATACCCCGGATAAATAAAGATTTCCGTCCAGCCGCTGGTCTCATGCAGCCGTCCGTTTTCATCTGCGGCGGCTTCCAGCGTACGCGTACTGGTTGTGCCGACCGCAATCACCCGGTGTCCGCTTTCCTTCGCGCGGTTGATCTTATCCGCAGCTTCCTGTGACACCATATAAAACTCTGAGTGCATATGGTGATCCAGTACATTTTCTACTTTTACCGGACGGAACGTGCCAAGTCCGACATGCAGGGTTACTTCTGCGATATCGACTCCCATATCCTTTACTTTCTGCAGCAGTTCTTTCGTAAAATGAAGCCCTGCTGTCGGGGCAGCGGCAGATCCGTCATACTTTGCATATACGGTCTGATAGCGATTTTTATCTTTCAGCTGATGCGTAATATATGGCGGCAGCGGCATCTGTCCCAGCTGATCCAGAATCTCTTCAAAAATTCCGTCATAATGGAACTGAATCAGACGGTTTCCTTCTTCTACTACATCCACGACTTCTGCCGTCAGAAGCCCGTCTCCGAACACAAGTTTTGTGCCCGGTTTTGCTTTTTTCCCCGGTTTTACGAGTGTCTCCCAGATATCATTTTCCTTGCGTTTTAGCAAAAGTACTTCGATTTTTGCCTGTGTGTCCTCTTTCACTCCGAACAGACGTGCCGGAATCACCTTTGTGTTGTTGATCACCAGACAATCACCCGGGTGAAGATATTCCAGAATATCCGTAAAATGCCGGTGTTCCACGTCCCCGGTCTGACGGTCAAGCACCATCAGCCGGGAGCTGGAACGATCCTCCAGAGGGTCCTGAGCGATCAGTTCCTCCGGCAGATCATAGTCATAATCTTTTACATTCATTCCTTCTGTCATGATTAGCCTCTCAACTGGATTCCGATATTTTTCAGTCCGCTTAAGATTTTATCCATAGCACTCGTAATATCGCTCTCTTCCAGATTCTTATCTTTTCCGCGGAACTTCAGAGAGTATGCGACAGACTTAAAGCCTTTTTCAATCTGCTCTCCTTCGTATACATCAAATAACTCATAATTTTCCAGATACTTCCCACCGTTTTCCTCGAATACTTTCTCGATATCACCTACCAGAATATTCTTTGGAACAACCATAGACAAGTCACGGGAAGAAACCGGGAAGTTGGTAATTCCCTCATATTTGTAATCAAAGGATGCACGGGATACCATCTCCGGCATATCAATCACTGCAATATATACGCGCTCTTTGATGGCATAATTTGCAGCAACCGTTGGATGTACCTCTCCGAGATATCCGATCACAGCTCCATCATATACGATAGCCGCCTTGCGTCCCGGGTGCAGGAACGGAAGCTCGGCATGTGGATCATACTGAGCCTTCTTGCGAAGACCTGTCTGGTATAAGAGTTCCTCGATCACACCCTTCATGGTAAAGAAATCACCGTCTCCGTACATACCAAACGTCAGCTGCATACGTTCTTCCGGAAGTTCCGTCAGCGGAAGCTGCTTCGGCAGATAGATATTTCCCATCTCGTACAGGCGTACATCTTTGTTTCTGCGTCCAAAGTTCGTAGACAGGGAAGTCAGCATTCCGTTCAGTGGCAGCGTACGCATAATGGAATAATCTTCCCCAAGCGGATTGGAAATCACAACCGTTTTACGCCACTTGGAATCCTCCGGAATCAGTAATTTGTCAAATACTTTCGGACTCTCGAAAGAATAAGTCATTGCCTGTGAAAAACCACAGAACTCTGCAATCTCACGTGCCTTTTCTTCCATACGCAGCTTAAAGCTCTTTCCTCCGGCAGTGGATTCTCCGCTCGGAAGAGAAGTTCCGATCTTGTCATAGCCGTAGAAACGTGCTACTTCCTCTGCCATATCTGCGTCACAAAGCAGATCCTGTCTCCAGGACGGAACAAGAATCTCATTCGTTGCTTCGTCATATCCCAGATCTATTTTTTTGAAATATCCGATCATATCCCCGGCCGGAATATCCGTTCCCAAAAGCTTATTGTACTTGTCCGGTTCGAACGGAATCTTTACGCCCTCACGCTTCACAGGATAAATGTCAACGGCTCCACCTACAACCTCGCCGACGCCTAACTCTTCTACCAGCTGGCAGGCACGGTTCATCGCTTCCATGGCAAGATTTGGATCTAAGCCTTTTTCAAACTTAGCCGAAGCATCGGTACGAAGTCCGATGCGCTTTCCGGATTTGCGGATATTGGTTCCATCAAAGCATGCTGCCTCAAATAACATGGTTGTTACATGATCGGTAATCATGGAATTTTCTCCACCCATGATACCGGCAATGCCTACTGCTTTTTTTGCATCACAGATCATCAGTACATTTTCATCCAGCTGACGTTCCTGTCCGTCCAGCGTCACAAATTTTTCACCTGCAGCTGCACGGCGGACAATAATCTCTTTTCCTTCAATCGTATCCAGATCATAGGCGTGCATCGGCTGTCCGTATTCTTCCATCACATAATTCGTAATATCTACAAGATTATTGATCGGACGGATTCCATGTGCACGAAGACGTTCCTGCATCCACTTCGGAGATGGGGCAAACTTAATATTCTTTACAACTCTTGCCGTGTAACGGCTGCAAAGATCCTGATCCTTTACAGATACTTTGATGTAATCATTGACATCTTCGTTATTTCCGGTTTCTGTTACGACAGGAGGTACAAATTCCTTATGGAACGTGGCTGCTGCCTCACGCGCAATGCCGAGTACGGAAAAACAGTCTACACGGTTGGATGTAATCTCATATTCAACAACGCTGTCATCCAGTCCTAAATAAGCAACCGCATTTTCTCCGACAGGTGCATCCTCGTCAAAGATATACAGTCCGTTCTCCGGTGCGTCCGGGAACATTTCACGGTTTGAACCGAGTTCCTCAATCGAGCACATCATGCCAGAAGACTCAACCCCGCGAAGCTTTCCTTTTTTAATTTTGATTCCACCAGGAGTTTTTGTTCCATCATGTCCTCCTGCGACACGTCCGCCATCTAAAACAACCGGAACTTTTGCCCCTTCAAATACGTTTGGTGCACCAGTCACAATCTGCAGCGTTTCGCTTCCAACGTTTACCTGGCAGATGACAAGTTTGTCGGCATCCGGGTGTTTTTCAATCTTTGTAACCTGTCCGACGACGATCTTGTCAAGATCTGCATCGAGCTGCTCATATCCCTCAACTTTTGATCCGGAAAGTGTCATGGCATCGACATACTCCTGCACGCCGCAGTCAAGTCCCGGAACTAAAGCTTTGATCCATTTTAATGATGTATTCATTCTTTTTCTCCTCCTAGAACTGTTTTAAGAAACGATCGTCATTCTCATACAGCAGACGCATATCGTCAATCTCATATTTCAACAGGGTAATACGCTCCAGACCGATACCAAATGCAAAGCCGGAATATTCTTCCGGATCAATACCGCTCATACGAAGCACTCTTGGATGTACCATTCCACAGCCAAGGATTTCGATCCATCCCTCACCTTTGCAGAAACGGCATCCTTTTCCGCCACATTTAAAACAGGAAACATCCATCTCGGCCGATGGCTCCGTAAATGGGAAATGATGCGGACGGAATTTTACTTTTGTTTCTTTTCCAAACAGCTTCTGTACAAACTGGGTCAGTGTTCCCTTTAAGTTAGAAAACGTGATTCCCTTGTCAATGACCATCCCCTCAATCTGATGGAAAGAAGGCGAATGGGTCGCATCCACTTCATCCGCACGGAACACACGTCCCGGTGCAATCATACGGATCGGAGGTTTCTTCTGCTCCATCACACGCACCTGAACCGGTGAAGTCTGTGTACGCAGCAGGATTTTATCATTGATGTAGAAGGTATCCTGCTCATCTTTTGCCGGATGGTTTGCCGGAATGTTTAATGCTTCAAAGTTGTAATAATCGTATTCCACTTCCGGTCCTTCTACAACTTCATATCCCATACCGGTAAAAATACGCTCTACCTCTTCAAGTACCATGGTATTCGGATGGCTGTGTCCCACACGGTTTTTCTTTGCCGGAAGGGTAACGTCGATCACTTCATTTTCCAGACGATGTTCAAGCTCCGCAGCCTCGAGTTTTTTCTTCATCTCATCGAGTTTATTTTCAATTTCCTGACGGGTTTCATTTACCCACTGTCCCACCTTCGGGCGATCCTCCGGTGCAACCTCTTTCATACTCTTTAATACGGCGGTGAGTTCCCCTTTCTTTCCAAGAACGGCGACACGCACATCGTTGAGTTTTGCAAGTCCGTCAGAATTTTCAATCTGTGCTATTGCATTTTCTCTGATTTTCTGCAATTTTTCTTTCATGGTACTCTCCTTTTACATATTTTCTTTCATAATAATTGTTTTTACGCAATTTTCTACTGTGGAACCGGAAGTGTTTTCTGGCATAAAAAAATCCCTGCTATGCATAATTGCATATCAGGGACGAAAAATTCCGCGTTACCACCCAGATTCCCATATCCTGTATCTATATGGGCTCTCATTCTGCTTAACGTGCAGTGACCGTCGCAGGCTAAAAATCCTTGTGTTCACCTGCGCAGCTCCTGTGGGAAAATTCACATGCTGGCGTATCATAAGGAAGCTTACAGCCGATGACTTCCTCTCTCTGTATGTCGTTCAGATGCTACTGACACATTCATTGCTTTTTACACATTTGTCATTCTACCACAGTCTCCTTTTATGTGTCAAGATCAAAGACATTGGTAAATGTAACATCCTTAAAATAAAATCCGAGAATTTCCTGCCATTTCTTTCCTTCTTTTCCCATGGCGTCCGCACCGTACTGACTCATTCCGATTCCATGCCCGAATCCGCCTCCGGTCAGCACGATGGTTCCTTTTTTCTGACTTTTTATTTCAAAGCACGCACTCGGGACGGAAGAGGCACGATGTTTATTGGTTCCGTCTGCAAGATCAAGATCCAGCAGATACTTTCCGAGTGCATACCGGATTTCATTTTCCTTTTCGATCGTCCGCTCTCCTTTTTCAAAAACCATGGTAAGAGACAGTACATATCCGGAAGTGCTTCGTTTATTGACTTTCAGTTTTTTCAGTTTTCCATATGTTTCATCCATGCCCAGCTTTGCCGACAGGGTAGCCGTCCATCGGAAATACGGGGAATTTTCATCATAGGCATCCGCTTTTGCTGTAATAAATTTATGAAAGGCTTTATCCGAATACAGATCTTTTGTCTTTTCCCTGGTATGGTTTTCCGCCAGCAGATATCCCGGAGATGCGGCATTCCATACTTCCAGATTTTCAGAATATCCCGGGGAAGTGGAATAATAATAACAGTCCGCAAGTTTTCCTTTGTACGTCATCACCATGCCTGCGGTATCCGCCACAGCCTGATCCGTCACTTCATAGGAAGTTGTTGCATGATAGGCCTGATAGGCAATGGAATCATCCAGATTTGCTCCGTACCGGGCATACGTATCGTTTTTCATCTGCCCGTATGTAAATGTGCGCGCACATACCGCCTGTGCTTTTAAGGCTTCATAGGAAAAAGATAATGGCATTTCAGAAGGCAGAACATAACGAATATAATCTTCCATCGGAATTTCATTGATCAGGACATATCCCTTTTTTTCCTTCCGGAGAATCAGATCTCCCTCGTACCCGGAACCATACGGGTTTCCGTTTTTATCACATCGATACAAAAGACCACCGGTATCCGGAGAAATTTTTATCTCTTTTCCCGTTTTTTCCCCCTTCAGAAGTTTTTCTGCATCTGTTACGGTGTCCTTCTTCCTTTTATTTCCATCCACGGTATAGGCATCCCCGCTGCAAACAAAAAGACTGGCATATGTATTTTCTTTTCCGTTTTTGAGCAGCACACGGACCTTTTCTGCCATGTCCTCCTGATAGCTTACAAGTGCACAGGCTTTCTGCTCTGCAACAACCAGTTCCACTTTGGAATTTCCTACAACAAGATCTGAAATCTTTCCCTGACGGACAGGAATTTTTGCATGTCCGGAACTTGCCACAAGATACACCGGCAGATCTTTTTCTGCCGAAAGCGGTTCATATCCCTCTATCTGAACACTTTTTGAGGAGTAACTTGTCAGAACCCCCTTGATCGTTGAAGGTTTCGCATAAATTTTAGTAACCTTTCCCTTCGTCAGTTCAATATCCGCAACCCCCGTATATTTTTTCTCCGGCTTTCCCTCCGCAAAATAGGTTTCTCCCCGATATAATACAATGATATCCTTTTCTTCACTCTTTAAGATATATGCATTGCTGAGCATCCCGGAAACGGAACGGTCAAATGTTTCTTCTTTTTGATCTTTCCCTGCCGTTTTGGAAAGACGGGATACCAGAATTAAAGTTATCGCAACGGTAATTACCGCAAGCAGCAGAATCAGAATCCCCATCATCTTCATTTTGTCTCTTTTTTTCATGAAGCACTCTCCGTTTTTATTAATTCATCTGTCATTGACACAAAATAAGGAGCCACCGTTCTCCGGCAGCTCCCCTTCTCTTTTGTACGCTGTAACATTCTTTGGTATATAATAAATTCTTTGGTATCTTAATATTAAATACTTTTTCTTTGGTAAGTTACCCAAAATGCCGGTTCCTGCAATTTAGACTCCTAGCCAATGCTAGGTGGGCGACCGCAGTTTCCCTTCTGTCTTCCGCTGACTGTGGCGGCCTGACATCCAGAAAAATCATATAGGAATCCCGTTTAAAGTAAATGTAGGTTCTAAATAGCAAGAGTTGTCGTACATTTCAGGCATCTCTTTCTGCCGTCTTTTATGCGATACCGCATCCGGCAACTTTCTCTTTTGTACTGCATTTATTATACTTTATTTTTACCTGAATTTCAAGGTCTGATTCTATGTACTTTTTTCCATTTCCGCATACTGCTTTAAGGGAAAAATTTGTCTTTTATTTTACGCATTCCGCTTACAAATGCAAACAATGCTGCCAAAAATGCACCAAGTTCCACATATGTCCAGATGCGTCCGAGCGTAATCACCTTAGTATCACATAAAATTCCGATTGCTCCCACAACGACTGCTACCGCCGCAAATCCATACAGCCACGGTGTTATTCCCCGGATATACGCCTCGGGATCTTTACACTTCTTAATTTCTTCTTTCGGGACAACCAGGTCACTGATCTGTCCGCTTTTTTTCATTTTTGCAGCAGAAACAGCCAGATAAATGCCTACAAAAACGATCACAATATCCATAAGTAAAATTGTTTTCATGATTTTTCCTCCTGTTTTATAGTATCACACACGAAAAAACTTTTTACCATCGGCAAAAATAGTCAAATTTCATTGATTATTTTATACATTTATAGTAAAATATACTTAATATGTAACAAAAAGGAGAATGTATATGCGCATTGAGGACACTACAATTTTAATTACTGACGATTCGATTCTTGCACGTAAACAGTTAAAGGACATCATTTCCACTCTCGGCACTCCGGTATTCGTGGAAGCCACCGATGGACAGAGTGCGATTGACAAATATAAAGAAGTACATCCGGATCTGGTATTTCTTGACATTGTTATGCCAAAAAAAGACGGCAATGATGCCATCCGTGATATTATGGAATTTGATCCGGAAGCTACAATCATCATCGCTTCTTCTGTCGGAACACAGTCCCAGCTGAAAAATGCACTGGAAGCGGGCGCAAAAGATTTCATTCAAAAGCCACTGGACAAGGAACAGGTGCTTGCTGTCGTTAAGCGCTTCCTGGAAGGGAGATAATCGTTATGTATACACAATTTTTTGGAAATTATCTGCTTGCCAACGGATATGTGACCCGTGATCAGCTGTTTTCAGCGATGCGTCAGGAAGCAGACCAGCATATGAAACTCGGTACCCTTGCCATTCATGCCGGATACATGAATGCAGCCCAGGTAGATGATGTTGTCATTCACCAGACCCACCAGGACAATCGTTTCGGTGAGCTGGCGATTCAGCTCGGATACCTGACCGAAGCCCAGGTGGAAGAACTGTTAAAACAGCAGACCCCTGCCTTCCTTTCTCTTGGACAGGTTCTTTTGGATGAAGGAGTTCTGACAAACACCGATTTCGAACAGATCATACAGGATTACCGTTCCAAAAACGGCATGGAAGATGAAGAAAGCCTTATCGAGCGCCGGAAAAATATCCAGCAGTTGTTTGAAAACTTTTTTTCATCAACCGACGCTGCTCTTTCGGAAAAAGGACATATGTTTATCGAGCTTTTATTTAACGATTTTATCCGTTTTATCGGTTCCGATTACACACCGCTTTCCGTGGAAGAAGTCACTGAGGCTTCCATTGCCTGTTGTGTAAAGCAGGAAATTCATGGTGACTATGCGATTAACACCTATATTTCCATGGATCTGGACACGGCGATTGCCTTTGCTACCCGCTATGTCCATGAGCAGTTCCATTCTTACGATGAATACGTTCAGGCTTCTCTGGAGGATTTTTTGAATCTGCAGAACGGATTATTCATTGTAAATGTATCAAACACCTCTAACACAGAGTTAACACTCGGTGCTCCGGAGCATATTACCGTTTCCCCGATTCAGTTTTCAGGACGCACCTTGCATATCCCGGTTCTGTATACGTTTGGAACGATTGATTTTTATATGGAATGTGTTTCCATTAAAGAATAAAATAGGATTTTCCTTAAAGTAAAATGCCATAAAAAACGTCTGCCACAAGGCAGACGTTTTTTTATGTTTCCACTATAATACTTTAGAAAGGAACTCGCACAAACGTGGATTTTCCGGGTGGGAGAAAAATTCCTTCGGTGTATTCTCCTCCTGAATCTGTCCTTCATTGATGAACATTACACGGCTTGCCACTTCCCTGGCAAATCCCATCTCATGTGTGACAACCACCATCGTCATTCCATCTCTGGCAAGTTCTTTCATAATCTCAAGTACTTCTCCTACCATTTCCGGATCAAGTGCAGAAGTCGGCTCATCAAACAGCATCACATCCGGATTCATAGCAAGTGCACGCGCAATCGCAATACGCTGCTTTTGTCCTCCGGAAAGCATTGCAGGATAGACATCCGCTTTATCCGAAAGCCCTACGCGTACCAGCAGTTCATCTGCACGTTTCGAAGCCTCTTCTTTTGTCATGAGCCCGGTCTGTACCGGGGCAAGCATGATATTCCCTTTTACGGTATGGTTGGGAAAGAGATTAAACTGCTGAAACACCATTCCGATTTTCTGACGCATTTTATTGATGTCAACGGAAGAATCCGTAATATCCGTTCCCTCAAAAAGAATGGAACCGGAGGTTGGTTTTTCCAGAAGATTCATGGAGCGCAGAAACGTAGATTTTCCGCATCCCGACGGTCCGATAATTGCAACAACCTCTCCCTGCGAAATCGTTGTTGATATTCCGTTTAATACATTAACATGATCAAAAGATTTACAAAGATCTCTCACTTCGATCAATACATTTTTGTTATCGCTCATTTGTCCGCAACCTCGTTTCCAGTTTGTGTACTCCTGCCGTAAGGATCATTACCAGTACCAGATAAATGACCGCAACGCCGAATAACGGAAGAAACGCATCATATGTCTGGCTTCGAATAATGTCACCGCCTTTTGTCAGATCCGGAATTGCAATGTATCCACTGATGGATGTCTCTTTCAAAAGTGTAATAAATTCATTTGCCAGCGCCGGAAGGACATTTTTAAATGCCTGAGGAAGAATGATCAGCCGCATGGTCTGGGTGTAATTCAACCCAAGGCTTCGTCCGGCCTCAAACTGTCCCTCATCCACAGACATAATTCCGGAACGGACAATCTCTGCCACATAAGCCGCCGAATTCAATCCGAACGCAATCACTGCAACCAGAATCTTATTATCCAGTGCAACGAGAATAATATAATACATGATCAGCAGCTGCACCATCGTCGGGGTTCCCCGCCATATGGTCAGATACACTTTACAGATAAAATTCAGGATATTCAGTCCGCCATGCTTGTCATGTGTAGACCGGATGATTGCAACCAGAAATCCAAGAACAATTCCCAGAATAACCGCAAGGGCTGCAATCAGCAATGTATTCCCCAGCCCACGCAGCAGATACAGATAACGGTCGCTCTCTATAAAATCCTGTTGAAATTTTGCAATAAAATCACTCACTGTTTATCCTCCGAAACAAATTATTTGTTTCTTACAACGATTACCTGACAAGCCTTTGTATAGGTATCCGTAAAGTCAATATTTTTCTTACGATCCTCAGTTACCGTGATTCCGGCAGCACCAAAATCAGCTTTTCCGGAAGATACCGCTGCGATGATCGCATCAAACTCCATATCTTCAATCTTCAGCTCATATCCGAGTTTATCACAGATTGCTTTTGCAATATCTGCATCAATTCCTACAATCTGATCTCCGTCATAATATTCGTATGGCTCAAACTGCGCATTGGTTGCCATAGTAAGTGTTCCGTTTGGATACTCGGTTCCGTCCGGTGTCTCATATGGATGCTTTCCAGCCTCATCTCCGATATAATTGCTGGTGATGGAATCAATGGTTCCATCCTTTTGCAGTTCTTCAATCGCGCTGTTAAATTTATCGGTCAGATCCGAATTGCCTTTGGCAATACAGATGGCATACTCTTCCGGATCAAACGTATCGGATAAAATCTTTAAATCATCATTTTTTTCAACAAAAGCTTCTGCCGGCTGCTGATCAATGATTACACAGTCAATCTTTCCTGTTTTTAATGCCTGAATGGCATCTGCGCCTTTATTGTAACGTTCTACCGTACTGCCATCATTCTTTTCATACTCTGTGGCATCCGAATCTCCGGTTGTACCGAGCTGTACTCCGATTTTTTTACCCGGAAGATCATCTCTGGAGTTCACACTGTTGGCAGGTACGGATGAACCGCAGCCTGCTGTTGCAGCTGCCATGGCAGAAACAAGTAAAAGCGAAATCAATTTCTTTTTCATAATCTTTGTCCTCTTTTCATATGTATTTTAAACACCAAGGAATTTTTTAACAACCTGTGGCATTTCTTCCACTTCACATACCGTATCATGAAGTACCGGTGCGGTACGGATCTCTTCGATCGCCTGTGGGACTTTGACATTTCCGATTCTGGAAAGCTCATCTACCAGCTCAAAGTCACCCATAGCATCGTATTTCGGATCAATCGCATCCATAACGCTTCGGGTAAACTTAAACGGACTTGCCGTGCTGGCAATCACGGTCTTTGTCTCGGTATCCCCGGTATCCTTCTTATACTTATCGTATACCCCTGCCGCAACTGCTGTATGGGTATCAATGATATATCCGGTATCCTCATATAATTTTTTAATGGTCTTTGCAGTCTCTTCCTCGCTTGTATAATTTCCGTAGAAATCAGCAAGCTGCGCACGCATCTCGTCTGTGATTGCATATTTTCCGTCTGTGGAAAGTTCTTCCATCATCTTTGTATTCTTTTCTGCGTCATTTCCGGCAATACGGTAAATCAGACGCTCCAGATTGGAAGAAATCAGAATATCCATGGATGGAGAACTTGTAAGAATGAAATCACGGTTTCTGTCGTATGTTCCGGTGGAGAAGAAATCATACAATACTTTGTTCTCATTGGATGCACAGATCAGTTTTGCAATTGGAAGTCCCATATTCTTTGCATAAAAAGCAGCAAGGATATTTCCGAAATTTCCGGTTGGAACAACAACGTTGATCTTTTCATCTTTTGCAATTGCACCATTTTTATATAATTTTGCATATGCATATACATAATATGCCACCTGAGGAATCAGACGTCCGATATTGATGGAATTTGCAGATGAGAACTGATAACCTGCAACATCAAGTTCTGCTTCAAGTGCAGTATCATTAAACATCTTCTTCACACCGGTCTGTGCCTGATCAAAGTTTCCGTGGATTCCAACCACACAGGTATTTGCACCTTTCTGTGTGATCATCTGCTTTTCCTGGATCGGGCTGACACCGTTCTTCGGATAAAATACAACAATCTTTGTGCCTTCCACATCTGCAAATCCTGCAAGGGCAGCTTTTCCGGTATCTCCGGATGTCGCTGTTAAAATAACAATATCATTTTTCACCTGATTTTTTCTTGCAGAGGTAATCAAAAGATGTGGCAGAATGGAAAGTGCCATATCCTTAAATGCAATTGTCGGGCCATGGAACAGTTCCAGATAATAAGCACCGTCCGCATCTACCAGCGGTGCAATCTCCGGCGTATCAAATTTGCTGTCGTATGCTTTTTTGATACAATCCTTTAACTCATCTTCTGTAAAATCCGTAAAGAAACGGCTCATGACTTCATAAGCAGTCTCCTGATAGGACATATCTGCAAGTGTATCCATTGGGACATCCAGTGCCGGGATACGCTCCGGTACAAAAAGTCCTCCATCATCTGCCAGACCCTTTAAAATTGCCTGGGATGCAGTCAGTTTTACTTTATCATTTCTGGTGCTTGAATACATTAATTCCATTTTTTCTTCCTCATTTTACAAAAATTTAATCATAACGTTTCTCGTACATTATAGGTAAAAAAGTGGGTGGTGTCAATGAATTTCCTATGTTATACTACTAAAATAACCTGTCAGGGCGAAAGGAGAATTTATGTTAACCGGTGTATATCTTGCGACAAAAAAAGACAAAACCGTATACTATCGCTCCAATATTACGCACAAAGGCCGCCATATCAGCCTCGGAAGCTTCCCCACGGAAGTTCAGGCACATCAGGCATACACTGCCGCCTGCGAGCTGTTATCCGGTACAGAAACCATCGATGAGGCATTTTACCGGACCAACCAGCTTGCCTTTGAAAAAATTGTTTCGCTGATCAATTTCCGGGATAATCATATGTATATTCCTACCCCCATCTATCTGCGCAAAAATTATTTCAGTTATTATCTGAGTATTCACCGGGAGTTAAAATTTGACATTGATGACCTCTTCTATTACAGCAGCCACCGGATTCTGACGCGCCAGGGACATCTGTATGTCAATCACTATGGAATGCAGCTTACGCTTCTCGGCCGCTACGGCATCAAAACCCATGCGGTAAACGGCAGGGATTTTTGTTTTGTCAACGGCGATGAAAATGATTTCCGCTACTCAAACCTCAAAATCATCAATCCGTATTTTGGTGTCGAACGCATCGACAAAAACGGAACCGAACACTATAAAGTACGTATCCATATCCACGGCAACATCACTGTCGGTAATTACACAAATGCGATTGATGCGGCAATTGCCTATAACAAAGCCGTAGATCTGGCGCATCAGGCCGGCATATCAAAAAATTTCCCGGAAAACTATATCGAGGAGCTGTCTGCTTCGTCCTATGCCGATATTTACCAGCAGATTTCTCTTTCTCCTAAATATCTTTCTTACCTAAAAGGACTTCCCCGCAAATAAGGGAAGTCCTCTCTGACATCTTTTTATTATTTCTGGTTGATATAATTGACAAGACCTTCGCAGTCAATAATCTTCTGCATAAATGGTGGAAATGCCTGTCCCTGGAATTTCTTTCCGGTTGTCACATCTGTGATGATTCCGGAATCAAAATCTACTTCCACCTCATCCCCTGCCTGTATTTCCTTTGCGGCCTGTGGGCACTCAATGATCGGCAAACCGATATTGATGGCATTCCGGTAAAAGATTCTGGCAAATGTCTCAGCAATGACACAGCTGACACCGGATGCCTTGATGGAAATCGGTGCATGTTCACGGGAAGAACCACATCCAAAGTTTTTATTGGCTACAATAATATCTCCCACATGTACATTTTTAACGAAATCTTTATCGATATCTTCCATACAGTGTGTGGCAAGTTCTTTCGGATCGGAAGAATTCAAATATCTTGCCGGAATGATAACATCCGTATCTACGTTATCGCCATATTTAAATACACTACCATGTGCTGCTTTCATTTCTTATCTGACCTCCTTTTTCTCCGGCATCTTCTACATTACTTCCGCCGGGCCTGAAATCTTTCCGGTGATGGCACTTGCCGCTGCAACCGCCGGGCTTGCAAGATATACTTCCGAATCTACATGTCCCATACGTCCGACAAAGTTACGGTTTGTTGTGGATACACAGCGCTCGCCTTCTGCAAGTACTCCCATATATCCGCCAAGACACGGTCCACATGTCGGTGTACTTACGATTGCACCTGCTTCGATAAAGATCTTAAGAAGTCCCTCTTCCATGGCATCCAGATAAATCTGCTGGGTTGCCGGGATTACAATCACGCGGAGTCCTTTGGCTACTTTCTTTCCTTTTAAGATTTCTGCAGCTGTACGAAGATCTTCCATACGTCCGTTTGTGCAGGAACCAATCACAACCTGATCAATTTTCACATCGCCCACTTCATCAATCGTACGTGTGTTATCCGGCAGATGTGGGAATGAAACGGTTGACTTTAAAGTTGAAAGATCAATCGTATATTCTTCGTCATACTCTGCATCCGCATCTGCTTCATATTCCACGAACGGTCTCTTGGAATGTTCTTTCATGTATGCACGGGTCAGATCGTCTACCGGGAAAATACCGTTCTTTCCACCGGCCTCAATTGCCATGTTTGCGATGGTAAAACGGTCATCCATGGAAAGGTATTTGATTCCTTCCCCAACAAATTCCATGGATTTATAAAGGGCTCCATCCACACCGATCATTCCGATGATATGAAGAATCACATCTTTTCCGCTGATCCATTTGTCCGGCTTTCCTACAATATTAAATTTGATTGCAGACGGTACTTTAAACCATGCTTTTCCGGTAGCCATGCCGGCTGCCATATCTGTACTTCCCACACCAGTAGAAAATGCACCAAGTGCACCGTATGTACACGTATGGGAATCTGCACCGATAATCACATCTCCCGCAACCGTAAGTCCTTTTTCCGGAAGGAGTGCATGCTCTATTCCCATCTCACCTACATCAAAATAGTTTGTAATATCATTTTTGCAGGCGAACTCGCGTACGCATTTGCAATGCTCTGCGGATTTAATGTCTTTATTTGGAGCAAAGTGATCCATCACAAGTGCGATTTTATCTTTGTGAAATACACCCTCTACATTCATTTTTCCGATTTCATGAATTGCAACCGGAGAAGTAATATCATTGCCCAGAACCAGATCCAGGTCTGCCTCGATCAGCTGTCCGGCGCTGACAGAAGGCAGGCCTGCATGTGCTGCAAGAATCTTCTGAGTCATTGTCATTCCCATGGATAATTCCTCCTTTAATATCTTAAACTACTATGATTTTAGCACAGATTATTTCATAATCCTAATACATAATAAACATATTTACCATAACTATATTTTATGATATAATAACTTATTATAATAAACGGAGGCAATAATGAATCAGAATTTATCTTCTTACTGGATTTTTTATACGGTTGCCAATGCCGGAAATATTTCCAAGGCAGCCAAAGAACTCTACATCAGCCAGCCTGCCATCAGCAAATCCATTCAGAAACTGGAAGAAAATTTAGGATGCAAACTGTTTTCCCGCAGTTCCCGCGGCGTTGTACTGACGGACGAGGGCCAGTTACTTTATGGACATGTAAAGGAAGCCTTTGAAACACTGACACTTGGGGAAGACAAATTAAAACGCTCCATCGATCTTGGTGTCGGTCACCTGCAGATCGGTGTCAGTTCCACACTCTGCAAATTTGTGCTTCTGCCCTATCTGAAAGAATTCATACGGCAGAATCCGCATATCAGTATTTCCATCAACTGTCAGTCGACCAACGAAACGCTTGATCTGCTGGATGAAAATAAAATTGACATCGGTCTGATTGGAAAACCGGATAATCTCAAAAACATCAATTTTTACTATCTGGACAACATTGAAGACATTTTTGTAGCCAATCCGGACTATCTCTCAAATCTGAAAAAAAGAGGAATTACCAGAGATTCCATCCTTGGCAATTCCACACTTATGCTTTTGGATAAGCATAACATGACGCGGCAGTATATTGACGATTATCTGCAGGACAATCATATTTCCGTAGCGGAATCCATTGATATCTCGAACATGGATCTGTTAATTGATTTCGCAAAGATCGGTGTCGGCGTTGCCTGTGTCATCAAAAGTTTTGTCACAAAGGAACTCCAAGAGGGATCTCTCGTGGAAATTCCGCTCGGCATCCCGATCCACAAACGGGAAATCGGCTTTGCATACAAGGAAAACTTAAAGCCATCCAAATCCTTACAGACCTTTATTGACTTTTACCGTACTTACAGACCGGAGGAAACACTATGAAAGAACAGCTTCACACCATCCCAATTTCAGATGCCATGGCAAATGCCGGAGAATGTCCGTTCTGCTATATCGAACAAAAAACCGAAGAACACATGATGGATTTCGTCCTCGGACATGGTGCCTCCTACATGGAAGCCGATATCCGCGACATGACAGACCGGGAAGGATTCTGCCGCGCACATTTCAAAAAAATGTTTGATTATGGAAATTCGCTCGGCAATGCCTGGATTTTAAAAACACTGATGAAACGTCACGAAGAGGAAATGGATCATGTCTGGAAAACCTTCCGTCCGGACGCTGCTGCAAAACGCAGCAGTCTGTTCGGCAAAAAAACAGATGGTTCTTCCAATTCCATTGTCGAGTGGATCAACCGGCGGGAATCCACCTGTTTCATCTGTAACAGTATAAAAAATACCTTTCAGGCTTACATGAAAACCTTCTTTTCCATGTACAAAAAAGATGCGGATTTCCGTGCACAGGTGGCAAATACCAAAGGATTCTGCCTCGATCACTTTAAAGTTCTCTGCGAAGGTGCCGACGAACAGCTTTCCGGTGAAGAGAAAAAAGAATTCTATGCCACCGTCCTTCCTCTGATGAAGGAAAATTTCCACCGCGTCTATGAAGACGTTGCATGGTTTATTGAAAAATATGATTACAAAAACAAAGATGCCAGCTGGAAAGATTCCAAAGATGCCATTCAGCGCGGCATGCAGAAATTGCGTGGCAGCGACCCGTCCCTGCCTCCTCATGTGTTAAAAAAATAACTTTTAGTTTTTCCTTCCGGCAACTATAAGATAGCCCGCATCCATCAAAAGCATGCACAGAAATACAAGTGCCGCATAGCCAATAAGATACCCCGGATTTCCCATCCTGTCTACCAGCCAGACAAGCGGAGATCCGGCGGATGGCCAGTTCACAAACATATAATTCACATCATATCTTTTATCAAAACAGTAAATCGGTATCACAACCGCAGTCAGAAATAACACCACCTGCCAGAGTTTTGCAAAATCCGGTCGGATTTCATGGGATGCAAGTTTTCCTGCCACATACAGTACAATTCCCATATGAAACAAAAAACCTTCCAGTGTAATGAAATGAATGACCGGATAAAAGTTCCAGTTTGGAAATAAAAGTGCCAGCACTGTTCCCGGGAGACAGATGGTATACAGCACCTGCCCCAGCCATTTCCATTTCGTCAGACAATGAACGGCACACAAAATTCCAGCCATGCTGCACAGATGAAACGGGAGTTCATATAAAAACGCTTCATGGATCACCGCAATATAAATTGCTCTCACGACAATCCACACCACAAGGGAACATGCCGTCAGACCATCCATCCGGCGTTTTTTTCTTTCATCCCCTTTTTTATAAATCCATACATATCTGACGCATATGGCAAAAATAACCGAAAGCCACAACAGATGCCATGGACCGAACAACGCAAATCCAATGCCATCCGGAATATGGGTTTCATATGTAAAAAAATAAGAAAGATATGAAAGTTTCACATCAAAGACCTCCTTTTTTACAGTATCTGTGTTTTTCCTTTTTATTATGCAAAACACCCTGCGCCTTTTGCGCAGGGTGCCTTTCCCTTAGAAATCTTCTGTCTGCTGTTTTCTGGCAGACAGGAAACATTTTATTTCATTACAATGTTTACCAGTCTTCCCGGTACATAAATCTCTTTGACAATATTTCCGGTCAGTTTATCTGCAATGACTTCTTTTGCCTTTGCAATTACCTGATCCTTCGGATCATCTTTCTGGATACCAAGCGTTCCCTTTACCTTACCATTGATCTGAACGGCAATCTCCACGGAAGATTCCACCGTCTTTGCCTCATCGAACTCCGGCCATGTCTGCTGATATACTCTTCCCTCGCATCCGATAATCTGCCACATTTCTTCTGTGATATGCGGAGCAACCGGATTCAGCAGAATGATCAGTGTCTTTAACTCTCCCCTGGTGATAGAGCCTTTTTTATAAAAATCATTCAAAAGTGTCATCATGGCAGCAATCGCCGTATTGTACTTGAGGTTTTCAAAGTCATTGGAAACCTTCTTGATGGTCTGATGCATCTTGGTCTCAAGATCCTTGGAGTATCCCTCCTCATCAGTCATAAGATCCTGCAATTTCCAGACACGGTCTAAGAATCTACGGCATCCCTTTACTCCATCTTCCGACCAGGATGCAGCCAGATCAAATGCTCCGATGAACATTTCATACGTACGCAGGGTATCTGCACCATACTCCTGCACAATATCGTCTGGATTGACTACATTTCCTCTGGACTTTGACATCTTCTCTCCGTTCTCACCGAGAATCATGCCATGGGAAGTACGCTTCTGGTATGGTTCCGGAGTCGGAACAACGCCCTGATCATACAGGAATTTATGCCAGAATCTGGAATACAGCAGATGCAGGGTCGTGTGCTCCATACCACCATTGTACCAGTCAACCGGCAGCCAGTATTTGAGTGCTTCCGGACTTGCCAGTGCCTTGTCATTGTGTGGATCGGTATAACGCAGGAAATACCAGGAAGATCCGGCCCACTGCGGCATTGTATCGGTCTCACGCTTTGCAGGACCACCACAGCATGGACAAGTCGTATTTACCCAGTCGGTCATTGCTGCAAGCGGAGATTCTCCGTTGTCTGTCGGCATATAACTTTCTACTTCCGGAAGAAGCAGCGGCAGCTCGCTCTCATCGATCGGCACATACCCACATTTATCGCAGTGAACAATCGGAATCGGCTCCCCCCAGTAACGCTGACGGGAGAATACCCAGTCTCTTAATTTATAATTTGTCTTTGCCTGACCAATTCCTTTTTCTTCCAGGAATTTGATCATCTTTTCCTTTGCATCTTTTACTTCCAGGCCGTTTAAGAAGTCGGAGTTGATCAGCACACCCGTCGCTACATCGGTAAAAGCAGCCTCATTGACATCCACTTCTTCTCCGTTCTTTGCAACTACCTGAATGATCGGAAGATGAAATTTCTTTGCAAACTCCCAATCTCTCTCATCATGTGCCGGAACTGCCATGATAGCACCGGTACCATAGCTCATCAGTACATAATCAGATACCCAGATCGGAACTTCTTTTCCGTTGACCGGATTGATTGCAGTCAGACCGTCAATTGCCACACCAGTCTTGTCTTTTGCAAGCTCCGCCCGCTCAAAATCAGACTTTCTGGAAGCCTGCTCGCGGTATGCAACGATTTCCTCCCAGTTTTTAATCTGATCCTTGTACTTATCCAGATATGGATGCTCTGGTGAAACAACCATATAGGTAACACCAAACAATGTATCGCAGCGTGTGGTGTAAATACGCAGCTTATCTTCTGTATCTTTGATCTGGAAATCAACCTCGGCACCTGTAGAACGTCCGATCCAGTTTTTCTGTGAAACCTTGACACGTTCAATGTAGTCTACATCATTCAGTCCTTCGATCAGCTTATCCGCATAATCGGTAATCTTTAACATCCATTCGCTCTTTACCTTGCGGACAACCGGAGCACCACACCGCTCACATACACCGTTTACAACTTCCTCGTTTGCAAGACCTACCTTGCAGGAAGTGCACCAGTTGATCGGCATCTCTTTTTTGTATGCAAGACCGGCCTTGAACAATTTCAGGAAAATCCACTGGGTCCATTTATAGTACTTTGGATCTGTTGTATTAATCTCACGATCCCAGTCAAAAGAATATCCCAGAGAATGTAACTGATCCTTAAAATGCTTTACATTATTTTCGGTTACGATTTTTGGATGAATTTTATTTTTAATTGCATAGTTTTCTGTCGGAAGTCCAAATGCATCCCATCCCATCGGATATAATACATTATATCCCTGCATTCTTCTCTTACGGGCTACAATATCCAATGCTGTATATGGTCTCGGATGACCAACGTGAAGTCCCTGTCCGGATGGATATGGGAATTCAACCAACGCATAATATTTCGGTTTGGAATAATCATTGGTTGCAGCAAAAGCCTTTTCATCATCCCAGACTTTCTGCCACTTTTTCTCTACCACTTTGTGGTTGTATACTTCTGCCATGTCTTCGCCTCTTCATTTTTCATATTTTTTCACAATACATTTATTTTACACATACCGGGGTAGTTTGTCAAATGTCACCCCGGCACAAAAACAAAAACCCCGATGATGGTACTCACCGGGGTTTTTAAAATCAGTTTCTGATTAGTTGTTGATGAGCTTGTCGCTCTCGTTGTTCCAGCTGTACAGCTTACGGATCTCAGCACCAACCTTCTCTGATGGATGCTCAGAAGCAAGCTTTCTCATAGCCTTGAAGTGAACCTGACGTCCTGCCGGAGACATATCCAGTAAGAACTCTTTTGCAAATGTACCATCCTGAATATCAGTAAGGATCTGCTTCATAGCCTTCTTTGTCTCAGCGGTAACAATCTTTGGTCCGGTGATGTAATCACCATACTCAGCTGTATTAGAGATAGAATATCTCATTCCTGCGAAACCTGACTGGTAAATTAAGTCTACAATCAGTTTCATCTCATGGATACACTCGAAGTATGCGTTTCTCGGATCATAACCAGCCTCACAAAGTGTTTCGAAACCAGCCTGCATAAGTGCACAAACACCACCACAAAGTACAGCCTGCTCACCGAAGAGGTCAGTCTCTGTCTCTGTACGGAATGTTGTCTCAAGAAGTCCGGCTCTTGCTCCGCCGATTCCAAGACCATATGCAAGTGCAAGATCCCATGCCTTTCCGGTAGCATCCTGCTCAACAGCGATCAGACAAGGAGTTCCCTTACCAGCCTGATACTCAGAACGTACTGTATGTCCTGGTGCCTTAGGTGCGATCATTGTAACATCGACATCCTTTGGTGGCTTGATGCATCCGAAATGGATATTGAAACCATGTGCGAACATTAACATGTTACCTGGCTCAAGGTTTGGCTCGATATCTTTCTTGTACATATCAGCCTGTAATTCATCGTTAATCAGAATCATGATAATATCAGCTTTTTTAGCAGCTTCTGCTGCAACGTATACCTTAAATCCCTGCTCTTCGGCTTTCTTCCAGGACTTGCTTCCCTCATAAAGACCGATAATGACGTTGCATCCGGACTCCTTTAAGTTTAATGCATGTGCATGTCCCTGGCTGCCATAGCCGATGATTGCGATTGTCTTTCCATCCAGTAATGAAAGGTTACAATCTTCCTGATAAAAAATTCTTGCTTCTGACATATCATTGTCCTCCTAAATATGTATACTCTTATATAAAAAAATATTTTTAATAAGTAGCCGTAACTAATCCAAAAAACGGACATCCGACGATCCACGGGTAAGTCCCGTAATTCCGGTACGCGCAAGTTCCAGAATTTCATATCCATCCAGCAGATCTAAAAAGGCATCCAGTTTATCCTGATGTCCTACCAGCTGAATTACCATGGAATCGTTTGTGACATCTACGATCTTTCCATGAAAAATCTCTGTCACATTCATGATCGGCTGACGCTCAGTATCCTTTGCGCGGATCTTTACAAGAATCAGCTCCCGGGTAACAGAAAATCCCGGTTCCAGTTTTTTGATATCCAACACATCTTCCAGTTTCAGTAACTGTTTCTCGATCTGATCCAGAATAAGTTCATCACCACTGGCAACAATTGTAATTCTGGTATATTTCGGATCTGCAGTCACACCGGATGAAAAACTGTCAATATTATATCCGCGGCGACTGAACAATCCGGATATCCGGCTCGTCACACCTGGGTTATTTTCCACTAAAAGCGATAACGCCTGTCTTCTCATATCTCGAAAACCTTCTACTTTCTTTGTGTTGTTTAGATCATAATACTATAATCTGTGTTTGTCAAGCACTATTTTTATTATAACTTTCGGTTATATTATGAATAACTCCCATCTATCAGAATGGGACTTTAAAAGTGAAACATATGGGAATAAAGAAAGGTTCCGATTCCCACCCCCAGTAAAATGATCACAATAATTTTCATAAGAAGCGCGATCACACTGCAGATCACACCCGCAAGAGCCATCCCTCTGCTGCTTCCGTACTTTGGCTTCTGTAATGCGATAATTCCAAGAATCAGGCCTGCCGCAGCGACAAAGAATGTCAGCCATTTTCCTCCGGCACAGCATGCCAGCAGAATGGCAACAATCCCAAGGATCATGGAGGCAATTCCAAGCCCGTTTGCACCTTCATCCATATTCTGCGGTGTTCCACCATAAGTATACGGATTATCCGGGTTTACAGGTGTTCCACAATATCCGCACATAATCGAATCATCGGGAATCTCTCTTCCACATTTTCTGCAATACATAATTTCTCCTTTGTTTAATACAATGTCTTAATGGCTCCATTATAATACTGAAGGATTTTTAAAGCATCCGTCAGATCCACTTTTCCGTCACGGTTTACATCTGCCGCAGTCTTTTCCGCGTTTGTAAATGTTTTCGTGTTGTTATAATACTGAATGACATATAACACATCCACCAGATTAATTTTCCCGTCACCACTCACATCTCCAAGCGTATGTACCTGATCCGTGATCGTCACACTTGAGGTCGCCGAATTATAGGAAAAGATATCTCCCTGCTGGTCTTCTACAGATTCTATGGCAACCGTAACATCTGTACTGATTCCATTATTGGAGTATGCTGTCATCCCATTCGCAAGCTGAAAATCAATGTACATCAGATTTCCTGAAGTATTGACATCTGCTGTTGCGGTATATTCCGTTGTCAGATATCCTCCGTAGGAAGACATATTATAATCACTCTGTGTAAGTGTCGACTGCACTTCCGGTGCCAGTGTTATGGACTGAAAAGCAAGAATATTTTTATTATAAGTAATCCTAAGCTTAATTTTATTAAATCCGTCATTTCGGGAAAAATACACCGGTACGGAAATCCGTCCGTTTCCCTTTACAATTCCAAGAGATAGCGTAACGGCCTTTGCCTGGGAATTGGTCAGTGTGAGTTTCTGCGTTTTCAATTCCACATCCGTTCCATTTGTCCGAAGATAGGACGGGCTAAAGGTAATATCCGTCTTAATCACCGGTTTTGCCGATGTAAATTTCAGTGTGGCAATGGATGATCCTGTCACTTTCACAGGGTCTGCAATCTGCCCGGTTGTATTTCCTGCCGCATCCTTTTTATAATAATCCACGGACAGAAAATGTGTATACCCATTATAGGAAGCCTTCCACTCTCCGTTATTGTCTGTCTTTCCGGATGTGGTGCCCCCGCCAACAACTACCGTAACCGAAGTAAATACTGAATTGTCATAAGTCAGGTATCCTCCGAATCCGGAAGTCTCCGCATTGACAGAAAATGTCACATCAAATGACTGTCCCGCATTTAAATTGATGGAGTCACTGGCAGTCTTCATTTCCAGCGAACCTGCAGCAGCCGTTGTTGTTGCTGCAAATACGTCAGGCGACTTCACGCCGGCTCCCACAATGACCATACATGCCAGCATGATTCCGGCTATTAATTTCTTTGCTTTTTTCATAAGAATTCCCCCACTTGTATGTGTTTTGATCCTCTGTAACTCATTCTATGTCTTATCCTACCATTCTCTGTAGCAAAAGGCAAGAAGTAACAAAGCCGGAAATTTATATGGTTTCCCTGTGATTTTCATCCATCATTCTCCTTAACCGTTCGATTGCCGGATAATTATTGGGATTGATCTGCTCTTTCGGTGGGAGTTCTTCCATACGGAAAAAACAAAGTTTTTCTACTTCCTCCTGCTGGCAAATGATCTGCCCGGAAAATTCCCGGCATAAAAAGATCTCTTCTGCGGCATAAATTTCATCCCCGTTTGGATAGACATAATGTACTTCTTCTCCGGAGACATTCATAAAGTGTTCGAGTTTTCCGCAGATCAGTCCTGTTTCCTCCCGTACTTCCCGTCTGGCACAGTCTTTGAAGCTCTCCCCGAGTTCCATAGAACCCCCGGGATATCCCCATAACCCGTTGTCTGCACGTTTCTGCAGAAGCAGCTCCCTTTTTTCATTCAAAAGCAGCACTCCTGCACAAGTCATAATCAACGGCCGATGACCTACCTGTTTTCTCAATTCCAATATATATCCCATATGTTTTGTTCTCTCTTTCTTTTTTCTGTCTCCATCATAGCACGAGAAAGGAAAAAAGAAAACCGCGCATCTTTTCAGATGCACGGCACTTGCTGAGTAAAACGTAACGCTAATATACAAATACAACGTTACCATGTCCGGATTTTCGGTTTCAGACTATTGTAATGTATCATATTTTTAATACTTACCGGATTTTTATAAAGTTTCATCAAAAAACCGAAGCATATGCTCGCTCCATGCTTTGGCTGAAGTACCATATCCTAACCCGATGCCGTGATCTCCCGTCGGAAAAGTCTCACACAGATGCTTCACCCCTGCTTTCGTAAGTGCCACGTCTAACCGGGTCGTATTGCTGGCCGGAACACAGCCGTCATCGAGATTCGCATAAGCGTATGTTGGCGGATAGCCGGTCAGATCGTGAAGTTCTACCGACAGTTTTTTCTGAAGATCCGGGTTTCCGCCTGTATTACAGCGACAGCTTCCCTCATGATATTCCGAGGTAAAACTGATCACCGGGTACAACAGTCCTACCCCGTCCGGCCGCGCAGAAATCCTTCCATATAGTTTTTCCAGCTCCGGATGCACACAAAAAATTTCTGTTTTCAGCTCTTCGTGCAGCATGGCCGTGCTTGCGCACAAATGCCCGCCTGCAGAAGCTCCCACCACAAGAATACGGTTTTCATCAATGCCATACTGCCGTGCATGTGCACGTACATGCATCACAGCCAGTGCCAAATCCATCTGACACTGCGGATAGGTATTGGGCTGGATGCAATAGCTTAAAATAAAACATATAGTTTCACTCCCTGCCAAAAACCATATCATAAATCACATCCGTAATTTCAGAATTGTCCGGCAAAATACCTGTTATAAAAAGTCACGCAGCATACGTTTTCTGCTCGGTGCACCAAGTTTACGCAGTGCCTTTGCCTCAATCTGACGGATACGCTCTCTTGTCACATGAAACATCTGTCCCACTTCTTCCAGCGTGTGCGGCTGATTTCCGTCAAGACCGAACCGCAGTGTGATCACTTCCTGCTCACGATCCGTCAGGTCTTTCATGGCAAGTGAAATCTGCTTATTACGCATCTCCGCAATCGCATTCTCCTCCGGGGATAACGCATTGGAATCCTGCACAAAATCACCCAGATGGGAATCGTCCTCATCCCCTACCGGAGCCTCCATGGAAACCGGATCCTGACTAAAACTCATGATCTCCGTTACACGATCTTCATCTTCGCCAAGCATCTCCGCAATTTCCTTATTGGAAGGTTCTCTTCCCAGCTCCTGTGTCAGGGTACGGCGTGCACGGACAACCTTATTGATTGTCTCCACCATATGTACCGGAACACGGATCGTCTTTGCCTGATCTGCAATTGCACGGGTAATTGCCTGACGGATCCACCATGTCGCATATGTGGAAAACTTAAATCCTTTTTCGTACTCAAACTTATCGACTGCTTTCATCAGGCCGATATTCCCCTCCTGAATCAGATCCAGAAGCGGCAATCCCCTGCCGACATACTTCTTGGCAATACTTACTACCAGTCTGAGATTGGCTTCAATCAGTTCCTTCTTGGCTTCCGGATCCCCCTCACTGATCCGCTTGGCAATCTTTTGCTCTTCTTCCATGGTAAGCAGACGCACCTGTCCGATCGTCTTTAAATACTGACGTACCGGATCCGTGATATCCGCCCCCTCCATAACCGAGAGATCTTCCTCGATATTTTCCTCGGAATCTTCCTCAATATCATCATCAATATCCAAAAGAATCTTACTTTCTTCCAGTTCTTCGTCATCCACCTCATCCGGTTCTTTCTCCTTTGCAGACAAAGAAACCGTCTGCTCCATGTCATTTTTTGAGCGAAGGACTTCGATCTTGTTATCTTCTAAAACTTTTAAAATGTTGTCAAACTGCTCAGAGGAAATCTCTACCCCTGAAAATGTATCCAGGATTTTGCTGTATGCGATCTTATCCTGATTCTTTTTGCCCTGTTCGATCAGGCCTGCTACCATTTGAATAATAGAACGTTTATCTTCTGTCACGAAAAATACTCCTTATCAATAAATTCCCCTATTTTATTTTATATCTTCTTTTAGGTTCTAAAACATTTTACCACAATTCAAAAATAATTCCACACCTTTTTTCGTATTTATGTTCATTATTTGATACTGCCGTTTATTCTCCCCTGTGCTCTGCTCCTGCATTGCCTTGTTATTCCCGGCTCTTTCGTCCTGCTGGTGGCAGCCGATCCCCCTCATGTATCTCTGATACCCTGTCAATGCCCTGTCTCTCATAACTCCGGTGGGCGGTGTCGTTTGGAATGTCCGGATTGTATACAGGCTTTCCATACTTCCGTATTACTATTGTTATTTATTGTGACAAATATTTTGTCTGAATACTTATCGCCAACCCTGTTTGATTCAATTTCCGATTTTGGAATAGCCTTCTTTCATACGCTCCATAGTTTGCCCCATTGGCAGCTTTCCTGAAGAAGTGATTTCCAATCGGTTGTCATATACCACAACCTGTATCGTACCATGATCCAGATAACGATATTTAATGGTATTGAATCAAAAATATTATGTCTCACTTTATTCTCTTCTTTACAGGCACTTTCTCGGCATATTCCTGTTCCAGTTCCTCCGCCAGATACGCATCGCTCATGCAGTGCATATCGGAAACACCATCACGGATCAGCTGATAAACCAGTGAATGATAAAAGAAATCCAAAGCCGCATCCAGTGAAAGTCCCTGCTGTTTAGCAAAGCATTCAATAACACGGCTATATTTTTTCTGAAGCAAAATCGGATTCGCTGTCATAGTGTTTCACTCCCTTCAAAACGCAGCAGAGACAGTGCTTTCTCTGTGCGGAAACATATTTGCAGGTTCGGCTTTTCATAACGCAGGCGGCTGATAGCTTCCGTTTTATCAATCAGTCCGTCAAAGAACAGCTCCACCGTATTGAACACCTTATCATTGGCAACACCGCCTACAACAAGGTCATAATCCGTCAAATCTTTTCCACTGCGGCAGTTCAGAATAAAATCCAGCCATTCTTCGGAATAAGAATCGAATTTCAGCGTTTTCAGTTCAGCTTCCCGGCTTTCATCGTATTCATACCTAGAGATAATACCGTCTTTCCCACGGTGTTTGAACTTGCCGCACCACTTCGCTGCCTGTTCATACAACGGTGTGACATAAAAGCCACGCCCGAAGTCTACGTTAGGGCGGGAATGAACCAAATCCGGCTTAGCAATCTCTAAGAAAGAACCATGATAGAGAATCATACTTCCACGCCCCTTTCTTTCATCACATCAAGAAGATCATTAACGATATATTCCCGGCTCTGGGTATGCAGCACTTCATATTCCGGCACGATATAACCGTTCAGAATGTTGCTTTTTTCAGTAAATGCCTGATACACACGCTCTGCATCCACGCCCAGCTTTGCCGCTACATTTTCAATGCAAAATACGGCAAACTCCAACTCTCTGGAATTTTTGATTTTTTCATCCGTCATCACATGTCAACCTTTCCTATATTTTTAATAATTCATAGACTTTTTTTAAAATTCAACCTTTGTTCTATTTCCTTATCTGCACAATAAAATCAAAATAATCTTTTCCAATTTTAGTTTCGACATCTGGATAACCTGATGTATCAACTATCCAATGATTTTATGGGCTTTCCTTATATTGTATTTAATTTAAAATTATTTATTGTTATTTACAGTTTTTTGCTTTTATTTTGCTAACGCGGTCAAACTTCTAATTCATTTAATTTCTTCATATACTCTGCCTTCTCTTTATACCCTCTGATTTCATTTGCACCAAGTTGTAATGCTCTGCGAATATACTCTTCATCATTTTTCATCAGACGCATGTTTACACCTTCTAGTATGATTCTGCTGCAGTTTTGAAGAACATGGATACAATTCTTTTACTATTACGATCAACTACAGTATACCATCAAAACAAGACGATTTCTATTATATCTACATTTTCCACCAAATGATTCACAATAAAATTGTACTTATCAATAGAAACCAATCACGGAATACTGCCAACTTCTCGAGACAGTTTTGTCCTGTTTAAAATATCTATATAAGATACGATAAAATACAGACCATGGAACAATTGTGTTGCAGGGTGGCTGACCTCTATTTTATTTTACATAGGATGGGGGTGGTGCTGATGAACAAGAGATTTGATTTTAAAGACCTCATGACCTTTGGTCTGTTCATTCTTGCATTACTGACATTCGTATTTACGTTTATCAGATAGTGTTTTAAAGCATAGAAAAACCACCCCAACTTTGACCGAGTAACTAGGGTGGATTTTTCTAACCATTGTTTATGAGGACAACCACTTGTGGGCAATTGTTCCTCTTTTGTTTTACTATAACACGTTCCATATGGAATTTCAAGCATCAATATAATTTTGTTTATTTTAATTGGAATCTTTCATGATTGGCGCCATGAAAAAATGAAAAAGGCATTGCATGATTCAGCCCTGGCAGAATTAAAGAAATCTAAGAGCTTGCGCATCCACTGGACTGTGAAGCGGAACAAAGAAATTATCAAAGAACTCTTCGATATTGGATTTGGACTTTATGAGAAAGGTGCAAAATGCAATTACCAGCAGGGCGCAGAAAACGCATTCATGTACGGTTATCTTTTAGGTGTGCAATCGCAAAAAGCAAACTCCTAATCAAACAAAAACACAAACGTTACATAAAAGCGTATGGGGGTGTCGGGTATATTCGACGCCCTCTTTTTATACCCTAAATTCATCCAACAATTTATGTGCTACCTCATGTGTGCTACCTGTGCGCTACGTGTGTCCTACGTGGCAAAATCTAAGGCTACCGTGGAACATTGTAAACCACGATAGCCCTTGATTTTACTGTGTTTCTTAGAACTTACCAGCCTTTGCAGCTTCCTCAACGGATACTGCAACAGCAACAGTAGCACCAACCATTGGGTTATTACCCATTCCGATCAGACCCATCATCTCAACGTGAGCCGGTACGGAAGAAGATCCAGCAAACTGTGCATCAGAGTGCATACGTCCCATAGTATCTGTCATACCATAAGAAGCAGGACCTGCTGCCATGTTATCTGGGTGAAGTGTACGTCCTGTACCACCGCCGGATGCTACGGAGAAGTACTTCTTGCCCTGCTCGATACATTCCTTCTTGTATGTACCTGCAACCGGATGCTGGAAACGTGTTGGGTTTGTAGAGTTACCAGTGATGGAAACACCTACGTTCTCATGATGCATGATTGCAACACCTTCCTGAACATCATCAGCACCGTAACATTTTACAGTTGCGCGAAGTCCGTCAGAGTATGCTTTTTCGTACTCAATGTTAAGCTTTGCAGCCTTGTAATCATACTTTGTCTCTACGAATGTAAATCCGTTGATACGGGAAATGATCTGCGCTGCGTCTTTTCCAAGACCGTTTAAGATAACACGAAGAGGTTTCTGACGAACCTTGTTTGCCTTCTCAGCGATACCGATTGCACCCTCAGCAGCTGCAAATGACTCATGTCCAGCTAAGAAACAGAAGCACTCTGTCTCCTCCTCAAGGAGCATCTTACCAAGGTTACCATGTCCTAAACCTACTTTACGATGATCTGCAACAGATCCAGGAATACAGAATGCCTGAAGTCCTTCACCGATTGCTGCGGCAGCATCAGCAGCTCTCTTGCATCCCTTCTTGATTGCGATTGCAGCACCTACAGTGTAAGCCCAGCAAGCGTTCTCGAAACAAATTGGCTGAATCTTCTTAACCTGATCGTAAACGTTCAGTCCAGCGTCCTTTGTAATCTTTTCAGCTTCTTCGATAGAGCTGATACCATAGCTGTTTAAAACAGCGTTAATCTGGTCAATTCTTCTTTCATATCCTTCAAATAATGATGCCATTATATCGTTCTCCTTTCCAATTATTCCTGACGTGGATCGATAATCTTAACTGCATCGTCCACACGGCCATACTGACCCTTAGCTTTCTCCCAAGCTGTGTTAGGATCATCACCCTTCTTAATGAAGTCAGTCATCTTTCCAAGAGAAACGAACTGGTAACCAATTACCTCGTTATTCTCGTCAAGAGCGATACCTGTAACATATCCTTCAGCCATCTCAAGGTAACGAACACCCTTCTCCTTTGTTGCATACATAGTACCAACCTGAGAACGAAGTCCCTTTCCTAAATCTTCCAGACCAGCACCTACAGCAAGTCCGTCATCAGAGAATGCAGACTGTGTACGTCCATATACGATCTGTAAGAAAAGCTCTCTCATAGCTGTGTTGATAGCATCACAAACTAAGTCTGTATTTAAAGCTTCCAGAATTGTCTTACCCTGTAAAACTTCTGCAGCCATAGCAGCTGAATGAGTCATACCAGAGCAACCGATTGTCTCAACTAATGCTTCCTCAATGATACCGTTCTTTACGTTAAGAGAAAGCTTGCAGGCACCCTGCTGTGGTGCACACCAGCCGACACCGTGTGTAAATCCTGAAATGTCCTCAATTTTCTTGGAATGAACCCACTTTCCCTCTTCCGGGATAGGAGCTGGCTCATGCTTTGCGCCCTTTGCTACAGGACACATGTTTTCAACTTCCTTTGTGTAAATCATCTTAAGACTCCTTTCGCATGTTAATTGTAGATAAACTCGTTATCATTCGACATACCGCTAATATTTTTGCATATTTTTTTCCTAAAGTCTAGTGCAAATTCGCACTTTTTTAGATACAACTACTATTTTTCTTTTTTTGCCACAATATGGTCTGCATCCTTGTAGATATGGTTTGCCGGAATCACTCCGCGGACAGAAGAAAGCGGATAGACATTACAATTCGGGCAGATAACCGTACCCGGATTTAAAACGGAGTTGCATCCTACCTCTACGTGATCTCCGAGCATAGCTCCAAATTTCTTAAGTCCTGTTTCAATTTCTTCTCCGGAATCTCTGTTGTCCTTTACAACCACAAGTGTTTTATCCGATTTTACATTGGAGGTAATTGAACCGGCTCCCATATGGGACTTGTAACCGAGAATGGAATCCCCGACGTAATTGTAATGTGGTACCTGTACCGTGTTAAAAATGATATCATTTTTGATCTCCGTGGAATTTCCGACAACCGATCCTTTTCCAATGATCGCACTCCCGCGGATAAATGCACAGTGACGGATCTCGGCATCTTCATCAATAATCAGCGGTCCGTTCAGACATGCCGTAGGCGCAACGGTTGCACTCTTTGCCACCCAGATATTTTCTCCACGTTTCTCATAAATTTCCGGATCGAGTGTCGGGCCGAGCTTTTTGATAAAATCGCTGATTCCTTTTAATGCTTCCCACGGATATGTAAACTGTGAAAGATACTCTCCTGCAATAGACTGTGACAAATCATACATGTTTTTGATTTTTGCGTTTTCCATTTTTTAATCTCCTTACATTTTAATTTTCATGATTACTGATCGTTTTTCTTTCGGACTCTTCCGTTTCCTTCAAAGCCGTCGTTTCCTCTGCGGCTGCTGTTTTCTCCGGCGGTGCCTCCCCCGGATTATCAAAATCAAACGAAATCTGATCATTTTCATATTTCAGGCAGGTGTCAAATGTATTGCCTGCCTTTGAGGTAAATCCGGCAATCTTCTGCTTCGTCTTTCCGGTCGTCAACAGTTCTTTCATCACTTCTTCGGAAAGTTCCACCTTAGCAACGGTATGCCAGATCTTAAATCCGCACGCACATTCATACCTCCACTGCGTCTTCATCAGCATTTTGCCGCATTTCGGGCACGGCACGGTTGTCTCTTCCGGTCTCGGTTTCTCCGGAAAATCAAATGCGATCTCCCCTTCTTCCGTCAGTTTCAGCGGTGCATCAAATTTCATACCGGTCTTTGCCACAAATCCCGAAATTACCTCTGTCTTCTTTTTCGTCAGAAGCTCTTTCACCTGCGCTTCTTTCAGCCGGACACTTGCGATACTTCCAATCATAAAGCTGCAGCTTTCCTTATCATCTTTTTTATGATTGGCACACATAAATCCAAACGGTGCCACTACAATATCCCCACCACACTTCGGGCACTTCACATCTTTGACTTTCTTTGGCTCTACATTGTCAAAATCAAATTTCAGCCCGGTTACTTTCCCGTTTTCATCTTTTGCGAGAGCTACGCGCGCATCAAATTTCTTCCCTGTTTTTGACTTAAACCCACGCATGGTTTCCGTAATGCCATCGTTTAAAAGCTGCCGGACCTGTGCTTCCGTAAAAGATTTCTCTGCCATCTTCCCAATAGAAAACCTGCAGCTGTTTTCATCGCCCGGCTTATAGTTAGCACATCCATAACCAAAAGAGGTCGCAATGATCTCACCCCCGCAGAGTGGACACTTCACATCGCGGATCACTTTCTGTTCCACGCTGTCAAAATCAAATACAATATTCGTCTTTCCCTCTTCGGTTTTCTCCAGTTTCAGACAGGCATCAAATTTTTTACCGGTTTTTGATTTAAAACCGCGCAGGGTATCTGTGTGACCATCCGTCAGGAGCTGCTTTACCGCAGTAACCGGCAGGGTTTTTCCGGCGATTGTTCCAATGGAAAACCGGCAGCTGTTCTCATCGTCCGGTGAAAAGTTTACACATCCATAGCCGAAAGATGTCTTTTTAATCTGTCCGCCACATACCGGGCACTTTACCTCCGGAATGATTTCCGGCTCTACGTCCGAAAAATCAAATGCAATATTAACTTTTCCGTTTTCATCTTTATCTACCTTAAGTTTTGCATCAAACCGTTTGCCTGCCTTGGATTTAAACCCGCGAATGGTCTGGGTATGCCCCTGTTCGATAAGTTCTTTTACCTGTTCCTCACTCAGCTGAACACCTGCAATTTCGCCAATATTAAAATTACATCCTGATTTATCATTCTTGTAATTTGCACATCCATAGCCAAATGGCGTGGTTACAAGTTCTCCACCGCATGCCGGACATCTGACACCGATCTTTCTTCTCGCACCGGCACCTCTTGCATTTTTCCCAGCAAAATTACTGATACGTTCCGCAAGCGGTTCCCGCAGATCCTGTCCGATCATCTTTTCCGTTTCGGTCCGGATGAAATCTTCCAGTTTCGTCCGGTAATCCCAGAAATCCACGGTTCCCTGTGTAATTCCATCAAGTCCCTTTTCCCAGGAAGCTGTCATCTTCGGGTTCAAAAGTGCCGGGACGGTCATGCTCACCACTTCAAATACCATCTCCCCGAGATTTTCCGGTGTGAGCACCTGCGTCCGTTTATTCAGATTGAGGTAATGGATACGGACCAGTTTCTTGATAATTTCCGCACGGGTGGCCGAGGTACCGATTCCCGAACCTTTGATCTGTTCCCGAAGCTCCTCATCCTCAATCAGCTGTCCTGCATTTTCCATGGCAAGCACCATGGAACCGGAGGTGTATCGCTTCGGCGGTGAAGTTTTTCCCTCTTTCACCTCATATCCATCCACGGAAATCTCATCGCCCTTTTTCAGCCGGTCTGCCAGATGTAGCAGTTCCTTCGGATCCGAATCTTCTTCCTCTTTCTTTGGAATTCCTGCAATTTCCAAATAACCGGGTGTCTTTAATACACGTGCGGACGCATAAAAACGTTCCTTCTTTTCCCCCACATCCACAACAGCCGTCATTTTTACATTCTGATATTCTGCCGCCGGATAAAACACACTGAGAAATCTCCGCACGATCAGATCAAATACCGATTTCTGCAGAGTATTCAGTTTCCCAAGCTCCGTGAGCTGACCGGTCGGAATGATCGCATAGTGGTCTGTCACTTTAGCATCATCGGTATACTGCGTTCCTGCAATATTTCCATACAGCTTTCTGTCGAGAATCTGCTCCACAAAATCCGAAGTCGGCTCATATCCCCGCAGACGGCTGATATTTTTATGGATTTCCTTTGCCACCGGAGTGGAAAGCACACGCGCATCGGTACGCGGATACGTTGTCAGTTTCCGTTCATACAGATCCTGCGCCACCTGTAAGGTTTCATCCGGGCTGATCTTGAATCGTTTTGCACATTCTGCCTGCAGCTCTGCCAGATTAAATAGTAACGGTGCCCGTTTTCTGGAAATATTTTTTTCGATGGATTCCACAATCGCAGGATGTCCCTGCACGCGGTCAATCAATGCCAGTGCATCCTTCTTTTCCCGAAATCCGTTTTCCTTATACAAGAGCGGCGATGCAAAGTACCCTGATCCCTCGACGGCTTTCCACTCGCCCTGGACATGTGCATCTGTAAAATTTCCGACAACACGGTAAAACGGTGTCTCCTTAAAATTGCGGATCTCGCGCTCACGGATCACGACCATCCCAAGCACACAGGTCATCACGCGCCCGACCGCAATAGCGGTGTAGGAACGTGTTCCCGCCGCATTGTTTAACAACCCTCCATATTTTACCGACATTACACGGGAAAAATTAATGCCCATGGCATAATCTTCAATGGTACGCATAATACCGGATTTTCCGAGATTTTCATAGGCAGACATCGGTTTTGCTTCCCGGATTCCCCGTTGGATCTCTTCCTCTGTCTGGGAATCAATCCAGACCCGGAGTTCCTCCATGCCATCTCGCACACCGCCGAAATTGCGGATATTTTCCTCAATCGTCTGTCCTTCTTTTCCGGCATCTCCTGCCCAGTAGACACGGTCGATATCCTCGCGCATCAACATTCCGTGAACCACATCATACTGCCGGCTGACATCTTTGATCACATCATATTTATATTCTTTTGGAAGAAATGGCAGATCTTCCAGTTTCCACTTTTTGTATTTTATATCATAACTTTCCGGATATACCATGGCTACCAGATGTCCCACGCACCAGGTGATCACATATTTCTGGTTTTCCAGATAGCCATCTCTGCGGCCCCCGCTTACCCCGAGAACTTTTGCAAATTCCTGGGCAACCGACGGTTTCTCCGTTATGATCAGTGACTTTCCCATCTTCTATCCCCTATTGGCAAACTTTTTCTATAATTCGTTCATATCAATCAGCTCAAACCGGTCATCCGTTTTGGCATGCTCCGCCAGCATCGGTTCAAACCGGGTTGCAGAGAATAAAAAGATATGTTCCGAACGGATTTTTGCCTTTTCCATGTTCTGATACAGTTCCTCGCACATCTGCGATGTCAGCTGTGGCTGATCCCAGTTACATAGTCCCACAATATTTCTGCGGTCTGTGCTCTGGGCAATAATATCAATGTTTCCTGTCTTTCCAACCCAGGTTCCGATCTTATGAACTGGAAACGGCATGCGTCCCATCTGATTCAAAAGCATCATATACTCCATGCAGACATTCCGGAAATAACGTTTCAGATACGTGCCAAGTTCCGGCGCAATGTAGCGGTCGTAAAATTCATGCGGTTTCAGTAGATAAAGATCTGACATATGCGGAAATACAAATTTAAACCAGAAATTAATAAATGTATCTTTGATCTGGTATACCCCTTTCTTAGCATTCTCCCAGCCGCCGGTCTGAAATGACTGCACTTTCTCTACAATATCAAAATGGCTGAGATTTTTCATATAAACACTGATCTTTGCACGGGAATATCCGGTTTTTGCATACAGGTCATTCAGTTTATTGTTTCCCTGTGCAATTGCAGATAAAATTGTGTTATAGACGGAAAGTTCACGCAGTTCTGCAGAAATTTTCTGTTCTGCCATATGAAACAGATATCCCCCCTCCGTCAGCACAAGCCGGTAAATATTCTCCCTGTATGAAATTTCCGGATTCCATGCTTCCATAAATCCTGGCACCCCACCGATGGTTCCATAAATACGGATACAGTCGCTGACCGAAAGTGCCGGAAATGTCCGGACAACCTCCAGAAAATTCAGATCTTCGACTTTATGCAGCACATCAATACGACGGAATCCGTCCCCGAACGCATCTTTTGCATCCTGTGTGGCCCATACAATGGAAGAAGACGCCAGAATGATCATCACCGGTCCCGGATAAAGCCGTTTCATCTTTAATTTTAAAATACTTTTGACAAATTCCGGATCTCTTTTAATTGCATACTGTGCCTCATCAATCACAATCACCAGTTTTGATGCATCTCCGCTTTTTACCCGGTTAAAAAATTCATCATAGGAATATCTGCTCAGCTTCATCTGAAAAGTATTTTGAATTTCTTCTCCCATTTTCTGCATCTGTTCCTGTGCGGAAAGCTGTCTGCATCGATAATAAAAATACTTTTTCCCCACACAGAATTCTTTGATCAGCTGTTCTTTTCGGCAGTCCATTCCGCCATACAAAAGCATCAGCTGGTTTCCTGATTTTTCATACCAGCCTTCCAGTTCTTTGAGATCTGTTTTTTTTGCGTTCATCCCGATTCCTCCGTACAAAATTCCTTCTGCTAAAAGAAATTATATCACTGATTAATATCTCTCACAAGGTTTTCGGCAAAAAGAAAGAAGTGCAGTTTTTGCACTTCTCTCCAAAATCCGTATTTCAATTTAATACTTATTTCTTTGTGATATATCCCTGTGCCTTTAACAGCTCTGCACATAAAACTGCACCACCGGCTGCACCACGAACGGTATTGTGAGATAATCCAACGAATTTCCAGTCATATACGGTATCCTCTCTCAGACGTCCGACAGAGATTCCCATGCCATGCTCAAAGTTTACATCCAGGCTGACCTGCGGACGGTTGTCCTCTTCTAAGTACTGGATGAAATGTTCCGGTGCACTCGGAAGCTTCAGTTCCTGTGGCACACCACTGTAATTCTTCAGTGCTTCGATCAGCTGCTCTTTGGTAGGTTTCTTCTTGAATTTAACAAATACAGCTGCTGTATGTCCGTTTAATACCGGCACACGGATACACTGGCAGGTAATGACTGGTGAAGTTGCAGGAACAATCTGCTTCTTCTCATCATCTACATGCCCCCAGATACGCAGAGGCTCTTTCTCAGACTTTTCTTCCTCACCACCGATGTATGGAATAATGTTTCCAAGCATCTCTGGCCAGTCCTTGAACGTCTTTCCTGCTCCGGAAATAGCCTGATAGGTAGTGGCAACTACTTCATACGGCTCAAACTCTTTCCATGCAGTCAGAACCGGCGCATAACTCTGGATGGAGCAGTTTGGCTTTACTGCTACGAAACCGCGCTTTGTACCAAGACGCTCTTTCTGATACTTGATAACTTCCATGTGCTGTGGATTGATTTCTGGAACTACCATCGGCACATCCGGTGTCCAGCGGTGGGCACTGTTGTTGGAAACAACCGGTGTCTCTGTCTTTGCGTAATCTTCCTCGATCTTTTTGATCTCTTCTTTGGTCATGTCTACAGCAGAAAATACAAAGTCGACCTGAGAAGCTACCTGCTCTACCTCATTTACATTCATTACTACAATATTCTTTACAGCTTCCGGCATTGGAGTATCCATTTTCCAACGATCTCCTACTGCCTGCTCATAAGTCTTTCCTGCACTTCTTGGGCTTGCTGCAATCGTGGTAACCTCAAACCATGGATGATTCTCCAGCAAAGAGATAAATCTCTGTCCTACCATACCTGTTCCGCCAAGGATACCAACTTTTAACTTCTCACTCATTTTTCCAATCTCCTCTGTTCTTTTCTTTATACGCGGACACCTGTCTTTTACAGAAAAACATTTTTGTTTTTTGTCCGCGTTACACGAACATGTGTCTTTATAGGAAATATATTACTTGAAACCAGGTAAAATTACAAGGAACAAATTGTCCTAAATAAATAAAATATTCCTCAAATATATGTAGGACTTGCACAATCTGAAATACCGACTAAGCGGTATTTCAGGCAATATATCAGAGATGTACCGCAATTACATACATCGCATCGACAAGCGACTCTGCATGCGATGTGCTCCTTTTGTCTCATTTTTTCTCCAGATATGCCTCTTCGATTGCGATCACTTTCTTCATCGCCTCTTCCCCTGGTGCACCGATCGTCAGACGCTTGTTGACACAGGTTTCCATGGAGATTGCATCATAGACATCCTCCTCAAATACCGGAGAAAACTGTTTTAATTCTTCCAGACTCATATCGTCAATCGGCATCTGTTTGTCCAGACAGTACAAAACAATACGTCCGATAATTCCATGCGCATCGCGGAACGGAACCCCGTGATTTACAAGATAATCGGCAGCATCCGTCGCGTTGGTAAAGCCGTGTGCGGCACTCTTTCTCATAACATCCTTATTGAATTTCATGGTATCAAGCATGCCCGTGAATAACGCAATACAGCCTTTCGTTGTGTCGATGGCATCAAAGGAAAGTTCCTTGTCTTCCTGCATGTCTTTATTGTAAGCAAGCGGAATCCCCTTCATTGTGGTCAGAAGCGACATGAGCGCGCCATACACACGCCCGGTCTTGCCTCGGACAAGTTCTGCAATATCCGGATTTTTCTTCTGTGGCATGATACTGCTTCCGGTACTGTATGCATCATCAATCTCTACAAATTTGTATTCGTTGGAATTCCAGATGATGATTTCCTCGGAGAAGCGGCTTAAATGCATCATAATGGTTGCCATGGCAGACAGATATTCGATCAGGTAATCGCGGTCGGAAACACCGTCCATACTGTTTAAGGTCGGTCCGTAAAAGCCAAGAAGCTCTGCAGTATATTCGCGGTCAAGCGGATAGGTTGTTCCTGCCAGTGCGCCGGAACCGAGCGGGCAGTAATTCATGCGCTCGTAAATATCGTGCATACGGGAACGGTCACGCTTAAACATTTCAAAGTACGCCCCCATATGATGTGCGAGTGTGATCGGCTGCGCTTTCTGCAAATGGGTAAATCCTGGCATAATCGTCTGCGTATTTTCTTTCATAATGCGAAGCAGTACCTGCAGCAGCTGTTCCAGCAGTTCATCCGTCTCAAGAACCTGCTGCCGGGTATACAGACGCATGTCCAGTGCCACCTGATCATTTCTGCTTCGTCCGGTATGCAGTTTCTTTCCGGTATCTCCCAGACGGTCAATAAGGTTTGCTTCCACAAAACTGTGAATATCCTCATATTCCGAAGTGATGGCAAGCTTTCCGCTCTCCACATCCGCAAGAATTTCCTGTAAACAGGAAACAATCGTCTGCATCTCTTCCTGTGTCAGAATGCCCTGCTTTCCAAGCATACGCACATGTGCAATGGAACCCTCAATATCCTGCTTGTAAAATTTCTGATCAAACGAAATGGATGCATTAAAATTGTAAACCAGCTGGTCTGTCTCCTTCGTAAATCTTCCGCCCCATAACTGTGCCATATCTAAATTCCTCTCTTTCTTAAATTCTTTGTTTTTTATAAAATCTGTTCTTCCTGCTGTCTGCGCAGTACGATTTCACGGTCGCGGTCACGCTTGGAATACACACACCCACAGTAGTACTGCCGGTACATGTGATACTCCTTAGAAATTTCGGTCGACTTTTTATAGCCTTCCTTCTTTTTAAAATCCGAAAACAGATAACGGACATCAAAGGTATCTGCCAGTTCTGCTCCGATCTGATTTAACTTTTCCGCATTTTTCAGCGGACTGATGGATAATGTTGTCGTAAAGAAATCAAATCCGTGCGCTTTTGCATAGGACGCAGCCTCGGAAAGCCGCAGCCGGTAACAGGCAAAACAGCGCTCTCCCCCTTCCGGGATCTCTTCCATGCCCTTTGCCATATCATAAAACCGCTGTGTATCGTATGCACCTTCCACAAAAGAAACCGGATATTTTGTAGGAAACTCAGCAATAAAACGTTCCTGCTCCTTTGCCCGCATATGATATTCTTCCGGCGGATAAATATTGGGATTGTAATAAAATACCGTTACATGGAAATGTTCTGCAAGACATGCAATACAATAAGAACTGCACGGTGCACAACAGCTGTGCAAAAGGAGGCTTGGAGCCTCCCCTGCCGTACAGTTTTCACGGATCAGATCTTCCATTATTTTCTGATAATTTTTTTTATTCATCTTTCATCTGTATACATCTGATTAAAAATTTCTTTTCCGGTCTGCGTCCGGAAAATTTGCTGATATGCCTGTTCAATTCCGTGACGATTGACGTCATCTTCATATAAATTGACCAGAAAATCTGCCTCCACCAGAATCTGATAATCCAGTCCTTCGATATTATCATATGTATGATGATGTCCGATCAGATAGCAGATACGGTCGATCAGATAATTTTCAATTCCCACATCGGAAAGCATTCTCTGTGCCACAATCGGTCCTTCCTGCTCCTGCAGCTTTCCGTCACACCGTCCATACTTTTCTTCTGCCGGACGGATTCCAATGTCATGGGTATAAGCGGCTGCTTCCAATATAAAAAGGGATGTCTCGTCAAGCCCTTCTTTTGTTCCGATGATTCTTGCGAAACTATGCACTTTCATGAAATGCTGAATCCGTTTCGGATCTCCGGAAAAAAAGGCGATCATCTGTAAAAACAGCTCATCCAGCTGTTGCCTGCTGTAATAACTACTGTCACTACTGTCCATTGTGTGTTTCTCCTTTATCTAACATCTGCAGTGCAAACGTCGCTGCAATGTAAACAACTGCACATAAAATAATCAATACTGTTTTTTCCCCGGCAACACCGGCACAAAGTTCTGCCAGAATAAGAAGTCCATGCACCCAGAGTTCCGCATGATGCAGCATCACTGCAATAACTGCCTCAATGATAACAAGCAGACACATAGGAACTACCGGAACGTTAAGGACTCTCACCCCTACAATCACCATAATTGCAACAATTGCTGCAAAGGCCAGTAATGTCGGTACCTGAAACGTCTTTTTGTTCTTGTCCATTTTTTACCTCAACCTTTATTCTTATTTTCTTTGTCTGCGCCCATTATACCAATTTCATGCCTAAGAAACAAGCACTTTTTAAAGTAAAAAAGACACGTCTTCCATCGGATACCCGATACAAAACGTGTCTGAAACGAAGCCAATAAGGGGACTCGAACCCCTGACCCACGCATTACGAATGCGTTGCTCTACCAACTGAGCCATATTGGCAAAACGTACTTGTATATAATACCAAAACCGATTCAGAAAATCAACTGTTTTTTCATAAAATTTATATTAAAAAAAGATTGACTTTTCACATGGATTCTGTAGAATAGAAACTGTTGAGTTTATAATCAGTAAACAAAAAATCAACTAACAATCATGTTTCATAAATTTACGGGAGGCATGCCATGGACATTGGACACCGCATGAAAGAACTGCGCATCCAGTACGGACTGACGCAACAGGAGCTGGCGGACCGTGCCGAGCTGACCAAGGGCTTTATCTCACAGTTGGAACGAAACCAGAACTCTCCGTCCATCGGAACTCTTCTGGATATCATCCAGTGCCTTGGTACGACACCAGCAGAATTTTTTACAAATGAAGAGCCGGAACAGATTGTTTTCAAACAGGAAGATTATTTTGAAAAAACCGACGAAGAAAAACACTGCTGTATTGAATGGGTCGTTCCCAATGCACAGAAAAACCAGATGGAACCGGTTCGTCTGACTTTACACGCCGGTGGACGGTCAGAAGTTTATCAGCCCCATGAGGGGGAGGATTTCGGTTATGTAATCAAAGGAAACGTCCGTATCCACTATGCCGGACAAAACCAGACGGTACATGCCGGGGAATCTTTCTATTTTAAAGCAGGAAAAAAGCATTATCTGGAAAACACCGGTGCAAAAGATGCCGTCATCATCTGGGTTACTACCCCACCAAATTTTTAAGAGGACAAACGTATGAGTAAACATTTAATTGATTTTATTGGAATTTCCAAATCCTACGATTCCAATCTTGTGTTGGATGATTTAAATCTGTATATCCGGGAGAATGAATTTCTGACCCTTTTAGGTCCGTCCGGATGCGGAAAAACTACAACCCTGCGTCTGCTGGGAGGCTTTGAAAGCCCGGACAAGGGACAGATTCTGTTTGACGGACAGGATATCACAGCTCTTGCAGCCAATGAACGGAAACTGAATACCGTTTTTCAGAAGTATTCTCTTTTCCCGCATATGTCCATCGCCGAAAACATTGCATTCGGCCTTAAAATAAGTAAGAAAAGCAAAGCATATATTCAGGATAAAATCAAATATGCCTTAAAACTGGTCAATCTGGAAGGCTTTGAAAACCGTTCGGTCGATTCTCTCTCCGGTGGTCAGCAGCAGCGTATCGCCATCGCCCGTGCGATTGTAAACGAGCCAAAAGTCCTTCTTTTAGATGAACCTCTCGGTGCACTTGATTTAAAACTGCGTCAGAACATGCAGTATGAGCTCATCCGTCTGAAGGAAGAACTGGGAATTACTTTTGTATACGTCACCCATGACCAGGAAGAGGCTCTGACCATGTCCGATACCATCGTTGTCATGAATCAGGGATATATCCAACAGATCGGTACTCCGGAAAACATTTACAACGAACCGGAAAACGCATTTGTTGCCGATTTTATCGGACACAGCAATATCATTGACGGAACCATGATAAAAGATGAACTTGTAGAGATTCTCGGTGCCCGTTGGGCATGTGTCGACAAGGGATTCGGCAATAACAAGCCGGTCGACGTTGTCATCCGTCCGGAAGATGTAGAACTGGTCGATCCTTCGGAGGGAACGCTGCAGGGCGAAGTAACCTCCCTGATTTTTAAAGGCGTTCACTATGAACTTGATGTCATGGCCGGCGGCTATGAATGGCTGGTTCACACCACCAGATTTGTTCCGGTCGGCACCAAAGTCGGCATCAAAGTAATCCCGTTCAATATCCAGATTATGCATAAGCCGGAATCTTCCGATGAAAAGGCGGTGGAGATCGATGCGTAAATTCAAACAGCAATTTCTTGCCGGTCCATACCTCATATGGATCATTGGTTTTATCCTCCTGCCGCTTATCATGATTCTTTACTATGCATTTACAAACGGCGATGGCAGTTTTACGTTATCCTATATCACAGCGATAGCAGATGAAACCAACCGCAAAGCCATGGGACTTTCCCTGAGACTTGGAATTATATGCACCATCGTGTGCCTGGTTCTTTCCTATCCGCTGGCAATGATTTTAAATAATATGAAAATCAAAAATCAGGGACTGGTTGTTTTTATCTTTATGCTTCCGATGTGGATGAACTTTATGCTCCGTATTCTGGCATGGAAACTTCTGCTTTCCAAAAATGGTGTAATCAACTCCATTCTCACAGGTTTCGGGCTTTCCCGCATCAATATCATAAATACACCAACAGCAGTTGTCCTTGGCATGGTATACGACTTCCTGCCATTTATGCTGCTGCCAATCTACAACTCCATGACACGAATCCGTAAAGACTGGATTGAGGCGGCCCGTGATCTGGGTGCCGGAAATGTAACCATCTTTTTAAAGATTATCCTTCCGCTTACCGTATCCGGAATCATCAGCGGAATCGTCATGGTATTTGTCCCGTCACTTACCTCGTTTGCAATCTCGCAGGTATTAGGCGGTGGTCATGTTCTTTTAATCGGAAATGTGATCGAACAGGATTTTATGCAGGGTATGCAATGGAATGCCGGAAGCGGTCTTTCCTTTGTTCTTATGATTTTTGTGATTGCAAGTATGACTATTGTAAATATATTTGATAAAGAAGGGGAGGGAACATCCATATGTTAAAAAAATGTGCATCCCGGATCTATATGGTCCTGATTTTTGCCTTCCTTTACCTTCCGATTATTGTGTTGATTGCTTTGTCTTTCAACGATTCCCGTTCCAAGGTAAAATGGGGTGGCTTCACGCTCCGGTGGTATACCGGCTGTTTTCAGGACGAAAAGATTATGACTGCATTTGTCACAACTTTGCAGGTCACTTTCCTGTCCGCAATTATTTCCACACTGATCGGAACACTTGCCGCGCTCGGCATAGCCGCCATGAAAAAACGGCACCAGACCATTTATCTCGGCGCGACCAATATTCCGCTTCTGAATGCGGATATCGTAACCGGTATCTCCATGATGCTTTTGTTTGTGAAATTTATCGACCTCGGATTTGTGACGGTTCTTCTGGCGCACATTACTTTTAGTATTCCTTATGTTATTTTAAATGTGCTTCCGAAAATGAAACAGACAAACCGCAGCACCTATGAGGCGGCACTTGATCTCGGAGCAACGCCGCTGTATGCATTTTACAAAGTCACCTGGCCGGAAATCCGTCCCGGTGTGTTCTCCGGATTTATGATGGCAGTCACCATGTCACTGGATGATTTTTCCATCACCTATTTTACCAAAGGAGCCGGGGTCAATACCCTCTCCACCATGCTCTACACAGAACTTCGCAAAGGAATCAAACCGGAATTGTATGCACTTTCCACGATTCTGTTCTTTGCCGTTCTGCTCATTCTTCTTGCCGGAAATGTTTATCCGGGGAAGAAGCGTGTTGCAGCCAAATAAATTTTCCATTGGAATTTTATTCCAGCCGAAAGGAGTCCTATTATGAAAAAAAGAATTTTCTCTGCCCTCTTAATTTCTGCTCTGGCAGTCAGTGCACTCACTGCCTGTGGGGGATCTTCCTCTGCGAAAAAAAGCGGACAGACCTTAACCGTTTTAAATTACGGAAAATATATCGATGAGTCCGTAGTCAAACAGTTTGAAAAAGAAACCGGTATCACCGTCAAATACGAAGAATATGAAAGTCCGGAAGAAATGTATACCAAATACAAAGCCGGTTCCATCAACTATGATGTAATCTGCTCTTCCGAATATATGGTTGAGCGTCTGATCAACGAGGGCGAAGTTCTCGAAGAAGATTACGATGCCATGGACAACTACAAAAATCTGGATCCAACGATCCTTGATATGTCTGCTTCCTATGACAAGAATCACACCTATTCCGTTCCATATTTTTACGGGACTCTTGGCCTTCTCTACAACAAAACAACCATTGATGCCAAAACCGTATCAAGCTGGAACTGCCTGTGGGATCCTACCTATGAGGATGAAATCATCATGGAAAATTCCGTCCGTGATACGTTTGCCCCTGCACTGATCTCCAAAGGGTATTCCTTAAACGATACCGATGAAAATCATCTGCGGGAAGCCCTCGACATATTAAAAAAGCAAAAAGATGATAAAATCGTATATGCCTACTATGTAGACGAGACAGCCGATGCCATGATCGGAGAAGAAGCCTCCATCGCACTGTGCTACTCCGGCGAGGCTGCACTGGCCATGGCAGAGAACGACAATCTGGATTATTCGGTTCCAAAAGAGGGATCAAACCTCTGGATCGATTCCTGGTTCATTCCAAAGTCCTGCACTAACCAGACCAACGCTTTAAAATTCTTAAATTTCCTGTGCAAGGATGATATCGCAGAAAAGAATTTCGAATATGTGCAGTATGCCTCTCCGATTACATCTGTGGTAGAAAATCAGGACGCTGACGTAAAAAATAACGAAGCTATCAATCCTTCCAGTGACACGATAAAAAGATGTGAAATCTATAAAGCATTAAGTGATGATGATTCCGCCAAGTACACAAAGCTGTGGCAGGAACTTCTCTCTTATTAAAAAACCGAGAAAAATGATTGCAATTTCAGTCAAAACATGCTAAAGTAAATCCACGGTGTCTGGTTAACACCGTGGATTTTTCATCTTCGGAAACGGTCATTCCGAAATTTCCCATATATACATTTGTTTTCAATTACATATGAACTATCAGGAATTTTTAACAACGATCCGTACACAGCTTTCTCTGCGTATCGAGACAGGTGTCACTTTAGACATTCGTTCCTTTACCAAAAATAACGGAACACATTACGATGGTCTGGTACTTCTCCATCCGAAGAAAAACGTGTCACCTGCGATCTATCTGATGCCATACTATCATCGCTATCTGGAAGGGGTATGCCTTGAAGAAATCTGTGAAGATATTCTTCATACCTATCAGGCGCATGCCCCGGAAGAAAATTTTGACACGTCCTACTTTACCGATTTTTCCCGTGCCAGCGAGCACATCGTCATGCGTCTTGTAAGCTTTGAAAAAAATCAGGAACTGTTAAAAGAGGTTCCGTTTTTCCGCTACCAGGATCTGGCCGTAATCTTTTACTGTCTGCTCCATGCAAGTGCCGAAAACCAGGCAAATATTCTGATCCACAATCATCACTTAAACCTTTGGAAAACCGACAAAGAAACGCTTTACCGACTTGCGAAGAAAAACACGCCACAGCTTCTTCCCCCACAGCTTACCCCGATGAGCAGTCTTCTCAAAGAAATGCAGCTCGTCGCGGAAACTCCACTCCCGGAAGCAGCCCCGCCACTGTATGTTCTGACCAATACGTACCGGACCAACGGTGCAACCGTTCTCCTCTACGATGACATCTTAAAAGAACTGTCCGATTTGTTTGAAAAGGATCTGATCATTCTGCCAAGCAGTATTCACGAAGTACTGATTCTTGCCACCGATGAAAACGACAGGCAGAATCTCGACCATTACACCGCAATGGTAAAAGAAGTGAATGCCTCACAGCTTCAGGATGAAGAAATTCTGTCCGACCATGCCTACTATTACTGCCGGCACAGCCATCTGCTGACCATGCCGCAGCCGGTCTGCACTTCATAGATTATATTTCCAGACACAAAATCCCCGCAGAAAAAATTCTGCGGGGAACATCTATTACATTTCTACCAGTTTATCATATAGCTTCTCATATGCATGTGCCGAAACATTCCAGGAAAAATTGCGATCCATCGCACGATAGATCAGTTCTTTCCATGCGGCCTTTTGTTCATGCTCCACACGATACGCATACCGGACAATATCTGCCATTTCCTGTGCATTAAAATTCGCAAATGAAAAACCACATCCTGTATTTTCATATTCATTGTATGGTTCTACCGTATCCCGGAGTCCTCCGGTTTCACGTACGATCGGAAGTGTTCCGTAACGCATGGCAATCATCTGTGCCAGCCCGCATGGTTCAAACATGGACGGCATCAGCAGCACATCACTTGCCGCATATATATGGTGCGAACGCTCCTCGGTAAATCCGATATGTACGCTTACCTTGTCCGGATACTTACTCTGATAATGGTGGAACATATTTTCATACTGGCTCTCTCCGGAACCAAGAACCACCAGCTGTATATCCATTTCGGTTAAAAGTTCATCCAATACGCAGCCAATCAGGTCAAATCCTTTCTGGCTGGTCATACGCGATACGATTCCGATCAGGAAAGCATCCTCCCTGACTGGAAGCCCAAGTTCTTTCTGTAATGCAACTTTGTTTTCTTTTTTCCCACTCACTGCATCTTTTTTCGAATAATTTACCGAAATATAAGGATCTGTCTGTGGATTATATTCTTCATAATCAATTCCGTTTAAAATACCATAAAGGCGATCCTTTCGGGCAGTCATCAGGCCACTTAAGCCCTCTCCCCCTTCTACGGTCGTAATCTCATTTGCATACGTCGGGCTGACGGTAGTAATATAATCCGCATATACCACGCCACCCTTTAAGTAGTTTGCTTCGCCATAAGATTCCAGTTCATATGCATTGAAAATGTGTGCCGGGAGTCCTGTAATATCCATAATCTCCTGAATTCGCCAGCGTCCCTGAAACTGCAGGTTATGAATCGTAAACACGGTTTTGATTCCCGCATAAAAATTATCATCTCCAAATACCGTATGCAGAAACACCGGAATAAGTCCTGTCTGCCAGTCATTGCAATGGATAATATCCGGGGCAAAATCAATATACGGCAGACTAGCAAGTACTGCCTTGGAAAAATATGCAAACTTTTCCACATCTTCATAGATATTGTTGTATGGAGATTCTCCTGCAAAATAAAATTCATTGTCCACAAAATAAAAGTGAACACCATGATATTCCGACTCGAAAATTCCAACATACTGCCTGCGCCAGTTCAGATTTACATAAAAATGGCACAAAAATTTTAAATTTGGAAGAAATGAGCGATCCATGCAGGCGTATTTCGGAATAACTACCCGCACATCATACTCTTTTTTGTCAAAATATTTCGGAAGTGATCCGACAACATCGGCAAGACCTCCGGTTTTCACATATGGCACTGCCTCTGATGAAACAAACAGAATCTTCTTCATACATAACACTCCTTTACTTACTCTTCATCTGTAATCGTATTTTGTCCGTAATAAGAGCGATAAATTCCGAGTTGGTCGGTTTTCCTTTTCCATTGCTGATCGTATATCCGAACAGATCATCCAGCGTATCCATCTTGCCACGGCTCCATGCTACTTCAATTGCATGACGGATGGCACGCTCGACACGGCTTGGTGTCGTATCAAATTTCTTTGCAATCCCCGGATATAAAATTTTCGTAATAGAATTTAACATGTCCATATTCGTCACAGACATGATGATTGCCTCCCGCAAATACTGGTATCCCTTGATATGTGCCGGAACACCAACCTCATGAATTATCTCTGTGACATCCTCTTCCAGTGTCTGTAACGAGTACTTTTCCGGTTTCTTTTCCATCTCAACCGGTCTGCCAATTTCTTTTCGTACTTTGTTTTTTCGACGGTTGAGTGTCTTGATCCGGTCCAAAACAATATTCCGGTCAAACGGCTTCATAATGTAATAATCCGCTCCCCGCTCAAACGCGTCTTCGGTAATCTTTTCATTGCTGATCCCACTGATCATCAGAAATGTTGGCCGATTCTTTAGTGTATGGTCTGCCCTGATCCTGTCAAGGACTGCCAGACCGTCCAGTTTCGGCATAATAATATCCAATAATACAACATCCGGTTCTTTTTCCCTGATCAGATGACAGGCTTCTTCTCCATCCTTTGCCATCCCGATCAGGTGCAGTTCATCATCACTGGTTACCATTTCTTCCAATAAGTCACGCATAACCTCGTTATCATCTGCAATTGCGACATTTAGTTTTCCCATGTAGGCCTCCTAGAATGTCAAATTCAGTCAAAAATAAGCATACCAGAAAGCACTGTCCGATTTTGTCAAAATTTGTCGATAAATACAGTTAAACTATATCACAACTGCCAATTTATTTCAATGTCTTATGCATTCTCTTCGAACTGGGAATTATACAGATCTGCATAAAATCCCTTTTGTGCCAGAAGCTGTTCGTGTGTCCCCTGCTCTATGATATCGCCATCTTTCATCACCAGAATCAGATCCGCATTTCTTATCGTAGAGAGTCGATGCGCAATGATAAAGCTGGTCCGTCCACGCATCAGATTATCCAATGCCTTCTGAATCCGCACTTCGGTACGGGTATCTACCGAAGAGGTTGCCTCATCCAGAATCAGAATCGGGTTATCCGCAAGGATAGCACGTGCAATTGTAAGAAGCTGTTTCTGTCCCTGGGAAACATTACTTGCATCCTCGTTTAACTCCATCTGGTAGCCACCCGGAAGTGTCTGGATAAAATGGTGGGCATGTGCGGCTTTTGCCGCCTCAATCACTTCCTCATCCGTGGCATCTAAACGGCCATACCGGATGTTTTCCATGATAGATCCCTTAAACAGCCAGGTATCCTGCAATACCATACCAAATGCATCCCGAAGCTCCTGACGGTTAAAGTCGCGGATATCATGCCCATCCACCTGAATGGCTCCGCCTGTCACATCATAGAAACGCATAAGCAGTTTGACCATTGTGGTTTTTCCTGCTCCCGTTGGTCCGACAATTGCAATTTTCTGTCCAGGTGTTACATGAGCGGAAAAATCCCTGATAATGATCTGATCCGGATTGTATCCGAAACTTACATGGGAAAAATCCACGTAACCATCCACATGGTCGAGATGCACAGCATGTTCAACCGTCAGTTCTTCTTCCTCTTCGTCCAGAAATTCAAATACGCGCTCGGAGGCTGCAGCCATCGACTGCAGCATATTTGCCACCTGCGCAATCTGCTGGATCGGCTGAGTAAAATTCCGGACATACTGAATAAATGCCTGAATTTCACCAACCCCGATGGTTCCGCGGATTGCCAGAAGTCCTCCGGAAATTGCCACTCCGACATAACCGAGGTTTCCGACAAACTGCATGATCGGCTGCATCAGTCCGGATAAAAACTGGGACTTCCATGCCGATTGAAACAGAATCTGATTGGTATCTTCAAATTTTTTGATGGTGCTCTCCTGCTTATTATATGCCTGCACCACCAGATGTCCGCCATAGACCTCTTCCACCTGTCCGTTGATATGTCCCAGATATTCCTGCTGCTGGCGGAAATATTTCTGCGAATGTTTGATAATAAACGAAATCAGGATGGCAGATACCGGAAGAATCACAAGTGAAATCAATGTCATAATTCCGGAAATTGAAATCATCATCACAAGTGTTCCGACCAGTGTCGCCACACTCGTAATGATCTGCGTCACACTCTGATTTAAACTCTGTCCAAGTGTATCCACATCATTTGTGATGCGGGATAGCACCTCTCCGTACGTGCGGCTCTCGAAATATTTCATTGGCATGCGGTTGATTTTCTCTGAAATTTCCTTACGCATGCGGTAACAGGTTTTCTGCGTGATTCCTGTCATGATCATTCCCTGTATAAAACTGAATACTGCAGAACAGATATACAGGCCAAGTGTAAACAATAACACTTTGGCAATATAGGTAAAATCAATAGATCCGGTTCCCGCGATCTTTTTTCCGAGACCTTCCACCAATGCATTCGTTGCACGTGCCATAACCTTTGGTCCGGCAACGGAAAAGACGGTAGACACCGCTGCAAAAATCATAACGGCAACAATCGCATACCAGTATCTTCCGAGATAACGAACCAGTTTTCCGATAGAGTTTTTGAAATCTTTCGGCTTTTCTCCCGGCATCATTCCTCTGCCCGGACCTCCCATCGGACCGCGAGGTCTTTTTGTACGTTGTTCTGCCATCTTATTTCACCTCCTCAGAAAGTCCCAGTTCTTTGGCAGACAGCTGACTTCTGGCAATCTGCTCGTAAACTTCGCAATTGTGCAGTAATTCCTCATGCGTGCCTTTTCCGACAATCTTTCCATCGTCGAGTACCAGTATCTGGTCCGCATGCAGAATTGTACTGATTCGCTGTGCGACAATGATCACGGTCGTATGTTCCGTCTTTGTCTCAAGTGCTCTGCGGAGTGCCGCATCGGTCTTCATATCCAGAGCGGAAAAACTGTCATCAAACACATAAATCTTTGGATTTTTTGCAATTGCTCTGGCAATGGCAAGCCGCTGCTTCTGTCCGCCGGAAACATTGCTTCCGCCCTGTGCAATCGCACTCTCATACCCATCCTGTTTGCTGTCAATAAACTCTGTTGCCTGCGCAATCTCCGCTGCTTCCCGGATCTGCTCATCTGACGCATCCTCTGCCCCGAAGCGCAGATTGCTTGCAATTGTACCAGAGAAAAGAACTCCCTTCTGTGGTACAAATCCGATATGTTCCCGCAGATCCTGCAATGTATACTTGCGGATATCCGTTCCGTCAAGCGTGATCTCTCCACCTGTCACATCATAAAAACGCGGAAGCAGGTTGACCAGCGTAGATTTACCACATCCGGTACTTCCGATAATTGCAGTGGTCTTTCCCGGCTCTGCAACAAAATCAATATCCGAAAGCACATCTTCCGTGGCTCCCGGATACCGGAAATTTACATGATGAAAGGCAATCACACCCTCACACTGTTCCATGGCAACCGGCTCTTTCGGATCTGTAATCGTACTTTTTGTGCCTACAACCTCATCTATACGCTCTGCAGCTACACCGGCTCTCGGCATCATGATAGACATCATGGTCAGCATCAGAAATGCCATAACGATCATCATTGTATAAGTAATAAATGCCGTCATGGAACCTACCTGCATATATCCGCCATCGATCCGTTTTGCGGCAACCCACACGATCAGAAGCGTGATGCAGTACATGATCATCATCATTCCCGGCATCATAAATGTCATAACACGGTTGGTAAACAACTGCGTCTTTGTCAGATTGCGGTTGGCCTCATCAAACCGCTCTTCTTCCCGTTTTTCCCGTCCAAATGCACGAATGACATTTAATCCTGTCAGAATCTCTCTCGAAACCAGATTCAGCCGGTCCACGAGATTCTGCATAATCTTAAACTTTGGCATGGCAAGGGAGGTAAGAAGCATTACAAACCCAAGAATAACAAGCACCGCAAGCGCGATCGCCCATTCCATTCCTGCATGGGTCTGTGCAACCTTAATCACACCACCGATTCCAATGATCGGAGCATAAAGAATCATTCGCAGAAATACTGCAGTCACCATCTGAATCTGCTGTACATCATTGGTACTTCTCGTAATCAGGGATGCCGTTGAAAAATGATCCATCTCTGCATTGGAGTACTGTACGACATTGCGGAATGTCTTATCACGCAGATCTCGTCCGATGGATGCTCCCACACGGGAAGCACAATATCCGACAACCACTGCCGCCATAACCATCAGCAGCGCAAAACCAAGCATCTTGGCTCCGGTGGTCCATAAGTAATGTTTCTGAATGGCATCTACATCCACACCTGCATTTTTATCACAGGAGATCGCATAGGTCACACCCATGGATTTCAATGTAGAAGATCCGATCGCATCAATCTGTCCGGACACCTGCTTTCGCATCTCAAGAATCTGCTGATCCGGTACCTGGCCGGCTGCCAGTGCCTGCATCAGCTGCTTCATATCTACCTGCGTCCCATCCGTTCCCATTTTCCCCGTGAGAGCCTTCTCGTCAATATCGGACTCCTTCATCTGGGACATCTGATATACCATGACGATCGGCTCCAACAGAGACTCATCCATATCGTCAAGCGTATCCTCTTCACAATTTCTCACATAGTTTCCATCTTTTTTCGGCTCCTTATAACAGGCGGCAAATGTTTTCTTTTCCCTGCTGGTCATAAAAAGCTGTGCTGACACAAAATCTTCCTGTGTCATTTCTTCCGGAAGAATATGCTCCACTCCGCTGCTCATGATTCCGACATCGATAATATCTGATGTATACTGTGGCAGGGACAGATCACAAAATGCCTGCATCACAAGAAAAGCCACAATAACCAGAATCCATTTCCAGTATGGGAGCATGTTTTTAAATATTTTTCCCATGATTTAACTCCTTTTCATATGCATAGCTTTTATACTATCACGAACTGATTTCCAGAACAATTCCTATTATATAAAACTTTTCTTAAATTAAAATGAAATGTGTGGTGCAACCACGGGCACCACACATTTTATGTTCTGATTTTATACCGCAGGGGTTACATAACCTGCCAGCTTCATTTCTTTTGTAAAATCATCGACAGACATTCCCGCTTTTTCCGCACCTATTTCCACGGGGATGATCCCATCTTGCACCAGGGATGCATATGCACGAATCTGTCCTTCTCGCTGACCTTCGCGCTGACCTTCAAGACGACCCTCGCGCAAGCCCGCCACTCGCTCCTCTTTCAGTTCCTCTTTCATCAGTACTCTTAATGCTTCACACATTGTCTGTTCACTTCCTTTCCATTCCCGTACTTTCTCCATGTTACTGTTTACAATGACCTGCAGCACGATATCTGCAAGATTCTTCTCCCTTCCCTCAAAGGTACTCACCTGCAATAAATACTGACGCATCAACGATTCCTCCAGATGATTCGTCAATGCTTTTAGCTGTACATGCATATCCACATCCAGTTCCGATGACTCTATGATCTGCATCGGGAACATCGCGCCATTGACATAGTAGATTCCTGCTGCTTCTTTTTTATATCCATACCCGGATTTTTCCAGTTCCCCCAGCAGCTTCACCGGCTTGCGGTCTCGAATCAGTGTAATGGTAATCTCCTCTGCCGGAATCTCATTTACATGATTTGGCAATACTTTATACAGGCACGCATACGCAACCGCCTTGTAAAAAGTATCAATGTTCAACTCATCCATCGGGGATTTATATTCAAAAATATTGTGTTTCCGGAAAATCTTCCCGATTTCATTTTTTATTTTGCAGTCCCTCTTTACTTTTACAACCGTACAGTCAATCTGCAAAGGTTTCTCCGTAAGCTGGAACTCATCGGTAAATTCCAAATTTTCTGCATCCTCCAATAGTTCCAGGCGCAAGGCTGAACAGAATGCCGGATGCCACTGCAGCTTTTGGGACTTTTTCTGATTCTCCTGTTGATTCTTCTCCTGTTGATTTTTCGTTTGTTCTTTTTCCAAATGTTCTCCTTATATTATATGTGGTTTTTGCTTTTATTTCAACGCATAAAAATTGCAGACTGTTAAACCCTGACCGTCAAACTCAGACCGTCAAAACCTGACTGTCAAAACCCGACCGTCAAAGGCACATTAAAGTTCACATCTTTCACTTATACAACAAAACAAATGGGATTTCTGGCAGAAACTGCCACTGAAAAAAGATATGATTACTATACCATATGTTTATGACCGCTGCAAGAAAAAACATCCCGAGCTGGAAAAACAATAGGAAAAACAAAAAGCCATGCAATGGAAAAATCCAATACTGCATGGCTTTACAAAATTAATTTTATACCGCAGGGATTACATAACCTGCCAGCTTCATTTCCTTTGTGAAATCATCGACAGACATTCCCGCTTTTTCTGCACCTGTTTCCACGGTGATGATCCCATCCTGCACCAGAGATGCATATGCACGAATCTGTCCTTCGCGCTGACCTTCCACTCTTCCTTCGCGCTGACCTTCCATACGCTCCTCATTCAATTCATCTGCCATCAAAACACGTAATGCCTCACACATGATCCTTTCACTTCCTTTCCATTCCAGTACTTTCTCCATGTTACTGTTTACAATGACCTGCAGCACGATATCTGCAAGATTCTTCTCCCTTCCCTCAAAGGTACTCACCTGCAATAAATACTGACGCATCAACGATTCCTCCAGATGATTCGTCAATGCTTTTAGCTGTACATGCATATCCGTGTCCAGTTCCGATGATGCAATGATCTGCACCGGAAACATCACATCATAGACATAGTAAATCCCGGCTGTTTCTTTTTGGCATTCATACCCAGATTTTTCCAGTTCCCCCAGCAGCTTCACCGGCTTGCGGTCTCGAATCAGTGTAATGGTAATCTCCTCTGCCAGAATCTCATCCACATGATTTGGTAATACTTTATACAGGCATGCATACGCAACCGCCTTGTAAAAAGTATCAATGTTCAGCTCATCCTTCGGGGATTTATATTCAAAAATGTTGTGTTTCCGGAAGATCTTCCCGATTTCATTTTTTATTTTGCAGTTCTTCTTTACTTTTACAACCGTACAGTCAATCTGCAAGGGTTTCTCCGTAAGCTGGAACTCATCGGTAAATTCCAGATTTTCTGCATCCTCCAGCAGTTCCAGGCGCAAGGCTGAACAGAATGCCGGATGCCACTGTAGCTTCTTTTGTTTTTCTTTTTTATTTTTCAATTGTTCTCCTTTTATTATACAAAACTGTTATACTCTTTTCAACGCACAAAAATCACGTATTAATAAACTCATAAAATTTAAACAAATGGAATTTCTGGCAGAAACTGCCTCTGAAAAAAGATATGATTACTATATCATATGTGTATGCCCGCTACAAGAAAAAACATTTCAAGTAGGAAAACAAAAAGCCATGCAATGAAAAATCCAATACTGCATGGCTTTACAAAATTAATTTTATACCGCAGGGATTACATAACCTGCCTGCTTCATTTCCTTTGTGAAATCTCCGACAGACATTCCCGTTTTTTCTGCACCCGTTTCCACGGTGATGATCCCATCCTGCACCAGAGATGCATATGCACGAATCTGGCCTTCTCGCTGGCCTTCGATTCTGCCCTCTCGCTGCCCTTCGATTCTTCCTTCTCGCTGGCCTTCAATTCTGCCCTCTCGCTGCCCTTCCATACGTTCCTCATTCAATTCATCTGCCATCAAAACGCGTAATGCCTCACACATAATCCTTTCACTTCCTTTCCATTTTTGCACTTTCTCCATGTTACTGTTTACAATAACCTGCAACACAACATCCGCAAGATCCTTTTCCCTCTCTGCAAATGCACCGACCTCTAACAAATATTGCCTCATCAGAAAAACAGTTCAGAGCAAATAAAATAAAATTTCCTGTTTGCATACTCTCCAAAAAGAGGTATTATATAGAAAAACACAGGAGGTATTCAAATGAAAGCACATAAATATTGGTCCCTTGGTGCATTGGCAACCATGATCGGAACTATCTATACCGGCTATAAAAATATGAAATCAGCTCACAAATATTTTGCCTGCAGTTCTCTTCTCTGCATGATTATGGCTATCTACTCTGGTCATAAAATGCTTTCTGCAAAATCCAGGAAAAAGAAAGACTCTGTTTCTCAAGAATCCGCAGAATAATTGAAATTATAGATGTTTTTACCCATACATACTACATGGCTTTACAAAATGATTTTATACCGCAGGGATTACATAACCAGCCTGTTTCATTTCTCTTGTAAAATCATCGACAGACATTCCTGCTTTTTCTGCACCAACTTCCACTGTAATGATTCCATCCTTTACCAAAGTTGCATATGCACGAATCTGGCCTTCACGCTGACCTTCCACGCGTTCTTCATTCAATTCATCTGCCATTAAAACACGTAATGCCTCACACATTGTCTGTTCACTTCCTTTCCATTTTTGCACTTTCTCCATGTTACTGTTTACAATAACCTGAAGCACAACATCCGCAAGATTCTTTTCCCTCTCTGTAAAAACGCTAACTTCCTGCAGATACTTCCACATCAGCGGTTCATCCAAATTGTCAGTCAGTGCCTTGAGCTGTACATGCAAATCCATATCCAGTTCCGATGATGCAATGATCTGCACCGGGAACATCACACCACTGACATAATAGATTCCGGCTGTTTCTTTCCTGCATTCATACCCATCACTACTTAATTTCTGAAGAAGCTTCACTGGCTTGCGGTCTCGAATCAGTGTAATGGTAATCTCCTCTGCCGGAATCTCATCCACATGATTTGGTAATACTTTATACAGGCATGCATACGCAACCGCCTTGTAAAAAGTATCAATGTTCAGCTCATCCTTCGGGGATTTATATTCAAAAATGTTGTGTTTCCGGAAGATCTTCCCAATTTCATTTTTTATTTTGCAGTCCTTCTTTACTTTTACAACCGTACAGTCAATCTGCAAAGGTTTCTCCGTAAGCTGGAACTCATCGGTAAATTCCAGATTTTCTGCATCCTCCAGCAGTTCCAGGCGCAAGGCTGAACAGAATGCCGGATGCCACTGCAGCTTTTGGGACTTTTTCTGATTCTCCTGTTGATTCTTCTCCTGTTGATTTTTCGTTTGTTCTTTTTCCAAATGTTCTCCTTATATTATATGTGGTTTTTGCTTTTATTTCAACGCACAAAAATTGCAGACTGTTAAACCCTGACCGTCAAACTCAGACCGTCAAAACCTGACTGTCAAAACCTGACCGTCAAAGGCACATTAAAGTTCACATCTTTCACTTATACAACAAAACAAATGGGATTTCTGGCAGGAACTGCCACTGAAAAAAGATATGTTTACCATAGCATATCCCCCACCTTCCTGGCAAGGAAAACTTTACGTATACTGCATATATGTAATTGCAAAATGTATTCTACCTATGACCATCATAAAAAAGACACACAATGCGATACTCTCTCACATTGTGTGTCTTTTCTTAAATCCCCATACTAATCAAGCAAAAACAAATTCTGAGATTCCATTTTCACAGTAGTTTTTCCCACCCTTGGTGTTCCATCCGGATTTTTGGACTTATTGTTATAAATTTCAAAAACAATATCCCCTTCCTTCTTTTTGTTTTCCCCTGTCGTATCATAAATAAAATAATACTCACCCATATTTTTCAGGTTTTCAAACACATATTTTTTAGGATTCTCCTTCGTTGCTTTTCCCTCAATCAACGTTCCGTCTTTTTTGTAAATTTTATCTACGTAAGTTCCATCTTTGTATTGGATCGAACAGGTCAGCTTCGTTCTGACGGTATTCAGTTCGACCGGGCTGAAGCGAATTTTTTCCTTAGTGCCGTCAAGGTTATTTCCATATTCTTTCATCCAGTTCATCTTATACACCAGATTCGGATCACTTCCATTTCCGGACTCCTCTTTTAAAAGCTCCGCCTCTTCATTCAGGATCTCGACCATTGGTGGCTCATATGTGGTACGGTATGCGGCAATCATCGTATTAATGAAAAGTTTTGCCTCCATATCTCCATCTACCGTAGAATGACCTACTCCGGAATAAAAAACATTTCCCTTACTGTAAATATAGTAATTATTGGCGGCATCATTCGGGGAAGCCCCATAGGTGGCACCGGTTCCATCTCCGTTTGAAGCCGTACCCGCCCATGCACATGGATCTCCGTTCTCATTATCCGAAAGACAGTACCAGACCGTAACTTCCGGATCTTCCATGTCCAGCTGATACCACTGCCCATGCGTTGATGCAATTTTAAGTGTTTCGTCAATTTTAAACGGATATTCCGTAATCTGTCCCGTATTTGTCTTCGTTGCACGCGTTGTCAGGTCATTATTATTGTTAAATCCTGTCAATTTCACGTTATTGTTATTCACGCCACAGATATATTCATCATTTTTATAACTTCTGATCATATACCGGTATGGAATTATTTGATCCGTATTTTTCTTTTCCCATCCCAGACGTTTCATGGCATAGTAAGTAAATCCCTGGGTATTACCAAGTGCCGTTGTAGAAAGTGTACCGTCGCTGCCAACTGTTGTCTGGGTCATTGTATCATACTTATGTTTCGCCTGATAAGCCAGCAGTTCCTTTCGTTCGCTCTCGGTCAGCTTCCCACTCACAGCTTTATACCGGTTCATTCCCATGACATCACGCAGATATGTATTGGCAGAATATCCGAAATCCCCACTGTTCACATTATGCATAGAAGTAAAATCATGCGTAAACAAAACACTTTTTCCAGAGGCGATAAAATATTTCAGGAAATCAATCGCACCGTTTTTATTCGACATATTTACCTTATGGAACGTATCGCCAAATCCCAGAATAAACATATTGTACGTATTATACAGTTCCTTTTGTTTTTTTGACATTTTAGCTGGATTTTCGTTTCCTTTTTGGGCTGAAATATCCCTGGAATAATCATACACAAATTTCTCCCCGAAATAATTCTTCTGAAAATCAGAAACCGTAGTCGTTACCACGGAAATTTTATAATCATTCAATGCATTATAATATTTCGTAAACAGCGTATTTTCTTCCAGATTCAGATACCCCTTATTTTCAGTATGCGTATCCGGCATAATCTGAAGCACCTTAATCTCCCGTTTCTGTCCGGTCTGGTTTTTTGCAACCGAGCAGCCGGTACGTGTAAAATGAATGTCCGGATTATCCTTGCGGTATACAACAATCTTCCACTGGATCAGCCCGAAGTACAGTTTGGAAAGTTTTACCGGTGTAATGTTCTGTTCCCCGTCTCCTGCCGTAAAAACATCTCCCTCATAATAAACTTCCCCTGTATCATCCGAATCATCCGCATCCCCGGAGCCATCCACATCTGCCAGCCCCTCTTCAAATTTACCATCCTGATTCTGGTCAATATAAACTTTACACTGATACTGTGCGGATGGCACATCCGTCACCTGAAAACCAAAATCAAGTTTTGATCTGCCAAAACCGTCCACATCCAGATAATTTGCCTGACTGTCATCTACGGAAACAGACGTATCATTTTTCCCCTCAGACGAAGTCGTTCCCTGATATTCATTTGGCAGTTTTGTAAACGTAATTTTCGGACAGACCTCTTTTACCTTTGCAATCAGCCCATTGCTATCTGACGTCTGGTAAATGGTTTTCTTTTCCTTCTTACTCTCCCTGACCAGATCTGCAAGGTTTGAACCGGCATCTATTTTATCGGACAGGCGATAAAGGTCATCAACCGCAACAACCGGATAACCGGCATGTAAAAAGTTCTCCAGTTCCGCTTTCTTAATCTTTGTAATGTCATTTCCCGGGAAACGGAGTGTCGTATCCTCTATAACATTATTTCCGCTTCCAGCCCACAGGAACTTGACCGAACGGCTTATGCCGTCTGACCTGCTATACTCTGCACTGGTCATTTTATCTCCGGTATGGAAATATATTTTTCCATTCATGGAAGTATCATTCCACACCGTCTGATTCTCTTTGATCCATTTCACGTTGCCATCTGCATCTTTATAGGTTACATCCTTTTCTACCAGATTGTAAGCGCCCTGATCCAGCCCAAGATAAATCATGTTGTACTTGCTGTTTAGATCCTCCGTGGAACCAATAAACTCTGCCGTAGTCATATGGGTAATCTTAATATCCCCGATAAAATTCGGAATCATAAGCTGGATATAACTCTTTTTCAGAGAGTATCCGTTCTTTCGGTCATAGCATGGCTCAATATCCAATATCCGCAGTTCTCCATCCACATGATCCTTTGATGTTTTATATCCGAGAATATAACGGACTGCATCTGCCGGTGTCGCTTTGGGATCATTTCCCGTAAATTCCTTAAAATCCGTAAACTTAGAATTCGGATCCGATGCTGGAACCGTCCCCGTGCCAAATGCCTGTGTGGAAGTTGTATCCCCTTTAAACACAAACAGTCTGCCATTTAAATATCCCTGATTTTCATCGGTAGAAATATTTCCGGCAGTCATATACTTCTCCCATTTATCCTGCTTCGTCCAGTAATGGTACCAGTTCTCGCCGATCACACGTCCATCCACATCGGACGGAAGAAATGTAAACATAGACCAGTATGTCTGCGCATCGCCCGTCTGTGCAGTAAACACACCAGTCTCAACTCCATTAATTTCTTTCTTTTGAATCAAGGCATCTTCTCCATCCAGATACAACCGCTGAAACAGTTCAGAATCCATGGAAAACAGCATGACTGCCAGTTTATACATATTATTGTTATAGCCCGTATCGGTATAAGTATAAATGGTTGGATTCATATTCCAGTCCAAAATATGAAACGTAACCGATTTTCCCCCACTTAAAGATCCCTGTGTAGCTATATACACCCCGGAATCCATAAAAATCGGGGCATAGTTCTCCTCCTGATTGATCTTCTTATACATTTTCTTGACAACATCCCAGCTGATATCTTTCGATCCATTAAATCCATCCGTATACGAAGAAACAGACGAATGCTTTCCGTACCTGTTGTGTTTTTTCCAGATCTCTCTGATATTATCACCCCCAGAATGTACCTTTGGGGAAACCACATACAGATCCGCATAATCTGCCCATTTCGGCTGTGCATTCAGCTCTTCCGGTGTAATCGTTTTAATAATCACCGAATAATTGTCTGCTTCCTCCTGTGTTTTACAGCCGATACTGTCCTTTAAAAAATAATCATTGTTTTTATATAGATAGTAATTCTCTGTTACATTGATATTATCCTTTGATTTATCACCGGTACTTTTTCTTTTTGTATAAATCCGGTCGCCCTCATTGGTAAGTTCACGATCCGTCCTTTCATCAAATGTCTGATCTTTATAATCCGATTTTTCGAAATCATTTACTGTATGCCAGATAATATTTCCATGATCCTGTCTGACAAACGATAAGCTTTCATTTCCGTCTTCCCCTTTTACAATTTTTTGGACAAACGTTCCTTCTCCATCTTTGACGCGCTCATAGTATCCGGTATATTCTGCATCTTTCATGCCATCCTCACAGACACGCATATTTCCAGAATATTTTGAAATGTCCCCTTCTGGCTCATCCGGGAAAAAATAAGCCGTTTCCATTTCACATTTTGCACCGGTTATTGTTTTAACCGTATTAATATCAGCATTTCCATAACGCATATCTTCGACATTTACCGGTTCACATCCACTGATCTGGTATCCAAACTCTGCGTATTCTTCATAAGGCACAATTTCAAGAATCAGAAACGGATTTTCCCTGGTTCCAAGCTTTGCCGCTGCGGCATTCGCATCGTAAATGTTGCGCTTCGACTCCGGAATCTGCTCTATCTGGTCAACGACCCCTCTTGTCATCACCGGAAGTTTCTCATCCGCCTTTAATTTATTCCGGTACCCGACAACCCCAAGACAGACAACAAGCACCCCCAGCATACAGACTGCGGATGCAATTCTCTTTTTCCTGTTTCCGTTATTTTTTTTCTGCCGATGCCATCTTACCATCTTCAATACGAACGCCCCTTCCTTACCTGAGTACATTTCTCAGCTTGAATTCATTTTGTATCGTATACTTCTGTTCCAGATATTGCATATCAAAAGAAACCGAAACGGATGCCTTTTCCGCGGAAGCATTTACCGTGCCGGCAAATGCCGTAACATATTCGCCGATCAGATGTTCCTGCACCTCATCCGTAGCTGCGGAAATCACCGTTGTATCGGTTTTTGGATCTGCCACAGCCATTTTCTTTGTATATAATTTCTTTCCACCTGCAGAGATCCAGATCACCCGCTTGCTTGCAGCCTCCGGGGCTGCGGCACCTGCCGGATTTGTTATCGAAGGTGTCCCCGGAATCTTATATATGACGATTCCTTCTACACCGGATACCGAAGGATCAAGCTTTTCCACCCGGTTTCCCTCCATCACCCACATACCAATCTGTTCCATCAGAATCTGTGACTCCGACTGTAAATCAATCTGTGCGGATGCATGGTTATAATTTTTGTGCGCCATCCCCAGAAAAAGAATTGCAGCGCCAAAAATAATCGTTGAAATTGCAATCGCAATAATCAGCTCCACAAACGTAATTCCACTATGATCTTTTCGCACACTGCCACTCCTTTCCAAAGTTATTTCTCAATAAAATGTTTTCCGGTATCACTTACCAGCTTTACCGTATATGCCGGTACTCCATCAATATAGATGGCACTTACATTCGTATTTGCCGTATCAAAGCACGCCGTTTTCGTGTAAGCAATCTTGATATAATTTCCACCGGCACCTTTTTCCGTCACCTCATTGCCCGTGCTGCTGTCCATCCGGATTTTGATGGTATTGTTACACAACCGCGTACCGTCATCCGTCAGCTTCGTATCATCAAAACTGCTTAAATTATCCGGAAGAATCCGCATATAATAGCCATTGTCCAGTTTATAAACATACATATAGTAATCACCGGTTTTGCTCATCGTTTTCACCTGAAGCGCACTGAGCGAAGAATCAAGGGTCTTTACCACCTTCTGCGTGTTGGCATAATGCAGATGCCCGATCATCATCACCGATGTACTCGCCAGAATTCCCATAATTGCAATGACAATAATGATTTCTACCAATGTAATTCCGTTTTGTCCCAGATGTTTTCGTTTTTTCATTGGCACACCTCTTAATTCTTTTTCCAGTTATCGTAATTCAGATACGAATCCAGATCCAGATTTCCGGAAATATTCGATACCGCCGTTGAAGAACAGTCACGGAAAAACTGCGAAAACAAAGGCGTATCCCGTTTCTGGTCTTCCGCGAACAATTGCGATACCAGAAGTTTATTTCCCTTTATATGACCGGTTCCCGCAGCGCCTGCATTCGAATCAAACGAAATCACTCCGCCAGAAATAATCAGTCCCTCAAAATCACCGGACACTTTGACATCCCCGGTTGCAACCACAAGTCCCCGCGTAACCGTATTTGGAAGCGCATAGGTCCCGGTATTTTTCACCAGATACACATCTGTGGTTGGTGAATAAACGGTCACACTTTCGGTAGTCGATGTTTTATGTTTTTCCAGTTCCTGTTCGAATGCTTTCCGGTCAATCAGTTTGTCAAACAGCGGATTGACCGTTTTATCAATCACTTCATGACCACTGGCATCTGTACTTGTCAGACGCACCTGATCCGGCGTCACACCCTGCCCGGAATCGGTAAGTCCCAGTTCTAAAGACTTATAGCGGACCGCCAACTTAGAACAATAATCCCAAAACAGACCGTTAGCGTCTTTCCAGTTATCCGGCTGAATCGTCACCTTCTTGACATTCAGGGCATCCGAAGCAGAAGCACGCGAAAGAATATCTCCCTTCAACGTCATAATGGTTTTCTTGTCAATAATCAAAGCATTTTCATCCAGATAGAGATTGGCATACTGTGCTACCTTTCCCTGATTGTTATTGTAATAATTTGCAAAGAAATCATTTGCATCCTGTTCCGTCTTAAAATTCAGGTAATAATACATTCCCTCCGGGAAATAGTATGCCACAAGCGGCTGACTGCTGTTTAGATACCCTTGTAACGTATCGTCAGAAATACCAATATGCGCAGCATACCCACTTCTGTCAAACGTTCCATTTTTGACATACTCTGCCGGCACATAATAAGCCAGCTGATTGGTTCTCGCAGAGATGGATTCTCCCATCAGAACATCCTGATTTTTTGCAACACCTGTCTTGCGGGAAATAAATGTACGTCCCGCCAGCATCAGATAATTTAAATCTTTGAGATTCAAATTACACGTTCTGCCGTTTACCATCATAGCACTGCTGAAATCCGCATCCGAAGATACCTTATCGGAAGTTCCGTAATTTTTCTGGAAATTATAACCATAATAATTTCCTTTCAAAGTCACCTTACTTCCAACTCCACGTAACTCAAGATCATCTGCCACATACGTATTTCCGTTGATCTCCATCGTGGAAGATCCACTTCCCGAGGTCTTTATATTTTCCGCCCAGATCGAAGAATTTCCGTTTCCGACCGTAAGCGTAGAGCCACTGTCCGTCACGATATCGCCGCGTGTGAGAATCGACTTTCCCTTTAAAGTTCCGCTTCCGCTGCTGTCGGCCAAAATACCATCCGCTCCGGCGTACACACTTCCATCCACCTGCACATTCGATGCATTTACATGAATCTGCCGGTCCGCAATCAGAGCATATTTCATAAACTCCTGGATCTGTCCCTGCCCGGAAAAATTCATCTGCGGAGTAGAAAAAATAAGATCCGTTGTGATCTTTGTCTCATAATCCTGCGCATCCTTATATTTCACCTGCACCCCTTTTAATGTAAAGGTACCCGCACCGTAATCCAGTTCATACTTCGGATCCGCTGCAGCAACATAACATCCCTGTTCGGCAGTTTCTTTGATACATCCTTTGACTGTATCGGTGTTATAATCCGAAACCGTATACACGACATTGCCGGATGCATCTGTCGTATTTGTCTTTCCCGCAGATGCCTTTGCAAACTGTCCCTCCAGATCTTCCATATATTTTCGGGAAAAAACATCCTGTGCATTTGCTCCCGATGCGGTATACGTCAGATAATTTTCAAGGACATCCGTATATGCTTTCTCGAGCGATTTTTCTGCAAGTTCTCTTGCACCGGTACGCAGATCATCCATAACTGCATCTGCACTGTAGAAATTTTTCTTCGTACCGCGCTCCACTTCTTTCATCTGGATATTGACAATCGTGATTTTTGTAATCACAACCGCGATCGCACTCACAACCACCATCAGAATCAAAACGGCAAGCAGAGAGGCTCCGCGATTATCCCGTTTCAAAGAAATCTTTTTCATCGCTACTCTCCTTTCGCCGAATTCACCGTAATATACCGATACGTTTCCTTATCGGAGCTGTTGCCTTTTCCCTTTTTGTATACACTAACCTGCAGATTCACCTTCCGGACACCTTCTTTGCTCTCCACCAAAGGTGCGACACTCAGCAAATAGCTATCCTGATAGATGTTTCCCGCATTGGTTGTTGCCGCCGGGTCATCCGGGTACGATTTGTTGCCAAGATTGGACGCAACCGCCGGCATCTTACAGCCGTCTTTCGGTGACACCACCAGCTGATAAGAGAGATGCTTTGCGTTGACCTCACTGATATTCTGACAGACAACGATCAGTTTCGGAACCGCCACTCCAGCCGCACAACGGATTTCAAGTGCATCCCTGTCCTGCTTGACATTGTACATCAGATAAATGTGTTCAATATTCTGCATGTCCTCCTCTGCAAAATCATTACAGGTATAGACTTCTGCCGGGTCCACTCCATCGATATTTTCACAGGCGTAACTGCATGCGACAAGCACATGCGTAGGTTCCACCGTAATGGAAATCGTCCGCTTTAAATTTTTTTCTATTTCACTTTCACTCTGTGCCGGGACATTGTTTGCACCTGCATACTGTGCATTTTCTGCGGAAAAATAAGTAAGTGCTTCCTGTAACTGTCCACCTTCTGCCGCCACAACATCTTTTGTGTCATCAATTCCATCCATTTGAGGCATCAGCGCTGTATTTTCCGGCACATCCGTGCTGACTTTTACTTCAACATCATATTTTTGACCAATCGCATCTGCCGCACCGTAATAAGATACTTCTCCGGCGGTCGTACTTCCTCCCGCAGCTGCAGGGGTATATCCCGTCTGCACATAACCGGTCAGATACGGCACGGTAAATCCCCCAGCTGACACAGGCTCCACCAGTTGCGGCTGTTTTTTTAAGTCCTCCATCACTTCCTGCGCCAGATTGGTCGCATGCTGTTTATCTGCCATCATTGCATTGTATTTCATCGACTGCGTAAAATACGACAACAGCGGAATGGAAAGAATCGCCAGAATCGCCATGGCAAGAATCACTTCCAGCAAAGAAAATCCTCCATTATTCTGTTGTTTTTTCATCCGGAAGCCTCCTTCCCCATGTCAGCTTTTTCTATTGCTCTGCGGTTCCAGAAGAAGAACCGCCAAAAATATTGTTTACCCCTTTTGGCATATTCTCAAATACCGGAGGAACATAATCTTTTCCGGTGTTTTCAAGATAATACATATTGAGTGTCATATCGCCCGTTAATTTTCCCGTAGAATTGTCGAAGCTGGCGGAAAACTGGGCAATCGTTGTACGATCCTTAAACTTGTTGACATAGGCAATCATATCCTTTAATCCTTCATAACTTGCCTCATAGCGGATGCCAATCGATGCATAATACCCTTCCACATTTCCGGTCGGACCTGTCGTGTTTTCCGGTGTGCTTTCAGTACTCTCTGTGCTCTGTGTATCCGCAGACTCCGTGGTCTGTGTTTCCTGTGTTGTCGTTGTATCTTCCGTAGTATCCGTAGATGCAGCAGCACTTCCGTCTGCAGCGGCTGTACTGTTATCTGCCCCAATCGGCATATTCATGGCAAATGTCACATCTGTAATATGAAAATTGCTGCTCTTATCCTCGAACTCCTGCAAAGTTTCAATTACTTTTTCGGTTTTCATATCTGCCGGATAAGCCGCAATAATATCCTTTTGCTTTTTCTGCATCGTCTGGATATTTTCTTTTACTTTTGGAAGTCCGGCCTCCATCTGTTCCATCTGCTGCACTTTCGCCCGGTCGGTCGTATTCTGCTCTTCGATCTTCGCCGCCTTGCTCATTCCCTTATTAAAAATAAAGAAATAGGAACATGCTACAATCACAATTGCAAAGAAAATGAGCAACAGCCGCTTATCTGAATCTGAAATTTTTAATTTATTCATTTGTCTGCTCCTCTCCCTCTGCGTTATTGGTATCCGTGTCTGTGTCCTCCGATGTCGGAACCGCCTCCTCGATCAGATGTCCGTCCTCACCGATATCTGCCTGGGTGTAATAGCCATTTAACGTGTATGTCCATGTGCTCACACCGCTTTCGTCGTCTTTTTCCTCCGACATGGATGGAATGGAAAGATCCTGAAGCAGGGTCACATCCGCAAAATTCAAAAGCATCTGTCCAACGGCAATTTCTTTATCTGTTTTCAGATTGATACTGACTAAGTCTGCATCTGTCTGAATACTCTCTACCTTGACATCGTTTGGCAGCGCATTTTCCAGCTGCTCAATCAGCGGATACAACTGCTCATTTTTCGTAACGGTGGCAAGATCCAGCTTCTCATATACCTGTTCCTCTGCCTGTACCCGCGCATAATCATCATAGGTTTCCTGCACATACGAAAGATCATTGATCCGTTTCGTCAAATTGCGATGCTGCGTATATGCCACCAGCTGACGCACACTCGATCCAAGAATCAACAATACACTGACTAATACCGCTCCCACAAAAATGACATAAGCCGTGTGAAGGTCATTCTTTTTGGAATCTGCCACAAGCATGTCCTTCGGTTTGGCATCAATCGGATGCACCGCCGCACCGATGACCGAAAGGAAACCGACAGCCGTTGCCGCCTTCGGTCTCGTCCCGGAAGATGCCGCATCCAGTGTTACCGTCCCCTCAGCCGCCTTGTTTTTTCCGCTCCGTAAATCGATGACCTTCGTGAAATCAATTTCCTGCAGCGGAAGCGGAAGTTCCTGTGCAAACAGTTTGTGCATGCCTGCAAAACGGGAACCATCGCCAACCAGATAGACATTCCCGACAAATTCCTGTTTGACCTGGTTCTGATAATACTCAACCGCCGTGTTTGCAATGCGCAGATGATACCGCAGGGACTCCGCCAGATCCTCATATGCCTCTTCTGCCAGAGCCTGCTGACGCTTCATCTCCTCCTGGTTTCCCATCTCCGGAACGGTCGGGCGATTGTATATGACATTGTGGTCTAAAAGAAAATCAAGTGCTTTCTCCTCATCATCAATCCCAAGCACCGGATGGTCAATCACCGCCGTAATCGTAGCGCCATAGCCGTACGGTGTCACACGCTGAAAGACCAGTTTTTTATTTTCCAGAATACTGATCACCGTTGCCTGCTCTTCCAGCTGCACAACCACAGCATTTTCCAGAAAACTGTCACACAGAAGCTGTACCGTTCCGTTTCCGATATAATCAAACGTTTCTACCTTCAGTCCTGCCAGTTCTGAGAACGTCACATAGTTATTCAGAAGATTATCGGGAATTGCCACTAAAAGCAGCTTGAGCATTTTCTTCCCATCTTCTTCCTCCACATCCATCTTGCTGTAGCTGATGGTGTAATTGCTCACATCCATCGGGAAATAATCACGGATCTGGGATTCAATGATTCCCATGATCTTATTGTCTTTGACAAATGGGATCATGACTTCACGGGTCACGACTTTTGAGGAAGAAAGGGTAAATACGACTTCTTTCTCATGGATATCGCGCTTGCTGAGTTCGACTTTCAGTGCAGACGCAAAAGCTTCCTTGTCACGGATATAGCCATCTTCCACCGCATGTTCCGGGGTGCGGAACGCAAAGGCTTTATGTACTGGCGGATTTTTCTTGCGGTAATCGGCCAGTGCGACTTTTGTCCACCATACACCGGCCTCAATACTTACTACTCTTTTGACCATTTTCATTTTCTCCTTTATATTTTCCGAAAGGTTTTCATTGGAAAATGTACAAAAATAATTATGCTTTGTTCATGTTCTCTGAAAAATCACAAATCCTAATTATTTTTCTACATTTTCCATCGTAACGTTGTGGCATAAAAAATTGTGCGGTGAAAATGACAGATGTTTAAAATTCGCCACAGGAATAAGAAAAACTTTACTTTTTTTAATTATGCCATACGTAGCAGTTCATGCCATGTTTTAATAAATGCCCATCATGCCGAGATACCAGGTCCAGAAACGGCTGCCCCAGAGTGCGGCGATGAATATGCCTGCCGAAAGGTACGGACCGAGTGCAAGCAGGTTGTTTCGCTTGCTTACTTTCATACGGATGGTATGGATGACGGAGCCAAGAATGCATGCAAGAATAAATGCAAAAATAATGTTTTTTGCGCCTAAAAGCAGGCCTGCATATGCCATGAGTTTGATGTCTCCCCCACCGATTGCTTTGCCGGAGGAGAAATAATACAGGCCATACAAAAACAGGCTGACAATGACTGCCCCGATGATATGGGACAGGATATGCCGGAAATCATACACGGTCATGATGATACCGAGCAGTCCCAGAAACAGGTTCTGGGAAACCGGTATCTGATAGGTTCTCTCATCGATGACCGCAATGACAATCAGGGCAGATGTCATGAGACAATACAGCACACTGCTGAACGTGAAACCGCCCGCCATGAAAACGACCACATACAGCACACCATTTAAAGCCTCGATTAATGGGTACTGTATGGAAATTCTAGCACCACATTGCCGGCATCTGCCCCGAAGAATTATGTAGGAAAATACAGGAACCATGTCCCGCCAGCCCAGCTTACGCCCGCAGTTCATACAGTGCGAGGACTGCACGATATTCTCTTTTTTCGGGATACGGAAGATCAGCACATTTAAGAAACTGCCAATGACGATTCCGTATAAAAATATAACAATATAAAGAAAAATCGTAAGTTGGGTTAGCATTTGTTTCTCCTATTTATAAATATTAAGAACTATAATGTTGCTTCAACATCTTTAATTTTATATGTTGGGTCATCACCATCATACTCTACTTTTGTTACTGCTTTATGAGTAGAAGCATTAAACTCTACTTTTACAGCTTTTACTTTTGAGCCTGCATCTGAAGTAAGTGCCTTTTTGAATGTGCCCAAATCCTTAAAATTCGATATTGATTGAATATCAGCCTGAATCTGTTTCTCGATATCAGCCGCTGGCACTGCACCAAATACATCAATTGTCATATCAGCTGTTGCACCATTTTCTGAATATGCTGTAACTGCTGCTGTTGAAATACTATTTAATACCTGCTGATCTTTTGCGACTTTTGATTTGCTAATATACGGAATTACCTGTGTACCAACAATACCTACCAAAATTGCCATAATAGCGATAACGATAATCAACTCTACGAGAGAGAAACCTTTGTTATCCTTCTTTTCATTCTTTGCTTTCATGTTCTGAAGCAGTTCCATAATTTTCTTCATACCCTTTGTTCTCCTTTTTTAAATATATTTTTATGTATCTATCATCACATGTCTCATGGCAGACATGTAACAACCCTTCTTCTGCCTGCGGTCAGGCTCCGATGCTGTCGTACAGACTGTACATCGGCATCATGATCGCAAGGACGATCGGCACCACAATAACTGCCATCACGATGATGATGAGCGGTTCCATTGCGGCAAGCAGTGCCTCGGTCGCCGACTCCACCTCTTCATCATAATATGCTGCGACTTTGTCGAGCATGTCTTCCATATTACCGGTTTCCTCCCCGATCTCTATCATGTGGTAGACCATCGGTGGGAAGACCCCGGAATCTGCCAGTGGCTTCGAGAGCGGGATTCCACGGCTGACCTCTTCGGTCGCATCTTTTAATGCCTGCTTAACCACGGCATTCCCCATCATCTCTGTCACAAGCCCGAGTGCATCCACCAGCTGGACACCGGAGCCCATCAGTGTGGACAGGGTTCGCGTCATGCGCGAGGATGCCGTCTTAATGCTGAGCGGACCGACCAGCGGTACCTTTAGAATAAATTTTCCCAACATATGTGCCCCACCCTCTGTCTTTTTCCACGCATGGATAAATATAGCAATCCCTGCGATGATGGCAACAATAAAATACCAGCTGTGCACAAAGAAATCACTGACTGCCATGACTGCAAGCGTGATGCCCGGCAGTTTTCCGCCGACTTCGTCAAACTGGGCAGTAAAGGTAGGCACAATCTTAATCATCATGATGGCTACAACAACGATAATAACAAGAATCAGGATGACCGGATAAATCGCCGACTTGATGATCAGCCCCTTCAGGTGGGCTTCTTTTTCAAACTGGCTTCCCACACGGCTGAATGCTTTATCCAGACCACCGGAGGATTCCCCGGCGGCAACCATCTGCACCATGAGGTTTGGAAAAATCTTCGGGTGCTCCGCCATCGCAACGGCGAGGGTCTCCCCACGCTGTACGGAATCCCGCACTTCTGCGATTGCGTTGGCAAACGGTTTGTTCTCGGTCTGCTCGGATAGCATGTCGAGTGCCTCGACAACGGTCACGCCGGCATTTAATACGCTCTCAAACTGGCGGCAGAATACGCTCATTTCGCGGACGCTGACGGCTTTTCCGATATGGATTTCGAGATCTTTGTTAAATGCGTTGGCTCTTGTGATGGAAACGATGGTGTTGCCGCCGGATTTGAGTTCTGCCGAAGCGACTTCCATGTTCATGGCCTCGATGGTGCCGGTTTTTGGTTTTCCATCGGCCCCGACCACTTCGTATTTATAACTTGCCATGTCTTAACTCCTTTTTAAAACAGCTTCTGCTGCATGTTTCCTGTATCCTGTGCATACTCTACGGCATTTGCCGCATCGATTTTGTGTTTCAGATACAGGCTGAATAAGGAATCATCCATCGTCTGCATGCCAATCTTCTTACTTGTCTGCATGATGGATGGAATCTGGTGTGCCTTATCCTCCCGGATCAGGTTTTTGATCGCCGGGGTACCGAGCATGACTTCAAATGCCGCCACACGGGATTTTCCGTCGATCGTCGGCAGAAGCTGCTGGGAAATTACCGCCTCAAGAACCGATGCCAGCTGCGAGCGGATCTGGTTCTGCTGGTGCGGTGGGAACACATCGATAATACGCTCAATGGTAGGTGCCGCACCGATGGTATGCAGGGTGGAGAATACCAGATGCCCGGTTTCTGCTGCTGTGATGGCAGTGGAAATCGTATCAAAGTCACGCATCTCCCCCACAAGGATGATGTCCGGATCCTCACGGAGCGCCGCACGGAGCGCATTTCCATAGGAATCGGTATCCAGCCCGATCTCCCTTTGGTTTACGATGGACCGGTTATGCTTATGTAAATACTCGATCGGATCTTCGAGTGTAATGATATGTTCGTTCCGTTCTTTATTGATGACATCGATCAAAGATGCCAGTGTGGTGGATTTACCGCTTCCGGTCGGTCCCGTGACAAGGACAAGCCCACGCTTTTTCTTTGTCAGCCCAAGGACAGCTTCCGGCACCCCGAGGTCCTCCGGTGTCGGGATATCGCTTGCCACGATACGCAGTACAGCCGCATAGGAACCTCTCTGGTGGAAAGCGTTGACACGGAACCGTCCCACACGCGTATCCGTGTAGGCAAAATCCACTTCCCCTGTGGCCTCCATGGTTGCCTTCTGTTTCGGTCCAAACATAGATTCCACCAATTCTTTTGTCATCGCAGGTGTCAGCTTATCAAAACCATCCATCTCGTAAAGTGTTCCGCTAATACGGCATTTTGGGCGAACCCCAACTGTAATATGTAAGTCGGACGCATGATGCGCTTTTGCTATCGAAAGAAGCGTATACATTGACAATTCCATCTGTTTTGCTGCCTTCCCTTCCCTGTTTTATTTAATCCTCTTCGTCATCGTATGCCACACGCTGCACTTCCTCGACGGTGGTGATTCCGCGCAGTGCGTAATCAATGGCACTCATGCGAAGCGTTTTCATGCCATGTGTGAGTGCGATCTCCTCAAGCACATCCGCATTCTCCCCGCGGTTGATCGCCTGCCGCAGGTCTGCCGTGACCGGCATGATCTCATAAATACCGATTCTTCCATAGTATCCGGTTCCGCCGCAGCGGACACATTCTTTGTGCCCCGGTGTGCGGACATTGATCCGTCTGGCGGGATCCTTTATGCCGAGTATTTTTTTCTCCCCTGCGGTTGCCTCCCGGACAATTCCGCATGCCGGACAGACCCGGCGCACCAGACGCTGGGCGATTACTCCGACCACGGAATCCGCAATCAGGTAGTTTTCCACTCCCATATCTGCCAGACGGGTGATGGTATTTGCCGAACTGTTTGTATGTAAGGTGCTGACCACCAGATGTCCGGTGATGGATGCCTTTACCGCAATCTCTGCGGTCTCCTGGTCACGGATCTCCCCGATCATGATGATGTCCGGGTCCTGACGCAGGATGGAACGCAGTGCCGAGGAAAAGGTAAGTCCCGCCTTTTCGTTTACCTGTACCTGGTTGACCCCGTTTAAGTTCGCCTCAACCGGATCTTCTACCGTGATGATATTGACGCCTTCTACGTTTAATTCATTTAATGCGGTATATAATGTCGTGGACTTACCGCTTCCGGTTGGTCCCGTGACGAGAATAAGCCCGTTCGGATGGCTTAGGATGTGGTCAAACTTTTTTAATTCGTCCTCCGGGAATCCCAGATCCCGCTTGTCCAATGTCAGTGCTTTTTTCTGTGCGAGACGCATAACGACCTTTTCCCCATAGACGGTCGGAAGCACGGACACACGGATGTCGTATTCCTGCCGGTCCACAATGCTGGTCGCACGACCGTCCTGCGGGCGGCGCTTTTCGGAAATGTCAAGTCCGCTGACAATTTTAATTCTTGCGATCAGTGCGGCATGCAGGCTGATGTCGTGCCGCATGGCTTCGTGCAGCACGCCATCCACACGGAACCGGATCCGCACCTGGTTTTCCATCGGCTCGATATGGATATCGCTGGCTCTCCTGTGGACCGCCTGCTCGATGATCTGTCCTAACAGTTTGACAATCGGTGCCTGCTGGACATTGTTCTCATCGTTTCCACTCCCGGTTTCTAAGGCCGCCCTGGCTTTTGCCTGTTCCTGCTTTTCCCTTGTATACTGTTCTGCCACACGCAGGGCTTCTGCATTTCCATAGTAGCGGTCGATGGCTGCCGCAATATCACTCGGGGTTGCAGCAAAACGCTCCACCTGACACCCGGTAATGATGGAAACATCGTCCATCGCCCGGATATCCAGCGGATCGCTCATTGCCACGCACAAAAGATTGGGATTTTTCTCATTGAACTTAAACGGAATCAGATTATACTTCCGCAGCACTGCCTCGTCCAAAAGCCGGATGATTTCCTCCGGGATGCGCAGGGTTGACAGATCGACACTCTGTATTTTCAGCTGTGCCTTCAGTGCCTCTACGATCTGTTTTTCGTCTGTAAACCCCAGATCTATCAGTACCACTCCGAGACGCTCTCCCTGTTTTTCTGTTTTCTGGACCTGTAACGCTTTTACCAGCTGATCCTGCGAAATGACTCCTGCATCCACAAGCAGATCGCCCAGTCGCTTCTTCCGGGCAAACCCTACCAACTTATCCATGTAATACTCCCACTACGTTAAACATTTATTATTTTCGAATAATTTCGAGCAATTAATGATTATTATAACCTTTTTTGTTCTCTATTGCAATCCTTTTTCATGTATAAAATATAACTTTATTGCATTTTACCGTTTCTTTTTTTGTGCAAATTTCACATCTAGGTCTTTTGTCCTATTTTATTTGCCGTCATTTCCTCCACAAAAATGCCATATCCTTTCGTTGGATCGTTAACAAGCACATGGGTCACGGCACCGATCAGTTTTCCATCCTGCAGGATCGGGCTTCCGGACAGTCCCTGCACGATTCCGCCGGTCAGCTTCAGCAGGTTCTCATCCTCCACATGAAAACGGATTCCCTTATTTTTATCTCCCGGTGTATAATCAAGATCATCAATTACGATGCGATATGACTGCAGTTCCCCGGACGCATCCGACAGAATTACCGCATCCTTTGTCTGAATCTCCTGTTTGTAACCGACCGGACACAACAGACTTTCGTTTTTCTTTTCTTCCCGGAAGTTTTTCGTCAACGTGCCATAGATACCGATTTGTGTATTGCTGGACACTTCTCCGATCTGGTTGTCTTTCCCATAATAGACAACTCCCTCCAGCTCTCCCGGTGTTCCCCGGACACCTTTTTTGATACCGAGCACCTGTGCTTTGTACAGCCGGCCGTCTGACAGACGGAGCAGGTCTTTGGTCTGTCCGTTTCCGATTCCGTGTCCCAGTGCCCCGAAGTTTCCGTCCTGATCAAAATAGGTCAGCGTGCCGATTCCTGCCATGTCATCTTTCACCCAGAGTCCCAGACGATAGCCTTTGTGTTCTGCTGCCTCAACCGGCTCCACCGATACCTGAATCTGCTCGGCTCCGCGCCACAGGGTCAGCACCACCGGTTGTTCCCCGTACTGATTGATCCGCTCCATCAGTTCTTCTTTTTTCGTGACCGCTTTTCCATTTACAGCAGTAATATAATCCCCCGGAAATACAATGTGTTCTGCCGGCTGCCGGCTGCTTCCGTCCACAGTTTCCACCGGGCCGGATCCCAGCACCAGTACTCCCTGGGCAGCCCCGTAAATGCCCACCACCTGTCCGCTCACGTATAAAGATTTTCCGTTCACCACGGAAACCTGCACCTCTTTCATGGGAAGGATGCCAAACAGATAGCAGGTCAGTGTATATTCCCCCTGCTTCAGCTGGCTGCACGTTTCCACTGCCCGTTCCTGCTTCATTGCCTGAAACGTCCGCTCCCCGATCTGTGCCATAACGGATTGCGGTTTTGTGGACATTGCCAGTGTGACCGGAATTTTTTTGTCCAGTTCCAGTTTCTGCCCCTCCTGCACGTATACATGATCGGGAATGGCATGTATCATGGTGGCATAGGCAAAGCAGCACAGCGCCAGAACATAAATACAGATAATATTTTTGAATATACGCATATAAAAAGACCGCATGCCAAAGGTTCTCCTATCTTCTCGGATACCTTTAGTATGCGGACTTTGGTTTTATCTATTCGTATTTTTCTGCCAGACGTTTCATCTCGCGTGCGTTTTGTAAAACCGTATCCGTGATCTCCACGCCGCCAAGCATCCGCGCCAGTTCCTCGATACTTTCCTCTTCCCGCAGCGGATGAATCCGGGAAACCGTGGACGCATGCTCCACCGATTTTTCAATCAGGAAATGGGCATCTGCCATGGCAGCAATCTGCGGCAGATGAGTGATGCAGATGATCTGGTGCGTCTTTGCCAGCAGTTTCATCTTCTGCGATACCATCTGTGCCGTACGCCCGCTGATTCCACTGTCAATCTCATCAAAGATCAACGTCGGAATCTCATCCGTATCCGCCATGACGGTCTTGACCGCGAGCGCAATACGGGAAAGTTCTCCGCCGGAAGCGACCTTTCCCAGAGGCTTTAACGGTTCTCCCGGATTGGTGGAGATCATAAATTCTGCCTCATCCCAGCCTCCGGCACTGTACTCCGTCTTCCGGAATTCCATCGTAAACTGCACATCTAAAAAATTCAGATCTTCAAGTGCCTGTGCAATCGCTTTCGTCAATCCCTTTGCCGCTTTCTTCCGGATTCCGGAAACCTCTGCACACAGCCCGTCCAATTCTTCTTTCTTCCGGTTCATGGAAGTTAAAAGATCATTTAAGTATTTATCATAATCCTGTAATACGGCAATACGCTTTGTTTTTTCTTCCGCTGACTGCAGAATCTCTTCCATCGTATTTCCATACTTGGATTTCAGGTGATTGATCTCATCAAGCCTCTTTTCGGTCTGATAAAAGACTTCGTCATCAAATTCCTCCCCCGACAGGTAGGAAGAAATCTCATGATTGAAATCGCTCAGCAGATTATCAATATCGGTAAGCATCTGTTCCATCTGCGCAATGCGCTCCTCATATGCCGAAACCGAACTGACTTCCCGCAGGGCACGGCTGATAAGTTCCGATGCATTCTCTCCGGTACCGCCGTCTCCCCCGGTAGCTGCACCGGCAGCCGATATGGCATCCATGATCTTTTTTGCATTTGCAAATCTGCGATACTGTTCTTCCAGCCGGGTATCCTCCCCGACGGAAAGCTGTGCCTCTTCGATTTCCTTTACTTCATACGCAAGAAACGACAACTCTCTGGCGCGCTCCTCGGTATCCAAAGACGAGGACTCCCACTCTTTTTTCAGTTTCCGGTATTCCTGATAACAGGCGGCAAGACGCTCTTTTTTTTCTCCCAGCGCGTCTTTTGCATAGGCATCGAGGATTTCCAGATGTTTCTTTTTGGAAAGAAGGGACTGGTGCTCATGCTGTCCGTGAATATCGATGAGCAGAGACGCCACCTCTTTTAACCGGGAAGCAGACACTGCTTCTCCATTGATCCGCGCAATTGCCCTTCCGGAAGTTATCTTACGACTTAATATTACTGTTTCATCCTCTGTTTCTATGCCCAGTTGCCGGATCGCATCCAGAACCTTTGGGTTTTCAACTGAAAAGACCAGCTCCACAAGTGCGGTCTCTTCGTTATCCCGGAGCAGTTCCTTTGGAACCTTCTCTCCGAGTGCCAGTGCAACCGAACCAATGATGATGGATTTACCGGCACCGGTCTCTCCTGTCAAAATATTAAGTCCTTCTTTAAATTCTACCTCTGTCTCTGTGATAAGGGCAAGGTTCTTCACATGTAGATTTTGTAACATACATTCTCCTTCTACTTTTCCGAAGCATTTTTATTACTGTTCTACAATTTTCCGAAGCTTTTTCATGATGTGCACCGCGTCATCGGACGTACGGATCACACACAGAATCGTGTCATCTCCCGCAAGTGAGCCGACAATCTCCTGCATACGCATGGCATCTACTGCAGCCGCAACGGCTCCCGCCATACCGGACACGGTTTTGATCACAACAATATTTTCCGCAGCATCCACGGACAAAAATCCTTCCCTGAGAACCCTTGCATATTTTTCCATCATATTGGAATCCGCGTCCGTAATCACCGCATATTTTTGTCTGCCGTTGTCGGTCGAAATCTTTGTCAGCTTCAGTTCACGGATATCACGGGATACGGTTGCCTGGGTAACCTGAAACCCTTCTTTTTCGAGATATGCGGACAATTCTTCCTGTGTTTCCACATCTTTTTTCTGAATCAATTCGAGTATCTTTGCCTGTCGTGTTGTTTTCATATGTCCTCCTTTGCGTCCTACGGTCTCATCTTTTTCCTCAGTATTTCCAGGAAACTCTGGTTACTGATTTTGCAGATCCAGATGGTACTTTGTGCCTGTGCAATCCGCACACGGTCTCCCACGTGCAGATGCTCCGGTGTGTCCCCGTCAAAGCTGACACATGCCGTCTCGTCCTTTTGAAACCGTCTGCTTCCCATCTTAATCTCCACAACATCCTCCGCTCCAAACACAATGCTTTTGGAGTTTAAGTCATGTGCATTGATCGGTGTCAGAAGAAGTACCCTTGCTTTCGGGTCCACGATCGGACCTCCGGTGGAAAGATTATACCCCGTGGAACCGGTCGGTGTCGCAACAATCACGCCATCTGCGTGGTAAGTTGTCAGATATTCCCCATTGACATACACATTTAAAAGCAGCATGGACAGATCCCCGGACCAGTGGATCACGACATCATTCAATGCCATATGTGCGCCGTTTCCGCCAATTTTTTCGCCGGTCAGAACAATCCGCTCTTCCATGATGCAATCATCCTGCATCAGACAGTCGATGGCATGAAATACGGTAGCTTCCTCAAGCTCACACAGATACCCCAGTGTCCCAAGGTTGACACCGATCAGCGGAATCTGCAGCGCCTCCACCTTGGTTGCTGCGCGGATTAACGTGCCGTCTCCGCCGAGAACAAGGATACATTCCGTGTCTGCCGGAATCTCGGAAAGTGCAAAATCTTTCTGGTTATCATCCTCCACATTGCTGACACAGATTGCAGCACTGCCGCCCTTTTGTTGTATGTACGAGACAATTTCGTTTGAGAGTGTCAGATCACGATCTTTGTACCGGTTCGTGATCAGCATAAATTTACGCATCTACTTATCCAATTCTCCGTGTGCTGCTTCCACAACTGCGTGAATATCCACGGATTCCTCCTTTATTGCTTCGTCCGATTTTTCAATATGCACGAGATACTCGATGTTTCCCTCCGGTCCCTTGATCGGTGAGTATTCCAGATGGTGTACCGAAAATCCGTTTTCCAGTGCAAAGGTAATGATCCTCTCGATCACTTCCTCGTGAACGGCCTTATCACGTACCACGCCTTTCTTTCCCACTTTTTCCCGTCCGGCTTCAAACTGTGGTTTGATCAGACACACCATCTGTCCGCCGTCCTTTAACAGTGCATATGCCGCCGGGAGCACTTTGGTCAGGGAAATAAATGAGACATCCACCGAAGCAAAATCGAGCACATCATCGATATCTTCCGGTGTGACATAGCGGATGTTTGTTTTTTCCATACAGACAACCCTTGGGTCCTGGCGCAGTTTCCATGCAAACTGACCATATCCCACATCGACGGAATACACTTTCTTTGCCCCGTTCTGCAGCATGCAGTCGGTAAACCCGCCCGTCGAAGCACCGATGTCCATGCACACCATGCCATCTAAGGAAATGGAAAAATGTGTCATCGCTTTTTCCAGTTTCAGACCGCCGCGGCTGACATATTTCAATGTATTTCCGTGGATCTCAATCGGAGCATCCTCTGCAAAAGTGCTTCCCGCCTTATCCTCCCGGTTATTGTTGACAAATACATTGCCTTCCATAATCATGGTCTTTGCCTTTTCCCGCGATGGTGCCAGACCACGTTTTACAAGAAGTACATCCAATCGTTCTTTCATAATTCCTCCGGTAATTCTGCTAATATTTTTTCCGTCACGGAATCTGCATCCAGTCCCAGTGCTTTTTTTAATTCGCCAACACTTCCATGTTCCACAAAGCAGTCAGGAATTGCAATCCTGAGGACCTTTGTATGCAGTGCTTCTTCCTCCAGAAATGCAGCCACATGCTCTCCAAATCCCCCGCTTGCCACGTTCTCTTCCATCGTCACAAGAAGCGGATGGGATTCTGCCAGTTTCCGCAGGCAGTTTTTATCCAGTGGCATGGCAAATCTTGCATTTACCACCGTTGTCGGGATTCCTTTTTCTGCCAGTTTTTTTCTTACCTGCCAGGCGGTTTCCACCATCGAACCGATTGCAAAAAGTGCAGCGTATGTACCCTCGGCGAGTACTTCCGCACAGCCTTTTTGAATCGGTGCCCGCTGATCTTTCCAGAGATCGCAGGCTTCTCCGCGCGGATAACGGATCGCCACCGGTTCCTCTGCAGCAATCGCAAACTTGAGCATATCGGAAAGCTCCCATTTGTTTTTCGGAGCCATAACCGTCAGGTTCGGAATACTTGACAGATACGACAGGTCAAAAATTCCCTGATGCGTGGCGCCATCCTTTCCGACTAATCCTGCACGGTCTACGGCAAACACAACCGGGAGATTCTGTGCACACACATCATGTAATACCTGGTCATAGGCACGCTGTAAAAAGGAAGAATACACCGCAAATACCGGTTTGAGTCCCGCCTTTGCCATACCGGCCGCAAACGTCACTGCATGCTCCTCTGCAATTCCCACATCAAAAAAACGTTCCGGGAAAAGATTTTTAAATCTCTTTAAACCGGTTCCGTCTGCCATCGCTGCGGTAATCGCAACCACCTTCGGCTCCCGCTCCCCCATTTTGCGCATGACGGTGGAAAACACATCCGTGTAATGCGCTTTTTCCTGATGATACAGCGGAACACCGGTGTCAATGTCAAACGGTCCCGTTCCATGGAAGCGCGCCGGATGACGCTCGGCAGGAAGATATCCCTCTCCCTTGATCGTGCGTACATGAACCAGCACCGGACCGCGCACACGCTTTGCCTCCGCAAGCACTTTTCGGATTTCTTTTATGTTGGTGCCATCCACCGGTCCTAAATAGGTGATACCCATATTTTCAAAAAACATTCCCGGAACAAACAGCTGTTTGATACCGCTTTTGGCGTTCCGGATCCGTTTGACCATCCGTTCCCCCACAACCGGAATCCGGTTTAGGGAATTGGTCACACCGTCTTTTAAATCCAGATAGGCATCCGAGGTGCGGAAGGAATTCAGATACTGGTTCATTCCTCCCACATTTTCGGAGATCGACATCTGGTTATCATTTAACACAATAATAAAATTGGTTTTCATGCGGGAGGCATTGTTCATTGCTTCGTATGCCATACCGCCGGTCAGTGCCCCGTCTCCGATCACAGAGACCACATAATAATTGTCACCGGTCAGTTCCCTCGCCTGCGCCATGCCAAGTCCTGCGGAAATGGAAGTGGAGCTGTGCCCGGTATTGAATGCATCCGCCGGGTCTTCCTGCGTCTTTGGGAATCCGCTCATCCCGCCATACTGCCGTAAAGTGACAAACCCCAACTTACGCCCGGTTAAAATCTTGTGCGTGTAGGACTGATGTCCGACATCCCAGATAATCCGGTCTCTCGTCAGGTCAAATGACAGATGAAGCGCCATCGTCAGTTCAATCACACCCAGATTCGATGCCAGATGTCCTCCGGTTTTTGCAATATTTTCCACCAGAAAATCACGGATTTCTTCCTGTAGCTCCTCCAGTTCTTCCTCGTTTAGTTGTTTGATATCATTTACTTTTTTTATCCGATCTAAAACCATGTTGCCCTCGAAAAATTAATGATCCCTGTTGATCAAATAGAAAAACAGGTCATGCAGAAACGTATGCTCTCCTTCAAATTCATCCAGTATCTTTATTGCTTCCCCGGAAAGCCGCTCTACATCCTTTTTTGCCTGCTCCAGCCCCTCAAATGTCACATAGGTTGCCTTCTCATTTTCCGCATCACTGCCGATCGGTTTACCGAGTTTTTCAAAAGATCCCGTGACATCGAGAATATCATCCTGAATCTGAAAGGCAAGTCCCAGCTTTGCTCCGGCTTCCTGCATACGCGCAACCGACACTTCATCCGCGCCTGCCAAAATGGCTCCGATCATAAGCGATGCTTCAATCAGCGCTCCGGTTTTTAACCGGTAGATAAAGTCCAGCCGGTTGCGGTCAATGGTCTGTCCGGTTTTCTCGCTCTCCACATCCACCACCTGGCCGCCGATCATTCCGTATATACCCGCTTTTTGTGCCAGCACGGAAAAAGCCCTGACAATTCTCCAGTCTCCTTCGTTTCTGGTCAGTGCTGCTGCCACGGTCTCAAACGCATAATTTAAAAGCGCATCCCCCGCAAGGATTGCCATTGCTTCCCCGTATACCGCGTGGGTTGTCTTTTTCCCACGCCGGTATTCGTCGTTATCCATCGCCGGGAGATCATCATGGATCAGTGAATAGGTGTGGATCATCTCAATCGCCGCCATAAAATCATCAATTGCCGGATTCGTTCCGTCAAACATCTGGTAAGATGCTTCCATCAGCATCGGCCGCAGACGCTTTCCGCCTGCAAAAACACTGTATTCCATGGCATCGAGCACGGTCTGCTGAAACCCCTTTTCCTGTGGCAGAAACGGTGCGATCCGTGCTTCAATGTCTGCCGCCCTGCGTTTTATTTCCTGTCTGATCTCCATCAGAATTCCTCCAATTTTCCATCCTGGTTCAGTACAAGCATTGCCTTTTCTATCGTATCCAAAGACTGGCCGGCTGCTTTGATCTGTTCCAGTCCCTCTTTGTATAGGGCAAACGAACGGTCTAACGTTACGTTTTCGTCTTCCATCGCATCAAGTATGGCATCGATCTTTGCAAACCGTTCCTCCAGTCCCGGTTCTTTTTTTTCTAATTCATCACTCATTTTTTACTCCTTCGGCTGCCTGAATTTCTGTCACTGCTGCCGTCAGTGTGCCATCCAGCAAATGGATCTGCACGGTATCTTTTTCCCTGATCTGGTGGATGCTCCGCAGTGCCTGATGATTCCCATCCTCCACGAATGCATACCCGCCACTGAGTTTCTTTACTGGGGAATAACTCTCCAGCGTGCCTGCCAGAAGTGCCAGGCGGTGTCTGCGCTCACGCAGCAGTTCCTCCATGCGTCCGGTCAGTTTCTCTTCATACTCTGCCACTCTTCGCCGGTTTTCATTCATCCGCTGCTGTGGGCTGAGATAGTGCAGGCGCATCCTCTGGTGCTCCAGATGGTTTCTTGCCACGGTTACTTTCCTTTGGAGTTCTTTGTCCATCTGCTGCCGCATGCCAAGCAGTTCCTGCATTGCCTGCCGGTAATCAAACACCGCCAGCTCCGCTGCCGCAGACGGGGTCGGTGCCCGCAGGTCTGCGACATAATCTGCAATCGTAAAGTCCGTCTGATGACCGACAGCGGAGATCACCGGAATCCGGCAGTCAAAAATGGCCCGTGCCACCATTTCTTCGTTAAATGCCCACAGATCCTCTATAGATCCACCGCCCCGTCCGACAATGATTACATCCACGCCGATCTGTTCAAGTGCATGAATTCCATGGACAATTGATGCTGCCGCACCCTCTCCCTGCACCAGGGCCGGGCAGAGAATCAGCTGCACATACGGGTTCCTGCGCCCTGCAATATTGCGGATATCCTGAATCGCTGCCCCGGTCTCTGCCGTAACAATCCCCACGGTTTTTGCATAGGTAGGAATGGGCTGTTTGTATTCCTCCGCAAACATTCCCATCTCTTCAAGCTCCCGCTTTAACGCTTCAAATTTCAGATACAGATTTCCCTCTCCGTCCCGTTCAATCGTCCGTGCATAGATCTGGTATCTGCCATCTCTTTCATACACTTCCACGGAACCGGTCACAACCACGCGGTCGCCCTCTTTCATCTGGAATTTTAATCCTTCCCTGCGGTTTCCCGCAAACATGATCGCGTTTACCGTTCCGTCTGCATCTTTCATTGTAAAATAAATATGCCCGCTGGAGTGATACTTACAGTTAGATACCTCTCCCTTGATGCTGATATGGTGCAGCATAAAGTCCTGAGCGAACATATTTTTAATGTATTTATTTACCTGCCCTACCGAATATACATGTTTCATCATTCTGCAAACTTTGCAAGAATTCCATTGACAAATGCCGGTGAATCATTGGTTCCGTATTGTTTTGCCAGTTCCACAGCCTCATTGACCGCAACCTTAAACGGAATCTCATCATCGTAGCGGATCTCATATACCGCCAGACGGATCAGTGCCAGATCTACTTTGCCCATACGGGTTGTCTTCCAGCCTTTTGCGACTTCGTTGATTGCCCCATCGATTTCCGTCAGATGATTGTAGATATCACGATAACGATCAGCGATATATTTGAAATCCTGATCCGTTACATGATCGACTTCCTCTCCAAACAATACCAGCTGTTCTGACAATTCTCCCGCATCAAAAAATTCTACGCGGAAAAGCATCTTAAATACATTTTCTCTTAACTCTCTTCTTGTCATCTTCTCTCCTCGCTCAAAAATAAAGGATGTCTTTCGTTCAGACATCCTTTATTATACCATATTCTGTTTCGAATACAAAGATTTAATTATCAGTTCCCATATCAACACTTGCGATACGGACATTGACAACAGCGACTGTCAGGCCTGTCATATTCTCAATGGCAGCCTTTACTTTATCCTGTACCTTGGCAGAGACTTCCGGAATGCTGTAACCATATGCAATGTTGATGGCAACATCAACCTTTACTTCGTTGTCTATAATTTCAATCATGATTCCCTTAGAAAGGTTCTTCATGCCGAGCTTGCTGACAATTTCGTTTGTGATGTTTCCCGCCATGGAACTGACACCATCTACTTCTGTTGCTGCAAGTCCTGCAATGATCGCAACGACTTCATCTGCGATACGGACATCCCCGACAGGATCTGATTTTATCTGAACTGTTTTTCTGCTATCAGCCATAATACAATTGCCTCCTCAGTATTTTATCTTTGCTTATTATAACAGACTCTGTATTATTTGGAAAGCATAAAATTATACAACCTGCCCCTTGGATACATATACCTGATACGACTCATTTCCGGTCAGTGACTTGCCCTCTGTGACACGTACATTCTTGTCGGTAATCACGTATTCCACGCTTGCATTATCTTCCACTACGGTATCCTGCATCAGCACACAGTTTTTCACTTTTGCGCCTTTTCCGACGTGAACGCCTCGAAACAGGACGCTGTTTTCGACTTCTCCCTCGATCACACAGCCATCGGCAACCATAACATTCTTTGCTTTGGAACCGTTGATATAACGGGTCGGGTTATCGTCACGGATCTTGGTGTAAATCTGATTTGGAGAAAACAGTGCATTTAAGTTTTCTTCCTGTAACAGACGCATATTTTCTTCAAAATAACTCTGGGTATCATGGATATTGACCACATAGCCATCGTAGCAGAACCCGCGGATATCCAGCCGGTCAATCTGCTTGTCCAAAAGATCACGTACAAAGTAAGTATGCCCATGTACATACGCATCATCTATCATATGGATCAAAAACTCGCGTTCTACCACATAAATATTCATGCTGAAATTCATCTCCCCCTCTTCGGTCGGGTTGATGTAAATCTTGCTGACGCGGTCTCCGTTCATGCCGAGTGCATAGTACAGATCCATGCGGTCCCTGCTCTGACGGATAAATGCCTTCGGAATTTCCTGCTTGCGGTACATCATGGTCACATCCGCACCACTCTTGATATGCGCATCTAAAAGTTCATTAAAATCAAAATTGATGGCAATATTTGCATCGGTCATAATGACATATTTCTGTGGCTGCTTTAACAGATATCCGCGCAGACTCTCAAGTGCCTCGATGCGTCCCTCGAATACCTTTACCTGTTTCTGTGCGAACGGAGGAACAATATTCAGGCCTCCGTTTTTGCGGACCAGATCCCACTCACGGCCGGCGCCGAGATGATCCAGCAGGGAATGGTAATTTTTTCTTACGATAATGGAAATATTGTCAATTCCGCTATGTACCATGCTGGAAAGAATAAAATCGCACATGCGATATCTGCTGGCAAATGGAATGGATGCCATGAGGCGCTCCGAAACCAGATCCGGCACCATTGCATCATAGCTGTTCGGGAAAATAATTCCCAATGCCTCTGTCTTTGAATTTAACATTGCTCCTCACCCTCCTTCACATCTTCATAAATCATAGCGCTCGGACCAATTTTTGCTCCTTTTCCGATCGTTACATCCGCTGCAATTGTGGCAACTTCTCCAATTCCTTCCCCTTTTGGTTTTGCTCCCACAACCGCATCTTCTTCGATGGTCGCATTTTCTGCAATGATACAGTGTCTGACAACCGCACCTGCCTTGATCATGGAGTGTCCCATGACAACGGCATCTTCTACAATGGCGCCTTCTTCCACCGTGACACCAGAAAACAGGATGGAATGTCTGACGGTACCCTTGATGTTACATCCATCGGTAATCAGACAGTTATCCAGCACGGCATTCTCTCCGATCCGGTGACCGGTCATACCACTGTTTCTACTGTAAATTTTCCAGTTTTCATCAAACAGGTTGATGCCGCTATGTTCCGGATCAAGCACTTCCATGTTTGCTTCCCACAGAGACGGAATCGTTCCTACATCCTTCCAGTATCCGTTGAAATGATAGGCATACATCTTTCTTCCGTCACGCAGAAGATTTGGAATGATATTGTTTCCAAAATCATTCTCGGAAGTCGGGTCAGCCTCATCCTCGATCAGATATTTCTTTAAAATATCCCAGTTAAATATGTAAATTCCCATGGATGCAAGATTGGACTTCGGTTCCTTTGGCTTCTCCTGGAACTCGGTAATCTTGTCATCCTCGTCTGCTACCATCAGGCCGAAACGGGAAGCATCCTCCCACGGCACTTCCATGACTGCGACAGAAAATTCTGCCCCCTTCTGCTTGTGGAACTCAAGAAAATCACTGTAATCCTGTTTGCAGATCTGGTCTCCGGAAAGAATAATCACATACTGCGGATCATAGCGCTCAATAAAAGCAATATTCTGATAAATGGCATTTGCCGTACCCTTATACCAGTCAGACCCCGATGCTTTCTGGTACGGTGGAAGTACATGCACGCCTCCGTAAAGACGATCCAGATCCCACGGCTGGCCATTTCCAATATACTCGTTTAATACAAACGGCTGATACTGGGTCAGAATCCCCACCGTATCAATTCCTGAATTTACGCAGTTCGACAGTGGAAAATCAATGATACGGTACTTTCCCCCAAACGGAACTGCAGGCTTTGCAAGCTTCTGTGTCAGTGCATATAATCTGGACCCCTGGCCTCCGGCAAGCAACATCGCAACTAGTTCTTTTGCCATATAAGTATCCCCCTTCTGTTCATAATAATTACACTTATTATGGTAACATAAAAGGGGGATAATTCCTAGTACTTTTGGCTCTTTTCGTTTATTTTAGTGCAAAGATTTCTGTGCCGTATACAGTTTGTAATATCTGCCTTTCTTTTTCATCAGTTCTTCATGCGTTCCCGCCTCTGCGATTCCTCCGTCATCAATATACATGATCTTGTCACAGCCACGGATCGTGGAGAGCCGGTGCGCAATAATAAAGGACGTCCTGCCCTTAAGCATACGGTTTAATCCGGTCTGTAATGCTTTTTCCGTCTGCACATCAATGCTGGAAGTTGCCTCATCCAAAATCAGAATTGCCGGGTCACAAAGCAGTGTTCTCGCAAAAGAAATCAGCTGTTTCTGTCCCTGGGAAAGCATGGACCCACGCTCGCGCACCTGTGTTTCATATCCTTTCGACATTTCCCGGATAAACGGATCGGCACAGACAATTTTTCCCGCTTTTTCAATTTCCTCCTGTGTGGCATCCAATTTTCCGTACCGGATATTATCTGCAATTGTTCCCGAAAAAATAAAACTGTCCTGCATCATAATCCCCATCTGCGCACGGAGAGAATGAATGGTCACATCTGCGATATCCTGATCATCGATCAGTACCTTTCCGTCATTGACATTGTAGAACCGTGAAATCAGATTGACGATGGTACTCTTTCCGGCCCCGGTCGGTCCTACAAGTGCAACACTCTCCCCGGGATTTACCGTAAAGGATACGTCTTTTAATATCGTTTTTGTCTCATCATATGCAAAGGTCACATGGTCAAACGTAACTTTCCCCCGGATCTTTGGCATCTTGATCGCATGCTCTGCATCTTTTACGGTAACCGGCTCATCGATGGTTTCAAAGATCCGTTCCAGATAAGCGATATTATTGATAAAATTGTTGAATATATTTCCAAGGTTCATGATCGGCTGCCAGAAATACGAAGCATAACTGGAAATCGCCACGATCGTTCCCAGCGACTTATTTTCCTGCCCGAAAATGACAAGGCCAAACAAAAAGATGGCAGCACGGACAAACACCGAAATGGTATCAATGCCCGGCCATACAAGGTTTGAGTAGCGCACAGCGGTATTCCAGGTCCGTCTGCATTCTTTGGAAAGTCCATTAAAGATTTTTGCATTTTCATCCTCACGTGCAAAAATCTGTGTAATCCGGGCACCTACAATATTTTCCTGCAGATACGCATTTAAGTTTGAGTTCTTGTTGGATACGGCCTGCCACGCCTTTCTCTGCTTATTTTTGATCCAGAACATAAAGACGGCAAGCACGGGAACTCCACACAACACGACCAGTGCCATCTGCACATCTACCATAAACATAAAAATAATAATAAACAGCAGATTAAATGCTTCCAGCACGATATTGATCAGTCCGTTTGACAACATATCCGATACCGAATTGACATAATTGACCACCCGGATCAGAATCTTTCCATGCGGTCTGTCGTCGTAATACTGAAACGGAAGTTCCTGCAGATGTTCAAACAGGTCCTTGCGGATATCATAAATAATATTCTGACTGACATCCACCATGATGCGACTGCGGATCGTGGTAAAAATCACGCTGACCACATAGATGGCAATCAGCGCCGCCACCAGGGAAAATAACAGTCTCATATTTTTATCAGGCACCGCAATATCAAGTGCCCGCTGAATAATCATCGGTGCCACGTACCCGAACGCTCCTCCGATTCCGCTGAGGACGATCGCAAGGATCATACCCCTGCGATATTTTTTGATATAGGATGACGCCCGGAGCAGATGCCGGATATCAAACGGTTCTTCCAAGATTTCATCCTGCTTATATGTATTCTTTGCCATTGTCTCACCCCCTATACCAGGTCTTCGCCGGTCTGCAGCTGTACCAGTTCGTAATAATATCCTTTTTTTGCCATAAGTTCCTCATGATTTCCCATCTCCGTGATCCGTCCATGCTGCATCACCAGAATCTTATCCGCCATCATCGTAGTGGAAATCCGCTGTGCGATAATTACCTTCGTACACGAAAAATCCAGATGCCGCAGTGCTTCCTGAATCTGTTTTTCCGTTTCCATATCCACCGCAGAGGTCGTATCGTCCAGAATCAGAATCGAAGGCCGCACCGCCAGTGCTCTTGCCAGGGAAATTCGCTGTTTCTGTCCGCCGGAAAGGCCTGCGCCACGCTCTCCGACCACTGTATCATATCCTTCCGGCATCTTTGAGATAAAATCAGATGCCGCAGAATATTTTGCAAATTTTTCCACTTCTTCGAGATCAATGCTGCTGTCTCCGTAGGCAATGTTTCCCTCGATCGTATCGGAATACAACAGCACATCCTGTGTGGCAAGTCCGATCTGTTTGCGCAGGTCGGACAGTCTGAAATTCTGCACCGGTATATCATCGATCCGCACTTCCCCTTTCGTCGGCTCATAAAACCGCGGGATCAGGTTGATCAGGGAAGTCTTTCCGCAGCCGGTTTCTCCCATGATTGCAATGGTCTCCCCCGGTTTTACGGTAAAAGAGATATCATGCAGCACCGGAAGATCCCCATCTTCATACTGAAAGGATACCTCCCGGAATTCGATTTTCCCGTCAAAGCGGTTCGGGTGTGCAGCTGCATCCAAAGCATCTTTGATCTGTGGTTCGGAATAATAGATCTCCATCACCTTTTTGGATGCGGCCGAGAACCGCTGAAATTCATTCATGATATTTCCCATCTGGCGCATTGGGTTGGCAATTGCCCAGATCAGTCCGGAAAATGCCACATAATCTCCCATCGTCAGTTCGCCCCGGATCAAAAAGACACCGCCCACGGCCAGCATCACTACCGGCATAAGGTTTGCAATGCTTTCCACATATGGGAAAAATTTCAGCCATACCATGCTGGTTTCTTTGTTCGTCTCTGCATAATCTTTGTTTGCCCGGTCAAATTTTTCAATTTCATACGCTTCCCTGGCAAACGCTTTTACCACACGGTTTCCGGAAATATTTTCCTGCGCATAGGTGTTCATCTGTGCCAGTTTTTCACGCAGTTTCGCATGCATCGGTGCCACCTTGTTTTTGAACAGATAAATGATAAAAAACACAAACGGCGAAATAATTAACAGGCTCAGAGCCATTTTCCAGTTCATATAAAAGAAGTATATTGCCACCACACCAAACAGGGAAAATGATTCGATCACCATGCGGATCACCCATGCAACCATGTGGCGCACCGCATCCAGATCGCCCGTAACACGCGTCATCAGATCGCCGGTACGATATGTGCTGTAAAAGGTCATATCCTGCCTCTGGATTTTGTCATACAAAAAATTGCGCACACGGTACAGTACCGTCTGTGACACATGCTCGTAAATCATGCAGTCTCCATAGACAATCACACCGCGAAGTACGGTAAATACAATCATCAGGATGAGCAGATGATAGAACAAACCGCTATTCGTTCTCATATTTTTCCACGCATCTGCCCCACTTAAAAACAGATCCACAATTCTTCCGGAATAATACGGAACCGTCAGTTGCAATATATTATAGACAACGGTTCCCAGCATGCCGATCACATATAATACACGTCTGCCTTTCATATTTTCCCACAGCCACTGTATTTTTGTCTTTGGAAACAATGTTTCTTTTTTCACTTTCATCACAAGCCCCCACTGTCTTTCTTGTCAAATTTCTGTTATTGTATCAATTATTTTTGAATTATGATATAATACAATCACATAAAAATAGAACAAATCTATTCTATTTTTATGATTTTTGTCTTAGTACCAGGGGGTCATATGAACGAAAATTTATTTGAATACAGTGATATGCTGCGCTCTCCTATTGAAGCTTTTTGCTGTGGCACCGGATACTGGGAAGGTCCCGTTTCCTCCCACTGGCACTATTTTCTGGAACTTGTCTATGTGCAGGAAGGATCTGTAACGGTCAGCTGTAATGACAATACCTGTCTCCTGAAAAAAGGAGCCTTTATTGTATTTCCTCCGCAGGCAATGCACTCCATCTATCATACCGATGATAAGCCCTATGTTTACATCTGCTGTAAATTCAATCTCAACCGCATAAAACTTTCCGAGAATTATCTTCCAAATTTAAACTTTGCCTTTCACCAGATTTTAAACAGCACAAACCCTCCGCTGGTTTTTGATTCGGACAACCTGCCCGATTTTCCTGCTGAACTGTTTTTCACGGATATCTTAAAAGAGGTTCAGGAAAAACGCTACGGATATGATGCCTGTGTTTATGCCCAGTTCGCCCGGCTGATCGTACAGCTGCTGCGTTTCTGGCTGGAACAGGGAATTTCTTTTGATACGGATCAGATCCCGAAAGTGGAGGAAGAAGCGATGCAGAATGTTTTGATGTATATCGATGATCATTCCCAGGAAAATATCAATATTGAATCTCTGGCGCGCACATATCATATGAGTTATTCTTACTTTGCCCGGCAGTTCCGTAAATACTATGGACAAAGCTGCAAGCAGTATATCGAATTTGTGCGGCTGAGCAAAGTGGAAAATCTCCTTTTATTTACCGGGCATGATTTAAGTTATATTGCGGGAGAAACAGGCTTTGCCGATTGCAGCCATCTGATCCGTACCTTTAAAAAACGCTATCAGATGACACCGAAACAGTTCCGCTTACAACATCAGAATATACGAAACTGACGTTTCCAATCTATGGGATTTTTTCCTTTTTTTCCAAAAATTCTTTACTTTATGTTATACTATAGGAAACAAATCATAACGGAATAAGGAGGAAATCCCATGAAACGATTACACTTCACAAAATGCAGGACTTCTTTGCTTGCTGTTTTACTTGCCTTTTCCGTAGCTTTCGTACCTGTACCACCCATTTCTGATACAAGTTCCGATTCTGCTGCGCTTATCACGACTGCACAGGCTGCCCAAAAGAACACAAAAGACCGTTTTTCCATCAAAGAAATTCCAAAATACAATGGAAAATCTTCTGTGGCTGTACATGGAAATAAACCATATTTCACCAGCCGGGAAAAGAAAAACACCAATACTTTTGAATCCTACCACAAACTCGACAAGCTCGGACGATGCGGTGTGGCCTATGCCAATGTGAGCAAAGACACCATGCCAACCGAAGCGCGCGGGGAAATCGGTCAGATCCGGCCATCCGGCTGGCACACCGTCAAATACACCGGTGTCGTGGACGGCAACTATCTGTATAACCGCTGCCACCTCATCGCCTACTGCCTTACTGCGGAAAATGCCAATAAAAAGAACCTGATCACCGGCACCCGCTACATGAACAATGAAGGTATGCTTCCTTTTGAGGAAAAAACCGCACGATATATAGACAAAACCAATAACCATGTCTTATACCGCGTGACACCGGTTTTTGAGGGCAGTAACCTGGTCGCTTCCGGTGTCCTGATGGAAGCTTATTCTGTGGAGGATCAGGGAAAGGGCATTTGTTTTTGTACCTACTGCTACAATGTACAGCCGGGTGTTGCCATAGATTATGCCACCGGTGACAGTCATCTGAATGGAAAAAATGACCAGAATTCCCATAATAGTTCTGCAAAGGAACACGCATCCGCGGTCTATATTTTAAATACTAACACCAAAAAATTCCACAAACCGGACTGTTATTCGGTAAAGCAGATGAGCAGTAAAAACCGAAAAAAATACAAGGGGCTCCGCAAGAAATTGATCAAAGACGGATATTCCCCTTGTAAAAACTGCAACCCATAACGGCTGCCCTGCTCGTGTCAACCCCAGACCAAAAAAAAATTGATTTTTTTGTACCCTCAAATATCACTTCCCATTATACCTGCTATTGCAGTATATTGAAAGCAATATTTATGCTTGCAGAAGAAAGGAGTGCCACATTTTCTCGGCACTCCAAACTCTGTAACCATCCATCTTACTTGAAAAATGGATCATCTGTATTCCATACAATCTCTATATTGTCCTCTCCATTGATAATCACTTTTTTGATTATCTTCTGGATTTTCTCTCTGTCAAAAGATTCCATATTGATGATACTTTCTAACTGTGTCTCAAACTTACTAGAAGAATTATCTTCTGGCGGTATTTCTGTTTTAAGCTGTTCGATTTCCTGATGCAATTCATCAATCTGCTCCACCATCGCCTTTGAACGCTTGACATACTCTTCTCTTGAGAGCTTGTCATCCTTATAATCAGAATACAACATCATCTTTTTACTGCTGAGGCTCTTCACCTTCTTTTCAAGTGTTGCAATCTTTTCTTCCGGAGATACTTCTTTCGATTTACCAGCTTTCTTTATTCCTTTCTCATCCAGATAAGCTGTTGCATACATATTTACAATTTTCATGATTGTATCTTCGACCTTGGCAATTTCCACCCTGTTGCTTTTGCATGGAGAATTTTCCTCAATTCTGGACGAGGAACAAAGAAGAATGTCACCTTTTACCCTTTTGCTGGGTACCAAGGCTCTGCCACATACCCCACAATAATAAAACGGATTATAGTTTCTCTTACCACGCTTTGGACGAATATATTTTTTTGAATTAGCATGTGCCGTATCAAATAATTTCTGAGTAATAATAGGTTCATGACAATTCTCTATCACAATCCATTCGTCTTTAGGCACATAGGTTGAAGTGTTATTGCTGCCTACCCTCTTCTTTGTTTTATTCCATATCAGTTTTCCAAGATAAACTTCATCGTTTAATATATCGTGGATAGAAGAAGTACTCCACAAGCTTTTCACTTCAACTGCATGGAAAAAATTTTTGCTTCCTTTTCTCTTCTTATATGCGGATGGTGTATCAATACCGTGAGCATTTAAGTAATTTGCCACTTCCGTTTTTCTTTTGCCCTGTGCGGTCAGTTCAAATATCAGCTTAACCACTTCTGCTGCTTCCGGATCTACAATAATCTTATGCTTATCATTTGGATCTTTGACATATCCATACCTTAACTGACCACTAATGTTCTCCCCCTTCAGTATCCTTGTGTGCTTTGCAGAACATATTTTATTGGACAAGTCCCTGCTATAAAGCATATAGATTAAATTCTTAAACGCAATATTCATACCACCGGTGGAACCATCATAGTTATCGCTGTCATAATTGTCATTAACTGCAATAACCCGCACCTGATAAAGTGGAAGTATCTGCTCCAAAAGACTTCCAACTTCAATATAATCCCTTCCGAGTCTGGATAAATCCTTTACAACAATGCATGATATTTTTTCAGCCCGGATATCCTCCATAAGCTTCATATAGCCTGGTCTTTCAAATTTTGTTCCGGTAAATCCATCATCACAGTATTCCTGTACCTTCGTATCCTTAAGCTCCGAATGATTTTCAATATATGCTTTTAACAATTCCCGCTGGCTGGATATACTGTTACTCTCCTCTTTCCGATTTAATGATACATCTTCATCTTCCATAGAAAGGCGAATATACATAGCAGTTATCTTACTCATTCAAATCACCTTCTCTCTTATTTTTTACCTGTAACAGTTCTTCCAGACAATCATCATAAACCAGATTTACGGAAATTCTGCCACCTTCAAACACCTGTACCTTGTCAACAAATGCATCTGCCAGCTCTTTGTTGAGTTTTCTGCATTTCAGATATTTATTGATAAGATTTTCCCAGTCCGCATCAATCTTATAATTCTTTGAATACAAGTTCTGAGATACTAAAAGATTATCAATCTCCTTCTTCAAAGCTTCGCTTTTTAGAAGATACTGCTGTTTTAATGTCAGATATTCGCTCTCATTAATCAAATGTTCTGAGTAATCTCCATATAACTCAGAGAACTTGCGGTTTACTTTCTCCAGTTCCCTGCGCTGTCTGGTAATGGCTTTTTCATACACATCGTATTTTTTCAGTCCGCTGCTTCTTGCATTTAATTCCCGTATCACTTTTAATGCGTCAATACAGCAACGCATATGATTTGAAATCTGAGCAAAGACAGCTTTGTTGACTTCCTCCTGATCAATTTTGTGTCTTGAACATGCCGGATTAATACCATCTGAAAAAGTTCCACAAAAATATACATACGATTTTGTTGTTCTTGGAGAAAGTCTCATTCCCTTGCCACAGTCTCCGCATACGATTTTTCCCTTTAGCAGATTCATTTCATTAGGTGGGTGTTTTGTAAACTCTTTTGCAAAATAAGCATCCGAGATTTCCTTTACTCTTTCCTGTGCCTTTTCAAATGTCTTTTTGTCGATAAGCGGCTCATGCGTATTTTCAACAACGACCCATTCACTTGGATCTGTTGCATGGAGTGGAATATTATTGTATTTCTCAATTACTACTTTCCCATGCACCGCCGAACCAATATAAGCCTGATTTGTCAGTATTGACTTGACTGTTGTTTTGGTCCATACACCATTGGTTCTTACATTCTGCTGATAACCAAGAGATTTTAAATACATCAATGGTGACATTATTCCCTGCTCATTCAGATATTTTGCAATTGGTGTGTAACCTTTGCCATCTAAAAACAATTTATAAATAAGCCTGACATTTCCAGCAGTTGCTTCATCCACAACAATTCTGTTCTTCTCCGTCTTGGATTTCAGATATCCATATGGAGCAAAACCGCACATATATTCATCAGTAGTCCATTTTCTACGATGTGCAGTTGAAACTTTCTTGGAAATATCCTTTGTATAAAACTCATTTACGATATTTTTCAAAGGCATCATAAGGTCTGTGACCGGTCTGAACGAGTCAAAATCATCCGTAACAGCAATGAATCTTACATTGAGAAAAGGAAACACTCTTTCAATGTAGTTCCCCATCTCCACATAATTTCTTCCAAGTCTCGATAAATCCTTAACAATAATACAGTTAATTCTTCCTGTTTTTGCATCCTCAAGCATTCGCTTAAAATCCGGTCTTTCAAAATTAGTACCGGTAAAGGAAGCATCATAATATTCCTCTTCAATTACAATATCTTCGTGATCTTTGACATAATTCTTCATAAGTTCCATCTGTGTTTCGATTGTCCCTCTCTCAATGTTCTCTTCCTTTTCATGGGACAGTCTTGCATATAATCCAGCCTTAAAAAGTACCTTCTTCTCTTTATCCGGTAAGGCTGTGTTTTCCTGTAGCATCATATTTTTTCTGCTTTTTCTTGCCATATTACACAGCCTCCCTTCTGCTGATATTTAATTGTCCACCCGGTTCTTTATCTACTTGATAACCAAGTTTTTCGACTGATTCTAATAACTTCTTATAACAATCATCAAAGTCAAATACGATTTCAATCTCTTTATTCTCTGAAACCCTTACCTCAGAAATCAGTTTTACAACCACGTCCCTGGTCAGTTCCTTAATATCCTTGTATTCGGTAAAATAATTCATCCAGAGATGCTTATCATCCTTCTCCTCAAAAATTAAAGCAATGTCTCTCTCAATCTGGCGAATTATTTCTTCTCCCTCTTTTGCTTTTTTCAGATATGCCTCATGAAGTTCAAGATATTCTTCTTTAGTAAGAATTCCGTCCTTCATATCTTCATACAGTGAAGTTTTCAGTCTTTTACACTTCTCAACTTCCTCAAGTTTTTTCTGTTTTCTTGCTTCAAGACTTTTTACATCAAGCTGCTGGAAAGGAATTGTTCCAATATAATCAAGTATTTCTTCCAGATTCATTACGTTTTTGATATGAAGCTTTAACATTTCAAGCACCGTATCCTCTAATAACGATACTGATATTGAGTGCTGTGAACACTGCTTTGTCAATTTATGATTAGAGCAGATATAGTAAGCGTATTTCTTATCACCTGCTGTTGTAATTTTTCTTGTCATTGGTGAACCACAGTCTGCACATACTGCAATACCTGAAAGATTATAGACCATATCTGAATCCGGAGATATTCTCGTATCCATTCCCAACAACCTTTGAACAATCTCAAAATCCCTGTCACTAATAATCGGCTCATGATTTTTTTCGATTCTTATCCAGTCAGATTCCGGCTTAACAACCTCCTGCTTCACTTTATGATTTGGTGTCGTTCTTTTGCCTTGAACAAGATTTCCAATGTAAATCTCATTTTCAAGAATCCTGCGGACCGTGACTGAACTCCATACCGATTTTTCATTCTGTAAAAATCCGGTCTGATAACCGCTCCCTGTGCTCTGCTTATATTCCATAGGTGCAAGCACACCCTCATTATTCAACTGTGTTGCTATTGCATCCTGACTCATTCCGTGAAGCTTTAGCCGAAAAATTTCCTTCACAATACCGGCTGCATAAATATCAATAACCAGCTTATGTTTATCATCATCCGATTTTTCATACCCATAGGGAACAAATGCACCGATATACTCACCATTTTTTCTCTTTACATCCAAATGGCTTCGTATCTTTATACTGATATCCCTGCAATATGCATCATTGATCAGGTTTTTAAACGGAATAATAATCTCATCACCCTGTGACTTTCCAGTCACACTGTCATAGTTATCATTGATTGCAATAAACCTTACACCAAGAGCCGGAAATAATCTTTCGATGTATCGACCTGAATCAATATACTCACGTCCAAAACGTGAAAGATCCTTTACCACCACACAATCAATTACTCCTCGCTTAATATCTTCCATCATCGTCTGAAAAGACGGACGGTCAAAATTAGAGCCGGAATAACCATCATCCACATATTCTTTAACTATTCTAATGTCTTTTTTGTCTGCAAGGAAATTTCGGATGAAATCCTTTTGATTTGAAATACTATTACTCTCAGCTTTTGCGCTGGTAGAAACATCGCCATCCTCCTTAGATAATCTAACGTAGATGGCTGCATGATAGATTTTTGAGATTTGTTTACTCATATCGCAACACTCCTTTAAATATTCTACGTCAGATGTACCCAACTAAAATATCAAAGGAAGTTATGCCATATTCATTTAGTCCTTGAACATATCATAGCACAACTCCCTTTCATTTTCCATATGATTCTGAAAAAAGATTCTAAACTGTAAGCAGCATATTCTTGAAAGCTTCTTCTATGGAAACTCCATTATTGGCAAAGCTTACTTTAACTTTCATCTTCCCCACTCTCATCATATAGGGATTTCCAACTTTTCTTATAAACTTCTGCTGTCTCTTTTCAATCGTATCATTCAGATCAGCATGATAAGATGCCATATCGGGCATTTCATTAATCTTGACATCACTAAAATCAGTATCAAGCAATGCTCTGTATTCTTCTGCTGTCATAAAATCTATCCCCCTTTCAGTAAAAATGCCACCCATAAAATACAGGTGGCTATGTAACCCGGAGCAAATGCCCCGGAAATATTTAATTGTACTTTTCATATGCCCCAATCTGGATTTTTACACATTCAGTAATCTTATCAAGTAGTTCCGTATCTGAAATTGAAGCAACTACCCTCTCAATCTGGACATTTACATCAATGGATACAATCTGCTCACATAATGCCATACTGTCAAATACCTCAAAATCTGTGTCAGTAACCTTTACCTTTGCAGCCGGTATTGGACAGTGGGTTGGCAGATATTTCTTTTTCCATGTTTTTGTGGACATGGCTACTGCTGTGACAACCGGTGAATACTGATTTGCCTTGTTATTTGAGATAATAATATAAGGTCTTGTATACTTCTGAATGCTCCCTTTACTTACTGACTCCAGATTTGCAATAACAATATCGCCCCTGTTCAGTTTCATCTATGTCATTCCTCCTGTTCCCTGATATATTCTTCTGCCTCATCCTCTGTCGGACAGGCAACAATCCGTTTCCCATATTCATCAATCACTACTGTTTCGCCCGGAAATATAATCAGTTTTAATTTTCTATTTTCTTCTGTCATATCATTCAAAAGAAATGAGAGCAGGTTCATAGCCCCTGCTCTCTGCATTAATACTGATTCCATGTTCCGCTGCAAGTGTCATTACAGCTTTAATCTCATTAAGTTCCATTGAAATGTCTACCACATCTCTTACTAGCACACAGATAATGGCATCTCTTTCAATATAATATCTTAATCGTTCAACCGCTTTTTTATCTGTATTGAAAACTGTCTCAACAACTTCCATGCCGGACTTTTTTGCATATGCCTCGATACGGTCAGCTGTATCATTTGCATTATTCCTTACAAATATCAGACACTGCTTTTCTTTGGAATCCTGCATATTGCCTCCTATCTGCCGTCCCTGATGTTATGATAGAACTTTGATACCGTATCAAGCACCAGCCCTCTTATATCACTTTCCTGAACAGGCTCTTTGTACATCATCTCATAACACTCTTCAAGTTCTCCATTAATATCCTCCACATAGATATCATATTCGCTGAGTTTTCCAAGTGTATCAATAACGGTCTCATCTGTTGCACCAATCATATCCTTTGAAAGTGTTATGATTGTATTAACATCTTCTTCCATATTTAAACCAATAATGGCATATTTCATCGGAAATGAAACTCCTTCTGTAGAAGCAGGCTCTGAAAGCATAGCTACAATTTCATAGCCATTATCCTGACAATACTTTTCAAGCAACTTCGGCACAAAATGATCTGTAGCCTCTAATCCTGTTTTTGCATAATATATAATTGCTCTTTCCATCTTAAAATCTCCTTATAAATAATATTGATTTGATACTGTGCGCACTTTATCTCCTCACATAAGCTGACTTATCTGTACTCTCCACACCATCACACCTAAACATTTCTTTTCTGTCGGTGACCATAAATCAGTTTGTGTGGGAAGATAAAATACTATCTTCCCGGTTTCTTAACCATCCCCGTATCGGGTAACATATCCTTTGCCAGCCACAAACACTTCGTAGTTTCCTGCCCATCTGGACTTACGAAAGTAGCCACTCTCTGAAAATGCGTTTTGCTGAAATTCAGGTGCACTTATTATCTCATTACCTCCGGCTGCTAACCCGGTAGGCACAACCCTCTGCTCTTATCCTTAAAGGCTCCTGCTGTTACGTTTCTCATAATCGGCTACAGCTCTGAGGATAGTCATCGCACGAAATGGGATTCTGCCACCCTGTCATAGACAAGGCGATATAAGCTCGTGGGATATGCGTGTCCTATTCTGTTTTCAATATTCAACGGTTCTTTTCTCAGAACCTGAACAGAGTATAACTGACACCACGCATCTTCTACAGTAACCGACACTCTTTTGAACTAAGAGTAACACTCCCACCTGTTCCAAATCCTTATAAAAAAAGCCGGACTGCATCATCCAAAATGCAATCCGACTTTTTTATTCTGTCAGAAGTTTCATATTGTCAACGGCATTTAATACCATATTCCGGATAAACTGTACTTCCTTCTCCTTCAGACCAACCAGCAGATCATCGACTTCTGCCTTTCTTTCACACCCACACACAAGATAATCCAACGTTATATGAAACAATTCAGCAATACTAATCAGCGTATCTATTTTTGCTCCATTTACACCAGCTTCAATTTTCCGCAGAGCATCCACTGACAATCCAATCTGCTCGGCAAGCTGCTGTCTTGTCATTCTTCTTGCCGCACGCAACTCTTTTATTCTTTCTCCACTATTAACAATATCGTAGTACACCTTCCACTCTTTTCCGGCACCTTATATATTTGCTTAAGCTGTATTCATTGTACCGTAAGCGAATCTTTTGTAAGAGTGACTAAACCAGCTATTTCAGGTGGAATATTGTACACCTTAATACCAAGAATATAAATATTTGCGGATTAAAAAAAGAGATATTTCCAAACCATTACATTTTGGAAATATCTCTTTACTTAATATCCTCATCCGGCACAAACTCCATGATGTCCTCTATCTTACAATCAAGTATGGAACATAATCTGTTTAGGATTACCGTTTTTACGACCATATTCTTTCGCAATCGCTGTAACTGTGCTTTATCTATTCCATAATCTTTAATTAGTGCATACTGGCTAATATTTTTCTTCTTGAGTGTAATCCATAACCTGTCATATACTATCATTACAAAGACCTCCTCCTTGTATTCTACGCAAGAGTGTCCTATAATGATATGGTGTGTGTATGCACCATACTGTATGTATATGATAGAATAGAAAATAGCCATAATCTGCATAGAAAACAGCTCTCAAGGTTATTATGTAATATAGAACGGATTATCTGTTTTACTTTTATGGTATTCAACCGGGACAATTCAATCACCTGACAATTTGCCCGCAGATACCCTTTTCAGAAAGGATTCACAACAACACTATGAATGATAAAAACACATACTCTGTTGATAAATATTTGAAAATCATTGCCGAAAAAGAAGGAATCACAAAAGAAGAAGTCCAACAGGAAATTGGGTGGGCAGTTTCTATTGCTTTAAAAAGCCCTGATCCACAAATGCAACGCTTCTGGACAGACTTTCCATGTGAAAATGAAACTCCCACCATTGAAGAAATCATATACCATCTCGCTGAAAAATTTGCAAAAGAGTCATAGACAAAGGACAGGATAACTACCCGTCTATTCACTCAGATAATCTTCCTGTCCTCTTAATATTTGTTCAATCATATGTAATGCAAATTCTATTTCTCTTTCGTCACACTGATTCATCATAAATGCAAAACGCTCAATGTGTTTTTCTGGGTGCTGCTGGCTCATCAGAACCGTAGGCGATGACTCCAATGCATGAACAATATTCAAATATGTATCAAGACTCATTGCCCTTCTGCCATTTTCAACACTTTTGATAGTATCCAATGATACATCCGCCCGTTCTGCAAGCTCTGCCTGCGTAATTCCAAGCCTTCTTCGTTCTTTTCTGATATTCTCTGCAATAATTTTGTATATGTGCTCTCTTTTCCCCATAGCCCCATCATCCTTTCTGACTTATCGCATTATATCAGAAATTATTATGGGTTTTAGGAAACTGTAATCCTTTGACATTTTCATGTAATACTTTGCATATTCTGTCAAAATCCCTTTAATTTTATGCTATCAGGATGTTTATTATTTATCGCCAACGGAATACCTTTTTGCCAACAGTCCATTTCATACCCTTGCTGTTTTAATTTTTCCAAACACTCTCCCTTAACAATAATATATTCTGGTTTCGCTCTTCCAAAAAATCCTTGATCATACCTGTCAAAATCTTCCGGAACATACTTCATCTCATATTTATCCTCACCCTTAGGCGATAATACCATATGCCCAATACTTTCTTGACAATTCCTTATTAACGATATTGGATAAGAAATTAGGATTCTGTGCTTGAAATGCTTTCAAACTTTCAATAAAAGCAGACTTACTTTCTGTTTTCAAATCCGAAAAAATTGAATCTACTTTTTGATTTTTTACATTTTTTTCAATATACTCATCCGATTTAGCTTCATATTTCTCTACCATATGCGGATTTTTCGTTACAGCATTAGAATACCAATTTGTCAAGTATTTTAAAGTGTTAAGCTGTCTATCAGAATTACTACTTTCTCTACTGATCCTTTGATATTCATCATATGCACCTGAATCCATTGACCTCATCATATCAAGACCATCTGTAGTGTAAACAAGATTACTACCATGTCCTAAATAATTTCCTTTTTTTACCCCGTAATCCATATTTCCATCTGCATTCATCTTTCCGGCACTTGCCAGCTTTGCTATAGATTCCATTGCATCCAAAAAGGAACTTTTTTTATCTTCTGATATAAAATTATTTGCAGCATATTCCGCTTTTTTCATTCCTAATGATATATTAGCCTGACGCTCCTCCTCACTCACAGAGCTGCCATTTCCAATAAGAAAATTTTCGCGGATAATATCATATACAAATCCCTGTTCCTCTTTGCTACAATTTTCAAGAGAAGACGATATCGTCTTGTCAACATCATACATTCCTGAATATGCTGGTAAATCATCTGCACTTTTATCCACTTGAACAATATTCTGCTCAAATTCGTTTTTCTCTTTTAGCTGTATTGCTCTTTTACCTTTTGCACTTATTTCCAGAATAACCGCATCATCTTTTTCCTTAGAAATATCAATTTTCTCTTTTCCATTCCAGTGATTATTACCATACGGAGTGATCACGCTGTCCTGATAATGTTGGGTAGCTATCTTCATTTTAACCCTCCTGTATTTTGCATAATAGGTTGACACACCAAATCGTGTGACAACCTATTTTTATATTTTCTTAGTTACAATTTACACATTAAAACGGATGATACATAGTATATGCCAAATGGAAAATAGTCTCTGAAGCACTTATGCTACTATCATCACTTGGCGATACAGAAACTCCACATATATCAAAATAATGAGTGGATGTTGAACCATAATACGAATATACACCAATTCCAGGTGGTAAAGAAATATCAATTTCAAATTTACCACTTGAGTCTGTAGTACCTGTACCTCGCCTTATTGCATTCGCAGAGGTATTATTAGCCTCCCATGCCGGACTATAATATAATCCGTTAATCTGCTCTCCCCCAACTGCATACGTTACACCCGTCGAACTGTCTGTTGCTGTCAGCACTCCATAAACAGTTAATGTTCCAGATCCCTGCGTTCTGAAATGTGCTCCATATCCAGGATAATTAACAACCTTATTTAACCCTTCTGAACCTTTAAGATCAGTTATAACAATACCTGTAGCCTTCAAAATAGGAGTAATAGACAATTTATAATTCTGAATGTCCAAATCATCAAAATTCTCCATAGTTTTTGCATTGGAAACTCTAATATAATATTTTCCTGACGAAACAGAAATAGTGTTTCCGCTGCCTACTCGTTTCATTTGATACCCTTCTGATGCAACATTCTGATATACTTCTACAGAACAGGTATTTGTTGAAGCTGTAGTAGCAGAAATTTTTAATTTGTCATAAATTCTACTGCTTGGCACTGTAATTACATACCAATCATTATCAATCGGAGAACTTAAATTTCTTGATTCAATATAAGCCCCTCCTGCTCCATATGTAAATGCTAATGCCTGTCTTACAGACTCGTCAATCTCATAAGAATCACACGCTGTACTTACTGAATAATCCAATGTGAATGATTCACTTACACTTCCGCCCTCAGATGCTAATACATACAAATAATATGTTGCTGTATCACCTGATGTTATATAGCCTAACGCTTCCGGCAATGTACCTGCGGTGCCATTAATATAAGTATAATAATCTGAGCCCGTTAAAATATTGCCTTCTGCATCCAATAAATACAAATCGTAATCCAAATCTGCATTAGCAGGCGTTGTTAACTGTGCTTGCAAATATACCCCTGCTGGCAAATTAATATTATAAAGTTTTGCATCGCCCTTTGCTGTCAAATAGTCACTAACCGTACCGACTACAACCGCAGTATCAGCTTGTGTAGCCAAAATATCCTCTGCAATACTTTCATCTACTGTAATACTTTCTGACGATTTCGATAAGTCATTATTTTCGGTTGTTTCCAATTCTGAAATTTCTACAGGTTCCTGTTGCTGGATATCCACCGATTCATTTCCAACATTAGTATCTTCTGCTGCGACTAAAGAATCCTCTGTGATTTCTGCTGCTTTAACATCCATTCCATTAGCCAATGAAAATGTCATTGTTAATGCCAATGCTGTCGCAACCACTGTTGTTATAAATTTATTTTTCATATCAATTCCCGCCTTTCTAAGCTTATTTTGTACAACAATTTGAACATTATTTTCAATAACCTTTTACCTTTTTTTAATGTTCGGACGTTTCGGCTGATGCCATATTCCTAAACACGCAGGTGGAAATCCATCTATCCCATATACAGCTTCTTTTCTCATGACACGTTCTACAACCTTCAACACTTTCTTATTAACCTGCTTCATTCTCTCTCACCTCCTGTTTAAAAATTTTTGCTATACACAGCAAAGCTGCACATAATATAACAGCTATTGCCATGTAACTAATGTAAACCCTATCTGTCTCTAACATAACACAACCAAGTATTATGCCCCTCCTGTAAAGCGATTTCAAAACTTCTCGTCTATACAAGTATGTTTGTTCCAACACAACGATAATTTTTTATTGGAAACAATTTTTTGTTACCTTTTTCCACTCTTTAGCAATAGTTCCTACCATATTTTTTCTAATTTGCATTTTGTCTGAATTTTTCCACACAAATTCAGTAGTGCAGCAACTATCATACCGTTTAATAACCACTGGCATACTTCAATATGAATTTTGTGTGATATAATAATTGCCATATCTGCCAATACTAAAATTATTAACGCCTGTTTTCTAAATTTTTTCTGTTCCTCTTGATCTAATGTTCGATTTTCATTTTCTATTGGAGCAAATGCAAATATAATTGCATTTGCCCCAAATGTAGTTATAGTACATAACCATAGTGGAAAAATGATTTTATCCAATAAACATACCGCAACAACTATGGAACATGAAAATAAATAGCATCCACTCCTTGTTCTCGCATGAAAGCCACCCGATTTTCTACGCAATGGTATTAACACCATTGCAGTTACAATCATGGGCATTATCATTCGCATAGCAAAACCAATTACTATGTATGACAAGTAATGTACCACCTCTAACAATAAGCATTCTAAGCCAAAGCGATATACATCTTCCTCATTTTCATCCAGAAGTCCTTTTGTCCTCATGCAAGATAGAACATTTTTCAGCAATTTGTCCATAGGAAAATATTATTTTCTTTCTTTCAGTTCTTTTACTTTCTGTGGCATTTTAGGCTGATAGCCAATAAACAGGCACGCTGAATTTGCCTCTTTCTCTGCGTTTGCATATGCTGCTTTTGCAAGTAATTTCAATGCTACATCATTAAGTTTTTTCATGCTTGAAAACCTCCTTATTTTTTCTTTTTCTATCGACAAGCATCTTATAAAATTTTACCTTTTTTGCACCAAGTACGATTTTTTTGCACGAAGTAAGACTTTTCACTTATTAAAAAGCCAAAATGCTGATGAATATAATATCATCTGTTTTGTTACTTCATATATTTTTATTGATAAACATATTGATATTACGAGCGATCGCATTCATATTGTCAAAAAAATAGCACCTAAACCACAAATGGATTAGATGCATATAATTTTTTCTATTATTTTATTTGCTTATCTACAATTTTAATTTTCTGTTACTGCTTTAAATCCGAAAATTGCTTACCTACCTAAATAAGTCTATCATTACCTCTTACATGATTTTCCTCGATATCTTTCAGACTTTTCTGCATACTTTCAAAGTATTATCCTATCGGGGCACCATTTTAAGATTTCTGATTGTCAACAGACCTTTTTCTCCATCAATATATGTACTATTGAAAAATACAACAAAACAAACCTGCGATATTTTTTTCCACGCAGTTGAATCTCTTGTTGTAGAAGGAATCCATATTCGGAAATGTTCTTCCTCGCAGCTAACCTGTAATGTTCTATCAATTACCTTATTTCGTATATCATCTTTTATTTCCAATTGAAAAGCTCTTATATCGCCACTACTTGCCGCATCAAATTCAAAAAAATATCCTGCTTCAAAAAAAGCTGACCAGTTATCACATGGAGCATATTCAAATAATGCCATTGCAAATTCCTTATTTTCTATTTTATTTACATTGATTATGTCAATATCCATTTCAAAACTATCTTTATGTGTTCTTATTTTCATAATATTTGAATCAGTATAAGAACTAACCTGTTTTATATCATAAAACTTAGTATAATCGTAAATTAAATCAACTTCTTTTCTCTGTGATATAGAATCGTCAAATCTTGTATGCTCATTCACACGATTTACTTCATTTGCAAGTTCCGTTGTAAGATAGCGTGTAAGGTGCATACTGACATAATCATTAAATTCCTCATCAGAAGCATAAACAACATATATTCCTCTGTCCTTGTATTTCTCCTTAAATGCCTGTATCTTTGTCTCCGCTTCCATATCAATTTCACTTTTTCGTACTGGCTTATCAGAAAAATATACAAATACCTGTTTTCCCTTCTGTATCATCAATTCAATTTCTTCTATTGTCCCTGATTCATAATGTTGTGTAGGACTTCCTATTCTATTACCAAATATAGCAATAATTGCATCCGATTTATCTAAAATCTGTTTATTAATAATGCTTTGTGGATACTCTCCTGCTTCTGGCATAACATTCTTTGACCAATACAATGTCTTAACAAAAATATTCATAGAAAAACCAATGGAATCATTTATATTATCCACAACTCTGTTGATAATCTCTATCTCTGTTTTCACATCGGAAGGACAGGAAATCATTAATCTACATACCGGCATCTTCTTAAACATAACTTTTCCCCCTTTGCGTTTTATTTAGTACAGCAGACTACTATAATTATTACCATAATACAACACTGCCTACTTTTTTAAATTCTGAGATTTCATTCAACAACAACCAATTTTTTATTATATTATACCAGTTTTTTCTACTTTTTTAAATATATTCATTACAAACTCACAACTCATATACAAAACAGAATAAACAAAAATTCCATTTAACTTAATAAAACAACAATTTTGCACTTACTACGAATTTTTTTATTACAATTTCTCAGCAAGACATAAAATAACAGGGAAATCAGAACAACTCCTAATCTCCCTGTCACAATGTCAAACATATTCTGGAATCCAATATTTTTACATTATTTGGTATTCTCCATAAGCAACTTATAAATATCCAATGTACTTTATAATTTTAATCTTCTAAAATATAAGATACTTTCATTTTTACAGATGAATATTTTGTACCTCCAATAAATGCCGAGCCAAGATTTGGCGACGCAATATTAGTTCCCGTCATATACACAGACCATGTACCTGCTGCTTTTTCTGCAATGAACAAGTTGGTTGTCGTTACATTTCCTTTTCCCCAACTAACTGTATGTGTTTCACCACTAGGACTTGTAATTGTAAGGCTCTTTGCCAATATTGCTCCTTTTCCTCCAATAACAGATGCATTTGAACAGTCAATTTCAACTTCTTTTACTATCGCTTTATCTGGTAAGCTGTTAAAATTAAATGTGATGGTATTAGAATTTCCAGTAACTCCTGGTAACAATGCAACAGACATTGCCTTTGATGATGTAACAGTTTTTGATGATGTAGTTGCTGCAAAAGCTGTTACCTGAGATGCAAACAGCATCGTAAATGCTATAGCAAATGCCATTATTTTATTTATTTTCTTTTTGCTTAAATTAAACATAGATATTTTCCTCCAAATTATAGACCTTATTTTAATTGCATACTTCATGCCTTCATATCAAAATTATCTTGCAATATTATGTTTTCACCTACACTACCAGTCTTTTCTTCACTATTTAATGCTTTTCTCGCCTCACTAAATGCCTCATAATATGTCATTTTTAATGCTGAATGAACCTGTGACTCTGCTTTTGTTTCTTTTTCCTGCCAGCCTACTCCCCCTGTATAGGTCAAAACTTCTTCGCCCTCTTCATTGTATACATGAATTGCCGAGCCTGTCCCTGTTCCCTGATATTTTGCCTCATAAGGTATTCCAAACAGCATACAGAGCCATTTTTTGTCTGCTTCCTCAACTTCTTTCACTGCTGACATATTACCTGAATTCATTGATTGACTAAACTTTCCAATTAAAGCAGCTCTATTCGGGGCTACTTTGCTTACTTCCGTCTTTCTCAAATTCATAAATGCATTTCCCATATATACATTGTCCTGTGCATCTTTTTTTGCCAGATCAACAATCTTCTCTTTTAAAGAATCCGTTAATTTCCATTTGTTTTTTTTAGAAGATTTAGAAACATTTTTATTCGATGTGTTCCACACTTTTGCTGTGCTATAATTATTTGATATTTCCATTTAATTGAATCACCTCTCTGTTCTGTCATTTATGTAATCATACAATTCCTTATATGACAGATAACCTGATAAGTTGTTCGAATCATATTGTAACTGCATAAATTCTTTAATCATGCTCATATAGTCTTTCTTTTCATTTATGCTGTCAGAATCATAAGTGATGTTGCCATTCACACCACCAGCCGCATTCATGAAATCTCCAAAAGCATTTTTCGTAAAGCCTTCTACATCACTATATGTTGTATATGCAAGCATTTCCAAATAACTTGCATTTCTTGGATCAACATCATTTATCTGTACATTTGTATCTGTGTAATTTCCTTCTTTGTCCCAATATCTTACCCTGTATTCTGGGTTTGCCGAATCATATGCATCTGATTTATATACAGATGCACTACTGCCATCCGGAAATCCTACTGCTGTTAATGCATTTCCACTATCTTCTGTTCCCGACATATGTAATGTAATATTAGAAGATGTACTGCTTACATTTGATAACAAACCGGAATTCATACCGTTCGCTTTCGCAGTGTTTCTTTTTGTTCCTGTATAATAATTTGAATAATTATAACCGTTAATTCCTGCTATACTCATTTTCGTTTCCTCCAATTATTTTCATTCCTCTGTCATTCGGAATCTACTCACTCTCCATAACGGTCCAAGTGATTTATTGCTTTTTATAAAAGGACACCTATTATACACACTTTCGTTTTTTATTTTACTGTTATTATTGAACTTGTAGACATTGTATTCCACGGTGAGTTTACAGATGTAATTCTAAATGTAAAATTATGTGAACCAACAACTGCCTTAGCACATTTTACTTCATATAGATATCCTGTCACAATCGGCTTTCCAACAGAAGTTGTTGAAGATACATAGCATTGCGATCCATCATATGTCGCATAAATATTTTTCCCATATCCAGCTACCTGCACTGTAACATACACATATCCATCACTTTTTATTTGCGCTGCAACTACCTTTACGCTCGACACTGCTGGTGCAGGAGCTCGAACTGAAATTCCAGGTGTCACATCTTCATCAACTGTATTTATCATTCCTTCATCCGTAAAAGAAACCTTTAAATTACTTGTTTCATCTGTTTCTGCGGCAAATGCCGTTACTGAAAAGCACATTACCATCATCATAACTAATGATATTATTTTAAATATTTTCTTCATGTATTTTTCCTCCATTTTTATAGGTGTCCTTTTTTATCCATTACAATTTTCTGCTATTTTATCTTCCCTTTGCAGCAACATTCGGATCATTGTTCGCCTCAAAGGAATATTGTCAAGTGTGTAAACCGTAGTCCGTAATTCTTGACATAAGCGAAACCTCCCATCATTAAATTTTTTATATGTATCATCCACTTTATTTTTTTCTATCGACACACCCCTTCTGATATTTTACCTTTTCTGCACCAAGTACGATTTTTTTGCACGAAGTAAGACTTTTTACAAAAAAATAGCCAAAAATGCTCTTTTATGAATTAAGGAATAACTCAGCAGCAAATTTATTTCCATCATTCTTCAATGTTAAATCTCCATCATATTTTTTTATACTGCTCTGAACATTCAGCAGTCCTATTCCACCATTTTTTCCTTTATTTGATACTGGAAAACCATTTTTCCACTTTACTTCATTACAATTATTTTCAATGCTGACAACTATCATCTTATGATATGAGCCAATCTTAATGCAAATATATTTCTCGCCTTTCAGCTTTTCTGTTGCTTCAATCGCATTATCTAATAAATTTCCAAAAATAGTTGTAATGTCGATTGGTTCAATGAAATTCAAATTCACATTATCTATCTTTATTGTTACTGAAATCCCCTTTTCTCTCATAACAGATTCTTTATCAGTAAGAAGTATATTCAAGATCGGATTTTCTGTGTATTGAACCGGAATGAGCGGCTTCAACAACTCTCTGATCTTTGTTGCATATTCTCCTGCCGTTTTTTCCTGCTCTGCACCATATAACCCTTCGATTGCTTTAATATGCTTATTTACATCATGTAATATCTGAATGGTTTGATCATACTTTTTTGCCTGGGTCAAATAGTATTCGTATTGTACCTTTGCCTGCTGCTCTAATGCGATCAACTGCTTTTCGTAATAGTTCTTTTCATCTGCCATTTTTACAAAATATAAAAGGTATAAATCTGCCAGAACAATACATCCCATGTTGACTGCACACAAATAATTTTCTTCTCCATTTTTAAAATTCTCTACAATTACACTCATGTTAATCAGACTGTATAGAAGTATAATTCCATACATGATGTACCGTGTATTTGAATAAGGGACATCACTTTTTTTCACAAACCTGTTTATGAATGTGTAATACAAAAAAATAAGTATCACCTTTGAAAATGTTACCTCAAGGCAATAAAGCATAGTTTCATTCACATTTTTTATATCTGCGGCTTGTAAAATACATTGTAAAAGAATAACTCCTAATGATTCACAGACAGACATACAAAATACTAATGCTTCACATTCAATAATACGTCTTAAGGGTTTATCTATATCCTCATAATACAGAACATATGCTATAATCCCCGTCAAAACTCCCCAGACTACTAGATTTAATATGGAATGATTGAGCATATTTATACAGAATGTAAATATTACTGTGGTAGTCTCAATCACAA
>NZ_CVRR01000018.1 GCF_001406815.1 Roseburia faecis | reverse complement strand
ATCAATGTTCGTTGTTGTTATTTCCAACAGCTTGTATATTTTATCATATCTTCAAGTCGTTGTCAACAACTTTTTTATTTTTCTTTGTTGTCTCTCAAACGCGACAACTCTGATATCTTATCATGTTTGTCATTGTTTGTCAACAACTTTTTTCATTTTATTTAGAAAATATAGAGCGGAGAAGGAGGGATTTGAACCCTCGCGCCGGTCAACCCGACCTATACCCTTAGCAGGGGCACCTCTTCGGCCACTTGAGTACTTCTCCAGATACTTTCTATATAAAATTACGTCCTTACGTGACGCATTGTTTATTCTACTAAAAACAGTCCTTTTTGTCAACCTCTTTTTTAATTTTTATTATATTTCTGATGCAAATTTCTTAATTGACGTCTCATATAGATTATTTCCATCCTGATCGATTACTACAATGGCCGGAAAATTCTCTACATATAACTTTCGGATTGCTTCTGCACCAAGATCTTCATAACATACAATCTCGGATTTTCTGATACACTTTGAGAGCAGAGCACCTGCTCCACCTACTGCTGCAAAATAGACTGCATGATTGCGGATAATAGCGTCTATAACCTCTTTTGATCTCTTTCCCTTGCCAATCATTGCTTTTTCACCAAGATCAAGCAGGGTAGGGGCATACTTATCCATACGAGTGGCTGTAGTTGGTCCCGCAGATCCAATCGGACGTCCTTCACGGGCAGGAGAAGGACCCATATAATATATTGTTGCATCTTTGATATCAATCGGTAATTGCTCTCCCCGATCCAATGCTTCTATCATCCTCTTATGTGCGGCATCCCTTGCTACATAGATTGTCCCTGTGATGTATACATAATCCCCGGAATGAAGTTTTTTTGTCACTTCTTCTGTGATGGGTGTTGTAATATGCTGATCCATACCTGTTCCTCCTTATATCGTTCTGACTGCATGACGATTTACATGGCAACAGATATTAACTGCCACAGGAAGCCCTGCAATATGTGTCGGATAAGTATTTATATTAACAGCAAGGGCAGTAGTGGTTCCACCTAATCCTCCCGGTCCAATACCAAGCTTATTGATTTTTACCAGCATTTCTTTTTCCAGATCTGCAACATAAGGAATCTTAGAATGTTCATTTACCGGCCTTGTCAGTGCTTTTTTGGCCAGAATTGCACATTTTTCAAATGTTCCGCCGACTCCAACACCAACTACCATTGGAGGACACGCGTTTGGTCCTGCATCTTTTACGGCAGTAAGAATCGCATTTTTTACTCCGTCTATTCCATCCGCAGGTTTTAACATGAAAATACGGCTCATATTTTCACTTCCAAATCCCTTCGGAGCAAATGTAATCGTCACCTTATCTCCGGGAACAATCGAATAGTGGATAATTGCCGGTGTATTATCTTTCGTGTTTTCACGAAGAATCGGGTCCGCTACAACGGATTTACGGAGATACCCTTCCGTATAACCCTGGCGCACACCTTCATTGATTGCATCTTCCAGCCATTGCCCTTCAAAATGCACGTCCTGACCGATTTCTACAAAAAATACAGCCATTCCGGTATCCTGACAGATAGGAATCATTTCTTCTCCCGCAATTTTAAGATTTTCCTGCAGCTGCAGAAGAATTTTTTTTCCAAGTTCGGATTTTTCTTCTTCTGCAGCCTTTTTCATGGCATGTTCCATATCTTCCGCAAGAAAATGATTCGCTTCAATGCACATTTCTTTTATATTTCTTGTGATTTCTTCTGTCTGTATGGTCCGAATCATGATGGATCACCTTCCGTCTCATTTTCTTCTGTTGCTTCTTCTTCCGGTGGCATCAGTGATTTATCTTCTACGACTCTTGCAATGCTTGCAACCGTCACACCACTTTTGAGATCAATCAGTTTTACACCAGAGGTTACACGTCCCAGTAATGCCGTATCGTTTACGCGAATTCGAATGATGATTCCTTCTGTTGTAATCAACATCAGTTCATCATCTTTTACGACAGACTTCACTCCGATCAGATTTCCAGATTTTTCTGTGATTTTATAGCATTTTACACCTTTTCCACCACGGTTCTGTGTTGTAAACTCATTGATCCGTGTACATTTTCCAAGACCGTTCTCCGATACGATCATGACGGACTCTCCCTGGGAAGCCATCTGCATGGCGATTACTTCATCTCCGGCAGTAAGGTTCATTCCAATGACTCCCATTGTCGTACGACCGGTTGCACGGACATCGGCTTCTTTAAACCGGATACACTGTCCATACCGGGTAAATAACAGAATTTCTTCATCATCCCCGGTAATTTTTACTTCGATCAATTCATCATCATCACGCAGACTGATCGCTGCCAATCCTGTTTTCCGGATATTTTCATAGTCCAGCACGGAAGTTTTTTTCACTATTCCGTTTTTGGTTGCCATAAACAGATATTTATCCTTCTCATAATCTTTGATCGGGATCATTGCGGTAATCTTTTCATCCGGCTGTAACGGAATGATATTGATAATTGCGGTTCCACGGGAAGTCCGGCTGGCTTCCGGAATTTCATATGCCTTAATCCGGTACACACGTCCCATATTGGTAAAGAACATCAGGTAATGATGAGAAGTTGTCATAAGCATTTCCACAATATAATCATCCTGGATGGTCTCCATTCCCTTAATTCCCTTACCGCCACGGTGCTGACTCTTGAAATTGTCGGTTCCCATGCGCTTGATATAGCCAACCTTTGTCATGGTAATAACCGTATTGGTTTCCGGAATCAGATCTTCCATGGAAATATCAAACTCATCGTATCCGATCTGGGTTCTTCTGTCATCGCCATATTTATCTGCAATTTCCAGAATTTCTGTGCGGATAACTGCAAGAAGCTTTTTCTCATCTGCAAGAATCGCCTTAAGTTCCGTGATCTGTGCCATGAGATCTTTATACTCGTTTTCGAGTTTCTCACGTTCCAAACCGGTCAGGGTCTTCAGACGCATGTCAACAATTGCCTGTGCCTGTGCATCGGATAATCCAAACCGCTCCATCAGGGAATTCTTTGCGTCTGCAGTTGTACGGCTTCCGCGAATAATGGAAATCACTTCATCAATGTTGTCTAATGCAATGATCAATCCCTGTAAAATATGCGCACGTTCTTCCGCCTTGTTCAGGTCAAATCTGGTACGTCTTGTGATAACCTCTTTCTGGTGAATAAGATAATAGTTAAGTAATTCATATAAATTCAGAATTTTTGGCTGGTTATCCACAAGCGCAAGGTTGATAACACCAAATGTATCCTGCATCTGTGTGTGTTTATATAATAAATTCAAAACAACACTTGGATTTACATCTCTTCGAAGCTCAATAACAATGCGCATGCCTTCGCGGTCAGACTCGTCCCGAAGATCTGTAATTCCATCAATTCTTTTATCTTTGTGCAGTTCTGCAATTTTTTCAATCAGTCTGGCTTTGTTGACCAGATACGGAAGTTCGGTTACAACAATACGGTTTTTTCCGTTATCCATCGGTTCAATATCTGTCACAGCACGTACACGGATTTTACCACGGCCGGTCCTGTATGCCTCATTGATACCGGCAGTACCCAAAATCACACCTCCGGTTGGAAAATCTGGTCCCTTGATGATGTTGATTAATTCATCAATGTCGGTCTCTTTCTCCTCAATATCGTTGTCAATTAATTTCACAACGGCATGAATGACATCCCGCAGATTGTGAGGAGGAATATTTGTTGCCATACCGACCGCAATACCTGTCGTTCCGTTTACCAGAAGGTTCGGGTAGCGCGCCGGAAGTACGGTAGGTTCTTTTTCTGTTTCATCAAAGTTCGGGGTAAAGTCAACGGTATCTTTGTTGATGTCCCGGATCATCTGCATGGAAATTTTTGAAAGCCTTGCCTCTGTGTATCGCATGGCGGCAGCACCGTCTCCATCCACAGAACCAAAGTTACCATGTCCGTCGACAAGTGGATATCTGGTCGACCACGGCTGTGCCATGTTGACAAGTGCCCCGTAAATGGAGCTGTCCCCGTGCGGATGGTATTTACCCATCGTATCCCCGACAATACGCGCACATTTACGATGTGGCTTGTCCGGTGTATTACTCAGTTCGATCATGGAATACAGGACACGCCGCTGTACCGGCTTTAATCCATCCCTGACATCCGGAAGCGCACGGCTTGCGATAACGCTCATCGCGTAGTCGATGTAGGAGGTTTCCATCGTTTTCTTCAGGTCAACCTGTTGAATTTGGTCAAATATTTTATCGTCCACTGATCTGCTCCTCCCTAAATATCAAGATTCTGTACATACTTGGCATTTTCTTCTATAAATTCCCGTCTCGGCTCTACTTTATCACCCATCAGAGTCGTGAATGTTACGTCAATTTCCGATGAACTTTCGTCATCCATCATAACCTGTTTTAAAATCCGGTGCTCCGGATCCATGGTGGTTTCCCATAACTGTTCCGCATCCATCTCACCAAGTCCTTTGTAACGCTGGATCTTATTATTCTGATCGCGCCCGATTTCCACAAGAATATTGTTTAATTCTTCATCACTGTATGCATACCAGACATTTTTGTTTTTCTCAATTTTGTAAAGCGGCGGGGTAGCAAGATAAACATGTCCCTGCTTAATAAGCTCCGGCATAAAACGATACAAAAATGTCAGCATGAGTGTTGCAATATGTGCACCGTCCACATCGGCATCTGTCATAATAATAATTTTGTTATAACGCAGCTTGGATATATCGAAATCTTCATGAATTCCGGTACCGAACGCCGTGATCATTGCCTTAATTTCGGCATTATCATAAATCCGGTCGAGTCTTGCCTTCTCCACATTTAAAATTTTTCCGCGAAGCGGGAGAATTGCCTGTGTTGCACGGCTTCTTGCGGTTTTTGCTGAACCGCCGGCGGAATCTCCCTCAACGATAAAGATTTCACAATTTTTTGGATTTTTGTCGGAACAATCCGCAAGTTTTCCCGGAAGGGCAGTACCCTCAAGTGCTGTCTTTCTTCTTGTCAGATCACGTGCTTTCCGGGCTGCCTCTCTGGCACGCTGGGCCAGCAGCGATTTTTCACAGATATTTTTGGCCACATCCGGATTCTGCTCCAGAAAATACGTCAGCTGTTCCGTAACCACAGAATCTACAGCACCACGTGCCTCACTGTTTCCGAGTTTCTGTTTGGTCTGTCCTTCAAACTGTGGCTCTTCAATTTTGATACTGATAATTGCTGTCAATCCTTCACGGATATCATCTCCGGTAAGTGCCGCATCGCTGTCTTTTAAAATTTTTGCTTCCCGCGCATACGAATTAAACGTCTTTGTCAACGCATTTCGAAAACCGGCAAGATGTGTTCCACCTTCCGGCGTAATGATGTTGTTAACAAAACTAAACGTGGAATCGTTAAAAGAATCATTATGCTGCATTGCAACTTCCACGTAAACTCCGTCACGATTTCCCTCACAGTAAATAACTTCCGGATATAACGGTTCTTTTCCGCGGTTTAAATACTCCACAAATTCCTTGATTCCACCGGCATAATGGAATTTATGATTATGCAGACTATCTTCCCTCGTGTCTTTTAATGTAATGCATAATCCTTTTGTCAGAAAAGCAGTTTCTCTTAAACGCTGTTTGAGCGTGTTGTAATCATATACGGTTTCTTCAAAGATTTCCGCATCCGGCAGAAAATGAACCTTTGTACCGTGAAGTTGTGGATCACAGTCCCGGACTGCCGCTACCGGTCCATCCGCTTTTCCTCTCTTGTAACTTTGCATATACACTTTTCCGTCATGATATACTTCAACCGTTAACCAGGCGGAGAGGGCATTAACAACAGAAGCACCTACTCCATGCAGTCCTCCGGATACTTTGTATCCTCCGCCGCCAAACTTTCCGCCTGCATGCAGAACAGTAAACACAACTTCCAGTGCAGACACACCGGCTTTGTGATTCATTCCGACAGGAATTCCACGTCCATCATCTTCAACGGTTATGGAATTATCTTTTTCTATGGTCACCTCAATGTTTTTACAATAACCGGCAAGTGCTTCATCTACCGCATTATCAACAATCTCATAGACCAGATGATGCAGTCCGCGTGCAGATGTACTTCCGATGTACATTCCAGGTCTCTTTCTGACCGCTTCGAGTCCTTCAAGAATCTGAATCTGATCTGCGCCATATTCCTGATTATTATTTGTTAATTCGCTCATCAATTTCCTCCTCATCCAACGGATGAACCTTTCCTTTATATCTCTTCAACTGATTCCTTTTCATAAACATTTCCGTTTATCACCTGGAAAATTTTGTTGATACAAAAACGGTTCTTTACAAATTCCTCCAACCCTGTACATGTAATGACAGTCTGTATTTTAGCAATACTGTTCAGCAGGTAATTCTGTCGGTTACTGTCAAGTTCCGATAACACGTCGTCCAGCAGCAATACCGGAGTATCATGAATGGATCTCCTGACCAGATCAATCTCCGACAATTTCAAAGAAAGTGCTGAAGTACGCTGCTGTCCCTGAGACCCAAACTTACGGATATCCACATCATCAACGGAAAACAGCATGTCATCCCTGTGTGGTCCTGTCGTTGTCTGGCAGAGTTTCAGATCCCGGTTCTGTGCCCGCAGCAATTCATCCGCAAAAAGATCAGCGGTAATATTTGGCTCATACTTTAATACCAGATGTTCCCTGCCACCGGAAATTTTAGAATGGATTTCCGAAATAATTTCATTCAGTTCCTCCACAAATTCTTTTCGTTTCCGGATGATTCTTGTTCCATACTCCAGTAACTGCATATCCCACACCGGAAGAGTATCCACAAGGTCCGGGCGAAAAGAAATATCTTTCAACAATTTGTTTCTCTGATTCAACACTTTGTTGAAACTGGATAAATCTGACAAATATAGTTTATCCAACTGACAGAGTTCTAAATCAATAAATCTTCTTCTCTCCGCAGGTCCGTTTTTTATAATATTTAAATCTTCGGGCGAAAAGAAAACGATATTGAGTATTCCAAACAACTCACTTGCCTTTTTGATCGGAATCTTATTCACAGCCACGCCTTTTGATCCACTTTTTCTAAGATGCATATCAATCTGGTACTCTTTTTCTTTTTTCTGTACGACAGTACGAATATGTGATTCTTTCTCACCAAACCGAATCATCTCTTTATCACGGCTTCCTTTGTGGGATTTTGTTGTACCACTCAGATAAGCAGCTTCGAGAATATTGGTTTTCCCCTGTGCATTGTCTCCGTAAAGAATATTGGTTCCTTCATCCAGGTGAATATCCAGATTTTCATAATTTCGAAAATTTCGCAGCTCGATTGATTTTATGATCATTGAACTATCTGAATTGTTTCACCCTGAAAGGTAACAACATCCCCATTATGTAATTTTTTTCCTCGTTGAAGTTCTGTCTGACCGTTTACCGAAACCTGCCCATCTAAAATAACCATTTTGGCATCCACACCGGAACCAACAACTCCGGCTTTTTTCAACGCCTGTCCAAGTTTGATAAATTCGTCTTCTTCACGGATATTTACTGTAATCATGTAATCTCCTAATTTGCAGCATTATTAAAGTTAACAGGAAGAATAAGATAAATGAATTTTCCTTCATCATCTTTGATAAAACATGGAGCTTTTGGGTTTACCATATAAAGACTTACATTTTCTTCATCGATAACACGCAATGCATCAATGAAGAATTTTGGATTAAATCCAATCAGGATATCTTTTCCTTCTTTCTCGATATCGATATCTTCATTCATGGAACCAATGAAAGAATTGATTTTTAACTCCATACTTCCATCTGTGATATTCATAATGATCGGCTTTTTGTCACCTTCTTTGACAAGAAGAGTAGCACGATCAATACAATCAAGTAATTCTTTTTTATTGACTATAACTTTCGTTTCATAAGCAGATGAGAGCATCTGATCAATGCGGAAATATTCTCCTTCGATCAGACGGGATACAACCGTAGTAGTATCAAATTCAAAAACGATATGGTTGTCCGTCAGGTAGATGAGTACATCATCATCAACTCCACCTGGAACAATTTTGCTGATTTCCTGTAATGTTTTTCCAGGAACGACAACCTTTTTATTTTCGTAATTATTCTTAAGTTCTATATTACGAATGGAGATACGATGACCATCAAGAGAAACAACTTTCAGTTCATTCTCAATAATTTCAAACAGTTCACCTGTCATAAGTTTGTTATTGTCGTTATCAGCAATGGAAAAGATTGTTTGTCTGATCACTTCCTTCAGTGTGAACTGGGAAATCACGATTGCATCATTTTTTTCAATGTATGGAAGATATGAAAAATCATCTCCGGATTTTCCAACAATATTGAATTTTGCTTTTTCACAGGAGATCACCGTCTTAAAAGAGGCATCTGTTTCAATCATAACATCACTGTCTGGAAGTTTGCGTACAATTTCAGAAAAGATTTTTGCATCTAGTGCAATAACTCCACGTTCAGCAATTTCTCCTTCTACACGGGTTTCGATTCCAAGTTCCATATCGTTTGCCATTAATTTAATTTCATTCGTAGAAGCATCGATAAGAATACATTCGAGTATTGCCATAGTTGTACGGGTAGGAACAGCTTTGGATACGATATTTACTCCGCGCAATAAATTTGATTTAGAACAGATCAGTTTCATGAAAAACTCCCTCCTGGTATAAATAAAAATATATTAAGACATTCGTCTTAGTCTTAATAGGGGCTGTTAATATGTGAATAAGCCTCTTCATGTTAGATGTTAAGCGGTTTCCGGCGTTTGATAACCGGCTTGAAAGCATGTGAAAAGTGTGAGGATTCTTAAGGTCCGTCTGTGGAACAAATTTTAAGAGATTTACGTTAAGAACCTCATGCACAATCCATCCACTGTGGATAAACGTGAATAAGTTGAAATTAAAAAAAGCAAATAAAACTACATTACAATAGGAAGAAACTCATTTAGTTTGGATTTATTTTCTTTTTGATGGTTTCAATCATATTTCTTGTAGTTTCGTTTTTTTCGTATTCTTCGGTAACTTTCTTGATACCGTGGATAATTGTGGAATGATCGCGTCCGCCGAGTAAAGAACCTATGGTATCCAGTGGACTTTCGGTCATATTTTTACATAAATACATTGCAATCTGGCGTGGTTTTGCAACATCACTGCTTCTTGTCTTTGAAATCATCTGATCTACAGAGATGTGATAATGTTCGGAAACAACTTCAATAATGAGCTGTGGTGTGATTTCCCGTGGCTTGTCCGGCGTGATAATGTTGGAAAGTTCCTTTTCTGCAATATCCATTGTAATTGGAATGTGGACAAGATTGTTATAAGCAAGAAGTTTATTTAATGCTCCTTCAAGTTCACGCACGTTTGATTTAATGTTGTTTGCAATGTAGCTTAATACTTCATCATCAATGTCAAAGTTATCCGATTCGGCTTTTTTCCGGAGAATAGCCATACGTGTTTCATAATCCGGCACTCCGATATCTGCCATCAGTCCCCACTCAAAACGGGAACGGATACGCTCTTCAAGGGTTTCCATTTCTTTTGGTGGTTTATCGGATGTCAGTATAATCTGTTTTCCCTGTGTCTGGAGTGCGTTGAATGTGTGGAAAAACTCTTCCTGTGTACTTTCTTTTCCGATGATAAACTGGATATCGTCAATCATAAGGACATCCACTTTCCGGTATTTGTCACGAAATTTTGTCATGGATGAAGCATTACCGTTTCGAATGGATTCAATTACTTCATTCGTAAATTCTTCGGATGTAACGTAGATAACCTTTGCATCCGGGTTCTGGTTTAAGATAAAGTGCCCGATGGAGTGCATAAGGTGGGTTTTTCCAAGTCCCGGACCGCCGTAAATGTAAAGCGGATTATATGCTTCTCCCGGAGATTCTGCGACTGCAAGGGAAGCCGAATGTGCAAAACGGTTATTATTACCAACGACAAATGTATCAAATGTATAATTTGGATTAAGATTAGATTCATCTGCGGTTACGGCAGGTGTAGCTTTTGCTGGTTTTGTGTTTAATTTCAGCGTCCTGGCTTCTTCCGGAAGGATGAATTTGATTTCGTATTCAATTTCTGTAATTTCTACGATCGCAACGCGAAGTGGTGCAAGGTACTTCTTGGAAATATAGCTTAAAGCCATCTGTTCGGAAGGAACCAGGATATAGAGAGTATTTCCCTCAATGGCAAAGACTTCTAAGGGACGAATCCAGGTATCGAAAGAGACATCACTGATTTCGTACTCCTGTTTCACAGTATTTAAAATTTCATCCCACTTTTCAATAATCTTATCCATCTGCTTTTCTCCACATTCTTCTTATAAAATAGGATACTATCCCATAATCCTATTCTTATCTATAATACACCATTTTCGGTGTAGAATCAACTTTTTAGACACCCTTTTATATTTTTCAAAACTAACATATAAACATATGCGTAAACGGCGAAATAATGCGTTTTAGGAAGGTTTTTTAATTATGTGGATGTTGATGGAAAAAGAGTTATCCAAGGCGTATTGACAGTTTATCCACAAGTTATCCCCAAATTGTGGATAACTTATTATTTCGTGGAAAAGCGTGGATACTATATATAGTGGACTGCTTTTCTTCCTTATTATATGTAGTGTTTATAACATTAAATTAGGAAAAAACCTTGATTTTACTTGACTTGTAGCGTTTTTCTGATATAATGCTAAGTGATGTTTTTTAACGTAGAGGAGGTGGATACGAAATGAAGATGACATTCCAACCAAAAAAAAGACAGAGAGCCAGAGTTCATGGTTTCAGAAGCAGAATGAGTACTGCAGGCGGAAGAAAAGTATTGGCTGCTAGAAGATTAAAAGGTAGAAAAAAATTATCAGCTTAGGCCACATTATTGTGGTCTTTTCTTCTATTATGAGGATAGTTTCAGATGAAGTTCTCAGAATCATTAAAGAAAAGTAAAGATTTTCAGAAGGTGTATAACAAAGGAAATTCATATGCAAACCGTTTATTGGTTATGTATGTTCTGGAAAATCACACAGACAAAAACAGATTAGGTATATCCGTTAGTAAAAAAGTAGGAAATAGTGTTATAAGACATCATTTGACCCGTCTGATCCGAGAGGGGTACCGGCTACAGGAGGACATGTTCAATAGTGGTTTGGACATTGTAGTCATCGCAAGAGGAACAGCGCGTGATGTTTCGTTTCATCAGATTTCGAGCGCACTGAAACATCTTGGAGGTCTTCACAAAATAATACATTAATATGGAAAAGAAGATGGAATTCTATTGAAAAAATTACTTATTGCATGTATTAAATTCTATCAGAGATATATTTCTCCCATGAAGTCAACGAAATGTCCGTATTATCCGACCTGTTCCTGTTATGGACTGGAAGCTGTGCAAAAGTATGGTGCGATAAAGGGTGGGGCACTGGCTGCCTGGAGAATTTTGCGATGTAATCCTTTTTCTAAGGGAGGATATGACCCGGTTCCATAAACCAAATGGAGGTTTTTATGTCAGGCATGATTGAATTGACAGCGTATTCCGGAAAATTCCTCGGACCGATTGCAAAGGTTCTTGGATGGATCATGAGCGGAATTTACGATATTGTTTTAAAAATTTCCGGTGGTACGATCAACAGTGTACCGCTTGCAATCGTTCTCATGACGATTTTGATCTATATGTGTCTTTTGCCATTGACAATCCAGCAGCAGAAATTCTCGAAACTTTCGCAGAAAATGCAGCCGGAATTGAATGCGATCCGTGATAAATATAAGAATCGCAAGGATCAGGAAGCCATGATGGCAATGAATCAGGAGACACAGCTTGTATATCAGAAATATGGTATTTCTCCATCCGGAAGCTGTATCCAGATGCTTATCCAGATGCCGATTTTGTTTGCTTTATATCGTGTATTTTATAATATTCCGGCATATATCGGAAGTGTGCGTGATTCTTTTTATACGATTTCCGGAAACGAGACGTTTCATGGTCTGGTCGGTGGAATTATGAATACCGATGGGTTTGTGAAAAAAGTTTCGGATTTAATGACAAAATTTAATGTGGTTACATCCAGTGGACTGAATATAAAAAATGTTGCAGATACTTTAAACGGAGCATCGGGAAAGGATCTTGCCAATTATATTACCGATATTGTGTACAAGCTTCCATCCACAGCGTGGGATAAGTCGGTAGACGGCAGTATTTTCCAGCAGTTTCCGTCACTTACGGATCAGATTAATTCCACAATGCATGATATGAACCATTTTAATTACTTTCTGGGGCTTAATATTTCGGATACCCCGTGGGCAATTATAAAAAGCAGTATGGAAGGTCATGCGTGGCTGCTTGTGATTCTGGCGGTTCTGATTCCGGTATTGTCTTATATTACACAGGTGATCAATATCAAGTTGATGCCAACCGCAGCTACCGCAGGTGGGGATAATGATCAGATGGCAAGACAGATGAAAACTATGAATACCATGATGCCTCTGATGTCTTTGTTTTTCTGTTTTGTGACACCGGTTGGTCTTGGTATTTACTGGATTGCCAGTGCCGTGTGCCGTGCGGTTCAGCAGTTCTTTATCAACAAGCATATTGAAAATCTTAATCTTGAGGATATTATTGCAAAGAATCAGGAAAAGGTGAAAAAGAAACGGGAGAAGATGGGCGTTACTGAGGAACGCATCCGCCAGGCAGCGGCAATGAATACCAGATCCATCCAGTCGAAGGCAAATGTTTCTTCTGCAAACAGGGAACTGGAACTTGAAAAGGCAAATGCAGCGAAAGCAAATGCAAAGCCGGGAAGTATGGCAGCGAAAGCAAATCTTGTAAAAGAATTTAGAGAAAAGAATAATCGTAAATAAGAGGGGGCAGTTATATGGAGTTTATTGAGATTTCTGCTAAAAACGTGGATGACGCGATTACACAGGCTACGGTTCAGCTGGGAATAACCAGTGATCAGCTTGAGTATGAGGTTCTTGATAAAGGAAGTACCGGTTTTCTTGGAATCGGAAGTAAAAATGCAGTAATTAAGGCTCGTAAGAAATTTTCTATTGATGAGAATGTTGTTGAATTTTTATCTTCCATTTTCGATGCGATGAAGATGGAGGTAGAAATTCTCGTTGCAGTAAATGAGGAAGAACATATCATTGAAGTAGAGTTAAAGGGAGATGATATGGGAATTCTGATCGGTAAGAGAGGACAGACGCTGGATTCTCTTCAGTATCTGACAAATCTTGCAATCAACAAACATTCCGATGAATATTATAAGGTTAAGATTGATACGGAAGATTACAGAAAGAGAAGAAAAGAGACACTTGAGAATCTTGCAAAGAATATTGCGTACAAGGTAAAGCGCACCAAGCGCCCGGTTTCTCTTGAACCAATGAATCCTTTTGAGCGACGGATCATTCATTCTGCACTTCAGAATGATCGTTATGTTACAACACACAGTGAAGGGGATGAACCATATCGCCATGTAGTTGTAACATTAAAGAAATAAGGAACTGACTGATAGAGTTAAAAAATAAGGTGAATATCCAGTTTTGGGTATTCACCTTTGTTTAGAATTGGAGAGACTTATGAATTCAGATACAATTGCTGCAATTGCGACTGCGATGTCTCCTTCGGGAATTGGGATTATCCGGATCAGCGGAGAAGACGCGTTGCCGGTTATTGACCGGATTTATCGTTCGAAATATGGTCATAAAAAATTGAGTTTATGTGAAAGTCATACCATTCATTATGGATATATTTATGACGATAACGAGATGGTGGATGAAGTGATGGTTTTACTCATGAAGGCGCCACATTCTTATACAAAAGAAGATACGGTGGAAATTGACTGTCATGGCGGTGTCTATGTTATGAAAAAAATTCTGGAAACAGTAATCAAACATGGTGCACGGCCGGCAGAACCCGGCGAATTTACGAAACGGGCATTTTTAAATGGCCGGATTGATCTGACACAGGCAGAATCCGTTATTGATGTTATCAACGCAAAAAATGAATTTGCACTGAAAAGTTCACTTTCCCAGTTGCAGGGGGCAGTTCTTGTGGATATCCGAAAGATCCGGGCAGATATATTGCATGAAATTGCCTTTATAGAATCTGCCTTAGATGACCCTGAACATATTTCTCTGGATAATTATCCACAAACTTTACACAATACTGTGGATAACTTGGTTATAAAAATTGATAAAATCCTCAAAACCTTTGAAAATGGGCGTTTTCTGAAGGAAGGTATCAACACTGTAATTGTGGGTAAACCCAATGCAGGAAAGTCTTCCCTGTTGAATATTCTGGTAGGAGAGGAACGGGCAATTGTAACGGAAATTGCGGGAACAACCAGGGATGTCCTGGAAGAACAGATTAACCTGAATGGAATTACATTAAACGTAATGGATACGGCTGGAATTCGGGATACGGAAGATGTAGTGGAGAAAATCGGTGTGGATCGGGCGAGAACATATGCATCGAAGGCGGATCTCGTAATCTATGTGATTGATGCATCGACAGAGCTGGATGAAAGTGATTATGAGATCATGGATCTGTTGCAGGATAAAAAAGCAATTGTTTTATTAAACAAATCAGATCTGGACACAAAAGTCACAGTGGAAGAGGTACAGCATATTCTGGATAAAAAGATTATTCCGATTTCTGCAAAAGAACATCAGGGAATTGATGAATTGGAAGAAACGATCCGGAATATGTTTTTCCAGGGTGAAGTTACTTTTAATGATGAAGTTTATGCAATTAACATGAGGCAGAAAACGTCACTTCAGGTAGCACTTGATCATTTACATCAGGTAACACAAAGCATTGAGGATGACATGCCTGAAGATTTTTATTCCATTGATCTGATGGGCGCGTATGAGGAGCTGGGTAAGATTATCGGGGAAGCTGTTGAGGATGATCTGGTGGATGAAATTTTTTCAAAGTTTTGTATGGGAAAGTAGCAGGTAAAAAAAATGGGTAAGAAAAATATTCCTTATATTGAAGAAACATATGATGTGGTTGTTGTCGGTGCCGGGCATGCAGGTTGTGAGGCAGCATTGGCATGTGCCAGACTCGGATTGGAAACAATGATGTTTACGGTAAGTGTGGACAGTATTGCACTAATGCCATGTAATCCGAACATTGGTGGAAGTTCCAAGGGACATCTGGTTCGGGAAATTGATGCACTTGGTGGAGAGATGGGCAAAAATATTGATAAAACATTTATCCAGTCGAAAATGCTGAATAAATCGAAAGGACCGGCTGTACATTCTCTCCGCGCACAGGCTGATAAAGCGGAATACACAAAAGAAATGCGAAAAACCCTGCAAAATACGGATCATTTATCCATAAGACAGGCGGAAGTCGCAGAGATATTAACAAATAAAGACCAGTTTTTCCCGGAAGATGAATATCATGAGGGAGAAGAACAGAAAATTACCGGAGTGCGTACAGTTTCCGGAGGTGTTTACAGATGTAAGGCAGTTGTTCTTTGTACGGGAACTTATCTGAGAGCGCGCTGCTTAACCGGTGAAATGATTACACATACGGGACCAAATGGATTATCAGCTGCAAACCATCTGACAGATTCCCTGGTTGCTCATGGTATCCAGACAAGAAGATTTAAAACAGGAACACCGGCGCGTGTCGATAAAAGGAGTCTTGATTTTTCAAAAATGGAAGAGCAGTTTGGAGATGAAAGAGTCGTTCCGTTTTCTTTCACAACGAATCCGGAGGATGTGCAGATCGAGCAGGCTTCCTGTTGGCTGACCTATACAAATGAAACGACACATGAAATTATCCGAAACAATCTGGATCGTTCTCCGATTTATGCGGGAATCATTGAGGGAACAGGACCGAGATACTGTCCGTCCATTGAAGATAAAGTGGTAAAATTTGCAGATAAAAACAGGCATCAGATTTTTATTGAGCCGGAAGGACTTAGTACAAATGAAATGTATGTGGGCGGAATGTCCTCTTCCCTGCCGGAGGATGTTCAGCATGAAATGTACCGGACACTTCCGGGACTGGAACATGTTAAAATTGTAAGAAATGCATATGCGATAGAGTATGACTGTATTGATGCAAACAATTTGTATGCGTCTCTTGAGTTTAAGGCAATGAAAGGTTTGTTCAGCGGCGGCCAGTTTAATGGAAGCTCCGGATATGAAGAGGCTGCCTGTCAGGGATTGATTGCCGGAATCAATGCTGCAATGGAAATTAAGGGAAGAGATCCTCTGATTCTTGACCGGTCGGAAGCATATATCGGAGTTTTGATTGACGATCTTGTCACAAAGAAAAACCGCGAACCTTACCGCATGATGACATCACGAGCGGAATATCGTTTACTTTTGCGCCAGGACAATGCGGATTTACGCTTGACCAAAAAAGGATATGAAATTGGTCTGATTTCACAGGAACGGTATGACTGGGTTTGCAAAAAAGAGGAACTGATAAAAAAGGAAATTGAGCGCGTGAATGAAGTTAAGCTCGGGGCGAATGCGAGGGTACAGAATGTTCTGGAACAATATGGAAGTATTCCACTTCATACCGGTACAACGCTTTCTGATTTGATTCGCAGACCGGAGCTTGATTATGATAAACTGGCAGAAATTGATACAGACCGGCCGGATTTACCTGCGGAGGTAACAGAGCAGGTGAATATTCTGATCAAATATGATGGGTATATCAGCAGACAGATTAAGCAGGTAGAGAAGTTCAAAAAGCTGGAGAAGAAAAAACTTCCGGAGAAATTTGACTATAATGAAATTTCGGGACTTCGAATCGAGGCACAACAGAAGCTGAATGAGTTCCAGCCGTTGAATATCGGTCAGGCATCACGTATTTCGGGTGTCACACCAGCCGATATCTCTGTTCTTCTGGTCTATCTGGAACAGTTAAAATATTCAAATCCAGATTTATTTTTTAAGTTAAACCCGGATGAACACAAAGAAAAACAAGAATAATGGAGGATTCTATGGAATATAATACAGACCATTTTCTGTCTATGCTTGCAAAAATGAATATTTCATTATCAGACAAGCAGTTGCAGCAATTTATGACTTATTATGAAATGCTCATCGAAAAAAATAAGGTGATGAATCTGACTGCTATTACCGATTTTGATGAAGTCGTCGAGAAACATTTTGTAGATAGTGTTTCTCTGATACAGGTTGTGGATCTTCATCATCCGTTAAAAGTTATAGATCTTGGAACTGGTGCGGGGTTTCCGGGAATCCCATTAAAAATTGTTTTTCCGGAATTAAATGTGGTGTTGGCTGATTCTTTAAATAAGAGACTTGTTTTTTTGAATGAAGTGATTGATGCGTTAGGACTGACAGAGATCTATACGGTTCATGGCCGCGCAGAAGATCTGGCACGCATGCCCGAATATAGAGAACAGTTTGATCTGTGTGTTTCCCGTGCGGTTGCCAATTTATCCACACTTGCAGAATATTGTCTTCCATTCGTCCGGTTGGGTGGAAAGTTTATTTCTTATAAATCGGGAGAGTGTGAAAATGAAGTGGCAGCTGCAAAATCAGCTATTTTTCTTCTCGGAGGAAAAGTTGAGGATGTGTATAAGTTTTCTATTGGAGAGGCGCAGCGGGCATTCATTTCTTTAACAAAGGCAAACGGTACATCAAAAAAATATCCAAGAAAAGCCGGAATGCCCTCCAAAAATCCTTTGTAATTTATGCTTTTTTCCACTGCTTTGCGCGGAAAAAAGATGTTATCCACATTTATGGATGAGTTATAAAAAATGGACTGTATCTTTGAGGTACAGTCCATTTCCAATTAATTGGATAACTTGTTTTCGATAATTTGGTAAACCTTTTCCGGATTCTCCAGTTGTGGATACAATTTGCAATTGGAAACATAGGTGATGTCTATGTTAGAATTCAGTTTACGATATTCCTGTGCTGTTTTGTAGTTTGCTTTTATATCGCTGCTGATAATAAAAGAAACAGGTTTTGTGATTTTTTTCACAGCATGCCGAAGGTCAATATTCATATAATTGCCAAGAAGACTTGAGTATAAGTATTTTCCATTACTGTTGTCCATATGGGCTGCTTCATAGTAGGCATCTTTCGTTTTGGAAGAAATCAGCTGAGGTCTGCAGTAATAGATAAAACGGAACTGACGGTCAATACGCTTCGGGTTCATGAGCAAATTATAGATAAAGGTTCCGACCAGAGGAAGATTTATGATCGTTTGCTTTAGTTTACTTTGCTGATCCGGCATGGCATCCATGGAATGGAAGGAAACCGGATTAATAAAAATCATTTTGTCAATGATGGAGGCATCCAGTTGATTTGCCATAATTACAAATGAGGAGGAGAGGTTTGAAGCTACAACTGATGTTTTGGATTTTATAATATCTTTGATAAAAGCAGTGATCAGCTGGACATACATATAGTTGGTATAACTCAGCCCTGGTTTGTCGGAGAGACCGCAGCCCAGAAGATCCATGGTATATACCGTATGTTTCTTTTGAAGTCTTTTTGAAATTTTTGACCACTCAACAGATGAACTAGCGGAATTTGTGTCGTGAATAAGAAGAACAGGATCTCCTGTTCCAGTTTTTGTGTAAAAAACATTTCCCTGTTTCCAGGAATAATAGGATCCGTTTTTGGTTGGGAGCATATTCTTTTTTGTGGAAGTGGAGGCAACAAACTGATTGTATGCATACATTCCTGCCAGTGTTGCAACACTCAAAAAAAGAAATTTTTTTGTGCCTTTTTTCATGGAAATCCTCCTTGTATTTAAAATTTGTTTGATTTTAAATATATTATAGACATTTTTGGGTCTTTTTACAAACAATATTTATTTCTTTATTTTCTTTACCCGTAAAATGATTTATAATATTATTGATATTGAAAATACAAAACAGAACATACGTTTGAGGAATAAGATGGTAAAAGATTATCTGGAAAAAATCCGTCAGGAGTATATAGAACACAAAGTTTCTCTGGAAGAGCAGATTTCTTCATATGAAAATAAAGTAAAAGAGAATACAAAGTTTCTTCAGGTTTTAGAGAAGGAAACAAATCCCGGGTATGAAGCGTTCAGCCCGAGAGAATTTAATTCTTTTCATAAAGAAAAGATGGAAGAACTTCGGGCAGATCAAAAAAGGATATCAAATGAAATTATGTGTCTGAGAGATCAGATGCAGGAATATGAATTTCGAATTGCAGATATTACCAGCGTTATCAAGGAAGAAACGGAGATTGAAAGAAAGATTCATGAGGCTGCGGATATAGATTCTTATGATACCAGGCTGGCATTACTTCGTTCTGTTGAAACAGAGCGTCAGAGAATAGCGCGAGAATTACATGATTCTACCACACAGAATCTGACTGCAATTGTACATAAAACGGAATTATGCTCAAAAATTATAGAATCAGATCCGGTAAAATGTAAATTAGAGCTATTTTCCATTGGTCAGACACTCCGTAAAATAATTGAGGATACCAGAGGGTTAATCTATGATTTAAGACCCATGTCTTTTGATGACATTGGATTTGACGTTACGGTTGAAAGAGCATTGGATCGATTTCAGAGATTCCATAGAATAGAATGTGGATATTATACGGAAGGTACATCATATCCGATTAACAGTGTTGTTCAGATTACATTGCTTCGGGTGATTCAGGAGGCATGTAATAATGCAGTTAAGCATGCACAGGCATCTTATCTGGAGGTAAAAGTTTCTTATTTAGAAAAGAAGATTGTATTAGTTATTAAGGATGACGGTAAGGGATTTGATGTAAATGCAGTTCCCGATGAGACAAGGGATGATAATTCCGGATTCGGATTGTCTATGATGAAAGAAAGGGTCTATCTGTTATCAGGAACAATTTCTATAGAATCTGCACCTGGAAAGGGATGTTCTATTATTGTGTCAATTCCAAAAATGAAGGAGGACTTATAAAAATGGCAATTAAAATTATGATCGCAGATGATCATTCCATGATCAGAGAGGGATTAAAAAGTTTACTGGAATTGGAAGGAGATATACAGGTAGTTGCAGAAGCAGAAGATGGTGTTGACTGTCTGGAAAAGTTAAAAATTTGTACACCGGATGTATTATTGCTTGATATTAATATGCCGAGAAAAAATGGTCTGGAAGTATTGCAAACGCTTAAATCTTCAAAGTCAAAGATAAAGGTTTTGGTTCTCACCGTTCATAATGAAGTGGAATATCTGATGAAAGCGGTCGATATAGGGGTGGATGGCTATATTTTAAAGGATTCTGAATCCGCAGAATTGAAAAAAGCTATATTTTCCATCGTAGAAGGAGAAAATTATATTCAGCCAAGTCTTATTCCATCATTAAATTCCAAGATGATTGAAAAGAACAGGGATGAAGGAAAGATAGAGAGTCTCACAAAGCGTGAATTGGAAGTTTTGAAACTTTTGGCAGTTGGAATGTATAATAAGGAAGTTGCTGAAAAGTTAAATATCAGTGAGAGAACCGTTAAGAACCATGTATCTAACATTTTTAAGAAGATAGAAGTAACAGATCGGACGCAGGCTGCAGTGTTTGCTATTCGCAATAATTTAATTGAATTGTAAAAAGAATGGAAAACGAGAGAGTTTCGTTTAAAAAAGGATAACAAAATGTTTCACGTGAAACATTTTATTATCCTTTTTTATTTTCATAAGTAGAATTTGCTGGAGAGCAGTTTAAATATAAGTTTGCCCGGTGAATTTATGATATGCATGATTTTGCTCCGGTTTTACAAATTAATGAACGAATGATAAACTACCGGAACAATAAGAACATAATATGAATGAAAGTTTTGGGAATACTTTCTTATTAAGCCCATCGGTAAAAAAATAAATTTTATAGTTGTCCCATTTATTACCTTCTTTTCCCTACATATCCAGTTCATCCCGATTTTTAAAGTAACATCACTAATCATATCTTTTAAATTTTTATTTAAGAGATCAAGCAGTTACTGAATAAAATAATGTTCCGTTTATCATCAGATCAGTGGTGAGGACAATTTTATCATCGTTTCGGAATAAATAATTATCTTTTTATCTGTCAAATGGTGCAGAGGGTAAGTTGCTACAATGTATTCATACTTCTGATATTTCATAGGTTTCGCTAATCTCCTGAATAGTCGTATCTTATATACCCTGTAAATGTGTCTGCATTATTTCCAGGATTTTGTAATTCTTTTGTAAAATCTTTCTGATATGGTGTACCCAGGAATGTGCCGGAGATATGTTTGGTACTTATCAGTATCGTTTCCTTGAAAATTTTTCCATGAAATTATGTGATTAAAAGGTCATAAGGTATGATTGATGCATGTTTGCATGCAATTTGATGGATACCGTAATGACCCGCACCACAATTGAGAAAGTAGCAATTTACTATGCAAGCATGTAAATTAGCGGATTATGAGATGCGGTCAGATTATGAAAATGCGAAGCATGTAGTAATGTGATTAATCTTAAATGAGGGACAAAATGTTTTTTGACTCTCATATCATTATATCTATATCCATATAAATAGATATAGATATAGTCACGTCGTGAGATTAACGGTGTCAAAGCCTATTGGATTCTCGAAAATATGTAACAAACGTGCAAATATGTTATGAGAGTATCAGTGTCAATACCCATATCCATGTATGGTTACTTTTAGTATTTTATTTTTGTACCATAGAAAGGAGTGAATAAAAAGCGTAAATTAATATATTTCTGGAAAAGCTATAACTGTCAAATTTAACATCCTATTTTTCACAGACAGGTGCTATAAATATTATTTCTTTGTCTATAGTTTCTTTTATTATGTGTAGAAAGAGAATGTATCTTTTCTTTCGTCTTATAGAACAGAATATCTTCTTTCTTGCGTTGAAATCAATACGAAACAGAGTATTATTCATCGTGTAGAAAAAATTGTCTTTTAAGTAACACTATGTATATCAATCCAAAAGAAGATATAAAATGATTTCCAATCTACGCATTTAGGCTGCGATTCAGTTTATAATAAAAAGAATAAAAAATAAAAATGTTTCACGTGAAACATTTCACAAAAAAAGCTCAAAGAAAAACATAAAAATCTGCAAAATAACAACATAATTACTATTCGAGATTAATCGATTTTATGTTATACTGTAATAGAAAATAAGAGGAAGATGTGTATGATATATAAAAGTATATTATTGATTTTGGGATATCTATACGGAACAATGTTAACTGCAACGTTCGTTGTAAAACATTCCACAGGAAATGATGTAAGTAAAATAGGATCTGGAAATCCCGGGATGGCAAATGTCATGGAACATATCGGAAAAAAGGAAGGTGTTTTGGTATTAGCCGGCGATATATTAAAAGTTATTGTAGCCGGTATTCTTGGTCACCTGTTATTTCCAGATAAAACATGGCATGATATTTTTTTATATACAGGATTTGGAGCGATTTTTGGACATAATTATCCACTGTGGAGAAAAGGAAAAGGTGGAAAAGGTGTTACAGTTACCTGTACGTGGCTGATACTTACATTTGGAGTTCTGGGAGCAATCTGTTGCATAATAGGAGGCATGGTAGTGCTACTTACCGGATGGCTTCCGCTGGGCGCGGTTGTCATTCCTGCGCTTGCAATTCCAACAGTATATTTTATACATGGAAACTCTATAGAACTTGTATGTGTACTGATTGCAACTGTCCTTATGCTGATCCGGCATCGCAAAGGAATTTACAGAATAATACATGGGGAAGAACCTTTGCATTTAAAAATTAAAAAGGATAAATAAAAATACACTCTATATACAGAGAATAAGAAAGAAAAGAGGAAAATATGGGAAGAATTATTGCAATTGCAAATCAAAAGGGTGGGGTCGGTAAAACAACGACATCGATAAATCTTGCAGCAAGTATTGCTGAAATGGGCAAACGTGTACTTGCTATTGATTTAGATCCGCAGGGAAACATGACGAGTGGACTTGGCGTGGATAAAAACGAGGTTGAGAATACGGTATATGAGCTGATGCTGGATGAATGTTCCATCAATGAGAGTATTCAGGATACCGTTGTAAAAGGTCTGCGTCTGATTCCATCCAATGTAAATCTGGCAGGTGCGGAAATAGAATTATTAGGAATAAATGACAAAGAATATATCTTAAAAACAGCAGTTGACTATATCCGTGATGATTACGATTTCATTGTGATTGACTGTCCGCCATCTTTAAATATGCTGACGGTAAATGCCATGACAACTGCAGATACGGTTCTTGTCCCGATTCAGTGTGAGTATTATGCACTGGAAGGACTGAGCCAGTTGATACATACCATTAATCTTGTACAGGAGAGATTAAATCCCAATCTGCAGATGGAAGGCGTTGTATTTACCATGTATGATGTCCGGACGAAATTGTCAAATCAGGTTGTAGAAAATGTAAAAGAAAATCTGGATACAAAAATTTATGAGACTATGATTCCGAGAAATATTCGGTTGGCAGAGGCACCATCTTATGGAATTCCGATCAATATGTACGATAGCAAATCTGCGGGGGCAGAGAGTTACCGCAAGCTTGCAAAGGAAATCGTGGGTCGTAAAGATTTGTAAAAAGAAAGGGAGTAACAATGGCAGTTAAAAAAGGATTGGGAAAAGGTTTGGATTCTCTGATTACAGACAAGGTGAATACAAAGCCGGTAGCTTCAAAAAATAATCCAACACCAAAGAGTGAGCACGCGGCAGATGCTATCATGATGAATATCACAAAGGTAGAACCAAACAGGGAGCAGCCGAGAAAAAAATTCGATGAGGATGCATTGCTTGAACTGGCAGAATCCATAAAACAGTATGGAGTATTGCAGCCACTTCTGGTGCAGGAGAGGGAGGATTATTATGAGATTGTCGCCGGGGAGCGCCGGTGGAGAGCCGCAAAAATAGCCGGAATCAAAGAAATTCCTGTGATTATCAAGAAACTTACCAGACAGGAAATTATGGAGATTTCCCTGATAGAAAATATTCAGAGGGAAGATTTAAATCCAATTGAAGAAGCACTGGCTTTTAAGCGGCTTCTGACAGAATTTAATCTAAAGCAGGATGAGGTAGCAGAACGGGTTTCCAAGAGCAGAACAGCGGTCACAAATGCCATGCGGCTGTTGAAACTGAATGAAAAAGTACAGCAGATGGTCATTGATGAGATGCTGACAACAGGACATGCACGCGCACTTCTGGGAATTGAAGATCAGGAACAGCAGTATATCATTGCGCAGAAAATTTTTGATGAAAAATTGAGTGTGCGGGATACGGAGAAACTGGTAAAAAGTCTCCAGAATGAAAAAAAGAAGAAAAAAGAAGAAAAAGAGAAGATTGACCCGAAACTGGAAGCCGTGTATCATGATTTAGAAGAGCAGATGAAAGGCATTCTTGGAACAAAGGTATGTATTAACCATAAGGATGCGAAGAAAGGGAAACTTGAGATTGAATATTATTCCCAGGATGAACTTGACCGAATTATTGACATGATTCGGACGATACAAAAATAAATGTAGAAAAATAGGGATAAAAGCCTATTTAAAATTTTAACAGAATGTAAGAAAATAGAAACAGGAGAAAAATATGATATCAGAATACTTAGGATTTGATTCCGATTATATTATTTTAGGATTAGCAGCTTTTTGTGTTATTTTATTTATACTTACCGTTGTGAATATGGCAAAGACAAGTAAACTGCGTAAAAAGTATGAAGCATTCATGATGGGAAAAGATGCAAAATCATTGGAAGAAACTTTGGTAACTCGTTTGTCTCAGGTCGATAAACTGATATCTGCAAATGAAGCAAACGAGAAAAATATCAGAAAAATGTTTGACAATATGAAATTCACATTTCAGAAGGTCGGACTGGTAAAATACGATGCTTTTAATGAGATGGGTGGAAAGCTTAGTTTTTCTCTTGCAATGTTGAATGAGTCAGATAATGGATTCGTTCTCAATGCAGTACACAGCAGAGAGGGCTGCTATACTTACATAAAAGAGATTATAGACGGAAATTCAATTATTACATTAGCAGAAGAAGAGCAGGAAGCTTTAAAGATGGCAAAAGAATCTACCGGCAGCAATCCTGCAAAATAATGGGAGTGTAACATGAGGGTAAAATCAGTAAGCGAGTTGTGTGGAAATGAAATATTAGCAGAACCAGTTCTTACAGATGAAAAAATGATATTAATTTCAAGAGGAAGCAGACTCAAGAAGGAATATGTTCCTTTGATCCGTTCACTTGGGATTGACACCCTTATGGTAGAAGATCCGTATGAAAATTATGAAATGCCATCGCGGATTATTGATTATTCTGTTTTCGGTAAGTTTGTGGAACGCGTACAGCGGGTGATGGAAAACCATATCTATCATAAGAATAAGTCGCTGCGCGAATTTGAAGTAATCGCAAATGAAGTTGTAAAAGAAGTAAGCAAAATACCGGAAAATATAATTATTGATATCAATGCCCGGATTGTAAATTTATATGAACATACTGTCATGGTGACACTTGTGAGTGTATTTGTGGCAAGATTACTTCATCTGGATCAGGTGAGGCAATATAATATTGCAGTTGGGGCACTGCTCCATGATCTCGGACTCCGTTATATCACAACAGGATATGTGAACCGGGATTGGGAAAAGGAAGATCCCATAGAAGCATTTGAGTACAAAAAACATACCATTTTAGGATATTCCGCTTTGGATGAGGAAAGCTGGATCCCGGAAGTATCAAAAAAGATGGTTTTATTTCATCATGAAAGACTTGATGGAAGCGGGTTTCCGATGCGCCGCAGAGATTTTGCAATGGAATGCAGGATTATTCAGGCATGCGATGCATTTGACAGTTATATTACGGGTATGGAGTGCATACGGATTCCCCTGCAGGATGCAATCGGAAAGATACAGGAAGGAATCATACACAAGTATGACCGGAAAGTGGTGGAAACTCTGCTATCTAAGATTGCCTATTATCCGGTAGGAACGGCAGTGAAGATGAGTAATCAGGCAGAAGGAATTGTCGTTTTGCAGACAGAGGATCCGAAGTGTCCGGTTGTTCTGGATTTTCATTCCGGGGAGTCAGAAAAAAAATATAATTTAATGTTACAAAAGGATATTTCCATTCTTCAAATAATATGATAGAATATAGTAATGTGTGAAGAAAGGAGAACCGCGAAGTGCACAAATTCCTTAGGGCGATTGGATTTTCAGATATTACAAAAAAAGATCTTGAAATGATACTGGATGAAGTAATTACCCGTCCGGAGATTATGAAAATTACAAAAGATTCTGAGGGAAACGAGTTTGCGGAACTGTCAGGTTCATTTGCGGCAAATGCCGGAATTACGGTTCGGGGTACTTATCAGGAAGATGACAGTTTTCATATGGATTATTACTATCCGTATGTGTTTGGTACCAGTATTACGACGAATGAGCAGATTGATGTAGAAAAACATGCCGAGAAAGAGTCCTATGCAGGAGTATGTGACGAGGTTAATCTTGGAGTTACACTGATTTTTTATATACAGAATGTAGCGGATTATCTGGCAGAGACAAACCGGAACCTTTCCAAAATACATTATGGGGCAATGCTTGCAGGACTTTCCACCGAGGGAAAAATACTCTGTCCGGTTGTGGAGAGAAAAAAAAATGATGTACCAGCTATCCAGAAAAATGACCGGCACAATCAGCTGATCGCACAGGCAAGAGAAGGCGATGAAGATGCAATTGAAAGCCTTACGCTGGAGGATATGGATACTTATGCACTGCTGTCCCAGAGAGTGATGAAGGAAGATATTTTCAGTATCGTGAAGTCAACGTTTATGCCGTTTGGGATTGAGAGTGACCAGTATACGGTATTGGGAGAAATCATTGACTGTGTCACGATGGAAAATAAACTTACACACGAAAAATTGTATGGAATGAAGTTGTTGTGCAATAACATCCAGTTCGATGTGTGTATCAATGAAAAAGATTTATTGGGTGAACCTGCGATAGGCAGACGTTTTCGTGGAAATGTCTGGATGCAGGGAAACCTTTGCCTTGAATAAATTGTCAGGAACTGCCGGTAATCGGCATTTGTTCTCTTAGTTAAATGGATATAACGACAGCCTCCTAAGCTGTAATTGTGGGTTCGATTCCCGCAGGGAACACTTCAGAATTTTAAAAGAGTCCGTTCAGATTAGATAAATCAATCTATTCTGGACGGGCTTTTTACGTGAATTGAAGAAATGTGATAAGGAGAACCTCTTCGCAGAGATTCTCCTTGATTTTAAACGGTAGGTTTTGTAGGTCTTACTGTAAGCTGTAAACCGAGATGCTGAAAAATATTAAGCAGTGTTCCGAGATTCGGGGTTGTTTTGCAGGATTCGATCCGTGCTACGGATGATTGT
>NZ_CVRR01000017.1 GCF_001406815.1 Roseburia faecis | reverse complement strand
TTAAAATCATGCTATGCTCAATTCTGTTTCTATTTTGATTCAAGTTTGCGAACGAGCATCGCGAGTTTCGCAATTACCTATTTGATTTTTTAATGCTTTGAATATAATAATCGTTCTAAAATGAAAACCAGTAACACCCTTAAACTATCCTTATTTTTGTAAAATTTCAATTTTTTTTACACCAAACGACATTTAAAGCTCTTTTTTGGTCATTGTGTGTCATAGATTTAATAATAATTGGAAGTTGCACTCCTGCTGTCATTTGTATTCCAACACACATACTGATAATCAGATTATGATATCCCTGTATAAATAAAATGATACATAACATGTCTAATGTGCACACCAAACCAATTACGATTTTTTTATATCTGTATTTCTCTGCTTCATCCAGCCTCCTGCTTTCATGATCCATAGGACTGAATTTGATTAAACTGACTGATGCAATAACAGTGACAAACAATAACTTCCAATCACATTTTATTTGCATGGAAAATTTGATACACAAAAACAGAAGTAAAATGGAGCCGATTGCACAATGAGAAAATGTCTTTGCATGATATCCGCCACTATATTTTCGAAGAATCATAAAAGGGACTACAAGTGCAATTCCACTTTTTATGCTCCCAAGAATAAAACCAATTCCCACAGCGAACAATAATGGCAATATCAACAACCCCACACTGTATAATGCATATCCATACAGTTCTTTTTCTTTCTCATTAATTACCTTTTGCCTGATCATCCAATCAACCACTGTCTCTGTGTATCTTTTCATAATTACATTCTCCTGTACTTTCTTAATCCTTCGGGTGCTTTAGGCTGATACAAAAGACAACAGGATGTACTGTTTGCTTCTGTGCGCAATACCATATCCAGTGCCGTCTTCACACCTTTTGCCATAGATTCCTTTATTTGCTTTTTCATGTTTTTCCTATTTTCGACCAAAACTGACATAAACCTGTCTTTTCATACACATATTTTTGTATTAAATTTTTCAAAGTGATATAATATATAGAAATTATTTTAATAGGAAGACGGATGAACCATGCGTATTTTAATCTGTGATGACGATCCTCTGATGGTCGAACAATTACATAATTATATTCAATTCTATTTTGAACATCACCATATCAAATGCCCGGAAATCGTATCTTTTTCCTGTGGAGAAGATTTACTTGCCGACAACGGTGAGAAAGATCTTGTTTTTCTGGATATCGAAATGCCTGGTGTAAACGGTATTTATGTAGGAAATGAATTAAAAAAGCAAAACAAAAACATTCTCATTTTTGTGGTAACCTCATACGCGGAATATCTGGATGATGCCATGCGTTTTCATGTATTTCGTTATCTTTCCAAACCACTTGATCTCAGCCGTTTTTTTCGGAATATGAAAGATGCTCTGGTTTATTTTAATGCCATAACTGTCAAAATTCCGATTGAAACCAAACAAATGACCTATATTTTTCCTGCCTCACAAATTATTGCAGTAGAAGCACAGGGACGAAAGGTCATTGTTCATACCACCTCTCAGAATTTTGTTTCTGTTCAGAATATGAATTACTGGGCAGAACTGCTTCCCAAAAACTGTTTTTTCCAGACACACCGCAGCTTCATCGTTAATTTTAAGCATGTAACTGATTTTGACCATACAACGGTGCATCTGACCGACCAACAGCTCACTGCCTATCTGACGCGAAGAAAATACAGTGCATTTAAAAATGCTTATTTTTTATATCTTGAAAGTACGAGGTAAAACACATGGAACATATTCTAATCTTATTTTTCAGTTTTTTTATTGAGTCTATGATCACATGGCTGTATACTGGAAATCTTTTTCTTTCCAAACGTTCTGCCCTCTCACGGGTTCTGATGCTTGGTACCTTATATTTTCTCCTGTTTTTGTTTTCTTTATTGCAGCAGCCGTATCTGAATCTGCTCCTTTTTTGTGTGGCAAACATCCTTTTTCTTTTTATACAATTTAAACTTACACTCCCACTGGCATTTTTTCATGCCCTTATACTGACTGCAATTATGGCGATGTCAGAACTGGCTCCTACTGGTCTCATTGTAAAATTATTCCCTCATTTTCCCGGGGCGGACGCTCTTGGTCTTGTCTTTTACGGCATCATCAGCAAAGGGATGTTTTTTTCCATCGTGTATATTTTAACGGCTTTTTTAAAATCAAAAAGCACAAAACAGGAAACCTTTGACCGTTCGTGTCTATTCCTGCTATTAATCCCAATTTCTTCGATTTTTGTGATGTTTACTTTTTTAGTCATTGAAGAGACAATTTCTTTGGTTTTTCCGGCTACAATTATGGTAACGTTCTGTGCTGTTTTGCTTCTATTAAGCAACCTGCTGGTGTTTGGAATTGATCAGTACAATCAGAAAAAAAGTCGTGAATTTACAGAAATGCAATTGATGCTTCAAAAAGAAGCAGATACTGCAGAATATTATGAAATGCTGTTGTCTCAATATGAGAACCAGAATATTCTCATTCATGATTTAAAAAAACATTTACAATCCATTGAACTTTTAAACGAAAAAGGAAAAAATGAAAAAATAACTGCCTATATTCAAAGTCTTATGAACGGTTCTGACTTAAAGGAAACCTCCCGTATCTGTGACGATGCAATGCTGAATGCAATTCTCAGTCGTTATCAGCGGCAATGTAAAGAAAAAGGTATTGATTTTCACGCGGACATCCGAAGCAACGCGTTTGTACATCTGCACCAGAATGACCTGACTTCTCTTTTCTGCAATTTACTGGACAATGCAGTAGAAGCGGCAGAGCACATTCCTGATTCTTTTATCGAACTTACAGCACAAAAAAAAGAAAACCTGCCTTTTGTTGTGCTTGTTTTGATCAACTCCTGCCGAATCATGCCCAAATGTGATCCCGATGGTTATCCGATTTCAAATAAACCGGATAAAACCAGACACGGCTTTGGAATTAAAAGTATCCGAAAAGTAGTGAAACAATATCAGGGGGACATGCAAATGTACTATGATACGGATTCCGCTACTTTTCACACAATCATAACCTTAAAACAATAATCAGACTTCTTTTAGAGCAGCTTCCGCAGCCCCTTCGGGTAGTGATTCTTCATCACAGAACCTGCAAGTTTGCCCCAGCCGAGACTGTATCCATCTACCGTGATCAGATACCAGCCCTTCTCCCCTTCTGCCGGAAACGTCTGCCCGGCCAGATACGCGCGTGCTTCATCCACAGACAGATTCCAGCTGTGGCATGCTTCCTGCGGAGAAATTGCAAGCGCCAGTGCGTGTGCCGGTTCCAGCCGGTTCTTTTTAACTGTGCCAAGATGCAGGCCCGGACGCAGCACATGCAGCCGTCTGGTTGCCGGCATATGTTCCGGCATCAGATACAGCTGCTCTCCAAAAAGAAGCAACCTCCCGGCATCATCTGCCGGTATCTTTCCAAGAAACTCCTGTAATCCTGCAAGATACGCTTTTGCTTCTCCCTTTGCTAGCGGTTTTTCTTCTCCATTCGCACAATATCCCCGGTAATTTTCCGAAACGGTTCCCTCTTTTTCCAGAACCGCAACGAAATGTCCCTCTCCGTGCAGATGATGCGGAAATAACCGGATCGTATCTCCTATCTCCGCTGCCGGATGTTTTGTCCATGCCGCTACACCGTCTGCCATTCCCGGATATTTTTTCACCGGCACAATATGAAACTGCGGATGCTGTTCCAGAAAACGGCTGATCGTTCCCTCGTTTTCCTCCGGTGCAAAGGTACAGGTAGAGTAAACCATACGTCCTCCCGGCCGAAGCATGGAGGCCGCACATGCAAGAATTTCCTGCTGCCGCGCCGCACAGATCTGAACATTCTCAGGACTCCACTCCTCACATGCCTGTTCATTTTTGCGAAACATTCCTTCCCCGGAACACGGGGCATCTACCATGATCCGGTCAAAATATTCCGTAAACATTCCCGCAAGTGTCTGCGGACTCTCGTTTGTCACCATCACATTTTTTACACCCATCCGTTCCATGTTCTCGGAAAGAATCTTTGCCCGCGCCGGATGAATCTCATTGCTGACAAGGAGCCCTTTCCCCTGCATCGCTGCCGCAATCTGTGTACTTTTGCCCCCCGGTGCCGCACATAAATCCAGAACTTTTTCGCCCGGCTGCGCATCCAGATATGCAGCCGGTGCCATGGCACTCGGCTCCTGAATATAGTACACGCCCGCCTCGTGATACGGATGTTTTCCCGGCTGATCTTCCTTTTCGTAATAAAACCCGTTCGCTTCCCATGGCACCGGCTGCAGGTGAAAGGAAGTTTCCTCAGCAAACCGATTCCGGTCAGTTTTTGACGGATTGATCCGCAGTGCCTGATAACGCGCATCTTCGTAACTGTTTAGAAATGCCGGGTATTCTTCCTCCAGCATTTGTTTCATTCGATCTAAAAAAAGTTGTGGAAGCATATCATTTCTCCTAAATTTCTCCTAAAGTTTTCCAAAAAAACTTGGCAAAATATCCAACAAATAGTAAAATATAAACATGATACAACGAAAGTACATGAGAACAAGACAATTAAAACCGGGCATGAAGCTCGATCATCCGGTCGTTGACCGTCTGGGACGTAATCTCGTTGCCAGAGGTGCCGAACTGGATGATTATATGATTGATTCCCTGTTGAAACTGGGTATTATGTCTGTTTACATCCAGGAGGGGGAAGAAGAGGAAAATCCTGAACAGATTCCTACTTCTCCGGAAGCAGAAAAAAATATCGAACGGCTCCGTACCGAAGACCGCGCAAAAGTTACCCTTTCTGCCAGTATCCGTGAACGTGTGTCTACCGGTATCCAGTTTATCTACAACAATACGACCTCCGAGGAAATGGTTGCCACCACAGAGAGCATTGCCGATGACCTGATGCGTTCCATTAAAAGCAATGATGCCATCGCAATTGATATCTCCACGCTCAAAACCAGTGACGAATACACCTTCAAACACAGCGTGGATGTAGCAACCATTTCCATGATCGTTGCCAAGCAGCAGGGACTCTCTCCCGAAGAAGTACGGGAAATCGGTGTCTGTGGTTTGCTGCACGACATTGGAAAAACCAAAATTCCAAATGCTATCTTAAACAAACCGGGCAAACTTGATGATGATGAATTTGCCATTATGCGGCAGCACTCGACATACAGTTACAACATGATCAAGGATCGTCCGGAATTTTCTCCGGCTGTCTGCCTTGGTGTTTTGCAACACCATGAAAAGATCAATGGAAGCGGATACCCGATGGGTGTGTCCGCAGAGAAAATCTGCCCCTATGCCAAGATTCTGTCCGTATCGGATATCTATGATGCCCTGGTTACCGAACGCCCCTATAAAAAAGCCTATTCCCAGAGAGATGCCGTGGAAATGATTATGTCCATGACCATGGAACTCGACATAACTGCCATGAAAAGCTTCCTTGAAAGCATGATTCTATATCCGGTAGACAGCATCGTGGAACTGAGTAACGGCGAACAGGCGCGTGTGGTCAAAAATATTCCGCACTATATTCTCCGTCCTGTGGTTGTCGGGCTTACCAGCGGTAACGTTTACAACCTTGGAGAAGATATCAATTGTGCCAATATCATCATTCTTTAAACAACAGGGAACAGCTTTCGCTGTTCCTTTTTTATTGTGTTACCTCTTCACTTTCAAAAGGCTGTGCCGTCTCCGGCAGAAACGCATCGTAAATATCCACATGATCATAGATACAGCGCCAGCTGCTGGTGGACCCTGCAGTCACACAGATATACTCTTTTCCATCCGGTGTCTGTGCCATACTTGCCGCACAGCTTCCGGACTGATTCACAAAGCCTGTCTTTGCCCCGATAATTTCACTGTGTGTATCCTTATCTTCAATTCTCCGCAAAAACCAGTTGGATATTGTAATCCCATCCGGATGTGGTTTGGATTTTGATGTCGTATAGGTTCGCGTTCCAAGAACTTCCCTGCACAGATCATTGTCCATTGCGGCTTTTAAAATCATTGCCATATCATATGGTGTACTGTAATGGTCATCATTGTATATACCGACACAGTTGGTAAAATGTGTGGTCTCCGACAATCCCATTTTTTCCAGTTCCTGATTCATCATATCCACAAATGCTTCCTGTGAACCGGCCACATAAGTTGCCAGAGAAACCGCAGAATCTGCCCCTGATGGCAAAATGGTTCCATAAAACAGATCCCTTACCGTTACCTGCTCATCCACTTCATATCCGGTATTGCTACAGTCATTACTATAACTGAAATCTGTGGCATCAATACTGATGGTAACCAGCTCGTCCAGCTGCTCTGGCTTAATATTTTCCGCTGCTACCAGCACGGTAAAGATTTTGGTCATAGATGCTGGAATCATACGTTTCAATGCATCTTTTCCAGCCAGAATCGTTCCGGCATCCACATCAATGAGAATTCCCTGCTTGCTGACAACGGACTTCGGAAGCGATTTTGTCTCTGCGGTCTCCGTAGCGGAATAATCAAATACTTCCTCTGTTTCCGTCGGTATTTCCGATGCCTGCTCCTGCTGCGTCGGCTCAATCATCTTTGGATCTTTTTTGTTCTTTCCCTTTTTCCCCGGCACAACTGCCAATACCAGAACAACTGCTAAAATTACAACTGCTGCAACGGCTATGTACCATCTGTTTTTTCGTTTCTGCATTTTCTTATCTCCTGTCCTGCCTGAATTGCTCTTATGTATCATAGCACTTTCCGGCTATAAATTGCAATCCATCAGATACAAACGAGACGCAAAATCCGGAAAATACCGTACGTTCTCATCATATCCGGTGCCTCCGAATGCCGGGTGCAAATGTACACCTCCATACATCAGGGCATCCCCGTATGCACAGAAATCCTCCGTTTCCCCATCCATCTTTACAAATTTTGCCAGCAGATGATGTGTCACGGAATCCGGGCGGATATGTACCGGAGCAACCGTGTTGACCAGATCCCCAAACTCCAGAATACTGTACGTTAACGCGCGGTTGGTAAAATGGTACCGTTTCTCTTTTGCAAGTCCTTTGGGATAATACGCATGAAACTGTGTATTCGGTTCCGCAAGTTTCTGCATCAGCATGCCGACTGCCTGTGTCTGATCTTCTGAAACACAGGTCCATTCTGTGAGATTTCCGTCAGCAAATGTCCGCCCACGATAAAATGTGCCCTGCTGCAATACACTACGCCACTTCCTGTACAGTGCAATCTGGGTTCTGATCTCCTCAAGTTCCTCTCTGGTACAGTCACAGAAATTACATTCATACCCCAGCACTGCGAATGCGGCAACTGCAAAGCGGGTCGTAAGCGGTGTCCGGCGCAGCGTCTGATGGTTCGGACACGCAGATACATGTGCACTCACCGTCGAGAGCGGATACCCGTAACTGTAATTTGTCTGTATGTCCGCCCTGCAACAGGCATCTGTGTCATCGCTTCCCCAGATCTGCGGAAAATAGCACAAAATGCCGGGATCAAAACGGTTTCCGCCTGCTGCACACCCTTCAAATAAAATTTCCGGAAAACGACGGGTCAGTTCCTCCATGCACCGGTACAGTCCCAGAACATAACGATGTGCCACCTCTCCCTGCTGTGCGGCCGGCAGGCTCTGTGAATAATAATCGGAAAACGTCCGGTTCATATCCCACTTCACATAAGAAACCGGTGCCGAAGAAAAGACCTTTGTCATACTGGCAATGATATACTCCTGCACTTCTCTCCTGCCAAGATCCAGAATTCTCTGGTTTCGTCCTTCTGCATGCGGTTTTCCGGGAACTTCAATGGTCCAGTCCGGATGCTTCCGGTAAAGGTCACTGTCCACACTGACCATCTCCGGCTCTACCCAGATTCCAAAAGAAAGCTCCAGATCTGTAATTTTTTTTGCTAGGCGCGATAAGCCGCCAGGCAGTTTTTTTGTATTCGGCACCCAGTCTCCCAATGAAGAAGTGTCATCGTTTCGTCTGCCAAACCAGCCGTCATCCACCACAAACAATTCGATTCCGGCATCTTTTCCCGCCTTTGCCAGCTTTAAGAGCCTGCTCTCACTGATATCAAAATAGCAGGCCTCCCAGCTGTTTAAAAGTACCGGGCGCGGCCTGTTTTTCCAATATCCGCGCACGATATGCTCCCGGATAAACGCATGCATCCGCCGGCTCATGCCTCCCCATCCATCCGGCGCATAGGTCATAAAGGCCTCCGGTGCCTGAAACTGTGCTCCCGGCTCCAGTTTCCACGAAAATTCCCGTGGATTGATCCCCGTAAGAAGCCGGAGTTTTCCAAAACTGCTGACCTCCGCAGTCTCACAGTGATTTCCACTGTAGATCAGATGAAATCCGTAACAGTCTCCCTGATCTTCTCCCGTTTTCGGACGGCTCAGCATCACAAACGAATTTGCCCGGCTCGACGTGGTTCCGGTAAAAGAATCATTGACAATTCTGCCACCGGTCAGCGTCTGGTCACAGCGGTGCATCTCCCGCGCCCATGCGCCGCGAAATGTCGTAAAAATATAATCACTGTCATCAAAATCCAGCTGCAGACTCATCAGACGCGTAAGCTGTACATCCTGACTGCTGGCATTGACGATCTTCGCACTCCGTCCGATCACATCTGCTGCCTCGTAGACATAGTAGTAGAGCAACAGCTTCAGATCATACTGCCGGTCCACCATTGTCACACACAGCTGCTGCACTTCTCCCACACTTCCATAGGAACCCGGAAGTCCATCCAGCGCATCTTTTTCCCCGGTAATAACGGCATCTTCATAGCGGAAATCCAGAGTCTTTGCCCCATCATAAAGAATGGCCTCAACAAACGGCTCACGGATATCGCCCTTTCCGTACGAAGACATTTCCAGCCGCACATCCTCCAGCGAAAAACCGGCATGCTCTTTTTCACAGATATTCACATTTCCCGGTGCAAACACATGCTTTTCCACCAGAATTTCAAGATCATCCGGATGCTCGATATGAATAGTTCTCCCGTAATACAGATGCTCCGGATGTCCCCCCGGCAGAATGGAAAATGCATATGTTGTATGTGCCGTATCCAGTACGAATGCCTGTCCAATTTTACGAATCATGGCTGTCATCCTTTCTTTTAGCAGTTCTCCTGATTTTTAATTGCTGCATTAATCTCCTGCAGCTTTTTCTCTGTCAAAATATATTTTTTCCGAAATACCAATACCGCGATGAAAAGACCGATCATCGGAATTCCCGCCATCGTCAGCCGCAGTCCCAGCACCGAAGAATCCGCTGCACGCGCAACAACCGCCGCACTTGTATCCTGCTTGAGGTTACAGAGAGACAGACAGATCGCTGCGATCAGCACGGCAACTCCCGAAGCCAGTTTCACAACAAACGTCTGCATGGAAAAAATCACACTTTCATCACGGCGGTGATTTTTCATTTCCCCATAATCTACCGTATTTGCCAGAAATACCGTGGTAAGCACAGTCAGCATGCCAAATGCCGCAAAAATCAAAAAGCCCGGCACCACCAGGGCTCCAAGCACAGTATGACCGCCAATCATCAGCACAAGCAGAATCGCATACCCTGCGATTGCCATTCCAAAGCTCAGGTAGAACACACGGATACTGCTCATAAACTTCCGCAGCAGCGGAAACAATACCATCATGGACAAAATCTGTACCGCTCCGCCAAATGTACTGAAAAGTGTATAGCTGTTATACCAGCTCTCCCCACTCACATCATACTTGAAAAAATACAACAGCAGATTGGACGTAATATACAAAGAGCAGTTAATCAGTACAATGGTGATGACAACCGTCATTGCCTGATCGTTGTGAATCAGCGCCGAAAACATCTGCCGTACGGTCGGTGTTTCCATATGAACCGTGGATTTTTCCCGGATCGTCAGACAGGTGATCGTAATAAACAGCACAAACAATACCGCAACAATAAGTGCAAACCAGCGGAAACCCGTGCGCTCATTTCCCTGTCCCAGCATATACACACATTTCATCGTAATAATCGTAACGAGAGCGGAACCGACACCCGAACAGGAACGCGCCATAGTTGTTAAATTTTCGCGCTCTTTTCCGCCTTCTGTAAATGCCGGAATCATCGACCAGAAAGGAATGTCCATCATGGTATAGGTGACTCCCCACACAACATAAGTAATGGCTGCATATGCCACAATCCCACTTCCATTCCATGCCGGCGGTGCGGCAAACATCAGATACAGCACGATCGCATTGCACAGGGTTCCAACCAGAAGCCATGGACGGAATTTTCCCCAGCGTGTTCTGGTTTTTGCAACAATTACTCCCATAATCGGATCGTTAAATGCATCAAACACCCGCGCTGCCATGAGAATAATTCCCATTGCCATCGCACTTACTCCTAGAACATCCTGGTAATAATACAGAATATAGCTCGCCGAAAGCATATATACCATATCTTTTCCGACAGCCCCCAGGCCGAATGCCGTTTTTTCTTTTGCTGATAATTTCATTGTATTTCCCCCTTACTCTTCCCGTGCCACCTGAAAATGTTCACAGATTTTCCCCGTCTGCGCATTTTCAATTATCAAAATTCCTTCTCCGGCCTGTCCGGTCGTCTTTACATAAGTACCACCCATACCTCCCTGTAAACATATGGTCTTGGGACCGATCAGTTCCAGAACACCTTTCACTTCAAACTGCACCGGTTCATTGAAAAAACCCAGCACATTTCCATTTTCATCCAGCGCCCGGATACGAACCGCCGCCATATCATAGGTTCTGCCTTCGGTCAGGTTATGTGCACTTACCTTCACCTCCAGATGTGCCTGCTGCATCGGCTCCTTGATCACGGTCTTTACCACTTTTCCGTCCCTGACAGCCTCAAACTTATAGACCGTGGAAGTCGTCCCCCAGTCCCCGACATAACGTGTGTAAAGCGCAACCGCATCCTTTGGTTTCATGTGATAGCAGACCATCAGCCGCAATGCCAGAAGGTAGAACTTTGCCGGAAGATTGTTCAGCCCGTAATACGCCGTCATGTTAAGCAACTGCCCCATCAGTCTGGCCTGTTTCGGTTTCATCGGCTCATTCTCGGCAATCGCATTTCCGATAAAGTCATTCACAGGAATCGGTCCATGCGCCAGTGCACGATATGGGGAGTCCTCCCGATGATACTCTTTGATCAATTTGCCGTTTTTGAACATCCGCACAGCATCCGCATTTGTAATCATCCAGTTTCCGCTGCGATTTCCGCCCGGATGCTCTCCGATATCCATCGAAGAACTCAGTTCTAAAACCGGTGTATCTTCCTGCTGACTGCTATACACCGCCGCCGCAAGTTTCGGGTTGCGGAACATATCCATCACGCCATGGTAACAGATCCGGTCACCGCTGCCAAAATCCTTGTGCGTATTATAGTCAAACATACACCAGCCAAAACTGCCTGCAATATCCGGCTCCTGTGCCACCGCATTTAATACATTTGCATGACGGATTGCATGCTCCGTCCGGTGTTCCTCATCGTCAAACGGCTTGGTCGGAAACATATGCCCGTTATACTCACTGATCAGATACGGTTTTTTCATATCCGGTGTAACTTTTCGTTTCGGATTACACCCCGGATGTCTGCCATCGTGAAGAAAATCGTTGTACGTATAAACATCCTCCAGAAGATGGCTTTTCTTTAGCATCCGCACTCCGCCGGTTGCCCGCGTATCGTCCAGTTCATGTGCCACCCGGTTTGTTTCCCTGTAAAAAACATCGTCATCCTGCGACTCATTAATCCGCACACCCCAGAGAATAATGGAAGGATGATTGCGGTACTGCACGATCATTTCCTTTAAATTCTGCACCGCCTGCCGCTTCCATTCTTCATCCCCGATGTGCTGCCACCCCGGAAACTCGGTAAACACAAGCAGACCAATTTCATCACAACGACGGATAAAATCCTGCGACTGCGGATAATGGGAAGTGCGCACAGCATTCACGCCAAGTTCTTTTTTGAGAATATCGGCATCGAAAATCTGCATGGATGCCGGCGCTGCATATCCCACATACGGATAACTCTGATGACGGTTTAACCCTCGAAGCCGCAGTTTCTTTCCGTTCAGATAAAAACCATCTTTTCGGAATCCGGCCTCCCGAAACCCTGTGATATCCACACGCGCATCTATCATTTCCCCATTTTTCCACAAACTCGTACGGATTTCATACAAATATGGATTTTCCGGTTCCCACAAACGGATCTCCTGCACTGGAAAAACGGTTTGCACATTTGTCTGTTTTACCGGCTTTTTTCCCAGGGGACTATATGCACCCTCGCCTTTTTTGCGGATTTCCTGCTGCAACGTTATCCCATCCGAAATATTCTGTACCGTAATCTCTGTAGTCACCTGCAGAGGATGTATCTGTGGCTTGACAAATACATCTGCAAGATGTGTCTTATTTCTCACCTGCACATAAACCTCACGATACATCCCGCCAAAAGTCATGTAATCTATGGCATATCCGAACGGCGGAATATTCAAATTTTCCCGGCTGTCGACACGCACCGCAAGTACATTGTCCTCCCCATATTTCAGGTATTTTGCAATTTCCACAAAAAATGCCGTATAACCGCAATGGTGCGCTTTCACTTCTGTCCCATTGACATAAACAACCGCATCATGCGCCACTCCCTCAAAGGTCAGTTCCACACTTTTCCCCTGCCACGCTTCCGGCGCCATAAAATGTCTGCGATATCCACACAGCATCTGATACGCATGCTCATCAAAGTAATGATACGGAAGCTCTTTGCAGGTATGCGGCAGCCGCACATCCTCCATCTCATTTTCCGGATATACTGCCTCTTTCATGGCTTCTTCCCATGTTTCGGCAAATTTCCAGTCATTGTTCCAATACAACCTCTCCATGCTTCTTTATGCTCCCCTTTCGTTTTACCTCTCCGAAGCAATTCCATACATCAGAATCCCGACAACCTCCTGCAATGCCTGCGCATAAGTAATTTCATTCTGCAGCAGGATATCGCGCTGGAAAAACTGCTCTAACGATGCTTCCAGCATCATCTTTAAAATCGGAATCCGGACCGGACGAATCACACCTTCCTGCATGCCCTGTTCCAACAGGGCAATGGTCGTTTCCCAGCCTGTTTCGAGCCGTACTTCCACCTGATGATAAATCTCCGGATATTTTTCTTTTAACTGATATAACTGTCGAAAATCCACATCCTGATAACATTCCGGCATCACACCAAGGATTGTGTGAATCTTTTGCAGGGTGTCCATCTCCGGATTCTCTACGATCTTCTGCTCACTGTCCTTGATCCGGTCAAACAAATAGTCCACCGTTTCCAGAAACAAAGCCTCCTTATCACGAAACACCTGATAAATCGTTTTTTTACTGATCCCTAAAATCTTTGCAATATCATCCATCGTAAATTTCAAACCCTTTTGATTGAATGCCTGCAAAGTTCCCTGCATAATGTTCTCTTTCAGTTCTTTATTCATTCTTTTCATCCTTTCTGCCGGAAGGAAACTATTTTCTTCATTTCAGTTTCCATTATAGTAGCATGTTCTCTCTCTTCCTTCAAGAAACTAAATGTCCAAAAATCGTTTCCGATTTTTGGGCACATTTTTTACGCTGCGTTTTATCCCCGCATCAATTCCCTGCGCACCGTTTTTCTCACAAAATAAAAACAGATGACCTGCATCACAATCGTGATGATCCAGGATGCCGGATAAGAAATAAACAGGAAGTACAACGATCTGTGATGTGGGAAAAATCCAAAAATCCAGAGAATTCTCGTTCCGACCGTACCGATCACCGACAGGATCATCGGCACTGCCGAATGTCCCATCCCCCGCAGTGCTCCGGGAAACAAATCCATAATGCCACACAGAAAATACGGCACTGTTGTAATGGCAAGAATCTCCATGCCGCTCTCGATCACATCCTTTTCTCTCGTATATATACTAAGTACCTGCGGTCCGAAAAACCATGCGCCACATCCCAGCAGCAGGGAAACACTGACCGTAAGAATCAGACAGTCGATCAGCACACGATCCATACGTTTATATTTTCCCACACCATAATTCTGACTCGTAAAACTCATACATGCCTGTGTAATGGAATTTACCGACATATACAAAAATCCCAAAATATTATTTGCCGCTGTATACCCCGCCATCGCCGTATCTCCGAAGGAATTCACGGAAGACTGCAGCAGCGCGTTTGAAAAGTTAATAACCGTACTTTGAATCCCGGCAGGAATTCCCACCTGAAAAATCTGCAGCAGATAAACCTTTTTTATTTTCAGCTTCGAAAAGCGCAGCTGATAGCAGCTGTCGGTGCGGTACAGGCATAACAAAACCAGAATGCAGGAGATCATCTGTGCCGTAATCGTCGCAGTGGCTACGCCTGCCACCCCCAGATGAAAACCGATCACAAGAATCAGATCCAGCAGTGCATTGGCACATCCGGAAATCACCAGAAACAACAACGGCCGCTTGGTATCTCCCACCGCACGCAGAATCGCTGCCCCATAATTATAGAGCATAAAAAACGGCATCCCCAGAAAATAAATCCGCATGTAAAGGGTTGACTGTGCAATGACATTGTCCGGCGTTCCCATAAGAAGCAGCGCACCTTTTGCACTGATTACCCCGATTCCAGCCATGAGAATTCCGCTGATCAGTGCCAGCAGAATGGCGGTATGTACCGTGTCTGACATTTCTTTTTCCCTGCCGGACGCAAAAAAACGTGCCGCAAGCACGTTAGCCCCCAGCGAAATTCCGATAAACAGATTGGTGAACACGTTGATGAGTGCCGTGGTCGATCCCACTGCCGCCAGTGCCTGTTTTCCCGTAAAGTGCCCCACAACAACGATATCCACCGCATTGAACATCAGCTGTAAAATTCCAGACAGCATGAGTGGGAGTGCAAACGAGATCAGTTTATCCATGATCGAACCATTGCACATATCTATTTCATATTTGTTTGTTTTCAAATTTTCTCTATCCCCTTTCTGGTTCTGTTATCCCTCTGAGCCATAAAATACGCCGCTACTGGCGGCGTATTTGTTTGTCCTTATACATTCTCTGATCTGCGATCTCGATCAATTCCATTATATTTTCATATTTTCCCACGGCATATCCCACGGAGGCAGATACCGGAATCTCACTGTTTTTCTGAATCGGCTTCATCACCTGCCTCCACTTTTCAATGACATCTTCTGCAATCTCCTGTGTCCCATCCGGAATAATCATAAGAAATTCATCCCCACCGTAACGGTAAGCATTGGTTTCCTCACTCGTCACTGCTGCCCGAATGGATCCCGCAATTTTGGCAATCAGCTGGTCTCCGTACAAATGACCAAACGTATCGTTTACATATTTCAACTGGTTGACATCCCAATAAATAACCGCAACCGGGCGTTCTTTTGGCTCCATATGTTCCACTGTTTCAAGCAGTTTATTTTTGCTGTAAAGTCCCGTCATATCATCCATAGAAGCCGCCTGTACCATACGCATTGCATTTTCTATGGACTTGCGCACAATACTGTTTACACTGTTACTTACATAATAAAATGCAACCGCCATCAGCGATCGCGGCATCACATAATAAAGTGCCAGCGTAACCATAGGATTTTCGTTTACTTTGTTGAGCAAAAACACACCATCCTTCTGCAGATGATCCAGTGATGTCACCGTCAGCAGTGCCATGTTTGCATCACATACCCCAAAATAATAGCCCACATAAGTACTGATCGTAATCTCACCCACTGTAAATATAAAGGCATAAACCGACAGTCTCTTTGAAGTATACATACTTGCAATGATAATCGGGATTATCATAATAATGATCATATGGTAGGTAAGGGATGCACTCGCGACCATGACAATCAGCCCGATGGCCGTAACGCTGAGATACTTGGTAAATGGGTGCTCAAGCCCCATCTTCACAAGCAGCAATCCATAAATCAACACCAGCACACATGCCGCCACATAGCCTCTTGTAAAAATCGTCTGATCCACGATAAAAATATGCAGGCAGTTCAGAATCATCACAAACGAATAGAATAAAATGCAGATTCCCACCACACGGAACGCAAAAATATTCTGTGTCACATCCTCCTGCTCGTAAAAAGCATTTTTATTTATAATTTTAGATAACAGTGCCTTGCAGGTGCTCATCCATATATCCTCCAGCTTTGTCTGCCTTTAGTATAACATATTCCTGCATGAGTTTCACTACTTTGATGAACTTATAAATTCATCAGGAAAATTTTCCATAACTTTTTGTCAGTGTTCTGCCATTTTTTCTATCGTGCCATGCATAACGGAATCAGTCCCTGCAAATGAAACTTCATCTATGATTTTACATACCACATCAATAACCTTTACATCTATCTGGTTAGTCTGCATAAAATCAACGGTATCTTTCTTAGTCGCATGCGCTTATAATTTGCTAAGTTCATCCATCATCGCCGGACGATTTCTATATTTTATCTTCCATTCTTCGACAATTGTTTCCACAATCTCAGATCCACCTTTAATCCGCTTCATTCTCCGCAGCAACGCTACCAGATCTGCATAATGTTTTCGATTTCCGGTGCATGAAGCCATCTTGTTTACTTCACCCTGATATTTACTTAAAATCTGCTTTGGATATTCTTTTTTCAGGACATTTTCATACGACTGCACTGCATACAATCCAGAACTTTTTAATACATATGCAAGCAACCGGTCATATAATTTTTCTTCCTTGTACAATCTGTCTATATGTGCATTTGGCGGAAGTTTTTTGAACAGTTCTTCTCGTTTTATCAGCCATTCCTTTTCTGAATATTGTGCTTTCAATTCTTTATAAATGTCTAAATCTCCCGCACTTTGTTCAAGTACTAATTTCCAAAGTTGTTCGATATACGCACTTTTGTTTCCCTGTAAACGATAAATCTCCTTTTTCTTCTGGATATATTCTAAAACCTGACCTCGATACGCTTTGTCCAATTCGATGCTTTCATCCAATACCTGAAGCACACGATCATATTCTTTTTTTTCAAAATATCTGTCTATGTAATATCTTCTTACCCCGGAATTGTTCCAGTATTTTTTACATATTTCTTCCAGCTGATCCTCTGGTGCATTTTTCTCTTCTAATGTTTTCAGATATGTTACCGTCCATTTACCTACCGCATAATCTCTGCTCCAACCAGAATCTTTTTTCTCTGCTTTCTCAATCATTTCCTCCATAAAAGAAAGTTTATCCTGCTCGTACTCCGGTTCCTTAAATTCTTCCATAATGATCTGTTCGATATATTCTTCCAAATAATCAATAACAGAACCATCCATATGCGTGGTAAACCAGATAAACATTTTCCTTTTATCCTGTGCATTAACCTTAGTAAGCAACTCTAACCACAGTTGATAAATCTGCTCTGCCAACATACTTGTTTCCCCACCGGAATCATCCATGTCGACATTCCCCAACAACACAAAAATATGGTTCATCACATGAAACGCACTTATGTGGCTTCCATTGTCAATCATGCGACGGACATCTTTATCTATGATTTCTTCCAGCTCCAACATAAAATCATATGCCTGATAATAATTGATAAAATGATCTCTTCCCAGATAACGATCCGCTATTTCATCAATCTGTTCAAAATAATCTTCGACATCTTCTTTTGTTGCACATTTGTTTACCATATTCCGAAAACGAAGCAATAATTTTTTATCTTCTGCCAAGACAGACACAAGAAATGCTTGCACAATATCCCTTTCTGCAGATGTCACCAGTTTTTCCACAGCAGCTGATTTTTTCTTATAATCACAGACGGTAACTGCAGGCTCAAATAAATCCATGCTTTCCGCATCCGCATCATTGTCCATGTCCTCGTTGTCTGTATCTTCTGGCTCATCTTCATCCATAATATCCGCAGTCCATTCATATAACACCGCTGCCATATGCTTACAATTATTTCCACCTGCAGCATAGGGGCACGAACAGTACATATCTGTAACTTTCCCGTCATTTAAGGAAATCTCAACCTCGTAGTCCTCGGTTCCAACGACATCAGCTCGTATATCATCGCGTCCGATCTCTATATTTTCAACTGCACCATCACAATAATAATCATATCCCCGCTCTAAAATATGTGATGCAAATAGTTTTTGCCAATTCATATTGTTTCTCCACATTTGTTTTTTATTTCTTTACAAGAAAAACAGCCAGTCAGCTATTTCCATGCAGGAACAAACTCCCTGTTCCTGCATATCTTTTTAATCATTCCATCCATGCGCATAACAGCGGATATACTTATAAATCCTGCGCCTTGTACACAGCATAACCTTCATAATAATAACTATGATCAATGCCTTTCATATACACTTCTCTATCATCAACTTTGTCCGTCAAAGCCTGCTTTAAAATGTATTTTATTTCGATATCTTTAATCGGGCTTCTTTCCATCGCAAGTAGATAATCTTCTTTATCTACAGTACTCCAATCAATGACCTTGTTTAATTCTTTTTTCAATATTAAATCAAGCCATATTCTTGTGCTTCGTCCATTGCCTTCCCGGAACGGATGCGCAATATTCATCTCAACATACTTTTCAATAATTTCATCAAATGTTGTCTGTGGCATTTTCTCAATGTTCTCAATTGCTGTCTTAAGATACATCACTGGTGCAAATCGAAAATTACCCTTTGCAATGTTTACCGTTCGTATTTTTCCGGCAAAATCATAGATCTCATCAAACAGGTACTTATGAATCGCTGCCAGCATCTGAAAGGTTCCAACTTCACATTGATTCAGGTATTCATTTTCAAATAATTCAACAGCCTTCTTCTTACTTATCTTTTCTTCCATTCTGGCCAGTTCCGTGGAATCCGTAATATTAAGTTTGTTTTCTAAAGTCATAATTATTCCTTTCCGAATACTGCAATCTCCATACTTATTTTCTACTTCATTTCAAGGATTCTTTCTACTTCCTGCTTTAATTCATCACTGAAGTCTGATAAATCATCATATGTAATTACTTTCAATCTTATAAGACGAACGATATCCCATATTACCTCTGACTTACTCATCTCCATGATAACTCCTGGATGACGCTTATCTTCTTTTATCCGTTTTTCAAGTTCCCAAAATTTCTCTGATGCAGGCTTTTTATCATCATTCAGAAAATTTGCATACTCTTTAACAAGACCTTCCATATAATTTTCCTGCCAGCCTGATAATCTTTCTCGAAATAGCTTCCAATCTTTTTTACTTATGTCCATGATTTTGAATCTCCTCAGTCTCATGTTAGTCTCAGCAAACAATTTCAAAAATGAGACTGTCTTGAGACTACAACTTTATAATTCACCTGTAAATCCGGATTTTATCACATTTTGCTATATCATAGAGTCTCACTTAGTCTCAAATCTCGTGAGACTTCGTTGAGACTAACTTTGAAATATTCGTTTTTCAGAAATCATTTTAAGAATCACGCACTCTTTAGAAAGATTCTTCTTAGAATATTCTTATTTTAGCCACTTGATTTTTCTCAAAATTTCTATGACATTTTCTATGACATTTCTACGACATTTTCTATGACATTCCCCATCTTCATTATAAGAGTTACTTAAACCAAATTTGTGCCTTTAACCAATTCAGTTTTTATCTTCTTCTGACTTCCACACATAGAGCTTTTACATTCAGGAAAACTCTATATCTCATTTTTATTCTATGAATACATACTTATCAACCGCCGATTTTTTATCGTCAATCGCCGACTTTTCTTCTCCAATCGCCGGCTTTTGGTAATCAATCAACGACTTATTGACTGCAACAGCCAATTTTTTTAATGAATCAGCGGTTTTTTCAACAATAGTTTTTCCAACTTTTGAATTATAAATAACCGCCTGCAACATAAAAGCATTTGTATGATAAACAGGATCTTTTAGTCCCACCTGCTCCAACTCATTACACATACGATTGACACCTTCTCCAAATTCTTTTACAAATTTATAGTTCTTTAGAAACTCTGCAATCTTAGGATTTCTTGAAAAATGTGTGAATCGTATATTGTCCGCTCTTACAAGTCCCGGAAGTTTTCCCGGGCTTTCAACTACTATATGGTCATCAAACATTTTTATCTGAATATCTGTAGCCTAATGGATTACAGGAATATGTGGACGCTATGAATGAATTTAATTAATATTAGCTATTTTATCATTATCACAAGCTGATTTAGTAATGTTTTGCCCGAACTGATAAAAACTTTTCGTCGCTTTTCTAATGAAAAAGCGACGAATTATTTTAATCTGTACAACTTGCCTTTTGCTTTTCCAAAACTTCTCTATTATCCCTGCCATAAAGCATGGTCTATCCTATACTCGTTATCATTAGCAATAATAAGGCTGGAATTTTTCAATCCACAGGCTTAATATATCTTCTTCTTTTAGTTGTTCCAATACAAGCCAATAACTCCTTATTCACTAATTCGTTTAATAATTGTCTTGTCCTTGGACCTTTTAATCCTATCTTTTCTGCCACCTGTTCCGTACTATATTCAACACCAGCCTCCATAATGGCTAAAATCTGCTGATGTCTTTCTGATAACATCATTCCTTCCCTGTTTTTTAAATCTGCTGATTTTTCTGCTGATTCTGCTGATTTTTCTGCTGATTTATCATCAGATTCCTTTTCCATCTTCATCACAAGTGTCACCTGATCAAGATTTGTATCTTCTATCAATTGTGGTTTTATCCATCCTTCTGACTTCCACACATCAAGAATTGTCGGGAATCCAGAGCCAGCATTATCGCCAAATCCAACCAATCTAAGCAAAAGGCCAATGAATAAGGTGTATCCAATTTAAATCGACTAAACATGGCAATGCATATATTAAATTTATCTAAATCATATACATCAACTTCATCATCTTCAAGAGCCTTTTGTGCTTCTTCATTTAAAGGTATTCCAGCTTTTTTCAATGCTTCAAATAACGGATTGTATACCTCGTCTTCCTTTTTCCCTAACAGCGATAATTGTTTTCTAATATAACGATTAACTAATCTCTGTTCACGGGACAACCCTGCTTCAAGCTTTGGTCTAATTAAAATTATCAATCTATAAAAATACTCAAAAATATCTACATTTCCTGATAATTCATCCCATATTTTGTTAATTTTCTCTTTATCTGCAACGGCGTATAGTTTGGCTTTCTGTTTAAGTGTATTAATTTCACTCTCATCAAGTTCTCTTGTCGCAGAGACAAAATAACAATTATTATGAGAGTATAAATCACTTTCAACCTCAGATTTAACAAATGAACCATCATGCTGCAATGTATAGTAAACCTTGTTAGCCTCTTTCTTTTTTGATTCAAATTATTCAATCACTCCCGTAATATCCCGATAACGATTTACCACCCGATAAATCTCTACTACCTCTTTACCAACCTTATACAGCACGACATAATCTTTCCACACCACATACTTATAATCCGTCTTAAAACTCACACGCTTAGACAAGTCTACACCAATGTAAGGAAACTGCTGTATATTCTCAAACTGGCTGTAAATCTCCTGTATTGTTTCCAATGCTTTATCTGCATTATCCTCAGCAATATAATCCTTAATAGATTTCAAGTCCTTTGCCACTAACGGATTAATCCGTAACTTCATCATGTTCTATTCTCCCACCATTGTCTTTAGTTCATCCAATGACAACCAACCTTTTCCATCCTTGACAGCCGCCTCAGCCTCTTGCAGCTTCTCTAAAAGTTTCTTTTCTGCTTTATCTCGCTCATAATCTTCTATATCCATTACCACAAATCTTCCCCTGCCATTTTTCGTAAGAAAAACAGGTTCTCCCACCTGGCAGTTCTTCAACACTTCATTGTAATTTCTCAAATCAGATACCGGTAATATATTTGGCATAGTTACCATCCTTTCAAAATCAATACTATATTCTATCTTTTATTATAGCCAAAGACGCTGTAAAAATCAACGAAGGTTTTTACAGCGTTTCCCTTATTTGCAGTGCCTGTTACTGTTCAGACCATTGTAAAAACTGACGAAATTTAAAAAAATATATTTGTGGATAAACTCAAGCAGGATGGGAAGTCTCGTTAACGACTTCCGAATCCTGCTTTTTCTTTTGAAATTATAAACAGTACCTGCATGTTTTCCTGCTTTTACATGGCTGGAATACGGATTTCCCCTCCTGCTTCTTTCATTTTTCTGCCGGTCCCGGAATTCGTCCGATTTCCCATTCGCCCCTGTTTTTGCTATACTTATCCTATACTTAAGGAGGCACAAATGAACGCAGATGATAAAAGCAAACTCAAAGCATATGAAGAACTTATAGGCAGTCTTTAGCATACAAACAGACTGCAGCACAGGGTCATTGAAACCCAGTCCTCATTGATCAAATCCCTTGAGGAACATAATGCAGAATTAGAAAAAATCATTGATGATCTGACAAACATTTAAAGAAAGGACGCGGCATGGGGATGGGAAATTCTTTTGAAACCATTACAGTACTTCAATACAGGCTGAAAGCAGCACAGGAAGAACTTGCAGCCTTTCAATCGGGAGAAAAATATATCCGAATGGAAAAACAGCACCTTACACAGGTGCGTGCCCTGGAACGCAGAATTGCAAAACTGGAAGCAGCTGTAGCAAAAGAACACAGCCATGCCATTACGATTCGGAATCAATGGTTTGAGATTTTTGAACATCGGCAAAAAGAATGCGACCGTATGGTCGCTGAAACATTAAAAAAGGCGGCTGTAATGGAAAAAAGGGCACTCCGTGCAGAAAAACAGCGCGACACAGCCCTTGAAAAAGTAACTTCCCAGAGACGGGAACTTTACAAAGTAAAGACAGAGCTTGATGATGAAAAACAAAAAGTACAGAAACTGACGGCACAGATTAACCGTAACTATGAAAACTCATCCATCCCGTCTTCAAAATCTATCGCCCGCAAAAAAATATCCAACAGCTGCGAAAAGACAGGAAGGAAACCCGGTGGCCAGCCAGGACACAGGGGGCACTGCAGAAAGAAACTCACCCCGACAAGGGAAATCTATCTTCCTGCACCCGAAGAAGTACTCCATGACCCTGACTTTAAGAAAACATCGAAAACCATTACAAAGCAGAAAATCGACATCAGCGTAGAAGTGCATGTGACCGAGTATCATGCCGATGTGTACTATAATTCCAAAACAGGTGAACGGATCCATGCACCATTTCCACAGGGAGTCATTGATGACGTTAACTATGGAGGAAATTTACGTGCTTTCCTGTTTCTGCTGAATAATGACTGCTGTACATCAATTGATAAAAGCCGCAGGTTTTTGTCTGATCTGACAGATGGAAAAATAAACATATCAAAAGGCATGATCAATAATCTCTGCCGGTCATTTGCCAAAAAAACAGAATCCCAGCGTAAAGAGATTTTCTGCGACATGCTGCTTTCCCCTGTCATGCATACAGACTGTACCAATGCCCGTGTAAACGGGGAAAGTTCGTATGTATTTGTATGTGCGGTTCCGGATGGCGGTGTGCTCTATTTTGCCCGGGACAAAAAGGGACACGATGGAATAAAGGGCACGGTCGTTGAAGACTATCAGGGGACACTGGTCCACGATCATGATGTAACCTTTTATAAGTATGGAACCGGCCACCAGGAATGCCTTGCACATGTACTGCGTTATCTGAAAGACAGCATGGACAAGGAAAAAGACCGTACATGGAACAGGCAGATGCATTCCCTGATACAGGAAATGATCCATTACCGGAATGGTTTATCTGAATCAGAAGAACCAGATCCGCAGACCGTCTCCGAATTTGAAGAACGTTATAAAACAATCCTGTCCATAGCTGGGGATGAATACGACTATGAGCCGCCTGGGAAATACTACCGTGATGGATACAATCTGTACAAAAGGATGAAAAAGTATAAGAAAGATCATCTTCTTTTCCTCCATAACAAGAATGTACCTGCCACGAATAACGAAGCCGAACGGCTGCTGAGAAAATATAAAAGAAAACAGGCGCAGGCTGTGTCATTCCGGAGTCCGTCAAGCATCGACCATCTCTGTAAATGCATGAGCATGCTGGTTTTGATGCGCAGAAAAGAGCAGACCAATCTGTTCCGCGAGATTGCAGAAATATTTGCATAAGAAAACCGATGGTTTTGACTACGATTAGTCTATACCATCGGTTCTTTTGTTACAAGTTTACCTCTGAACAGTAACAAACGATCCAGTAAAAATAAATAATAAATTTCAAAAAGGTAGAAGCTGCCAAAAATATATGGTATAATAAAAAGTAATCATAATAGAGACAAACCATTTTCTCCAAAGTGCTCTTTACGCTATGGAGATATGTCATTAAACAGGAAAGGGGTTGATTAAATGTCCAACCATCAGGCTACCGAACAGATGCTAGGCTATCTGTATCAAATACGGTATGCATTAGCATTGCTCCTGAAGAATGACAATCCCGATTATCAAATTAGCATCGAGAAATTTGATGATGTTGCATTCGATAAAGACGGCCAACCTGTCCAGCTTATCCAGCTTAAGCATCACATTAAGCAAAAGGGGAATCTCACAGATAGCAGTGCTGATTTATGGCGAACACTAAAAGTATGGATAGATTCCCTGGCACAAAAACCAGAATTACTAGATAGCACTGAATTTTTGATTATTACAACCGCAATTGCACCTAAAGATTCGGCCGCCGGGTATTTGAGGCAAAATGACCGAGATCCAAATATAGCATATACAAAACTGAAAGATGTTTGCAAGCAATCCCAAAATACTGCTCACCAAAAATACTACGATGCATTTTTAAGTGCAGATCAATTGACTGTTAAGAAATTATTTGAACATATTTATATTGTCGATGGTGCAAGTAATATTCTTGATGTAGAAAAAATTGTAAAAAAGCAGATTCGCTATAGTTGTATTCCTAAATATGAAAATCTTATATACGAACGATTAGAGGGCTGGTGGTATAAAAAGGCAATTGAGGCCCTTTGTTCTGAGGATCCAATTTTTGTTACACAAAAAATCAAGTTCGTTCGTTTATTGTTTCCGTAAGTCAGGAATACTCTGATGAAAATCTGCCCATAGATGACTTTTTTGACGTTGATGATCTACAAGAAAATGCTTTGAGCGAAAGTGAAAAAATCCTCTATGAACAGCTGAAACTGATTTGTCTGGGAAGTCATCGTATGCAAAATGCATTAAGAGATTATTATCGCGCTTTTAAACAAAGAGCTGCATGGGTCAGAAATGACCTGTTATATGTAAACGAACTTGAGAAATATGAGAAGCGTTTAATTGATGAATGGGACCATGCCTTTGGTGAAATGCAAGATGATCTGGCTGAAATTAAATCTTTAACTGAAGAAGAGAAAGCCAAAGCAGGGCGTAAGTTGTTATCTGATATTGAAAAAAAAGATATTCGTATTAGACCCAAATGCGAAGAAGCTTTTGTTATGAGAGGCAGCTATCATATGCTCGCCAACAAACTAAAAGTAGGATGGCATGTAGATTTTTTCGAGCGACTGAAAGGTCTGCTTTGTACATAAAGGGGGGCGATTTATGTGAACAAATGGGATATGCGTACACATGAAGTCGCATACCTTCTTAATCCAGCTTTTTGCGGAAGAATTTTATATTCAACTATCAAAACTTATAATGAAATATTAAATAGGGCATTTCCATTTCCGTTGATATACTTAGTTTTACCACTCGTACTGCACAAACAAACGCGCATTAACATTAGTAGTCGTACGCAGTTATTGGTCTGGGTTCAAAAATATTCTCAACTGTTAATTGATTTTCCTCGAAGAACAAGAGAATTGGTTCCCATTTCAAACGAAGCAATCGAGTTTCTTCTTCAGACTGGTAAAATTGTATTAACACCGAACGGAGAACTAGAAATTGTTCCCACTTCTCGCACTCTGAGCAAAACAAAGTATGCAGATTCCGAAGTAAAAGAATGCCTAACAAAAGCTGAGCACGTAGCTAAATGGTTTGCTTCAGCCGGGAAAACAGAAACAATATATATTGTGTTGGGGGTGAGGCCATAATGCAGATACTTGAATTAGTGCTTTACGGATACAATCAGAAAGTTCGACACTTGCCTTTCAAATTGGGACAAGTAAATATTATTACGGGAAGATCAAAATCCGGTAAATCTGCGGTTGGAGATATTATTGATTATTGCCTAGGCGGTAATTCTTGCAATATTGCTGACGGTGTAGTTCGCGAAAATGTGGCGTGGTATGGCCTTCTCCTGCAGTTTGAAAAAGAACGAGTGTTTGTTGCCCGAAAAAATCCTGACAAGGGCCAACAGACAACTACAACGTGCTATATTGAAGTAGGTGCTAGTTTAGAGGTTCCGGAACAGTGTAATTTCTCGCCAAACACCAATGTCTCTGGAATTGAAGAAGCATTAACTCGAAGAATTGGTATATCAGAAAATCTTAATACACCGCCTGAAGGACAGAGCAGACTGCCCTTAGCCGCCAATATCCGGCATTCATTGTACTATTGTTTTCAGGGACAGGATGAAATTGCAGCAAAAAACTTTTTGTTTCACCACCAATCTGAAGATTTTATTACCCAAGCAATCAAAGACACGATTCCTTATTTTTTAGGTGCAGTTAGCGAAGAAGCTCTTGCGTTAGAAAACGAAAGAAACATTCTTAAACGGAAATTGAAGATCGAAAAGCGAAAGCTCGAAGAAAATCGTTATTTAATGGGAGGAGGCTCAGAGAGGGCAATCGCGCTTATAGGCGAAGCTCGCAGAGTTGGACTTATAGATCCAGCAATGCAGATAGATTATCAAGATTATCAGGAAATGTACTTAACCCTGCAAAAAGCAATGAATTGGGTTCCAAATCAAGTACAACCTAGTAATGGCATGGACCGCTTGACTTTTTTGCAGAGCAAATTTCAAGAGTGTCAAAGTGACTACGATGAAATTGGAATTACTATCGACAATGCGAAAAGATTTATCGGAGAAAGCACAGGATATTCAAGTGAAGCAGAACATCAAAAAGTGCGTCTTGAGTCTATAGGGCTTTTTGAGCAACTGGACTTTAATCCCGGAAAGTGTCCATTATGCTCAGGGACATTAGAACATCCACTCCCTAGTGTTGAAATGATAAAAGCCTCTATTGCCAATCTGGATAAATCAATATCAAATGTAACACGTGAACAACCAAAGCTCCGCTCTTTTATTTCTGAATTAGAGCAGGAACGAGAAAAAAAACTAGAAGAAATCAAAGGGTTACAATCTGAAATTGATGGAATATACCAGCAAGAAGACGAACGTACACACCTAAGAGACATAAACGCTCGACGAGGCAAAGTAATTGGAAGAATCAGCTTGTGGATTGAAAGTGTAGAAAATGATACAGAGTCTGATAAACAAGAGCAAATTATTAAAAGCATTGAAGATAGAATCCAAGAAATTGACGAAATTCTTGATGCAGATTCCGTAGAGGATCGCAAGCAATCTGCGCTTTCTCGTATACAAGAAAATATGACTAAATGGGCCAAAGAACTGGAGCTTGAACACTGTGATAGTCCATACCGGCTTGACCTCAATAAGGTAACTGTCGTAGTAGACAAGCCGGACAGACCTGTACCACTTAAGCAATTAGGCAGTGGTTCGAACTGGGTTGGCGTTCATCTAATTGCTTATTTTGCTTTGCAGTATTACTTCATAGGTACAAATCGCCCGGTTCCAAGCTTTCTGTTTTTTGATCAACCCTCGCAGGTTTATTTTCCATCCGAGCTTGATGAAAAAAATATAGATTGGAACGAAGTCAATAAAATGTATCGGTTTATAGTTGATCGAACCAGTGAACTTGAGGGGAAATTACAAGTTATTATCGTCGATCACGCTGACCTCAACAACGCTTCTTTCCGAGAATATATTTGCGAAAATTGGTGGCCGATTGACAAAAATCTTGTACCAAACGATTGGTACAAAAAAGACTAAAAACAGAAATCCCAATTCATCAAAGGTAAGCGCCTAGTTTCAGGGTGGATTTAAAATCATCACAAAATTTGCCATAATTATAGATGATAGATGCCAGCATTTTACT
>NZ_CVRR01000016.1 GCF_001406815.1 Roseburia faecis | reverse complement strand
ATTTTTTAAAAAAAAATAAAGCCCTATAGCCTTGAAAAATCAAGGCTTTGGGGCTTAAGTTGACCACATTGGGGTCTGACCCTATTAAAGGAAGCTTTTATCAAGGAGACCGCTGGAAAAATTTCCATAGATGAGGATGCTGTCAATGATTTGCGCATAGGGAGTATCCCGTTTCTTTTTCCGGTTTTCTTCTGCCGCTTCGTTTGCGATAAAAATGCCGAAATTGTACAGAATCAGGCAGGAATAGATTTCCTGTGTATTCTCAGCGGTTTTGATCTTAACAATGCGAAACTGCAAGAAATAAAGATGACTGTGGGGATACTTTGCGTTGATTGTCGGAAATGCGAGGTAATGCAAATCGACCAGATGGCGTCTTAAAGAAAACTTAAGTTATATTCCGTAGCGGATATGTTACAATGTGGCAAAGAAAAATGTGTCAGCTCTATTGTTAAAAGGGCTGATAGGCAAAGGAGATATTCACACATTCCGATGTAAAGGATTATAATAAAACGATCAAAAACACCGGACTTGTCAAGAAAGGGTTTAAGAAGCTTTCGACAAAAAATCCGCAGTATGATGAGAACAAGATCATGGAATTGTGGAATAAAAAATATCCGGATTTTATCGGATACAATTGCCGCATTACCGCATTTGATCTGATGAAAGACAAGATCTCGGTGAAGGCAGATGCAAAGGTAAATGCGTCGAATCTGTTTATGGATCAGGATGCGCTTAAACATGCGCCGGCAAAGAAAGTTACCAGGAAGCAGAAACATGCTTTTGAGACCTTGTATTCTACGTTAAATACGGCTTATACAACGGATGTCGATACACACATCAAAAAGCAGAAGAAAGCGTGGAAGCAAAATGAGGTAAAAATCTCCGGAACGAAAGCATCTCTGATTACGGTTGTATTTCATTCCAGTTTCGGGGAAAATGAGAATGAACTTTTCATCGGTCATGCCGGTGTATTGGTGCCAACGAAAGACAAGAAGCTGCTTTTTGTGGAAAAGCTGTCCTTTTCCCTGCCTTATCAGGTGCTAAAGTTTGATAACCGAAAGCAGTTGAAAAATTACCTGATGGGAATGTATGATACCTCGTGGGGACAGGAAGAGGCAAAGCCGTTTATCATGGAAAATACGAAAACTGCTTTGTAATAAGAAGGGGCTGCTTGAGAAGTTCTCAATAATTTCTTAAGAATTAGAACGCAAATCTTAAAGATATCTTTCTTTTTCAAACACAGGGTGTTCATATTCCTTTGCTAATCTATTATCATCGTAAACAACGACAAAATGTTAAAACTTAGGAAGGGAAAGGATATGAAACAGATAAACAGAGCAGCAGCGCAGATCACGCTTCTGGCAGCAGCGATCCTGATGATCGGATATGGTGCGATGCGCGGGGAGGCAGCCACGGTACTCTCAAAGGCAATCAAATTATGTATGGAGTGTGTTGGAATTGGATAAGAAAAAACATAAAATATCACAGTTTCTGGCGCACTTTCGGGGATGGATTCAGGCCGTGGCAACGATTCTTACCAATATCCATCTGCCGAACTTCTTTAAAGGAGAGATTTACAGAGGGGATGCAAAGACGGTCTGTGTACCGGGGCTGAATTGTTATTCCTGTCCGGCTGCAACCGGGGCGTGTCCGATCGGTGCTTTTCAGGCTGTAATCGGTTCTTCGAAGTTTAAATTTTCTTATTACATAACGGGATTTTTTATATTGATCGGCGTTTTGCTCGGACGATTTGTGTGCGGATTTTTATGTCCGTTCGGATGGTTTCAGGAGTTGCTGCATAAGATACCGTTTAAGAAATTTTCAACGAAAAAGCTTAAGTCGCTTCGTTATATAAAATATGGCGTGTTGTTGATTTTTGTTATTTTACTACCCCTTCTGGTGACAAATTCACTGGGAATGGGAAATCCGTTTTTCTGTAAATATCTTTGCCCGCAGGGAGTGCTGGAGGGAGCGATTCCGCTTTCGATTGCCAATGCAAGTATCAGAGCGGCCCTTGGCAAACTGTTTACATGGAAATTCGGTATACTTATTACTTTTGTAATCCTAAGCCTTATGTTTTACCGCCCATTCTGTAAATGGATATGTCCGCTGGGCGCAATCTATGCGCTTTGCAATAAGGTATCTTTTCTGCAGATGAAGGTGGATGAGGATAAATGTGTATCCTGCGGCAAATGTGAGAGAGCCTGCAAGATGGACGTGGATGTCACAAAGCATCCGAACCATACGGAATGTATCCGCTGTGGCATGTGTATAAAGGAATGCCCGACGGAAGCAATTCACTATCAATATGGATTCGGAACAGATAAAACAAATTTGAAAGAGAATAAAGGAGAATAAAATGAAGAAATTAACAGTGATGCTGCTTATTGCAGCGATGGTACTCGGAGTAAGTGCGTGCGGAAATTCTGCTAACAAGGAAAATACAGCAACAGAGTCGCAGATGTCAACGCAGGAAGCAGAAGATCTGGATGCAAAGATTAATGAATTGACACAGAAAGAGAACAGTATTCTTGAAAACCATAAGGCTTTATGGGAGAAGGTATTTAACAGCATTGACAAATCAACTGTCAAGGATGCGACAGCTACGAATTACGGAGATTTTCTGGCAAACTCTTTAGACAAAATTAAGGATAAGTTTACCGATGATGAACTCAAGTCTTTGAAGGAAGATGTTGAAGAAATCAAAAAGCTTGAGGATGAGCTTCAGCCACTTCTTGAGAAGCAGAGTGCGAATGCATCAAATAAGGATTCCGGCAAAGAGGGAGCAAGCGTATTTCCGGAGTTTAAGGCAAAGGATCTGGATGGAAATGACGTGGACAGCAGCATCATTTCAAAGAATGCGGTCACGGTTTTGAATTTTTGGTTTAATGGATGTTCTCCATGCGTACAGGAGCTTCCGGAACTGAATAAATTAAATGAGGAGCTGAAGGAAAAAGGCGGACAGGTAATTGGTATCAATACAGATTCTCTTGACGGAAATGAGGATGGAATTGCTGAAGCTAAGAGTATTTTAGAGAAGCAGGGTGCAAAATATACGAATCTTTCCCTTGATTCCAACAGTGAAGCCGGAAAATATGCAACAAGCATTATGGCCTTCCCGACTACAATCGTGCTTGACCGTAACGGAAATATTATCGGAGAGCCGATCATGGGCGGTATTGATAATGACGAGTCATATAAGCAGCTGATGAAGACGATCGATCAGATACTGGCGGCTGATAAGAACTAGATAAGTTACTGTTCACACCTAACGGTGTTACCAGCAACGATTAATACTATGGCGCATAGCTTGACAACGTGGTGTCAAGCTTGCGTCTGAACAGTAACGAACAGATAGATTAAAGGGTGGTAAAAATATTTTAGGAATTGATAAATTGAATTCTGTCTGATACAATTGCTCATGGGTGCTACCATAACGGTAGGCGGTTAGTCCTTCGGCAGAGGGACTGTGACCCTCTGATTACATAGAAACCCGTAAGGGAATCCAAGGAAAGGAGGGCTAAGCCATATGAGTATTGTTGACTTTATTGCAGTAGTAAGCTTAACCTGCTTTGGAATCGGATATTCCTTTGGTAAGGATAATAACAAGACACAAAAATAGCCGCCCACGTCTGGTAAACTAAGCGGCATTTTTGTTAAACTAATTTACTTGGGCTAACCGTCTATCGGTAGCACCCTTTCTATAATTATACTAACACTATATAACTAATATGTCAAAGAATTTATTTGGCTTGGAAAAAACATAAATAAAAGGGGTCTGACCCCATTAAAAGGTGCTGATAGGAAAATAAAATTGTTTTTTGTGCGTCTGTATAAAAAGAGGCTGCCATATAAGATTTATTTCGTAAGAATGTGAAGGTTGAGGACAAGGCTGTGGTTACTGGCAATGCGCGTGTACAGAACGCCAGAAAGGAGATTATCCGGGAAGAAAATGAGAAGGCGCAGACGGAATGATTCTGTAATTCCGACACTTTATGGGAGATAAATGTTATAGTGAATAGAGAAAAGCGATAGCGTAGTAAGCAATAATTTCAGATGATCCAGGTTTGATCAGAGAGGAGAAGAATATGAACAACTATTGTATGATCCAGAACTCCAAAACGTTTGCATTTTCCGCAGAGAATCCAACCGGTGTACGCGCAGGTGGTTCCCAGGGCGGTGACTGCACCAAGCTTCGTCCGACCGTGACGATTCCTGCAGGGGAAACCGTAACTCTGGTAGATGCTGCAGGACCGGGTGTGATCCAGCATATGTGGTTTACCGGATATGTCGGGCACCATTTTATCATCCGTATGTATTGGGATGATCAGGAATATCCGTCTGTGGAAGCTCCGCTCTCTGCATTCTTCGGATGTGCCTATGATGAAAATTTCGTGGACCGGGATGGCAAATATCCGGTGTTGAATTCTGCCATGATGCTGGTAGCTCCTGGTCGCGGCTATAACAGCTATTTTGAGATGCCGTTCCATAAGAGAGCTCGGATCACGATGGAAAACCGTGGTGACAAGGATGAAAATCTCTATTATATTATCACCGGAGCTTATCAGGAGATTCCGGCGGAGGCTGGTTATTTCCATGCCACCTATCGCCAAGAGCACCCGGTTCAGAAGGGTCGTACCTACACAATCGTTGACGGAATCGAAGGCAGGGGACAATTTGTTGGTGTGACTCTGGCAACTGGTATGAATGGCAACAATACCTGTTGGGTAGAAGGCGAAGCCCGCATGTATCTGGACGATGATCCGTATCCGTCTATCCACTATACCGGAACTGAAGACTACTTCGGCGGTTCCTATGGATTTGGAAATGACATCATCATCAAGAGCTATCAGACCTTCAGCGGCTTATATACCGGCATGTATGCAATCTATGGAGACAACCGGGAATTCTATAACGGACAGCAGAGATTCCTGCTGTATCATTTCCATATTGCAGACCCGATCCGTTTTGAGAATAAGTTTCGTATGACACTCGACAACATGGGCTGGACCGGACCGCGTTACGATGATTACACCAGTGTTGCTTATTGGTATCAGACCCTGCCGTCCGCACCGCTGATGCCACTGCCGACAGATGCAGAGATGTGTATGAGATAATAGAACCAGATTGGAGATGTCAGATAGATTGGTTTTAACCTTGCGACACGTCGCATCGGTTATATCGGACTGACATCAGAGATTTGCCGGAAAGGATAGAGGTATTATGTTACTGGAAGAGAAGTTTTTGGAATTTCATCGTTATGCCAGCAGCCACAATCTGCCGCTGGAAGCTATCAGTGTCGGAGATGAGAACAAGGTACTCTGTGAGATGCACTACGCAGCAAATGCACCGAGAAATATTTATTCACATACCAAGAGTTTTACGGTAACAGCAGTTGGACTCGCAATGGAAGAGGGAAAACTAAGCCTGGAAGATCATGTGGCGGAAGTGTTTAAAGATAAACTTCCTTCAAATCCGGATCCAAATCTGGAGAAGATTCAGTTGAAACATCTGCTCTGCATGTCCAGTGGCTTTGGTAAGGCACTTCTGATGAATGCGGACAGACGTCCGGGTGTCGGCGCACCGGATTATGAGAAATATATGATGGCACAGCCGGTTCCTGTGGAGCCAGGCAGTGCATTCTGCTATTCCTCTGCCGACAGTATTCTGGCTGCTCATATGGTAGAACGGGCCGTTGGCAAGCGGATGGGAGAGTATCTGTATGAGAAGCTATTCCAGCCCCTTGATATGGGATGGCCGCTCTGGGAGCATGATCCACAGGGACATCCGAATGGCGGCGGAGGTATGTATCTGACTTGTACCGAGATGATGAAACTAGGACAGCTCTATCTGGCTGAGGGTAACTGGAAGGGCGAGCAGATTGTCAGCAGGGACTGGGTGAAGGAGGTGTCCACCCCGAAATTTACCTTCGAGCCATCTGCAGATCTCTGGCATGTAGGATATGGCTATCAGTTCTGGATCAGTCCATATCCAGGATCCTATCGTGCTGATGGCGCATTTGGACAGATTACAACGATTCTCCCAGAGAAGGGATTGGTTGTTTCCATCCAATGTCCGGAGCGAGGTAATTTCGATCAGGTGAAACGTGCGCTGCATGAACATTTTCTGATGGAATTGTAAGAATAGACTTGCAACAATATGCTATAATTTGCCCAGAAACCGTACTTTTGGCTGAAAAGGCTTAAAATCAAGGCTTTTAGGGAATGTGGATGGGATTTGTCCCCCCATTGTACTCCTATTTTGTAAAACAGTAGGATCATCAACCGGACTTCCCTCGATAAAAAAGAATATGATTTGTGGCGAAAGAAGTTCCTTCGGGGACTTCTTTTCACTTACATAAGGAATTAAGCAGAAGATTCTCCATGCAGGATGAGGCAGAGCAGAAAGCAACGATTCTTACTCACTTCTATCCGGAGGTTACTGTGGAGAAGATGAGTTCATATCGGAAGAAGCAGTAAATGTTATCACATAGGAACAGGAAATGTGGTATACTGTGCCTATGTAAAAAAGAATGTGTTTTACAAATCGGAATTCGAGAAGGTAAGTGAATGGGATACCACGATACAAGATACCATGGAGGAATATGATAATGTCGAAAGATGAGTATTTGATAACCGATACGCCCCTCAAAGCGTTGACGGTTTTTGCAATGCCAATGATTCTTGGAAGTTTTTTTCAGCAAATATACAATATGGCCGACTCTATTATTGTCGGCCAGTTTGTTGGTTCTTCCGCACTTGCAGCTGTCGGTGCATGTGCAGCATTGACCAATGTGTTCATTTGTGTGGCACTGGGAGCCGGTGTCGGAGCCGGTGTGCTTGTGAGCCGTTATTTCGGAGCCAGGGAGTATGGCAAAATGAAAACAATCGTGTCAACCTCCTTAATTAGCTTTTTGCTTCTAAGTATAGTCCTTGGTGTTTTTGGCTTTTTCTTCGCCAACTCGATGATGAGTGGACTGCAAACCCCTGCCGACATACTGGATGATGCAGTACTGTATCTGCGGGTCTATTTTGTGGGCTTTCCGTTTCTGTTTATGTATAACATTCTTTCTACCATGTTCACCTCAATCGGCGAATCCAAAATTCCGCTAGGACTGCTGATTTTTTCGTCCATCCTGAATATTTTAATGGATCTTTGGATGGTAGCCGGGCTAGGTCTCGGTGTGTTCGGTGCGGCTATTGCAACCCTGATTGCACAGGGAATTTCCGCAGTGTTTTCGTTTTTGATTTTCTTTGCACGGATGCAGCAATATAAAAGCCCCTTTAACAGGTTTGAACGGCAGGAGCTGTATTCCATGCTTCGCATTGCGGTGCCGTCGGTTTTACAGCAGTCCACAGTGTCCATCGGTATGATGATTGTGCAGGCAGTGGTAAATCCTTTCGGTACACAGGCACTCGCCGGGTATACAGCAACGATGAGGGTGGAAAATGTTTTTTCATTGATCTTTGTGTCCATCGGCAATGCGGTTTCGCCGTATGTTTCCCAAAACCTTGGCGCAGGCAAACCCCAACGCATCAAAAAAGGCTACCATGCGGCGCTGGTGCTGGACGTGTGCTTTGCCGTTCTTGCCTTTCTCGTCATTGAAACGCTACACACGCAGATCTCCTCGCTGTTCTTAGGAAAAGACGGAACGGCGTTTGCCTATCAGGTGTCTGGTGATTATATGAGGTGGATTGGTTACTTTTTCATCTTCATGGGTATCAAGATGGCAACCGATGGAGTCCTTCGCGGTCTCGGAATTATGCGTCCGTTCCTCGTTGCAAACATAGTGAATCTTGCGATTCGTCTGTCCGTTGCCCTAATCTGTGCACCACGTTTCGGCATTGCCTTTGTCTGGCTTGCGGTACCAGCTGGTTGGCTTGCAAACTTTTTAATCTCCTATGTGGCTCTCAGGAGATCATGGCCGACTGATAAAATGGCATCCATTAGTTAACTTCAAGTTTGGAGAATTGAGAAAATCGGAAGTTTTGGAGAGAAAATCGGAAGTTTTGGAGAGAAAATCAATGGAAGAAAAAACATATCAGACTCCTTGCGGAACAATCCACTATTGGACAAACGTTTCACACTCGGATGAAATTACCCTTGTTTTTCTACCGGGATTGACGGCAGACCATAGATTGTTTGATAAGCAGATTCAGTATTTCGAGAACAGGTATAATGTTATCGTCTGGGATGCACCGGCACACGCTTCCTCATGGCCGTTTCGGTTTGATTTTGATTTGTTCGACAAGTAGTGAAGTTTTAAGGATGACATAAAATGGCGAAAAGTAAGAAGACAAAAATTCATAAAAAGATAGATGGTCAGCTTTTACAGATGAACAAGAAGTTTAGTAATCTCAAGATGAAACAGAAGGATAAGATTACAGGCTGGGCGTATGAAGAATACAAAAAATATGTAACAGAACATGAAAAAGCACCTGATTCATTAGCTGATGAACAGATTGTTAGAGCTGTACTTGATAAGATAAATGAGGCACAAATCTGGATACCAGGTGGAGAGATATACGATTATTATCGGAGAAAGAAACCACAACTTCAGAAGAGGCTTGATAATGAAAAGTTGATTGAGTTTAAATCATATGTCAGCTTTTATAAGAGCATTGTTGATCAGGACAGGGCATCCGTTGTTATATGCAATCTCAAACATGAGATTATCTACATGAATCCGGCAGCTGTTACCAGCTATGCGAAGCGAGGCGGCGACAAACTTATCGGAAGAAGCCTGTTAGACGGCCATAATTCGAAATTAAGAGATAGAATACAGCAGGTAGTGGACTGGTTTGCAGCAGATGAAAGCCATAATATCGTTTATACTTTTCATAATGAGAAACAGAATAAAGATGTTTACATGGTGGCACTCAGAGATGAGGGTAAGCTGATAGGATATTATGAGAAACATGAATATCGAAATTCAGAAACCATGAAACCATACGATTTGTGGTGATGATATGACGAAGGATGAATGGTATAGGCAGTTGTTTGAACGACTGGATAATTCCAAGTTTCGAAGCAGTTTCCATCTGAAGCAGAAAGATATTGATTACATAAATGAAAAAGGTCTTGATACAATAAGACAACATGCAAAGGATTTTATTGCAAAGAGAGAAGCTCCGGCATATATAGTAAATGATGGCAAACAGACACCAATGCGTGGACATCCAGTATTTATTGCCCAGCACGCAACAGCAACATGCTGCAGGGAGTGCATCCGAAAGTGGCATAAAATGCAGCCCGGCAAGGGACTAAGTCAGGTGCAGCAGGCAGACCTTGATGCATTCAAGAAAATGTATGGAATAGATGTTGAGATAGAAAAGGAATACTGATATGAATATACAGATATTTGGAACAAAGAAATGCAATGATACTAAGAAGGCGGAGCGTTTTTTCAAGGAGCGGGGCATAAAGTATCAGTTCATTGATATGAAAGAAAAAGGTATGAGCAAAGGAGAATTTAATTCGGTAGCTCAGGCAAATGGTGGACTAGAAAATATGGTTAACTGGGACGGTAAGGACAAGGATTTACTTGCTCTTATTAAGTATATCGCAGATGAAGATAAGCTCGAAAAGGTACTTGAGAATCCACAAGTAATTAAAACACCAGTAGTAAGAAACGGAAAGCAATCAACACTTGGTTATCAGCCGGATATCTGGAAAGGATGGAACTAAATGTACTTAATTAAGACTTTAATGGGAGATATAACAAAAGTAACAGATGTGCAGGCAATTGTGAATGCAGCAAACAACTCTCTTCTTGGCGGGGGCGGTGTAGATGGTGCGATTCACAGAGCAGCAGGACCGGAGCTTCTGGCGGAGTGCAGGACACTTCACGGATGTGAGACTGGAGAAGCAAAGATAACAAAAGCCTATAATCTGCCATGTGATTATGTGATACATACTGTAGGACCTATATGGAATGGTGGAAGGAATAGAGAAGAGGAACTTCTTGCTAACTGCTATTTTAATTCCATGAAGCTGGCAATGGATAATGGAATCAGGTCTATTGCATTTCCTTCCATATCAACTGGAGTATATAGTTTTCCGGTTGAGTTGGCAGCAAAGATTGCAGTACATACAGTAAACAGATTCTTGCAGGGTACTCCAGACAGCTTTGATTTGGTGGAATGGGTGCTGTTTGATACTCACACTGAATCAGTATACGAAGCAGAAGTTGATCAACTGTATAAAATGATATAATCAGAAAGCTGAGTAAGTCAGGATGCATTGAATGCAGATGAGGATACGGACAAACTTCCAAAGGGCAAAAAGCCATGCCTTTCCCTTCGTGAGTTGGAAAAACAGGTAAACACAGATTTGGATTTACTTGTAAATATCGTGGACGGACAGATGACAGTCTGTGAACTTGTAGACCGATATTTGAAAACAAAGACCGGAGTAAGGCAAAGCACGAAACAGGGATATGTTACAGTGCAGAGATTGCTTGCGAAGGAAGCATTTGGCAAAAAGACAATATGAAGTGTGAAAACATCCGATGCAAAGCTGTTCCTTATCAAATTGCAGCAAGAGGATGGGAAAAGCTACAGTTCCATTCATACCATTCGGGGAGTGTTGCGACCAGATTTTCAGATGGCGGTGGATGATGACATTCTGGTAAAGAATCCATTTGGATTTCAGCTTGCCGGAGTATTAGTAAATGACGCAGTCACAAGAGAGGCAATTACAAAAGACCAGATGAGAAAGTTCCTGAAGTTTGTGCATGACGATGTGGTGTGCTGTAAATACTATGAAGTGGTGTACATACTCTTTCATACGGGAATGAGAATATCAGAATTTTGTGGCTTGACGCTGAAGGACATTGATCTTGAGAATAGAACTGTGAACATCGACCATCAGTTGCAGAGAACATCGGATATGCGATATATCATAGAAACCACAAAGACGGATGCCGGAACAAGAGTATTGCCAATCACAGAGGATGTGGCACAGATGTTTCAGGCGATTATTGAGGATAGAAATGCACCGAAAGTGGAGAAGTCCATAGACGGATATAGCGGATTTCTGTTTTACGATGATAATGGAATGCCACTTGTGGCAATGCATTGGCAGCACCGATTCAATCATATGGTCGGCAGATACAATGACATCTACCGGGTGCAGATGCCAAACATCACACCTCATGTATGCCGACACACGTATTGTTCGAATATGGCAAAATCGGGAATGAATCCCAAGACGCTGCAGTACCTCATGGGGCATTCGGATATATCGGTCACAATGAATGTGTACACGCATATCGGATTCGATGATGCTGAGGAAGAATTGAAACGGATGGAAGAGTTTAGGAAGGCACAGGCGGAGGTTGAGCAGAAGAAAGAGAAAACGATGTCGCAGAAGATGTTTAAGGTAGTTTAATATGGAAAAGAGATGACGCTCCGGCTTAGGCTGGGGCGTTTTTTCTGTGGAAAAAGTAAGTGTTTGGTGCTATAATAAACCTTATAAATGATGAAAGAAAGTTATACATGTTATCAATTTACCAGTTGATGAAATATTTACGTAATACACACCATATCAATGTTAAAAGCTCACAGACACAAGCACTTAGAAATATGGGCTATTATCATGGATTTAAGGGATATAGATTTATTCGAGAGGATACTAACCGTGTTAATTTTAGCTCTTTGGATGAAATTATAGCACTGAATAAATATGATATGCGACTTAAAACAGTTCTTTATCCTAAGGTAATGTTTATAGAAAATGCATTGAAGAGTTATGTTATTGAGGCTTTATTGGCAGATAGCAAATCTGAGAATTTTGATGTTATTTACAATAAATCATTAACAGCATATAGAAATTATACTCCGGGGAGCCGTGCATATAAAACAGAGTACACGAAGAGAATGAATCTAAAAGGAAAAATAAATGCTGCTCTTGTTCGTGACTATAATAAGAGAAGTGTGGTAGCACATTTCTTTAATAATGATATTACAATACCTGTTTGGGCAATATTTGAAACTTTAGCGCTTGGTGAGTTTGGAACTTTATATGATTGTGCCTGTACAAATGTTAAGCTTTATGTTTCAAATATAATGAAGCTCCCAACTAATTTAGATTCAGATGGCATGAACACAAAGTTCTTTATATTTACAGTTAAAGATTTGCGAAATGCAATTGCTCATAACAATGTGATTTTCGATACTAGATTTAAAACTGGTAAGATTGATCAGCGTCTTGTTACTCTGCTTGAAACTGAAGTAGGGATTTCTAATATTGATTTCAAATATATGGATGCGTATATTATTATGATTACATATTTCCTTAGAAAGATGGGCGAAACTAAAACTGCTTGTAAGCAGTTTGTTGCTTCGTATCAACAGCAGACAGAGTATTTGAGAAATGAATTGCCAATTAACATTTATAATCAGGTGGTTGGTACACAGCATAGACCTAATATGAATGCCTTACAAAAATTCATTAGCAAATCATAAAATTCTTGCATATTTTATGCAGAAGTAGTATATTATATATAAGAATTGCGGTGGATGTCTTCGGATTACACCTGGGAGAACCTGATGCGTCGGGTTCTTTTTTTTTGTAAAATTTAGTGTAGCATTCTAAGTAGTAAGACTTTGAGGTGTTACTACTGACAGGCAGTACCAACTTGCTCAATCTTGCTCTGATTTGCCACAATCTGTAATTTCAGAGCAAACTACACGAATTCCAGAAAATCTTGCAAAACAGGGCATTCCGGGGCAAAACAAGGAGAAATAAAATAATGATTAGAGTATGTTTCATTTGCCACGGCAACATCTGCCGCAGCACCATGGCCGAAAGCGTCCTCACCCACCTGGTCCACCAGCTGCACCTCGACAACCAGTTCGAGATCGACTCCGCTGCGACCAGCCGTGAGGAGATCGGCAACCCGCCGCACTACGGCACAAAAAATAAATTATACGAAGAAAACATTCCGCTTGTTCCGCACCGGGCGCGCCAGATGACAAGGGATGACTATCTGTATTTTGATTATCTGATCGGCATGGATTCCGCAAATATCCGGAACATGACAAGAATCGCGGGAGGCACGGACAGCCAGGATAAAATATACAAGATGCTTTCATTTGCGGGCTATGAAGACACGCAGAAATTTACCGGGGCGCGGGATGTGGCAGATCCATGGTACACCGGCAATTTTGATGAAACCTATGAAGATGTGGTTGCAGGATGCAAAGGATTCCTGTATTATTTACAGCAGAAAGGGGACATTTCAAGAGAAATCGAAATTCCCCGGTAAGTAAGGAGTGACATTGGGTGAAATATCTGATCATTGGAGCTGGTGGGACAGGCGGAGTTGTCGGTTTTCACATGGCGCAGGCAGGAAAAGATGTGACGTTGATCGCCAGAGATGCGCATTTGGAGAGTATACAGCAAAAGGGACTGACGCTTCAGACCATGTGGGATGAGAACACAAAGACCATACCGGTAAAGGCATCTGACATGCAGCATTACAAAGACCGGCCGGATGTGATCTTAGTCTGCGTAAAAGGATATTCGCTGGATGGAATTTACGAATTTATCTGTAGAATTGCAAAACCGCAGACGATTGTGATTCCAATTTTAAATATTTATGGAACCGGAGCTAAAATGCAGGAAAAACTGCCGGGAATGCTTGTGACGGACGGATGTATTTACGTGTCAGCCAATATTAAGGAGCCGGGAGTTATTTTGCAGCACGGAAAGATTCTGCGCATTTTCTTCGGCGTGCGCCAAAAAGAAGAAAAATGCCAGCTGTTAGAGCAGATTCAGAAAGATTTCCGTGACAGTGCAATCGATGGGATATTATCAGAACAGATCCAGCGGGATGCGCTGGAGAAATTTTCCTATGTGTCACCGATCGGAGCGGCGGGCCTTTACTTAAATGCCACGGCAGGAGATTTCCAGAAAGAGGGGAAAGCAAGAGAACTGTTTTGCACGATGATAAGGGAAATCGTCGCACTGGCGACGGCCATGGGATTTCCGTTTGAAAAGGATATGGTTTCCGTAAATCTGCAGATTTTATCTAATCTTCCGCCGGAGGCAACCACGTCAATGCAAAGGGATGTGATGGCACACAGACCGTCGGAAGTGGATGGTCTGGTATACGAAGTGGTGCGCATGGCGCACAGATATCAGGTTCCAGTGCCCGCATATGAAAAAGTGGCACAGAAACTGCAAGGAGAAATTATGTGCGAAAAAAATTCTCACACAGAAGGAAATGTGGAGATAAAAAGGGAAGAAAAATAACAGGATTCATTGCAGATAATGAATCATAAAAACACAGGAGAACAACATGGAATACAAATACAGCACAATTAACGAGGTAAATCATTTTGAATTTGGCGAGGCTGTGGTTGGGGACATCCAGCTGACAGAGCGCATGTTTCATCTGGTACTGGACAATGTAAAAATCTGTCCGGAAAATTCCTGCAACCGCGACATCCGGATGATGCGTACCAATGAACTTTTATTTAAGATTTCAGATGCAGAAATCATTTCGCTTGTTGAGGAAGGATACAACGAATACGATGCTGATGGAAATTTAAAGCACACGTATCCGGACGAGGAAGTGGAAAAAGCAAAGTATGATGAGGTGGCACAGGTTCTTTTGGAGGGAACCATATATGAACTGACGTTACAGAGCGGTGTTTATACGTTTATCATTGACGGAACCAACGACCGTACCTACGCGCTGAAAGTAACCGGAAGCGGCGATACGCAGGAGTGGAACCGGTTCCTTGAGGTATAGAGTCGGGAAAGCTTTTGTTTGCCGGGTAGCCTTTGAACAGAAACACAGGAGGAAAAAGACATGATACAGACCGTTATTTTTGATCTGGACGGGACCCTTTTGGATACAGAAAAATACTATTTCGCGAAATGGAAAGAGGCTATGGCGCATTTCGGATATCATATGACCGATGAGGAGGCATACAGTGTGCGTTCCCTTGGGATGCCTTATGCACCGGAACATTTTAAAAAGCTGTATGGAGAAGATTTTGACTATGACAAAGTGCATACATATCGCAGAAAACTGACGGATCAGGTGCTTGATGAGGGACCGATTGAGGCAAAACCGGGAGCAGAGGAACTGTTAAAATATTTGCGCAAAAAAGGTGTGCGTACAGCGATTGCCACCGCAGGAGGTGTGGAGCGCAGCAGCAGTCTGCTGAAGAGAGTGGGATTGTATGACTATCTCGACCACATTGTTTCTGCCCGGCAGGTCGCCCATGGCAAACCGGCGCCGGATGTTTATCTGTACGCCTGCAGCCAGCTTCATGTGCAGCCACAGGAATGCTATGCGGTGGAAGATTCTCCAAATGGAATTCACAGTGCATACAGTGCAGGATGTAAGGTGTTTATGGTGCCGGATCTGACACAGCCGGATGCCGAACTGGAGAAATTTATATACAAAAAAGTGGAATCGCTTGTAGCACTAAAGGAGTATTTTTAAATTTTTTCTTGCAATCACTGGAATTGTGTGATAAAACAGATTACAAAAGGAACGTACATCAGGGATGTACGACAGAAAATGCATAGATGGAGACTCTGATCATCAGACATCGACAGGAATACAGCGTCACCGACTGAGAGCGCTGTTTGAAAGAGATGATTATGGGAACACTGCCGGAGCAGACGGATTGAACACGGGCAGGATGGTTTTGAAAAACCGGAATGTGGAAGTAGGTTCGTACGTGAGCGCACGTTACGCGTAAGAGAGGGAAGATGAGAATGTCTCATTTTTCAATGCGGGTGGTACCGCGGATAATCTGAATTATTCGCCCCGGAATACAATTATAGTATTCCGGGGCTTTTCTTTTTTCATAAGAGGAGCCCCGGACCAGAAAAAGGAGTAGAAAAGATGAGTAACATTTACAGAGATGTCACACTGAATCAGGTAAGCGAGCAGGACATCGGAAAGACGATCCGTGTCGCTGGCTGGGTAGAAAATATCCGTGACCATGGCGGAGTATCTTTTATTGATTTAAGAGATATGTATGCAGTGATGCAGATCGTTATCCGCGATGGAAAGCTGTTAGAAGGAATCCGTAAAGAGCAGGCTATTACCGTGGAAGGTCTGATCGAAAAGAGAGATGAGGAAACCTACAATCCAAAGATCCCGACCGGAACCATCGAGCTGGATGCAAAGGAAGTGACGGTACTCGGAGAAGTATATTCCCAGCTTCCGTTTGAAGTAATGACCAGCAAGAGTGTGGTACACGAAGATGTACGTCTGAAATATCGGTATCTGGATCTGAGAAACCAGAAAGTAAAAGACAATATCATTTTCCGTTCTAAAGTGATCTCTTATCTGCGTGAGAAAATGACAAGTATGGGATTTCTGGAGTTACAGACACCGATCCTGTGCGCATCTTCGCCGGAGGGTGCAAGAGATTATATCGTACCATCCAGAAAATTCAAGGGAAAATTTTATGCACTGCCACAGGCACCACAGCAGTACAAGCAGCTTCTGATGGTATCCGGATTTGATAAATATTTCCAGATCGCACCTTGTTTCCGTGATGAGGATGCCAGAGCCGACCGTTCACCGGGAGAGTTCTATCAGCTGGATTTTGAGATGAGTTTTGCCACACAGGAAGATGTATTTGCAGTTGGTGAAGAAGTTCTTTCGTCTGTATTTGAAAAGTTCGCACCGGAAGGAAGCGTTGTGACCAAGGCTCCATATCCGATTATCAGTTATAAGCAGGCAATGCTGGAGTTTGGTTCCGATAAGCCGGATCTGCGTAACCCGCTTCGTATTATCGATGTGACCGACTTTTTCCAGAAATGTACGTTCAAGCCGTTCATCGGAAAAACGGTTCGGGCAATCCGCGTACACGCCGATATGTCCAAAGGTTTCCACGAGAAACTCCTTAAATTTGCAACCGGACTTGGCATGGGTGGTTTAGGATATCTGGAAGTATTGGAAGATGGTTCTTACAAGGGACCAATTGATAAATTTATTCCGGATGACTGCAAGGAAGAGTTCCGCACACTGGCAGGACTTGAAGTTGGCGATACAATTTTCTTTATGGCAGATAAGGAAGAACGCGCTGCATATTACGCCGGAATGATCAGAAACGAACTCGGTGAGAAGCTGGATCTGATCGAGAAGAATGCATACCGTTTCTGTTATGTCAACGATTTCCCGATGTTTGAGAAAGATCCGGAGACAAAGAAGATCGGATTTACCCATAATCCATTCTCCATGCCACAGGGCGGCTTAGAAGCACTTAATACCATGGACCCGCTGGATATCCTGGCTTACCAGTACGATATCGTCTGCAACGGTGTGGAATTATCTTCCGGAGCTGTGCGTAACCACGATATGCAGATCATGGAAAAAGCATTTGAGATTGCAGGTTACGACAAAGAAGTGTTAAAGAACAAGTTCGGCGCATTATACACCGCATTCCAGTACGGAGCACCGCCACACGCAGGTATGGCTCCTGGAGTTGACCGTATGATCATGCTTTTACGCAACGAAGAAAATATCCGTGAAGTCATCGCATTCCCGATGAACGGAAACGCACAGGATCTGATGTGCGGTGCACCAAACGAAGTCACCGAGCAGCAGCTGCGTGAAGTGCATATTAAGGTTAGAGATTAAAGAGAAGGGAACAAAATATGGCAAACGTAATCTCAGACGAGACAATGGAATATGTTGGAATCCTTGCAAAGCTGGAATTGTCTGACGCGGAAAAAGAAGCTGCGAAAAAAGACATGGAGAGCATGCTGGATTATATTGATAAATTAAACAAACTGGATACCTCCAATGTGGAACCGATGTCCCACGTATTTCCGGTACAGAATGTGTTTCGGGAAGATGTTGTGGAAAACGGCGATGGTGGAGAGGATACACTTGCGAACGCACCGGAGCGTCGCGACCGCGCATTTGTAGTTCCAAAGACGGTAGAGTAAGGAGGGGCAGCTATGAATTTATTATCGCTCACAGCGGTAGAGCTGGGAAAGAAAATAAAAGCGCATGAAGTGACCGTTGAGGAAGCAACAAGAGCTGCTCTTGACGCGATTCGTGCAAAAGAAAAGGATATCAACAGCTTTGTCACCGTAGATGAAGAGTCTGCGATGATCCGCGCAAAAGAAGTACAGAAAATGATTGATGACGGGACACTGACCGGGCCTCTGGCAGGTGTTCCGGTTGCCATCAAAGATAATATGTGTACAAAGGGAATGTTAACGACCTGCAGTTCTAAGATTTTATATAATTTTATTCCAACTTATACAGCGGAAGCAGTGATCAATCTGGAAAAAGCGGGCGCAGTCATTCTTGGAAAGACGAACATGGATGAATTTGCCATGGGAAGCACCACAGAGACTTCTGCCTATGGGGAGACAAAGAATCCATGGAATACCGCACATGTACCGGGCGGTTCTTCCGGTGGAAGCTGTGCGGCAGTGGCAGCAGAGGAATGTTACTATGCACTCGGATCGGATACCGGAGGATCTATCCGTCAGCCAAGTTCATTTTGTGGTGTGACCGGAATCAAACCAACTTATGGTACCGTTTCCCGTTACGGACTGATCGCATACGGTTCCTCTCTGGATCAGATCGGACCGATTGCAAAGGACGTGACCGACTGTGCCACAATTCTGGAGACAATTACTTCTTATGATAAGAAGGATTCCACATCGGTAAAACGAGAAGAAACCGATTTTACATCGGCACTGGTGGATGATGTAAAGGGAATGAAGATTGGTATTCCGCGTGACTATCTGGGCGAGGGACTGGACCCGGAAGTAAAGGAAGCCATTCTTGCAGCGGCAAAGACGTTAGAAGAAAAAGGCGCAATCGTAGAGGAATTTGATTTAAGTCTCGTAGAGTATGCGATTCCGGCTTATTATGTCATTGCGGCAGCTGAGGCAAGCTCCAATCTGGCACGTTTTGATGGAGTAAAATACGGATACCGCACAAAAGAGTACGAGGGACTGCACAATATGTACAAGAAGTCCCGCTCCGAAGGATTTGGACCGGAAGTAAAGCGCCGTATTATGCTTGGATCTTTCGTGTTAAGTTCCGGATATTATGATGCTTATTATCTGAAAGCGCTGCGCACCAAAGCCCTGATCAAGCAGGCATTTGACAAGGCATTTGCAAAGTATGATGTGATTCTCGGACCGGCGGCACCGACCACCGCTCCGAAACTGGGAGAATCTTTGAGTGATCCGCTGAAGATGTATCTTGGAGATGTATATACCGTTTCGGTCAATCTGGCAGGTCTGCCGGGAATTTCCGTGCCGTGCGGTGTGGACAGCAAAGGACTTCCGATCGGTCTGCAGCTGATCGGGGATTGTTTCAAGGAGAAAAACATCATCCGTGCGGCCTACAGTTTTGAACAGACAAGAACGTATCAGCACAGTCCGGCAGCAGAAGCGTAGAAAGGAGAGAAGAGATGTCAAAAGAATATGAAACCGTCATTGGACTGGAAGTCCATGTAGAATTAGCAACCAAGACAAAAATCTTCTGTGCCTGCTCCACTGCATTCGGAAGTGCACCAAATACCCACACCTGTCCGGTATGTACCGGTATGCCGGGATCGCTTCCGGTCTTAAACAAAAAGGTGGTAGAGTATGCCATGGCAGTTGGTCTGGCAACAAACTGTCAGATCAATCAGTACAGCAAATTTGACCGGAAAAATTATTTCTATCCGGATAACCCGCAGAACTATCAGATTTCCCAGCTTTATCTGCCAATCTGCCATGACGGAGGGGTAGAGATCGAGACGGAATCCGGTGGGAAAAAGACCATCGGTATCCATGAAATCCATATGGAAGAGGATGCCGGAAAGTTAGTACACGATGATTGGGAAGGGGTATCTCTGGTGGATTACAACCGTTCTGGTGTACCGCTGATCGAGATCGTATCCGAGCCGGATATGCGCTCCGCAGAGGAAGTCATTGCATATCTGGAGAAACTGCGTATGACGATCCAGTACCTGGGTGCCAGTGACTGCAAGATGCAGGAGGGTTCCATGCGTGCGGATGTCAATTTATCAGTTCGTGAAAAGGGCGCCAAAGAGTTTGGTACCCGTACCGAGATGAAAAATATCGGTTCGTTTAAGGCAATCGCACATGCCATTGAAGCCGAGACAGCCCGCCAGATTGATCTGATTGAATCCGGGGAAAAGGTTGTACAGGAGACCCGCCGCTGGAATGATGATCAGGGATATTCCTATGCGATGCGTTCTAAAGAGGATGCACAGGATTACCGTTATTTCCCGGAGCCGGATCTGGTACCGATCGTTGTCAGTGACGAATGGCTGCAGCAGATCCGGGACAATCAGCCGGAACTTCATGATGAAAAACTGGCCCGTTATATTGCAGAGTTTGGTCTGCCGGAGTATGATGCACAGATTCTTACATCGGAGAAAAAGCTGGCAGATCTCTTTGAGGCGACTTCTGCGATTTGCAATAAACCAAAGAAGGTTTCCAACTGGCTTATGGGAGAAACGATGCGTCTGTTAAAGGACCGGGAAATGGATGCCGAAGATCTCCGTTTTTCACCAGAGCATCTGGCAAAAATTATCGAATTGACAGAGGCAGGAACGATCAATAATTCCGTTGCCAAGGAAGTATTTGAAAAAGTCTTTGATGAGGACATTGATCCGGAGTGTTATGTGGAAGAGCATGGCTTAAAGAGTGATAACGATGAGGATGCACTTCGCGCAACAATTGAACAGATCGTCAAAGACAATCCGCAGTCTGTGGAGGATTACCACAACGGAAAAGAGAAAGCAATCGGATTTTTGGTCGGACAGACGATGAAAGCAACCAAAGGCAAGGCAAATCCGGGAATCGTAAATAAAATCTTAAAGGAACTGCTTTAAATCTTAAAGAAAAATGAAAAAACAGGGGAAAACTTGTCTTTACAGGCTGAATATCGTATAATAATTTTGCCGTCGCTTACTGCGGCGGCAATGTTATATGTAAAAAAGGAGTTTATACGATGGCGGAAGACCAGAATAATAAAGAAAATACCACGACATCCGATACAAACAATACAAGTGAATATGAAGATGTCTGTTACATCTGCCGCAGACCGGAGAGTGTTGCGGGAAAGATGATACATATCCAGAATGATATCTGCATTTGTCAGGACTGTATGCAGAAAACATTTGATACCATGAACAACGGCACCTTTAACATGGGCGATTTCATGAATATGAACATGGGAAAAATGCCGAATATCAGTATGATCAATCTGGCGGATCTACAGAATGCGGTTCCGAACAAACAGAAGGTAAAGAAAAAGAAACCAAAGGATGAGCAGCCGAAACCGGAACTGGATATTCATTCCATTCCGGCACCGCACAAAATCAAGGCGCGTCTGGATGAGTATGTTGTCGGACAGGAACATGCCAAAAAAGTGATGTCCGTTGCCGTTTACAATCACTATAAACGTGTGATGGAAGACACCAATGACGGCGTGGAAATCGAAAAGTCCAATATGCTCATGATCGGACCGACCGGATCGGGAAAGACGTATCTGGTAAAGACACTGGCACGGCTTTTGGATGTGCCGCTGGCAATTACAGATGCGACCTCTCTGACCGAAGCCGGATATATCGGTGATGATATCGAAAGCGTAGTCAGCAAACTTCTGGCTGCAGCTGACAATGATGTGGAGCGTGCAGAGCACGGTATTATTTTCATTGATGAGATCGACAAGATTGCAAAGAAGCGCAATGCCAATCAGCGGGATGTAAGCGGAGAGTCGGTGCAGCAGGGAATGTTAAAGCTTCTCGAAGGCGCAGAGATTGAAGTTCCGGTTGGAGCAAGCAGCAAAAATGCGATGGTTCCGATGACCACGGTAGATACGAAGAATATTCTGTTTATCTGTGGCGGTGCCTTTCCGGAACTGGAAGAGGTTATCAAGGAGCGCTTAAACAAGGAGGCGTCCATCGGCTTTAAGGCAGATCTGAAAGATAAATACGACAAGGAAGAAAATCTTCTCTGTAAAGTGACAGTGGAGGATGTCCGTAAATTCGGAATGATTCCGGAGTTTCTGGGACGTCTGCCGATTCTGTTTTCACTGGAAGCACTGACGGAAGATATGCTTGTGCGTATTCTGACAGAGCCGAAAAATGCGATTGTACGTCAGTACAAAAAGCTTCTGGCGATGGATGAAGTGGATCTGGAGTTTACGGAGGGCGCTTTGCATGCAATTGCAAAGCAGGCGAAAGAAAAGAAAGTCGGTGCCCGTGCACTGCGAGCCATTATTGAAGAGTTCATGCTGGATATCATGTATGAGATTCCAAAGGATGACAATATCGGAAAAGTGACGATCACAGAGGATTATGTGGAGAAAAAGGGCGGACCGCTCATTGAAATGCGTGGAGTTGCGGCACTTCCGGAACAGGAAGCAAACGCATAAAATGTAGAAAAACCGAAATAAAAGATCTGATGCCGGAGGGCATCAGGTCTTTTTCTTTTCCCTATTGTATGATATGATAGAAACAGTATTGTTTTGTTCGTAATTCATAAGGAGGATGTATGAAAATCATTCATTGTGCGGATTTGCATCTGGATTCCCAGATGACAGCAAACCTGACAAAAGAGCAGGCAAGAGAGCGCAAAAGAGAAATCATCCGTACGTTTACACGGATGGTCGAATATGCAGAAAAGACAGGGGTGCGTCTGATCATGATATCGGGAGATCTGTTTGATACACGAAATGTATCAGCATTGGCGCGCAATACCGTAAGGGACATGATCTGTACACATCCCCAGATTGATTTCTTATATCTGAGAGGAAACCATGACAGTGACAATTTCCTTTCCAAGCTGGAGGAAGTGCCGGACAATCTGCTTTTGTTTTCCGATACATGGACTGCATACCGGTATGGAAATATTGTGATCAGCGGAATCGAGCTCTCGGAGAACAACCGGGCGACCGTTTACAATTCCCTTGTGCTGGGGCATGAAGATTTCAATATTGTCATGATGCACGGACAGGCGGGAGATTATGCATGTCGCACACAGGCAGAGAATATCAGCCTGAACCAGCTGAAAAATAAAAATATTGATTATCTGGCGCTGGGACATGTACATACCTTCATGCAGGACAAGCTGGATAACCGCGGTACCTGGTGTTACTGTGGATGTCTGGAAGGACGCGGATTTGACGAGTGTGGACCGAAAGGATTCGTTTTACTGGATGTGGACGAGCAGACCTGCCGTGCCCAGATGCAGTTTGTTCAGATGGCAGCCCGCACGCTGTACACGCTTGAAGTGGATGTGAGCAATGTCATGACGACAAGAGAAGCGGCAGAGCGGATGGAAGAAGCTGTAAAACAGGCGCAGTATCCGTCGGGAAGCCTTGTCAAATTTGTACTGACCGGTGAGGTGGAAGTGGATGCGGAGATCAATTGCGAGTATCTGCAGAATCTGTTCTCGGATTATTTTTATTTTGAAAAGGTGAAAGACCGGACAACCCTTCGGGTCGACTACAGTGATTATGAAAAAGATGCCTCGTTAAAGGGGGAGTTTATCCGTATGGTACTTGGATCTGAACTGTCACAGGAGCAGAAGGCAGAAGTGATCCGCTGTGGAATTTTGGCATTGTCCGGGGAGGAGATATAGGATGAAATTACGTTCCTGTCATATCGACAATTTTGGAAAACTATCGGATCTGCATCTGGAATTTCAGGACGGGGTCAATCTGTTTCACGAACCGAATGCATGGGGAAAAAGTACACTGGCCGCTTTTTTGCGGGTGATGTTTTACGGGTTTGACTCTAAGAGAGAATCCGGACTGTTTGATAAAGAACGTGTGGTATTCCGCCCGTGGCAGGGGGGAACGTATGGAGGCGAACTGGATTTTTCCTATCAGGGAAAAGAGTACCGGATCAGCCGTACATTTGGAAAAACAGAAAAAACAGATGTTTTTCATTTATACGATCTTTCCACCAATCTGGAATGTCATGATTTTTCTTCCGAGATCGGAAGTGAAATTTTCGGACTGGACAGTGCGTCGTTTAAAAGGAGCGCATTTATTGCACAAAATGACTGCGAATGCTGTTCGACTGATGCGATCAATGCCAAGCTGGGAAATCTTGTAGAGAATACAAACGATATCAATAATTTTGAGACCGCTCAGAAAAAGATTCATGACCGGATGAATAAACTTTCGCCGGACCGTGCAACAGGTTCCATGAAAAAGCGGACGAACATGATCACGCTGTTAACGGAAGAACTGCGTGGCTATGATGCGGCAGAGGCGTCTTACAAAAAGATTACCGAAAAACTTACCGAAAAACAGGAGCAGAGAAAAGAACTGGCCGGGATTCGGGATCAGTATGCAAAAGCATTGCAGGTGGCGAGTGAAGAGAGCCGCAGGGAAGGAATCAAGCAGGCCTATGCGGCCACCAAACAGGAGGAACAGGAAAAGAAAGAGGCACTGGATGCTTTTGCGGATGTATTTCCGGGACAGGTGCCGCAGGATGAGGAGTTTGCAAAGCAGAACCAGGATGTACAGATGCTTGGGGTGTTAAAAACCACTTTGTTTAATCTGGGGCTGACCGAAGAAGAAGAGAACCGTTTGCAGGAACTTGGTGATAAGTTTGAAAACCAGATTCCTTCTGAAGAAAAAATAACGGAAATGGAAAAAGAGCAGGAGCGTTTTGCAAAACTGAAAGAGGAAAAAACGCAGCTGGAAACGAAAATGTCCTATTTTGAAGCGATGGCAATGAAGCGGGAAGAACCGGATTATACGGTAAAAAATCGTCTTCCGATGATGATCTGCGGCATTATCCTGCTGGTGATCGGTGCTGCCGGTGGTGTGTTGTCGTTTCTGTTGCCACAGGTACATAAGTTTTTCCTTCCGCTTCTGGTGGTATCGGTGGTTGCGGCAGTGGCAGGTATTGTGCTTCTTGTGGTGCGCAAGGTGCAGGTATCAAAGGAAGAAGAAAAGGTGCGTGCACTCCGGGTACAGCATCTGGAAGAGGAGCGTAAGCTCCGCGGACCGGTGGAAGAAATTCAAAAAACCATGGAAGAGGCTTCAAAAGAAGCTTCGCGCATCGAACAGGAGACCAAGCATTTTCTGGAGCAGTATCAGATGGTTCCGGGAGAAAAGGATGCCAGAACCTGCCTGTATGAACTCCGCAGCCAGCTGCAGGAATATGAGCGTTTGCGTAGCCGTGCCGGAAAAAGCGATGCGGCAAGACAGGAATTTGAGCGGAAACAGAACTCTTTGCTTGCATTTGGAAAAGAAGCGGGAATGGATTTCGGAGAAGATCTTGCAGCAGGAATCAGCCAGTTACAGATGAAGGCAACCGAGTACCGGATCGCACAGAAAGCATACGCAGAGGCAAGAAAAAAGAGAGAACTGTTTGAGCAGGAACACAATATGAAAGAACTGGCAGCGGTGGAAAAATGTCCATATTCCCTTGACGAACTCAATTCCATGATCCGTGATGTGGATGAGCGGAGCGAGGATATCCGAGAAGCCATCGAGCAGTACCATCATCAGCTCGAAGATCTGCAGGATCAGCTGGATATCCGGGATGAAAAAGAACAGCAGCTTTCCATCTGCAGACAGGAACAGGAAGAAGAACAGCATTTATACGAAACCCTGCGTCTGACGGGAGAGTTCCTGCAGAATGCAAAGGAGCAGTTTTCTGCGAGATATTTGGGTCCGATCGAGAACGGGTTTGGAAAGTATTACTCGCTTCTGACCGGGGATAAAGAAAAAGACTGGATGGTGGATGCCAACATCGAGGTGCAGATGAAAGAGCAGGGAGAGATGCGGGAAACCAAGTGGCTGTCTGCCGGATATCAGGATCTGCTGGGAATCTGTATGCGTCTGGCACTGGTGGATGCGATGTATCCGAAGGAAAAACCGTTTCTGGTGCTGGACGATCCGTTTGTCAATCTGGATGAAGAAAAGATGGCACATGGTAATGAACTGTTTGGAAAAATTTCCGGGGAGTATCAGATTTTGTATTTTACCTGTCATGCAAGCCGGAATATAGAAAACACAAAATAAAGGGAGAGGAAACATGGAGAAAAAGATTTTATTTCCGCAGATCGGCGGAATTATGCACGGAGGGGATTATAATCCGGAACAGTGGCTGGACCAGCCGGACATTCTGGAAGAAGATATCCGCATGATGAAGAAAGCCGGGATGAATTGTGCAACACTTGGGGTATTTTCCTGGTCAACCTATGAGCCGCGGGAAGGGGAATTTCATTTCGCATGGCTGCATGACATCATGGATAAGTTATATGCCAATGGCATTTACACGATATTGGCGACGCCGTCCGGAGCGCGACCGGCATGGCTGGATGAAATATATCCGGAGTGCAGACGCGTGGATTCTTACGGGGTGCGTGAACATCACGGGGTGCGGCACAACCACTGTATGAGTGCACCGGTTTATCGTAAAAAGGTTTCTGTGATCGTCAATAAGCTGGTAGATGAATTCGGAAATCATCCGGGACTTCTGATGTGGCATATTTCCAATGAATTTGGTGGGGAATGTTACTGTCCGCACTGTGTAAAGCGGTTCCAGGATTATCTGGCGGAAAAGTTTGACCATGATATTGAAAAACTGAACAAGGCATGGTGGACAACATTCTGGAGTCATACTTACAATGATTTTTCCCAGATTGAGCCACCGTACCGCAACGGAGAATTCAGCATTATGGGATTGAATCTGGAGTGGAAACGGTTTACCACCTGGAATATGACGGATTACATGAAGGCAGAGATTGCCATTTTAAAAGAACGTACCCCGCAGATTCCGGTGACAACGAATTTTATGAAAGAATATGACGGACTGGACTATCATAAAATGCAGCAGCCGCTGGACGTGGTGTCCTGGGATTCTTATCCGCGGTTTCACAATGATGAGGAGTCGTTTTCAGATACGATGACAGAAAATGCGTTTGATCATGCCATGATCCGTTGTCTGAAAAAAGAGCAGCCGTTTATGCTCATGGAGAGCGCGCCGGGGCTGGTCAACTGGCATCCGTTTAATAAAATGAAACGTCCGGGCGTACACCGGCTGGCTTCGCTGCAGGCAGTGGCTCTCGGTTCCGATACGGTGCAGTATTTCCAGTGGCGGAAAGGAAGGGGATCGTTTGAGCAGTACCATGGGGCGGTTGTGGATCATCTCGGAACGGATGATACCAGAGTTTTTCGTGAAGTGGCAGATCTTGGGGAAGAATTAAAGAAACTCAAAGATCTGGCAGGGACAGTCGTAAAAGCACCGGTAGCCGTGTTATACGACTGGGACAGCCTCTGGGCAACGGATGGAATGAAGGGGCTGGCAGAGTCCACCCGTAACTATATTAAGACCTGCAGGAAAGCATACCGCAATCTGTCGGCACTCGGAGTGGATGTGGATGTGATTTCCAGTGAAGAGGATTATAGCGGTTATTCTGTGATTGTGGCACCAATGCTGTATCTGCTGCATCCGCATGTCGGGGAGCGCATGAAACAGTTTGTGGAGCAGGGAGGTCATCTGATTGCAACCTATGTGACTGGATATGTGGATGAAAACCAGCTCAATTATCTGGGCGGATTTCCGGGAGACGGATTAAAGGATCTCTTTGGCGTGATCAGTGAGGAAATTGATACACTGTATCCGTCCGACCGCAACTGCGTACATTTTGCCGAAATGCCGGAAGGGGAAGTACGGGATTATGCGGAAGTTCTGCGTGTGGCAGATGGCACAAACGTGCTTGGTACCTATGAACAGGATTATTACAAAGGAATGGCAGCAGTGACGGAGCGCACATGTCAAAACGGCAGTGCCATGTATATCGCGGCCCGGCTGGATGATGCTTCCATGCAGCACCTGTATGCGCGTACACTGAAAAAAGCGGGAGTTTCGATGTATAAACTTCCATATGGCGTGGAACGTCACACACGCGAAGCGGATGGTATGCGGTATGTATTTTATCTGAATGATACGACCGGACCGCAGATTGTTTCCGGGGTAGAGGGAATTGATCTTCTGACGGGAGAGGTGATCAAGGGAATTCTTACACTGGAACCGTATGGCGTGGCATGTGTAAAAGAATAAGTTCTATTCTGAAAGTTTTGTGCATATAGTTACGGAAAAGAAGTGTGGGAGCTTCTTATGGATAGAAATTGTGATGCATTTATCCGCTCCAACAATACCTACGATATCCTGATTGTCAGAGAGTCTTTGGAGATTTCTGACGACCGGGCAGAATGTATACAAAATATCGGTGAAAAATTTGTGGCAGAATATTTTGATCGGGACGAGGTGCCGCAGCTGAGCATTAAGACATATGGATATTCGGTTATCCCAAAATGTTTCGGACTGCTGGATACGCTTGCACTGGAGACAACCGGTATCCTGCAGCTGCAGAATCAGCCAGCCCTGTCCCTTCGGGGACAGGGTATTTTTATTGGATTTGTTGATACGGGAATTTCCTATGAACTGCCCTGTTTCCGGAATGCCGATGGAAGTACAAGAATCCGCTCAATCTGGGATCAGAGTATTCCGGCGGGGGAGAAAAATACCCCTCAGGGATTTTTGTACGGAACGGAATATACACAAAAAGAGATCAATGAGGCACTGGAACAGGAACATCCGCGGGAACTGGTTCCAGTGACGGATGAAGATGGGCACGGAACCATGCTGGCAAGTATTGCCTGCGGAAGTGAAGATCTGCAGGCTGGTTTTACTGGGGCGGCTCCTTATGCGGAACTTCTGGTTGTAAAGTTAAAACCGGCAAAACCATATCTGAAAGACTTTTTTTATATTCCGCAGGAGATGCCTGCCTATCAGGAAAATGACATTATGGCGGCAATTGAATATCTCGAAGAGACTGCCAGAAAACTGGGGCGGCCCCTTATTCTGTGCCTTGGTCTCGGGACAAACAACGGAAGCCATTCCGGTGGCAGCAATCTTTCGGAACTTCTTGATGATATTGCGGGCAGATGGCGCCGGTGTGCGGTTGTGGCAACCGGAAATGAGGCGAATGCCAGACATCATTTTTACGGGAAAAGTGATGGAAATTCGATGGTTGCGGTAGAGGTGAATGTGGAACAGCGGATGCGGGGATTTTATCTCGAGTTGTGGGCCAGTGCACCGGAATTGTTTGTGGTGGCGGTGCGTTCGCCGGGAGGCACTCTTATGCCGGCGCAGAATGTGCCCGGAAATTCGCATCAGGAACAGGAATTTATATTTGAAGGGACAAGAGTGGAAATTGATTATGCACAGGTGGGACGCACGCGGGGGGATCAGCTGGTGTTTATCCGGTTTGAAAACCCGGCGGCAGGGATCTGGACGCTGTATGTTAATCCGAGTACCACGATCACAGGACAATTTCATATCTGGCTGCCAATGACCGGAATGTTAGAAAAAGACGTGGTGTTTTTGCGTCCGGATCCGGATGTGACACTTACCGTGCCGTCTTCGGCAAAAATTCCGATTGGGGTGGGTGGAATGGATCAAAAGAGTGGTATTTTATATCTGGATTCCGGGAGGGGGAATACCATTGCATCGGTTGTAAAACCGGATTTTGTGGCTCCGGCTGTGGGCGTGCAGGCGATAGGAAGGCTTGGAAATTATGTGACACTGACGGGAACGAGTGCAGCTTCTGCAATTGCGGCAGGAGCATGTGCACAGATCATGGAGTGGGGAAACAGCCGTGGGAGAAGACTGCTTTTAAATTCGGTGCAGATCGGAAATATTCTGATTCGCGGGTGCGAAAGGAACCCGGATGTATCCTATCCGAATACCGCCTGGGGGGCTGATGATATAATAGTGTCAAGTTAGTAAGGAACCAATAAATTCAAGGGTTTCCGCTGATTTAGTCCTAAGAAAAAATGCTGTGAGAACAGCGAAAAATGATTAGGATGAGCTCATTTTTAATCTTGAAAATTGAAAAACGAGCAACTTGACACTAAATTACCATTAATTATTCGGATGGTGTATGAAGTGTACCTTAAAAGAGGTGATAATTTAATATTTGATATTTAGGTAGGACTAAATTAGCTCTTGTGTGGACAAGTTCCATAAAGCTGACTTGGTCCTACTTTTTTATTGCAAAAAAGGAGAATGTCAGACTTTTATGAGATTTTAATGAATCAGCCGGAGGAGGAGGCAAAGGATATTGCACTTTTCTTAGAGCTTTTTGTCAATGGTTCTTTGAACATCTTTAATCATCAAACGAACGTTGACGTTGATAACCGTTTCACCGTTTACGGTATCCGTGACTTGGGTACGGAGCTTAGTCCTATTACAATGCTCGTTATGATGGAGAGTATCCAGAACCGTATCATTGCAAACGGAAAGCGTGGCGTGGCAACATGGCTGTATATTGATGAGTTCCATGTACTTCTCAATTCGGAGTATTCTGCGAAATATTTGCAGCAGCTCTGGAAAAAGGTTAGAAAGCAGGGCGGTCTTTGTACTGGCATCACGTAGAATGTCGTGGATCTTTTGCAGAACTACACAGCGACAACCATGCTTGCAAACTCCGAGTTTGTTGCCCTGTTAAAGCAGGCAAATACGGACAGCTCAAAAATGGCAGAGGTCATCGGTGTATCAGAAGCACAGCTCCGCTTCGTAACCAATACCCAGAGCGGTATGGGACTGATGAAGTGCGGAAATGTGGTAATTCCTTTTGACAATCAGATTGAAAAAGGAACAGACCTTTACAACCTCTACAACACGAATATCCGTGAAAAAATTGCCTTAGAGAAAAGCAAAAATGCGGTTGACATTGGCTGATTCTCATGTTAGATTATAGCTAATGAAAAGCTTAAGTGCTTTTGCGGCGATAGAGAGGAGCTACCCGTCCCGGCTTTGCGGGCGATACAAATACAAAGTTAGCCTCTGCCTATGGAATTATCATAGGACTGCTCCCAGAATTGCAATTCAAAAAAGAAAAGTTAAGCCTGAGCCTAACAGCCCAGGCATTTTTCTTTTATGGAAACTGGATGATTCCATTTCCAACGATGAGGATAAGGATGGTTTTATGAAAGATACCCGCTTGTTGAAAATATTTAATGATACCAAAGATATACTGTGTAAATATGATTATTATATCCATACTGTAAAACGAATACTACATCTGACAAATACGGAACTGAAAATACCGCATTTGATGGGGCTTCAATATGTTGGTAGACCGAATCAGTATGCTGGGGATTTTGGTGTATATGCAGTAAAGAAGGGCAGAATTACACTGGAGTCATTAGAAAAGCTCGTTAAGAAGTATTATAAAACAAAAGAAAAGCAGGATAGAATGTTAAAGCTGATACATTTGAAGCTGGATTATCTTTACCTTTTACCGGAAATGTTCTGCTCTTATTCAAAGTTGTATCTTTTTGATATTAACCATAATCCTGATTCGGAATTTGACAGCGACTATCTTTTAATTCACAGAATGGAAGATAAGGTACTCCATCTGGGGATAGTCAAAGCACAGGGGAAAGAAAAGGGATTGTGCCATTGTAATTCTTTTATTACAACGTATGTTGCAGAAAGAGATTATGATATTCTGTATCGTGATCTGTCACATTCCTATGAAATTACTAAAATTGTCCGTGAGGATAAGATAACAAAACAGGCAGAGGTTATTTACCAGAGTGAACAGGCATCTCTTAGAGAAAAATCAGGTATCGAAAAAATGCTGTATGCAGTTGGAATAGAACCGGAAGAAAAGTTGGTAAGATATATTATGAAGCTGAATGTAAAATTTGGAGAATATCATACGCTGGATATGCTTTCGGATACAGAACAGCTTATGAAGAAATGCCGTGACAAACGGGATGAGGCGCTGGTAAAGGATTTTATCAGTTTGTGGAGGAAATGTGGAAGGCTCCGGTAAAAGACTGGATTCATGATATGTACGAAAAAAGGCAGAGAAAATCGGAGCAGAAAGCAAATCGGAAAAGAGAGAATAAACAGTAAATCATAGCATCTAAGCCATTGGTTTAGGTGCTATTTTTTTTGCTCTTTTTCAGGAAGAAGGTGAGGAAAATTGAACATCAAAAAGGTGGATGACAAGCCGATGGTCATTCATACCAAAGAAAAGACAAAGCTTCATGTAAAGACTGCCCCGGAGATAAAAATCAAGGTGGGAAACGTCCTGACCGTAGAGAGGACTCCGAAGTTTGCCGGGGCAGAGAGGGAAGCAAAGGCAGACAACATGGATAAAAGAATGTCTGTATTAAAGGTAAAGTCTGCCACAAAGGACAGTAATGGAAAAGCGGATTCAGAAAAGCGTCTTTCCGATAAAAGAGGTCAGTCGGCTCAATCTTCCAGTGGAAAAAGTAAGTCCGTAAAAGAGGACATCAAAAAATCCATGCAGAAGGAAAACAGCAAATATGCACAGTTTGAGAAATCAAAGCAGGATAGGGAAAAAGCCATTGGAAAGAAAAATGGCAGTACAGTAAGCACGCTTGCTTCGGTAGGTGCAAAGACTTCCTTAGACCAGATGGAGGGTGGCAGTGAGGTTTATGAGTCCTATATGGTTACAAGAAACTTATCCCGTCCGGTAGAAAGTGCCACAGATGCAGGCAGGAGGAAAATCAGGACAGCATTGGAAAAGCCTTAAAGGATATAGCACTTATGCGTTTTTCCATGGCAGCAAAGTACATCATCCGGTATGTGGGGTTGTTTCTGCTTGCCCTGTTTGCTCTGGTGGCACTTGTGGCGCTTCCGATTATTGCTGTCATAGCGATTATCTATAATTCGCCCTTTGCCATTTTCTTTCCGTCCATATCATCGAGAGAAACCACGCAGGACGTATTATCAGCCTATGTCGCAGAGTTTAACAGGGAGGTAAATGATGAACTGACAAACTATTCCGGTTATGATACCAGCGAAAAGATCTATGTGGATTTTGAGGGAGCGGGAGAGCCGGATAATTACTGTGATATTCTGACGGTCTATATGGTGAAGTATGGAAATGGTGATACTGCTACGGATATGACGGATAAGGCAAAGGAAAACTTAAAATCCGTTTTTGATGATATGTGCAGCTACACCATTACAAGCTGGACAGATACCTCGACAGATGAGGAAGGAAATACCACATCTACTACCGTCAAGGAAGTCAATGTAAAGCTATAGACCTACCATGACATGATTTCGGAGTATGGCTTTGATGAAGAAGAACAGGAAATGCTTGCAGAACTGATGAAACCGGAAAATCTGGCGATGATGGGTTATACAGGTGGTGGCGGAGATCCCGGCGAGACATTAAGCCCGGAACAGTATCAGGCGATTGTGGATGCAGTTTTCGATACAAACGGAAAAAAGGTTGGTGGAATATGCCTTGTCAAAGGTAGGACACCCGTACAGTCAGGATTTGAGGGACAGTGGTACACACTTTGATTGCAGCTCCCTTGCCTATTACGCATGGCAGAATGCCGGGGGAAACATTATGTATGAAGGTGCAAATACTGCAGCGACAGAGGGCAAGTTCTGCTATGACCATAATTATCTGGTGAATTACGAAGAAATGCAGCCGGGGAATTTAATCTTTTACAGTTACAGTAAGAATGGGAGATTTTTCAACATTACCCATGTGGCAATCTATGTGGGTAACGGTATGGTGGTGGAAGCCGCCAATGAGCGGATCGGTGTTGTGTACCGACCTGTGCAGAGCGTGTAAAACAGATATTAACTGAAAAGAGAAAAGATGCGTCCGGGCAGATACAAAACGGTCAGATGACATTATTCCAGATAGGACTAGAGACAGGGCAGTGCCGATAGGTGCTGCCCTTTTTGGAGACCAGCTATGAAAAGTTACAGAGATTATTTTAGTATCGGAAAACTGGAAAGGGACAGAAACCAATTTCCTTATGACGGTAGCTGACTATCTGAAGTATGTGGATATGGATACTTTTGACAGCCGGAAAGAGGTTGCAGATTCCATGATAGAACTTGGAAGGACTTTGGGAAAGGAAAATGACTGGAGCGAACTGTATTTTGCAGGCAATAAATCGGTTGCTGCAAGATTCTGTGTGGATGACAGACAGCTTATGAAGTTTTTGAAGGGCTTTTATAACAGTACGGATCAGGAGGCTGTATTTGATGAAAAACGATGCTCCGTGGAATGTCTGAATAAGCTGGCAGAGCTTGGTATGGATACCAGAGGAAAAGCAAGTATTGACAGTCTTTCTTATACAAGGCTGGATACGGTCTTTGAACAGGGGCAGACGCTCCGTAATTTCAACGGTCACGATTATCGTGTCATGGAAAAGCTGTCAAAAAAGAACCTGCTGTTAATGGACACCATGACAGGCAGCTTTGTGGTGGCACAGGGAATCGATTTATTTGCAAGGCATCCCCGTGGAGCAGAACCCACAGAGGAAAACAGCCTGATTGCGATTGAATGGGGCATGGACTGTATTTAAGCAGTACACCTTCTGCCATTGATTTTCACCATATCAGGCAACAGTACGGGACAGAAAGGAAGATAGAGGACATCTATCAGTACCGGGAGATGCTTCAGGACAGATTCTGTCTATATTCCAACTTGGAAATGGATGAGCGTATGAGTAGTAAAGCAAGAGAAACAATCATGATGGCAAGCCTAGTATAACACTTTTCCTGAAAAATAAAACAAGAATGGACTAAAACGGGTTCTGATTTGACAATCTTGATTGTTGCATTTTATGTTTGTGTCAATTTCTGCATAATATGGAATATGGTCGATTTCTGCAATTTGGTTGACTAATGAGCTGAAGAAAAATAAAATAATAAGGGGATTTATGGATTTTTTTGTATATCGTATTTTCCTATTATGAATGTAGGAAAAACGTTAAGGAATTCAGAAAGACATGTCGAAATAAAACAAAGTGGAGTATAAAAGATCAGGGACAGGCTACCGTCAAATAGCGGGAAAGGAGGAGACAACATAGATGTTCAAAATTGCAATATGTGATGATGAAAGTTTTTTAACAGAAGAACTAAGAGAATTGCTCTCCAGCTATATGATGGAAAAAGATGTTGTTTTTGAAATAGATACATATAGTTCCGGGGAGGCATTGATAGAATTAGGAATTGAGGTAGTGCGGTATAATATTGTGTTTTTAGATATCAATATGGAGAAAGTTGATGGTATAAAGACGGCTGAGATGATCAGAAAAGTAAGCCGGGAAGTATTTATAGTATTTGTAACCGCCTATGTGGATTATTCGCTGGAGGGATACCGATTAGATGTTGTAAGGTATTTGTTAAAGGGCAATGCTAATTTTCAGAGCAAAGTCAATGAGTGCATGGATGCAATTTTTGATAAGATGAATTATTCCGTAGTGAAAAGGGAATTTGACTTTAAGGAGGGCAGAAAAGATATTTCACTGGAAAGATTATTATATATTGAGAGTAAGTTGCATTTACTTGAGTTTCATATTATGGAGGATACAGAAACAGTTTATACCATGTATGAAACATTAAATGTGTTGGACGATATGCTTTCAGAAAATGGTTTTATCAGGACACACCAGAGTTATCTTGTTAATGCAAAACATATCAAGAATGTTGTCCGCTGTAAAGTAATATTGACAAACGGGGTTGAGTTATCCATACCGAAAGCAAGATATACAGAAGTCAAGAAAAAGTTTATAGCGTGTCGGGGAGAAGTGTAGATGATTGATTTAATGCAGAATGTACTGTTGATATTTATTGAAGTAATGTGTTGTAAGAGTTTTTTTGAGACTTTTGGTGCAATACGATATAAAGGATGGATTAATTTCATACAGATTTTGTTGTTACTTAGTAGTATGTGTTTTTATTCATATGGCTTCTCTGAATATTTTGTACTAAGGCAGATTATTGCGATTTCTGTGTTTTCGGTATTTATGTTTTGGCATGTTAGAATTAGCCTCAAAAAATCCCTTGTATTGGCTATGCTATTTGATGCGTTGCTGTTGGCAATGGACTATCTGGCGTATTTGATTATCGGAATGTTGTCTTTGGACAGTAATCTGTCAGAGCAGCAATATGGGATTGGAGCGGTTTTGGCATATCTGTTGGTGAAAGTAATTTTATTTTTTCTCATTCTTGTAATAAGAAAACAGTTTGGAAAAAAGTCAATGGAAATGATGCTGGATACAGAATGGTTAAGGTTTCTGTTTTTTCCTGTTTTTACTATAGCAGCTATTTCAGCAATGTTATCTGTTTTTAAATATGTACAGACAGTAGAGCAGGCAAATTTGCTTGCTGTCATTGCATTTGGAATGGTGGGAATGAATATCGTTGTATTCTATCTAATTAACGATATTGTGGAAAGAGAAATGAAGATGCATGAAAATAAGGTTTTTCAAATTCAGGCGAAAAATCAGTTGGAAATGTACAGGTCTATCTCTGAAAATTTTGATAATCAAAAAAGAAAGACACACGAATATAAAAATCAGATTTCATGTATAGAATCTTTGCTGGATAAAAAGCAATATTCCAAATTAGAAGAATATGTAAAAAAAATTTATGGCTCGCTGAATAATGAACCGGATGCCATTAACACCAATAATGTAATCGTAAATGCCATACTCAATACAAAGTATCTGGAAGCGGAAGCAAAGGGAATTGTTTTTGTATTCAGGGTAAATGATCTTTCAGAGCTGAAAATAGAAGATGAGGATGTGGTTACTATCCTTGCGAACCTTCTGAACAATGCCATTGAAGCGTGTGAGACATGTGAGGATAAAAAGGCAATTAAGTTCAAGTTCGTTAAAGAAGATGATATGATAATTATTGCGGTTAAAAATTCATTTAATTATGATGTTGTATATGAGAATGGAGAGATAAAATCTACGAAAACATCAAGTGTGGATGAACATGGTGTAGGAATCAAGAATGTGTTAAAAATTATTGAGAAATATGGTGGTGCATATGTCATTGAAGATAAGAATAAAGAGTTCTTCTTTTCAATTATTATTCCTACGTGAATGTAATGTTAAAATAAGTGGATCCTCAATAGTATTTTGAGATTCCCGCGTGAGGGGGAAAGTCAATTACAAACAGAATAAATTACAGCAGTGAAAGTGACGATA
>NZ_CVRR01000015.1 GCF_001406815.1 Roseburia faecis | reverse complement strand
CATAAGGGCAAAAATAAGGGAAACTACATATCATTTCACTAATGGACAGGCGGGAAAGCCTATAAAATGGGGAAAGTTAGAGAAATAATTATATAAAATCAAGTTTTTCAACTCCCTTAAAAGCCCTGATTCCCTTCAGATAACTATCCTTATCAATTTTATCCCAATCAAATATTACTCCTTGTATGAATTGATCATTCACCTAATCACCTCCTTGTAAAAAACACTTTCTAATCCCCATCTTCTTGCCCTTTAGACAAGAAGCATTCTTCACCTTCAGTTCGGTCAATTTCGATTTGGTAAACCATCTATACAATACTTATTTGTCTTAAATGTCGCATGAAACAGATTACGCAAAAAAGAAGTCATTTCTTCCCAATAACCGTAAACATTCGCTTCCTGCATCGGCGTATCGTATTCATCCAGTAAGATAATTACTTTTTTTCATATGCATGCTCCAAATATCTGCACAAATAATTAAGACTGTCACACGCGGTAATATCATCCATTTCCGCCATCTCTGTCAGAATGTGCCGGTATGCCATTTTTTCGGATTCCATAAGTTTTTCATTTTCGAGCAGATATTCAAAATCCTGATACAGACTTACAATCCGGGATTTGACCTGTTTTTTTGCATCAGATACATTATCCGCTTTTACCGATGCAAAACTGAGATATAAAACAGGATATGTGCCCTGAATCTGCCGGTACCCGGAATCTTTCCAGATATCAAGTCCTTTAAACAAATCTCCCCTGTCTGCATATTTATTGGGAAAAAAGCAGTTGAGCATACTCATATTAAGGGTTTTGCCAAAACGTCTTGGACGTGTGATCAGCGTAACATCATCCCTGTAGTTCCACCACTGCCGTATGAAATCTGTCTTATCAATGTAGAAGCACTGACTTTCTCTTAATGCTGCAAAATCCTGTTTGCCAATTCCAACCTGTTTTTGCATAGTTCTACCCATTTTCCACGGTTTTGTGCGTTTCATTATTTTTATTTATCATAGCAGATAACGTTTTAAAATGCCACCTTCTCCAGATGTTTTCATTTCTAAATGCGTCTGTAAGTATGGAGGACAAAACTTAACAGATCCCAAAGCAATTCTAAAAAAATATAAAAAATTTTCCTTTACAGTTATTCAATTTTAATACTATAATACAAGGGATTATAAAATAGTAAAGAGGCCTGCCATCATGCAGAACATAAAAACGATTGCCGGAACTTTCACGATAGGCACTTATGAAATTCCAAAACAATATGTATGTGCAAAAACACCCACAATTACACAAAAAAATGATATCTGTGAGATCGTAACCTACGATCAGCAGATTACCGTAAATGGACATAACTATGCTCCGGTACTGCATCAAAACTGTATGCAGCCGGAGCAGATTACATTATATCCACTTGTAATCCGGCAGGAACACGCGACACTGACCGTGTCCGACCGTTATCATACCGGACATTGGAAATCCGGGGATGACACACAGATTTCCGACTGGCGTCCAAAGCTTATGCACCGGGGATGTGTGCCATGTACCAATTGCGGAAGGTGTTAGCATTTTTTATATTTTATTCCAGCCAAAGTGTAACCGCAGATTTATTTTCACTTGGTCTGTAATATATTTTACGGTCTTTTATGCTAACTCTATGACATATTATTTAAAAAACCTTGGGAGTGCCAGCTCCCAAGGTTCTAAAGTTCATTACGGAGAAATGTAGTAGCCAGCTACAGATGCCAATACAGAAATAAGAAAAGTGATTATGATTCCAAGTGGGTCAATAAAAACCTGAAGTGCCAGCTTCAGGTTTTTATTTTACAACAATTTCTTATTTTTTTTGCCTTCTTTGATTTTGTTTCCTGTCATTAACAGAAAACCGGTTACCATCCACAGGTTTCCCTGTGAACAGTAACCGGTAAAAAAATTTCTCACCTATTTTTTTCGGTTTTATTTCCACACTTCTTCCGCGATTTCCTTCACAAGTGCAAGTTTTGCCCACTGCTGATCTTCGGTCAGCTTATTTCCGATCTCACAGGATGCAAATCCACACTGCGGACTCAGGCACAGACGATCCAGCGGAATATACTTTGCTGCTTCATGAATTCTTGCGATCACCTTATCCTTATCTTCCAGTTCCGGCTTTTTGGTTGTGATCAGACCAAGTACAACTTTCTTGTCCGGAGACACTTTTGCAAGCGGTGCAAAACCACCGGATCTTTCATCGTCATACTCCAAAAGCAGTGCATCCACATGCTCCTGCGCAAACACGTAATCTGCCACGGAGTCGTATGGACCGCTGGTAAAGAATGTAGAATGATAATTTCCACGGCAGATGTGGGAAGTGATCACCATATCCTCCGGTCTGTTTTCGAGTGCAAGGTTATTCACCTTTAACAGCCGGGACTTTACCTCTTCAATATCAACACCAAGTGACTGGTATCTCTGCTTTGCGGCATCTCCGACAATTGCGCCCCAGGTACAGTCATCCAGCTGCAGATTGCGACATCCGGCTGCATAAAACTGCTTGATTACATCCTGATATGCCTTTCCGATATCCTCGATCAGTTCCTCATCAGTTGCATAAAATTTTCTTGTCTGCTCGATGTTCTGCGGAACGATCATCTGCTGATACATCTGTGCCGGTGCCGGAATCGTATATTTTGCAACGGTCTGCTCATCTTCGAACTGCTTTAAAAACTTAAAGTATTCTACAAACGGATGTACTTTTGCTTTTACCTTTCCTACGAGATAAGTTGCTTCAAGATCTGCCATCTCTCCGTTAAACTGTACACCGCCGCCATCTTTCTCGTGGGCAACGCCTTCAAATCCCCACATAAAATCCAGGTGCCAGAATTTTCTGCGGAATTCTCCATCGGTGATCGCATGGAAGCCTGCTGCTTTCTGCTTTGCAACAATTTCTGTCACGCACTCATCGGTGATGCGGTCGAGTTCTTCCTTTGTGATGGTTCCTTCCTCAAAAGCTTTCTTTGCAGCTTTTAATTTTTCCGGTCTTAAAAAACTTCCTACAAAATCATAACGAAATGGTGTCTTTAATGTGCTCATGTATTTGATAACCTCCTGTTTCTTTTCTGGTTTTTGTCTGTTTGTTTTGCTGAGGTTATCCTACCATCTCAGAGTTTATTTGTATAATACCTTTCTTTGGCGGTTTGTCATAGTTTAAAGCTATACCTGTGTTTATTGTGTCAGGCACCAATTATCCGTCCATTTTCGCACAAGAGCGGATATATCCGGCATAATGGGATAGAACGGCGGCAACAGCTTCCGGGTCGCCCTCGCTTGCCTTAACGATTGTTTCATAGGGAAGTAGCTGGCTCATAGGACAAGCCCTCCAACTTTGCCCGTAGCTGCCGCAAAATCATCTGAATCCGCCGCCCGGTTGTGTTGCCTGCCCGTCCATATCTCTGCCCAATCTCTCTATGCGTCCATCGTTGGAAGTAGTATAGGAAAATGATTTCCTGTTCCATCTGTGATAGTGCGGACAGAGCTGTGGCAAGCTCTGGACTTTCCAAAAGCACCATCTGACCGCAGACGAAAAAAGGATAGCTGTTCATGGCAGCTTGCTCCGCAAAATACTTATCTATGGTACTGAATGGATAGTGCTTTTCTTCTATCAGATATTCAAGTGAGAGTTCCCGCTTGCGGCGGCTGCGTATGCTTCGGGCTGCGTCTATGGCAGCATGCCGAATGACGGTCTTGCAAAAAACATCGTGTGTATGCCGGATATGCTCTTGATACTTTTCGTGTTCGGTCATGGAAAATCCCCCTTCTAAATAATGGCAGAGAGCGTCAGCATTTTGTGCTGTCGCCCTCTTGATTACCGAACAGCAAAGACGGGCGGGGCTGTCAACGGCGGCGCTTTTGCGCCGTTCATCTTGACCGTTGACAGGCTCGGCTGGGTTTGCTACAAATTCTATCTCTTTATGATTTGTCGGAAAAACTCCTTACCCAAACAAAAACTACAATCGCGGTTGCAATGAGTAATTCCGCAAGAATTACAGAAGCATTCCATATTTCAAAATAGAAATGCCCAATGAAATAGACCGCAAAAAAAATCAAATAAATTCCAATCGAATACATAATATTTTTGGAAATTTGAGTGCGTTTCTGTTCCCTAACTAACATCTGTTTCTGTTGTTGTTCCAGAATTTCTGTTTTAACCGATAATTCATCTATCTCTGATGGTTTTAACAGATAATCCACGGTAACATCGAATACTTTGCTTAGTTCAACAATCTTTTCTACTTCGGGTATGACCTGCCCACTTTCCCATTTTGAAATAGATTGTCTTGAAACATTAAGCTGCTCAGCCAGTTGTTCCTGTGTTAATTCTCTACTTTTGCGTAGTGTTATAAGTTTTTCTGCGAACTCCATATGTGTTCCTCCTTTTGATTTTGTGTATAAATCTTATCAAAATACTCATTTGCACTCTAGCAAGTAAGCTATACAATTACATGACAAACGGTAGAGTTTAAGTGCTTTCTTGTATATCTTGATTGTCATTCTACTTTATATGCCTATTTTAGCATAGAAAAAACGTTTTCTCTATTACTCCATTATTTTACGGAATAGTGGGCTGTCTTTCTTTATTTTAGTTGTGTTACTTTATCACACATGAGCATTATTTTAAGAGATTATACAGAGAAGGATTTTGAGGCATACAGCAGATTGAAAATGGATGCCGAGACCATGTACTATCTGCAGGACATACAGTTGCATCCCGTTGAGGAAGCCAGACGGGATTTCGCGGAAGTCCTGTCTGACATGAAATCCCCGGAGCGGAAATTCTATTTCTGTCACATGGAGCTGAAAGACACGCACGAACAGGTTGGCAGCATCGGGTATACGGTTGAAGCCGACACTCCGGTAGGAAAGCTTGTCCATCTGGGCTATTTTACATATCCGAGGCATTGGGGGAATGGCTACACCTCGGAGGCATTGAAGAAGGTTCTGGAATATGCCTTCACACAAGACAATGTGTACAGAGTTACAACCGGGTGTCTGGCAGAGAATAAGGGCTCCGAGAGGGTTATGCAGAAAAACGGGTTAATAAAAGAAGCCGAGCATATTGATTATGAATGGCACGATGGTAAAATGAAAACCCGCTTAGAATATCAATTATTAAAACATGAATGGGAGCAATTACAAAAAACACTTTAATTTCCCCTTGCAAACCACACGTATTATGTTATAATACATTTAACAATTAAGTTAAATGTTAAGCGTAGGAGGGATAAGTTTGGGAATGCAGGATACGCTTCGCGCGCTTGCCGATCCAACAAGGCGCGAAATCCTTAATCTGCTCAAGAAATCACGGCTGTCTGCGGGCGAGATCGGCGACCATTTTTCGATTTCCGGTGCGGCGGTTTCCCGGCACCTGTCCGTTTTGAAGGAGGCAGACCTGATCCGCGACGAGCGGGAAGGAAAATTCATCTATTATGAGCTCAACACCACCGTGCTTGAGGAGATCATGCTATGGATCACTGAATTAAAAGGAGGAAATGACCATGATCAGACAACATAAAAAAATGATATTACTCACATCGATTGCGACGCTGCTCCCGATCCTTATCGGATTGCTTTTGTGGAAGCAGCTTCCGGATTCCGTTGCAACCCATTGGAGCACAGGCAACGAACCGGACGGCTACTCATCCAAGGCTTTTGCAGTGTTCGGGCTTCCGGTGATCATGCTGATCCTGCATCTGGTATGCGTGATCGCAACGAACATTGATCCCAAGGCAAATAGCATCAACAAAAAAATATTCTTTATTGTCCTGTGGATCTGCCCGGTATTTTCCATCATTGTATGCAGCACGGTTTATGGGTATAATTTAGGGTATCAGTTTGATATTGGTTTTCTTTGTGGGCTGCTCATCGGAGTTTTATACTTGATATTAGGCAACTTCCTGCCGACGGTAAAGCCGAATTACACCATTGGCTTCCGCATTTCGTGGGCGCTGAATGATGCCGATAACTGGTATCACACGCACCGGTTCGGTGGAAAATGCATGGTGATCGGAGGGCTCCTTCTGATCGTCACCACGCCGTTCCAGAATATCTGGGTGCTTATGGCGCTCGCCATCCTCCCGTGCATTTTTCCGGTGATCTACTCCTACATGTACTACCGCAAGGGGCAGTCACGGTAATACTTTTTATTGTGTCAGACACCAATGGTTCAAATACATTTTAGGAGAATTGCTCGTTTATCACAAGATATTAGTAAATTTATAAGTTGCTATTAAATTTCATAGTATGAAAAGCCACGACCTGTACTCTGATTTGAGTACAAGCCGTGGCTCCTGTTCTTGCTGTCTTTTTTCATAACCAGCCGATTTTCCCTCAGACATCTTTGCCTGAATATCAATGAGAAGGTGAAAGTCTCTTTATGAATTTTCTGATTTTTCTAATGGAAAATACAGGCAGATCCGATAAGACTCCTCCCCACATTCTTCTTCGCATCTGCCCTGCATTTGCTCCATCATGATTTCAATATTATGAACCCCAATTCCCGTTCCTCTATGATCCTGTTCTTTATTTGCCGCTGCATTCATAATGGAAAAGAAAAACTCGTCCTGACAAATTCCCATATCCAACAGGATTTCTTTTGTCTTGTCTGCATACTTCAAAAGATTGGATAACAAATTATTCATAATGCGTCCGATATAATCATAACAAACACTTATCTTTACTTCCTCCCACTGTTTCCATCCCAGTGTAACCGTATAGCCATTTGTCTGCAATACATTGCACAATTCCGAACAGTAATCCTCCATTACAAAAGCTATGGATTCCGACTTTTCCATCTGTGGCTGCTGCCCTGAATTGATAAGAAAAAACTCAAATAGCTGATCTGAAAGATTTTTAATCTGAATCGCTTTTCCCACTGTTTTCTTTACATAAAGTTTCACCTTATCGTGTTCGGGTTCTCTTTTTATAATTTCAAGATATGCCATTAATGCAGTCAATGGCGTCCGCAAATCATGTGCCATCCCCAGAACCAGTTTATTCTGTGCCTTTTTCATATTTCGTTCTTTTTCTTCCTTCTCCAAAAGAACTGTTTTCATATGCTCCAGACCGCGTGCCAGATCTGTCAGCTCATCCTCTCCTTTTATAGTAAAATCCACCGACCATAATCCATCTTCCAGTTTCGCTACTTCCCCACTCAATTGTCTGATGTACCGTACATATCCGCTTACACCAAACGCAAACACTCCAATCCAGACCAGCACACCACAAAGTGCCGCAGCCACATCTACCAGGATATAATACTTTCGCTCACGATTCACATATATAAATACATCTGCATTCCCATCTGTAAACGATACTTCTTGAAAATATTGCCATGTATAGTGTAATTGCTCTGATTTTGTACGATCCAAGGCAACTGGAAGTGCGTAATAATTATCGTAAAGCAGCATGCGCTTTCTTGAAATCGTAAAATACCCAATATGGTTTTCTTTTGCCCACTCCCGGATACGCTCCGTGTCGGAAGCCGCCAGATGATGTCTGGATACATATTCCTGAAACATTGCTATGGTTTCCTTAGAAACATTTCTTCGATACATAGAACTTTCAAAATACCGGTTTAATGCTCCATTTCCCATAAAAAATATAAGCAAAAACAACAGCAGTGCAAGAAAAAATCCCAACAGCAGAATTCCGATCATTTTTTCCATCAGATGTTTTCTTTTTCGTTTATTCAATGCGGTATCCTTTCCCCCACACCGTTTGTATAATTTGCGGTTTCTGCGGATTCTTTTCAATTTTCAGTCTCAATTTCCGAATATGAACCATAACGGTATTTGCAGAATTATTGAAAAACGGCTCCTGCCAGACGCTCTCATATATGTTTTGTACGGAAAAAATTTTTCCCCTGTATTTCAGCATTAATGATAAAATTTCATATTCTGTTTCCGTCAGGTAAATCTCCTCATCCCCTGAAAATACTTTATTTCCTGTAGTATTGATCTTCAGATCTCCTTTTTTTATCCACACATTTTGTCCATTTTCTTTCATGTTTCCACAAGTATAAACCTGTTTTCGACGCAACAATGCCTTTATCCTTGCCAGCAATTCTGCATAAGAAAATGGTTTCACCAGATAATCATCTGCCCCGGCTGTAAATCCGATAATTTTATCATTCTCACTGCTTTTTGCGGTCAAAAATAAAATCGGCACATAGGAAATCTTGCGTATTTGTTCACAGGTTTTGATGCCAGAAATCCCAGGCATCATAATGTCCAAAATAACAAGATCCGTATCCTCTGAAATCTGGTGCAGCCCATCCATTCCATTATCCGCTTCAATTACATGAAAACCCTCGTTTTCCAGCAATATCTTTACGCTTTCCCGGATATCTTCATCATCTTCAATAATCAAAATTGTTATTTCATCCATATTTTCTCCCATTTATCAAGCATTATTTAATTTATATAGTATTGTACCATATTTTTATAACATAATTTCACTCTGTAAAAATGTTAAGATTTGTTAAGAAATATTAAGACTTATTTTAAAACATATATGCTATGCTTAAACTATCCGTTTAGGAAAACAAAAGAAAAGAGACCGTATAATGAAACAGAAAAAAAAGAAACGCAAAAGAAAAATTTTTCTACCATTATTTTTAATATTTTTCATCATCATCGGATTTTATTCCCATCAATCCTACGAAACAGCCATGCACGAACAACTCCCAGATTCTCTTATCGAGTTTGAGCAAAAATATCCGGAAGCAACCGATTTTGTAGAAAATTATCACAAATACAAAAACAAATCCTTTGACCTTGATGTGTCACACGAAGTAAGAAAAGACAACATTCCTCTATTCATCCAGTGGGATAAGCGATGGGGGTACAAAACATATGGCAGCAATTTCCTTGGTGTCAATGGTTGTGGTCCAACTTCACTTTCTATGGTTATCTGCGGATTAACTGGAAAAGCAACGTGGAATCCTTATAAAGTGGCACAATTTTCGCAAAAACAGGGTTATTATATCAGTGGACAGGGCACTTCGTGGGATCTGATGACTGCGGGTGCAAAAAAGCTGGGCCTTACATCCACAGAGGGAACCATAAATAACGATTATATCCGGCAAAATCTTACCTCATCCACCCCGATGATCTGCTCCATGCTGCCCGGAGATTTTACTTATAGTGGACATTTCATTGTTCTCACCGGCATCGATTCCGAAGGACGCGTTGTCGTCAATGATCCCAACAGCCCCAAAAACAGCGAAAAACACTGGGATATGGATCGACTTTTGCCACAAATCCGGCATATCTGGAAATTTGAGGTGGAAAAAGCTGCATAATTCTTTGTTCTATGCCTGTCTCGCCCGTTGTTTATTGTGTCAGGCACCAATTGTTTTCTGATTTTTGCTTCATAGAAAATATTTCCGAATTCAGGTACATCACTACCTCATTTTCCGGCATCAAGCAACTTCATAATGCTCTGTGCCCGTTTCTTAAATACTTCGTTTTCCGATCCCTGGGCTATACCCGCAATGCGCACCATCTCATCCTCATACGGCATACAAAATTTAACCGCATCTGTTAAAAGCCGGTCAGACTCTAACGTGCTGTCTAATGCATGATCAAAGTCATACAACGGCGCCATGCCCACATACTCTCCGGTATCCGTATTTCTAATCCAGCCAAAATTACCTGCATGCCGGTCTCCATTTCCGATTATCGCATCTATAATAAGCATTTGCGCTCCGGCTTTTCCAAACAGATCTATAATCGTCTGCTCATCAAAATCATCCGGATCAATTCTTCCCGACTGATCTGCCTGCTCAAGCATCACCTTTGGGGAAGTTATATTAGAAATTGCGATTCCTCCGTCTGTCTCATCTGCTCTTTCTACAGAAATTCCGCATTCCCTGCAAAGCTTAATACATTGCAGTTCCACAGAAATATCCCCATATTTGTAGAGCTTTCCGTCCTGTTTCCATTCCTTTGACAGTGCACCACCCACGTAGAGTGTCGGTGCCGCCTGTCCCGTAAATTCTTCGTTTCCGTCCCAGAATGGTTTGTAATACGGACTGATCTCCTCAAAACATATCGAATCATCCTCAGCTTTTGTCCAGTAACAGTCGCTGAAACTCAACGCTCTAGTCTCACGGTTAATGCGCATACGCGCTCCCTGTCCGAATGTGATGCCCTTTAATTTCCGTGCTATCGTGTTGGTACCTGAGGAATAGCGGTATTTCATCCATTTTGTGAAGGTGTGATTGTCTGCACCTTTTTGCTGCATCAGCCCCGGAAGAAGATTATAATTTAATGTTTTTTCTTTCTCTATGTCGTAAACAGGTGTGTTTTTACACATTAGCATCATGGGATCACCCCTTTTATATAAATTCGATCGGTAATGCAACAAGATTTTCTCTTAAATATGTCTTTTTATCAATCAGACATAAAATAACTCCGAGACCTCTTTTTTTATCACTTACCTTATCCAGTACCTGATTCGTTGCTCCCATATCTGCCCTGGGATTGCCGGACATTTTAATCTCGACCGGATATAAGACTCCATCCTCCTCTATCACAAGATCAATTTCGTTTTCACCAGAAGCATTTCTGTCTTTCCCTCTGTAATAAAAAATGTTAAATCTGTAATCTTTGCCCTCGTTGGAATAGGATTTTAAAATTTCAGACACTACAAATGTCTCAAACATATTCCCTGCAACCGCTGAACATTTCAATGTTTCGGCAGTAAGCCATCTGGTAAGATAACATGCCAGTCCGGTATCCCGGAAATAAAGTTTTGGTGTCTTTATTGCCCTTTTAAGTGCGCTCGCACTATACGGCTGGAGCAGATATACAATTCCGGTTCTTTCCAAAATAGATATCCAGTTCTTAATTGTCGGCTCACTTACCCCGACGTCTCCTGCTATGTTGGAATAATTGAGAAGTTCACCTGTTCTTGCAGCAACTGCCGTCAGAAATTTGGTAAATGTAATACCATCTGCCGCCACCAGTTCATTGATATCCCTCTCCAGATAAGTTGCAACGTAAGAAGAATAATATTCTTGCCAGTCCCTGTCTATATCATAAAGCTCGGGATAAGATCCTTTGTGGATAATTTCCCATATATTGTCATATTTTACAATCTCTTTTTCACGTTCTTTGATATATGCATCGGTTGGGATAAAATGCCGGTTAAATTTTACACCATAAATCTCCCGCATGGATAATCCGGTAAGCTCTGAGATTGACACTCTTCCTGCCAACGATTCACTCATGCCTTTCATAAGTTCAAGTTTCTGAGAACCGGAAAGAATAAACATCCCTCGCTCATCCGATTCATCGGCAATCTGCTTGATATCTTCCAGAATACTGCTTTCTTTTTGAACCTCATCTATAAAAAGCGGCTGTGGATTGTTTAAAAAAAACAATTTAGGTTCTTCCTTCGCCTGCATTCTTGTCAGTCTGTCATCAAAATTTGCCCGGTTAAAATCCTGGAATTCATGCTTTATAAGTGTTGATTTCCCGACCTGTCTGGCTCCTACCAGTAACATGCACTTGCTGGTAGACACTCTTTGTTTCAATATTGGCGTTATCGCTCTTTGTATATATGGCATAACAAACCTCCGGCTAATCTAAACTCTGATTTTATTATAGTCGTTAATATATACAAAATCAATAAAAATATACCGGCTAATCTAAAGTTGTATTTTAGATTAGCCGGTATTTTTCAAGACACACAAGCTGTACATCCGGAATCCCGTTAAACACGATACAATGCCAACTTCCTCATCATGAATGTGGTTGTATATCGTTTCAATCCGGGCAAGATCCATTTGTTTTGCACTTCGGATATTTATCATAAAATATACTCCATCTGCTGCTCCTTGGTTTTCAGCCCCATCTTTTCATAAAATTTCTCCGCCGAGGTATTTCCCGCCCAGACATTAAGCGTCACTTCATAGCAGCCTAAACGCTTTGCCTCCTCTTTTACATGCACAAACAACTTCTCTCCGATGTGCTGTCCTCTGGTACTTGCATCGACACACAGATCATCGATAAAAAGCGAGGTAAACGGCACCATATTGTTGGAAAATGGCTGCTCCCGTAACTGACAGAATGCATAGCCGAGACAGTTGTCATTCTCATCTGCTGCAACATAAATCGGTTTGGTATCATCCTTTATCATCTGTGCAAGTTCTTCGTTTGTGTATTTTGTGGTTCCCGGGATAAAAATATCCGGCCGGATATCTGCATGGATCTGAAGCACCTGCTCTAACAGTTCCAGCAGTCTTGGGATGTCGTTTTCGTTTGCTCTTCGAATAGTCATTTGATTATACTCCTTCTGCCTGTGTTTTTTTCTGTACACGTTCTGATTTTTGGTTTAAATGCTCCCGATGGTCATATTCTCAAGAAAGAAAAATTTTCACTTTTCACACCCTCATAAATTTTTTGCCTGTACCGCATCTGCTCCGGCTCATACCGGACAAATTCTGCCTCATGCAGTGTTGACCTGCACAACAAATTCGAAATCAGATATTCACTTAGTCCTTCATATCCGGTGTAATCTGCTTTATACCACACCCCTTTGTTTTCCCACTTAAGCTGATTTCCCTTGGAAGACTGATGGATCTGCAATTTCTTCGGGGGGGATTTTTAGGGACACAACATAATCCATATCATGATTGAGCATTTCAATCAATAACACAATTTAACACCTTTTTTTATCTAAATAAAGAAATAACCATCAAAATAATTGTTTTTATAGATAAAATAAAATCATTTTAATGGCTATTATGATTTTTCCTTTTTATAATTTTATTGTCCTGTTAAGTGATATAATAATATGGTAAATTATTACAATACAGTTATAAAAAGGATGATAAAAATGTTTTTTGCATACGGAGAAAAAGAGATTACATACCTCAAACAGAAAGATAAACGCCTTGCAGAAATTATCGATAAAATCGGAATGATTGAACGGGAAGTTGACACCGATTTATTTTCAGCCGTAATTCATCATATCATCGGTCAGCAGATTTCAACAAAAGCACAGGCAACCATCTGGAAACGAATGAAGGATCAGTATGGTATCATTAACGCAGATACCATACTGAGTGCCGGAGTTTCCAATTTACAGTCACTGGGAATTACCTTCAAAAAGGCAGAGTATATTACCGATTTTGCCCAAAAAGTAAAGGACGGAACTTTTGATATTGACGGAATCTGGAAAAAATCGGACGAAGAAGCCATAAAAGAATTATCTTCTTTACAGGGAATTGGTGTCTGGACCGCGGAAATGATTCTGTTGTTTTGTATGCAGCGTCCAAATGTATTGAGTTTTGGTGATCTGGCAATCCAACGCGGCATGCGGATGGTTTATCACCACAGAAAAATCGACCGCAAACTGTTCGAAAAATACCGGCGGAGATTAAGTCCGTATTGCAGTGTGGCAAGCCTGTATTTCTGGGCTGTAGCCGGAGGTGCTATTCCTGGCATGAAGGATTTTGCCCCCAAAAAGCAAAAGAAACCGTAGGTATAAAAATACAATCAAGGATGACTGCACCAAATAATATGTAAAGCCACGCAGCCAAAATATTTTACTGCGTGGCTTTTTGTGTGGAATTCTTATATAAAGAATCTTGATTTCTTAGGAAATGCATTCGATGGTGTTCTGTTCAATATTCTGAAATTATTTGTGTGAATCCCCCATGAATCATTACCTATTTCACTTTTATTTTTGTAACATCCGAACAGGTACCCACATACGTTTTCCCATTATAAGATTTATATGCACGGACTTTATACTGGCTGGCAGTCCCCTTTTTCAATTTGGAATCCTTATAGGAAAATGTTTTGTTATTTTTAATAGTAGCAATTTTATCATACTTTTTCGTTTTACTGTTATAACGGTAAATCTGATATCCGGTTACATTGCTGGTTTTATCCCATTTTAATGTGACTGCACAAGATTTTGTCTGCAGCCGGAGATTTTTTACCTTCAGCGGATTTGTGCACTCTTCATGTGCGTCAGAAGCTTCTCCCCAGACGGTTTCCCCTTCTGCTTTTTTATAAGATTTCACTTTAAATTTGTACGTTGTAGCTCCGCTCAATCCTGTAACTTTATAAGAAACTTCTGCTCCGCCTGCAATCGTTGCCACACTTTCGTATTTCTTTTCTGCTGTGTTATATTTATAAACCCGGTATCCGCTGGAACCTGATATTTTGCTCCATCCAAGTGTCACATATGTACTGCTGCGCTTTTGTGTTTTTACATCGGACACTTTTGCCGGCGGAACGGTGGCCGATACCACCGAAGAATAATTTCCATAATAATTTGTCCCACCGATGGTCCAAAAGCAGCGCACCCTGTACTGATAAGTCTTTCCGCTTGTCACATCGGTATCCGTAAAGCTTTTTCCACTCGTCTGCTTCATATAAACATATTTTTTCTGTTTTTCGTCATACCGGTACACGCGGTATCCGGTTACATCATCGGCAGCTTTGCCCCAGCTTAGTTTTACCGGGTCAAATGCATTCCCCACAGTTGCTTTCAATCCTCCGGTTTTTGCACTGGTGTCCTTGTACCAGAAATTTACGTCCAGATTTCCCGTATATCCACTCACTTTTGCAACGGATGAATACTGCCAGAATTCATAGTCATATGCTGTGTCTGCATAAGGTTCCCCGCTTTTTGCATTGCTCGTTGTCGTATTATTGTACCGCGCAATCCAGATGCCGCAATCCTCCAGAGAATCTGTATCAATATAGGATTTGATCCATGCATATGAAGCATAAACAACCGGCTGATATCCCGCATCGGAAATCGTATCTGCAAATGACTGGCAGACCGCTGTCTCTTTTGCTTTGGAGAGTTTTCCCCCTGTCAGGCGGTTGTGACTTCCTTTTTCCCTGTCTATAACAATCGGAAGGGTCACATCCCAGCCGTATTTATCTGCCAGATCCAGCACATATTCTGCTTCCTGTTTTGCCTCTTTTTCTGTCAGTGCCTGTGAAAATATGTACAGACCGACATTGATGTCGTTTTCAAGTGCCGCCTGAATATGGGAATTCGCAGCCGTATCTTCATAAATACTTCCATCGGAAGTGTCCCTTGACGCTACACGCACAAATGCAAAATCTATCCCTGCATCATGTATTTTTTCCCAGTTAAGTGCTGTTGTTTTTTTATTTTTTGCCTGCCACCAGGAGACATCTATTCCGTTCAAAAGCTGCGCATCTTCATAGTCCGATTTGTGATAATAGGTAACACTTGTATAATCCACTTTCGAAGTAAAAGAACCATCCAGAAAATCCTGTGTATATCCGGAAGATGCCTTAGATGCCCCCAGCAGCCGTGGAATGGCATATGTGGACAACAATCCGTCCCTCTGCGTATCCACGTCTGAAATCTGTGTATCATCCATCTCTTCTTTGATGCTTTGTCCCATCACACCATCCATCTGTGTTTTGGGTACCTCTGCCCTCAGCTGCTGTGGTGCAATCATACAGATTCCCGCCAGTATCATTCCTGCTGCTACAATTTTTGCTTTTGTAAATCTCAATTTCTATATCTCCTGTTTGTACATTTATTTCATAAAAGTCATCACCATACCTATATTCTGCAAGCAAAGCATCACCATGATTTTCATTAACAGACCACCGATGATTGGTCTGATCCATTTTCGAATAATACGAAATACCTGTAATGTGATCAGATAATCATACAGATGATATGCAAGCATAAAAATACTGCATGACGCGGCAATACTGCATCCAAAACCTGCTATAGAAAATAATAATCCAACTCCTATGTTCTGTGTCAGGTTCCATCCTGTATAATATCCGGCTGCCGCCAGGGTTTTACACAAAATAGATCCGGGCAATACATTTACCGCCGGAACAATATGATTGTAATATTGCTGGGAAGTGATCATTCCTCCTCCCACAAAAATTCCATCCGCTATGGTCATATATGCATCACCACCGCCAAAGGACATCCATGCAGACAAAATTCCCCTGCCGGAAAAACACATGATCTCATGGTTTACAAACCAGACGGGAACGACGAAAACTGCCGCAAATACAACCCATGTTCCAACATCCTTTGCAATTATACCCCAATTCTTCTCTCTTTTCCATCCGGTATCTGCTATATTACAGAAAATGCCATAACATCCAAGTATTCCCATCACAATATCAACCACAGGATGCCATCCGGACAGATCAAACGAAAACACTTGTACATGTGTCAACAGATAACTGCTAATAATGCCGGTAAGAATTATCAGATTCTTTTTGCTGTAATTGCCTCTGGTGAAAAAAATGCTGAAAAATGCCAGTATCAGTACCTGCACCGAAGAAATAAAAAAAGACAGTACAAAAACCCCAAGCATTAAAAAAATCGCTTTCATCTTTCTGTGTTTTCCGTCTTCCCCGCAGTCTTTTAACATTTTTCTGATATAAGAAAACAACAGATACAAAATAAAAACAGAGACTCCTATGGAAATCATATTTACAACAGAAAGGATTTTTTCCTGAAATACAGACAACACCGCTACCAGAGCCACCGTCATCAACGCTCCCGGCAATGCCATCATGACAGCACCTGCGATCATTCCCCTGATTCCAAATTTGCGGCGCCCGATAGACGCTGCAATCTCTACCGGAAGTGCTCCCGGTGTAATACTTGCAACCACCACATCTTTGTCAATATTCTGTTTTTCGTCTATTCCCTGTCGATCTGCAATCTCTTTTTCAATAACTGGAATAAGTGCGCTTCCTCCGCCAAATCCAATACATCCGATCCAAAACATTGACCGGATAAACTGTCCTGCCTGACTCACACGGATTCTCGCAACAGACTTTTCAGTTGCTCCAATATATGATTCACACATGTTTCCACATCCATCTCCGCGGTATCTACGACAACATCTGCATGTTCCGGAATTTCATAAGGGCTGGTAATTCCTGTAAACTGCGCAATTTTTCCTTCCCGCGCAGCCTTATACAATCCTTTTACATCCCTCTTTTCACACTCTTCAATGGAAGTGCTGACATAAACTTCCCGAAAACCGTCTCCGATAATCTGTTTTGCATTCTCGCGATCATGCCGATACGGAGAAATAAATGCGGTAATCACGATCAGGCCTGCATCATTCATCAGCTTTGCAACCTCTGCAATCCGCCGGATATTTTCTACCCGGTCCTCATCGGAAAAACCAAGATTGCTGTTTAAGCCCATCCGCACATTATCTCCATCCAAAAGCATCGTTTTTTTTCCCATCGCATACAGACGCTTCTCCAGTGCATTTGCTATCGTAGACTTTCCTGCACCGGACAATCCGCTCATCCAGATGGTAAAAGCCTTCTGCTGCATCTGCTTTTCGCGCTTCTGCCTGTTAATCTCCATCATATGCCATGTGAGATTGTGTCTGCTGTCTGTTTTTTCATCTCTTTGTATATTGAAACCCTCTGTCATCTGCCCAGTCCCTTTTATCGAAATAATTTTTTCCAGATCGTCCGAAACGGATGCTTTGCTTTGTCCCGGAACATCACAAATTCATTTGCCCTCTTTTCCAGCTGTCTGATTCTTTTTTCCTGCTGGTTTATTTTCTGACGCTGAATTTCATTCGTTCTTCTGAGATCCATAGTAACTGCTGCAAAGAACTGAATAATTTCTTCCTGCATTTTTTCATTTTGCGGATTCCATTTCGGTAAATCTTTAACTTCATTCGAAAACAAAGGCTGTCCATCCCCGATATATTCCTCGGCTACCCGTTCATTTTCCTTCGCATACAATTCCAGAAACTGCTGCAATTCCTCTTTTGCAAGCATTTCTGTATTTTCTTCTTTTATGTAATCTTTTGAGATTTCCTTCAAAAATCTACGAAAATAAGAGATTTCTTTTTCTGTGAGAAATTCACTCTTATTGAGTATTCTCTTAATTTCCGTAGTATTTTTATCTAACCGGAGATTTTCACTTTCTTCCAATTCCTGAAATTCCTCTGTGACGTCCAATCCGATCTCATGCATAAAATCATGAATAATTGATCCGTCTTTCCAGCTCTTCGGAGAAAATCTCCTGACTATTAAATTATTTTTTCCTATGACAGCTGCAATCTCATCCAGTTTCTGTGCATATTGGTAAATCTTTTTTTCTTTTTTCTCTGATGCAGCAAGATACTCTTCACATGTCATAACAGCGACACTATTAAAGTTTTGCTTCACCTCCTGGTTCCATCGCGAAATCAGCAGGCCATCCTGTCTGCGCAGATATACAATTACCTTAATCTGATACTTCTGTTCATCCGCCTCCTTTTTTAATTCCTGAAGAAGTGATTTTTTTGAGTAGCTTAACGCATGCCAGATGGATTCATCTGTCAGTATCACATGATCGTATGTCCCAAATGCGGTTCTGATCTGCTGTAACCCCTCTTCAAAATATTCCTTTTCCTTCGATTGGTTTCTGCTACCGTCTGCATCCCACACTTTTGCAACCAGAAAGTGTGCATTTCTCCTTTTATTTGCTCTTGGATACACATGCAGTGAATCAGGAAAGCAATACCCATATTTTTGCAGTACGTCTTTGTTTTCTTCTAAAAATCTCTGAATAGACGTTGTTGCTGTCTTTGTTGTTCCAATATGCAAATATAAGGTTTTCATGGCTTTATTCCTTTCCAATGTTTTACATTTGTTATAATATAAAATGTTCCTTGAATGAACCTTGAAAACATATCAATTTTCTTTTTAACTTTTTTTATTCATCCAAAAATAAAAATTATGATTGCAAGATTTCCAAGATTCGTTATAATAAATTCCAAATACAACAATAATTATTTTGATTTAGCAAAGGGGATTCCAATTGAAAATTTTAGTAATTGAAGACTCCGTCCGGCTTGCGGATACCATTGCAGAAGCTTTGCAAAACGAAAACTATGTGGTAGATACCGCAAATGATGGACAGCTCGGCTATGAACATGCCTCCACCGGCATTTATGATATGGTTATCTTAGATCTCATGCTTCCGAAAATGAACGGTTATGAAGTTCTATCTGCCCTGCGCAGGGATGGACAGAATGTTCCGGTACTCATTCTCTCCGCAAAAACAGAAATTGATGATAAGATACAGGGATTTACTACCGGTGCGGACGATTATATGACCAAACCATTTGAAATTCGTGAACTGCTCATGCGCATACAGGCGATCAGCAGACGCAGCCATCATCAGGATACTTCACACCCTGTCGTTGGAAATCTCTCCTACGATCCCGCTACCTGCGAAATCTGCAACACACAGACCAAAAAATCTGTCCAGGTATCCGGAAAAGAAAGGCAACTGCTGGAGTTTTTTATGAATAACTGTAATCAGGTTCTCGAGAAAAACCAGATTACCACAAAAATCTGGGGATTCGATTCCAATGCAGAATACAATAATGTGGAAGTATATGTTTCTTTCCTGCGGCGGAAATTTCACCACCTGCAGGTCAATGTGACACTCCGCGCCATTCGCGGAGTCGGTTATATTATGGAGGTTTCCGATGATTAAATCTTTACAAAAGAGAATCAGTACACTTTTTATGTTCCTGCTTACCATCATCTGGCTTGTTATTTTACTGCTTTTTGTCAACAACTCCTACCGGAACAATCTGAGTGATCTCCAGCAAACCGTTCGTGCCGCTCTCCACTATACTACATGGGATGCATTTGTCATCTCTAATGGACAGACGTCTCCGTCCGAACTTGATCATATTTCCTATTGTCTTTTTTCTATTGATGAATCCAATGAAATGGATATCATGTTTGACACTTTTTCTGATGTCTCCGACAGTTATCTTTTAAAACAGGGAAAAGCTCTCATATCCAATAGTAAGAAATATGTATTTATCAGGCGTTATGTCTCTGTAAATCATCTTCGCGCCAAAAAAGGACAATATTATGTTTTGATGCTCAGCGGAACACCTGCTTTAAAAGCAACACTTCCGACGATCTCTCTCTGTTTTATTCTGGCAATTCTCGGTATTATTGTATTTACCATTTCCTCCAAAGCACTTTCCCGCTGGATGGTAAAACCGATTGAAAATACAATTTTATCCGAGAAAAAATTTATTTCCAATGCCAGTCATGAACTGAAAACCCCTCTCTCCGTCATCAGCGCCAATGCCGAACTGTTATCTTCTGAAGTAGGCAGGGACAATAAACATCTGTTGTATATTCAGCAGGAAACTTCCCGGATGATCTCTCTTGTCCAGAAAATGCTTACGCTCACACGGCTGGATGCTCCACAGATCCAGAATACCCATGCAGTTTTCCCTGTAGATGACGCACTGCTTGACATTATCTATCCAATGGAAAGTGTTGCTTTTGAAAAACACATTGCGCTTTCCATTGATGTTCAGGAACAAATGAAAATGGATGGAAACGAGAGTCAGATTCAAAATCTCGCTTCCATCCTGTTAAATAACGCATTAAGCTATACCCCGGAATACGGAAGTATAGAAATTCACGCCCATATCCATAACCGTAAATTTTATTTATTCGTGGAAAATACCGGCAATCCAATTCCGGAAGAAATCCGTGACCGCCTGTTTGAACGTTTTTTCCGCGCAGACGAAGCACGCGCGGATAACGGTCATTTTGGACTCGGTCTGTCCATTGCGCACTCTATTGTCACGAACCATTCCGGCAAAATTACCGTAGAACGGCAGGGGGACAAAAATGTATTTTCCGTCACACTTCCGGTCGTTTACCACAAATAATTCAGCGCACCTGATTTTCCACAATTTTTTCTTTCACGTAAGACACTCTCACTACATCCTTCTCCGACTTGCACCGTCTGCCCTTTCATGCTAAAATGAGCGCGTAAAAAGGAGTATAAATACAAATAAGGAGAAATTTATCTATGAAACCATTGAACTGGGCAACCCTTGGCTGTGGTGTCATTGCAAACGAACTTGCCACTGCACTTGCCAGGCAAAACCGTCATCTGTATTCCGTTGCCAACCGCACACATGAAAAAGCAGTAGCATTTGCGGAAAAATACCAGATTGCCAAGGTATATGATCACCTTGAAGATGTCTTTACCGATCCGGATGTGGATATCATCTACATCTCTACCCCACATAATACGCATATTCAATATCTGCGTCAAGCACTGGCAAACGGAAAGCATGTCCTTTGCGAAAAATCCATCACCTTAAATTCAAACGAACTGGATGAGGCCATTGCCCTTGCGGAAAAAAATCATGTCATTCTGGCGGAAGCCATGACCATTTTCCACATGCCGATCTACCGCAAACTTGCAGAGATCATAAGCTTCGGCACCCTTGGACCACTTCGTCTGATCCAGGTAAACTTCGGCAGCTATAAAGAATATGATATGAATAATCGCTTTTTTAACCGCAATCTGGCCGGAGGCGCTATGTTAGATATTGGCGTTTACGCCTTATCCCTGATCCGCTGGTTCTTTGTCGAAACTGCCGATCAGGTACTTTCACAGGTAAAATATGCACCAACCGGCGTGGATGAACAGGCAGGCATCCTTCTTATGAACCCAGCCGGCGAGATGGCAACCGTCACCTTATCTCTTCACGCAAAGCAGCCAAAGCGCGCAACCATAGCATTCGATAAGGGTTACATCGAGATCTTTGAATACCCAAGAGCTATGGAAGCAACCATTACTTACACCGGGGACGGACATAAAGAAACTATTTCCGCAGGAGAAACTGCAGATGCCTTAAGCTATGAAGTTGCTGACATGGAAGCCGCTGTATGCTCCGGCGATTTATCCACAATTGAATCACTTATGCATCTTAATTATTCACAGGATGTTATGCATATCATGACTGAAATTCGAAACAACTGGGGTATGAAATACCCGGAAGAAGAGTAATCTTACTTTAAACCAAAATTCGACTACACATTTAGTATAAATGTATGATTTTTCCTGTCAATCTGGTTTTTAAAACCACATCTATCCAACATGATAGTCCTTGATCCTCTCCCAGATGTGCGTATCGTACTGCGCTTCCGTGCTGCGCCGATCTTCTTTTAAAAGCTGGGCATAGATCAGATCAAGGATCAGCAGGATCGGAAATTGCGGGGAAATGACATTTCCGTATTCGAGGTTCTTTTTTACCGGTGCGAGCACGATCTCCTCATACGTCCGTTTTTCCCGCTCTGCGTTGGAGGAAGTCAGATATATGACCGCTGCCCCACGCGCTTTCGCCCGGTCAAGTGCATCAATGAGCTCGCGCGTCGCGCCGCTTAGGCTGATGCCGATCACGAGGCACGCGTTTGTGATACGCGCTTCATTCAATACCATCTGGTGCAGTTCCGTGATTGCCTCCGCATCCATGCCAAGCCGCAGCAACCGAAGTTGAAACTCCTGTGCCGCCAGCCCAGAACTGCCAAATCCATACAAAAAAATGCGCGTATGTTCCCCGATTAGCTGGGACACATGTTTGATCTGTGGTTCGCGGATTAAGCTGTATGTTTTTTGCAGCAATTCCTCATACGAATACAGGACGTGGATGGTCTGTTCCTCCACATTCGGTCGCTCCGCGATCGAGGGCTGGTAGTTGTAAATAAACTCCCGGTATCCGCTGTAACCCATTTTCTTGGCAAAGCGTGACAGAGATGCTTCTGAAACATGTAGCATCTTTGCCATGCGTCCCGATGAAAAATCCATCTCTTTTTCATTCGAAATAAAAAAATCGGCGATTGTTTTCTCCACCACCGTAAACATCTCATAATTTGCCTCGATCATCGGCACAACACTGCTTCCATAAGTCTGCATACGCGTTTTCTCCTTTTCCTGCTTCCTCAGTTACTTGCGGAACATCAGAGTTTATGGTGCCCACGTCCAACGGGATATATAACTCTATGTCCATAACCCGATCTGTAATTTTATTTCATTATATCATATATTTTTGAAAGTTCTTTCAAAAGCACACACGATTTTTCTTTTTTTCCGTTTTTGGGGATTGTTCTTTCCATTTGCCCAAACCCTATGGATTTTTCCAATTTTGCATCCTATAATCAACTTAACAAATGCAGGAAACGCAATTTTAAGGAGGAGAACTACTATGCGTATTTATAAAACAAAAAACTATGACGAAATGAGCCGCAAGGCGGCCAACATTATCTCCGCACAGATAATCTTAAAACCGGAATCTGTGCTCGGACTTGCCACCGGTTCTTCACCGATCGGCACCTACAAGCAGCTGATCGAGTGGTACAACAAGGGCGATCTTGATTTTTCACAGATCCGCAGCATCAACCTTGACGAATACAAAGGCCTTCCTGCCGACAACGATCAGAGTTACGCTTACTTTATGCGCCACAACCTGTTTGACCACGTAAACATCAAATCCGTAAACACCTTTATTCCAAACGGCATGGAAGCTGATGTGGAAAAGGAATGCTCCCGCTACAATGCCATCATCCGCAGCATGGGCGGCATCGACTTACAGCTCCTTGGCATCGGCAACAACGGACATATCGGTTTTAACGAGCCATCGGATTCCTTTGCAAAGGAAACCCACTGCGTCGACCTGACCGAAAACACCATTCAAGCCAATGCACGTTTCTTTTCCTTCATTGAGGAAGTCCCGACACAGGCATATACGACCGGCATCAAAAACATTATGCAGGCACGGCACATCCTACTGATCGCAAGCGGTGAAGCCAAAGCCGATGCACTCTATGAGGCAGTTTACGGACCGATCACCCCGCATGTACCGGCATCAATCCTGCAGTTACACGACGAGGTTTCCGTCGTTGCCGATGAAGCTGCATTATCCCGCATCATCAAAGAAGGACTGATCTAGGAAAAGGAGTACGCCATGATCATAAAAAACGGACTGGTCTGGGAGGAGTCTGGCTCCTTTCGGAAAAAAGAACTGGTTGTTGATACAACGACACACCGCATCGCAGAAACCGCAGAAGACGATACGGTATTTGATGCCGAGGGGCTTTATGTGATCCCCGGTCTGGTGGATGTCCACATCCACGGGGCAAGAGGTCACGATTTCAGTGACGGAAATTCCAAAGGACTTGCCGAAATCGCACAATATCTGCATTCCTGCGGTGTGACTTCATTCTGCCCGACTTCCATGACCCTGCCGGAAGAACAGCTTACAGCTGCCTTTGCGACGATTAACGATGTGCCGGATGCTGCCGGATATGCCCACATCGCGGGCATCCACATGGAAGGTCCATACCTCTCCCCGGAAAAGAAAGGGGCGCAGAAAGCAAGCTATCTGCACGCGCCGGATGCCGCCATGTTCCGACGGCTCTCTGCTGCAAGCGGAAACAAGATCCGCATCATCACGATCGCCCCGGAACTGCCGGGTTCCGATGCGTTTATCCGGGAGTTCAAAGACACCGTTGCGATCTCACTCGGACACTCCACAGCATCGTATGAAATCGCAGAAAATGCCTTTGCCGCCGGTGCCAACCATGTCACCCATCTGTTCAACGCCATGCCGCCACTACACCACCGCGATCCTGGCATTATCGGCGCGGCAGCGGACTGTCCGCATGCGATGGCAGAGATCATCTGTGACGGCATCCACATCCACCCGTCGGTCATCCGCAATGCCTTCCGCATGTTTGGCAACGACCGCATGATTTTAATCAGCGATGCGATGCGTGCAACCGGTATGGAGGACGGCGAGTACGAACTCGGCGGACAGCCGGTAATCAAAAAAGGCCGCCTTGCGACCTTAAAAGACGGAACCATCGCAGGTTCCGCCACCAATTTGTTTGACTGTATGAAAAATGCGGTGCAGTTTGGCATTCCGCTCGGCGTGGCCGTCAAAGCCGCCACCTGCAATCCTGCAAAGAGCATCGAATGTTCACAGGAAATCGGCACCCTTGCCGTCGGGGCAAGAGCCGACATCCTGCTTTTAGATCAGGATCTGAATATTGTAAAGATCCTGTAATTATGCTTCTGTGCTCACCACGCCTTTCCATACAAAGGAAAACTGCATGGTTTTGTCCGTCTGCAACAGATATTCCGGATGCGTCTGCGCGCCCCAGCTGTCGTCGCCGCCGACACCCATCTGGGCTTTTGCCACACGGACAACCGTGTAGTGTACCGGTGGCAGCTCATACGGATGCATCGCATTTTCTATCTCATGCGGCGTATACGGCAGTGCGGAAAATACCATCGGACCTGTTTCTTCTGTCATTTCAAACAACATGCCATCTCCGGCACGGTTAGTCACACGCGCCCAGCGCACGCCACATTTTGCCCCACATTCCTGCGGAACCATATACCGCGCCACATTGTCTTTTACCTTATTGCTGTAGATGCCAAGTTTGGCTCCCTTACAACGGTCAGCATAGGTTTCCTGTTCGCCCAGTCCATACCACTGCAGTCGGTCGTAATCGGCATTAAATTTAAACAGTACGCCAAATTCCGGCATGTCGCCCAATTCTTTGACCGGATCATAACAGAGCGTGGTCTTTACCCTGCCATCCCCAAATACTTCATAGGACAACCGACATTCCGAAACCGGTGTGGTCGGCATAAAATAGCGGAACGAAACGGTAATGCTGTGTTCGTGTTCCGTGACTTCCGGCGTACTCGTCTCCTGCGGGCTTTTATGGCTGACATACAGACTGGCCGTTTTCCACTGTGCATAGCGCGCCGGCATGAGATTTCCACAGTCATTGTCCGTCGGTGCCCGCCAGAAGTTTGGTTTCGGGATCGCCTCGATCATCTCTTTTCCCGCATATTTGTAGGAAACCAGCCCACCGTTTAATACGGAAAACAGGACGGAAAAATGCGCACCCTCTACACCGATGTTGTGTGTGCTGTGGATCACTTTGATCTTGTCTGTGCATGTTTCTGCCTCACCCGCAACCGGATAGACATACTGCCCGAAAGCCACCTCATGCCCTGCCTTTGCCCAGACAGTGTCCGCTTTCAGATGGAAGGAGACGGTCACGGTGTATTCGCCTGCCTTTGTCTCTTTTGCAAACGGCAGTGGATAGGTCTGTTCCGAGAGCGGCTCCACAGCCGTCGGTAAGTCTGCCCGGCGGATCTCCTTTCCGTCTTTTGCAACGGTCACAACACACGCAAAGCGGTCGGTGTTGACAAACAGGTTTTTATTTTTGACCGTTACGGACTCCGCAGTCACTTCCGCCGTGATGTTCTGGTAATTGAATTTGACTTCCTGCATTTTTGGTGACACATCGCGGTTTCCACCGTAGACAATACCGTTTCCACTAAAGTTATAGTCGGTTGGACGTTCGCCAAAATCCCCGCCGTATGCTTGAAACTCCTCGCCGTAGCGGTCTTTTTTGTAGATCGACTGATCGATGTAATCCCAAATAAAGCCGCCCTGATACTTCGGTTCCGTGTCGGTCAGATCCGTATATTTGTGCATCGCACCACAGGAATTGCCCATTGCATGCGTGTACTCGCAGCAGATAAACGGCTTGCTCGAATCCTTTGCCAAAAATTCTTTGATGCTCTCCACCGATGGGTACATCTGACTTTCCATATCACTCGTATCGTTGTAACTTCTGTCGTGGAACAGCCCCTCGTAATGAACGAGACGGGTATCATCCAGACGGTGGAACAGACAGGACATTTCATAGATGTCCTTGCCGCCGTAAGACTCATTGCCACACGACCAGATCAGGATCGCCGGATGGTTTTTGTCACGCTGGTACATCGAATTGGCACGGTCAAGCATCATCGCAAGCCACTCCGGTTTGTTGTGCGGCACGATATAGGTATCGTCCTTCGTAAACTCTGCCACATCCCAGGAACCGTGCGATTCCAGATTTGTCTCATCAATCATGTAAATGCCATACTCATCACAGAGTTCATAAATCTTAGACGCATCCGGGTAATGGCAGGTACGGATCGCGTTGATGTTATTCTGCTTCATCGTGCGAAGATCCTTGCGCAGCTCTTCCTCCGACACATGCCGTCCGCTGACGGAACTGAACTCGTGGCGGTTCACGCCCTTAAAGACGATCCGCCTTCCGTTTAATGTCATAATACCGTCCTTCATCTCAAACCGGCGGAACCCGACGCGCTGCGGGATCACTTCCTGTAAAGTTCCCGCGCCATCGCAGACTTCAACCGTAAGGTCATAAAGCTGCGGGTCTTCCGCGCTCCACAAAACAGGCCGCTCCACGTTCCAGGTCAGGATCTGTTCCCCTTCGGTAACAGCCGATTCGTCTTCCAGCACAGTCTGTCCGTCTTTTTTGAGGACGACTTTCACCTTGCCGCTTCCCCACATCTGTAAAGTCAGTGCCAGTTCGGCAGCGGTAAGTGCTGCATCCGGCAGTGCCCGCACCTTTACATCATAGGCATGTACTTCCGGCACAGTATACAGGTATACATCGCGGTAGATTCCGGAAAACCGGAAGAAATCCTGATCCTCGCACCAGCTGCTCGCTGTCCACTTAAACACCTGTACCGCCAGTTTGTTTTCCCCGTCTTTTACCGCATCGGTCAGTTCAAACTCAGACGGAGTAAACGAATCCTCGCTGTAACCGATGAATGTGCCGTTTAACCAGACTGCAAGTCCGCTCTCCGCGCCCTGAAACGAGACAAAGAGCCGCTTCCCCTGCATCTGCTTCGGCACGGTAAAATATTTGACATAGCTTGCCACCGGGTTAAACTGCTCCGGGATCTCGCCCGGATGGATGTCCTCATGGCCTTCCCACGGATACTGCACGTTAGCGTACTGCGGCACATCGTAACCCTCCATCTGGATATGAGCCGGAACCTTGATGTCATCCCAACCTACACAGCAGTAGTCTTCCTTCTCAAATCCGGCAACTACGTCGGCATAGTTTTTTGCATAGTGGAACTTCCACAGCCCGTTTAAACTGACGCGGTAGGAACTCTGTTTCTCTTCTGCCTCCTCTTTCGTCCGGTAATATATGTGGTCAGAATGCGCATCCATGCGCGCATCACGAAAATACTGAGGATCTTTTACTTTCTTATAATCAAATGTATTCATAGGCATATACCCCTTTCCTGTTATGGTAAAAAATGCCCTCCAAAAAGGAAGACATTTTTTACCATTTTTATTTAACCGCTCCGGTGATACCTTCTGCAAACTGCTTCTGTAATACGAAGAATACGATCATCGTCGGGATTGAGCAGAACAATACACCACACATGAGCATACCGTAATCCGTCTTGTATCCGGTAATCAGGTTGGCAATGAGCATTGGCATAGTCATCGCACGGTTATCGGACATGATTACCTTTGGCCATAAGTATGCATTCCATGCATTCATGAATGTGATAACAGCGGCTGCCGCATAGGTCGATTTCATCGTCGGGATAAACATCCGGAAGAAAATCTGTACCTCGCTTAATCCATCAATACGCGCAGCTTCGATGATGTCAACCGGAAATGCACGGGCATTCTGGCGGAACATCATGATCATAAACGGTGTGGATATGATCGGAAGCATAAATCCAACCGCTGTATTTAACAGCTTTGCCTTGGAAAACATCTGAAACAACGGAACCATTGTTGCAACCTGTGGTATCATCATGGCAAGAAGCAGGATGGAAAACAGGCGGTCTTTCCATTTGTCATGGTAGATCTCAAAACCATAACCGGCGATGGAGCAGACCAAGAGACACAGCACCGTCGTAAGGATCGCATACAGGAACGAATTCCCGAGGGCTCTCCACAGTGGCTGCTGGGACATTAAGTTCTTAAAGTTCTCCATAAAGTGCGTACCCGGAAGCAGGCGACCACGGGATACGTCCGTGGATGTATTCGTGGCTGCGGAAATCATCCAATACAGCGGGAATACGGAAATAAAGGACACGATCCCCAGAAAGATATACGTCGGGATCAATCTTCTCTGGATCATTGATTTGCTTTTCTGCTTAGTCACGCGTATCACCTACTTTCAAGTTGATAAATGCAAGGATCGCTACCATGATAAAGATCAAAAATGACATGGCTGCCGCATATCCAAAGTTTGGCACATTGATAAAACATGTGTTGTATACATAGTGTGACATGGTAATAGTCGTATTGGCAGGTCCACCCTTTGTCAGGTTGACGGACTCATCGAACAACTGCAACGTACCATTGATTGACATGATAAAGGTCATGATGATCGTCGGTTTTAACAGCGGTACGGTGATCCTCCAGAATGTTTTCCAGCCGTTTGCACCGTCGATCTTGGCGGCTTCGTATACGGAATACTCGATATTCTGTAAACCAGCCAGATAAAAAACCATGTTATAACCAGTCCATCTCCAAATCAAAGCAAGGATAATGACCGCTTTGGCACTTCCGGAATGACCCAGGAAATTATAGCCGGAATGTAAGATACCAAGTTTCATGAGGATACTGTTAATCAGTCCGTCTGTTGCAAACATCGAACGGAAGATCAACGAATAGGAAACCAGTGAAGTCGCACATGGGAGGAAGACACAGGTTCGGAACAATCCCCGCAATTTTAAATGTTTGTTGTTTAATAACTGTGCCAGCAGAATTGCAAGTATAAGCATGATTGGCACCTGGATAATCAGGTAGAAAAATGTGTTGCCGATGGACTGCTGGAACACCTTATCAACAAGGATTCTCTGATAATTGGAAAATCCAGTAAAGCGCATATTGGCACCCGTTCCCTTTTGCAGGGAAATGATAAATGCCCGCACCATCGGATAAAAACTCATGATCGCAATCAGAATCGATGCCGGTGCTAGAAATGTCCATCCTGCCGCTCTTTGTTTTGCAATAAGTGACATCCCTTTTTTCTTGGAATTCACAACAAATTCCCCCTTTCGCATTTCTGGTCATTTTCACATATAGCGGAGGTCGCCCCCCGCTATACAAACTTGTCATTCTTTTTTATGTACCGGATTACTCCGTCATCTTAAACTGTAAGGTATCTTGTGCTTCCTGTAATGCATCAGCCTTAGCTGTTCCATTTACGATATTGACAACTGCTGTGTTGATGCACTCTCTTGCCTCATAGTGATACGGAGTCTTTGTAAACTCCGGAATATGGGAAGAGTATTCTACGATCGTGGAGTAAATCGGCTGATCGTTGAAGAACTCGTTTGGCTCGTTGTATACATCCGATTCTCCGGCTGGTAAGTAGCAGGCAATCGCACCGGTCTGTGGAAGGATTGCATCATAGAAATCTGTACTGGAACCAAAAGTGCTCTTTAAGAAATCTTCTGCAAGATCTTTGTTCTGGCAGTTTGCGGTAACATACCAGGAAGATCCACCGTTGTTTGCATAATGAGTAGCGGAATCCACACCATCTACACTTGGCATTGTGGTGATTGCCCACTGGCCTTTCTGGTCTTCGGTAGAAGCGATCGTTGCAGTGATCCAGTTACCATTGACAACGCCTGCTGCCTCACCATTTGTGATGGTGGATACATACTCATCCCAGTTGTTTACTAATTTTACAACATCATTCTGTACGAGTTCGGTGTAGATGTCGACACACTTCTCAGCGATGTCATTTCCTACAATGTAAGCATCTCCGTTTTCATTGACAAAGTTTGCACCGCAGGACTGGATCATCATCATCATAGTGTCTCCGCCAGTTCCCTCACTGGTCAGTAAGTATTTGCCGGTCTTATCATGAACATCTTTTCCGATCTTTGCAAATTCGCTCCAGGTAATATCGGTCAGGTCGTCGATGGTGTATCCGGCTTCTTTTAAGATGTCGGTACGGTAACATGCGATAACAGCACCGTTATCAAACGGAACACCGTAGTGCTTGTCGTCTACCATAGAGTAAGACTGTTTTAATTTTCCGAAATCATCCCAGTTGATTCCCATATCCGTCAGGTCGGTAAAGGCATCCGGATAACTTTTTAAGAATTTCTGGTAGCTGTTGTCCTGCATGAGTACGATATCCGGCAGTGTGCTGTAATCACCGGCATTTGCTGCGGTTGTCAGCTTGGTCTGGCAGTCATCAGAAGAGGTCTCAACCACTTCGAGTTCAAAATCCGGATGGTCTTTCTTGTACTGCTCGGCTGCGGTCTCTATTGCCTTGATGTTAAAGTTCTGGTCCCATGCCCATACGGTCAGCTTATTACTGTCGGATGAGGAAGAAGTACCGCTTCCGCTGGAGGATGTATCCCCGCCACCGTTGCTGTCTGTTCCGCCTCCACCGCAAGCAACCAGTGACAATACCATTGCACTTGCAAGTAATGCTGTAATCATTTTCTTTTTCATATAAATTTCCTCCTTCTCCCTAAGAGTATTTGTTACTTTTGCTGATGAACGTATTATAGCATTGCTTGAATATATCTAGTTTGCATAATTGTCCGTATAATGTGCAATTTCAATCATTTTGTGTGCTTTGCACTATTTTTTCGCATATTTTCGGTTATTTCCATTCATATTGCCATTATGCGTGCCATGTGATGCAACAAATCCACCATTACAACCGCTTGCATTCCTGCAATTTTTCGTTGAAATGATGGATTCTCTGATTTTGCGCACATTTGTTGTTCATGATTTGTTTGCAACTGTTCATATTTTATTCACCACTTTATGCAAAAACCTTAGAAGGATACTGTTTTTTGAGTGCAAACAGCAGTTCCTGATTGAGATCAAGCAACAATTTTTTCTTTTCCCGGTCCTCAATGACGATCATCGTGTAGTATGGAATGTCATCCTCATAGGAGGTATAATCAAACTTCGGCAGTCGGACCCCGCCCCCGTCTTTGCGGTACTTTGCCACAGCCTCGTGGCGGTTTGGCGCGGTCACTTCCATCTCGGTCATGTCAATGATGTGTGCCGTTTTACGGTACCGCTTCCCATAGATCACATCAATTGTGAGTGTTTTCCCGTCGAGGATGTACTCGTACTCTTTCCGGCTTAACACATCAAATACAAAATACAGTGCCACCAGAAGAAAGCCCGCTAACATAAATGCCTGTGAGATCATGATCCCAAGCAGCACAAAAAATACCCCGAATACGACCATGAGCTTCCGCAGAACCCCCGTCATCTTCTTTTGTTTCCTCTTTACCTGTTGTATCAGTTTTGCCCCCTGCATCGGTTGTTACCATCCTTTCTCTGTGTGGATCTCATAATTGAGCAGCCGCTGTTCGTAATTTTCCGGACGCTTCCTCCACTCCACGGGTGTGACCCCCATCATCTGCTTGAAATTGCGGTTGAACGTGGAGTTGGTCGTAAATCCGCATTTGTGGGCGATGTCCGCCACCGGTTCCTCGGTCTTTTTTAAGTGCTCGCACGCCGTGCGGATGCGCACCGTGTTGATATATTCAAGCGGCCCCATATGCATATATTCGGTAAACACACGCCGGAAATGTGTCTCGCTCAGATGGCTGTACTTCGCCAGTTGTTCTACCCTTATTGGTTCCATGTAGTGATCGGAGATATAGTCCATGGCGCGGGAGACGATGCAGGTGATCCTGCCCTGCTCGGCATCCGCGCGCGTCTCTTTGTTCGTGTAGTTTAACCGTGTGATCTCCAAAAGAAGACAGCCCAGCAGTGCCTTTGCCTCCTCAAGATAAAATTCATCGCCTTTTCGCATGATGTTTAAGATTTCTTTAATTTTTGCCGCTTCCTTCGGATACTCTGCTTCCTCCAAAAACCACGGCTTTTCATAGAGCCGCTGCAGTGCGCGCTCTTTGCGGAGTGCATTGTCCGGGAAAATACCGTCAAGTACCACCTCCACATCGACAAACAGATATTCCCAGCGACTGATGTTGCTCGGATCGCTGTTTGTCGTGTGCGGAAAATTCGACGGGATGACGGTAAACTGCTGCCCCGAAAAACGGTAGGTGTCATCCCCCAGTACCACGTCGCCTGCCCCGTAATAACAATAGCCAAGTTCCATGTAATTGTGGAAATGAAGCCTGTCTGCCGTGCGGTCACCATAATTCTGCACCCACTTTTCTCCCAGAAGTGCAAGAATCGGACTTCCGGGCGGTAACTGGTAGTACCTAAACTCCATCTTCTTCTTTTTCTTTTCTGCCATTACCCTGCTGCCTTTCTTACAATGTCCTGCATCTGCTGCATCTTGCGCTCCATGTCTGCCACAAGCGTAAGCTGCGTGCGGGCACGGTCGAGATTCTGTCCGTCCCGGTGGATCTTGAAATAACGATCGCCCTGTAAATAATCCATAAGAAACCGCATGCCGCACTCATACGTCATGACCTTTGCCCCCATCGGAAGCAGCGCGGTCTCCTCCGGAGTCAGGCTGCCGCCGCAGCCCTCCAGAAATCCTTTGGTAAAGAGGGAAAACAGCTCCATGCTGCACGAGACTTCGGAGAGATCCCGCTCATCCTCCGCCGCAGTGCTCGCCCCGTAGCGGATCGCATCGCCAAAATCATTCATGGCAAGCCCCGGCATGACCGTATCAAGATCAATGACACAGACCCCCTTTCCGGTCTTATCGTCGAGCATGACATTGTTTAATTTCGTGTCGTTGTGCGTCACGCGGATCGGAAGCTCCCCGCGGTCAAGCCGCCCGGCAAAATAGCAGGCCGTCTCCTTCCGCTCTAAGAAAAAAGCGATCTCCTTTTGAACCTCCGCGGCCCGCCCCACAACATCCTCCCGGACGGCTTTTTCAAATGCCGCAAACCGCGCCCGCGTGTCGTGGAACCCCGGAATTGTCTCATGGAGTGTCTCTGCCGGATAATCCGCCAAAAGCCGCTGGAAGCTGCCGAATGCGACCGCGCTCTCATAAAACTGCTGCGGCGTTTCCACCTGATCAAAGCTGCTCGCCCCGGTGATAAACCGGTACGACCGCCAGTAGTCCCCGTTTGTGTCACGGTAGTACGGTTTGTTGTCCACGGTCGGGATGATATTTAACGTCTCCCTCTCCGGGTCGCCGCCCCGCGCAATAATCTTCTTTTTTAAGAACCCCGTCACACCCGCAATGTTTTCCATGAGTTGTTCCGGATGTGGAAAGGCATCGGCATTCATCCGCTGTAAGATCACATCCAGATCCCCCATATTGCCGACTGCAAACGTCAGGCGGAACGTGTCGTTGATATGTCCGCTCCCGTACACCGTATCTGCAATCAGTGTTCCCTCGTATGCAAATGCTGCAATGGCTTCCTGTTTCTGCTGTTCTGTAATCGCTCTCATATTGTTTTCCCCCTTATGTGTTGTGTCTGTTACCACTTCATGATAAGGCGCGTGCTGCCGCTCCGCTATCGGGATCTTGTTTACATTGTTATAAATCTTGCGCTATAATTACTATAACAGATTTCAGGTGCAAATGCACATGCTATTTTCAGGAGGGGATGCCTATGCCATACCAGCAGTACAACTTCAAACCACAAACCTTTGACGCGCAAAAGAAACGGCCGGATCTGCGCCTGCTTTATATCAGCCATTCCAGCTACGACAAGACCTGGCCGAGCGTGCTGCACTCCCACCCGTTTACCGAGCTGTTTTATGTCTTAAACGGAACCGGCACATTCCAGACCGAGACACAAACCTTCTGCATTGCGGCAGATGACCTGATCCTCATCAATCCCCATGTCATGCACACAGAATTCAGCAACGGCGATGCGGCTTTGGAATATGTTGTTCTCGGATTTGAGGGCATAGCGTTTGAAACCGACGGACACGCGCCCATAACCTGCCTCTGCAAAAATGTAAAGACAATCCGCCCTGCCTGTCTGTTTTATACCAGATCGCTCATACAGGAACTGCATGACCGCAAAGAAAATTATGTAGAAATGTCACAGAATCTGCTCGAAAATCTGCTCTATCTGATCCGGCGGGAGATCCGCGTCACGCCGGAGGCCGTCTCCGTCGGCAAAACCTCACAGGAATGCCGCATGATCGAGCAGTACATCAATGCGCACTACGCGGAAACAATCACGTTAGATACACTAAGTGCCTTAACATTCCACAGCAAATATTACATTGCCCACGCCTTCACCAAATACAAAGGAATCTCGCCCATCAATTATCTGATTACCAGACGCATTGAAGAGGCGAAATCCCTGTTAGAACACACCGACTTTCCGGTCGCAAAAATTGCCCAGGCGGTCGGCTTTTCTTCCCAGTCGTATTTTTCGCAGGCATTCCGTCGGGAAACCACGCTCTCCCCCGATGCCTACCGCAGACAGTTTCTTTCCTAGATCTCGTACCAGAGGATCGCATTGGCCGCAAGGTCGACCGCAAAACTGCTGCCGTCCCCCCGGTAAACGGTCGTCTGCTGCGGTTCATACGTGTTGTTGACGACACAGTATTTGCCGTTTTTTACATAAGCATGCACTTCGACATTGTAATTTGTGGAAAACCAGCGGTGAATTTTCCCCTCCGCCGAAGCCGCCCACAGAATCGCCCGGTACAGCAGGCGGCTGTTTGCAAAGCTGTACGGCAGGCCACTGATATACACACCCCTGCCCTGCCCGAACGTATTCACGGCAAGCTGTACACCTTTGTCGATCTGGCGTAGCACGGTCGCGGATTCGAGCGCGAATATGTTTTTCTTGCCCTCGCCAAAATCAATCGCATCGCCGCTGTCCTCCGTGATAAAATGCGCATGATCTTGCCAGTTATACTTGTCCACATTCAACGTGTAGCCGGTTTCTTCTTCCACGCCAAGGATGTCCGCAAGCTGGAAGAAGTGCCCCTGCCATTGGCAGGATGCCGGTTCGCCCACGCCGATGAAACCGCCACCCCGGTAGACAAACCGGCGGACTGCGGTCAGAATCGCCTCATCCTTCCAATTGTCCCCGCCGGTATAAGCGGTGTAGGCATCGCCCACATTTAAGACAACATCAAAGGAATCGAGCAGATCCGGATGATTCCTTATATCATCAAAGCTGATAAATTTCACGTCAAACGGAGCACCGCTGAGTGCCTCGATGATGCCCGCATAAGAATAATTCTGCTTGTAGTAAATGGCATGGTGGACCATATGGTTGCCCCACGCGCGCATTTTTCCCCAGCAGTTTAATATTGCCACGCGCTTGACGCAGTACGGGGTCGTTCCCTTAATATTTTCGTACAGTTCGCGGAACTCTTTGCACACGCTCTCCACATAGTCGATAAAATCCGGAAACTGTGTGGCAAGTTTTAAGTACCCACCATAGCCGATCCGATCGATCGGTTTGCGCAGAATCGCCCGGCGCGCCGTCACCCAGTTGACTTTCGCCTCGCGTGTCGGATCGCCTCCCTCGTGGAAGGTATCCGGGAAAAAGTACGGCAGGAACCGCCCCTCAGTGTATCTGACCCCCTCAATGTCACTAATGAGACGCAGCGTTGCACCGTTTCCGACGCTTCCGACCACAGCATCCAGCCCGATCGTCTGGAACTCCTCCATAAACGGCTCCATACCGATCCAGTGGTCACCGAGGAACATCATCGCCTCTTTTCCGCACGCATGTGTGATATCCACCATCTCCTTTGCAAGCTTTGCCACTTCCCTGCGCTGAAATGCCTGAAAATCCTGAAATTCTTTGGACGGCACGCGGTAAGTATTGTTCATATAGCCCTGGTCGATAATAAACTCCGGGCGGAACCGATAGCCCACTTCCTTTTCAAACTGCTCTAAGATATACGGGCTGACCGATGCGGAATAGCCATACCAATCCACATATTTTTCCCGCGCCAACTCGTCAAAGATGAGCGTAAATTGGTGAAAAAAGGTCGTGTAGCGGATGACATCCACATACGGATGCTCCGCGATAAATCTGCGCAGCCGCTCCATGGAGTAGGTGTGGGTCTTTGGCTGGCGCACATCAAACGTAATCTGCTTTTCCACATCTTTCCAGCCGTTGGTCACGGCATTATACATATGCACCGGGTCCCACATAATGTATGCCAGAAAACTGACCGTGTAACTGTGGAACGCCTCCGGCTTGTGGATCGTCACGTCGCCAGTTGTCTCATCATACGACCACTGGCTGGTTGAAACAACCGCCCCCGTCGTGCGGTCGATAACTTCCCACCAACGCGTAATGTCATCACGGTTGTTGACTTTTAACATATCCGGGTACAGATGCGTCATGAGATGGATCTGTAAATCTCCGTCGACCGCCGTATAAAACGGCGTCATAATATACATCTGCTGTATCTCCTCCGGATGTGCCTTTGCCCATGTATTGTCTTTTCTTGTGGTGTAATAGGTCGAATAGACCTTGGCATCCACAGCGCGCAGTTCCTCTGGGTAATCCGTACCATCGCAGTCGCGGATGGCATCGGCCCCCCAGCGCTCCATCAGTGTAAGTGTCTCCGGCACGACATCTACATCAGTCGGAATAGTGACTCTTCCTCTTTGCTGCATATTGCTTCCTCCTCCGTAATTCCTGTATTCTACTTTCAGCATACGGAGTTTGGAAGCAAATGTCTATGGATTTCTTGCTGTGAATGTTAGAAATATTGTTCTCTATCTTAATTTACCAGATAAGCCAAAATGTCTTTATATTAGACATAATTTTATTAAAAAAACACGATGAGAAGTCTCATCGTGTTTATAAAAGGTGACTGACGGATTTGAACCGACGATCAGGGAGTTGCAGTCCCACGCCTTACCACTTGGCTAAGTCACCAAAACTCCCCGAGTAGGGCTCGAACCTACAACAACTCGGTTAACAGCCGAGTGCTCTACCATTGAGCTATCGAGGATTATTTATAAGAAAACAACGTAGACAAGTACGTTGTTCACTAACTATGTTATTGAAAAAGTTTGTACTTTCAAAACTTCATACAGATTTAACCGCTTTTTTAATCAAGCCCTCGACCTATTAGTAACAGTCAGCTCCATGT
>NZ_CVRR01000014.1 GCF_001406815.1 Roseburia faecis | reverse complement strand
GCACGCCGCCAGCGTTCATCCTGAGCCAGGATCAAACTCTCATGTTAAAAAGTTTTGTCCTGCCAGAATTAAATCTGGCTTTAATCAGAAACAATGTCCTGATTTACTGTTTTAAGGTTGCTTCTTTATAGAAGCGTTCTTGAATTATTCTCAAAATCTTTCAAGGTTTTTCACTGTTCAGTTATCAATGTTCGTTGTTGTTATTTTCAACAGCTTGTATATTTTATCATATCTTCAAGTCGTTGTCAACAACTTTTTTATTTTCTTTGTTGTCTCTCAAACGCGACAACTCTGATATCTTATCATGTTTGTCATTGTTTGTCAACAACTTTTTTCATCATCATGACCACCAACCATCACTCAGCTTCCTGCCAGTGCCTGTATCAGTGTCCTCGTCACGAGTCAGCTTAGATATAATATCACGCAGACAACCTAAAGTCAACAAAAACTTTACATTTTATTTGCAAAAATATAAGCACCACAAGATATTGTTCCCTGGGTGCTTACAAACCACAATTCAATCATAAAAACGAAAGCAGAATCGTCAGTATTAAATTATTTTCGTATAGCCATTGCAGAATTTCCGACTGATATACCGCATCAATCACAACACTCCCGGCTTCTGTCGCTGCCCCCATTGCTGCAAACGCAAATACCAGCCATACCAGCAACAGTCCTTTGATCAATCCGGCAATTCCCCCAAGCATATGATTTACTTCTCCTATTATGGGCAGTTTTGCCACCAGATCAATCGCAGTGGCAATCAGATGAAAGGCGATCACCGTAATCAGCATAACAATAACAAATGCAATCGCTTTCATGGCAAGGGATGATGCTTTTGACGCAATCGTATTATACAGTCCGCTTTGTTCCATCCAGCCATCCGCAAGTTTATGTGTGTCCCCTATCTGGTTCCATACGTTTGCCGGCAGTTTCATTCCCAGACCGCTGAGATCTTTCTGCTCCTGCGTGTTTTGTTCTTCTGTACTTTTTTCTTCCCCTGCCACGGCATTTTGCAATTTCTCTTTGCAATTCTTTTCAATTCTGGTATCCAGACCTGTGTGTTCTGTCATCCAGTCTGCAACATACGGCGTTGCAAACGTAACAAAAAACAGAATCAGTATCCAGGCAGCCATTGAATAAACCACACGCAGGAAACCACGGAAGAATCCCCAGACAATATTTCCGGCAACAAGTAATACAACCAGTATCAATAACCAGTTCATTGTAATCGTACCTCTTCTATTTCTCCGTTTAATACCAATGTATAATTCTGACCATCCAATCCCGACAATACGTTATAAAGCTGCCGGTCAAACGTATAACGGAATTTACGGATGCTGTGTATGGTAAACAATTCACAGTTATAATCATCCCGGACACATATTTCATTATTATCGAGGAGCTCGATTCTGTTGTATGCGATCTCTGTATCATTCTCCATGACCGTTTTACCATTCATGTCATAGACTTTTATGTGCCAGCTGTTTTCTTTTTTGGTATCGCTGTATGAAATACCGACATATTTATTATTATAGAAGACACTCTGTATCTCCCGTTTAAACTTTATCTGTTTTTTCGGCGCAGGTTTTTGTGCTCCGTCAAACCAGATCAGTCCGGCATCGCTGATCGCGAGAAGTTTTCCGGATTCGGTATAAACCAGTTCCGATATCATCGTATTTTTGTAACTGTACGTTCCCACATTGTTGTCGATTTCATTCTGCCCAACCGAACCAAAGTTATAGAAAGTAACCGTGGAACAGGTTTTGCCCTTTGTCACGTCGAGCATATCTACTGCCAGTTTCTGCGCATCCGGAGCCAGCGCAATATCTACAGGAAAACTTCCTTTTTCCTGATAAAATTCACCACTGGCAAGTTCCTGTCCCTTTTTGTCATAAAGCCGTACATACGAGACATCATCCTCCTTCATCAGCACAGCCACCGTTCCCTGACGGGCAACACATACACGTTCAATCGGTGTTGCCGTTTCGATTTTCTTTACCAGTCCGCGTTCCGACATGATATAAATAAATGTCCCTCCACGATCATAAACTGCAAGATACTGTTCACACACGGAAAGTTCCGGCGCAGTCATTTCATAAGACTGGTTCCAGATCAGCCGGTCATCTGTATCGTGACACACGATTCCGTCATTATCATATTCCAGTATTTTTCCCTGGAACATCTTATATCCCGTTGCCGCACTGTCCTTTCTCTCCGCCGATGCCTGCACCTCAAATCCTGAATATGTGCGAAGTGCAGACCAAAGTTCTACAAAAATCACTGCTGCTACAACAGTAATGATCACAAGTGCCGTTCTGCGGGCTATTTTATGCCTGTGTCTCCTGATTTTTTCTTCCAGTTCCTCCAGGTCTTCCTGACTTGTCTCTACGGTTTTAAATTCCGTTTTTTCAGCCACCGATTTTTCTCCTTTTCGCTTACGTTTCTATCATTATAGCATTGCAGTCCCCGTTACGGAAGTAATAATTTCTGTCCAACCCTGATATCATCCGAATCTTCCAGATCATTCGCCTTTTCAAGCTCTTTTAATTTTTTCATTGATCCGTATGCCTGTTTACAGATTCCGCTCAACGTATCCCCCTGTTGTACCACATAATAATTTTGTGTATTTTCTACCGCCACAGGTTTTTCTTTTTCCTCGGCCGGCTGTGTGGAAGGAGCCGCTTCCTCTGCCTTTTTCACCGCTCCCGCCGGAACCTCCTCAATCGGTATCAGCTGCATGGGTTCACTGATGGTTTCCGTACTCTTTGCGCTCTCCGTCGGTTCTTCCACTATATTTTTTTCAGTTCCCACCAGGACTTCTGCCGGTTGTGACACATGGCGGATTTTTTCCCCTATCGTCTCCACGGTCTGCTCCAGGCCCGGAATATGAATTCGCTGCTGCCAGATTCCGACCCCGGCCAGAACTAAAAGCAACGCGATTGCGGCAGCCATCGCATACGACGTTGGTTTGCGTTCGCTCTTTGAACTGCTGCATTCTTCTTTTTCGTTCTCTTTTTTGCTCTCCGTCAGAATCTCCGGAAGCATCTGCCGGGTTCCACGTCTCGGCAGTTCAATCGTCACATCCGGGATCCGTATCTCATGCAGTTCCCTTGCATAATAGATATAAAACCCGTTTTTCGGTTGCAGCCGGTTGCCTTTATGCAGATAAAAGTATTCTTCCCCCTCCATACTGTCCATAAGGAAAAGAACCTGATGTGCACCTCCGAACTGTTCTCTGTGGATAGCTTCCAGTTCTGCTGTCAGGCGTGGTGGATATCCTTTACAATCCAACGCCCATCCGACAATAATGGAATTCTCATAAGATCTCTTAATCTCACGGAATACATCCGACCACGCATGTGTTCCCCATCTCGGTAGATTCTGTGAAAACTCCATATCCCTTACCGGAATGGCAGCCTCTACAAAGGTCATATATACACCCTGCTCGCACTCTGTATGCCCCATAAAGATAAACACTCTCCGCTCCTCATAAGTTTCTTCATGCACCCTGGCATACGCCGCATTTTCTATGTAAATCCGATCCCCCTCTGCCGGTGTTCCGATCTGTCTGATATTTTTCAGGTCACGTCCCGGTCCTTCTGCAATATCTATCATATCCTGCCTCCTTATCCGTTTTTCCAGAATATAGTATCACCACCATCCGGTAGAATTTTGGAAAAACCTGACAGGCATGAAAAAAATCGTACGACACTACCGGACATATTTCCAGACTTCAGGCAAAAAAAGACTGCCATATCCTTCGATACGACAGCCTCCTTTGTACTTGCTGTATTATTTTGCAAAAGCTTTTACTTTTTTGTAAATTCCTTCTGCGTCCAGTTCGTATTTATGAATCAGCTCAACCGCCGGTCCGGATTCTCCAAACCGGTCATTCACGCCGATACGCATCATCTTTGTCGGTGCCTTTTCACACAATACTTCCGCTACCGCGCTTCCAAGTCCACCGATTACGGAATGTTCCTCAACGGTTACGACTTTCTTCGTCTTTGTTGCAGATGCAACAACCAGTTCCTCGTCAATCGGCTTGATGGTATGGATATTGATTACTTCTGCAGAAATTCCATCTTTCTCCAGCATCTTTGCAGCTTCTAAGGACTCTGACACTTCCAGTCCTGTCGCAAAAATGGTTACATCCGTACCTTCTTTTAATACGATTCCTTTTCCGATCTCAAACTTGTAATCCGGTCTGTCATTGATCACCGGCACTGCCAGACGTCCAAACCGAAGATACACCGGTCCCACATAATCATATGCTGCATGTACTGCTGCGCGTGCTTCCACATCATCCGACGGGTTGATCACTACCATACCAGGGATCTCACGCATCAGAGCCAGATCCTCCAGACACTGATGGGTAGCTCCGTCTTCTCCGACCGAAATTCCTGCATGGGTAGCTCCGATCTTTACATTCAGATGTGGATAGCCAATGGAGTTGCGAACCTGCTCGTAGTTACGTCCGGCTGCAAACATTGCAAAAGAACTGATAAACGGAACTTTCCCACAGGTAGATAATCCTGCAGCAATACCTGTCATGTTGCACTCTGCGATACCGCAGTCCCAATGGCGCTCCGGAAATTCTTTCTGGAAAATACAGGTTTTGGTAGCACCTGCCAGATCTGCGTCGAGCACGATGAGATTCTCATGCTCTTTTCCAAGTTCTACCAATGCGTTTCCATAGCTGTCTCTGGTTGCAATTTTCTTTACTTCTGACATAATGCTTCACCTGCTTTCTCAAGATCTTTCATAGCGATTTCGTACTGCTCGTCATTCGGAGCTTTTCCATGCCATCCGGCTTCATTCTCCATAAAGGAAACTCCCTTTCCTTTGATGGTCTTTGCAATAATGGCAGTCGGCTGACCCTTGGTCTTCTTCGCTTCCTCAAATGCTGCACGGATCTGGTCGAAATCATTTCCGTCAATCACGATCGTGTGGAAATTAAATGCCTCAAACTTCTTATCAATCGGATACGGAGAACATACTTTGTCAATCTCCCCATCAATCTGCAGATTATTATTGTCTACAATCACTACCAGATTGTCCAGCTTCCTGTGTCCTGCCCACATAGCAGCCTCCCAGATCTGTCCCTCCTGAATCTCACCATCTCCGGTCAGGGTGTATACACGATAGTCCTTGTGATCAAATTTTCCGGCTGCTGCCATACCTACTGCAGCAGAAACTCCCTGCCCCAAAGATCCACTGGACATATCAACGCCAGGAATATGCTTCATATCCGGATGGCCCTGCAGATACGAACCTGTATGGCGCAGTGTCACAAGATCTTCCTTCGGGAAAAATCCGCGCTCTGCAAGTGTGGAATAATAAGCCGGTGCTACATGTCCTTTGGACAATACAAAACGGTCACGATCCTCCATCTTCGGGTTCTTTGGATCAATATTCATCTCTTCGAAATACAGATATGTAAAAATATCTGCCGAAGACAGCGATCCGCCCGGATGACCGGATTTTGCGCTGTGCACTGCAGTTACAATGCTCTTGCGGATTTCATTCGCAAGTTTTTCCAATTCTAAATTATTCATTATTTATTCTTTCCTCCTCTTAAAATGGTGGTGTATTATAATTCCGTTCTTCCCTGCAATGCCCGCAGGAGAGTCACTTCGTCAATATATTCCAGATCTCCGCCAACCGGTACTCCACTGGCAATCCGTGTCACTTTAATCCCGGTCGGCTTGATCAGTTTACTGATATACATGGCTGTCGTCTCGCCTTCTAAGCTGGAATTTGTAGCAATAATCACTTCATCCACATCCTGCTCCAGACGAACCATGAGTTCTTTTAAGCGGATATCGTTCGGTCCGATTCCAAGCATCGGGGAAATAGCACCGTGCAGCACATGATAGACTCCATTGTATTTTCCGGTCTTTTCATATGCAACCAGATCACGGGTATTCTCCACTACCATAATCGTCTTGTGATCTCTGGAAGTATCACTGCAGATCGGACAGATTTCCTGATCTGTCAGGTTAAAACAGCACTTACAGTATTTTACGTTTTTCTTTGCCGAAACAATCGCCGAGGCCAGTGCATCCACGTGGTCCTGCGGCATATTTAAAATATGAAATGCCAGCCGCTGCGCAGATTTGGCTCCGATTCCGGGAAGTGCAGACAATTCCTCAATCAATTTCGCAATCTCATGACTGTAATAATCCATATTTAGAACGGAAGTCCTCCGCCCAATGCACCGGTAATCTGTGACATGGACTGCTGGGAAGCTTCATCGATTTTGCGCATTGCCTCGTTGGTTGCCGCCATGATGAGATCCTCAAGCATCTCAATATCATCCGGATCTACGACTTCCTCTGCAAGTTTTACCTTTGTCACCTCATGCTTGCCGGAAACGGTCACTTCTACCGCTCCACCGCCTGCTGTGGCTGTCACTTCCTGCTCCTCTAAGTTCTTCTGCGCTTCTTCCATCTGCTTTTGCATCTTCTGCGCCTGCTTCATAATATTTGCCATATTTCCCGGCATACCGCCAGGGAATCCACCTCTTTTTGCCATGTGGGGGTCCTCCTGCTATTTCATTTTCTCTGATGATTCAGAGTTGTCTTGTATTATCATACCATTAGAAGTTTTCTTCCTCAATATCAAAATTGATTAATTGCCGCAAATCCGGTACCGTATTGGCTGCGCTGCGTCCTCCTTCATTTAAGCGGAGCTGCACTTCTACCTGCTTTGCACACCGCTGTGTGATCATTTCTTTCAAATGGTCAATACACCCTGCCTTATTGTCATTCAGATAGGCAAATGCATTGGCATCATCAAACATCAGAAGTAATTCTCCTGCGGGTCCGAGTGTCGGCACCGCCTGATTTAAATACTGTCTGGTGATACCACCCATCTCCGAGATAACCGATCTCCAGTTTTGCATCACCTGTTTAATATCTTCCGGAATCGCTTTGGGAAGCTCCGGCTTCTCCGGTGTCCCGGTTCCCGCCCCATCGGCACCGCTGCTCACCGGCGAGACGGTACTCTGTGGTGCTGCCGAAACAAATGCTCCGCTTTCCAGTTTCTGTTCGATATCGTCCATACGCTCATTGAGCGCCGACAGATCCTTTTCCATCTGTGGCCGGCACAGCTTAATAATCGCAATCTCAAGCAAAATACGCTTCTGCGCCGCATACCGGATCTGGCTGGACAGTTCCGAAAAAATCCGGATATACCGGATCAGTGTTTCCGGCTCCACCATCTGCGCTTCTTCCTTTAAAGCTGCCAGATGCTCCGCCGACATATCCAGCACATCCTCCATATCATCCGCGCTCTGGATAAGCAAAAGATTCCTCATGTACCAGGTAAAATCGTTCACCATCTGTCCCAGTTCCCGTCCCTGATCTACCAGTTGATCCACGGTGAGGATTGCACCTGTCACATCTTTTGCCAGCACCTGACGCAGCAATGCCGAGAATACTTCTGTATCCACCGCGCCGAGCACTTCCAGCACATTTTCATAGGTAAGTTTCTCACCCAGGTGAAAGGCAATACATTGATCGAGCAGACTCAGCGCATCTCGCATGGAGCCATCTCCTGCCTTTGCCACATAACGCAGGGCGCGCTCCTCGACGTCCACCTGCTCCGTGCGCATCAGCTCCGCCAGACGGTCAGTAATCGTATCGATGGAAATCCGGTGAAAATCATATCGCTGACAGCGGGATAAAATCGTAATCGGGATCTTGTGTGCTTCCGTGGTCGCAAGGATAAAAATTACATATGCCGGTGGTTCTTCCAAAGTCTTAAGCAACGCATTGAACGCACCTGCCGAGAGCATATGCACCTCGTCGATAATATAAACCTTGTATTTGCCTTCCGTCGGGCGATAAGATACTTCTTCCCGAATCTGACGGATATTGTCGACACCATTGTTGGAAGCCGCATCAATCTCTATGACATTCATAGAAGTCCCAGCGGCAATACCCTGACATGCAGGGCATTTTCCACAGGGACTTCCGTCTACCGGGTGTTCACAATTTACTGCTTTTGCAAAAATCTTTGCAACTGTGGTTTTTCCGGTACCCCGGGTACCACAAAACAGATAAGCATGTCCTATGCGATCGGCTTTGATCTGGTTCTTTAATGTTGTAACAATATGTTCCTGTCCCTTGACATCTTCAAATTCCTGGGGACGGAACTTACGGTATAAAGCCGTGTAAGACATTTTTCTTCTCCTTCTTATCGGATATCAGATAGCCGAACGATTAATCTCCAAAACTGATACCGATCCGTTTTGCCTCCTGAATCATCTGACTATCCGGATCTACCGTCTTTAATTTGCCGGCTACATCTTCCAATGGCACACATTTGGTCTTGTTGTTGATCATCGCGATCATGTAACCAAACTTTCCATCCATGATGGCTTTGGCTGCCGCGGAACCCAGCCGTGTACATAACACTCTGTCGTATGGGCACGGACTTCCTCCACGCTGTGTATGGCCCGGAACTGCCACCCGGACTTCCACACCACACTTCTCCTGAATCTGATCTGCAATCTCATAAGAAACCGACGGATACTTACGGGATGCTACCTTTGCCTTGTACTGTTTCTTGGAAAGCTCTGCATCTTCTTTGGAGATTGCGCCCTCCGCAACAGCAAGAATCGTAAAGCCCTTTCCGTCTTTGGTGCGCTTGTGAATGGCCTCTACAACCTTGTCGATGTCGTATGGGATCTCCGGAAGCAGAATGATATCTGCTCCGCCTGCCACACCGGCATACAACGTAAGCCATCCCACTTTGTGTCCCATGACTTCTACGATAAACACGCGATTGTGGGAAGCTGCTGTTGTATGGATACAGTCAATGGTTTCTGTAGCTATATTAATTGCACTCTGAAAACCGAATGTCACGTCTGTTCCGTAAATATCATTGTCAATCGTCTTCGGAAGATGAATGATATTGAGCCCTTCCTCACGAAGCAGATTGGCAGTCTTTTGCGTACCATTTCCGCCAAGGATCACCAGACAGTCCAATCCAAGCTTACGGTATGTGGATTTCATTGCCTCTACCTTGTCCAGTCCGTTCTCGTCCGGTACACGCATCTGTTTGAATGGCTGGCGGGAAGATCCGAGAATCGTTCCGCCTCTGGTAAGAATTCCGGAAAAATCTGAGGCTGTAAGAATTCTGTACTGTTCATAGATCAGCCCTTTGTACCCATTTTCAAATCCATAAATCTCCAGTTCGTCTACATTCGTAGTAAGTCCTTTTACAACACCACGCATGGCTGCATTTAAAGCCTGGCAGTCTCCGCCGCTGGTAAGCATTCCGATCTTCATCATGCACGTTTCCTCCTGCATATTCTCTTATTGTGTACCAAATGTTTCACATACACATTTGTATTATAGTATAATTTTTGTCCGTTCACAAGATAAGCGACTTGAAAAATGTATGTAAATTCTGTATACTATGTAAGGAGCACATCGCATGAGAGTTCCGCTCCGCGGAAGCGATGTACGTAGGAGATATAGCTTACGCTATACCTCAAGGAGCACATCGCATGAAAGTTCCGCTCCGCGGAAGCGATGTACGTAGGAAATTCATCGGAGATGAATTTCAAGGGAGAGTTGTCCGAGAGGTCGAAGGTGCCGCACTCGAAATGCGGTTTGCGTCGAATAGACGCAACGTGGGTTCGAATCCCATGCTCTCCGCTCACTTTTTAAACAAAAACAGCACCGCGGTCTTCACCTGCCCGGTGCTGTTTTTATATGTCAATGACGTCCCCGGTTATTTCCACGCCGATCCGTCATGTCACGCTTTTCGCGGAAATCACGGCTCCGATGCTCACGGGAATCGTTTGCTCTGTTTCCATCCGCACGGCTTCCATGATCCGCATCGCTGTTTTTGCCGGATAACGGTCTCTCTTTTTTGCGGCCGATATATACGTTCCATTTCATATAGGCTTCCTGCGCATTGCGGGATTTGTAGATTACGTTGCGTTCCTCCCCTACAATATCCGTAATGCTGTACCAGCCTTTGTCATACTGGAATTCCGCTGTCTTTCCTTCAAGTTCTTTATTTCCAAGTACAAATTTATGTATTGCCTGCTGTGGCTGCTGCTGTGCCATCCTATCCCTCCTTTTTTCCTAATACATACTCCACGGCCTGTCTCAGTTTTTCGTCTTTTTTCATTTCTTCCGTTCCCTGAAGTGCCTCTGCCTCTTCCCTGGTAAACAATTCCCGCAGTTTTACCTGATGGTTTTCTACCGGAATATAAGATACTCTGGATTTGTCGAATACCGGGCGCAGCACATAGTACGGAATTTTTCGCTCCCTGCGTGATGCGGAGAGCGAAACAATATTTTCTACCTGACAGACTCCCTGTGTTTCACTGTATATGATCTGTTTTTTTTCAAACATTCTGTCACCTCTGAAAAAGATAAAATTATCATATCACAAGAAAAAAGTTTTGACAAATGCCCCAAAACATTTTACGCTTGTCTCAGGGAGGAAATTGTATATGTGGATTCTATTTGCATTTGGGTCAGCTCTGTTCGCCGGACTGACTTCCATACTGGCGAAATGCGGTATCAAAAATACCGATTCCAATGCAGCTACGGCGATCCGTACCATTATTGTACTTATTTTTTCATGGATCATGGTATTTCTGGTCGGGGCACAACACGGCATCGGAAGTGTTTCTGCCAAAACCTGGACATTTCTGATCCTGTCCGGACTTGCTACCGGTGCTTCCTGGCTGTGCTACTTCCGTGCACTGCAGATCGGAGATGTGGATAAGGTGGTGCCTGTCGATAAATCGAGTGCCATCCTCTCCATTCTTCTCGCTTTTCTCTTCCTGCATGAGAGCATCAGCCCACTGAAACTTCTGTGCGTGGTGCTGATCGGCGCGGGAACCTACCTGATGATCACGAAAAAGGAAACCTCTTTTGAGAATTCCGGGAAAAAAGGCTGGAGCTGGTTCTTCTACGCGCTTGGCTCTGCCGTCTTTGCCAGCCTGACTTCTATTCTGGGAAAAGTCGGCATTGAAAACATTGATTCCAATCTGGGAACAGCCATCCGTACCATCGTTGTGCTGATCATGGCATGGATTGTCGTGTTTGTCACGAAAAAGCAGGACAGTGTGCGCACAATCGATCACAGGGAACTTGGCTTTATCTGCCTGTCCGGACTTGCCACCGGTGCTTCCTGGCTGTGCTATTACCGTGCGCTGCAGGATGGTCTGGCAAGTGTCGTTGTGCCGATCGATAAGCTGAGTATTCTGGTTACCATTCTGTTTTCTTATCTTGTTTTTCATGAGAAACTGGGGAAAAAAGAAGCCGGAGGGCTGGTGTTGATTGTGGTGGGAACGCTTGGGATGCTGGTGTAGTATCCCTTGCTATGCCCTCCCAAACACGCCAAACAGTTTCTGTGCCGCCTCTTCATCATCCATAATTCTTGCGCTTGGTTTCTGCGCATTCTCAAGCATCCGTTCCACACGATTGGCAAGTGCCACATCCACAAACCGTCCGATCTCGATTCCACGCAATTCAAAAAACAATGCCGGATTTGTGTCAAGCCGTGCCCCCACACCGTAAAGTGCTGCTGCCACATGTTTGCACATCAGTGCCCAGTCCGGACAGCTGCACTGAAAACTGATCTCACTTGGCTGTGGAAAAAGCCCATCCTCTCCCTGAAACAGTTCTTTCATATCATCTGGGAAATCACCGGACAGTAATCGTTCCAGAGTCTCAATCTTACCACACCGTTCAAGAATCGCTTCACACTTTTTCTCTGTGAGCGGGCTGATACGGATTTCCACACGGTAGGGAGTTTTTCTGGTTCCCTGCACTCTTGCAATGATTTTTCCTTTCTGGATTTTCAGATCAATTACCGTTCCGGTCCGCACATAACGCTTCCCACGCTCCAGCCGGCTTGCAAAATCCGCATAGCGCTCCAGATTGTCACACCAGGCTTTTCCCCACCAGCTTTTAGCAATTGCCCTGCCGGAAATAACAACCGGCTCCAGCTTATTTCCCTTTTCTTTTTGCTTTTTCACGCTCTCTTTTAGATTTTTCTTTAACAGAGATTCACTCGGCTGGGCAAATGTCTGATCAATTTCCCAATATCTTCGCATACCGTTTACTCCAATCGCAATAATGAGAACAATTCTTCGTTACTTAACTCCGTAATCCACTTTTCGGAGCCGCTTCCGATTACGTTTTCCGCCAGTTCCTTTTTCGATTCCAGCATCGCATCTATTTTTTCCTCAATCGTTCCCTGAGAGACAAATTTATGTACGATCACATCTTTTTTCTGCCCGATCCGGAATGCCCGGTCCGTTGCCTGATTTTCCACTGCCGGATTCCACCAGCGGTCAAAATGAATGACATGGTTTGCTTTCGTCAGGTTCAGTCCGGTTCCGGCTGCCTTTACAGACAGCACAATAAACGGTACATAGGCCTCTCCCTGAAAGGCATCCACAATTTCCGTCCGCTTCGCCACCGATGTTCCTCCGTGCAGCACATAGCCCTTAGCATGAAAAACGGTCTCCAGATACGCTGCCAGATCGTCCGCAATCTCCTTAAACTGCGTAAAAACCAGCACGCGCTCACGCTTTTCATAGATTGTCTCACAGATTTCTTTCAAAAGCTGAAATTTTCCGCTCTCTGATGGTGTATAGGCATCCTGTCCCAGATACTGGTCCGGATGGTTGCAGATCTGTTTTAACTTCATGATTGCCGTAAGCACAATCCCCTTTTTGGCAAACTGGGAAATGCTGTGTTCTGCCTCCATCTGCCGGACTTTCTGCTCCATATCCGAAACCACCTTGCGGTACAAAATGGTCTGTTTTCTGGTCAGCTGTGCAAAATCCGTCATTTCTACCTTTTCCGGAAGATCTGCAATAACGGTCTTGTCCGTCTTGACACGACGGAGCATAAACGGGGTAATCATGGACTTTAATTTTGCATATCCCTGTGGATTTTCTTCCAGTCCTTTCGTAAACTCATGGAACTCTTTGGATGTCCCAAGCAGACCATGATCTATAAAATCAAACAACGACCATAAATTGGTCAGGTCATTTTCAATCGGCGTACCCGTCATGGCAATCCGCATCTGTGCCTGTAGTTTTTTGATTTCGCGCGTCTGTTTCGTGCCCGGATTTTTGATTGCCTGTGCCTCATCGAGAATCACGCAGTCCCACATCGTTTCCTGAAATGCCTGGATGCGGGAAACCATGCCATATGTCGTTATCGTAAGAAATGCAGACCCTGCATCAAATTCTTGTGCAAGCTGCGCAGATGTCTTTCCGTGAATAACCTGAATCGTCATATCCGGGACAAACTTTGCTGCCTCCTTCTGCCAGTTTCCGATCAGGGATGCCGGAACGACCAAAAGCGTTTTTGCGCCTTTGTCTGATTTTCTCATCTTTTCGAGATAGCAGAGAACCTGAAGCGTTTTTCCAAGTCCCATATCGTCTGCCAGGCATGCACCAAATCCCAGTTTCTGCATATAATTCAGCCACGTATACCCATCCTTCTGATATGGACGAAGCGTTGCATGAACGGTTTTCGGCACTGCTGCCGAACGGATACCGGATGGTTTTCGCAAATTGCGCAACATTTTGGAAAGCCATGCCCCGTTGGTCACAAGCGCACCTACATCTGCAGAAATCTTTTTTCCATTTCCGATTTCCATCTGCAAAGCTTCCCGCAGTGTAATGCTGGTGTCCATGCCATCCATACGTTTCAGAAGTTCCCGCAGTTTTTTATGATTTACCTCTACCCACTTGCCTTTTAAAAATGCCAGCCCCTCCGTCTGCGCCAGCAGAAGTTCCACATCTTTTTTCGTAAGTGCCTCTCCGTCCACACACAGCTGTGGCTGCATCGAAATCAACGAATCAAATCCTACCATGGCAGGTTTCTTTTCGCCCAGCCGTATTTCTACCGAACACTCCATTGCACGCTTTCTCCACCAGTTCGGAATCCGGCAGAGAATCCCGGTCTGTTCGATTTTTTCCACATCACGCAGAAACTGATATGCCTCTTTCCCTGTAAAACGCAGAACATGGAACATCTCCCCGCTTTCTACCAGTTCTGCAATCAGATCCGATACCTCTGCCGCACGGTTCAGGCAGGACAACAATGACCAGATGCAGAAAGATCCTCTCCGGTACATGCAGCTTCTGATTCTGCTCTGTGAGGTACAATTCCACACTGCCTTTATAACCTGAAATTTCCCTCTGAAAAATCTGCTCCAGCTGCAAAAATACTCCGGCAATCCACTTACGGTCAATATATTCTGCCCCGATCGCATAAGGAACTGACGAAAGCAGATGCTCAAGATGTTCCTCGTCCGGCACCACATGTGTCGCTTCTCTTGTCAGTTCCAGTTCCGGCATTTCTGTAAGACACTGGAAAAATGCCTCTGACAGTTCATATAAAAACAACTCCGATGAAGACATTTCTTTTGACCTCCTGGAAAATCCCATGTGATATAAGGTTTCGTAGCGACCCTCCAAAATTTCTTTTTCCTGTGTATCCGGGTAAAATCCGGTTGGGGTAAATATATACTGGTTCATTTGTCTATTGTCTCCGTTTCTATCCTGCGGGTATAAGTTTTTTCAGCTTTCCTGTAATTAATTCCGACCAGAAACATTGCCTTAACAAATTGCTTTTTCAATAAAAAATCCTCCTGTAGGCGTATTTCTATTATACTTCTAAAGGAGAATTTTTGTAAATAACATTTATTGTTTTATAAAATACCCTATACACAGCGTATTGACCCAAACAAATACTTGTGAATGTCACCTGATCTGTTCAAATTCCAGATTTAAATACCACTTTTATTTGTTCCACCACAAAGCGAATATCATCATCTGTGATCTGTGTGCTGCTTGGAATATTTAAAATACAACTGCTATAGTACGGTGCTTTTTCCATCTCATAAGCAATCGCATCCTGATACGGAAGCTGCTCATGAATCAGTCCCCAGATTGCCCGGGTCTGCACACCGCGCTCCTGAAGCGTTGTAATCACATCTCTCATGTTTTTTCCCTGTAGTTTTTCCATATCCAGCTTCAAAGAATAAAACCACTGGTTCGAGGAAGTCCCCTCACGAAATGAAAGCAGTGTTCCACCTGAAAACTCCTGCAGCAATTGTTGATACAGCCCATAATTTTTCTGCTTACGGTGGATAAATTCCGGAAGTTCCTCCATCTGTGCCACACCAAGTGCCGCCTGTAAATTCGTCATGCGGTAATTGTATCCCACTTCGTTGTGAATATAAAAATGCGGATCATCCTTTGCCTGTGTGGAAAGATATTTCAGATGCTCCACTTCTGTTGGATCTTTTGCTGTCACAGCACCGCCGCCACCGGTTGTAATAATCTTGTTTCCATTAAAAGAATACGCCCCAAAATCGCCAATAGTTCCGGCAAATTTTCCGGCATAACGCCCCTTCGTATACTGTGTGCCGAGTGCTTCTGTCGCATCCTCGATCACTTTCAGGTGAAACTCCTGTGCGATATCCATGATGGCTTCCATATCTGCCATATTTCCAAACACATGCACAACTACGATGGCTTTTACGGTTTTTCCGGTAGCTCTATGCTTTAACTGTCCATCCTCTGTCACACACTCATTTTCGCAGAAACGGCGCAACTTCAGCGGATCCATGCACAAACTGTCATCACAGTCCATAAACACCGGCTCCGCGAACTGATAGCGCACCGGATTCACTGCCGCGATAAAGGTAAGCGTTGGAACAATCACCATATCTCCCGGCTGCACCCCACAGGCAATCAAAGACAGATGAAGAGCCGAAGTTCCGCTCTGCACTGCCGCTGTTTTCTTCACCTGTAAAAACTCTGCCAGTTTTTCTTCCAGCTCCGTGATGTATGCACCACCGGTGGAAACCCATCCCTGATCCAGTGCATCATCTACATATTTTCGCTCATTTCCCTCAAAATTCGGAATCGATAAAGGTACAAATCGTCCCATTTTGCTCCCTCTTTTCTTAAAATTACAACTTACACATTATAAATGTCTGTCTTATATGCATCCATATGCTGACGAATCCATGCAATCGTCTCTGCAATTCCCTGCTCGAATGTATACTGCTGCTTCCAGTCGGTCAACTCCTTGATTTTTGCGTTGCAGCCGAGCAAACGATTGACCTCACTCTTTTCCGGTCGAAGGCGCTGCTCGTCACACACAATATGTGCATTCGGATTGACCTGGGAAATAATCTCCTGTGCCAGATCTCCGATCGAAATCTCCTGCTGGGTAGCAATATTGATTTCCTGTCCAATTGTCTTGTCTGACTCTGCGATTGCAATAAAGCCTGCCGCGGTATCTTTTACATAGTTAAAATCGCGCGTTGGTGTCAGGGAACCAAGTTTAATCTCCTCTTTTCCTGCCAGAAGCTGTGAAATAATCGTTGGAATCACTGCACGCGCAGACTGTCTTGGACCATAAGTGTTGAACGGACGGACAATTGCAACCGGAAGATTAAAGCTGCGGTAAAAGCTTTCTGCCAGACGATCTGCTCCGATTTTTGTCGCAGAATACGGAGACTGTCCCTGAAATGGATGCTTTTCGTCAATCGGGACATATTGTGCGGTGCCATATACTTCCGAAGTCGATGTCACCATGATTTTTTCCGTGCCCAGATCGCGTGCCGCCTGCAGCACATTTAACGTTCCCTTGATGTTTGTATCCACATAGGAATCCGGCGAATGATAACTGAACGGAATCGCAATCAATGCTGCCAGATGAAAGACCTGATCCACACCCTTCATCGCAGTGCGCACACCGTTCGGATCCCGCACATCCCCGGCAAAAATTTCAATCTGGTCAAGTTTTTCCTTTGGCAGTGTATCCAGCCAGCCCCAGTTGTTGAACGAATTGTAATATACAAATGCTTTTACGTCATAGCCTTTTTCCACAAGGCTCTCGGTCAGATGGCTTCCGATAAAACCGTCTGCTCCGGTTACTAATACTTTTTTCATTGCTCTATATGTCCTTTCTGTTTCCAATTGTTACTCAGATTTCAAATTCAGTTTTTCTTCCATACGGTGCATTTCCTCAAACTCACCCATATCCAGAAAGGAATCCTCGCTGATCGGATACATTCCCACCCGGCGGTTTTCTGCCAAAAGCTTGTCTGCCAGATCCGTCATATGAAAAAAAGTATCCTCCGGGATCTCTTTTTTCAGTGCCGGATTTAAAATGTACATGCCGGTATTAACAAAATACGAAAGTTTCGGCTTTTCTTCCATGGACTGGACGGCTCCGTTTTCACTGGAATGAATAACCCCATACGGAACTTCGATATTTTTGAGTGCCGTGACAATCGTAAGTTCATTTCCCGCCTCTTTATGATAACGGTAAATATCTTCATAATCCGCATGAATCAAAATGTCACAGTTGGTCACAATAAACGGCCGGGAAAACTCCTCTTTGATCAACTGTAAACTTCCCGCTGTGCCAAGTGGTTTATCCTCCTCGACATATTCAAGAGAATAGTTTTTTGAAATCTCGGAGAAATAGGAGCGAATCATATTTTTGCGGTAATTGACTGTCGCATAAAACTGTGTCGTTCCAAACTCACAGAATTTCCCGATGATCCGCTCCATGATCGGGATATCTCCAATCGGGATCAGCGGTTTCGGAAGAATTTTGGTATACGGATATAAACGTGTCCCTTTTCCGCCCGCCATAATCACGACCGGAACCTCTTTTAAAATCCCCTGCGGCTTTTTCTTTTTTGCCACCTGCTCATCCCGGAACAAAATGTCAGATACCACGCCTTTTGTGGTGACAACCGGAAGCGCCGTGATGGAATGCTGCACCATAACCTCATGTGCTTTTGCATGCTCTTTCCTGGAAATTCTCTTAGGTTCGGTATTCATCAGACCGGATACCGGAGCTTTCAGTTCTCCCGTGCGGATCAGCCAGCGGCGGATATCTCCATCCGTGACAACACCAAGCAGTTTCTGCTGCTCATTGGTCACAAATAAAATACCCCTGGCATTACGGTCGATGCGCTGCATCGCTTCCACAACCGTACTGTCCGGGGATATTAAAAATAACGCTAACTGCTCTGTCTTCATATGGGAACCTCCATGTTTCTTCTTTCGTTTTCTCCAAGAAAACGTTCTCTTTTTCTATCTTCCATGATAGACCTGTTATATATATCGACCAGTGTGAAAAAATGTTAAGAGGATGCCCTCATAATTGTCTCCGCGATCCTAAAATCCAGTGCAGTGTCGATGTCGATGGAATGTTCCTGACTCATCACGCAGGCATAGGAATGTTCTCCGTACAGATCTCCCTGACTCATCAGAAGTTCCGTGGTCTGCAGATAAATGGCACCGTTCAACCGGTAATATGTTCCCATATCCTGCCGCCGGCCAACTTTCTGTAAATCAACAAATCCACACATGGACTGATCTTCTTTTAATGTATTGCAAAGCAGTGGTGAATGTTCTGCTTCACAGACACTGACCACCGACTGTGCGTTTTTCTTTTCAAAAATCTCAAATGCCATTTTGATATCTGCCGCATCGCGAAGCGGGGAAGTCGGCTGCAACAGGGTAATGGTGTCAAACTGCTGCCCGATTGCGGCATACTGCTGCACAACTGCTCTTAACACATCCCAGGTTCCTGCCGTGTCCGTGGCAAGTGCCGCGTCACGCAAAAACGGCACATCCGCTCCATATTTCCGCGCAATCTGCGCATATTTTTCGCTGTCGGTCGAGACATGAATGCAGTCAAATTTTCCGGACTGTCTGGCTGCCTCGATGGAGTAGACCAGAAGCGGTTTTCCTTCGAGTAATTTAATATTTTTGTCTTTTAATCCTTTTGAACCGCTGCGTGCGGTGATTACTGCCAAATGTTTCATTTGCACTCCTATTCTATCCATTTAATTATACGAAACGCCTCTGCATATTTTACTCCTGCACAAGCGCCCCGTAAAGTGCCCAATGCTTTTACACTATCTACACTTCTTGGAAATGGATGTTCTCCTAATTCTGTATCATATATTTCCAATGCCTGTATTTTACTTTTCATATAATCTGATATATTTACAAAATAATTTGGAACAAACGGATTATCTATCCGACCAAAATCTGTCTCAGACAAAATTTCCATTGTTGTAATTCTGTGAATATAGGGATACCGAAAAATTTTTGAACACGATATGCAACTTTCATATGTAATTTTATGATCTGAATGTGCATCATTTGGGTCTGGTAAAATAATCCATTCCGGCTCGACAGTCTGAAAACAGCTTCCAATTTTCTGAATTAATATGCTCTTTTCCAGCATTTCCAACTTTGCTGGTGGAAATTTCAAATTAAATGCATCATCAAATTCAAAAAAATCACACACTCTCTGTATTTGCTCTTTTCGCTGCTTTATAAATGATGCACTCCATCCATCTTTTTCTTTTGCATCTGTTATGTTTAGCCAATAAATTTGATGTCCTTCCTTTTTTAATCTTAATAAAGTTCCTCCAGCTCCTAATGTCTCATCATCTGGATGCGGAGACACAACCATCACCTTCATATTTTTCCCTTTCTTACAAATATTCTCCACATTTTAGTTCTACAGATTCATATTCAATTAGTCGAATCACATTATCTCCGGTTTTTATGTCAATATCTCCATTTTCATAAATGTCTAATATTTTTCCTGGCTCTATATTCTCATACTTATCGGTATCTATTTCACATACTTTCCAAACTTTTATCTCTTTTCCCTGATGTACAAAATGCGCTCCTACATAAGGTTTTGTCAAGCCTCTGACTAAATTATAAATGCTCCGTCCTGACATACGCCAGTCAATTTCACCATCCTTTTTCGACCGCTTTCTCCACGAATTTCCCTCTATTACATCCTGCTTAATTTTATTTGCAGTCCCATTCTGCAACTGCTCCCATAATTCAACTACTTGCTCACAAGCAATCGTCATAATCTTCTGATACAATGTTGCTGCATCATCTTCGTACGAAATCTTAACTATTTTTTGTGATACAATATCTCCAGTATCTGCTGAGGCATCTATCATGAAAAATGTAGAGGCTGTTTCCTGTAACCCCAACACCAATGCCCATATAATCGGATGGCGTCCCCTATTTTTGGGCAATGCAGCCGGATGAAATCCTATAATTCCCTGTGGAATTTTTTGAATAATATCATCTTTAATCAACTGTGACCAGCCGAAACAGAAGGCAATTTCTGGTTGTATATTCTCTATAAACTTATAAACTTTTTCTTCGTTTATATTTTCCACTAATTCATATGGAATTTCTTTTTTTTCGCATAGCGGAACTAAATCTCTAAAATCCGAATTATAATTTGATTCCTTTTTTGTAATTACACCAACAATATCTGCACCAGCTTCGATCAATTTTTCTAATAATAAATACGATGATTCCACACATCCAATATATAAAATCTTCACACTACACCTCTATATCATAAAATATCTTTTGTTTTCCCTGTACCTGATTTAAGTATTTTTTTATTTGCATGATAATTTGTTCCGATGTATTTTTCCCCTCATATGGATTTGTACTCTCCTGACATAAATCCTTAAACTTCTGATTCTGTGATTCTGTGAGTGCCTGCTCAATATCCCTTGTTTCATAACCACAATCAATAACCGTCTTTGCCCTGACACGTCCCTTTTGACGATCCCCTATATTTATCGTCGGAATATGAAATGATGGTGCTTCAATAATACCACTTGATGAATTTCCCAATACTGCACTACAATACTGGAGCGCACTTAAATATCCCAATTGTCCCATAGAAACAAAAGCTTTTGTATTTTTATGTTCCTGTGTATAAGATTCAATCATTTTATTAATAATCGCCCCATCTGTGTCTGCATTTGCATATGTAAAAATATAATGGTATTCCGGGTGATTTTCCACCACATTTAATAGTTTTTGAAACTGGATTCCTGCCGTGTGTTTTTCCAAAGTAACCGGATGATAGGTAACCATAATATAGTTATGCAAAAAAATATCTCCAAACTTTTGACACAGTTGTTCTCTTGACAAAAGTCGAATACTTTTGATATTTTCAATTCCCAATGCCCCCACACAAAATACCCTCTCTGGCTGTTCTCCCATCTGAATTACTCTTTGTGCATATTCACTTGTACTTGTAAAATGTAAATCACTCATTTTTGTCACAGAATGACGAATCGCATCATCCATCAGTCCCTGCGTCAATTCGCCTCCATGGATATGTGCAACTGGTATACGATACAGCATTGCCGCTACTGCTGCCATCTGAATTTCAAAACGATCTCCCAATAATACTAGCATATCCAGATCAGCCTCTTCAAATATATCCGCAAATCCAGCTAATTCTTTTCCCATGGATTTACATATTGCATAGGATGTATCTGACACAAGTTCCATATCATTTTTATAGTCAATTCTAAATCCATCTTTTTCAATTTCACGATATGTATACCCAAATTGTTCCGATAAATGCATCCCTGTAACTATCAGACATAAATTTAAATCTTTATCCTGCTCAACCTTCTGCATCACTGGTTTTAATAAACCATACTCCGCTCTTGTTCCTGTTAATATCCCTATATTTTTCATTTTACATCCTCAATACATTCATCCACATCATACTGTCTATCGGCAATTTTTCCAATTATCTCATGCCACCGCATAGGATTAATTCCTGTCCCCGGCCGTTTAACTGTCAGATTTTCCTCTGTAAAAAGTTCTCCCTGTTTAATTACCTGTTTAGCAACAATGCTCTTTCTTACTACTGCGCAGTTTTTTTCTTCCGATGCTGTGCGCTTTTTCTTTCCATTGCCAAGACTCTGCTCAATGTTCCGGATTGCGGCTACCATCTGCGCCAGTTCCTGTGGCTCCAGACTTGCCCGGTGATCCGGCCCCTCCATCTGCTTGTCCAGCGTAAAATGTTTCTCGATGACCGTTGCCCCCAAAGCAACTGCAGCGATTGGTACTTCAATACCGATCGTATGATCTGAGTATCCAACCGGTTTCTGTAACGTTTGACGCATCTGCTGCATGGCAAGCAGATTCACATCCGTATAGGGTGTCGGGTATTCCGTATTGCAATGCAACACGATAATCTTCCCTGCTCCACTTTTCTCCAAAATGGAAATTGCATCCTGAATTTCCTGCATATTACACATGCCGGTAGACATAACAATATCTCTTCCTGTTCGGCCGATTGCTTCCAGATATGGCAGATTTGTGATTTCGCCGGAAGGAAGCTTCCAGAAATCCATATCCAGTTTTTCCAAAAATGCAATGCTGTCCAGATCAAACGGTGTAGACAAAAAGCCGATCCCGACTGTTTTACAATACGCCTGTAGTTCTATAAAATCCTCCTGTGTCAGTGCCAGCTTCTGTAACATCTGAAGCTGCGACTCTGCCGCTCCGGTCGTTTCCTTCTGATATTCTGCTTTCTGGGCGAAACGGGAGACCAGCTTTTCCGGAACGAATGTCTGAAATTTTACGTAATCGGCTCCTGCCTGTTTTGCTTTTTCTACCATTTGCTTCGCAAGTGTCATGCTGCCGTTGTGGTTGACACCTGCTTCTGCGATGATTGTTGTGTGCATGTTTTGTACCTGCCTTTATGTACTTTCTTTTAAATCTGCCATACAATATATCGTTTTGCACAGCTTGATTGCTTTTTCCAGTTCATGTAAACTCACTAGCTTTTCTCTAAACAGATCTACAATAAGATTATTATAATCTATCCCAAGCATTAAAGATCTATTATCTATCACATTTTTACAATATTTCGCGATCTCATAATTTTTTCTTTCCGGACTGTTCAACGCAAATAACTCTATATGTTTCCTTATAACTTCTAATTCCTGCTCAGTGTAATGATATGATTTCATGGGAATATATTTACATTGTAATAAATCATACTGAATTCTTAAAACATTTCCGTTTTCTTCCAGTTTTGTTTCAAATGGTTGAATCATAATCTTTCCCTGTTTTACATATGCTCTTCGTATTTTTCGAAAAGAAGTACACATCTCTTTACATTCAAATGATGTACATTCTCCCTTTTCAAATTCACATATCTGTTCCTGTGAAAGTCTTCTCTTCTGTTCCCCTCGCTTCTTGTATTTCTGATTGCAATTTTCGCAGGAAATTCCGAGATTTGGCACACAATCCTGTAAACGTTTCATTGAATTCTTTTTTTCTATTCCATGTTCGATCTGTCCGCGTCTTTCTTGATTGATCCAAATGCGATCATAACAATACATACAATAGCCATGAGTTGTTTCTTTTAGTAAATCCCACAATTCATCTTTATAATTTGTCCACCCATATTTTTTATCCTTGTCGTACTCTGGCACAAATACAGGAATATCTACCACAAAGAAATCCTCCATTTTACCACTCCTTAATCTGTTTGAAAATCAATCTCTGATGTGGTTTCAAATCCTCCAAATTAATTTGTTCCAACTCTTCCTGCATTTTTTCATCCCACATACCTGCAACTTTACTGTTCAAATACTGACGTAATTGATTATCCATATCGTCATTATCAGACACATGAAGTTTTCGATTTTCAAAAAAGAGATTCGTAAAAATATCATTTGCCGAAACCGTGTCTCTCAGAAATTCGCTGGTATAGGTAGCATACGTACATTTGTTTATCACAATAATCGTTGCATTTTCGGTGGTTTCAACCAGATCAAGTGAATGTGTTGTTACTATAAAATGAATATTTGAAAATTCATCATGAAGGAAATTTAAAATTTCCGCACTATACTTTGGTGACAAATACTCATCTATTTCATCAATAACCACAATTCCTTTTTCCAGTCTCTGCACTTTCATACAGTCTGAAAAAAACAATATTTCACAAAAAATGCGAATAAGTGCCTGATAACCACTGGAAAGCGTCATTATCTCTCCATTGATCTTAACAACATTTTCCGGATTTCCGACCCCATCATCTTCGCGTTCTATAGTGAACTTTTTATCTAAAAACGATTCACAAAATTTTTCAATCTGCCTGCGATATTTAACATATAAATGTTCTATGCGGGATGCTGCTGCAAATGTATCCTGCAAATTAAAATTAAACGGATGAACTCTGACGGATGTAATCCCTTGAAAATCCGGTTTTATCTCTTTATACTTTTCACTAAAAAGTTCTACTTTTCCTGCATCAAAGGTTCTGTTTACTGAATCTATATAATAAACTGCTTCTCCCTTTTTTTTCTCAATGATTGTACGCAGTATTTCAGATTTTCCTGATGAATTGTCACCAATTAAAATAAAATTCTCCGTGTCATCGATATGCTCACATATCATTTCTGTGACGCGATTAACCATTTTGTGATAACTGTTCATATACACACCTTATCCTTTTTTCTATTTCAGATCTTGCCGAGGTTCCACTATTGTTCGTCTCCTTATATGCATCACTTCCAACAATCGCATCATATTTTTCCCTGGTGATAAACGGCTTTTCTTTCAGCCGATTCCATGCAACAAAGAAACTTGCCAATGCTACTCCTTTATTTTTCCCACTGACTTTTTCAATCGAATCTATAAATTCCAATAATTTTAATCGATATCCTTCAATTTGATTGTCACTAAACTCTCTTGCCCGTTCTGAAAAAGAGTCTAACAATGTAGAAATTTTTCCTTTGTATCCCGTCAATTCAAACTGGTTATCGGTTCCTTTTATATAATAATCAAACGCACACATTCTCAAAAGTGTCTCAACATCTTTGCTTTCTTTATTCACTTCTGTTATTTTATTATTATATAAAATTCTCCATTTTTTTGAATTATCATTAATGTCATATAACATTTCATAAAATTTACAGCCATAAATTCCATTTCTCAATTCCTGACTTGACAATGGAGTTCCACCAATATTTAAATTTGCAAATATTTTATGTAAGGTTCTTTCTTTGTATTCTTTACTATCTACATTAATTTCCACCAATGTAATTGGGGAAAAATCGATCTTGCGTTTTACCCGGTCACTGATGTTTTGATAGGTAATATCAATGATCTGCGTCTTTCCATTTTTCCCCTCAGACTCCATCTGATACTTCTTTTCTTTTAAATCACAGCTTTCCAGGTAATCCCGAAATTTTATTGATCCATCGTTTGCTTTTCTGACATCAATAAATGCATTTCTTTTCTTTCCTAAAAATTTCCCAATATAATAAAAATACAGACTCAGGACCCTCTGTTGTCCGTCTAAAATAACCACCTGCTGTTCTGCATTTCGGTAACCATAAATAGGCGGAATCGGCATTCCCCGAACCAGAGAAATCGCAAGCTGCTCTGCCTGTTCTTCTGTCCAATGATACATTCTCTGAAAATCCGGGATCACATAATCGCCTCTTTCCAGACCGAACATCAGCGAACTAAACGACAATTGTGTTGTTGCCGTCTGGATCATCACATTCTCTACTACTTCTATATCTTTTGCAGTCTCTATTGCCTCATCATATACTGTTTCTTTTTCTTCTTTCATACGAACCCCATCTAAAAAATCTCAAAAACAAAAAAGCTATGAATATTATAACCTATCCATAGCTCATTGAAAAGTCGATGTTTATTTTATCTTTCGCGCCGGCACACCAACAACCGTACCTGCTTCCTCCACATCCCGCACAACAACGGCTCCCGCACCGGTACGCACATGATCCGCAATCGTACTTCCCTGAATCACCTTTGTGCCAAGACCAATGTCACAGTGGCTTCCGATGTGTACCGCACCTGCCAGCTTCACATCCGGTGCCAGCGTGACATAATCGCCCAATCTGCCATCATGGCAAACCATTGCTCCGATATTTAAAAATACAAAATCTCCCATCCGGACATTGGTGGATACTCTTGCATCCATGCTGATGATACAGCCCTGTCCCAGTTTTACATCCGAACAGACCTCTGCTCCGTGGAGAATGAGGTTCGGGAAATGAATGTGGGGATTCGTTTGTAATTTCTGTGCAATCTTTTGTCGAAGCGCGGGATCTCCCACTGCAATTGCAACGTTAATATCTTTTGTCTGTTGCAACAAGAAGTCATCCTTTCCTAGATAAGGAATGATTCGGTCTCCTACTTTAATGGGATGCTCCGGTGGAGTTACATCTACATATCCTGAAATCTGCCAGTCCGGCATCTGCCATGCGAGTTCACGCATGCAGCCGCCGGAGCCGGTGAGAATGATTTGTGGTTTCATATTTTTTGCCCCCACACTGCCTCACATAAAACCTTCGCCATATAATCTAACTTTGCATCCGTCATCCCCGGATACACCCCGATCCAGAAACTGTTCTCCATAATATGATCCGTCACATGCAGATCCCCGACCACACGATAGCCTTCATGACTTTTACGCATCTCATCAAAACAAGGCTGTTTGATCAGATTACCGGAAAACAGCATGCGCGTCTGTACACCATGAGATTCCAAATACTGTACCACATGATTTTTATCCACACCCTCACGGCAGGTAATGAGAAAACCAAACCACGACGGTTTTGAATTTGGACAGGCTTCCGGCAGAATCAGCCGGTCCTGTACGGCTGATAACTGCGCTTTCAGCCGCTCAAAATTTTCCCGCCGACGCTCTACAAACTGTGGCAGTTTCTTAAGCTGTGCACACCCAATCGCTGCCTGCAAATCCGTTGCCTTTAAATTATAGCCAAAATGAGAGTATACATACTTGTGATCATATCCCAGTGGAAGTTCCCCATACTGCTTATCGAAACGATGACCACACAGATTGTCCTTTCCGGACGGACACATACAGTCCCGCCCCCAGTCGCGCAGGGAACGGATAATCTTATGCAACAAAGGGTTGTCGGTATAAACTGCACCGCCTTCGCCCATCGTCATGTGATGTGGCGGATAAAAACTCGACGTACCGATATCACCGATGCTTCCCGTCTTCCTCCACACTCCATCCATGCAATACTCACTTCCGAGGGCATCGCAGTTGTCCTCAATCAGCCAGAGTCCATGCGCATCGCAGAACGAACGGATTGCTTTCAGGTCAAACGGATTTCCAAGCGTATGTGCAATCATAACTGCCTTTGTCTTCTCACTCAACGCCTCTTCCAACTGGCTTACATCCAGATTATACTGTGGAATCGTCAGATCCAAAAAAACCGGAACTGCACCATATTGCAGATATGGAGTAACCGTGGTCGGAAAACCTGCCGCAACCGTGATGATTTCATCCCCACGCTTCACACGCCGCTCTCCCAAAAGTGGAGAAGTCAGCGCCATAAACGCCAGCAGATTTGCCGAAGAACCGGAATTAACAAGCGAACAAAAACGCACACCAATATAATCTGCAAGTTCCTTTTCAAACTGTTCTGTATATCTGCCGGAAGTCAACCAGAATTCCAACGCACTGTCCACAAGATTACACATCTCATCCTGATCGTATACCCGGGCAGCATACGAAATGCGGTCTCCTTCCCTAAAGTCTTCTTTTTTCGCATGAAACGCCCGATAATATCCTTCTACCATGGAAAGAATCTCTTTCCGTGCTTCTTCCTCTGTTTTATGTTCAAACATCACTTTTTCCTTTCCGTTCGTGGCAGTTACACCTTCCATGGTGCGTTTCCACTGTCCCAAAGCTTCTGTAAATATTCCCGGTCATGAATGTTATCCATCGGAGACCAGAAGCCCATATGCTTATATGCCGCCATCTGCCCATCTGCGGCAAGCCGTTCAAACGGCAACGTCTCTAACATGGTACTTCCATCGCCCAGATACGGATACACTGACGGCTCCATCACCATGAATCCGATATTCACCCACGCCTGATCCGCACGTGCCTTTTCTTTAAAACCGAGCACCTGACTGCCGGTATCGTCCAGACGCAATGCTCCGAAACGCCCTTCCGGCTGTGTTGTAGAAATCGTCACCGTCTTTCCCTGCTTTTTGTGAAATGCGATAAGCTCCCGGATGTTTACATCTGACACCCCATCGCCATAAGTCAGAAGAAACGGTTCCCCGCCGATGTAATCGCGCACCTTTAAAATACGCCCTGCGGTAAGTGTTTCCAATCCGGTATCCACCATGGTCACTTTCCATGGCTCGCTGTTCTTTTTTAAGACCTGCACCTGCTGATCCTTCAGGCGAATTTCCAACTGGCTGTTATTCTGATAATAATTGACAAAGTATTCCTTGATCATATGCCCTTTGTACCCACAGCATATGATAAACTCGTTAAATCCATAAGAGGCATACTGCCGCATAATATGCCACAAAATCGGTTTTCCGCCAATCTCAACCATCGGCTTTGGACGCAGCCGGGATTCTTCGCTGATGCGGGTGCCCTTGCCCCCTGCTAAAATCACTACTTTCATATCACATCTGCCCTTTTTCACTGGTCATCTCTAAAAATTCGTTGATCTGTGTCTCCATGCATGCGCGGATATCCCCATGCGCTGCATATACCCGCGTCCATTCCACGGTTTTTTCGATTGCCGTGCGGATATCCCAACACGGTTTCCAGTCCAATGCATACTTGATATGTGAGCAGTCCAGTTTCAGAAATTTTGCCTCGTGTGGTCCATCTTCACAGACATTTTTCCATTTCAGACCATCGCCCCATGCCTTGCAGAATAAACTCGCCAGCGTGCCTACTGTGACACAGTCAGACTCTTCCGGTCCCACATTGTAATATCCTGCTTTTTCGTGCTCTATTGCCTGTGCCGCCGCAATCTGCATATATGCTGCCAACGGTTCCAGCACATGTTGAAATGGCCGGATCGAGTATGGATTCCGGATGATAATTTCTTCTCCCTGCAATGCAGATCTCACACAGTCTGGAATAATGCGGTCACGCGAAAAATCTCCGCCGCCGATCACATTTCCTGCTCTTGCCGTCGAAACCGCAATTCCTTTTTCATCCAGAAATGATTTTCTATAACTGTGCGTCACCAGCTCGGAACAGGACTTGCTGTTGGAATAGGGATCAAAACCATCCAGCGGATCATTCTCACGATACCCCCACTCCCATTCTTTATTTTCGTATACTTTATCTGTAGTGACATTTAAAACGGACTGTACCCCTGGGGTGTTTCGCACGCATTCCAGCAGATTTACTGTCCCCATGACATTGGTCTCATATGTATATACCGGCTGCTCGTAGCTTGTCCGCACAATCGGCTGTGCCGCCAGATGAAATACGACCTGCGGCTGATACGTGTGAAAAACTTCCTGCAAGTGTGCCCGGTCACGAATGTCTCCCTCTACAGAAACCATCCGCTCTGCCGCACCGGAACAATCAAATAATACGGCATCTTTTTCCGGTGGCAGCGCATAGCCAACCACTTTTGCGCCTGCCATCTCCAGCATCACACATAGCCAGCTTCCCTTAAAACCGGTGTGGCCCGTCACCAGTACCGTTTTTCCTTTGTAATATTCCAACCACTTCATTTGTTTACCCTCCATGGTTCTCTCTGTCTCCATCTTCCCTGATGAAGCTTAATCTTCCCACACCTTCCACGGTGCTTTATGCTGTGCCCATAAGTTTTCCATCAATGTCTTGTCACGAATTGTCTCAACTGGTGACCAGAAGCCTTCGTGGCGATACGTCTGAACCGGCTCATGTGCTGCCAGACAATCCATAAGCGACAATGCAAAATGATTCTCCTGATTTTCCTTAAGATAATCAAATGCGCGTGCTTCCAATACCATACTGCAGGCATTTACCCAGGAATGTTTCTGCTTTTTTCCCTGCTTTGTGCCAGTATAACAGCCCTGCTCATTAAGCGCAAGAATCTCATTTCGGCCGGTCGGATGTGCAATTGCCACTGTAGCAAGCGACTGCTGCCTGCGATGACTTTCTACCATTTCCTGTATGTCAATGTCTGACAGACAATCTCCGTAAGCCACCAGAACCGGCTCATCTCCTGCCAGTTCACGCACCATGATTAGACGCTCCATCACCGAGGACTGCAGTCCGGTATCCACAATCGAAACCTTCCAGTCTTCTGTCTGTTTTCTATGTATTTCCACTTCATTGGTCTGTAAATCCACTGTGATGTCAGACTGGTAGATATAAAAGTTCATGAAGTAATCCTTAATCACTTCTCCTTTGTATCCGGTGCAAATGATAAAATCATTGTATCCATAATGCGCATACTGTTTCATAATGTGCCAGAGCATCGGCCGACCGCCAATCTCTGCCATCGGTTTTGGCATCTTTTCGTCCTCTTCGATGAGGGTACTTGGAAGACCTCCTGCTAAGATGATTACTTTCATATTGTCTGTTCTCCATGATCAAATATACTTTCCGTCAAAAAAGCAATCTTCATATTGGAAGAAGCCTTAAAATTCTGGAACATATCATTGATTTCCTCGTTTAATTCATCCCATTTATTATCCGGGTTGAGCGTCGGCAATGCCGCATCTGCATAACTTTCATTATACTTGTGTTTGAATCCATCAAAACCAGCCAGAGAAACTTTCTGTACATGAAGCTTGTCCAGCAGCCGAAGCGCATTGATTACCGCATTATCAAAATGCTCCCATCCGCGCTTAATCACACGGTTAAAATTGACAATCATTTCTTTTTCTTCCGGGCTCGTCTTGATATTGGATAACAAAATCTTCTGTACTTCGCCAAACTGTTTTGGATATACTTCTTTCGCATAATTATAGCGAACGGTATTCATCAGATACAAATAGTCAAAAGTATAATTTGGATTAATTGCATTGATTCCTATTACAATGGCATTGGTTCTCTGAATATATTCTGTAATCTGCTTCCAGTCTGTACTGCTGGTTTTTCCTGGTGCAATGAGAACTACTTCCCGATTTGCCAGTGCATGCTCTAACTGTTCCATTACCGCATCATCATCCACAATCCGGTTCTGATTCTCGAGATATTTTTCCTCCAGCAGATCATAATCATATTTCCGCCGTTCTTCCGGTGACAGGGATTCAATGATATTGCGCATATCAAGCGCATTCGTTCTATGATTTTTCAATAAATAAGCAATATTATTTACATGACAGCAATACATTCCTGCAATAAAATACGGTGTCGAATACCCCCATGTATAGTTTTCCTGAAAATACTGCATATACATGTCGATCGCATCCATAATCTGATTCATATCATAATCACCATGCTGCTTACGGTTTAAGTAATTTGCGACCAACTCTGTCGTTGCATTTCCTGCACCACGTCCCATGCCGCACAGACTAGAATCCACAATACAGCCTCTTTTAGAAGCCTTCAACAGTTCGACAAAATGCATCGTCAATGCAAAGGAAAGCTGCTGGTTATTATGAGAATGAAATCCCAGCTTGATCCCAGCATCCAGCTCACAGTCTAAGACTTGTACGATCCGCTCTAAATCTTCCTGATACATTGCACCAAAGGTGTCAACCACCGATACTGCAACCGGATGTACCTGATTCATCTCTCTTGCAAGATCGATCAAATCTTCCTCAGAATAGGCAAGTGTATTTGCTGCCTGAAAATAGACCTGATATCCCTTTTTTGCAATTTCTTTTCCTACCGTAATTCCTTCCTTATGCTTTCCATGTGGGAAAACAACCCGGATCGCATCTAAGGACTTTCCATCACACTGCGGCAGATAGGACAGGTCATATCTGTCCCAGTCGATCATTGCAACATAGGTCGTATGCGTTCTTCTCTTTAACAGATATTGTTCCAGATCCTCCGGCACATGGTAAAAGGAAGTGCCTTCCTCATGTGGTGCATTCTTCAGCCATCCACACTCGATAATATCCACTCCGGCATCCTGTAACTTCTTGATCATTCCCTTGATCGCCGGCACTCCGAACTTCGCATCTACGATATATGCTCCGTCACGCAGCGTACAATCCAGTAATTGCATTTTCTTCATATGGTATCCACCCCCTATAGAATCACAATCTCGTTTCTATATATCTGCCCAATTTCTAAACTTCTCTCCATGCATACAATACAGTTCCGGAAAGATCAGTCGCATGATGTCTGACGGCAAACTTATAATCCGGTACAATTTCTTTTACCAGTAATGGTACACTATAAAGATCAATCGAACTATGATAAATACAAATAGCTAACAGTGGTCTGTTTGCCTGAATACTCTTTTTAGCTCCCTGTAACATACGATATTCAAAGCTTTCAATATCTGCTTTCAAAAAGGTATATGGTTCTTTCAGATATTCATCCAGGCAGATAACATCACAGTCTCCTTCAGCTTCATAATTGGTAATCTTAGAGCCAATTCCATCATTGTTCTCATATCTGGAAAAAACAATTTTTCCCATTTTATCCGCAACTGCACAATTATGTATAACAATCTGGGAATCTGATAATCCATATTCATGATTCAGCCGTGCAATGTTCTTCTCTAACTTCTGGTAATTAATCCGGTCTGCTTCAAATGCAATAATCTTTTTAAAATTGTTACCTTTCACTTCACAATAACTTTCAATCGTATCTCCGACATAAGCTCCACAATCGACAAATATCTCATCTTTATTACTGCGTTTAAAAGAATCTAATACAAAGTAATCCTCTGTCATGTTAAGTGGATAGCGTGTCCTGCATCCTGTAACACGCCACTGTATAATCCCTGCATATACTTCTCTTGACTTTTCATCCCCGAGTGCATCATAGCAGGCTAAAACCTCATTTGCATGATTCTTTAAAATCACCTCATCCAGGTAATAGTTTTCAATCTTCCTTTTATCCAGTTCTGCTTTTACACTATGCAAAACTTCTTCACGGATACTGCAGATAAGAACACATACATCTTCTATATTGTATAATGCTTCCGGATCACAAATCTGTTTTGTTCCAATCGTATTTCCCTGTTTTTTCGGATCTGAATCCACATATCCTTCAATTACGAATCCTTCCTCTTCAATTCTCGATAGTCCCTGCTGGTATAAAACGGCCGTATCACCGGCACCCCAGATCCATAAGTGCTTATTCGAAAGCTCTCTCTTTTCTTCTGTCAGTAACTTTTCTATTGCTTTTCTATTCGTATCCATATAAATCCTCCCTATAAAATTACAATCTCGTTTTCGGTATGCATATCCTCTAACTGCTTTTTGATCTGCGTACTATAGAGCATCGAACAGATCACTACCGTACCATGCTTGTCCAATAAATACTCCGGTGCATAGATCAGACGTCCATACATCTCACGCCCCTGCTTGATCCGGTTGTTATCGACAAATCCAAGGATCTTACAATCGCCTAATGCCGTAGTCGCAAGAAGGCTCATCACATAAGAACCGGTTCCCAAAATGAATAACTCCTTCTCCTGCTTCTGTAACTGTCCGACCTTCGCTTCAATCTGTGCCTGACGTTCCTGCTGCCGGCTCAGATACTGTCTAACTGCTGCCTCTGTTTTCTCATCCCTCTTCCGCATGAGTTCTTCCGTCGTCTTCTTATAGACCTGTATCAGATCTGCTCCCAGCCTCTTTTGATCTACACGCTTTAACTGATACTGCGCCATCAGGGTGTCTAGGGAATCCTCGGAAAAATAATTGATATGCTCCAGATTAAAGTAATTCGGAATATTGCAGGTATCTTCCGCAATCAGCGAATAATCGGGAACACTTAGCATAAAATATCCACCCATCCGCAGTAACGCTGCGATATTCGCAATTCCTCTTTGCGGAAGAAGCAGATGCTCTGCTACCTCAAATAAGAATACTGCATCATATTTTCCCTGTTCGTCCGATGCAGGATCAGCATAAATATTCGTCACATAGGCATTCACACCTGCCTTCTGTAACCGCTCAACGATTTCCCCGGATGGATCGGTGGCAGTGATCCTAGCATATCCATTTCGTTTTAACGCTATGGCATATCTTCCGTTGCCGGCTCCTAATTCTAACATCACCGAATCCTTCGTCAGATACTTCTCTAACAGCTCTTCCATCCAGTCATAGCGTTCGCTGTTGTCATCCTTGCTGTCATCACCGTAGAAGTTGCAATGTGTATAATACCAGTCATAATCTTCCATAGATGCTGCCGTATCCGCATAGACCATTCCACAGTCTGCACACGCTACGACATCATATTGCACCGGAAGATGATAATCCTCCGGTACGTTCATTTTTATGTTCTGAATTACGGTCTGTTTTGTTCCATTACATACCGGACATGCTCTTTGCAGCATTTTATCCCCCCTTACATTTCCGCTAATGCCTGTACAATATTTAAAGTCAGTTTCTTAGCTCCTCTATCATTCAAATGATCTGTATCATTAAAATCCGCATCTACAAACTCTTTATTATCTGACAGATCCAAAAGATGAACAATTCCATTTACTTCATTAAGTACCCTGTAAAATTCAGACTTAAAATCGGGATCCAGATAGTCTAAGTAATAGGATGTAACCGGTGTTATAACAAATAAGACATTTATTTCTCTTTTTGAACAAAAATCCAGAAAATCTTGTAAAATAGTTACATTTTCGAAAAAGCTGGATTCTCTTTTTATACTCCGGTTATGTAATTCTGCACGCCTTTTACCGGCCTCTATTTTCTCCCTGGAACTCAACTCCGACCAACTTTTTGATTTATCATCCCATTCTTTTGCAGCAAAATCTTTTCTTTGTCTGTTCTGATTAAAAAATCCTTTTGTATATTCTCCCCAGGTATATAGGTCAAAAACTTTTTCAATATCAAATATATTGCTCTCATAAAGCATTTTATTACATGGTGGAAGTAATATACAATGATGCTCGTCATGAAGTAATGGCTTGTACACTTTTGATATCCTTAAAATTTCATCCTGATTCTGTGTTCTTGAAAGATCTGTAAAAAAATAATAATATCCAACACAAAACACTATATTTTTTATATTCAGGTTCGTCGCACACGCTCCCTTGACCAAGCTTGAAGAATAATACAAATCTTGTGAAATAGAGGATAGATTTACCGTATTCTCAATATATGATGGATCTATTCCCAAAACTCCATAAGATGCCCCTGAGATAAGTGTCGTTATATCCGATTCCTTCGCGCGTGAAAGAGCATTCTTTAAATAATAATAATCATGATTATAACAAAATTCCTGTATAATACTACTTGATACTTTTTCAAAAAAGTCCTCGTAGATCAATACATTGTTCATCGTTAACCTAATATCCGTATCTTCATCCCGATTTGACATGATTACTACATCATTTTCCCTCACATCCGCTTTTGACTTAAATGGTTGAACTGCAATTCCGTTTTTTATCCACGTCACTATGTCTTTTAATGAAACATATTGACATTCCTTCACATAAACAATCAAAATCTATTCTCCCTCTTCTGACTACTTTACTAATACTACCGTTCCTGCCACATCTGGAATTGGTACACATGCAACATGATGCTCATCACAAAATTCTGTAACTGCATTTTTTGTTTCTGTAAACGCAAGGTTATTATAATCATGTACCATAATATATCCCCCTTCACTTAAATGTGGATATAGAACTTCAAGTCCTCTTTTTGTAGATTCATAAAAATCCAGATCCAGACTGACCAGTGCCAATTCTCCCTGTAAATCAAATGTATCCGGAAATTTTCCCTGCTTTATCACACATCTGTCCCGGTAGGGCATGATCTCTAACACTTTTTCAACAGGCGTTCCTCTCTCTCCGAGCGCATAGAGTTTTTCTCCCCATCCCTGACTGACTGCTCTTGCTTTATCCTCTTCCGGCAGACCATTGTATGTATCAAACAGATATAAGGTTCTGTCCGGAAACAAGATATTCATCTTTCTTGCCAGAATACCTTGTGATACACCGATCTCTGCCACATTCCCCGGCACTTTCTTTCGTACGATCTCCTCTGCTAAAAGAGACAAGGTCTGCTCTCTTACATAATCTCTGGATATAACATTCTGATTTTCCTGAATATTCATCCCACACACATAGTATCTCTTCTGCGGCAGATCAAATAATTCTGGTATTCTTTCATCCGATAAACACTCATGAACAAGACGATCGCATTCCTTCTGCAAAAGATTCGTTTCATAATCCGATCCACTATATGCATAACCTACTATTTTCTCCGGTGGCACATTTTCCGCTTTCAGAACCTCGATTCCTTTGGGTGTATTTCCAAATGCTATAACAATATAGTCATACTCTATCGTCCGTAACTGATTCAATGGCAAGACTGTTTTACCATTTATATCATCTGCTCCATCCGAAGTCAGATATGCAATAATCTCCACATCACTTTTTAGGTGTTCTGTTAGATACTTACTAATAGATCCCGTTCCAAATATTATAATCCTTTTTTTCCCCATATTATATTTCCTTTTCCTGACCGACAAACTTCAAATATTCTACTTTTATATCTTCCACCATAGATTTCAAATCGTATCTTGTTTCATAATCTAAAATCTGCTTTGCTTTTTGCACATCCAGATGCCACTTCGTTCCTCCATCATCCTTTTCTGTCTGTAGACAGATTCCTGCCTGATTCAAAAAAATTCTACAGAATTCCTGCGCAATTTCAAGATTTGTTAAAACAGCACCTCTTCCAATATGAAAAATTCCTGACACATCCTTTGCTTTTAATCCCACATCCAGAGCCCTAATTACATCTTTGATATAAATAAGATCTCGTCCACCTGCACCCGTTCCATAGATTGGAATCGGTTGATTAGCTACTGATAATTCCAATAGGTTTTTCCAAAATATATGTGTCATGCCCTTTTTAAGGTCTAATCCACATACCTCTCCCATTCGATATGACTTTATATGCATGCCATAGGTGCGATTATAATAATCTGCTAATGTTTCAACACACAATTTACTCAATCCGTACATATTATCCGGTTTTGGGGTTTCGACTTCATTTATACTCTCTCCTGCAGAAAACCTTTCATTCCCCCAGACAGCCCGGGAAGACACATTAATAATATTGCCTATTTGAAGTTCTTTACAGGCTTCAAATACATTACTGCTGAACTGTATATTTTCCATACATTGTGTCTGCGTTGATAAATTTTTCTGACCAGCCAGATGAATGACAGCCTCACATCCAGAAAAAATCTGCATCAGACTATGAAACGAATAATCGCTTTTCAGATAGGTTATATTCCCCGCTTTTTTGAGCATCTTACTAGTATCCCTCACAGGTACAACACACTCATATGCACTTCCATAATCCCGTATAAAATACTGTCCTATAAATCCACTACCACCTGTAACCGCAATTCGCATTGTCTCACCTACTTTATCAGTTCCTGATATCTGCTTTTTACCTGTTCTACTGTCAACCCATATCTTGATGCATTATCTGCTACATAACCATGATTTGTAATAAATTCTAATGGATAGCCTACCAAATCCATTTTCATCATGTTTCCATGTAAAGCCTTTGCAATCTGTGGCAACATTCCACCCTGATATGCTGGTTCCATTACCAGCAATCTATCATTCACAAGATTTGCCTGCAAAGTCTTCTCATCAAAGGGAACAATGGTCGTATAATAAAGGATTGTTACATCTTCGTCTTTAAACGCCTGCATTGCAAGTTCAAGCATTGGACCTACCGCCAGCACAGTTGCTTTGCATCCCTTTTTCACTATATTAGCCTTACCAAACATTACCGGTTTATTATACGAGTTACAATAACGAGTAATCCTGTAATAAGTCGGGTGATTGTCTGCATACGCCTCTAGAAATAAGGTATGATATTCATCCGGCCGCCCCGGGACAACAATTTCCATTCCCGGGATCATACCTAATACTGCAAGATCAGCCGGGCAGCAATGTGTAGCTCCGTAAATTGCATTTTCTGTACTAGCACCAAAGCCAACAAAATTTCCTCCAAGCTGCTGATAACCAAAATCCACTTTAATCTGTTCATATGCTCTTTCAATAATAAACGGAGACTGCCCATATATAATCGGTATCATTCCTGCAATTGACATTCCAGCCGCAATACTAACCATAGACTGTTCCATAATGCCAACATCCACTGCCTCTACAAACTTCTGTGGATATTTCCTTTTTAGGTCTGGAAAAAGAAATGCTCCAGACGCAGCCATCAATACAACTGCTCTGTCATCCATTTCCAAAACAGCTTTTGATGTCTGATAAAATTGTGAAATCATTAAGTTCATTCTTATAGATCCTCTAATATCATTGCATATTCTTCATCTGAAATACCCTTAAAATGCCAAATATCCGGTTCTCTTTCAAACAAAGAAATACCATGTCCCTTAATCGTATCTGCTAAAACAGCATATGGTTTTTCTTCTGTTCTTTGTGATAGTGCTTTGCGAAGACCTTCTTCATCATGTCCATTTACCTCTACGACATCCCAGCCAAATGAGTGAAATTTTCCAGAAATATCCGGCATATATTCTGTAGACTTATTATCATCTATAATGCAACAGATATTATCCAGCTTCATCCTTGCTGCAAAAATCATGCTCTCCCAGATACTGCCCTCATTCAATTCCCCATCGCCTACTGTTACAAAGATCCTGTTTTCTTTTCCTTTTATTTTCCATGCATATGCCAGCCCAACAGCATTTGCCAGTCCATGTCCTAATGATCCGGTCGAAATTACCATCCCCGGTGTATGATGGCGATCGGGATGTATTGCAATTCTGGTATCCCGCTTTCCAAACGTATAGAACTCTTCTTTTGAAAGAATTCCGATACTCTCATATACGGCATATAAGCCAAGTGCTATATGACCATTACTTAGCACCAGCCTGTCACTGCGCTCATCATCAATGCCATTTTCAATATTCATTATATCCCGTAATAGAACATTAAATATTTCCATCATTGCCATTGCCGGTGATAAATGTGCTTCTATCCTGTTTGCATGCACCATCTCAACAATATTCCGTTTTTGCTGCTCAATCTCTTTCTCATACATACTTCTTCCGCAATTCCTCCCGATACGGATCCAAATTCACGCTTGCACCCGAATTAGGATATTCACACTCCCTGCATGCTTTATAAGGATTTATTGTTCCTTCTAAAAAACTGACCAACATGTCATTTCTCTTTTTCGAGTTCCATATCTGTTTCAATGTCATATCCATAATTGAACCTAATGTCTCATTCTGGATCTGCCAATCCACAGAACATGGGCTCACAGTACCATTACTGTGTATCGTCAGTTCATAAAAACATAGGGCACAAATTGTACACTGATCTGTTTCTTCCATTGTATTATACTGTCTGCCCCCCTGTGTCATTTCCAGACCAGACCAATGATTTGTCAGTCCATCAATATTGATCGTATCTGCATGCTCGCCTATCTTTTCTATGAAATACTTCTGCTCCTCTTTACTAAAATAATCTCCAATTATTTTGATATGAACATGACAACTGCCTCTTCGTTCATAAAGGTACTTCAGATTATCATACATCTGATCAAACTTTACATTCGCAGCAGCAATTCGTTTAAAATCTTCATCCTTTAACCCATTTAAAGAAATAGATATTTCATCTAGACCAGCTTCTAAAATTCCATCGATCATCTCCGGTGATAACAGGCTTCCATTTGTCGTTGTTTTTACTTCCTTTGCAACGCCCTCCTCCTTTAATCTCCGAATGAATAATGGCATATTTTTATTGATAAACGGTTCGCCAAGAGCATACAGATGCACCACATTGATTGGTTCTGCAAATTCTTTTAACTGGTCTACTACACGTTCAAACATATCCGTAGTCATAATGCTGCCTTTAAATCCAGTATCTTTGCATTGAAAGCAAAAATCACATTTAAAGTTACATATATCACATGGATCTATATTCACACGAAGCGGCTGCTTTAGTGGAAGCAAATCCTGCAATGGCTTTCGATCTTTTCTAATAGGAGGTGTTAGTTTTTTCATTTATCTTCACCTTTCGTATGATTCTTAATTATTAGATCTCTACATTGTACTTCTTGAGGATCTTGATTCCTGTATTGTAAGAATTAAAATCTACAATATCGTCTGTTTCCATCTCAATATCAAATGCGTCCTCTAACTCTGAAATCAGTCCCATATGACCAACGGAATCCCATTCCGGAACAGACTGATATTCCAGTTTTGAATTCACAACATCTTCCTCTACTCCAAGTCCCTCTACAAATGCATTTACATACTTTTCTAAATTAGTCATCTCTTTCTTCTCCTTTTCTATTTGTCGTTCTTTTCTAAAACTTTTTCAATATCAATTGGATCTAGTATGGACATATCGTTCATGCAATACTTCTCCATAAACTCCGGATCTTCTCCAGCATAACAGCATTCGTGCGGATTTCCAAAGCATGGATATGAGAATCCATATTCCATAATCTCCTTTAATGGCTTTTCCTTAATGTTTCCAAGCTTCATATGTAAGTAGGAACATGGCAGGACATCTCCATATGGATTAATGTATGGCCGATTTACCGCTATACAGCCGCTCACCTTTACTTTCTTATTTGGTAATGGCGGCCAGATGTCCCTCCAGAAGTGCTTATATATTGTTCTTAATTTTTCCAGATAAGCCGTATCTTCCGGAGTCAGCATAACATCAAACTTAGCTTTCCAGTTTCCGGTCGGTGTTGCCGGTACAATCGAAAAATGATAATCATTTTTCTGACAGAATTCCGCTATTTCTTCTATCTCACCGGAATGAATATTATAATGCCCCACCAAAAAATTAACCGATGCCTGCATACCTGCATTTTTTGCATTTTCTAATGCCTGTATCGCATGCTCATAAGCCCCCTTGACACCTCGGTATCTGTCATGGATCTCGGCTTTTGTACTGTCCAGACTGATTGACACCCTGGACATACCTGCCGCTTTTAATCTTTGTGCAACCGCCTTCGTAAGAAGATAGCCATTCGAAGTCATCTCAATATAAAACCGGTCTGCGCCAAAAATTCGAATAATATCATATAGGTCTTTACAGACCAGTGGTTCTCCCCCCTCAATCAGGACTTCATACATTCCCAGTTCATCTGCCTCATCTGCCAGCTTTCTGATATCATCTAAGGTAAGTGTCCCACATACCGGTCTGCTCGGAGACTGTGTGAAACACTGCTGGCATTTAAAATTACAAGCATTACTGTAATTGAGTAAGATTCCTCTTGGTGCAGTACCGACATTTCCATTTTTACTGATATATTTGTCAAACGCCCTCATTTTTTGAAGAACCCTTTTGTTATCTTTTAATTCCATCTGTCCTCCTTATGGGTGCAGGCCGCCATCTACACGAATTGTCTGACCAGTCATGTAACTGCTTTGATCAGATAATAGGAATGTAACCTGTTTTGCTACCTCTTCTGGTGTTCCCATCCGTCCCATTGCTGTATTACGGATGGTTGCTTCCTGTAATTCTGTTTTCATTTCAGCGACCATATCTGTCTTAGTCACACCTGGCGCAACCGCATTTGCCCGGATACCATAAATCCCTAATTCATTCGCCCATTTTCTTGTTGCTCCAAGAATTGCTGCCTTACTGGAAACATACTCAAACTGGGCCGGATCTCCATCAAGTGCTGCTGCTGAACTGATGCTGACAATAGATCCTGCTTTATTTTTGATCATATTCTTTAAAAGGCGTTGCGTAAAAAATACCGGTCCAAAGAAATTCACTTCAAATGTCTTGCGGATTTCTTCCATTGATGTCATCAAAAACAGATTTTTAGCACCTACCATTCCGGCATTGTTTACAATCCCGTAAATCGGAACTTTATACTTTAAAATCTGGGAAGCTGCCTCTTTAATCTGTTTTTCATCACTCAGATCAAAGCAAATCGGATAAATACTGACATTATATTCCTTTGCTATGTTCCGCAGTTCAGCTTCCTTCTCATCACTACATGTACGCATACATGCGAACACATTTGCACCATTTGCTGCACATTCTTTTAAAATGGCAGCTCCAATTCCACGACTACTGCCCGTAATAACAATATTTTTATCTCTCAGCATATACATTCATTACTCTTTCTGCAATTTTTCCCGGTGTCAGTCCACATTCCTCTAACAGATATCCATAACTTCCCGGATGAGGATAAAAATCTTCGATTCCTATAATAAGCTGTCTAGGTCTTTGTGCACTGCATGCATAATATTCTGCCACTGCACTTCCTAATCCACCAATGACAGTATGCTCCTCTACGGTAACAACAAGTTCATATTCTTTCAACGCATCTAACCTCTCAGTATCCAGAGGCTTTACCGTATGCATATCCATCACTGTGCAGTCAATTCCATGATCTTTCAGAATTTCTGCTGCCTGTAATGTCTGTGAAACAATAGATCCTGTTGCTGCCAGTGCCACTTTTTCCCCTTGTTGAAGTATAATAGATTTTCCGATCTCATAGTGGAAATCTTCCCCATAAATGATATCCGATCCACCGGATAAGCGGATATAAACAGGACCATTATACCGCCTGGCTGCCTCAATACATTTCACAATCTGTAACCCATCCGATGGACAAAGGATTGTCATTCCCGGTATCGTACGCATTACTGCTATATCCTCTAATCCAAAATGCGAAGATCCAAGCGTATTCATCGCCAGTCCGCTTCCAATTCCAACCGCCTTCACATTTAAGTGCATATATCCCATATTCATTCGGATCTGTTCACTGGCTCTCATCGAAATAAACGGAGCAAAAGAGGTCGCAAATACCGGTGTTCCATCTTTTGCCAGACCAGACGCAACACCAATCAGATTCTGTTCTGCAATTCCAACATTCACAAATGCTTCCGGGTACTTTGTATAGAATCTGGCAAGTCCGGATGAACTTCCGAGATCTGCTGACATTACAAAGAAATCCGGTTCTTCTTCATATAATTTTAAAATTCCCATTCCGAAGGCAGCTCTTGATCCCATCGTTGCCCATCTTTTGATTTCTGATTTTTTTATCTCCATATACTTATTCTTCCAATTCTTTCATTGCCTGTTCGTAATACTTTTGTGTCAAACGATTATGATGCCAGCTATTGTCGTTTTCCATAAAAGAGATTCCGCATCCCTTAACTGTATTTGCTACGATTGCTCTTGGCTTATCCTCGATGTGCGGCGTATGCAGAGCCTGTACAATCTCTGGAATATGATTTCCATTTATCTCTATCACATCAAAGCCAAATGCCGCAAAACGTTCCTTATAATTCGGGTAATACAGAATCTGTTCACTTGCGCCATCGTTCTGAAACTTATTATCATCCAGAATCACCGTTAAATTATCTAACTGAAACTGTGATGCGGATGCAATGGCTTCCCACACCAATCCTTCATCACTTTCTCCATTTCCAACAATCGTAAAAATCTGATCTGTTCTTTGCTTACGCTTAGAAGAAAGTGCCATACCAACTGCCATGGAAATCCCCTGTCCAAGACTTCCGTTGGAAGATTCGATTCCTATTTCCGGTTCCATTACCGGATGGGCACATAAGTTACTGCCATCTGCCAGATACGTATGTAAACGTTCCTCACAAATCATCCCCTTTTCTCCCAATGTTGCAAATAAAGCCAGTGCTCCATGTCCCTTACTAAGAATAAACTTGTCACGTTCGTCATAAGAACCACCTGCATTGCGTAAGACATCCCCATACAAAACAGCAAGTATATCCACCATAGACAATGCACCACCTAAATGAGCATTGCAGTTACACTCATATGCCATTTTTATAATTCTCTTTCGTATTGCTAAAGCAAACACTTCTAATTCTTTATCTGTCATTCTTATAGTCCTTTATCTTGGTTTATATCTATTTAGTACATCAGGAATTGCAACCACCAGCTTTGCCGAGCATGCTGCTTCTCCATCTACAAAACTTTCCACATGACCCTTCGCCACTCCTCTGTTAAAGGAATCCAACGTCGCATAAATATCCAGACGATCCCCCGGTACAATCTTTCTCTTAAATTTTGTCTTATCAATATTAACAAACGCTGTCTTCATTCCCTGATATTCTTCTACACATAGGAATGTCATTAGAAAGGTCTGTGCCAGAGCCTCTACCTGAACAAATCCCGGAACATTTGGTTCATCATCAAAATGAGCCGGAAAAAACCACTCGTTATACGAAAAATTCTTGATTGCATGTGCACGTTCCATCGGAACAGCTTCTTCTACCCTATCAATAAACAATAATGGATATCTGTTTCTCTGACACTTCTGGATACCCATCGTGTCAAATTTTAATATTTCTTTTTCCACTGGCGATCTCCTCCCTTTTGTATCCTTGTTATTAGGCGTTTGCGAAACGCCACAGCCCGCATAAATACGGCATTTTTTGTTACCAAATTAAAATAACTCCTCACCGGATATGG
>NZ_CVRR01000013.1 GCF_001406815.1 Roseburia faecis | reverse complement strand
AGTAAAATGCTGGCATCTATCATCTATAATTATGGCAAATTTTGTGATGATTTTAAATCCACCCTGAAACTAGGCGCTTACAATTAACGATCCAAGTCACAAATAATCCTTTCGGATTTTTGCTGATATACTTGACACTTTTGAAGTCCACCTTAATCATCATTGGATAAATCATAATCCAGATTAATACAGCCATAGGAATAGATATCCCTGCATATTCAAACTTATTTAATATATTGGGTATCATCGGAAAAAAATGTCCTATGGATACACCGATGATCATGCATAGAATGACCCACACAGATAAATACTTTTGAAAAAACTTCATCTTAGCATTTCCCCTCTAACAACAGCTATCTTTTTTGTCACAGCATGACTCACATGTCAAACTGCCAATAAAATTCTTGAATTCTAATAAAGTATCACAATTCAAAGAGTAATGATGCCATTTACCTTCTTTGCGATCATTCACCAATCCACATTCCACCAGTATCTTCATATGATGAGACAGGGTTGGCTGTGTAATTTCAAATTTTTCCAAGAGCCTGCATCCACATTTTTCGCCATCTGACAACATTTGCACTATTTCTAATCTGTTTGAATCTCCAAGTGCCTTGCAGATTAATGCAACATTTGTTAGTTCCATTTCATTTACCTCGCATTGATATTTATCTATGTGTGTAGATTAGCATATACATAGATAATTGTCAATGTGTTTTTATAAAATAAAGCCATACATTTTCATGTACAGCTTGAAAAACAGGAAGTTATCGAAGAGCATCCCTTAATTGCAACAAGCTACTACGGATACTTTCTCCAGCTCCACCAATAGCCTGCGCTATAATGATTGCGGCAACTATAATTGCCACTGCGACAATAATTTTTCCAATCAAATATTGATATTCTTTCATTTTGATTACCTCCATCTACAAGTATCGATTTTCTCAATTCTCAAAACAGGGAGTTGTCAGTCCTTCTTGTTCTTTTCAATAGCATTAATAGTGCAAGCAAAACCTGTAATCATTTCAAGACTTTCTTTCTCCTTATCGTAAGAGCCCAATGTAAGAATACTTCGAGTCATAGAACCCATAATATCTGATGTAGGTGCTTTCATAATGACATCTCTGGTAAAGTTAGTCGGTAGTTCCATACAATCAGATAGTCTTCCCTGAAATTCCATTAACTGTGTATCAGTTGGCAATTCTCCGAATAAAAGAAGATATGCTCCTTCTTCAAAGACAAACCTTTTTCCTTTACTTCCTGTTACTAAATCTTTTATATTATAACCACGATAAGATAACTCGCCATCACATGGACTCTTTACTCCATCACGATATTCAAAAGCTTTTATATTAGAAATATTTGTAAGCCCCGTCAACACACCTTGCCCTTTTTCATCTCGTAAGCCTCTTTTTACACCATACTCTGAATACAGATTCTTACTAATGCTATCATTTTGTTCACAAAAAATTGCTTGCTGTTTCATATAATTTTCCAAATTGCTCATTTGAATCGCTCCTTTCATTCTGTTACGAACTTACATACTATACTCAGATATTCTTGTTTCCAGAGCATTCAGCATTGTCTGTTCTTTTTCTTATCCTTATTCATTAGCAATACAATACAATGGAAAACTCAATTTAACCTCAACAAGGTTTGTTTTTTCATCCATGCAAAATCTTTTTTGTACAACAGACTGTTAGATATAGCAAAAACGGCCTTTCAAAAACAGTTAACTTCTAAATCAACTGTTTTTTGAAAGGTCGTTTCATCAGATTCTTATAGCAATCCAGCAAATAATCTCATAAATAATTGTCCCAGTCGCAAATATGCACTTCGTCCGGTTTGATATTGGTCTGTCACATCACGACATTCTCCCATCGTTCTTATCAGATCATTTTTTATTTCCACAACTGCCTGACAATCTGCCATAAAACAGCCGTTTTCAAAATGGTGATATAAACTTCGATAATCCAGATTAATTGTTCCACAAGTTGCCATACAGTCATCTGCCACACTCATTTTTGCATGACAGAAACCAGGAGTCCATTCATAAACACGAACACCATGTTTAACTAATCCATGATAAAAAGAACGAGTTATATTATAAATGAATTTTTTATCAGGGATACCAGGTGTGATAATTCTTACGTCTACCCCTCGCTTAGCTGCCAGACATAACGCATGCGTCATTTCATCTGTTATGATTAGATATGGAGTCATAAACCAACAATATTTTTCAGCTTTATTTATCATACTGATATAAACTTCTTCTCCTACTTGCTCATTATCCATAGGGCTGTCTGCATAAGGTTGAACAAACCCAGTTTGCTGTGCCGCATAATCATAGTGGAAAAGGTATTTACTAAAATCAGAATCATTAGCATCCTTATCACTTACTGCATTCCACATTTCCAAAAATGTCACCGTAAGCGACTGAACAGCATCTCCTTCTAAACGAATACCTGTATCTTTCCACTGTCCATACGGGTGTGTGTAATTAAAATATTCGTTTGCCAGATTATATCCACCTGTAAATCCGACTTTTCCATCAATAACTGTTATTTTTCTATGATCACGATTGTTCAAAAACAGATTTAAACCTGGCATAAACGGATTGAATACACGGCAATGAATTCCTATTGCCTCCATCTTTTTCACAAAATCTGTGTTAATAAAGCCTATAGAACCCATATCATCGTAGAATACTCTAACTTCCACACCTGCTTTTACTCGCTCTTCCAGAACATCTTGAATCTTATGCCATGCTTCAGCGTCTTCTATCGCATGATATTCCATAAAGATAAACTTCTGTGCTTTCTCCAAATCCTTAAGCTGTGCCTCTAATCCTTTCACTGCTTCATCAAAATACATAATATCCGTATTCTGATAGATTGGATACTGCGAATTTCTTTGTATGTAACTTGCTATATTTCCTGCTTTCGGAATTGTTTCTTTTATTCTGCTCAAACACTCCTGACTGTCCGGAAGCATTGGTAACAATTTGCTATCAATTTCTGCATATCGCTCACGCATTTTATGTGTGCCACCATTCAAACCAATCAACAAATACAGGCCTACACCCATAATTGGGAAAATTAGAATTAAGATGACCCAAGGCATTTTCATAGAGGATGTCTTATTTGATGCGTACAATCCCAAAACCAAGATCCCACTCAAAATCCTTGTAAATAAATTTATAATTTCTGCATATTCATTCAAGCGTGTTACGATAGTAATAATAAAAATCACTTCCAGAAGAATGCAGATTATGGAAAAACACAGCCGTTTTACCCCATTTTTTGTTTTTGCTTTGCCCTCTAAAGTATCTTGTTTCATATATATTCCACCTTCCTAATAAAATACTAATAATTTATTCTACTCAATCATTCTTTCACTAATATCTGCAACCTCATTTGTATGTAACATAACCAATGATATATGCTACTTTATCATCAAAGTCACATAATAACCTTATATGTTTTACCTCTCTCCGTAGTTCCTCCTGATTCCATTATCCATTGCCAGCTTCATGGAATTAAAATAGCAGTTAGCAAGAAGTTCCTCTTCTCTATTCCTTCCACCATTCCATATCGGTCCTACAGTATGTATCACATAATCACATGGCAAATTATAGGCTTTTGTTATCTTTGCTTCTCCAGTCTCACATCCGTGAAGTGTCCTGCACTCTGCCAGAAGCTCCGGTCCTGCTGCTCTGTGAAACATAGTAAATGAATCTCCTGTACTAATCATCATAACATCATAATTCCCAGTTTCCTTATTAGTTATTTCAACCATTCGGTAATGATGTTCTTCATTATTAACCCTTGTAATTTTTGAACTTCCACTGTCATCCTTTGCTCTATAAAAATATTCCTGTCCATTTAGTTTAAATTGACCATCATAATTCTGCATCCTCAAATTCTCCTTTATTATTAAAATCTTTGTTCTATATGTAATTAAGCCCCATCAGACAGATTTCTCTATCCAATGGGGCTTCTATGTCATATCGTCTGATTCCACATCATTATATTATTTTCTTACATCAAACTCTGCATCGTTTGGCGTAAAATTGGCGTATTTTTGTAATTTTACAAATTTCCACCAATAAGGTACATCACGTTTTTAGTAAAGCTTTGCACCTGCTGGAATGTGGTTATCAACCATAAGAAGATGAAGTTCTTCATCCTCTGAATCCTTAAGATTGTTTACTGCTGAAAGTAACATACCACAAGATTCAATTCCCATCATCTTTCTAGGTGGAAGATTTGTGATGGCAATAAGTGTCTTTCCAACAAGCTCTTCTGGCTCATAATAAGCGTGGATTCCGCTTAAAATAGTGCGGTCTGTGCCTGTTCCGTCATCTAAAGTAAACTGTAATAATTTCTTTGACTTAGGAACTGCTACACACTCTTTTACCTTAACAGCTCTGAAATCTGACTTGCTGAATGTATCGAAGTCTACTTCTTCCTCAAATAAAGGTTCAATCTTTACATTAGAGAAATCAATCTTCTCCGGCTCAGCTTTTACCTCTTCTGAAGGCTTAGAACTTACGCCATTTTCAGCCTTTACGCCACCGATGCTCTTCATCGTCGGGAACAGAAGTACGTCACGGATTGCCTGACTGTCTGTCAGTAACATTACCAGACGGTCAATTCCGTATCCGATACCACCTGTAGGCGGCATACCGATCTCCAGTGCATTCAGGAAATCTTCATCGGTGTGTTCTGCTTCGTCATCACCGGCCGCGGCATTGGCATCCTGTGCCGCGAAACGCTCACGCTGATCAATCGGATCATTTAACTCGGAGTATGCGTTACACATCTCCCATGTATTGCAGAATAACTCGAAACGCTCTACCTTGGTAGGATCGCTTGGTTTCTTCTTGGTCAGTGGAGAAATCTCGATCGGGTGATCCATGATAAAGGTCGGCTGGATCAGTTCCTTCTCGCAGTATTCCTCGAAGAAGAGGTTGATGATATCACCCTTCTTGTGACGCTCTTCGTATGCAATATGATGCTCGTCTGCAAGTTTCTTTGCTGCTGCATCATCCGGTACCTGATCAAAATCAATTCCGGTATATTTCTTGATCGCATCGTTCATTGTCAGACGTGCGAATGGCTTTCCAAGGTCAATTTCTACACCATTGTAAGAGATCTTTGTAGATCCGCATACTTTTTCGGCAAGGTAACGGAACATGGATTCGGTCAGTTCCATCATGCCCTCGTAATCAGTGTATGCCTGATACAGCTCCATCAGGGTAAATTCCGGATTGTGGCGGGTATCCACACCCTCGTTACGGAATACACGGCCGATCTCGTATACACGCTCCAGTCCACCAACGATCAGTCTCTTTAAGTAAAGTTCCAGGGAAATACGAAGCTTTACATCCTCATTTAATGCATTGTAATGTGTCTCAAATGGTCTTGCTGCCGCACCACCTGCGTTTGCAACAAGCATCGGAGTCTCTACTTCCATGAAATCACGGTCTGCTAAGAAGTTACGGATCTCCTTTAAAATCTTGGAGCGCTTTACAAATACTTCCTTGCTCTCCTGATTCATGATCAGATCAATGTATCTCTGACGGTAACGCATATCCGTGTCGGTCAGTCCATGGAATTTCTCCGGAAGGATCTGCAAAGATTTGGAAAGCAGTGTCATCTCCTCCGCATGGATGGAGATTTCTCCTGTCTTTGTGCGGAATGCATATCCCTTGACACCCCAAATATCACCGATGTCGGATTTCTTGAAAGTTGCATACAGATCTTCTCCGATTGCGTCACGCGCAACATAGATCTGAATGTTTCCCTTGAGATCCTGAATGTTTGCGAAAGATGCTTTTCCCATGACACGCTTGAACATCATGCGTCCTGCAATGGATACGTGGATCGGATCGGCATCCATGATGCTTCTTCTCTCCTCATAATCTGCTTTGACTGCCTCTCTTGCAGCTGCCTCGTCCATACCATCGGTATTAACTGCCGGTCTGCCGGCTAAAAGCTTCTCTTCGTGTGCATTGTAAAGATCCTTCACATCTGATGTGTGATGGGTTACGTCATATTTGGTAATCTGAAACGGGTCCTGTCCCGCTTCCTGCAGATTTGCAAGCTTTTCACGGCGCACCTTTAACAGCTGGTTGACATCCTGCTGCTGTCCGCCCTGCTTTCCGTTATTCTGTCCTGCCATTTTCATTTCCTCTCTTAATCTACGGTTGATCTCTGGATCTCGAGTACCTTGTAAGATAACTCTCCAGCCTGTGTCTCTACGGTAATGGTATCGCCTACTTTTTTACCTAACAGTGCGCGGCCTACCGGTGATTCATTACTGATCTTTCCCTTTAAGCTGTTTGCCTCTGTGGAACCAACAATCTTGTACTCTAACTCATCGTTGAACTCGCAGTCGAGAATCTTTACCTTACATCCGATGCTGATCTTCTCCAGATCGACCTCTTCCTCAACAACGACTTCGGCATTCTTTAAGATCTTTTCGATCTCCTCGATACGCGCCTCGATGTCTCTCTGCTCGTCCTTTGCTGCATCGTATTCTGCGTTCTCGGACAAGTCACCCTGCTCACGGGCTTCTTTGATCTTCTGAGCAACTTCCTTACGCTTTACAACTTTGAGATTCTGCAGTTCGTCTTCGAGCTTTTTCAGACCTTCATAGGTCAAGATATTTTTCTTATCCATTTGATTTACCCCTGATTCTATATTTTTTATATGCAGCTTTTTGAAAAAAGCGCATAAATAATCCACAATAACCTAGGTATTATAGCGAATTGTCCACATTCTGTCAAGATATTCTCCTTCAAACAGGACTGTCGCTCATCCGTGAAGTTACCGCCCGCCCCACACCGTGTCCACCCAGCAACCTGAACAGCAATTCCATGAACATCGACACAGCTTTCTATGCATCAGACGAAATACTCCATCAATAGTGTCTCCAGCTGTTCGTAATTTTCCACCTGATTGATTGCCACACGCAGCCGTGCTCCATGCGGATATCCGGCGGTATACCACGCTGCATGCTTGCGGATCTCACGGATACCGATATACTCTCCTTTAAACTCCAGCATCATCCGGGCATGACGCAGAATCATCTGTGCCACCTCCGATGCCGGTGGCTTCTGCAGATGCTCTCCCGTTTCAAAATAATGCAGGATCTGCCGGAAAATCCACGGATTTCCCTGTGCACCCCTTGCAATCATGAAGCCATCACATCCGGTCTGTTCTTCCATGGCAATCACATCCTCCGCCGTAAGCAGATCTCCGTTTCCGATGACCGGAATCTTTACGGCTTCTTTTACCTGACGGATAATGTCCCAGTCTGCCTTACCGGAATAGAACTGCTCCCTGGTCCGTCCATGCACAGCAACTGCTGCCGCACCGGAGGCTTCTGCAATCTTTGCCATCTCCACCGCATTGATATGATCATCATCAAACCCTTTGCGGATTTTTACCGTAACCGGTTTTTTGATCGCTTTTACCGTCTTTTCAATGATCTCGCCTGCAAGTTTTGGATTTTTCATGAGTGCCGAGCCTTCCCCGTTGTTCACAATCTTTGGCACTGGGCAGCCCATATTCAGGTCAAGAATATCAAATGGGCGATCCTCAATCTGATGTGCAATCTCTGCAATAATATCCGGATCTGATCCAAACAACTGCAAAGACACCGGGTTTTCCCGCGGATCAATCGTCAGAAGTGTCTGTGTATTACGGTTTTTATAGAGAATTGCTTTGGCACTTACCATTTCCATGCACAGAAGCCCTGCCCCCTGCTCTTTGCACAACAAGCGAAATGGCAGGTCGGTTACGCCTGCCATAGGAGCTAATATTAAATTGTTTGGCAGTGTCACACTGCCGATCTGAAGTGATCTGATCATAACTATTTTATTTTCCGATTCTGTTTTTTATACACAAGATTGATCCCTTTTAACGTCAGGTTCGGATCGTAAATATCCACAGCATCCGTCTCATTGGCAATGATGCGGCCAAGTCCTCCGGTTACAACGGTTTTGATATTTTCGAGTCCGACTTCCGCTTTCACGCGGTTGATGATGTATTCGGTCTGTCCGATCTGTCCGTACACAAGCCCTGCCTGCATACTTGTGATCGTGTCTTTTCCGAGAATTGATGCTGGCTTTTTGATCTCGATCTCCGGAAGTTTTGCAGCATCTTCCCACAAGGCTTTTGCCGAAATCCGGATTCCGGGTGCTGTGATCCCTCCCTGAAAGGCTCCGCTTTCATCCACATAATCATAGGTTGTGGCGGTACCGAAATCAATGACAAGCACCGGACCTCCGTATATTTCATATGCCCCGACTGCATCCACAATACGGTCAGCTCCGATCTGCTGCGGATTCGGTGTCACGATGCGGATTCCCGTTTTGATGCCCGCCTCCACCACGATCGGTGTGATATGGAAATATTTGACAAGTCCGCCCCTCAGGGAATGCATCACATTCGGCACAACGGAACAGATGATGGCATCCTTAATTTCTGTCGGATGAATATCGTTCTGCTCCAGCAGATTCAAAAGCATCATGCCGTACTCATCCGATGTCCGTGGCATTTTTGTCGTAATACGAAAACTTGCGGCGATCTCATCGCCCTGAAACACCCCGCAGGTAATATTCGTATTTCCAACATCTATGGTTAATATCATTTGTCTTCCTCCTCGTCCAGTGCCTCTAAGCCCTCGCCCAGATACAGAACTTTGTAATACATCTCAAGTGCTTCCAGCAATTCCCTTTTTTCGTTGCGCAGCTGCTTGATTTTCAGCACGCTTCCGATCTCATCATAGCAGAAATCGCCTTCTTTACAGGAAGTGCGAAGTTCCAGATTTCCCGCTTCATCAAATACCAGCTCCAATACTCCGCCGATATCCTCGGTGTAAATGACGCACATGATTTTTAACTCATCACGGATGGACTGTGGAAGTCCGTTGAAGTTCTCATTCAGATAAAATTTTTTCTGGTATGCGTTGGATACGCACAATACTACCTCATTTGACTCTTTAGACATATCCATAGATTCCTCTCACGGAGACTTCTCCGGAAGACACCAGTTTTCTTGACTCCCAGGTGTCTACGATCAGTTCTCCCTTTTTTGTAATTCCCATAGCCTTTCCCTCAAATGGCTCCTTCGGGTCCAGCACGCGCACCTGCCGGCCACGGTTCACAAGCAGCTGATCGTACTCTTCCTGTAATGCTGACAGATCCTCGGTTTTCAGATAGATCGCATACAGCCGTTCAAATTCTTCCAGAAATGCCTCAATCAGATCTGCACGGTGCACACGTTTTCCGCACTCCAGCAGCAGGGAACCTGCATGATCCTGCAGTTCTTCCGGGAAGCTTTCATTGTGCACATTAATTCCGATTCCGATCACTATATGGTTGATATAGTCAAACTGTGCACTCATTTCCGTAAGAATACCACAGATCTTCTTACCATTTATGACAATATCATTCGGCCATTTGATCAAAGCCTCTGCTCCCGTCACCCGGTGCATTGCATTTGCCACTGCCATCGCTGTCACGAGGGTCAGCATGGATGCATGGTTCGGATTGATGTCCGGTTTGAGCATGAGTGTCATATAAATTCCCGTTCCCGGAAGGGAATCCCATGACCGTCCACGGCGTCCTTTTCCCGCGGTCTGCTGATCCGCTACCACAAAAGTTCCTGACGGATGTCCTTCTTCTGCCAGTTCTTTTGCTTTCGTATTCGTGGAATCAATCTTGTCAAAATAATACGTTTCCGCGCCTGCCCATTCGGTCTTTCGGATGCTTGCCAGCTCCACTTCGTCCATACGGTCCGGCACAGATACCAGATGATATCCCTTATTCTGCACCGCCTCAATCTCATAACCGGCCTCTTTCAGCTGATTAATTGCCTTCCAGACAGCGGTCCGGGATACGCCAAACTGATTGCACAGCTCCTGACCGGACACATATCCATCCGTCTCACGGAGCAGTCTTAAAATTTCTGCTTTCATAATCATACTTTCCATTCACAAAAATATGTAAACGTTTTTTCTTAGTCAGATAACGTTGCCTTCATGATCGCCTTGATGGAATGCATACGGTTCTCAGCTTCATCGAAGACAACGGAGCGCTCACTTTCAAATACCTCATCGGTCACTTCCAGCTCGGATAATCCAAACTTTTCATAAACCTGTTTTCCGATCGTGGTCTTTAAATCATGGAATGCCGGCAGACAATGCATGAAGATCGCGCTGTCCTTTGCATTTTTGAATGCATCGGCATTGACCTGATACGGTTTCAGGTCATTGATACGCTCTGCCCATACTTCTTCCGGTTCACCCATGGATACCCATACATCTGTATAAATGACATCAGCATCCCTGGTTGCTTCCGCAACACTGTCTGTCAGTGTGATGCTTGCTCCTGTCGTAGATGCCACGTCCACACAATAATCCACAAGCTTCTTGTCCGGATAATATTTTGGATTGGTGCAGGCAACAAAATGCATACCAAGCTTTGCACAGGTAACCATCAGGGAATTGCCCATATTGTAACGAGCATCCCCCATGTATACAAACTTCACACCCTTAAGTTTTCCAAGATGCTCCTTGATGGTAAGCATATCGGCAATCATCTGTGTCGGATGGGATTCATTGGTCAGTCCGTTCCACACCGGAACCCCTGCATATTTTGCCAGTTCTTCCACGATTTCCTGTCCGTATCCACGATATTCGATTCCATCAAACATACGTCCAAGAACACGGGCCGTATCCGGAATACTTTCCTTTTTTCCAATCTGGGAACCGCTCGGATCAAGATATGTCACATGCATACCCAGATCATGTGCGGCTACCTCGAAAGAGCATCGGGTTCTTGTACTTGTCTTCTCGAAAATCAGTGCAATATTTTTTCCAACCAGACTGTCATGCATGATTCCCTGATGTTTCTTCTCTTTCAGCTCTGCGGACAGATCCACAAGATACAGGATCTCCTCCGGTGTAAAATCCATCATTTTTAACAAATTACGTCCCTTTAATGTCATTGCTCTTCCTCCTTAAGTGTACGTTGAAAACATTTTACTCCATTTGCCGGAATTTTACAACAATGGTATGGAAAATTGACCGATCAAAAAAGGAGCTCTGCCTTTCGACAAAGCTCCTGGATTTTTAAGTTTAATAAAATACAATCGGTCCTACAACCGTTCCCGCATGACCGCTGGATGCCAGTTTGAAGTATTTTGCTCCACCTGTCGGATCACTGCCGTTTAATGCGGCTCTCGCTGCCTGTCTGGCGCTTGCGCTGACACCGCTGGCAAGTCTTGCTTCAAGTCTGCCGGAAGATGCCGGTCCAAACTGACCTCTCTGATAGATAACTCCGTAGATAGAGTTTGCAAATCCGCCGCTTCTCACACGATTAACAACAACCGCTCCAACCGCTGTCATACACTGTACGCTGGTTCCTCCAGCCTCACACTGTACAAGTGCTGCCAGAAGTGTCTCTTCATCTGCACTTGCGGCAATCGACGCATTCTGTGTTGTCTGGGAAGATGCCGACTGACCGGACGATGATTTCTTTTCAGCAGAAACAGAAACATTCTTCTTCGCTTCTTCCGCTGCCTTTTTCTCTTCGGCAGCCTTGATTGCTGCCTGTTCTTCCTCAATGGTGACAGCTTTGCCTGTATCCAGTGTGACGGTCACATAATCGTCACTCACATAACAGGTATTTGAACCAACTTTAACGGCAATCCATCCGTCTGTTTCTTCGGCTTTTGTATTCACATCCATGTGCTCACCCGATGCAACGGTTTTCACTACCTCCGCATCTGTGTCTGGCGCTTTACGAATACGAAGACCGTCAATAGAAACCTTCGCAACCGTATCACAGTGCTTCTTTGCATAATTTAATGCATCTGTTCCTGTCACACAATATTCATTCTTTACATATCCTGTTACATTGCCGGACTCAATCTTTGTCCAGGTATCGCCTGCTTCTTTCACAACTGCGCGATCCCCTTTGTACATCTTTCCGACAATTTCGGAATCAGAATCTGCCTTTTCGCGAACGTAAAGAAAATCATCTACCTTCGCCATCAGCTTATTCTGCCACTCCTGTTCCTCTTCGGAAACAGTTTCCTTTTCTGTGGTTTCTTCTTTTTTTGTATCATTTCCGGATATAACCGTTCCATCTGCTGTTGCCGCAACCAAAGCCGCATTTGTCTTTTCAACAGAAATATATCTGTCCAGATAGTCTGCCGACTCCAATTCATATTCATTCATGGCAGATGCCACTCCGGCAATCCCGTTATTGACAAACTGTGTGTCTGCTGCATCCTTTGCTGCAATATTCACTCCATTACCGGTAACTGCAGTGACCGCAAGTGTGAGTGCCAATCCCGACACGATTACACTTTCCATCACCTTTTTGCTTGCTTTCATTGATGAACCTCCGTAGTTTGTTTCATCCACATCTCAACCGTGGATTCGTAACATTTTATGCAATAAGTATTACACTTATGTTGCGTTTTTAAACACTTTATTTCATTTGTTACAAGTTTGTTACGCGGCTCATTGTAGCACAGAAATTCCTGTTTGTCAAATTTTAGTAAAAAAATGGGTGGTGCTCTCCACTTTTACTCATATTCCGTTTAAAAAATGGGTGTGCGTTTTCACTGCACACCCATGCCGGTTTTGAAAATGTTACATATTTTATATTCCTGTGTCAATTTATGTATTGTTTTTGATAAAAAACATTCCACTATGGGAAAATTTCCTGCAAAACAGTTGAAATTATGCGGTTTTCTTCCTCATCCTCATGTAAATTTTTATTTTGCACTTTCTCCGGTGATACACTTTTTTCTTCTTTTTTCCCAGGCTTGTCCATGTGTTTTTTTAAGTACAATTCCAGGCGTCTTCTGCACCGGTTTGCTTTTTTCTGTTGCCGCACAATACAAAACACCCCAATTGTTAAAAATAAAAAAAGTATGATCTGCAACCCCATAATCATTAACTCCATTTCATTTTGCCACCTGCTGATCCACATCAGTATTGTCATATCTGCTCCCATCCTTTCATATTATATAAAATCATTTCTTACTGTATAAATCTTATTATAATGAAAGAACGTCATCACCGGAATATCCTTTCGGTCGCAAGTTTCGACATATGTCGTTACTGCTCATGTTGCTTGACATTTCTATATGGATCATATAGAGTTGACTTAAGTAAAGAAAAGAGGAAATATCGAATGGCTAAATCAAAAAAAATTGTTATGACCGGTGGCGGAACTGCCGGACATGTTACTCCAAACATTGCCCTTATGCCGGCACTTCAGGAAGCCGGTTATGAAATTACATATATCGGTTCCTACAACGGAATGGAAAAAGAACTTATTGAAGCGCAAAAAATCCCTTATATCGGAATTTCTTCCGGAAAACTTCGCCGTTATTTTGACTGGAAAAACTTTTCCGATCCTTTTAAAGTATTAAAAGGATATGGGCAGGCAATCTCCATCCTGCGCAAACTCAAACCGGACGTTGTCTTTTCCAAAGGTGGATTTGTGTCTGTTCCGGTTGTCCTTGCCGCAAAGCACTGCCATATTCCGGCAATTATCCACGAATCCGATATCACACCGGGACTTGCAAACAAAATCGCAATCCGCGGTGCAAAAAAAGTATGCTGTAATTTCCCGGAGACCATGAAATACCTTCCAGCGGAAAAAGCAGTTCTTACCGGTTCACCGATCCGCCGGGAACTGTTCCACGGAGATGCGGAAAAATCTCTTCACTACTGCGGTTTCCCGGATCACAGCAAACCGGTACTCCTGATCGTCGGCGGAAGTTCAGGTTCCAAGGTCATCAATGAAGCGGTACGGAAAGTGCTTCCGGAACTGTTAGAGCAGTTTTATATCATTCATCTTTGCGGAAAAGGAAATCTCGATGAGAAATTAAAAGGCGTGGTTGGCTATGCGCAGTTTGAATATGCAAGTGCAGAACTGACCGACATGTTTGCCCTGGCAGATCTTGCCATTTCCCGCGCAGGAGCGAATTCCATCTGTGAGCTTCTTGCATTACACAAGCCAAACATCCTGATTCCGCTTTCTGCCGCTGCCAGCCGTGGTGATCAGATTTTAAATGCGAAATCTTTTGCAAAGCAGGGATTTTCTTATGTGATTGAAGAAGAAAAACTGACCGATCAGACATTACTTGATGCAGTACGCGAAGTATATGCCGACCGCGAAAAATACATCCATACCATGTCAGAGAGCGGTCAGATGGATTCCATCGGAACGATATTAAAACTGATTGAAAGTGTTTCTAAATAATTCACACGCCAAAACAAAAAAACATGCATATCTGCTGTACGTTTTTCCAGCGATATGCATGTTTTTGTATATAGAGATACAGATTTTTTTTACATCTTCATCTTATCACAGATTTCTTTCATCTCATCATCGGAAAGAGATAAATGCTCCCACTCAGGAACTGCCTGATCTCCTGCTTTACGCGGAATCAGATGCATATGGAAATGAAATACGGTCTGTCCTGCTGCTTCTCCGTTATTCTGAAGCACATTGTAACCGTCACATCCCAACACTTCTTTTTCGTGTGTAATAACTTTCTTTGCAAGCTTTGCAGCCTTTGCGAGTACTTCATCATCCATCTCAAACATATTTGCATAGTGCTGTTTCGGCAGAATCAGCGCATGTCCCTTTGTTGCAGGACTTGCATCCAGAATCACACGGAAATCCGCATCTTCATAGATCGTATTGGTCGGAATATCTCCGTTTGCCAGTTTACAAAAAATACAATTGTCGTCTTTCATTTTTTTGCCTCCTAAAATACAAATATCTGATCGAGCATACGAAGCGTTTTAAAATTTCCTTTCGCTGTCATCTCACCCGTCATAAACGCTCTCTGGAATGTCATCCGTCCGTCAATGATTGACTGCAGAACATCTCTGCTTAATTTTGCAACCACGTCAATCTTTTCTTCCTGTCCGTAATGAATCTCCAATTCTCCGTTTTCAATTGCTACATACAATGGCTTTTTGATTCCTTCGATAATAAAGGAATAGCTGGCAGCAAAATCCTCGGTAGATACAAAATGGCTTTCGAGTTCCTTCACAAACGGTGTATCCATATCATCATCCGGTTTTCCAAGCATATCTTTGAACATTGATGCCAGTTCCTCAATATCCTCTTTCTGCTGCTTCACATAAGTATCATCCGATACATACTTCGAGAGCTGCTCGCTCTCCTGTGGTGTCAGATTCAGCTGCTGCGTCCGCAGAACACTCTGCTTTACTGCCTGATTACTGGTCGGAAGGTTTTTGATCTTCTGGGAAATGGTCCGGTACAGGTTTTCCGCTTTCTTTTCAATGATCAGCGTATAATCTTTATTCTGCTTGAATTCCACCAGATCCTCTACATATCCGCATAACCCTGCACATGGTAATCCACCCAGAATCTCCCATGCATTCATCAGAGTCAGTTCTCCCTCGCGCTCTCCATAGGTTGTGGACATAACAATCGGCTGCATATAGGTATGGCTGATTTTTTCCTTATCACCATATAACCAGCAGGCATCCAGAAACTGCTGCATATAACCACCGATTCCCAGCCACTCAATCGTTGTGGCAAGAATAATTCCGTCTGCCTCTTTGAACGTCAGCGGAAGGGTTGCAATTTCATTCTTATGCTCATATATATTGAATCGTTCGATGTTTACCCGAAGTTCCCGTAAAACATCTTCCATCTTTTTTAATACATACAGTGTCGGGTCATCCAAAAGTCCCCGGCCTCCATAATACACGTTGATTTTCATCGGTATACTCTCCTTGCTTTGATACTAATTAGTATAGGGATTTTCCCCCGATAAATCAACTGCTTTACGAGGTTTCCAGTATAAAATAATTGCAAGAACAAATCCCATTGCAAGGCCACCGATGTGTGCCCAGTTGTCCACATCCACACTGGTAATTCCATAATACAGGCTGATCACAATCATAAAAAGCAGCCCTTTGCCCGTAAGAGATTCATATCTTCCTTTGTGTATAATCACAATCCACAGCAATGCCCCGATAATACCGAAAATAGCACCGGATGCCCCTGCCGATACATCATACTTTCCCCGTGCGATCATTTGCACATAGGACAGTGTACTTCCTCCCACACCGGCGATCAGATACAGACACAGGTATTTGATATGCCCCATCGCCTTCTCCAGAATCGGACCGGCACAGATCAGTACCAGCATATTATTCAAAATATGTTCAAATCCAAAATGCATAAAAGTAGCTGTAAACAGTCTCCAGTATTCTCCCTGCTTCACATATGGCGGCCAGACCGCTCCCATTCTTACCATAAACTCCGAATTTTCCGTATTTCCAAGGATTTCCAGAATCACATAAACAAGAACATTCACAGCGACAAATCCCACGGTTACAAATGGAAGTTTCTTTTTTTGTGGCATGCTTTTCCCTCCTGATTTTTTCACATGCTATCAGTATACTCACTTCCTTTTGGAAAAACAAGGCAGTTAGCAAAAACGATATCGGACATCCGCGAAACGGATCATGTCATTACTGTTTAATTTTCTTCTCTCTTTGTAAGCCAGCGGCTCATCATTCACAAACGTACCATTTGTCGAATTTAAATCTTCAATATAATAGGTCTCTCCATCATGATCAATCCGCGCATGCAGCTGACTAATCGTATCTGCCTGTATTTGTATGTCCGCATCGGGACCGTACCCGATTCTTGTCATTTTCTTTGTAACACAGATATCCTCGTAAGATTCAGCTCCCTGATACAACAACATTCCCCTGACTTTCCCTGTCATGCTGTTCAGGCATACCGTTGGCCGATATTCGGGTTGTGCCACCGTTTTTATTACTTCCTCCGGATATACAACCGCAGACTTCGAAAGTTTTCTGGTATCCTGCAGGCATTCCCTACTTCCATGATAAGATTCATATACCTGTTTTTCGGTTTCTTCCTCTTCCAGAAGACCTATTTCTATCAGTAGCTTTTTTAATTTTCTGATCCACTCCTTCTGCTCCTTTTTCTTTCCCTCCTTTTTCTTTCTGTTGGCTCTTTTTACAGTTTCATCTTTTCTTTTTTTGTCTGGATGATCTTCATATTTTCTTTCAGGAACTACGGGTTGATTGTTTTCCTCTCTCCAAACTTTTTCCATTCCATTTCCCCCGGATTCCTCCACAGCCGCCTTTTTCCCCTCATTTTGTCTGGTTCTTACAATTTCATCCCGGATATCTGTAATAGAATAACCATCCAGAAGCGTCTTCTCATAAATTCCATATGCTGCTTTTACCGCCCGTGTGTCTTTATGATCCACTTTTGTAAGCAGAAATTCCATTAACTGCTGAAATTCTGTCCCAATGGTTCCACTCCCACCCGGATATACGGTAAAAATAATTTCCTGGTTGCTGTTGGTAATAAATATTAACTCGGGATCCAGCATCAGGCAATTGGTCTGAATCAGATTCCATTCCAGAATCTCCATCTCACTGCAAATGCTCATAATCAGTTTTTCAATGAAAGAAATATCTACTTCTTTTACCCTGCAATACATATCAAGCGACTGTTTGCCGGATATGTTATACCAGTACTGTCCCTCCCCATCCATATATGCCTTTTCCACCGCAAGAAGTCCCGGCAATTTTCTCCTCAGCATCAGCTTTTCATCCAGCCCCGCATGGATTCCCGCTGCAATTTTCATAAAACTTCCCGTAAGATTTCTTTCATATACTATTTCCCGATTGATCATTTTTTCACCTCTTTTAACGTCTGATACTGATAAAAGGAATCTACTGCCCACATATCTTCTATCTGTTTTTCTTCATGCTCCTCACGTACTTCATGCAACAAATCAATTCCTGTACACATAGCTGCTGCCATCGTCCATATCAGAACCGGTATAATCACAGCCGCCTCTACGGTATAACTTCCTCTCCATTTCATATTTTCTCCTTTTATCCCTGTAATCCCCACATGACCAGATGTGCCCCTAGCAGAAATGGTACAAACGGAAACTCGGATCTTCTGTTTTTATGTCCGAATACCAGCAAACCAAGAGCCGTAATTCCCGCAATGGTAATGGCAATCATGACAATTCCCATTATTTCACCCAGTGCATAAAAACATCCCATACCTAAAATTACCAAACCGTCTCCATACCCAATACTTTCCCTTGTACTCCAGGCCAGTATAAGCATAAATATCCCCGGCAGTAATCCAAAAAACCATACTGGATTTTTCCAACAGCCTCCCAGCAGTGATACAGCCATACCTGATATTCCCAGCAGCAAAATTGCCCAGCCATGAAGTTCCTGTTTTCTCATATCTTCCCAGGAGAGTCCTGCCAATCCAAACGTCAATATGCACATTCTGATCATTTCATAGTTATTCTGCATGATTTTACCTCACCTCCGTATTCGCACCACATTTACCACAGGCTCTTTTTCCTCCCGTCTCTTCCAAAAGGATCAGATAAATAGTTCTTTTTAGCCCACTGCAGGCAAGATCACTATGATAACAGGTTCCATAATCCGTCACATACACCTTTCCGGCAACATGATTTTTTGCCACGCACCCGGAACATGCGCTGTACTTATGTTCATTTTTGTTTCTCATACTGCTGATCTGTGCATAATCCGTACTTTTAATACTCAAATCCAGATAATGGCACTTTCTGCTCCTGTGATAAACAGTTCCATGTTTTGTAACATACACATAATCACTCTGCTTTCCATCTGTACGGTCGCCAATCCACTTATGGCTCTTACTTTTCTGACAGATACCAACACCCTTTACCTCAAAAAAGCTAATTGGAATTTTAATGTAATAATTAACCTGCAAATTAATATAATTTCCTGACAGATCGGATTTTGCCATCGTAATCGCATGTTTTCCACCGCGAATATATTTTTCCGGCAGGCTGTACGTTCCCAGCTCCTTTCTAAAATACGCTTCCGCAGATACCAGAAGCCCCGTTTGCGATGAAACCGCAGATGCTTCACATGCTGTTTTTCTGCTTGCATAATTCAACGCCTCCTGAACTTCTGTCTGAATCTGCAATACCCGAAAGAAAAATAAGAGCGTAAGGAAAAACACGGCTGCTACAGGAATAATCACGGCTGCTTCCAGCGTATACGATCCCTTAAAAAAGGAACATAAGGATGCCTTTTGGCAAGGATGTTCTCCCAGGTTATAGATATCGTCTTGCGGATTCGAATCTATTGGTTCGTTTATTATCTTATGAATACATGCCTGCTTCGGAAAAGGTTGATATTTGAGGGTAATTGTTGGTTTCCACTGTCCAAAAGACATCCTTACATCCCCTCCTTCCCATGAAAATAACTATATCCGGAATGATTTTGAATCCGGAATCCATTTGAGAAATTTTCAAGGATGGATACAAAGCCAAGAAATACCGGTTGGAATTCATAGGTGGCAGTAAGCTCAGTTTCACACAAAACGTGGTCCATCTGAAAATTTTCGTACCCTTCCTGTGTCTGTACATACGCTTCCTCCACATCCATGGTGCGCATTGCAAGGGTATTTCCCTTATGAAACAAAAGCAAAATGGCAGCATATTGTCCATAATCCAATCCCTGAGAACAATCTTTCGCCACAGACCAGCCCGACAAAAGTTCCGGAATCATATGTACATTTGAAGTCCAGTCCGCATCACTTTTTATCATTGTAATTTTCCCACCGGACAATAGTGTCCTTACATCTAACACACTTTCTGCAAATGCCCACGCTACTAAGATTCCGTATTTTACAGCTTCGATTACGGCCGGATTTGCGGATACTCCCGCCAACGTGACCGCAAGTGCCATTGCCTCTGATTGTCGCTGGGAAGATGCGGTTAATGAGGCCATATTTAACGGTTCTCTCATTGCCAGCAGCTCCGAAACCACAATTTTTAAATTATCCGCGTCATTTCTTTTTCCGCCCAAAACATACTCCAGCTCATATTCCAATACGCGATCCTGCTTTTTTTCCACATAGTTTCCAAGATAATTCACCAGATACTGATAAAACAATACTTTTTGATACCAGTCTGTTCCCACATAAGAATCCATCGTACCTTTTTCCAGACTTCTGTGTGAAACAGTTTCTTCTATACTAATAGATTTTCCGGATACCTTTGTATTTTCCGGCAAAACAAGGGATAGTACCCCTTCTTTTTTTACTTCTGTCACCGTTTCTAAAGGATTCTCTGTTGGCGTTGCCTTTTCTCCAGAATCCTCTTTCTTTGTTTTATCCCCCTGACGCGCTTCCCCTTTTAACTGCCGGGATGATGAATTACCTGCCCCCTCCGTTTCATATTTTTTCGGATGCTTCAGTGCATCCATTGCATCTGCAATACCCTCATCCGGATTTTTATAGTCCTTTTTTACTTCTTTTACTGCTTCATAATGATTGTAGACAGACTTTGCCATCTCATATGCAATATTCTTTTTCATATAAGTACATACAGCCTTCTGAAATACGACACCATTCTGATCTGTCAGCAATCGATAGGGATCATACCTTGCATCTGTCATCTCCGCGGTCAACAGACTCATCCCGGAAAGCAAAGTTTTTTGTTCTTTGCTTCCAAGATGATCCAATGTAAGGCCACGCAACTGTGCTTCCCGGTTATTAAAACATAATTTACCTTCTGTATCATCCACCCGTACTCCAAGAATTTTGTATGTTTCCCACAAAGGACTGCAATAATCGGCAAAAACGGATTCCAAAACCGTATCCGTATTCATATACAATACTTTCTGAAGTTCATAATGTCTCGCTGCTTCTAAAAGTGTGAAAAGAAGCTGCGCCACCAGCATCAGTGAAAGGGCTGCAAACACAGTAATACTCGCCTTTCTCCTCACTATACCTCCCCTGTGCGTTCTTTAATTGTGTTGAAAATATCAGAAACCAGCGTTGTCAGTTTTTTCTTGAACAACACAACAATTCCTATCAACACCACAACGATCAACACCATTTCTACAACTCCTACCCCATCTTCTTCCATCAAAAAGTTTTTAAATCCTAACATAATTTTTTCTCCTTATACTTGAAATGACAGCATTGCCGGAATCATAATGATGGCAATCACGATGCCAAGCATCATCATGAGTGGCAACAGCATTTTCGTTCCTGCCTCTTCTCCCAATTTACAGGCCAGTGCCTTCCTTTCTTCCAGTGCATTCTCCGATTCCTGTTCCAAAAGTTTACATAATCCCCTGCTTCCTGTCTGTAAATTCTGTAAAAGAATCCGAATGAGTCTCTGATACTCTCCCAAATCCACTCTTTCTCCAAATTTCTGGTATGCAAGACGTTCACTTTCCCCGTCCAGGATTTCTTGATTCGTTATTATCATTTCTTCATAGATATACCGTTCTTTTATTTGTTTTTTCTGCCTTTTATCAGAATATTGAGCGGAAATTCTATTCCATGCCTGTTTTAATGACATGCCTGCTCCCAGTAAAATCAGAAGTTTACTCACAACTTCCGCATAATCCAGTTTCATCTGCTCTTTTTTTATATGATCTGCAGTACGTTTTCTCTCCAGAACAATTCCCGCCATCAGGAAACAGACAAGCACCTCAAAAAACAAAATTTTCCATACCAGATGCTGTTTTTTTTCTTTCCATTGCAGCTTCACCCCTGCCGCCTGATCCGGCAGCGTCAGATACCTTTCCCCTTCCTGCGTACTCTGCTGCTCCACTTCAGCTGCAATTTCATGAATGACCTTTTCCTGTTGCGACATCACTTTCGGGTATACTTGAAAAGAAAACGTATATTCCTCCCGGTACTTTTCACAGGTAAGTGCCACACTCGCCTGTACAAGTTCTCCCTGGGGATCTAATTGATCCTCCCGGATCGTTCCATCCACGTCCACTGCATTGTATTGATCCAATGTCCAGTCGGCTTTTACCAATCCTTTCACATAGCTTGGCTTCATATGCACCTGCTCTGTTACATGTGCAGCCTCTTCTCCCTCTGGGAAAAAGGTTTCGTCTATTTCCTTTTCTGCCCGGGAAAAATAGGATTGTGCTGTCTTTTCATCAATACATTGTGCAGGAACGCTTACCTGATAGTCATAATTTTTCAGTTTCTCCCCTGCATTCAGCGTAAGTTCCACTTCCTGCCGCCCACTGCCCGGACTGCCCCGGATAATTCTGTTTTTATCGTCCATACTGCGATCGGAAAATTCCATATATGCCCCAAGCAGCAATAACAGAATACAAACAACCGCTGCTTCTATTATTTTTTTCCTTCTCACACTTCCCCCTCTACATATGTATTGTCATTATTTTCTCTGCCAGTACAATCGCCCCACCATAAGCTGCAAGGCATATTGTCATAAACAATGCCCCTGCCACATTTCCATATAAAACATTCAGGAAATCCATGGATGTCACCTTCAGATATAACAAAATGAACAACGGTATCACATTCATTACTTTCTGTTCCATCTTTCTAGAAGCAATCTGTACCTGAATCTCCCTCTCTGTTTCATGGCGCACCCGCATGTGCCGGGATGTTGCATCAATAATTGTCACAAAATTTCCACCGCTGCGTTTTGCAAATGAAAAAACTTCAGAAAAACTTGCAATATCCATATTTCCACTTCGGGTTGAGAAATCTCCCAGCAGCAGCTCCAATGGTTGATTGAGGCTGATGGAACAATTCATCTCCTTTACCTCCTGATACATATAGGATCTTTTCCCATATAATGCGAGTATTTCTTTTTCTGCCTCTTTCCACGCATTTTCTATAGAGAAACCAGCAAGTAAAGCCGCACTGATACTCCGGAGAGTATCCACAAATTCCTTCGCAAGCTGTAATTGCATCTGCTCTTCCCCTGCTTTTTTCTGACGCTTCATGAAAAACCAGATAAAAACAGGAAAAAATACTATCCCCAGCCAGCTGGCATAAAATAAATACGCAATTGCCACTGTCAGCAGCCCCGCCAAAGTAATGCTTTTACAAACTTCCTTCCGGCTCAGATGATACACACGATAATCCATCTTCTATCTCTCCCTTCTCCCGGGCAAGTCCTGCCATCTCCAGTTTTTTACGATTCTTTAATATGCCACAGTGCTTCCACTTCCAGCTGCCCTCGGTTCCTTCCAGCTGATAAATCGGAGAAATCTGAATCTCGCCATTTTCCACTCCGCATACCTCTGTAATTTCCAATACTCTGCGGCTTTTATCCGGTAATCTTCCCAGATGAACGATCAGGTCTATCCCCGATGCAATCTGTTGTCTGATTGCAGCAATCGGCAGTTCCATTCCCATCAGTACCATCATTTCCAGACGGGAGAGAATATCTCTGCTTGAATTTCCATGGGCGGTGGATAATCCGCCATCATGCCCGGTGTTCAATGCCTGAAGCATATCAAATGCCTCCGCTCCACGGCACTCCCCAACGAGTATTCTGTCCGGACGCATACGCAATGCCGTGCGGATCAGATCCCGGATTGTTACCGGCTGGACGCCCTCCATATTTGCATTCCGTGTTTCTAAACGTACCAGATTTTTGATTCCCTGTATTTGAAGTTCCGCGGAATCCTCAATCGTTATGACTCTCTCATCCTCCGGAATGTACTGTGATAAAGCATTTAAAAATGTCGTTTTCCCGGAGCTTGTCCCTCCCGAAATCAACAGGTTGTATTTTGCCCTTACCAGCATCTTTAAAAACTCTGCTGCATCTTCCGGAAGTGCCCCTTTTTGAATAAGGGTCTGCATATCCAGCGGTTTCTCCGGAAATTTCCGGATTGTGATTGTAGAACCATCCAGAGAAACCGGTGCCAGGACAATATTTACACGGGAGCCATCTGCAAGTCTTGTATCTACGATTGGATTCGATAAATTAACCACCCGGTTATGTCTTCCAACGATCTGCTGTATCACATCCTGCATTTTTTCTTCGCTGGCAAATGCCTGATTCCATGCATGAACCCTTCCTGCCTTTTCGTAAAAAATATGTTTCGGTCCATTTACCATGATCTCGGAAATTTCCGGATCATCCAGAAGTTCCTGCAAAGCATCCAGTTTTCTGAGTGAATTAAATACTCTTGCTTCCAGCATCAGACGTTCCCGAATGGAAATGGGTTCCTCCTGCATCAGCCGGGATGCCTCTTCCCCAATCAGATTTTCAATTTCTTCATCCGACATCTCCCGTGAAAGATCCATGCGTTCCAATACACGCTGCCGGATATCTCCTACATACTCATCCAACCGGCATCATCCTCCGGATACTGTCTCCAAATTCGTTCCATTTCCATTGCTCGACGAGCCGCTCGCAGGATACCACAGGGGATACCACAAGCGGAAGCTGTATTTCCCGCAGATTCTCGGATAACCGTTCTTCTCCGCGTTTTTGAATTTCTGTCAAAAATTCTTTCTCTCTCCATTGTCCAAGCCCTCCTCTGCTTTTCATCAGGAAAATTTTCTGGCAGCTCCCCAGCAATTCAAAAAATCCCATAAACCGTGACCCCAGATTTAAAACGATGGTTGTATAATTCATTTCCTGCGCTAAAATCTGAAACAATTTCTGATACGTCAGATTTTTCACTTCACACAGACACTCGGTATTTCCCAGAGGATACACAACATCTGTCCTGTCCAGATGACCGATGCAGGAAACCATCCTGCTCTTTGAGTATTTTCCGCTTTCTGCCATCACCAGAAGTTCTTCCATCCCGGACGAATAAAATTCCCCCATCAGCTGCGACAATCCACTGTTTTCCTGCAAATCCAGAAGCAGAACTTTTTCGTTTTCACTCAGAATGGAGGACAGCGTGACCGCAAACGGAAGCTGCATTTCATTTTCTGCCAGCGAATATACTGCAAGAACCTGTAATTTTTGCTTCACACCCCCACTGGCATTTTTTATTTCCTCCCCAATCTGTTTTAAAATCTCATCGACGATTTTATTCACTTCCTGATACTTATCCACAAACACCACCCCTTTTTCCACCTCTTTATCCACATTTTCATTTCCATCAAACAGATAAATTTGTGGAATTTCACATTCTATCCTGTTTTCCCCAGCCAAATCATCCGACAGAACAATTGCATCCAGGGTTTTCCAGTTCTCCTGAAGTGCCTCCTTCTGGGAAAACATGTGCAGCTCAAGCTGATCCCGATAATGATTCATCAGGCAGCTGGTAAAACGGTCACCATACTCCCGGTCTCCAATACAGAGTCCCAATCGAGCTCTCCTCATAGCTCCTCCTTTCTTTTCAAAACAGTGACAGCCATACTGTCCGATGCGCATATAACATTCCCAGTAAAACCGCAACAGAAAAATGCATCAGATTCTGCTCCTGAACCCAGCCATTTCGATAAGAGGAGAATTTCCCCGAAAACAGTTCTCTTAAAAAAACCTGTGCTTTAAAAAGGCTGATTCTAAGATTGCGCATATACAACATCTTGAGCACGGCTATTACTGCTCCTGCCACAAATGCTGCCAGCACACAGTCTGTCAATGTTTTTAAATTTGTAAATCCACCGATAACGGAAAAAAGTTTGATATCTCCGGCGCCCAACACACCTATGAGATAAAAAAGATATAACATGATAACCGGAATAGAAATATTCAAAAGAACTTGAATGATTCGCGGCATTCCACCCAAAACTATACCGAATGCCATCGATAAAAATAAACCCATGATAATCAGCCGGTTACTGATCCTCATGCTGGTAATATCCTGAACGACTGCCACAATTAGGATTGCATACAGTGTCAGAACCGATGCCCCCTGCATCGAAATCAATTTGCATCACCCCTTTGTTGTGAATCGAATTATAACAATGCCAATTTTATTTGTCAAGCAGTTTTTTACAAATTTTTTGTATAACTTTTCCATTTTTGCTTATACTTGTAAAAGAGAGACTTCAGAAAGCAGGTGATCCAATGAAATTGTTTAAGACAACCCCTCAGCCCCCTGACGGCTATGCAATACTTCTCGATAATCTGAAACAGACAACCGCAGAACTGCAAAATACCTATGCCAATCTTGAAAATGTCGTTGATCCGGATTTGATCGACTATTACATTTATCAGGCAAAAGCGGTACAGATGCGCTATAAATTTCTTCTGGGATGTGTAAAAAAAATAGAGGGAAACTATTCGCTTCCCTCCTGACCGTTCACATTTTACGGAAATTTTATACAAAAAAGCCCCGGTGACTGTCCACATCCATATAATCTTCGTTTACGGCACCGCGCGCATAAGTCATCCCTGCATATACCTGCTGGGTATTTTTCATAAGGGGTGCACTCTTGTCCTGTTTTGCTGCCTCTACAAAAGAAGTATACAACCGGTGCATGATATGTTCCGCTTCCTGCACTCCATCCAGCCGATTCTCGTACATCGCCCGTGAAAGCTCATTTTTACAGAACATATAGAGTTTATACAGGTTGTGCGAGATCGGATACGAAAAATTGAGACTTCCGATCAGTTCATCCAGAACACTCTGTGCATTCCGGATCGCATCCTTCTGTCCATCATGATCTCCATTGCAGTGTGCCTGCCGAATATCATCCACATAGGCAAAAAAGATATCGTAAATGATGACGATCATCTCACCGGAATTACACTGGCTCAGTCGTCTCGTAAAATCTTTTTTCAGCTCATTTTCCATATGCTACTCCTATTTCTGCAGCAAAGACAGTACCTGCTGTGGAATATCATTTGCCTGTGATAACACCGAAACAGCAGCCTGTTCCAGAATATTCTGCTGTGTATATTCTGTCATTTCAGATGCCATATCGGTATCCATAAGCCCTGAATATGCGGTTGTCATATCTTCCTGTGTCTCTGCAAGACTGGAGCTTGCATACTCGAGACGATTGGTATATGCACCGATTCCGGAGCGGACAGCACTTAATTTTGCAATTGCTGCATCCATCGTGCTGATGGCTTTGTCAGCACCTCCGTTGACCGCCACATTTACCGTATCCAGATACAGACTCTCCGAGGAAACTTCCGGAATATGTACATCCATATTCTGATACTGGTTCGCACCGATCTGGATGGTCATCGCACCAACATCCGTCACATCAAATGTAAGGGTATCCCCATTTTGTACGTCATCACTCAGCAGAAAATCCATGGAAAATCCACCTTTATCCGTGATTTTCACACGATTTCCCTCGACATTTGTAATTACTGTACTTCCAAACCCATCTTTCAGTTCTATCTCTGCATCGGTTCCGCTTGCCACAAGTTTGTAACTATTGTCATCAGCATTCTTAACAGCTTCCGGGTCATTAGACAGACCTGTTTTTTGTGCCATCTCTTCTGACATACTGACAGTCAGTACTTCTGCCGATCCTTTGTTGTCTGCAGTAATATTATAAACTCCTGCATTATTTGGATCCTTTTCAATCTTACATCCGATCTCATCTGCCACAGACATCAGCTGCTTGTATACATCATCCGCACTCATGCCCTTTTCATACTCTATTCCTACTCCATTGATGGAAACCGTACCTCCGTCAAAATTCGGATCATTGATCAGGCCGGACATATCCAGCTGATACGTTGCCTGTTTTGCCGGAGTCTTCACTTCCACCGTATAATCTCCCGGAAGAACCTCCTCGGAAAAGTCAATTCTTGTTGCGCTCCGTGCAAATTTTGTAGTATCCTTATGTGTTCCACTCACATACACACGTGTATTTGCCGAACCGTCAAGCAACGTCTTCTTGTTGTACTCTGTATCTGTGGAAATCCGGTCAACTTCCTGTGTCAGCTGATCAATCTCGTCCTGAATACTCTGACGGTCCGAATAAGAGTTTGTTCCATTTGCCGCCTGAACACTCAATTCACGGATACGCTGCAGCATATTGCTGACTTCGTTTAATGCCCCGTCTGCAATTCTGAGTACGGACTGTCCATCATCAGAATTCGCTTCTGCCTGATTCAGACCATCAATCTGTGCTTTCATCTTGCTGGAGATTGCCATTCCCGCCGGATTATCTCCAGCTTTATTGATCTTATATCCGCTGGAAAGACGCCCCATAGAAAGGCTCAGTTTATTTTCTGTCCGAAGCAGCTGCCGATTGGCTACAACAGCAGACATATTGCGATTAATTTTCATATTTATTCCTTCCCGTATACGCTACGTTTGAGCATCCCTGCCCTCTGATTTGACGCTCCCTGTCATTTCATCTGACATATATATCGTCCGAAAATGTCAATTCTTTAATAAAAAAAAGTATAATTTGCAATTAACGGGAAATCGTATTATAATAGCAACATTAAACGATATTTGCAAAGGAGGATTTATCCCATGGCTAAAGTAACCAAGGATACTATGATCGGAGAACTTCTTCAGATTGATGAGAACGTAGCACCTATGCTTTTAAACATTGGTATGCATTGTCTTGGCTGCCCATCATCCCAGATGGAGACTATTGCTGAGGCAGCTATGGTTCATGGAATCGACCCGGATGATCTGGTAAATGATATCAACGATTTCATCGAGCATGATGCAACCGCATAGATTTCACGTATCAAAAAGGAGTGCTGAATTTCAGCACTCCTTTTTGATTTAAATTTTCTAAAGAGATGCAAACACCTGCAGTGCCTGCGGTCCCGTAATTTTATTTCCATGCTCCGCAAAATATGCTCCGACTGCAGGATTATAGTTTTTCTGCTGTGCATATTCGCAAATAATATTGCAGACTTTATTAAACTCTTCCGGTGTGTGGTCATCTTTGTGGATCACCAGATAAAACCGGTTTTTCTTCTCGTTCTTAAACAGGTCATTTCGTCCATTGTAATAATTTACAAGTACATGTGCGAGACGCTCCACCTGATCTATCGTCGTAAATTCAAACATTTTCGTCAGATCTGCCGGTACTTCCGGTACTTCTTCCGGTGCCTCTGTCTGCTGTGCATTTTCACTCTCCGGAGAGGCTTTTGCTTCACGTATTTTCTGGAAAAGTTCCAAAATATCATCTGCGCCTTTGCGTTCCACATTTCCGACTGCTCCCGTATTTGAAAACAGTTCCTCATCTCCGGCTTCCGTAAACTGGGAAAAACGGGTATCGAGTTCTTCCGGGTATTCAACCTTTGTAATCAGCAAAACCAGGGATTCGGAAGACAATGGAATTGCCTCTACCATAAGTGGATTGTCACTCACATCAAATCCAAACTCATAATTTGCCTGCTGTATCATATCATGGAAAAGTCCTTTTGCTTTCTCAGAACCATATGCCAGTTCCCGCAGATTAATCTGACGATCTGCAAGATCCTGTTTTGTTAATGTGCATCGAATCTGATTTTCATTTACTTTTTCAATTTTCATCTCTATCACATCCTTCTCTGGAAATCGCTTTCCGTAAATGGTACACTTATTATAATCAAATGCCCTCCCATTGTAAAGTTACCACGGATTAAAAAATTATAAAAAAATACTTGCATTGCAAAATAAAGTGTGTTATAAGTTTATGCATGAGATGCGTCTCTGACCCAAAGGAGCGTATGAATAACAAAAATTTAATATTGTCTGACCGATACGAGCTGATTCGTCCCCTTGGCCAGGGAGAATGCGGAAGTGTCTTTCTTGTCAGACAGCAATCTTTAGAGCAGTACCGTGCAATGAAGCGATTCCCCAAAAATACTTCGGCACAACCGCTCTTCGCAATATCCGAAGCACAGATTCTAAAGTCTGTTCAGCATCCCGGAATTCCCACAATTTATGATTTTGAAGAAGATGAATCATTCTACTATCTTGTGGAAGAATATATTCAGGGTGACTCTTTAGAAGAATTTTTGCTTCATCAACAGTCAATATCCCAGAACCAGTTTTTATATTTTTGTGAGCAGCTTTGTGACATTTTTGCATATCTGCATACATTACGGCCTTCTCCGATTCTTTATCAGGATCTTAAGCCGGAACATATTATAGTATGTGGAACACAGCTTAAATTGATTGACTTCAGTGTCGCATCTTTTGCTGCCATTTCTGGAAAAGACTTCAACCATTTCGGAAACGTGGATTTTTCTGCTCCGGAACTTATCTCAGGAAAACCGGTAACCCTGAGATCCGATATCTACAGCATTGGAAAAATCATGGAATACATGATGCCATATCTGGATGCAGCCACCAACCGATCTATTTATCCCAAAATTCAGAAAGCAATTTCAGCAGATCCCGACCTGCGCTATGAATCACCGCAGGCTCTGTACTCTGCATTAAAAGAAGTAATTGAAACTACGGGAAGAACGCATCTCAGGCAGACAATTGCAGTCGTTGGAAGTCACAGCGGCTGTGGTGCAACACACATAGCAATCGCACTGGTGACAACACTTAACTACCTTGGCATTTCGGCGGTTTATCAGGAAAAAAACTGGTCAAACGATCTGCGCAAGACGGTTGCCCAGCTGAAACATGTGTGGGAAAAAAACGGTTGTTTCTTTTATCGCAATTTTACAGGATTTCCAAAATATGACAGTGGCATCGAAATCCCGGAGCCTGTCGCACAAATCATGGTAAATGATTACGGATGTGATTTTTCTTCCTCCTGCCTTGCAACGGCGGATCATATTATCTATGTGTGTGGAGGAGCATTGTGGCATCAGGACGATGCAAAGTCCAAAGACTTTCTTTTACAAAATTTTGGTAACCGCCTGCATGTTGTTGCGAATCTGTGCGACCACAATTCTGCCATTTATTTTGCCAGAACATTTTCACAGCCGGTCTATTCTTATCCGTTTAATACGGACATCTTTCGTGCAGACAAAGAAAAGCTGGATTTTGTTCACTGGCTGCAACAACCTGAGAAAGGACGGAATCGCCTATTTTTACGTTTCATAAACCATTTATTCCGGCTCCTGCAACCATAGGAGTCTGCGGTACAACAGTAAATTCCGGTGTAACACACTTTAGTATTTCGCTTTGCAACTTTTTACATAGCAGATTTCTGGCCCGCACCGCATACCTGGAAGTCAATTCCAGTCATGAAATCGCTGCGCTTTCTTCGAAAAAGGACCCAACCATTCCTTTTCGCTGCAATGGTGTCAGCTACTATCCGGAGATTACACTCCGGCAGCTGCGGGAACAGTTACATCTGCAACACAAGTATAAAATTCTGGATTTCGGGGTTCTGACTCCATACTCATTTCCGGAATTTGTCCGCTGTGATTACTGTATTGTACTGACAAATGTGAGTATTTGGAAGGATCGGCAGCTCTTACAATTTATTGAGGAACTGAAAAAAACAAATTTAGGAAAGGATTATAAAACAAATGTCCGTTTTATGAGTATGGGAAACCTCAAAAAAGACCGAAAAAGAGTCGAAACGTCCTATGGAATCCGTGTGATTCCGGTTCCCTTTCTCGAAAACCCGTTTCAAGTGTCCTCTCATGATTTTGGATTCTTTGAACAAATATGGAAAGGAAAACAGTTATCACATTAAATTTATCTACTGACAATCAGCTGGTCATTGAATTCAGACCAGAAGTATATGAAAGTCTGATCGTTACTTTTTAAAACGATCCATTAAAAAAAATAAAATAACAAATGGGCTATTATTATGGGTGTGAAATGAGTCTCAATGCAACTCCGTCACGCACAAAATAAACTGAAAAAAGACAAATGGGAGGGCAGATCCACAGACACAACTGCCCTCCCGAAAAAATTCAAACAACTTCTATTTCTTAATTTTATCTGATTCCATTTGAATCTGTACAGGCACAATGCTATAATCGGAATAAATATATAATTTGCCAACAGACAAAGGAAGGACGGCTCATGAAGAAAAAATCTCATTCCATTTTCGCTGTGCTTGCACTGGCACTTGTCATTGCTGCAGCGATCGTAGTCTTCGCCCTGATCCGCAAATACACACCGAGTAAGGAACACGAAGATTTAACCACTTATTATCATCTGACAAATTCCGATGAGGTTGCCATTGTTTTAAATAATGAAGTAACCTCTTCCAAAGCCAGGGTCATTGACGGTCATATTTATATTGATTATGATTTTGTCCATGACAATTTAAATTCACGTTTTTACTGGGACAATAACGAGAATATTCTTCTCTATGCAACAACACAAAATCTGATCTCGGCACAGGCAGAGCAGACCAGTTATATGGTTACAAAATCTTCCGCAGATTACGGTCGTAAAATTGTTACCATAAACTCTGATACTGCATATATTGATCTGGATTTTGTGAAAGAATATTCTGATTTTAAATACAAACATGTAAAAGATCCTCACCGGATCATTATTACCAGCCAGTGGGGAAAATACCAGACTGCCACTGCCAAAAAAAATGCCTCCCTGCGCGTAAGAGGAGGCATCAAAAGCCCGATTCTGAAAAAAGTTTCTTCCAAAGAGGAAGTCACCGTGATCGAACAGGGCGACAACTGGGACAAAGTAATGACAGACGACGGTATTATTGGATACATGCAGAAACGTATGCTTTCCTCCGTCAAAGAAAAAACAAGAAAAAGCGATTTCACTCCGGATACCTTTGCACATATAAAGAAAGATTACAATATCTGTATGGCCTGGCATCAGGTTACAAACCAGTCTGCAAATAACGCGGTTTCCTCTGTCCTTGCCAATACCAGAGGAATCAATGTACTCTCTCCTACCTGGTTTTATCTGAATGACAACAATGGAAACATTGCCAACCTGGCAAGCCTGAATTATGTAAATTACTGTCATAACCAGGGGATTGAAGTCTGGGCGCTTGTCAGCAATCTGGAAAATAAAAATGTCGATACAACAGAAGTCCTGACCCATACCTCTAAGAGACAGAATCTGGTAAACCAGATTGTTTCCATGGCGATTCAATACAATCTGGATGGAATCAACGTAGACTTTGAAAGTATGAACGGGGAGAAAGTCGGGGATGCATTTATTGAATTCATCCGGGAGCTTTCCATCAAATGCAAAAACAATGGGGTTGTTCTTTCTGTAGACAATTACGTTCCGATGTCACATACTTCCTTTTATAACCGAAAAGAACAGGCAAATTTTGCAGATTATGTTGTGATTATGGGATACGATGAACATTATGCCGGAAGCCCCGAAGCCGGGTCTGTTGCCTCTTTAAGCTGGGTAACCCAGGGTGTAAGCGATACTTTAAAAGAGGTTCCTGCCGATCAGGTAATTCTTGGAATGCCATTTTATACGCGTGTATGGGAAATCCCATCCGAGAGCAGTTCCGATGACACAGCAGCCGGTGCCAAAATTCCCTCAAAAATTTATGGCATGAAAGCTGCAAACGATTTTCTCGCCACACATGGTGCAACCAAAACATGGCAGGATGACTGTGGACAGAACTATTCGGAATTTACAGATAATGACACCACCTATAAGGTATGGCTGGAAGACTCCGCCTCCGCAGAATGCCGGTTGAAACTGGTTGAAGAAAAGAAGCTTGCCGGTGCATCCTTCTGGAAACTCGGATTTGAAACGAGTGATATCTGGGATACCGTTACCAGGTATATCCACTGACTTACCTGCATATATATAGGAATAAATAATTCCATAAAGCAGGTTCTATGAAAAAGAAATTTGAAATTCTTATGGTTGCCTGTCTGTTTATAAGTGCTTTCTTACTTGCGCGTGCATCAGCTGCACTGACATCTTCCAGACATGCGGCTTCCTCCAAAACCTGTATCGTTCTTGATGCCGGACATGGAGGAAGCGATCCTGGAAAAGTTGGCTGTAACGATGCTCTGGAAAAAGACATCAACCTGTCTATTGTGCTAAAACTCAAAACCCTGTTTGAAAACAAAGGATATAAGGTTGTACTCACGCGAAGTGATGATACCGTTCCTGCAGATGAAAACTCGCGCAGTGTAAAAGTAGAAGATCTGCGAAACCGCGTAAAACTGATCACAGATACCAATCCGGTTATGACCATCAGCATCCATCAGAACAGTTTTCCGGATGCCTCTGTCTCCGGTCCACAGGTGTTTTACTTCGAACAGTCTGCGGAAAGTTCTGCAATTGCCTCAGTAATGCAGGATACCCTAAACAACAGCCTTAATCCTCCAAAGCCAAGGGTTTGTAAATCCAACAACGACTACTACATATTAAAAAAAACACCCACACCGATCATAATTGTCGAATGTGGGTTTCTGAGCAATGAAACGGAAGCAGCTCTGCTGGTCACAGATGCCTATCAGGAAAAACTGGCACGAGCCGTTTACCTTGGTGCCATAACCTATCTGGAAAGCGGAAAAGACGTACCGGATACTGCCACCTAATCCGTTTCTTTACGAAACGATATACTAGTTACACTTGATCTCAAACTCTTTATCCTGTGCAAACTGTGCACTGTTGTAAAGAATCAGTATATCGGTAGGTGAAAACATTTCCAAAAGCCGGTCTCCGCTTACATTCAGCTGGCGAAGATCCACAACGACAAGTTTTTCATAATCTTCTGCCAGAAAAGGAAGGATACTGTTCGCAAAAGAATCCTTGATCAAAAGCAGCGTTTTTCCGTTCTTTATTCCCCCGGTAATCTCAAGCACTGCCTGATTCCCACCGGTAAAAACGCTGTACTGGTCTGCTGTTTTCAGGAAGGAAACATCATACAGTGTCTTTGTCTTCTTTTCTCCCATATTATAAACAACACGCAGTTTATCCGCCGGCTCATAAATCTCAATTTTGTCTGCCTGTCTGGCATAATTTATTTTTGCATAAGTTGTTCCATAGAAATCTTTACTGATGCAACGGAACTTCTTTTTCCCCTGTGCCCTCTGAAGATCTCCACCAACCGCCTTTGTGTATTGTTCATAGGCATACCATGCTCCCAGCGTCGTCCAGTGATGGTCTGTCCGGTAATAAATTTCTTCCTCTTTATGTGCATCCAGTACGGGCTCCACGGAAATCAGTACATCCTCTTTTTCCAATTTCTGCTGCAATGCATCATAAAACTTCTGCTCCTTATAATGAGGGGCAAATGCCGGAAGTTTTTCCCGGAGTATCCACGACTTTGTCGGCACCATCATCACATGGACATCCGCGTTCTGTTTTGCTTTTCCGACAAACTTCTCCAGAGCCTGCAGATTTTTGGAAATCTGCTGCGGATCAAACTCTTTTTCTGTATAGTGTTCCAAAAGGTAATGGTTCTTTCCGATGTAAACATTATGAATTTCATTTTTGCCCATAAACAATTCCATGTCTGTCTGGAACGAAACCCAATGATCCCTTCCGGGAAACTGATCCCGCAGATACGATTCATATTTTTTCTGGAATCTTCCATCCAGAACTTTCGTTATACTTATTTCCGGGCGTGTCTGAAGTTCTCTTTTTTCAACCGGAGAATAGGTTCTCTGATGCGACAGTGCTTCTTTTCCTGCCAGACCGAGGAGAAGCACCATAAAAATCACACCCGGCAGCCGTTTGAATATCCGTATCATAATTTTCTCTATTTGTACAGTTTACTGATGGCTTTTACGGCCTTTTCATTCTGCTTTTTATATGCAGCAATCACTTTGTCCTCGGACTGTTCCTCCTGCTTGTTGCTGATTGTCCCAAGCATGATAAAGCATACATAGTTTCCTTTTACATAAACTTTGGAAGCCTGAATCTTTAACTGGTTCATCGGGTACTGACAGGTATCCTGTATCAGTTCCTCCCTGTATTTTTTTAATGCCGACCGGATTTTCTTTTTGGAAGCTGCATTCTTTGCTTTTACAATAACCAGTGTGTCTGCATTTGCACTGATCATCGGCACCTCCGCAATTGCAGCACTGTACCATTTGGAAGAAATTCCGTAGCGCTCCTTCAATTCTTTCTTTGATACTTTTTCACTTGGGATATAATCATCCCCATACGCTTTCTTTACAGCATTGTATACTTTTTGTATGGATGGGGTTTTCTTCCCTTTCTGCGTGGATGCTTCTACCGTCACCGGTGCTTCCCATGCATTTTCCGGTGCATATATTCCTGTCACACAGGCAAGCACCAGTATCATTGCCACAATTTTCTTTTTCATTCTCCATTCTCCTTCCAGATCCTGTATATTTTCATTCTTATCGTGAAACCACCTGTAATCTGGTTTCCGCACTATCCTACTACAGATCTTTTGTTTTTGTCAAAAGGGATTTTATGGAATTAATAAAAACTTCCGCTGTATGATACAACCTCGTTGTCTGTACCTGATTGGAACGGTCTTCCTCCAGTTCTCCCTGCTCTTTCATTTCACTTTCCCTCCGGATTCCGGACATCTCAAACTGCGACAAAGAAAGATCCGGTGTATATGCAACATGGATATCTGCCGGTTCCTGCATGGCATCCTGCAGTTCCTGCAGGTGTTCTTCGATCTGTTTTGCGGTCTCTTCCTCGCTTGTCACAATTGTTCCAGAAATACGGTCTGATTTTACCTGAAAAGATGCCGTAATCTTTCCTGCCTTTTCTCCATCCAGAAAAATATCCACAAGACCCTTTTTCTTTTTTCCTCTTACGATTTTTAAAGAAACCCCGGTGACAGAATCTCCTGTCTGCATCGGAATCACATAACATTCTTCCTGCGATTGTTTCGCACCAATCTGAAACTGTGCGGTCATCTGGCGCATTTCCCGGATATCAATCGTGCGGACATCCGGATCTTCTACGATCATCGTATCCATCACATGCTCTGCCACATCCGCAAGCGTCTCCATGGCATCTGCAAGATCCGAAGGATTCTCAAGGGCTTTTGAAAACTGTTCAAGTACCTGCTCTTTCATCTCTGCAATCTCTGTCATGGAATCTTTGGAAACATGATCTTGCTGAAACAACCTCTCCATCATCCGGTTTGGTTTGCGCAGCATTTCCGATGCTGCCATGACATTTACCATACTGTTTGGAATATCATACCGCTCCAGATAGGTATATACGTCTTCCGGTGTTTCTGCAAGCTGCTGATACTGCGCAAGCTGTTCCTGCCGATAGCTTTTTTCCGCTTCCTGTTCCCCAACGGATTCATCCATCTGCCGGAGTGCCTCTGCCAGTTGTTCCGGAGACATATTCTGCCACTTTTCTTCTCCCAGACGGGAAAGTTTTTCCGGTGAAATATGTTCCATCACATCGCGCAGACAATTCTGCTGGAACGCAGCCGAGATCTGCTCGTCAATTTTCGGACCTTCTGCTGTGCTGTCAACTCCGTCAAAATCATCGTCCACCTGATAATCCAGACCACTCTTTTTTTCTGAACGCACAGCACGCAAAAGGTTTCGCATCGTCACGTCCGATCCCTGATTCATCAGAAATCCAAGTGCTGCCCCATCTCCTTTTTCCACCTGTGCGATCAGACGGTAAATACCAATATAACTGCTGCGCTCTTCCTCAGAAATCTCATGATTCTGCTCCAGTTTCCACAGATATTTGCTAAACCGTTCCTGCTCCTGTGTTCCGTTCTCCTGCTGAATCTCCTGTGCCGCCTGATTCAGCTGCTCCATAGTCATATCCAGTGGATTTTCCCCACGGCGGATCATTTCCAGCGTTACTGCCGGTTTCATATTAGAAAACGCACGCTGCATCTGCTCATCCAGTGCTTTTACTTCCATAATATTTTCCGGTGTAATTTCGGTATTGTTATAAGCCAGTATCCGCACTGCACGGCGGTTTGTTTCACTTGTATCCAGCTGCAGATCCTGTAAAATATCGTCCACATTGGAAAATGCTTTTTTTATGGAATCCCCCATGTCACTGCGCGGAGCAGTCATCAGTGTTTCATAACTTTCATTTGCCTGTGCAAATGCGCGCTGCATCTGCGCTCCGGCATCATGAATCTCCTGAACGGAATCATCCGCATCCACCTGCCCGATTACATATGCCGGCTGCTGTTTCAGTTCGGCAAACACATCCATGGTTTCTGCCATAAGATCCACATTTTTTTCACTTGGCTCAACTCCGGCACCGGCAAGCAGGTCTTTATAGTATTCTCTCTCCTGGGATTTTAAATCCTCGACCAGATCCGCCAGCGGTGTCAGATCCATCTCTACGCCTGCTTTTTCCATCGCCATGGATGCCTCACTGGTCATTACCAGACGTGCTTCCTCCATCTGTCTGCGTGCAGTAATCATGGAAGCATCTGCCGGACGTTTTCCTGCCGCAATTGCCTTCGCCATGGAATCCACGATCTGGTCCCAGTCTATATGATCGGTCTGCAGATCGTCCGATAATCCCTGCAGATCTGTCAGATACTGCAGATTTTCCGGTGTAAGGGGAATCTGGTTTGCCACCAGCCACTTGCTGTTGTCCACCGCATGTTCGTCATCGGAAAGGCCTGCTTCTGCAATAATCTCACGAATCTGCGGCATCAGGGACTCAAAATCAATTCCGCTCTGCTCCGGCTCCACAATATTTTCTGCGCTGCTGCTGTAATTGGACAAATACAGATTGCGGATGGTCGGCTCCATATCATTTTTCAGAAGATAACTCATCGCCTGTTTCGTGATCTCCGGAATCGAGGCAGCCTGTGCTAGTGCCTCCGCACTGTCCTGCACATTTTCCTCCGTCGCCGGCAGGTCGTTTGCCGCAAGAGAGTCCATGATCTGCTGCGTCACAACCGGACTTCCGGTGATCTCCTCTAACTGTTCCTTTGTGAGTGTTCCGCCCATGGAAGACACATCCACTCCGGCTTTTGCCAGAGCTGCTTTAATCTTGTCCGTCACGGTAATAATGGTATGGCTGTCTGCATCGGAAATGGAAAATCCGTCCTCTTCCATCTTCTTTAAATCTTCTGTGGAAGTGGTATTTGCCACTACAGCGATTTCGTTGCTGCGCGCCTGTCCCGAAGAAATCTCCTGCCCTGCAATTTTTTCCGCTACTGTCTTTTCTTCCTGCCCCTGCTTTGCCGGGTTGGAATACGTTGCCATATCGATATTTCCAGCCTCGGACACCGCAGTTTTCTGCTGCACATAGGCTTCCTGTCCGCCAAAAGCTGCAACCGCTCCGGCATCCGGCATATTTGCCTGATAAGCCGCAATTGCCCTGTTACTGTTATCACGTTTTGCATTCCGCGTTACATCTTCCCATATATTTTTCTGCTCAACCTGCATGTATTGCCTCCGTACCATTACATTTTACGCTATAACATGTATCGGCAGGTTATCCCGAAACCTAAAGTAAAATTACATTAATAACACTTCTGTCATCTTATGTACTTGCAGTAATATAACTACCGGCTCCAAACATTATATTATTAAATTTTATTTCTGTGCAAACGCAAGCAGTTCTTTTCTTACATCTGCCAGATATTTTCGTCCTGCCACAATCTGCGTTCCATCCGCCATGTAAATCAGGCTTCCAACTATAGAATCCACATACATGATATTTATAATATATGATTTATGACAACGAACAAATTGCGGAGGCAATCGTTTCTCCATCTCCCCAAGGGAAACTCTCTCCGCATATGCCATATTTTTCATTTGAATTACCGCATCATGTTTTTCCTTCCGAATCAAAATCATATCATAATATCGGATTTTAACAATATCATTTTCTTTATGGAAGTAATAAAAATCACCTGCATGGATTGTAAGATATTTGTCCATGCATCCGGATAAGGTTTCCTGTGTGATTGGTTTTAACAGATAATGAAGTGCCCTCACATCATAACCACGAAAGACATACTCCCGAAAAGCTGTAAGAAAAATAATCTCTCCAGAATATCCCAGTTCCCTCAATCTTCCACAAAATGTAAGTCCTATTTCGTTTTCTTCTAATTCAATATCTGAAAACAAAATATCAAAACCATCCTGTTCAAAAGACTTTAGCATTTCATTTCCGGTCTGATACCAGAATAATTCGATTCGGTTTCCGCTACCCTCACTCCAAATTTTCAGAGCCGACTCCAATATGCGGTAATCGTTTTCTTTATCTTCCAAAACTGCAATTTTCAAATTCATGTCTGCTGCTCTCCCTGATGCAACGGAATCAAAATATTTACGGAGAACATTTCTTTTTCCGGCAATATTTCCATGATTCCGAAATGTCTCTCTACAATTTCCCGTATTCGCTTCAATCCAATTCCATGTTCCATTCCATTTTGATTGCCTTTCCCTGCTTTTGTGCTCAATAATTCATTCTCAGAATCAGATCTGTAACCCCCATCCGAAGTATTGACAATTTTTATTGACAGCATATTATGAAATGGCTTCATATACAACCAAATTCTCTTACTTTCTGCCCGCATGCATCCCTCAATTGCATTATCGTAGAGATTCCCCAGCAAGGAACAAATCTCTACATCACTTAATGGAATCTCTTCGGGTAAATATATGATATTTTCTGTAAGAATCCCAACATTTTCCGCCATGCTTTGCTTATTGCTGACGATACAGTCAACCGTTGTATTTCCACTGGAAAGCGTATAATGCACCTTGTTCAGGTCTGCTGTGATCTGCCTCATATAGTCAACAGCCTGTCCGGTATGGTTCCCTTCCAAAAGCGTCTGCAACACATCCAGATGGTTTTTTACATCATGCTTCATTATACGCAGCTCTTTGACCGAAGCAAGAATCTGCTCGTACTGCTGTGATTCCATATGTGACAGCAGATTCTCTTCCAGCAGTTTATTATTTTTTTCTCTTTCCACACCCAGATTATAAATAAATAACAGCATAATCATAAACAGGAATAACACAAAGACAAAAATTGTCACAAGCATGAAAAAATCGTTATCCCGGGATTGCTGTAATGCTCTTACTACAGCAATCATGTCTATTTGCTCGATTGCCACACACAACAACGCAATTCCTATAAAAATCAGCTTTTCCTTTGTCTGCAGGCAGATATTTTGTTTTCCAATCATTATCGTCAATCCGATCAACAACCCAAGCAGGATCAGGTAAACCAATGTAAAAACCGCCCGAACCCAGCCTCCCGATAAAACGCGATTGATATTTTCGTGAAAAAGAACCACTGGAAGCATTGCAGACACTACATCTGCAAGCAACGCATAGATCGAATACAATATAACATAAAAAAACTGTGAAAAAAGAGAAGAATTTGTAAAAATCATTGTAATTAAAAAATGCACTATTATACCGTAAAACACAGTATAAAATATTGATACTTTCATCTGATTTAAAAAAAATAAAATGATAGAAAACAGTAACCATGCACACCATTGCCATTTAAAAATTCTCTTTTTGGGATCCAGCTTTCTATTCATAAATAAGAAAAACAAAAATGATTCAAATAAAATAATAAGAAATTCCCATATATTCCACAAAGTCAGCACCTCCACCTGACTACAATTGTACCATAAATGCAGAATAAAAAGGAAATTGAATCCTTAATTTCAATGTCGTTTAAAGCCAATATTTTGTATTTCGCGCCAATTCTATTGTTTTTTTATATAAATATGCTATTGTAAAATTTAATATATTCTGGAATATATTATATTTCCAATTAACAATTTACACGAACGAAAAACGATGATAAAAAGAGAAAAAAATACTATAGGAATTGTGAAAGATGTAATTTGTAAAGTTGCCCCAAAAAAGCAACTACAAACTGTCTTAGCCTTATGTATGAACCTAAAAAACCAATCAGCCTTACGAAAGGATTGAAATATAAAGAATATCATATCTTTCGGGGAAAGGAAAAGGAGCACCTATGTTACAATTTTTAATCAAACGAAATCTCAGCACTTTATCCACCGTTATGGTTTTGCTATGGATTTTTATTCTTCCATTTCTGGAATCCTGGTGGTACATATATCAGATTATTCAGGGAAACTATGCCTATCAGCCAGATTGTGCTTTCTTTTTATGCGGAAACAGCGTTGGTATCGGACATATCTTTCAAGGTCTTTACTTATGGCTGATTCCATTGTACTGTCTGGTAATTTCCTCCAATGATTGTTTGATGGATCAGGAACGGGGTTATGATAATATCCTGATCAGCCGGATTGGAAAGAGAAAAATGCTTTACCGTCTTCTTATAAAAAATTTTATATTGCTATCCGTATTGGTTTTTCTTTCTCTTTCCCTGAATCTACTCTGTGTTCACTTGATGTTTCGTGGTGGGAAATACAATCCATCTGAAATTTCTGCTTTAAACGTTTTTACAATGTTTTGGACTAACCATCCTTTGTTAAACAATTTTGTACATATTCTGATCACATGTATTATCTATGGCATTATGGGTATGTTTTGTTGTGCAACATCCTTTTATTTCCGCAACCGAAAAACGGTATATTTTGTAAGTATATTTTTCTGGCTGATTGAAATTTTAAAACCCGGCTCCCTGCTTTTAATTTTCCAGCCGTTTCAAATTAATTCTACCCTTACAGAAACAGCTTCAGGACTTTTATTATTTTTCGTGCCAGCAATCCTATACATCTGTATTCTGACCAGAAGGAGTATCTATGAATAAGAAATGTATCACAACAGTTTTTACTTTTTTGTTTTTTTATGTCACAGTGGCTCTTGTATATGCGAAATCAGGTCATATGTATCATAAAAACCTGATTACATTTTCTTCTTATCTGGTCTCCTTTTTCTCAGGTGATTTTTACTTTTTGCATGCTTATGCAATTATTATTCCTTTTGTATATCTGGTTTATCTTCCCCAGATGATGGCTCCGCAAACTAGCTGCTTTGTCTGCAGATACCAGACACGATACCAGTATTTCCGCTGCCAATACCAGACAGTGCTTTGTTTTACTTTGCTATTTGCTGCCCTTCACATACTTTCGGGAGGAATCTATCTGTTTACACAGATCGGATTTCGTTATTTGAATTTTTTTCCCATTTTTTATATTTTTTTCTTTCAGTGGATTGCAGATTTTTTGTATTGTATGGGAATCTTTTGCATTCAGCAAATATTAAACAACTACATTCCTACCCTGTACGCTTCACTTGGAGTATGTCTTTTATGCTGCACGCAGATTTTTCTTTACAAAATAAGCAACAGTTATTTCCTTCCTCTTCGGAATTGCCTGGTAGCCATTCACTATATGGCGCACCACCAGTCTGTTATTGTATGCTTTTATGACTTGCTTCGGCTTACATTTCTTGCCCTTCTTTTGTATCTGGTATATTTGCAAACAAATAAGAAGAAGGAGTTTTATGAATGAAAGCACTTAAAAATTGTATTCGATTTCTTTTGCCGTTTTTTATTTTACAATTATTACATTTTAAATATATCAGTATTTTACCAGACACTGCATTTATGTTTGCTTACCAACTGCCATCACACCCCACATCCTTTTTAGATGTTTGTGCCCAATGGCTTCTTCCTATAAGTGCAATTTTATATTTTTCTGTTTATGATACCGATTTTTTGTATGATTACGGGAGTTTTATTATTCCTCGCTTAAAATCACGGAATATTTTAATCAATAAATTACATCTTTCCGGTATTATATTAGTTTTTATTACTTGCTCTATATATTTTTGTGGGAATGTATTATTATATTTTGAATGTTTTATGCAAAATAGCGTGACCATCATAATGCATTTATTTGGTACTTTTTTAAACCTGTATCTGTTGTTTCAGTGGGTTCTTTTACTCCGCTTATGTGTATCTGAAACGACCACCATTTTATTTCTCTCGATTTATTGCCTGATATCCGAATGTATGGTTTTCGCCCATCCATTCCGCAAAATTGCTTACCTTATATTTCCATGGTATTGCACACCTGCAATCAAAATCATTTTTATCATGATGCTGTATTTTTTACTTTATTTACAAATAAAAAGAAAGGACTTTGTATGATTCAATTAGAACACATCTCAAAAAAATTTAAAAAGAAAACCGTACTAAATGATATTTCTTACACTTTTGAGGCCGGAAAAATTTACGGTATTTATGGCATCAACGGTTCCGGAAAAACAATGTTACTCCGTATCATATCCGGTCTGGTTTTCCCGACTTCCGGCTCAATCATAATTAATGGGAAAACGTTACATAAAGAAATCTCTTTTCCTGACCATATGGGACTAATTATAGAAAACATGGAATTACAACCCCAGTTAACTGCATTCGAAAATCTGGAAGAATTAAATAAAATCAACCATTATGCCACCACTTCCGACATTCAGGACGCACTCCGGAAAATAAACCTTGAAAGCAATGAAAAAGTAAAAAAATTCTCTCTGGGGATGAAACAAAAGCTTAATATTGCGCAGGCAATTTTTGAAACCCCACAATTACTTCTTTTAGACGAACCAACCAATGCGCTGGATACAGATACCATTGGGTGTCTGAAAGCCATTCTGGAAGATTTAAAAAAGAAGAAGTCCTGTATTATAATCGCCACACATGATCATCAGAATATTACCAGTCTCTGTGACCAGATTCTTGAAATGAAAGAAGGAAACCTTTATGATAAAAATTAATCATCGCATCGTTTTTTGGATATTTTCTATTCTTATTATTGGCATGATCTTACTCTCTTGTGGTTGCAATCAATTGTTAAAATTTTATTTTCCGCAGTCTTTTTCTGTTTCAAAAAATGAAATGACTACCAACGATCCGCTTCAAAACGCTGAAAATTATAATTACAGAATTCGTGCGCAAAATTATGCAGATCTTGTTTCCTATCTACCAAGCAATTCGACACCTGTAGATCTGCGTATTCCCAATGAACTTGCTGGTTATAAAGTCTGCGAAATTGAAGAAGGATGTTTTTCATGGTGCGAGGCTATCAAAACAGTATACATTCCAGCTTCTGTCAATAAAATTGGTCATATGGCTTTTTATGATAATCCTTCTTTAACATCAATTTCGATAGAAAACGGAAATTGCACAATTGAAAAAGATTCTTTTGGAAATTTTACCGGAATTATCTATGCTCCCCAAAATAGTCAGGTCTATGAACAATTAAAAAATTACGGATATACCGTAAAAACTTTGTAATTACATACTTAAATACCTTAATTTTAAATGCCAGAATGTCAATCAAAATAAACTCTTTATCTTAACTGACACTTCTGGCATTTGATAAAATATCCTTTATTTCACTATCTTTTACTATATTCTAACACTATCAAAACCACTCCGCAAAATAGTACTATTACAGAACCTATTAGAAATGGCCACAACCCATAATTATTTATAAATCCAATAAAATGATTTGTATCTTCATACATTACCCTGTCAAAAGTTGAAATTGCACTCAATACTATAATTTCCAAAAAACCAAATATTAAAAAAATTGTTCCAAGATATTTTTTCATTCTCATTTTTCTCCTAATTCATCTCATTATACAGCTTTATCTTTTTCCCATTTATTAACAAATCTATTCCATATAAAAACTCGGCAGAAATTATCCCCATAAAAACAGCATTCCCTAATTTTGTATTGCCAAGGTTTAAAAATACTGCGCAAACTACTCCACCTGCTAATACACCAACACCGATTTTACAATAGTTTCTCTTATAACCTTTCAAGTTTTCATCATGAATGACAGGTCCTGTAAAAATATTAATCAATAACAGACCTCCACATACAATCAATTTTACTGTCAGGTGAACAACCGCCAACCAGATTATTCCATACATTGCTATAACTCCATAAACACTGCTATACAAAATACATCGGAAATGCGTTTTTGCATGATATCCTCCAATATAATTCCGAAGCATTAAAAACATCACACACCAAATCAACATTGGGATCAACATTTTAAAATACCATGCACACACAAATATAACCATAAAGGGAATACTCATATTTATTTTCACCATTTTTCTAATATACTGCTTTCATTATATCATATATACATAAAAATGCTGTTCTTCCCTCTCTTTTTGTTCTGTCGTTTAAAGCCAATATTTTGCAGTTCACACCAATTGCACCAATTCTATTGCTTTTTCTATACAAATATACTAGTATGGAATTAAATATATTTTTTAAAAAATATTATGTCGTCAATTAACTATCTATCAGGATACCAAGTCATACACTATTAATGGCACTTTATCAGATACAATTTCTGATATCACGGATTTAATTTTGAATTTTTCTGCTTAAACAAATGGTTCTATAAAGGATATACACCACAGAATTGAAAGAATGGAGATGATTGAAATGCACCGTATTCCACTTAAAATTGTGACAAGATTATCCGTTATATTTACGGTCATAGGTTTACTTCTTGTGATCATAGGTATTTGCACAGGAACTATGATAGGATTGATAATATTAGGAGCCGGGTTAGTGGAACTTGTTGGAACGATAATTTTTATTGCTGTGTTCAGAAGATGTCCTCATTGTGGTAGTTTTCTTAAAACAGGTTGTAATCGATATTGTCCACATTGTGGTAAATATGTGGACAAGAATGATTATATTTACTTCTAAACAATGATCCTTTTTTTAAGTTGTACTTGAAAAGACTGCGCCGGCATCTTAACCAACGATATCAGGTTTTTTAACCGAAATCTAACTGAGGATATGGGACAACCTTTTCAGATTATAATATAAAACAACAATCTCAAATTACAGTAGGGGGAATTTTATTTGATAAAGATGTGGTAACATCCATTCCTTCTATTGGGGCATGGTAAATTTCATTATAAATCTGCCATATTAATGTTCCTATTATGTATATGCGTTTGTTTCCTTTCCTCATGTGGTAATGTGAAAGAAAATACAGAATCCCAAGTTTCGGAAGCAAAAAAATTTAAAAATTATGCATCTGATATTTGGAGCGCATCCGGCAACAAAATCACATTTGGCAATAAAATTATTCTCACAAGTTACCACGGTGAGAATAATTATGCGTATATTACAAATAATGCCGGTAAAACATGGATTCCCTATGAAATTGATAATTTGAAAGGCAGCAACCATGTGAATGGTGTATCTATCCAAAAGGATGATAAAAGAAACATCTGGGTTCTCACACTACAAATAGCAACAAATCATGAATTGAAAATCGTAATTTATACATCCAATGATCTATGGAAAAGTTGGAACAAGGTGCAAAATTCTGTACAGAAAGCGACATAATTTTTATCATTTTTTCATAATAATTGCATATCAGATACAAAACGCTGCATATAATGGCACAATTTTTTTACGATCTTCAAATGCAAAATTCTTTGCAGAAAGTTTGATCGCGTAGTCCGGTGGTGCTTCACCGACTTATCCATAAGATTCTGGTGGGTGAGGTCAAAAAGATTGACGGTCAGAAAGTGCAGGAAGTTAAGATAGTTTATAACTTTGTTGGGGAAGTAGCGATAGCCTTGGAATGACTTTGAACAAAATTCAAGTAAAAAGAGTATGTAATTAAAGATAAAACTCCAGATTGACGTCGTGATTTATGACTTCAATCTGGAGTTTCTTGATTTTTCACATACTAATCATAATTATGGGGAATATTTCCATTTTAAATTTAGGAATCTATTTTGTTACCGCAATATGGACAATTTACCATACCAATCATTCCGTGAAATGGTAAATGCTTTCGACAAAATGGACATCGCCAAAAAATTAAAAAATATATAAACCCGATGCAAGTTATAATAACTCCTGCTATTGACAATAGTGGAACGACAATATCTGTTAAAAGTGTAGTTGTCAAAAGCAATAGCCCAACTACTATCAATGTATTACCTATAATTTTTCTCTTTTTCATATTTCTCAATCATCCTTTAATAAATATGTGCCGGAAATTCAGGGCAAACCGGATAAATTGAAGAAACAGATTTACTTTCAAGTCCAGTAATTTTTACACTTCCCACATATGATCTTCGTGCAGCATATGGGTCAGAGTATGCTTTTACAGCATTAACATTACTGTTATACCCACTAGGAGTAGAGGTTATTGTACGATTACCTTGAATAACATTAGGTTTTACAGAACCACCAGAATATGTAAAGGTAGGATACTGATAGCCAACAGCAGTCGTACCTTTAGTAGAAATATAAGTTAAATTTTGATAGTCATCTGACTGTCCCTTGATTTTTACATATTTAAAGGATGCCGTAGTTATATGCGCATATGAATACACAATTTCGGCCGAAGATATTTCAGTTGTCTTAGAAATTCCACTTACAAAGCCGCTTATGGTATCATATACCGACAAAGCCAAAGATGCACCTGGAATTTCTCCTGCAAGAGAGGAGCCTACAACCGAAAGAGCATTCATGGAACCGACTTTCCACTTATAGCTTGATGCAATGGAACGGCTTCCACTATTTTTTAAGTTAGAATTATTCTGGTTCGGCTGAGCTGTTAGTGTTTGAATTTCATATGTAACACCTTTATATGTATAATTGGTTCGGCTTGATAGCCAAGTTACATTTGTGGAAGCTGGCTTTGATACATATGGTGTGGCACCATTTATACTGCCAAAGCGTTCATCTACCTCTGCGGCAGTAAGTTTTTCAACACCTAAACTTTCTAACTGTTGGTCAAGAGAATCTACTTCGTTCCATTTTTCCAAACAGATAAGTGCTGCACGTTCTTCTAATAACGAGTCTATTAGAACACTGTTATCGGAAGATTCTTGGGCAAATACCGGAACAGCAAAAGACAATGCTAACAATATAGTCGCCATTAAAGTGCTTATCATTCTTTTCATAAAGTTGTGACCTCCTTCTCATTTTTATAAAAAATCCCCATAATTAATTGTTGTTAAAATAATACCATATTTGTGCTACTTAGTCAATTATGACTATCGAAAATGCTTATATATTTGAGTTAAACAGCTGTAATTTTGTTAATTATACATGACGTGTACAGCCTATACATAATATATTTCTGGAGAGCGATTATTAAAAACAAATTATTTCTATAAATTCATCACTTGACTTTGTGGCAAAGATCTGGTATACGTTGCATACTTTTCCACTGACAATAAAATTTCCGTAATTTGTTGCACAAACAGTGGAAAAGTAGAAAAACTTTCTTCATTATCTTATGAATCCTATGGCGGACCAAATGCTGTATACATAAGTTTTACGGATGCCAGACATGGATATCTCCTGTATTGTTCTGATCCGGGTGCCGGAATAATGGGTAAAATGTTATGGACAACAAAAGATAGCGGTCACACTTACACACCTGTAAAAGACCTGTCAACTGATATACGGAATTATCCGGCAGATATGGCTTTTAGAAATAAATCAAACGGAATGATTCTCACAAGTTACCACGGCGAGGATACTTATGCGTATATTACAAATGATGCCGGTAAAACATGGACTCCCTATGAAATCGATAATTTGAAAGGCAGCAACTATGTGAATGGTGTATCTATCCAAAAGGATGATAAAAGAAACATCTGGGTTCTCACACTACAAATAGCAACAAATCATGAATTGAAAATTCTTTAGGTTACAATCGATGATGGGGTAAACGAAAAAGCAGTTTTGACATTGCAGAGAACTGCCCCTTCATTTACACC
>NZ_CVRR01000012.1 GCF_001406815.1 Roseburia faecis | reverse complement strand
TATCGTCACTTTCACTGCTGTAATTTATTCTGTTTGTAATTGACTTTCCCCCTCACGCGGGAATCTCAAAATACTATTGAGGTCACTTTTCACAGCCTACTGCAACTGTGAAAAACCCACGGCTTACAAAGTTAACGGTCTTTGTATCGGAATCATAATAAGATCCCGGTATCTTAACTGCTGCACCGTGTTTATCAATTTTATATGCAAAAATCTTTTTGTCTTTTTCCTTTTTTGAAGCATTATAGGAAACAGCGACCCTGATCCGTCCCTTTTTCAGGACAGACGACTGCTTTTTCTTTATTCCTGTGACGGAAAAATCATAAACCGGACGTTTTCCAATAATTTTCCCTGCCCTGGCAGAAAGATTTTTCTTGTCAGCCTGTTTCATTTTGATAACCACAGCTGTATTCATCTCTTTCTTTAATTCTTTTAATGCCTTCGAATCAAAGGTAAGATTTACATTGCCACCATTGACCTTCCATTCTTTTACATTCTTTTTGACAAGTAAATTTACCGCCTGCCCGTCCATTTCAAGATGCAGATTCTTCCAGTTTTTAGCTTTTCCTGTATCAAAAGTTATTTCAACAGACAGGTCTTTTATCCTGCCACCCTGTTCTTTTTCTGCCTTTGTAATTTCTTTTTTCAAAACTGCTGCAATATTCTTCACTTTGACCGTATTATTTTTAACTGCAGATTTTGCTTTGACATTAATATCCTTAACAGAAACGGACGTATCTGCTGCGGGTGGCGGTGTCACATTCCCTGGTTCTTCTTTTGCATGATCCGGTGCCGGTAATGTGCCGGAATCCGGTGAAACATTGCCAGATGATCCGTCCGTGCTTCCACCGGCATTTTCACCGGAACCTCCGCCGGAACTGCCTCCGGAACTTCCACCAGAACTTCCGCCAGAACCTCCACTTGAACCGCCTCCGGATATTCCGCCGGAACTTCCACCAGAACCGCCCCCGGTCTGGGAATGATCTGCCGTTACACGGACCTGACAATCTGCCTTACTTCCTGTATAGTTGCCATTCCCATTATAACATGCGGTGAACGTATATGTTTTCGTTTCATTCGGAAGCGTTGCCATCCAGTGATCCGTTCCCTTTTCTTCTAATGTGATCCCGGAAACATCACAGGTTACTTTTATCCCGGCATCTTCCGGAATCCCCTGTCTGCAAAGCTGTAATTCTACTGTCCCCGCACCTTTGACCGTATCGGTTTTTGCAGTCAGCTGCATGCTGGTGGAAGCCTTTTCGATTTCCAAAACAGCCTCCCCGTATGTTGGAATAAAAGATGCCTTTTCCGCTTTAAAATAAATCTTATACTGGCCTGCTTCTGTGTAAAATGGCATCTCCGTTTGTGTATACGATCCGTTTTCTGTCAAACTGTAACTGATTTGTACACCATCTTCCTGTTTGATATCAAATGTATGGGGTTTTCCATCATAAGTTACGCGGACAGGTACGGTTTGTATTTCCGGCATCTCACTGTTTTTCCGGTAATAATAAGTGATCTCCTGGCGATCCTCTGTGATGTTTATTTCTCCCTGATTTGCACTGTTTCCTACACATGTATATCCATATAAATCCGGACTTCTTAACGTATACGCAGAATTCTTTGGTACATATACTGTCGCGGGTGCCGTATCAGGCACTGTTGTTTCGGTCCCGTCTTCGTTTTGCAGCATATAACGAATGGTTACGGTACTCCACGCCTGTCCTGCCGTCTGATTGTCAGCCAGAATTTTCCCAGTGTCCTCATCTATGATCTTTCCTTCCAGTCTGTCCCCGGAAACCAGACCAGTTACCGCAGGAAGTGTGACAGAAAGGGACTCTCTGGCAGCATCCGGATCATACCAGTTACTGTGTGGCGGAACGGTATATGTTTCTTCTTTTTCATATTTGACTGTATGGTCTGCTCCAATAATGCGGAAAGTAATCTTCAAATGCTGTTTGGCATCCACCATATTTTGTACGACTGTACGGAATTCCAGATCCTTTCCATTTGCTTTTGTGATATTTGTCTCATCGATCCGGTATTGGTCACTATCCCTGTCAAGTGTTCCTGTCCTGCTATGCGGAATTGTAATTTCAGGATCGCACACATAAACAGATGCCTGCCTGCTGACATAATCACGGTTATTTAATCTCCGCGCCAGTTCCATTTTACACACTTCACAGAAAGGATTCCCAAGATCCCGCATCATGCAGACGCGGCTCGGCGCAAATACTGTTTCTGTTCCTGCTGCCGTTATTCCGATTCCACGGAACCCAAGCATCTTATGCCATTTAATCTTATCCGGATCCGATGTGTCGGAAATATTTTCTCCCTGCATCTTTTTATCATATTCATCGCCTAATCTTCCGATGCTGTGGGAAATTTCATGGGTCATGACATCCCCCTGCTCATTCTCATCCGAATTTGCCGAAAAAGAAAAGAGTGCATTGGAAGAAGAACCAATATTCGCAGTCGTATTACAAATGATATGGATGGTTCCAACGGCTGCGCCGGTATCCAGATATCTGCTCTCCAGCTCTGCCCTCAGTGCCCTGGCTTTATCTTCCCCGTCCTTTGCAAAATAGCAGGATTTTCCGAATGCCTGCACATGAAAATATGTGTCCGGGTTCGACTCCCCATACATCACGCCCACACCAGTTTCATTGGACACCGTCTGTACTGCATAAATATTGATCCTGTCGGAATACTCTTTATAAGGGGACCACTTTAGCAGCCCCTGTGCTTTTGCCGTTGCATCCTTCAAAAATTGTTCCTGTTGTTCCTGGGTATAGCCCTCACCCATGATAACAATCACGAAATTTTCCTTATCATCACCTGTCTTGTGAATGGCATAAACGGAAGCTGCCGTAAGGCTTCTTAAAGCACGATTACCGCAGCATCAAACCCCTCTACATTTCCATCAAAGGTGTTTTCGGTAAGCAGATTGTACTTCTGCGTGTACTCATTAAATTTTTTTGCACTGCTGCTGCAGTTAAAAATCATGGCAATGGTCTCTTCGCCATTTTTTCTGATCAGGACAATTGTCCCTTCCTCATCTTCTGTGACGATCCCAGCCAGTTCGCCTTCTACAATGCATGCATGGCTTTTCCGGACCTGAATCAGCCGCTTGTACCATTCATACATCTCTTTGTCCTGGTATTCTTCATCCCAATACATGCCCCGTCTGCAGTCCGGATCGTTTGCTCCCGGCATCGCATACTCATCTCCATAATAAATCATCGGCATTCCCGGCAGTAACAACTGAAAAGCGGCTGCCAGATGCTGCTTTTTCTTATTGTCGTTACACAGATGTAAAAATCTTGCGGTATCATGGCTGTCAATCAGATTCCACATAAGGGGATAGCAGTTTTTGTTTAAGCGACCCTTCAAATATCCAAGATTTTGTACGAACTGGCTGACCGTAATCTTTTCGTCTGCAAGCAGATCGATCAGGTTCAGGTAAAATGGATAATTCATGACCGTATCCCATTCATCCCCCTCCAGGAAATCTCCTGCATAATGCCAGATTTCCCCAATGATCAGCATATCTTTCTTCACTGCCTTTACTGCCTTTCTGAAATTCTTCCAGAAGAAATGGCTGATTTCGTCTCCTACATCCAGTCTCCATCCGTCAATATCACATTCCTTAATCCAGTAGCATGCAACATCCGTAATGTATTTTTCAACTTCAGGATTTTTCAGGTTTAACTTTGGCATTCCGCCATAATAACCAAAACATTTGAAGTTTGGGATCTCTCCCCATTCGCTTTTAAGTGGGAATCCATCAATAAAATACCAGTCCCGGTATTTGGATTTTTCACCATTTTCCAGGATATCCGCAAACGCAAAAAATTCTCTTCCCGTATGATTGTATACCGCATCCAGGACTACCTTCATACCACGCTCATGCGCTTTTTGTACCAGCTCTTTGAGATCCTCTGTTGTTCCAAAGGACGGGTCTATCTGGTAGTAATCCGTGGTATCATACTTATGGCACGAATTTGATTGAAAGATAGGTGTCATATACAGCACATCGATTCCCAGATTCTGAATATCATCCATATGTTCGATGATTCCCCTGAGATTTCCATGCAGATCATCCATAGGCGTAATCGGTGCTTTATACCACAGTTCTTTGTCTACCGGCTCCGTTGCTGCAAAACGGGATGGGAAAATCTGATACACGACCTTGTTTGCTGCCCACTCCGGCACCTCAAACATCTCTTCCTCCCGGAGGTTCTGCGGACAGTCAAACATTCTGTCCCTGTTTGTAATGCATTCCTTATCAAACTCATAATTTCCATAATATACCTTTTCTCCCTGCGTGTCCGTAAATTCGAAAAAGTAACGCAGACAGATCAAATGCATCTTTATCTGTGCTTCATAATAATCATGAAACTGTGAGACAGCAACCTTCTTCATCGGAACTGTCTTTCTGGTATCCTTACGCTCCATAGGTATATACTTGTCCTCATAGTGAAGGATTACCTCCTTCATATCATCCTTTTTTACCTGCACGCGTATCACAAATAAATCCTTATCAACTGCATAGCTAAACCTTTTATCCATATCATGAAAAATTGCTGAATATTCCATAAAATTTCCCCTTTACACTTGTTGTTTTCCTGTATTTTAACTTACTTTTTTCAACAATTCTAGCACTATATCCACGATATTTTTAACTTTTTCTACTTTTATGCTTTTTTGCGATGATATTACTATTCATATAATTTAAAATGTGCGTTATCAGTTTAAAACCAATAACGCACATTTTCTCATTGCATCCTTTTCCCGCATTTATATATGTCACAAGTCAAATTATAGTTCCTACCTGCGACAACTTTATATGTAAATTCAACATCAATAATTTTTTGCACCGTTTTTAATTTTTATTTTCTGCAACTTTAAATTTCTGGATCATTTCACGCAGATTTTCTGCTTCACTGCTCATCTCCTGACCGGCTGCTGCACATTCTTCAGATGTTGCCGAATTCGTCTGTACGACATCATTGATCTGTTCAATTCCATCATTAATCTGTTGGATTTCTGTTGTCTGTGTCTCTAACGTTTCTGCAATATTTGTGACTTCTTTTGTAATGATCTGGGAATTCTCAGCGACCTCCTGCAATTGTGATGCCGTCTGCCCTGCAATCACCATACCTTTTTCCACGGCTTTCACAGAGGTTTCAATCAATGTTGCGGATTCCTTTGCTGCCTGGGCACTCTGGTCTGCCAGCACATTTACCTGATTCGCTACCACTGCAAATCCCTTTCCTGCCTCCCCTGCTCTTGCAGCCTCAATGGAAGCATTCAATGCAAGCAGATTCGTCTGGGACGCAATTTCATTGATTGTTGCAATGATCTTGTCAATCTCTTTTGATGCCCCGTTGATCTCATTCATGGAATCAACCATATCCCTCATTTTACCATTGCTTTCCAGAATGGCATTTCCAAGTTCGTCTACTCTTCCACTGATTTCTTTTGCGGATTGTGAATTTTTTCCTACCTGTTCAGAAACACCTGCGACTGTTGCGGTCAGTTCTTCTACAACTGCTGCCTGATTTGTTGCTCCATCCGCAAGGTCATTGGAACTTGATGCTACCTGATCTGCGGCACCCGAAACTTCATCTGAAACATGTTGGATTCCCTTTATTGTCTCTGCCATGCTTTCTTCAAACAACATAAAGGAGTTTAGAATTCCAACGAAATCCCCTTTCCACTCTACTTCCGGCTGCACATCAAAATTTCCTTCTGCAAACATCTTCATTGAACGTCCAATATCATCTACATAGCTTCCCAGAATGCGGATGGATTTGCGCATATTGTGTGCCAGTATTCCAATCTCATCATCTGAATGGTAGTCCAGCGTGCTGTGCAGGTTTCCATCTGTTAATTCCTGTGCAACGGCTTCCACTTCACGTAATGGTACTAAAATTGACTCAAGTACTTTTTTGCCTGTTTTTATTGCCAGTTTCCATGCCAAAACCAGACAAATAATAATACACACAATTCCTGCCACTGCAGAAATAACCGTAATTCTGACTGCCTGGCTGCTTACCTCATCGGTCATTTCATCTAATCTTGTTGCAATTTTTACGGCTTTATTTAATGCCGGGGTACAATCATTCAGAATTGAATCAACTGCCTTATCCTTGTCACCGCTTTTGATTTCTTTCATGATGGAATAACCAATGTTTCCCCAGTCTGTAAGGGCAGATGCGTATTCTTCACAATCCGCATCCGGAATAACTCCGGAGTTCTTTAAATTTTTCAGTTGGGTATTAACTTCTGCAAGCAGTCCTTCTACCGTCTGCTCATAACCGTCATAAGAGGATGTATCATTATTTAATGCCATTTCCCTGATATTTCTCGCTGATGAGTTAACATTTATCCTGCAGATTTTCAGCGCCCGGTCTGCAACAGTAACATTTTGTACATAATGCATCGTATTGGCAAATAGCATACCTATAACCACAATAGAAAACAGACCTGAGACTAACATCATAATAATGACTTTTCTGTAGCCATAGTTTATCCTTTCCTTCAGATGTAAATTTTCCAAGTTCTTTTTCATCATATTTTTCTTTGACGGCATAGTTTGCTATTTCCTTTCTCTTTTGTTCGATTCTGATATATCAAATTTTTTTCTCAAAGTCAATAAATTTCGGGAACAATTTTATTATTCTATTTTTCACACAAAATGTTGTACCCATCCACCCCGAAAAATACAGCACTTTTACCAATTTTTTCTACAGTTACCTCTCCGATCGAACGTGATGTAATCTGGAATGTCGTGCCGGTGGTTCCCTCGTAAGAGTCATACTAGTACATAACTGAAAATACTATTGTCTGAAACACCCTCTGTTTTCATATATGGCATCAGGTTCTTCCAAAACATTCTCTAATTGTCTTTGAAATATCTGAATCAATAAAATCTTTATGTGCCATGTCATCAAGGATATCACATGTTTTTTCATGGGACAATCCCTTTTTATAAGGTCTGTCTTCCGTAAGAGCCTGATAAATATCAACACATGCCATCATACGTTCCTGCTCATTTAATTCATCAGCGGTTTTTCCAAAAGGATACCCTTTTCCATTTAATTTTTCATGATGGAAAGCCGCCCAATCTCGTATTTCTTCAAAATCATTAACCTCCGATAATATAAGGTATGTATAACCAGCATGATTTTTCATTGTAGAAAATTCATCATCCGTAAGCTTATCCGGTTTTTCCAGAATTTCATTGCCTACCGCCATTTTTCCTATATCATGCAGTGCACCAGCCAAATACATTTTCTGTACCGTGATTGAATCATATCCCATATATTTGGCAAGCAGGGAGGCTTTTTCAGCTACTCCTATAGAATGCCTGCTTGTAAAAGAAGATTTATAATCTACAATCTTTGCAAAGAAATCCGCAACATTTTTACACATTTCCCAATCAAAAACCATTTTTTCTCTTGGAATAATTTCCCATAGCTTCGTTTCAAAAGAATCATCACTTAAACACATAAAGGATTCTTTTGTGAATACATGAAGAAAAGCATTAACACATTCTGAATCAAATAGACTATCCTTTTTTTGGGAAAGATACTGACATATAAAATCCCATCTATTATCATCAGATTTAATACTATTTCCTATGATATCAACGGTATCTGCAAGATGAATAATTCTTGCAGGCAATGGGGTTTCATTCCACTTTTTTTGAAAAGGACCAGTTCCATCGGCATGTTCATGATGATACAAAATCACATTTGAGACATCTGTTTTAAAAGGAAGTTTAGTAATATTTTTTTCACCATAAATACAATGAAGATTCGTTTTTCTTACGGACAAATCTTTTTTAATGTCAATAACATAATTCCTTTCCAGCTCTTCCGTAATATATTGTGTCAAAGCATTATCATGCAGTAAGGCACACATAGCTAAATCTTGTAACGCATCACCTTGAATTGCCAGATATTCAGCCATGCATACACTTATATAAGCCACTCTTTTTCCATGCTTGTTTTTGATTTTTACCAACTCTGCTTCTATACAGTCCAAAGCATAGGAACAGGCTCCTGCAAGTCCGACAATATCTATTCTTAGTTCTTCTTTCATTGGTATAATCCTATCATAATACATTTATGCTTCTGAGAACTGGTCTTTTCCTACAAAGCATAACGGACATTCAAAATCTTCTGGAATATCCTCCCACTTTGTACCAGGTGCAATACCACCTTCTGGATAGCCCTTCTCCTCATCGTATTCCCATCCGCAAACATCACATACGTATTTCATTCGTTGTTCCTCCTTGTAAATATATTAATACACAGCCTATATTACTGTTATATTTGTGTTGTTCTTTAACCTTAATATGTATAAATGCTTTTAGCATTTCCATAATCCATGCAGGTTACAATATGCATATACTTCTTCCTCAGCTGTTTTAGCAAAGCCATCATACATATCTGTCCACTCATAATTTTCGCCTTCTGCCGCTGCCGCCAGGTTTTCCTTTGTATCACCAATTCCTGCTAATTCCTTGAACCACATCTTTGCATGTTCTTTCTCATTATCTGCAGTCTTTAAAAACAATGCTGACATCTGCTCGTAGCCTTCCTTCTATGCTACAGATGCAAAATATGTATATTTATTTCTTGCCTGGGATTCTCCGGCAAATGCCTCCTGTAAATTTTTCTCTGTCTGTGTTCCTGCGTATTTGTTATCTGCCATTTATTTTACCTCCGTTTTCTTTACAACTTTTTCAAAATCTGATGCTGGGTGCTTACATAAAGGACATATAAAATCATCCGGCAGTTCTTCTCCCACATATTCGTATCCACAGATTCTGCAACGCCATATTGTCTGACCATCCTCTGCTTTGCCAACCTCCTCCGGCTTAGGCTTAATGTTATTCTGGTAATAATCATATGTAGCTGAAGGAATATTACTTATTACTTCCATATCGGTTATCTCCCCGATAAACATTGTATGTGAACCTAAATCTTCAGTTTTATTAACTGTTACAGAAATGTATGCATTTGTTCCTTCTGTAATATAATAAATACCATTCGTGCCCCTGGCACACTGCTCAAATGCTTCAAACTTATTGGTATCTCTTCCTGATTGGAAGCCAAAATGTTTGAACAATTCAAATTGTGCCTTCTGACTTAAGACTGATACAGTAAATTTTCCGGTTCTTTGAATCATATCATGCGTATAATTTGCCTTATTTACACAGATACTTAACTGGTTTGGTTCCGAAGCTGCCTGTATAGCTGTATTAATAATACATCCATTGTCTTTTTCGTCTTCCCTTGCAGTCAGTACAAACAATCCATAACTCAGCTTATACATTGCTTTCCTATCCATATTTTCGTCCCTTTATCTTCTCCATGTATTTTAAATGGTATTCTCTAAATAGCCATTTATTCTTATTAATTAGGATTAATTAACCATAATTACTATATAGTATTATAGTATTTTAGTCAATGTAAAACAGTAATCATTCCTATTTTAAAAATTTAATATTATCCTTTATTTTCAAAGAAATGCAAAAAATCAGGTTTAAATAAGTACCTTTTGTTACCAGTTTATTTCCAGCTTGTTCGCAGAATGAAATTGTAATATATTTATCCTTCGGTGTAAGATACTTTTCTATACATTTAGAATATTCCTTTGATGCAAGATTAATTATAATTCTGCTTTCATCAATTACTGAACGATACAGCATATCATGCCAGTACTCATACAGATTTTTTGCATCTCCTATTTCGACCTTTGCCTGCATTTCCAGATAGTCTTCAGTTCTTCTTTGGACTTACAATTCAGCCAACTTTGTATCTCTAATGTTTTATCAATAAATTCTGGCAATCCATCCGGTGCTATGCTGTCAGTATCTGTAATCATCTTTTTAGCAGGGGATAATATTATCTTCATTAATCTAATTCCTTAAGCATATTCTCAGGGTCATTTGCTGCTTTGACTTTATCATTGGCTTTAATGATAACTCCCTGTTCATTGATAAGATACGTTGTTCTTACCACACCCATAGAGACTTTTCCATAGTTTTTCTTTTCTTTCCATACATCATATGCTTCAATGACTTTGCGCTCCGGATCTGCTAAAAGAGTAAATGCCAGTCCGTATTTTTCCTCAAATTTCTTGTGAGAAGCTATAGAATCCTTGCTAACCCCAAGAATAACTGCTCCTTTTTCTGTAAATTGAGGATATCTCTCTGAAAAGCCACATGCCTGCTTAGTGCATCCGGCTGTATTATCTTTTGGATAAAAATATAAAATTACTTTTTTACCTGCATAATCACTTAACTTATGCATTTCTTCATTCTGATCCGGTAATTCAAAATCCGGTGCCTTTGTTCCCACCTCTAACATCAATTATTCCTCCACTTCCGTAAAATCAGTATGTTTTATTGTCTTTTTATTTCCAGCAATTAGTTTATGACCGGAATATATAGCCATAATCATGCATATCAGAGAGCCAAACGCAAAGTATTTGTGTGCTTCTCTTAACCCTTTATATCCGGTATAAAAAGTTCCGATTATGGAAACTAAAGCTCCAAGTGACCAGTATTTATGCGCCTTCATTATATACCTCCATATTTTCTTGTTAACATCATAATACACCTGCTAATTATTTTTTTAATACTATTATTTCTCATTAACTTATGCTTTTTTGTACAAAACAGTGCATGCTTCTTCTTAAGAGCTTTATATATTATCCAATTCTCATTAATATATCTTCTGAGAGATAGTAACACTTATGGCTGTAGAAGCTTCTTTACCAGTACACTTTTAATTTGACGTGAAATTCGTATATAAATAGAATGCTGTAAATATGAAAAAACAGTTCATAAAAGTGTTATTTTACGAACTGTTTGTATTTTTGTCAATTTTGAAAACATAAATTTAGCTGTTAAAAACTTGCAAAATATTTTCTAATAAATCACCAAATGAGTAATAAGCCTGTACAGATATGGGCATTATTTTTACATGAATTTGTATGATAAATATATGTATATGATATCCATAGCATATACATATATTGAAAAATATCATTTCCAACTATTCCTGTTAAATAGGCTTCTTGTTCATTTGTAATTTTATTAGCATTGACATAGTATTTTCAAGTGTTATCTATCATAGGAACATTCGCCACTTTGTCTGAATCATGATGGAAAGCTTTCCCTGTTTTATTTTAGTATCGGTCTGGATTCTCTCTCATAAAGATAAATTCTGCTACAGAGCGGTCATATGTTTTAATGTGTCCAAATAGCCAATCGATTACATTTTTCTGTACAAGTTCACTAAACTGTTCTGTTGGTCCTTCATAATCCTGAAGGTATTCTTGCAGTTCCTGAATTGTCTTTTTAAACTCTTCATGTTTTTCGTGATGTTTTTCATACTCTGGATAACCAGCATTTTCCTGAAGCTTTTCCTCTTCTTTGAAATGAAAGTTAGTATACTCATCCAGATAATCCAGCATTTTGATTGCTTTTAGCTTGCTGTCGCCATTTTGACATGCAGTTACAAAATTCTGGATACGTTCAATCAATTCTTTATGCTGTGTATCAATTGTTTTATTTCCTGTTATTAAATTGTCATCGAAAGTAATATTTAAATCATAAGTCATAATCTGGTCTCCATTTCTTTTTTATTTTCTCTTGGATTCTTTTTGTGTCTGTCAGTTTCACATCTAAATTTTCTGCTTACTCTTCTAAAGGAACAAAAACATCTTTTCCAAATCCATAGATTGGGCATACCCAATGCTCTGGAATATCCTCAAATGTAATTTTGGGAGCGATATCTATGTTTAGATTGCCTACTGCTGGTTCATAAATATAGCCACATTGTTCACATTCATATTTTTTCTTTTCAATGTTTTTTTTCTTAGTTTTCTATGCTTGTATTATACATGATAATTTTTTTTTTTTCAATAACAGTAATAGTCGTTATTTTTATTTTGAATTCCAGTAATATCCGTATAAAATATAACGCAAGGGCTGCTGTGGTCCTTCATTTTCTTCTTTGCCGGTTCTGACTTTTTCGCACCTGCACACTTTTCTTTTATGCCTTTAAGGACTGATTTTTTCTTTTCCCTGTCGCTTGCTTTATGCTCAAGATGCTTTTCCACTGCCGGAAGATAGTTTTCCATGGTGCCTGTCTTTCCTTCCGTGATCGGGTTGATGTCCAGCTTTATTCCTGCTATTGTCATGCCGTCTTCATGAAGCATATCAAAGAAGTCATCCTCCCTGATGCTGCTTTATACTCCACAGCCACATCTATATCAGAGTTTTTATTTTCTATTCCCCTGCTTCTGGTTCCTGTCACTGCCACATAGATTATCTCTGCATCAAGACCGTTGTCTCTTATCTTATCCATTACATAATCATGCACCTGGCTTTCTATATCTGCCGGACCCAGACCGTCTATTCTGTGAAATTTTTCATTGGTTCTTTCCTTAAATCCTGCCACTGCATCAGGAACATCCGCATCCGTTTTCATCTTCTCCGCTTCCGGCTCTGCCCCGGCAATTTCCGTTTTCTTTGCTTTAAGCTCCGACTGGACCTTTTCCCATACCAGCTTCAGATACACATTCTCATTTTCCATAAGCTCCCATTCCAGATCTTTGCACTCCTGCAGTGTTTCAAGCTTCTCTAAGAATAGCTGTCTTAACAATTCGTCAAAATAATACAGTTCCACAATATCTTCAAACCTTGTCCCATCCTTATATTTTTTAGTGGTTGGGTTCTTAAAGATATCCTTATATCCACCAATCAGTGAATAATAACTTGTCTGTTTTAAAATCTCCTTTGCATATGCCTCATTATCAATCAACAGATTTTTCTGTTTGGAACTGCAGGCTTTGGTGGCAGTGATATCTATTTTCGGAAAATCCTGATCATCCGGCAAATCTTGATGTATTGATCCAGAATTTTGACTGTGCATTGTCTCACCCTGATGCCAATGACCTGGAAAAACTGAAAGAAGCCGTTATGGATCCATCCTTCTGATAAGACCATAAAATAAGGCAGCCCCACATAGCTGAGTCTGCCCTACTCTCTTTATTTAACGTTGATGCCACTGGCATATTGCTGCAGAAACTGTTCTTTTCCGCATGGTCTTCCAAAATAATATCCCTGCAGATAATCAACCTTCATTTCTTTCATTTTCAGAAGCCATTCTTTTTCCTCGATGCCTTCTGCGCATATCCTGACGTTAATACAATGTACCATGGGGATGATATTTTTATATAATTCATAATCCCTGTTACTGTTCATCGCCTTGGCAGTAAAATCCCTATCCATTTTCACGTAACTTGGATTCATATCACGAATACAATGAAGATTCGAATATCCTGTTCCAAAATCATCGATCACAAAGGGAATCCCGTTCTTGTCCAGAGTTTTACGGAATTTACAGAACGAAGGTGTCATATCCATAAATCCGCTTTCTGTCATTTCAACACATAAGCATTCCGTCTGTAATGAATATTTTTGAATTGCATCCAGAATATCCCGCTCCACATTGCCTTGCAGGATCTGAACATAGGATACATTTACATTCATCCGGAAGTCAGGAATATATTTCTGCATTTCACAGCACATTGCTGCAGCTTCGTTCAAAATATATCTTCCAGCGGGAATGATCAATCCGGTCTCTTCCAATAATGGGATAAACTCCATCGGTGAAACAAACTCCCGCCCTTCTTCCGTTATCATGGAAAAACGCATCAGTGCCTCTGCTCCAATGATCTGTTCGGACTGACAGTCCACGATCGGCTGGTAGTATACTTCAAAGCCATCATAATGATTCACAATAGCATTACGAAGTGTTGCTATGATTCTTCCTTTTCGTAAAAAGACCTCATAGTCATCCTGGTCAAAAATATAGAATCCATTTTTACCCATGCTTTTTGCCTGTTTCAAGGCAAATTCAAACTTTTTGCGGCATTCTTCGGTTCCCTCACAAAATGTTGCTGCATCTATAACACCAATAGAAATAGAAAATATAGCTTCATAATTTTCGGCTACTATGAAATTACGAAGTTTATCTGTAATCTTTTCTTTCAGTGCCACAGCGTCTTCTGCGGAGGAAGCTTCCAGATCCACGATCACATACTGATCCGCTACCAGATGGTAAATTCTCTGCTTGTCTGAAAGGCATTCCTTCATACAGCCGGCTACGCTTCTCAGGATATAATTACCATAACCAGCTCCCCTGGAGCTATTGATCGCTCCAAAATCATCAATTCCTACATGCATAAAAAATCCCTTGGTAATGGGTTCTTTTTGTCCACGCAGGTAAGCAAGGAATTCCGGACCGCCAAGCAGTCCTGTGACATTATCGGCTCTTCTCCTGTTGCCGGTCTCATTCAGACACCCGACCAGATACTCTGCCTTTCCCTGCTGATCAATGATCACGATACCACGGCTGTTAATCCAGACCGGCATACCTTCTTTATCAAGCCACCTGTAATGAAGATTATGTACATTTTCTCTTCCTTCGCATATATCCGCAAGATGCTTTGCAAGCATCCTGCGGTCTTCCTCATATACTACCTTCATAACTTCATTTGCAGCATCTGTCAGAACATTTTTCGACATATTAAACCGTTCCACAGCTGACTGTGAAATCTCAAAGGTATCATTCTGCAGATCAAATATATACAGGTAATCATCCATACAATCTTTAATGATCTCAAATAAGATTTCTCCTGTCTGCTCTCCAAACACTTTAAATATATCATTAATCACAACAAGAACCTTCCTTCCGACAGCTTCACTCTATTCCTGCCATTTTTCTAGAATAGCTTAAAGATATTCACGCGGTCATGCATCTTGGCTGCTCCCTCTGCCAGATTAATACTGATCGCGGTATTCTCTTCTGAGGATGCTGCATTACCCTGTACCACGCCGGACAGCTGTTCAATTCCCTGGCCGATCTGCTCCAAGGACTCTGCCTGGGAGTTGGCTTTCTCCATGGTGTTCTCTGCAAGCTCTGCAAAGGACTCCATATCTGTAATGATCTGATTGAATGCGTCTGCTGTTGTTCTTGTAATCGTATTGCCCTTTTCGATTTCCACTAAGGTCTTATCGATCAGATCTCTTGTATTTACAGCAGATTTTGCACTGTCTGCTGCCAGCTTGCCGATCTGATCTGCAACCACCGCAAAGCCTTTTCCTGCTTCTCCTGCTCTGGCAGCTTCAATGGAAGCATTCAGGGATAACAGGTTGGTCTGGGAAGCAATATCCTCGATATCTGTGATAATATTACCGATCTCCTTGGAGATTTCTGTAATGTGCTCCATTTCCGTGAGCAGCTCGTTCATCTTTTCTTTTTCTTCGTTCGCTTTGTTTGCAGAGGCTTTTACACGTGCCGATGCGTTCTGTGTTTCTTTCGCTGTATCTTCAGCCATATCCACAACCGTATCAATGGTGGCATTCAGTTCCTCGATGACTCCTGCCTGCTCTGTTGCACCATCCGCCAGGGATTTTGATGCATTTTCCACCTCGGATGAATTCGATGATACCTGTTCTGCCAGATTGCTGATCTCGGTCAGGGTACTGTTAAACCGTTTCAGAATATACAGCAGTGATGTCTTCAATTCCGAGAAATCGCCCAGGAAATCTGTAATATCATCACCATTTCTGGTCAGGTCACCCTGCGCGATTGCCTTTACCTCCACAGAGATCTCTCTGACATAATCTGCCAGAATACCCATGGCTTCTTTCAGATTCCTGATAGTATCGCCAAACTCATCCTCAGACTCATAGGTAAGCATTTCTACATTAGACAGTTCGCCCTTACGCAGGCTGGCAACTGCTGCATCTATCTGTTTTACCGGCTCGGTAATGGAATTGGTAATGATCTTTCCGATCATTGTCGTCACTACAGCAATCGCAAGACCCGCTGCCACGATCACAATAAATATGATTACCGTGCATACATTAGCCATGGTCTTTGCCTGATCTAATTCTACCTGGAACTTGTCACGTAATATAGTTAATTTCTTAGAAAATGACTTATAGTCTTCATACACCTCTCCGGTCATCAGTTTCGATGCTTCCTGCTGTTTACCCTCACGGCTCAACTGCAGGATTTCATCTGAAGCACCCCTGTATTTTTTCCATGCAGCGTTTGCTACTTCGTAATCGTCCTGTCCTTTTTGAGCTTTGCTGTTTGCAGACATGATTGCCTCCAGCTTCGCATCGGTATCCTGGATCTGACTCTCCAGCTTCTTGATTTCTTCTTCGCAGGAGTTCATGACTGCTGCATCTGATTCTACCAGATGCTGATACTGTTTGATTCTGTATTTCGCAGTCATTGTCTCTAAATCCTGCAGATATTCCAATGACGGAGACCAGACCTTCGTGATCTTCTCTATATTTGAACGGATCACTACTGTCGAGATCAGTGCCACCAACACTAAAAATAATGTCATAACAAGCACTGTCATTTGATATACTTTTAATTTTCCTTCAACCTTTAAGTTAGCTATACACTTTTTGATCTTTTCCATAATAGTTTTCCCTTCTTTTGTAAATTATTGACTCAAACTTCGCGCATTAAAATGTGCACAACTAAAATTTAAAGACTATGAAGAAAAGTCTGTAAATAATAATCTTCTATGATAATGATTGAGCTGGAAGCGCTAAATTTGTGCTTCCAGCTCTTACTATATATATACGACATGATTTCGGGCATGTCAAGAGCAGACGTCAAAAACGTCCTTCTCATCATGCATACAGATTCAGTGTTTTGAAGTTTAGATTCTTTTTTTTCTGGATGTTTCTGTGATATACTTATACGCGGTCGTATCAGACCGGAAAGGAAATATTATGTTACAAAAATTATATGTTTTTTTCAGGAAAGAAACCGTTTTGTCAATTGCAGTGATCCTGGCGCTTCTTTCTATGTTCTGGGTCAGACCGGATAAGGCTTATTTTACTTATATCGATTTCAGGACTCTCGGGCTCCTCTTCTGTTTGATGGCAATTGTAGCTGGTTTGAAGGCTGTTGGTGTTTTTGATATACTTGCCAAAAAATTGCTGATGGGAACATCGGGAACTGTGGGTGTGATCAGGCTGTTGGTACTCTTATGTTTCTTCCTGTCAATGGTGATCACCAATGATGTGGCATTGATTACTTTTGTTCCTCTTGCACTGATCATTGTGCATAAACTGCCAAAGGAACTAGGCAATTACTGGCTTCTTAAAATAGTAGCCATGCAGACAATCGCTGCTAATCTCGGAAGCATGCTCACACCAATCGGAAATCCGCAGAACCTTTATCTATATGCCAGAGCAGGGATGTCCGCGGCAGAATTAATAACCCTGATGCTTCCCTATTCCGCCACAGCACTTATCCTTCTTCTGATATGGATACAGGTAGCCGCTGCCAAAGCACCTCACGTATGCGGTTCCGAAAAAGATAAAACTCTTTTGGGATTCTCTGACAGAAAAGAACTTAACATGGAATACCTGGCCGCTTACCTGATCTTGTTTACAATCTGCCTGCTCACTGTTGCACGTATCATTCCATACCAGATTCCTCTTGTATTGGTTCTTATATATATGCTGCTAAGAAACAGGGAAAATATAAGCAGGGTGGATTACTCCCTGCTTGCCACCTTTATCGCATTATTTATTTTTATCGGCAACCTTGGAAGGATTCCGCAATTCAGCAGTTTTCTGGAAAGAATCATGGCAGGAAGGGAAACACTTACTGCTGTTCTTGCCAGTCAGATTATGAGCAATGTTCCCGCTGCGCTTCTTTTATCCGGCTTTACAGATAATTACCGGGCTTTAATTGTCGGAACCAATATTGGAGGTCTCGGCACTCTGATTGCATCCATGGCAAGCCTGATAAGTTTCAAATATATTGCAAAAGAAAACAGGAATCTGAGAGGGAAGTATTTGGGAATATTCACAGCCTCCAATATTATATTCATGATATTCATGTTAATATTGTATTTTTTCCTAGATAAATATTTTCCGTAAGTTCTCCTCCACTGGCATACATTCTTCCAAGACCGCATAAAATTTTATCAGAACATGTATAAAAATGACCTGTAAGTGACATTGATTCAGAACCGTCTTGAGTACACTGTCAAAGTTGATGACAACACATCTGAGAACCTGCAGTCCGCTGAATCCCGTATCCGTGATACTGATATGGCAGATGAGATGACAAGATTCTCGAAAGAGAGCATCTTACAGCAGGCAGCTACTTCCATGCTTGCTCAGGCAGAGGATGAATAAATTCTTCTTTTTCTTCTTTTTCCCTTTGCAACCTCCCCATTTTCCTGTATGATAGAGATAGATTAACAGTAAGGAGGCATACAGTTATGTTGCAGATTAAAAATCCGGTTTTGCCGGGATTTAATGCAGATCCATCCATTATCCGTGTGGATGATACATATTACATTGCGAACTCTACGTTTGAGTGGTTTCCGGGAGTTCGTCTGCACGAGTCAAAAGATTTAGTACATTGGAATCTTCTTCCATCCGCATTGTCCACGACGACATTGCTTGATATGAAAGGAAATCCGTCATCGGGAGGTATCTGGGCGCCGGATCTTTCCTATGCAGATGGAAAATTCTGGCTGATTTATACGGATGTAAAAGTAACCGAAGGACCGTTCAAAGATATGATCAATTATCTGACGACGGCAGAAGATATCCGCGGACCATGGTCGGATCCGATCCGTGTCAATGGAGTGGGATTTGACGCATCGTTGTTCCATGATGATGACGGACGCAAATACCTTGTTCAGCAGACATGGGATCATCGCGAATACCACCATGCTTTTGACGGTATTACAGTGACAGAATTTGACACAGATACAATGAAATTAAAACCGGAGACAGCACGTACGATCTACGCCGGAACGGACGTTAAACTGGTTGAGGGACCACATTTGTATAAGATCAACGGATATTATTATCTGTTTGCTGCACAGGGTGGAACCGTTTGGACACATCAGGAAGTAGTAGCTCGTTCAAAGACGTTAGATGCGTTGAGTTTTGAGACAGAGCCTGGCGATCCGTTTATTACAAACTTTGATACGCCGGAACTTGAGATCCAGAAGCAGGGACATGGTGCTCTCGTAGAGACTCCCGGCGGTGAGTGGTATTATGCAAGTTTGTGTGGAAGACCGTGGAACCACGAAAATGAAAGTTCGATCGACCCACGCGGCTGGTGTCCGCTTGGCCGTGAGACGGCAATTCAGAAAGTATACTGGGATGAAGAAGGCTGGCCTCGTATCGAGGGCGGACATGGCGGAAAAGTGCTTGTGGATGCGCCGAAAGATGCAATCTTGACAGAAGCACCGGCAGATCATTCGATGCATGATGAATTTGACACACCAAAACTTCATGATGAGTGGAATACCCTCCGCGTACCATTTACCGAGGAAATGGGTACGACAGGGGATGGCAGGCTGACATTGGTCGGAAAAGGATCCCTCAGCAATAAGCATGAGCTTTCGTTGGTGGCAAAACGCTGGCAGGCATTTAACTTTGATGCCGAAGTGAAAGTGAAATTTGATCCGTTCAACTATCAGCAGATGGCTGGATTGACAAATTTTTACAATGATAAGCACTGGTCATTCGCTTTCGTTACGTGGAATGAGAAAAATGGCCGCGTGATCGAAGTGGCAGAGTGCAATCGTGGCGGATATCGTTCGTTCCTTCGCGACGATGCGATTCCGGTACCGGATGATGTTGAATTTGTATGGCTTCGCACAAAAGTAAGAAAGCAGTCTTACAGCTACGAGTATTCCTTTGACGGAAAGAACTATACAGAGATTCCGGGCACACTGGATGCCGCTGTATTGTCCGATGATTACGTACTCCAGTCATACGGTGGATTCTTCACCGGAGCATTTGTCGGCATGGCATGCGTGGACTACTCCGGATACGATCAGACAGCAGAATTCCGCAGTTTTGACTATAAAGAACTGGATTAATCAATAGCAAGAGCCTTTTTTAAACCAGGCTCAATCAGATGGCTGGCGATGCCGCAGAGGATTCCGGGAAAAAGGACGAAAAGTCCGGGAACCAGGAAGACGATGAGGCAGGCGCCGGCCATTGTAAATAATAAGATGAAAGTTTCTTTGATGTGACCTGCCATCAGGCGCACGGAGAGCAGAAAAACTGCCGGAAATGAAGCGCGCAGGTGTGAGATCACGGCAAAGATATAATTGGCGAGAACCCAGAGGACGAGGCAGATTACCATCCATAAAAAGGGCGGTAAAAGATTGCCGTTTTTTCCGGTAAAGACTTGGGAAAGATCTACAGCCATCGTGGCACCGTAGCAGAGAAACAGGATTGTTGGTGCAAGAGACTGGAAAAAATTGGATTTGAATGCCGAAAAATATTCCCGGCAGATGTATCACTGTTCAGTGTTTGGATGAGAGTATCATTAACTAAATAAAAGTCATTCATCCAAAAGCAGTTAGTCGCTTGGCTGATTTTCTACTTTGTCACTATCCTCTTCTCTAGACAGTATACTATAGAATTTTTCTAATTCATCAATGACTATATTTGTAATTGTACTATCGAAAAATTTTTTCTCATTAATGCCGTGTTCATTCAAAACGCAGAACAGCTTTGAATTGAAATCATGCTCCTGTATTTTATTCAAAAACTCTTCAATATAAACTGTCGAAAGCCTGTTCTTATCACAAAGCTTGTAAACAACAAATGCCACACTCATCTTGAAGCGAAGTGTAGCAATATGTTTAATGTTCAACATATTTTCCGACAGTAAAGAAATATAATGAAACGCAACTGGGTATCTAATATACGGAATACAACCGTATTCCACACACGAAACTATAACATCTGTCATATTTTCTCTTATAACTTACTATTTACATATTCAATGCTTTTTCTATATTCTATCATATATTTCATTCCTGTGCTTCCAATCATTATCAGACAAAGTGTACTTTCATGTCTGATAATGATGTCCACTCTTTTTGCTGACGTTGCATTCACATATATTTTGATCAGGTTCTTTTCTGTCATCTATAATCTCCTCCTGTTTCTCGTAAATCGCTTTCGTTTACTCTTCTTTACAAGAATTATTGTAGATAAACACGGAGTAAAAATCGTTCCCCAAACAATAGACAAAAAGTATATTCTGAATAGACTTTTTTCAATGAATCAAAATATTTATAAACGGAACACTAATTTTAATCTTAATTGATTATATTGAAATTTTGTCCCGAATAATATATAATATTCAGGACAAAAGGAGGTTTTCTATGGCAAATGGTTATTCAAAACAAATTCAGCTGCGAATTCATGAATCACCTGAAGGAAGCATTTTTGTAAATTCTGATTTTGCTGATATTGCAGATACAGAAACTATCAGACGTAATCTTAATCGCCTGACAAAAGTTGGTATTCTTCGCAGAATTATAAATGGAATTTATGAAAAACCAAAATACAGTAAATTACTCGATGAATATGTAGCTGCTGATCCTGCTTCCGTTGCACAGGCATTAGCCCGCAGTTATCATTGGACCATCGCTCCATGTGGAAACACTGCCCTTAATTTACTTGGACTTTCCACTCAGGTAACAGCTGTTTGGTCCTATATTAGTGACGGACCTTATAAAACCTATGAATGGAATTCTACAAAACTTGAATTCAAACACCGAACCAATAAAGAAGTTACCGGTCTGTCCTATATGACAAGTCTGACAATTCAGGCATTGAAAACCTTAGGGAAAAATAATGTAACCCCGGAAGTTATCCAGACTCTTTCAACAAAACTCTCTTTCTCAGAAAAACAGGCTTGTCTGAAAGAAGCAACGGAATCCACCGACTGGGTTTATGATACAATACGACAAATATGCGGAGGTAATACACTATGAGAAAAATTGCATGTCTGCCAGATGATGACCGGAGAGAACTCTTCCGAAATACCGCTGATAAAATGGGCTTAAATGATGCTATTGTAGAAAAAGACTTCTGGGTATGCTTTACCCTGGATTATTTGTTTCACCGCTGTCCTTGGAAGGACTCCATCACCTTTAAAGGTGGAACAAGCCTTTCAAAAGCGTTTAATCTGATCAGCCGTTTTTCAGAAGACATTGATTTGATCCTTGACTGGCGCGTACTGGGCTATGGAAAACTGGAACCCTGGGAAAAACGATCCAATACAAAACAGGATGCATTTAATAAAGAAGCTAATAACCGGGCTGAGATTTTTCTTGCAGAACAGTTCTGTCCTACCATAAAAAAGGAACTGTCATTAGAACTGAGGTGTGACGCTAATATTTACATAGATGAGAATGACAAACAGACTGTTATTTTCGCTTATCCAAATCTGTTCACAAATCCTTCTACCCTACAGGTAATCCGCCTGGAAATCGGAGCATTAGCAGCCTGGACACCTGCTAAGCTTGCAAGCATTGAACCATATACAGCTGTATACTACCCAAAAATCTTCGAGCAAAAAAATACTGAAATTCTTACCGTTTCACCAGAGCGTACCTTTTGGGAAAAGGCAACAATTCTTCATCACGAAGCCAACAGACCGGAACATCTGGATATGCCACAACGATATTCCAGACATTACTATGATCTCTATAGAATGGCTCAGACCCCAGTAAAAGATGTTGCTTTTTCTCACATAAACCTTCTGAAAACAGTCGTTGATTTCAAAATGAAATTTTATCCAAGAGCATGGGCTAAATATCCAGAAGCAATTCCCGGCACCTTAAAGCTGATTCCACCGGAATACCGCTTTCCTGCCCTCATCAGTGATTATGAAGTCATGAAAGATATGTTATATGGCGATATTCCAAGCTTCAATACTATTATGGAATCGGTTTGCCAATTAGAGAAAGAAATCAATTCCCTTTAAAAATCATCTGAAACTGCACTGGCCATTCTATTTATTCGAGTGGTCGGTTTCTATTTCAGTTAATACCTGTATTTGTTTTAAAGCAATTTCCTTGAGTGCTTGGATAGATTTAGTTCTCGGTGCCCGTTTTGTCTTTCTATTCTCTTATCTTCTGTTCAGCGTCAACCTCTAAAACGCTTCGCACTTCTTCAATCGCAGAACACTGACAGAATATGCCGGTGCCTCGTATACGAACTCTGAGGAAGCGCCATGCATATTCACGGTAATATTCTTCACCTTCTCCGGCTCTTCAAAGCTGTTTTCATCCCCCTTTTCACCGCTAAGAAGTGTTACGGTATAGTCGCCCTGTACCTGACAGTCCAGTGTAATGGAAACCGGATCCACATCTCCTGCAAAATTAACCGCCTTAATAATGATTTCGTCCTTGGTGTCAGTTACTACCGAAACAAAAGCAGGTCCGTAGGGAATCGAAATTTCCTTCTGAAGCTCACCATCAACATACAGGCGAATCTGTTTTCCATCCGTTTCATATCCAAAGCGGTGATATTCTCCCGGTTTTACTGAAATAGCAAAGTCCTCAGTCAGCTTGTTGTCATGCATAAAGCCAAACTCTTCCAGTGAACATTGTCCTCCATTAACCTTCCAAAGGAACGGACGCACCAGAGCTGCATCCCATTCTTTTTCCACTCCGGCCGTAATCACGAGCTGCTCCTCATAATAGGAACGAACCACCCTGGCACTGAATATACCCAACTCGAAGTAAGCATTTTCCTCAACAAAAATATCGGTCTCAAATCTTCCATAAGTCTGGTCTTCTTCTCCAAATACCACAAAGCTCTTGGTCTCATCAGCCCATTCCAGAATACTGTGAAATTCCTTTTTCTGCTCCTCATCCGGAAGCTGAAGCAGGAGGCCATCCTCTGTATCCTGCACATGTCCCATTAATTCATGAGTAATCTTTGCTTCTTCTCCATTCCAAATGGGATTTCTGAAGCGAAGTTCCTTATTGGATTTTAAAGATGCCATTCCGGTTCTCGGACGATAAACACGTCCTCCCTCATCTTCGGATTGCACCACATATTCTCCGCGATTTTGACCGAACATTTTCCAGACATAATAAGAAGGAATTCCAAGGCTCTGATGATTATTGAAACGAATCAGATTAGGATACCACGCTCTGTAATTTACATTTTCAAATAATGGAGCATAAGAGGCCAATGTTACGATATCCTGATTTTTCTCAATACCTATAAGGAAAGCCGCTTCTCCCAAAGCCGCATACAACTGTCCCATATAGTTGCCTTCGTTTACAGCCACCTCTCCTACAAAGATTTTTGGTCCCTTACGATCGTAGTCATCATAATAATTTACACGTTCTGCAAAGAACTCTGTTGTATTGTAAAAATGTTCATCCACGCACTCGGCAGGACAACCATTTTTCTCTACATGCTCATTGGCTATGGTTTTAATCTGGGGATACAGTTCCTTTACCTTCTTATAAATCATGTTGTATCGCTTTTCATAATCCGGACCCCAGTTTTCATTACCAATTTCCAGATAGGTCATTTTAAAGGGTTCCGGATGCCCCATAGAAGCACGAAGCCTTCCCCATTTGCTTTCCTTAGAGCCGATAGCATATTCAATGGCATCCAGTGTATCCTGTACCATTTCATCAAGAGCCTCTCCTTCCAGAAGGACACTCTTTCTTCCCTGACAGGTCATTCCGCAGTTACATACATACAGGGGCTCCATCCCCAGATCCTCGCAAAGCTGCAGATATTCATGAAAGCCAAGTCCTAATGTACTTCTGTAATGCCATACAAACAGCTTACTGGGTCTTTCCCATGCCGGACCTACCGTATCCCGAAATCTCATCGCTGTGGACGGTGTCGTTCCTTCCACAATACAGCCTCCGGGAAAACGCATAAACTTTGGACTCATTCCCTTAAGCTTTTCTACAAGATCTGTTCTGAGTCCATGCCCCATGTAGGTATTGTCAGGCATTAGTGAAATAAATCCCAGCAGAACCTCTCCGCCTTCTTTGCAGGAAATAGTAAGCTGTGCCTCGTGACAATCCTCAGCTGCTATCAGCTTCATGTCATATCTTGTATACTCCTGACCGGAAACCACCAGACTGTTTCCAGCCAGTACTTTTCCCTGGTATTCGATCGCTACGTCCAGTCCTATTTCTTCCTTTGCTTTTGCAAATAAATACAAAGAGTAACTTTCTCCAGCCTTTACGGATATACCGCAGTAACCGGTATTAGTCAGAGATCCGTCCTTTTCAAACTGCATACGCAGAGCTGCGTCCCGATGTTCATTCAGGGTATCCGTCAGTTCCAGCTCCATCTTTGCATTGTGTGTATACCATGCCGGTATTTCTGTTTCCGGAATATTGTTGCCCTTTACCCAGCGGCATAAGCCTTCTCCGTTGCAAAACTCATCCAGCCATCCGGATACGGTTTTTACATGGATGCCATCCTCCTGCTGTATATAACCCTCCGGTAAAACGGAATCTTCGAAGCTTCTGTTTCGAAGCATTTCCGGATAAAGTCCTCCGTCTCCGGCACGGTTAATGTCTTCAAAAAAGATTCCGTATAAATCCCTGGCTGTCTCAAATCGTCTTTCCTTTGTTTTAATCTTTAACTTGCTCATTGTAGTCTCCTTTTTTACATTCCAAGAGTTTTGATCACTGCCTGTATATGCAATAACATAGATTATGATAACTCAAATGATCTTAATGCAGCATTTCCGTTACCGCGATAGGTCAGGTAAAGCGCCTGTATTCCATCCGGAATCGTAACCGGTGCGGTATACTTTTCCCAGACATTGGTATATTGAACCTCTAATGTCGCCAGTACCTCTCCATCCCATGCTGTCTTTACTTCAAAAGTGCCATCTGCATAGCCCCGGATCCAAATACTGATTTCACGAATATCATGGCAGTCAAAATATTTGAAGCCGATGGTAGTTGAATCTGTAATATTGGCAATATATCCAACTTCTTCGTCTCCATCCCTGCCGTCCTGCATTACTCGTGGAAAATTCCCTTCGCCCACATAAACTGATGGGGTATCGGTAAACAGATTACATGCAAGATAAGCGGGGTATTCGCCTTTACCCTCAAGCGGACCTCCATTTAAACCGCAGGAGGTAATTTTTACCTGTGGAATACTGCCGTCCGGCATAATCTGCAGCTTTTCAGCACATCCCTGTCTGCTGTACCAGGTATTATTGGTATGCCTGTGATAAAAAATGTACCAGTCCTCTCCGATCTGCACAATACTTCCATGATTATTGGCACCGTAAGCTGTTGGCATATCTGCCGGCTTGTAGGTATCGATGTGCAGATCACAATTGCTGACAATAACTCCGCCATAGACAAAGTCCTTAGTAGGATTCTTGCTGGTGGCATAACATAATTCGTGCATTAATATGGATGAATAGACAAAATAATAGGTGTCACCTACTTTACGGATGGAAGGTGCCTCAAAAAACTCATGTCCCTCAAATCCGGTACCGGCACCATATTCACAGCCGGGGGCCACAAACACCGGAGCTTCCCTGATCGTCAGCATATCTGCCCCCAACACCGTAGCCATAGCTCCGGTACGGGATTTATCACCTTTTCCGCAAAATCCGGTATAAAGATATGTCACATCTCCTTCCGTCAGAACCCCCGGGTCAAACTGGGGCTCATCACCTTCCTTTTCGCCCAGACGTGTGCCATCTTCATAATGAACATAGCCATAAAATTCATACTTTCCTGCCGGAGTATCACATACAGCAACGGAAACTACCGGAACCTTGTCCAACACGTAATAAAGATAGTACCTTCCGTCCGGTCCCACCGTAACATCCGGGGCATACAGACACATTTTGCCTTCCGGGTTCAGCGGATCGGCTGTCTTCGGATAAATCACACCCTCATATCTCCAGTTGCCCAGGTCATCGACCGGAGCTGACCAGCACACATAGTCTCCCATGCAGAAAACATATCCGTTAAAGTAATCATGGGATCCGTAAACATATACGCGATCGCCAAAAACATAAGGTTCTCCGTCCGGAATATACTCCCAGGACGGTAAATATGGGTTAAACGCTTGTTTTTTCACTTTGATATCCTCCTTTGCAAGCCTAATCCATGTACATTGTTTCATAAAGCAAATTACTGGGTGCTAGTTTAAGCCTTCAAGCTGACCACACGATCATAGTCATATCCTCGATCCGGATTCACCTTTCCGGCATTCAGTTCGAAATAAACCACACCGTTTTCGTTTACAGGAAGCTCTACGCAGATATTTCCGTCCTCCTGCTTTTTACGCTCTGTTTTTACAAAAGGTCTGGATGATTCCCGAATCAGCTTCGTCTGTTCCTCACTCAGATTGGCAGGTTCTCCCATATCATGCCATACCTTCAAGGGATTACATGTTTCCTCATCTACCGTCTTAGTCAGGAAGCAGTACTCCTCCTGTTCAGCCGGAAATGTAAACTCCAACAGCATTTTTTCTTTACCCTGTTCTGTACTTTTACGGGCAATATTCCAGGCTACACCTAGATAATCACCGTTTGCACGTTTCAAAACGACAATATTGTCATCCTTATATACACAATTGGCTTCACTTTCCTCAAGCTTTTTATAAAAAGCAAATGTCCAGAAGGTCGGCTTGGTAATACAGCCATTGGCAACCAGTCCAAAGCCGCCGTGGAATGGTGTAAAAGGAACTCCCTGCTCTTCAAACACATCACCAAATGTCCAGTAGGAATAGGATTCATTCACATCTCCCAATCTGGAAAGCTGCTGTGCTATAAGGGCCGCATTCAGGTTTGTATCATGAATGACGCCCTGAGGAGTATAGGAGCTGTTGAACTCCGTGATATGAATCTGCAGACCCTTATATTCCGGGAAACTGTCAATAATATCTCTGGTTGTTTTTAAATTGGCAAAGCCGTCCTCTGCCTTCATCAGTTCAGAATATGCATAATGTCCAATACATTCCGGCGGATCAATGGTGTAATGATGTCTGGTTACGAAATCCACAGGTATGTGATTCTCATGGCAATATTCCATAAATGCCTGAATCCATTTCTCATCCGTTCCTCCACAAACAGCAGGGCCTCCTACACGGAATCCCGGATTCACTTCCTTTATGGCATCAAAGGTTCTATGGAACAGCTTAAAATATTCCTGCATATCCGCATTTTCCCAGAAGCCGCAAAGATTGGGCTCGTTCCATACTTCAATGGGCCATTGAATAACTTCCTCTTCTCCATAGCGTTCCATCAGATGCCGCAGCAATGAACGCACCATATCACACCACATATCATAATCTTTTGGAGGAGTGGTATTTCCCTGCCAGTAAAAGATAGTCTGGCTTCCACTTGCCAACTTTTTAGGCATAAAACCCAGTTCAAGAAAAGGTCTCAGCCCCACCTTCTTATAGGCATCCATTACTCTATCCAGATAAGTATAGTTGTACTCGACCCTTACCTTACCATCCTCCTCATAGGTCTGAAAGATCGCCATATCATCACAGAATAATCCATGTCCCCGGATATGCTTAAATCCGATTTCCTTTTGAACCAGGCGCAGCTCCTCCTGATATTCTTCTGTCAATGCAAGCCCCATTCTTCCGGTTCCCACACAATAATCTACATTATTGTGAAAAAAGGCCTTTGAATCCTTTGTAATCACGATCTTTTTTCTGTCATTCTCTGTTGCTCCACCCAAATTTACCATGCATGTATCTCCTTCTTCTAAATCATGTTCCTATGCAGTCACGCATCAGATGTCTGACCGCTGCACGATCCGCAGCTCTCTGATGACGATTACCATATTAATCTGATACTATCGCATTGATCTAAAGTTTCCAATGATTTATACTATAAGAAAATTGATATATCCTCTGATGTATCAGAACGGAGATTCCAGATGACTGAAATTGAATTTGTCGGCTACAGTGCCGTTCACCCCTCAGATTTTATATATGATGTTCCGAATGGCTTTACAGGCTATCTTCTGCTTCTTTTCGACTCTCCCTCGGAGCTGCTCATAGACGGAAGACTAATGCGGACAGCCGCCAATTCTGCTATTCTGTATACACCAGGAAGCAGGATTTATTACCGTGCTGCCGGTGAAGAATACCGGAATGACTGGATTCGTTTTCGTTCCGATCACTCCTTCGTGAAGCTGTTTCCGTTAACAAACACCCCATTTCCCGTAACAGATCCGGAATACTGTCATCAGCTTTTTAAATTACTAACCTGGGAGTCCGCCTTTTTCTCCTCTGAAAGCGAAGCAAACATTACTCACCTGCTGCGGGTTCTGTTCTCCAAATTAAGAGAAGGAATCCAGAATGAGTCCCCGGGTATTCACGATCATGAGCTGATTGCATTGCATAAGATGATCTACAATAATCCTCAGCTTCCATGGAATATAAACATGATGGCTGCGAAGCTTCACTTAAGTCCCAGTCATCTTCAGGCTCTCTATCACCGCCAATTTGGCTCCTCCTGCATGGACAATGTCATCGAAGGACGTCTGCGCCGTGCACAGGATTTATTAGAGTACAGCGAATACTCCATCCGCGACATTTCCGAGCAATGTGGTTATAATAATGTAGAGCATTTCTGCAGACAGTTCCGTCAGCATAACGGCTGTACCCCTGGACAATACCGGAAAAATGCATCAGCGGGAAGCAACAAAAGACTTCTCACCCACAATACCCTGGGAGGAAGGGAGTTTGAGAAGATTAATCGAAATATCCGGAAATAGTGTTTCGGTAGCTGCTTTATTCATCCCAATATTTGTTCATATTTAATTTCAACATTTCCAAAATTTCACGCCTCATCTGCTCTGCTGTGTAACTGACAGGGAAAAATCTGTGAAGCTGCTCCGTTTTGAATACTACGCGGTCTATCTCTTTTTGCTTAATTTCACTTGCAAAGTCAAGTAAACTATCTATAATTACTTTTCATTGGCGATATCCCAGCAATATTTCTAAAACTCCAAACTATCCGCATTGAGCAGAAAATACTTCATTCCCATGATTACAAAGCCTTCCTCATTTCTCCAAGGCTTTTTTGTTCCGTTTACTACCACGATCTTTTTAAATGAATCAGGGATATTTCTAAATGAATTAAATTCCTGCTTCTGCTTTTCCTCAGAGGTCATATCATAAGCCACCTGAATATAATATCTCTGACTCCCCTGATTGACCACAAAATCAACTTCAAACTGCTTTCGAGTTGTTTTTCCTTCATCATTTTTCGCATACGCCTCTACAATACCAACATCCACATTATAACCTCTGATAAGCAGCTCATTGTAAACAATATTTTCCATGATATGAGTAGGTTCCTGCTGTCTAAAATTCAATCTTGCATTTCTAAGTCCCACATCTGAAAAATAGTATTTCAGATTTGCTCCCACATATTTTCTACCTTTAATATCATATCTGTCAGCTTTAGAAATCAAAAATGCCTCCACAAGATAATCTATATGGTTGGATATGGTCTTATTGCTGTAATTGATGCCTCGTTCACTTTTAAACGTATTTGATATTTTAGTTGGGTTAGTAGGAGCTCCTATCGCAGAAGCAAGGATATCTACTAAAGTATCAATCTCATCAACATTTCGCAGCTTGTTTCGTTCTACAACATCCTTAATATAAACATTTGTGAAAATGTTTTTTAGATACTCAGCCTTTTGGCGTTCCACAGAAAACTGTAGCACCTGTGGTAAACCACCATATATCATATATTCCTCCCAAGCATCATCATAATCTCCATCGAAAGCCGCATAGAACTCTGCGAAGGACAACGGATATATTCTTATCTCATCTCCTCTGCCTCTAAATTCAGTTACAATATCGCTGGATAAAAACTTAGAGTTGCTTCCAGTCACATATACATCAATATTGCTGATTCGAAGCAGGCTATTCAGCACTTCCTCAAATCGTGACATAAATTGTACTTCGTCCAAAAGCAGATAATATTTCTGGTCATCTTCCACCCGCTCTTTAATATGCTGGTAACACTTCTTTGGATCTCTCAGCTCCTCATTTTCAATGCCATCCAAAGCAATCTCAATGATATGGTCATTATCTACACCACTCTCCAATAAATATTTCTTAAACAATACAAATAACAGGAATGATTTCCCACATCTCCTGATTCCCGTGATAATCTTTATCATCCCATTATCTTTTCTTATCTTTAACTGTTCAAGGTATGCATCTCTTTTAATCTCCATGATTTCAACTCCTTGTTTTTGTAAATTTACACACTTTTTAGTAATTAAATTATATCATCTAGGATTTATTTAATCAATATACATTACTATTTTATGTGTATTTTAACATTTCTATGCAGTTGATAACCAATTAACTATCTTTTCATAGAAAAGCAGGTAGTCTTTGATACAATGTCAAGTGATGAATTCAAAAAGGAAAAAATTGGACTTGGAATGGCGATTGTAAAAGGTCTGATTGCTGTTTAAACTTGCTCCCGCACCAGATATAGTAAAGAAAAGTGTCTGGCAGCGGGAATGAATGCTCACCTTGCAAAGCCTGTAAAAATCGAAAATGTAAAGAAAATTTTGTGCGATTATTCGGTATAGCGATTAGGATTTCTCGAATCCGTAAACCCATTTTCCACGTAAGAACAGATACAGAAAAATCACGGAGCTGATACCCCAAGTCAATGGGTATGCCCAGAAAATCACTCGTATATCCGGGAGAATACGAACTGCCACAGTAATGTAGCTTACGCGAAACAAACACCAGTCACAGAGCATAACGATCATCGGAACGGATGCGTTACCTGATCCACGAAGTATTGCTGCGATGCAATGAGAAAACGCCAGCAGACAATAAAATAACGCAATTGTTCTGGACTGCATGACTCCATAATGTACAACATCAGGATCTCTGTTAAACGCTGTGATCAGTACCGGTGCTGCCACATATATGATAATACCGATCAACTCTGCAATAGTAATCGAGCAGAGAACTCCAAATCTTGCTCCCTTTTTCGCCCGGTCATACTGTTTTGCACCCAGATTCTGACTGACAAAGGTTGTCAGAGCCATTGTAAAACAGGTCACCGGCAAAAAGGCGAATCCCTCTATCTTGGAGTAGGAACCACATCCTGCCATCGCCATTTTTCCAAATGCATTTATATTTGACTGTACAAAGACGTTCGCGATCGCGATCACTGAATTCTGAAAACCGGATGGTACACCATTCTGGATGATCTGCTTCAGCATAGAACTGTCAAAACGAATCTCTCGCAATTCCAGACGATATTCTTCTTCCACACGCAGCAGATGAACCATACAGAGCAGTGCACTGACAAACTGTGAAATTGCGGTTGCAAGTGCTGCTGATCCGACTCCCATGCCAAGACCTGCGATAAAGAAAATATCCAGAACGACATTGACACAGGAAGAAATAATCAGATATATCAGAGGATGGCGTCCATCACCGACCGACTGCAGAACTCCAACAAAGATATTGTACATGACAACACCCATAGACCCTGCAAAATATGTACGGAAATACACAATAGATTCCGGGAGCACGTCCGCAGGAGTTCCCATCAATACCAGGATCTTTGGTGCCAGAAACATTCCCAAAACTGTCAGCACAGCACCGGCCACAAGTCCAAATGCAACCGTTGTATGGATTGCCTTTTTCAGGCAGTCTCTTTTTTTGGCTCCGTAATATCGTGCAATAACAACACCTGCACCCATGGCAATGCCGTTAATAAAACCTACCATCAGAAAAATCAGATTTCCAGATGAACTGACTGCCGCCAGTGCATTACTTCCTAGAAAATTTCCTACGATCAGGGAATCAGCAGTATTATACAATTGCTGGAACAGATTTCCCAGAAACAATGGAATTGCAAAAAAAATGATCTTTTGGGAGATACTTCCCTCTGTCATTCTCAGACTCTTTTTCATAGTTAAAATTACGCTTCACTTTCCTGTGTTCTTTGAATCAATAGAGATGAAGGACTGCTTGTAGAGCTGGAATTTGGAACGTGCTTTATAAATTTTTTCCGATCCCCTCAAGTTCGTTCATGGAATCCTTGTTTTTTTCAAGTTCATCTCTAGCTGTTGCGTAATATGATTTTTTGAAAAGCATATCCCATGAAAGATATTTTGCCATACAGTCAAACTGCTTATCAATCAGCTCATACTGGATACTGTCTACTGGAGAACCGCCTACAACAATCGTGCCAACTTTTTTATTTTTTAACTGCAATCCACGGCAGTAGCACTTATCAATGATAAGTTTCAATTGTGCTGACATTCCCCACCAATAAACTGGTGTAGCAAAAAGAATCATATCTGCGGCAGCAATTTTATCAATTGTAGGATTTGTATCATCCTTATCGACGCATCCCTTAGAGCATTGACAGACACCACATCCCTTGCATGGTGCAATGTTGAGTTTGTCAGGTTCAATGATTTCAATTTCATTCTTTTCTGATGCTCCTTTTATAAATGCATTGATTGCTGTCAGCGTGTTTCCTTTTCTGGCACTTCCATTAATGATTACAATTTTCATGCGTGTATCCTCCAACTTCCGATTTTCTTAATTCTACAAGCTTGAATTTAAGGTTCTCTTTTATTTTCAAAATAAGCTTCAATCTTTTTATCTACAACAATTCCTACAGGTATCAAAACCAATAAAATAATTACCATTATTATCAATGTAAAAACCATCGCCCCATCAAAACATTTATCAGCAATAAGTTATTTTTCTTCTATAGATTCTGTTACATTAGTTCTATATTTCTCTTCACATGCTTTTAAGTAATCAAAGCATAATCCACCATCACATCTATAGAAAAATGGATCTTTACAAATTGTATTATCACTATTGAGAATAAATACAGGTATGATATCTTTATCGTTGCTGTTTATATAACTAATTTTAAAACTGTATCCTGTTCTTCCAAGTGAAATGCCATCTCTTTTCATTGAAATACCTTGAATATTCGCCACTATATATTCGATATCTTCTGAATCGGTGATAGTAAAACCAGTTCCTGTATTTCCATCGAACACATTTATATGGTCTACCTCAGAAGGATTTACATTCTTACCGAATTTCTTTGGCATGAAATAGTAACCTACTGTTCCTACCAATAACACAGCAATTAAAATAACCAGAATACGCAGTTCCTTTTTCATACACTCTTTACCTCCACAAATATCGATTTTTCGTTCTCTGCGCCTTCCCAATAGTCGAGTAGACTAAGACCTCTCAATCTTAGCCCCTCACAGATCCGTACGTGCGGCTTTCCCGCATACGGCTCCTCATAGTAACATTCGCTTCAATATAAACAATAGTACGTTTTAGGTTTTGCTAATGGGTAATACTTGAGCATTTCCACAAATCCATTCCATGTGTATGCCCGTCTACAACCTCTCCGATTCATGGCTTTGAATAGAAACTGTTGTACTCTATGCAGGAATGTTGTTATCTTCCGAAAATTCCATGTAACACCATAATATCGATAGTGTCCAATTAGCTTTACGTTCAACTCTTTAATTATTTCTCGCATTGGTCGATTTCGATTATCGTAAATCCAGTTCTTGTATGCTCTAACCTTTAGCTCAAACTTCTTTCTTGAAGTCTGTACCTTTGGCACGAAACCTCCCTTTCGAGTTTTGCTACAGTAGAAGGTAAATCCCAGAAAATCAAATGTTTCAGGCTTACATTCTCCTCTTGCTCTACGATTCTGCTCTGCAAATCTCCCAAATTCAATCAGTCTGCTTTTACTACTTTCCAGCTCCAGTCCAAACTTTTCCATTCGTTCCTTTAACTCTTTATAGTATCTTTCAGCTTCTGACTTATATTGAAATCCTGCAACAAAATCATCCGCAAAGTTGACGAGAAAACACTCTCCCTGCATTTCCCTTTGCACCACCAGCTTAAACCACAGCGTCAGCACATGATGCATGTATATATTTGCAAGCATCGGACTCATTACTGAGCCTTGTGCCGAACCTTCCTCTGTTGGCTCGAATTTTCCTTGCTCCATTATTCCTGCTTTAAGGTATTTACGTATTAGCCACAATAAGTTCTTATCCTGTATATTCCATTCAAGGAACTTCATCATCCAATCATGGTCGATATGGTCAAAGAAACCTTTGATATCGGCATCTACGATATAGCTGATTTTTCCATAGCTTATCCGTTGGTATACTTCTTTTATTGCTTCGTGACACCCCCTATTCGGTCTGAATCCATACATGCAGTTTAGGAATCTCGGTTCATAAATAGCTCCCAGTATTTTCTTCACTGCCATTTGTACAATCTTATCTTCATAGGAAGCAATCCCTAATGGTCGCTTCTTTCCATTTCCTTTAGGTATATATACCCTCAGTGACGGAAGTGGCTTAAAGGATTTGTTTTTCAACCTCTGTACCAGTTCCTTGATATTTCTATCAAGGTTCTTCCCATACTCATCCTTAGTTACCTTGTCAATTCCGACTGCTTTGTTCCCATCTAATTCCTTATGGCATTGCTTTAGCATATCTTCATTTATCAAGTGGTACACTGATGTAAATATAGGATGTTTTGATGTTGCCGATATCTCAGCTATTCTCACTAATTTCGTTTCCATTATTTCCTCCGTCCCTGAGTACGGATAATGTGTCCTCAGTAAGACCTTTACTATGCAATCCCCTTCCCTCCATCGGCATTGCCCGATTTCTACAGTACTATGGGATTGTCCGACCACCTACCATTCATTTGAAATACTCCGTTTTCAGTTGCAATTTCATACTCTTCTTCGAGAAATGGCAGGTTCTCCCCAGTTGATGTGTATTCATAATGTAAAACATGATTGGTTCTCTGACTCCGCAGTGCCACATAACACTCGCCATATCGCATTACATGATATTGTCTTCCGCACCAGTTAAGACGTCGACCGACTGAAGTTAACGTTTCGAAGCTCAATCACTATTCAACCCTGCTTTCTTGCTGTCTACGCTTGTCAGATGCCGTTACCGGCATCATCCCAAGACTCGCTATTATCTGGTTGGCTAAACCTTGGATAAACCGGAATTCCACCGGCTTGACTACACACCCTTAGCTGGGCGCACAACTGGAATTTCTATTTGTATTGCCATGTCATTACATAATCTTTTTCTCCGGTAGCCTCATCTAAGCCACTATGCTGAATCTCAAATCCTTCTCTCTTATAAAAAGATATTGCCCGTGCGTTCTTTTGGTATACGTTCAAGTGCAACTTATTCCTTTTATCCTTTGCATAATTCAGCAGAATTTTACCTATACCCTGCGATTGCATTTCACCAGAAACAAAAATGCCCTCAACATATTCATCATTTAACCCTATAAAACCCTGTATTTCTGTATCATACTCATACACATAAACCTCTGCTAGTAACAACGCTTCTTTTACTGATCTGAAATTGCTTTTCCAGTATTCGGCGGGGATAAAATTATGTGCCTTTATATTTGTATCCAACCATATATCTGCAACTTTATTTATATCATCCCTTTGAAATTCTCTAAAGAAAGAATCCGATTGGCAAAATCCATGTTTATGACTGAAAACAAGAAATATATCGATATTGCTTTTGAATGTGGATTTAACAGTGTTTCTTCCTTTAACCGCTCCTTCAAAAAAGTAAAAGGTATTTCACCGCGAGAATTTAAAAATGCAATGATAAAATCCTTATAAATTCTTTTAATCACAAATATACCCTCTTTCATTAGACTATTATTTTGCTAATGAAAGCGGGTACTTCATTTTTAATAATCAATATAGGACTCTAATTTTTTCAAATCTTTATAGTCATTACTTCGCCAAAGGTCCTGGAATAGTAGATACTCCTCTGTGATTTCCATAAAAATCCACATTAAAGATAATATCCGATTCGTCTCTTTCCTCAAAACGCTGTTCCGGCTCAAAAGCTTTACCCAAAATGTCACTTGTTATAATACCATTAGAATAATCTCCGAGTATTTCGTAGATATTTGTTTCCAGCTCATAGAATCCATCTTTTTCCACAAGCTCTACTGTAACTTCCGTATCGGCATCTACAAACTTATCTGTTTCTTTTTTCCATGCTTTAGCACCCATAAGGTATGCATTACCATTTGCCCAGATTGGCAGATGATCAAAATGCGGCACCGCCAGCTTATCCATATCCGGTTTCTCTACATCCATATCAAATCTAGCAATCCATTCATCATATGTCGGGTATTCATCCCACACATGATTGCCTACAACCTGATAATACGGAGATTCCTTTGATTCATTATTATCAACCGGATAATACTGTACAAATATATTGTTATAGAATCTATTATCACCATGAAGAATGGTCATCATCCCAGCAACTTCTGTCCTATGTCTGATGTGATATGGTGTGTAACGACGCTGACTTCTTCCATCCACTTCCCAATCTGTTCCGGCTCCAACCACTGTGGTGGAACCAAGAATAAGATTATGTACAACCGCCACACCTTCTGTTGCAAGACGGAGACCATATCTAGACAACAAAATATTATTATCAATCAAAGTCGGTCCATGACCTACTTCGATAAAGATATCCTGGCTTTCCATACCGCCTTCTAACTTAATAGAACCTTCCGGAACATCATTATCATGTAACAGATTTTGTGTAATTCGAGCTCCCTGCGCTTCCCAGTCAAGCCAAATACCCATGGTGTTATGATGAATATGATTTCTTCTGATCAACACATCAATTGCCGCATGAAGTTTAATTCCTGAGATTTCCGCACCCCCCAGCTCCATCATATTGTTAATATGATGAATATGATTATCTTCGATAGTTGAGAAAACACAGCCCATTCTTCCTACAATTCCGGTCTGCTGACAATCATGAATATTGCATCTTCTTACAGTATGAGAGCCAATCTCTTCCTTCAGCCAACCATGATACTGTCCGCGGCACACAGCATCTCTCTCCATCTGTGTAGGACTTTTTATATGCTTTCTTGTAAAATAATGGTCATTCTCATCATCGTAATATTTTCCAAGAGAAATACCGCAACATTTACTGTTTGTAATTTCACAGTCTTCGATTATCCAGCCATATGACCAGTGTGGGCTTATCATACCATCCTGGAACGCTGCCGGAGGTGCCCATGTAGTAGCTGCCTTTTCTACAAAGAAGCCACTTAAGGTAATGAAATCAACATGCTCTTTCTTTGGCATAAAACATTCTCTTCGCACATTAATCTCTACCTTTTCTTTTCGCGGATCTTTTCCTCTAAAATTAGCGTATATAACGGTTTCATCACCTTCCACATAGGCATACCATTTATAAACGCTCCACTCTTGTTCCCACGACGGCTTATATACTTCCGCTTTTTCACAAGCTTCTATAGAATCCACTTCGTACATTGCCTTGTCATTCAGATAAACACAGCCTGTATGTTTTTCATCCTTGGCAAAATACCAATCCCCATAAACCGGTGTTGTATATGGGTTATAACCATTAAACACGCCATTATTGATTCTGGTCACCCACACATCACCTTTATAAAGTTTCCAAGCGTCAACTTCTTCCGCACCGGAAATAATTGCTTTTAAGGGTTCCACCGACCTATAAACAATAGGCGCTTCTTTTGTTCCACTGTTTACGGGATTTACATACTCTCTGTAAATACCCGGTTTTACTAAGACTTCATCTCCTGCAACCGCAATCTTTGCCGCTTCATTAATTCTTTTAAAAGGCCTAAATTCGGAACCGTCTCCATCACACCTTGCAGATGCATCTACGTAAATTTTCATCTTCTACCCCCATAGTATTCTGATTATCCCTTGCAATAGCACTAATTAATCGCATCAGATTATCATATTTTACATTTTGTATATTTCAAAATCTATCCACATCTTCCAATAAACAAAAGCAAACTGTGCCAAAATACTTTTAATCTGTTCATAATCTTATGACCAACTTTTCCAAACCGTTGGTTCATATCCCACTGTAGCCTGCTTACCATTTCTGACAATCGGCGTCTTAATTACCTGCTGATTTGCAAGAAGTTTTTCTTCGCATTCATCCTATGAAATATATTTTACCACTGCCAGCGCATCTTTATAAGCCTTTTGCCGGGAGTTCCGATGAATCCGATGAATCTTTGTATTTTCGTATAATAATCATATAACTTATAAATAATAAAACAGCTGCGCTGGTCCAGGCACAAATTTCCGCATAAAAAATTCCGTCTTCACCGATCAGTTTTGGTAACAATAATGCAACACTGACACGCATCACAAATTCTGCAATGCCACTGGCGAGGGGAATCAGGGTATTACCCAGACCCTGAATCGCCGAACGATATACATACAGCAGATACAGTACCCATAGAAAAATTGCCATAATAAACAAATATTTATATGCAATGTCTAACACCTGTCGGATCTGTTCCGGTTCGCCGGATACAAACAGTGACAATATATTGCGTCCGAATAACACCATCACACCTGAGATCACAACAGAAGTAAGCAATGCCATATAAGTTCCGCTATGCACACCTTTCCGGATTCTCTGATATTTCTTTGCACCAAGATTCTGGCCTACATAGGTTGTAATTGCATATCCGTATGAAACGGCAGCCATCTCTAAAACTCCATATAATTTGTTTGATGCTGTAAATCCAGCCACAAACAGGAATCCAAATCCATTGACTACATACTGTACTGTAAGCCCCCCTACAGAGATGATCACATTCTGGATTGCAAGAGGAGTCGCCACTTTCAAAAGCCGCAGACTCATTGCCGGCTGTCTATAGAAGTCCTGTTTTTCCAGTCGGATATCCGGAATTTTCCGTAACACCATCAGACAGTACAGGGCTGAAAATCCCTGTGCGATGACTGTCGCCACTGCTGCTCCGGCTACACCCCAGCCAAAAACTGCCACAAATAACAGGTCCAGTCCCACATTGATCAACGCTGCTATGGTCATTGCTATCAGTGGAGATCTGCTGTTACCCAGTGCTCGAAGAATCGCTGCAAATATATTATAAGCCGCTATGATCGGAATTCCGGCAAAGATCAGCCGAAGATATAGCATTGTCAGGTCAATGACATTATCCGGTGTCTGTAAAAACAAAAGAACATGATAAACTGCCCCTTCACTTACCGCAAGTACAATCACAGAAAGCAGTGCTGTCATGATATAGCTTTTCGCCACCGCGCATTTCAGATTTTCTTTTTCCCTTGCTCCATAAAACTGAGCTACCAGAATAGAAAAACCCTGTGTGATACCTGTCATGATACCGAACACCAGCCATACCAGCCAGTCTCCGGCGCCTACTGCCGCCAGTGCTTCAACCCCTACCACCTGTCCGACGATCATGGTATCTGCCATCGTATAAAACTGCTGTAAGATATTTCCAAGCATCAGTGGTATGGCAAAAGTAATGATCAGTTTTCCAGGTGATCCAGTGGTCATTTTTTTTTCATTTGTTCCCATAAGAATCTCCTTTTTCTTTTCATCCTTGTCCGATTATTTTACATAGGACTCTGCCAAAACGCAATCCATCACAGAACTCTTTGGTATATCGCCCCGGGTTTTTACGGATACCACAGGAAGTGTTCCTCCCTGGACACGTACCGTGCTGGTCACGATCCTGGTTGGATCGGTCACCTCTTTCTTTCCATAATCTGCTCCTCTTTTACAGGTATTTCCCGTAACTTTTTCCACTATCCCATCCTTTATTATGACCTGAAGCTGACATCCCATGGGGCAGCCAATACAGGTCAGTTTTCTCTCTTCCATGGTCTATTCCTCCTCTATACTGATGGTGATTATATCCTTTTTCCCGGCTTTTTTCAGCACTTCTTTCTCAAAGGGAAAGTTGGCAAACTTGAAGTTGTTTAACTGATTCTATAATGTCCTATGATATCATCACGATGTTCCAGTATATCCTCTTCATAATATATTTGATATGGATTTGCATGATGGATAACAAAACATATACCTTTTCGATTTCTCTTGTCAGATATAATTCCGATATGTTTTTTAAATACAACAATATCTCCACCTTGCCATTCTTCTATTTCATTTATTTCTGTAGTAAGACTTATTGCATTATTATCGAAATATACTTTTAAGTTTTTAACTCTTCTAAAATCTATATTTTTATCAACGGCATCTATATCATATAATTCTTTATTGTTTTTTATATCCTCATTTACTAATACCATCAAATCATATCCTGCATCTTTTAAAGCAAAAGCTACTACATCAGTACAAACCCCATATTCATCATTTGGATAACCTGTGTTGTAATATTTGCTTTTATATTTTGGATTAGTTTTTATGTAATTATTTGCATTATTTAATATATCTGTTTGGTCATCTATACCATCATTGTCTTTATCAATATTGCTCTTGTAAGCTTCTATATTGAAATCTGCATTTGTATATTTTTTATGTGGAATATAATTAAGACAATACAACACATATAAAGCAGCAATTATTAGCACTGAAAAACAATAAACGTTATTCCCTTCTTCATACATTCTCCGTTAAACAACTTGCGATTTACCAATTTCATTAAATAATAAATTTCACGAACTAACTACATTGTCAAAAAATTCATTACAAGATTCACCATTATATCTTTTTCTTCTGGTCTTGACTCTGCAATCATAAGCGTAATCGCAACCAATGCTCCATCACTGATTATCTTATTATCATCTCTATATAAAGCATTATTCCGAGCAAGGAATTCCAAAAATAACGATGCTGCAATTCGCTTACATCCATCTGCATATGGATGATCCTTAATCATAAAATATAATAAATTAGCAGCTTTTTCCTCTAATGACGGATATACATCTCCACCAAACACACTCTGATAAACTGCTGCCAAAATACCCTCAACTTTACCATTTTCTTTCTCCACACCGAATACATCCGATTTAAATGAATCCTCCATGTGTGAAACCATTTTTTTACATTCCTCATATGTTATTTTATATATAGGCCTGTTTCCCACTGGTTTTTTAAGAGATTGATGATCATATTGGTCTAAAAGCATTAATGCATCTGTATACGAGGTAACAGCCTTTAAAATGTCTGATTCTTCAACCTCCAATGTGCTTGCAAGCATCTTTGTTTGAATATCAACAGTTCTTTCAAGCGCTTGCAAGCGTTTTTCATTAATAGCATAACCTTGAATCACATATTTCTTTAAAACAGAATTAGCCCATCTACGAAATGCGATGCCTCGTTTTGAATTAACACGATATCCCACAGATAATATCATATCAAGATTATATATCTTAGGTTTTCGTCCTCCGGAACTTTTATCGGAAAAACCGATAGAAGTCTCATCCAACTCGCCTGACGATATAATATTATTGATATGTTCACTTAACGTTGCCTGTTTTACTTCAAACACTTCTCCCATTTGTTTCTGTGTTAGCCAAACTGTTTCTAATTCTGGACTTAGCTCAACTTCAATATTTATATCGCCATCTGTAAATAAAACAATTTCATTTTTCAAAAAAATCACCCTCCTTATGAATCGCGCACGGGATAATCTTGCCATGCGCATCCGTTCTGTAAATAAGAATTTTTATTCCCAGTCAAATTCATCAATAGCCGCTTGAACTTCTGTAGAAACTGATTCCTCGTTTTTTAGCTTCTTAATAACTTCTGCAAATTTTTCGTGCTTTGGATTATTATATTCCTATAATCAGCGTTCCTGTGCCGACTGTTTTTCCATACTTTGGTATATCTTCTTCCTTTACTTTTCGCCTGTTATAAGAGTGAATTGTGCTGATATTGCCTTTGATATTTACAATTCCCACAACAGATATGAACACTCCCAAAATCAACATTATAATATTTTCCATAATGACCTCCTAAAAATAGAATAGTTCCTCAAATTTTTTGTCCAATGCAATACAAAGAATTAGAGCCAATTTTGCAGTTGGATTAAACTGTCCTGTTTCAATAGAACTAATGGTATTTCTTGATACCCCTACCATTTCTGCAAGCTGAGCTTGAGAAAGATTTGCTTCTGTGCGAACTTCCTTTAAGTGATTTTTCAGTTGTAATTGTTCTTTCATATTCTCACCTCTAAAAGGTGGCTAACAAATCCAACAAATGCCAAAATGGAAAGCACAAAAAACAGAACGGTCAAGACCAAATCACTCTTTCGCTTCATTTTGATAAAACGAACTAACCATTGTGTTGCAATAATGCTGAAGTATATAACCCACGGACTGTAAATCATAGTATGAGCAAGCATAGAAGATAACAGCGAAAGCAAACAACACACTAAAGCACCAACTCTGCTTGCGTGACTTCCGGCTTGATATACCACTTCCATTTCAGCCAAGTCCTTATTGCGATGTTCTTTTCTGCTTGCATTTAAGATTTCGTCCTTTTTCATAAAAACGCCTCCATGCCAAGTTTTCTTTGCATATTTTATATTATACACATACCAAGTTTTCTTGTCAATAGAGTTCATAAAAAAGTTACAACCGATATAATAGGTAACTTTTCTACCACTTCGATTATACTCGCAACTTAATGACTTCTTGAATACTTGCCGAAAATGAAAAACTGCCATCGGTTTGACAGCAATTCTTCTTCGGTTGGTATCCGTTAGGAATACACAATATCATTCAATACAATCTCATCGGCACAGGCTCGAATGTTATTCATCAATCCTATCCATCTCATCATATCCGTTGCTTTCAGTTCTTCCGTTACACCTTGCTTCTTTGCCATTTCCTTTATCAGATATCTTTGTGATGCTGGGGGCTGCGCTGCATTGGTTTGGAATGTACCTTTATGTGTATTAATAAAAGATAGATAAAAATGGGCCTATTTTCACAGTCCATTTTTCTGTTGCTAGTAGTTGATTATAGACATAAACAATGGTATCCTTTAGTCAATTATAAACATGATGAGTAAATATTATAAATGCAAGGAGAAAATGCTATGGATAGAGTAGAGAAAATGCTTGGAAGAATGAAAGCAAGTAAATTATACAGATGTGTGGATTGGGATCCGGAGGGTAAGGCGAAGGATCTGGTAGATAAGTTCAACAGTGCTTCGAGGTCTGAGACTATGACAAGAACCGAAGAATATCTTGGAAAATTATTTGCACACATGGGAAAGGAGTGTTATATAGAGCCACCTTTTTATTGTGACTATGGAACCAATATACACGTGGGAGATTATTTCTATGCAAATACAGGGCTGATAGTTCTGGATCAGTGTGATGTCATCATTGGAGATCATGCATTTCTGGGACCAAGGGTCAATATATACTGTGCATGTCATCCGATAGATGCGATGATCAGAAATACCGGTGTGGAGCTTGGCAAGCCGGTTACAATAGGCGATAATGTATGGATCGGTGGCAATACGGTCATCAATCCGGGTGTGACCATAGGTTCAAATGTTGTCATAGGCTCAGGGTCGGTTGTCACAAAGGATATTCCGGATAGTGTGATAGCGGCAGGAAATCCATGTAAAGTCATAAGAATGATAACAAATAAAGATAAGGAATATTGGCTTAAGCAGCTAGAGGAATTTGAGGCAGACACAGGTGAGCCGGTAAAGCTGGAGCAGGACTGATTCAACATTGCTGCTGTGAGTTGAGATTCCAAAGCGTTTTTGAAGGATATACATTTGACAAATTACAGATTTACTTTCAGCTACGATGGCACTCTCTGCTACAGCAAATGGCCGGAGCTTGATCAGCCAAACCTGGCACTCATTGAATATCTCCAGGAATGGAAACGTAATGGCAATAAACTCATTCTCTGGACTTGCCGTGCGGGGGAAGCCCTGTCAAAAGCTGTCGAATGGTGCCGGGAACAGAATTATTTTGAATTTGATGCAGTTAATGACAATCTTCCGGAAATCATCGAATTCTATGGACACAACAGCCGGAAGATTTCCTGTGATTACTATATCGACGACCGGATGCTGCTTCCGGAAAACGCAAAGGCATAGAACCCGTAATGGGGCTATGCCTTTGTGCTTATTCTGGCATTCATTTTTAGTTAGTGCGGGTTATTTACCTAATACAGTTTTTCTCATAATAAAAATCTGTTAGTTAAACTTTTTCAAATTTTGCTACTTCATCCGATAAATCTTCCGAAAGGTTCTTATTTTCGTCCGCCTGCACTGTAATTGCTGAAATTGCTGTTACAAGTTGTGATATCTCTTGTGCTACGTTTGTAACACCTTTTGCAGATTCTTCAATCGCTATAGAAATGTTATTGATACCTTCATTCATATCATTCATTGTACCTAAGCTATCTTTTGACTTAACTGCAAACTCGTTAAATGTATTACTTGCCTGATCAGAATCAGCATCATAATTTCCAATAATTTTTACAAATTTGTCATAATCAAGTGCTACCTTTTCATCTACAAAACGAATCATTTCCGTTGCATTTCCAGACAGATTGTTTACTGCCTCAATAACTTTTCCACTGATTTCCTGAATATTGTTTGCTGTCTCACGTGAACTATCTGCAAGCTGTCTGATTTCATCTGCAACAACGGCAAAGCCCCTGCCTGCTTCCCCTGCTCTTGCTGCTTCAATCGATGCATTAAGTGCTAGAAGATTTGTCTGTGCTGCGATATTTAAGATATTTTCTGTAAGTTTTGCAATTTCATTTACAGACTTAGATGCTTCTACTGCCTCCGCGACATCCTTTTGAATGCCATCAAATGTTTCTACTGTTTTTTCTTTTGATGCAATCGCTTCTTTATAGCTATTTTCTGCAGTAAGCTTCACTTCATGCAACTTCATTGCAGAGTTCTTAGCATCCTCATTCATGCCTGCCATTTTCTCTAGCAGATTATTACATCCTTGGGCTAAATCAGATAGAGAAGCAGATACCTCTTCCATGGATGCTGCAAGTTCTTCCGATGTTGCACTCACATTGGATGCACTCATATTTGAAGATTCCGCCTCATTTTGTACAAGATAGGAAGATTTTTTCATATCTTTTGATACACTCTGAATCTTTACCATAAGATTTTGTAATGTTTCAATAAAATGGTTGACACCATTTGCAAGCTGACCAATTTCATCACTGGTTTCATCAAATACTCTTAACGTAAGATTACCCTGTCCTGATTCTATACCTAAAATGATATCATCCAAATCATTCTTTGCTCTTTTTGCTGGACGAACAATGGACTTATTAATAACAATCGAAAGAAGTACGATTACAATAATATTAGCTACCACAAGTGCAAGATCAAAAATGATGCTTCCATTTATTCTGTAGTTGCTATGTCTGATGGCTTCTGCCACTTCTCCTTTTGCTGTTTCAAAAACCGCGGTATCATTATTTTTCACTGCTTCTTCATATTGTTCAAACTGTTCTATAAGCACATTATTCTTTTCTCGAATAGCTTGTAATGCCATTAAATTAAAGACTGTAATCAAAACTGCAAAAAAGCCTACAGACACTAACATTGTTACTAACTTTTTTCCCAAGTTCTTTCTCTTTTTCATGTTTATTTTTCTTCTTTCTGCGAAAAGCGCCAATGCGTTATGTTTTGGAATTTTTTACCATCATCCTACCCCACCCCACAAAATTTTGTCAATACTTTATTCTCTTGATAGAAAATTTTAATCTTTACTCTGATGAGGATGGCGTGAAACACATCCGTATCAAATCCAGACCTAATAAATGGCATGAGAATGACTGCCCTTTCTGTCACAAGTCATGTCCTGCTTATGACAAACATTCCAGCAGACCAACCACTTGGAGGGGGCTGGACTGGGGTGGTATTCTGGTCGAAGTTGAATACCAGACGCATCGTATCATCTGCCTTGAACATGGGGTATATGTTGCCGAAGTTCCATGGGCATATCCAGGTAGTAGATTTATCAAGGATTTCGACCTTACCGTTGCATGGTTTGCATCCTATCTTCCAAGAAGTACCACATCATACTTCATGAGAGTGGACTGGGAAACTGTAGGCCGCTGTGTCAATCGTGCTCTTCACGATTTAGAACCGGAGCGCTCAAGAAGACTTGATGGTCTGGTTAATATCGGCATTGACAAAACCAGTTACAAAAAGGGTCACAAGTAGACAATTTGTAGACACTTGCTTCTATCGCCCATTTTCTCAATATCTGTCATTCAAAATCCAAAGTAGCCAGAAAGTGAATACATTAAATTTATTGACATGGAGATAATAATAGCATATAATTAAAGTACGTAAAACCATACGTTTTTATGTACGGAAAGGAGTGTTTTATATGTTAGCAGTAAAGAGCATGGATGTTAGAGATAATTTCAAGAGTTTATGTGATAAGGTTTTTAATGGTGAAACATTAATTATATCAAGACCCAAGAACGAAAATATTGTTATGCTTTCCGAAGCTGAATACAACGAAATGATGAAAGCCAAGCGAAACGCTGAGTATCTTGCTATGCTTGATAAATCTATGGCAGAGGCTGAGGCAGGTGGTTTTGTTACTAAGTCCATTGAAGAATTGGAGGCATACGAATAAATGAATATAGTATTTACTCCTACTGCTTGGGAGCAATACACCGAATGGCAGAGGGAAGATAAAAAAATGGTTAAGCGGATCAATGAGCTTATTAAGGATATTGACCGCAATGGGCTTTTAACCGGAATTGGTAAGCCAGAACCATTAAAGCACCGAAAAGCATGTAGCAGACGCATTACCGATGAGCATAGATTAATTTACTATATGGATAACATCCAAAATCTGATTATATACTCATGTAAATATCATTATGAAGATTAGCACTTTAAACGGTGCTAATTTTTTTACAATTTCTAAAGGTTCGCATATTTTCATTAGTGGACCTGCTTTGCACTGTCTCCGCAAAGTTCTCCGATCACATCAATACTTCTCTTTCCTGTATTGTGGTCAACTTGACCACAATTTTTATCCAGTCAATTACTGTAATCAGCTATAAACCTTAGATAAGTACAGCTTGTTAGCAACTTTTTAGCTACAGCTAATATTTGGGGAAGTATGTAATGATACTAACTACATCAATCCTATGACTACCATTCCCTTAGAGGTGGAAATGATATCTATATTTAATTGACTAGATTTATATTTATAATATACAACGTGAGCGTGTATTTGTCTATGGAAATTTCGACTACTTTTTATTTTTGAAATTAGAGGATTTTCCAATAATGCATTTCCATTAAAACCAACGCTTCCTTATAGACGCTATATTATTTATTCTTTCCAAATAGGTGCAAAAAAAGAGCATTTACGGTTTTACGGTAAATACTCTTTTTACTGCCAATATTCAATTTATATCATTCGGTTTTCATAATCTTGTAATTCATGGAAAATATCATCCACATATACAACATCATTTTCTATTCTGTACAACATAAAGTATCTGTGCTGTTGAAAATTTATTCGACGATATCCAAGGCTCTGTAAACGTGGATTGTCGCATACATTCAAACTACTCGCTACATACTTCAACTTTTTAATAGTATCCTCAAAATCATCAAGCACATTTTTGGCTGCCTGCTTATTTTTCTTGGCAAAAAGCAGATACTGTATAAACTGGTTCAAGTCTTCTTCTGCTTCAGCTGTTACAACTACTTTATAATCCATATTTTCCTCTCATATCTGAAATCACATCATCTGCATTTCGGTAATTTCCCTTTTTTGAAGATTCTCTGGATTGTTCCAGTCTTTGAAGCATCTCTTCTTCTGTCATAGATGTATAAGGATTATGCACAGTTCGTTTTATTTCAAATGGAAATCCATTATATGCAACCGCCTGCGTTAAAAACATCCTTATTGCTGATGTCGTATCAGTTCCAAGATCTTTAAAAAGCTGATCTGATTTATTTTTTAAGTCATCGTCTACCCTGATCTGAATTGTACTTGCCATTTTAGAAACCTCCTTTTTTCTTCATTATAATGCCATTTCATTGCTGATTCAATACAATTGTATTGATGTTTTGCTCGCTTTTATTGAATAATTTCTATAGGCATGATGGAGATAGACTCACTACTTTTCATTACTTCATTGTCTTAGCCAGCGAATTAAGCAACGCCCGCATTTCCGGATTCGCCAGAGCTTTCATCAATAATTCCATATCGACTTCTTCAGAAGAGAAATTGACGTAAGGGAAGGAAAAGCTATGATTATACTTAAAGGGTTAAAGAAATTACTGGTATTGCCAATTATATTGGTTTTAGTTTTTATTTGGCTGATTGTTAAGACTTTGGTATCACTATATGAGATTGTACACGGAATAGTATACTTGTTTGTAATCATTTTTAGCATTCTTCTCATAGCTGTTTATGGCGACTGGCTTCAGACAGGATTACTAGCTGTAATCGGCTTCACAAGCTTCTTACTATTAGCAGTAGGCGTCTTGGGAGAAGTGATGTTAGAATCGATAATAAAGCTGATTTGGAGCTTTTAATAGCATCTAGGAAAAAATTTGCTTTTATAACTAAAATTATAGGATTGGGAAAAATAATATTGATTGAAAAGAAGTTTTATGTTTACTAATTTGGAGGTATTGACATGTTTACAACAAACTCAGGACGTTTTATTTCATACTATGGAAGAGAACATACATTAGATATCCAAAGGCAGGATGGAAATAATCCCACCATAAGCACAATTGATCAGCTATTTAATGTTTTATTAAATGTTTGGTGTAAAGAAACGGCTTACCCAAGTTGTCAAAAAGATTATGATTATGATAATGACCCTACATACGGACAATGTGCAATAACTGCATCACTCGTTTATGATCTATTTGACGGCACGATTTACAAATTAAAAGTTGATGGTGGAGGAACACATTACTTCAATAAAATCAATGGCCACTATATTGATTTGACCAGTGACCAATTCGATTTATATGATATTCCATTAGAATATGTTCCAAATGAAGTGGTACCGAGAGAATATTGCGGAATGAATGCTGATACAAATATGCGATATCAATTACTCGTGCGTAATTCATGTATGCCGTCACCAGCACAACCGGAAGTTTTGGATATTTTTCTTTAATCCTCATAGCTGTTTTCAGCCCATCCATCCCCTGCATATTGATGTCCAGAAATAATAGCTGACACGCTTCCAAAGCCGATTGTTCTTCGCATAACTGTTCTCCAGAATCATATTCTGTAATAGCAAACTCATAATTCTTTTTTTCACCATAGTCTGACAGCAAATCTGACAGATTTTTTCTGTCATCTATCCTGTCATCACAAATAATAATGTTCATATTTTTCATTCCTGTCTTTAATTGCTCTCATGCCTATAAACCATACAAGTCTCACCTAGCACTCTTTATTATATCAAACAAATCTTTCACTCGATCATTCTC
>NZ_CVRR01000011.1 GCF_001406815.1 Roseburia faecis | reverse complement strand
CATTAAAATCATGCTATGCTCAATTCTGTTTCTATTTTGATTCAAGTTTGCGAACGAGCATCGCGAGTTTCGCAATTACCTAATAGTATATTCTAATATCCGGCAATCAGCCGGAGCATTAGCTTATGTTTGATGGGATCTCCCCGACCACATCCAGATAAAAAATAACCAGTGTCTGTGACTGGTATGGATATACCCAGAGTGACCCGATGCCTAAAGACAGCAGACACAGTATCTGCAATCCGATAAAGCTCAGATAAATATAAAATAATCTTCCTTTATTTCCCTTCATGATCTGACGGCTGATCTTTAATGATTCGCGTGCCTTCATCTGCGGATGATCCAAAAGCAGATACAATGCCAGTGCATACCACATCTGCACGAAAACTGCCAGAATCGTGCTCACAATACCAAGTATCACCAGTACTGCAATCGCCGCAGGCGACTTGTCCAGGACAAAAAATAACACAGCACCTGTGATCACAGGAATACAGCTGATCAGCGTTGCAATAATCAAAAGCAGTCCTGCAATGATATAACGGTCCGGGTGATTTTTAAATCCATAAAATACCATGCCAAGTGTCATTTCTTTTTTCCGTGCAAGTGACAGATGAAGCTGAAGGATTCCGACAGACAATACCATGCTTAAAAGTGTGATCAGAAATTCCGCCACATAAAACATGATCGTCACCGGAAGCGGCTGTGCATCTTTCTGCAACATGGAAAATGGGAGTTCTACCGCCAAAGGAATCAGTGTGGCGGCAAGAAAAGCTCCCATTGGTATTTTATAATTTCCATTTAAATTGTCTCTTGCGATTCGTTTTAATTCTTTGCAAGGTAGGTTCATTTGTTTATACTCCGTTTCTGTAACTGATTGCTTTTCTCATTATAGCATGGCTATGCAGATGCAACAATCTTTTTATTTTGCCATAAACTGCTTCATCAGTTCATTATAATCCATGCCCTGCATATCAGAATAGGCCTTTAAAAATCCATCGATACTTCCATACTGATGGATGGCATACCCCAGAACCGATGCGTACAGTCCGATAGCCGCAACCAATGCCATAATCCCCAGAATCATTCCGATCTGTGCTTTCGAAGTATAAGACATCATGCCTCCGCGGGAAAGTGTTGCAAAAATAACCGCCAGAGCCCCACACGGCACAGCAAGATACAGACAGGTGCAGCTTAGTAATGCAATTGATCCAAGTATCAGGGAAGCTGCCTCCATGCGTGCAGATCTCCGGCTGCGATACGGCTGATTCGGATTTGGTTGATAAGATGATCCATACATATCCATAATACGTTTTCCTTTCTTTTTAGGATTGCTTTTATTGTAACATTTCATATATAATAGGGAAAGTATTATTTGACAGGAAAGGACTATTAAGGGGAAAATTTATGGATATTAATACAAAAATTGCGGAAGAACTCGGCATCCGGAAAGAACAGGCCTCCGCTGCCGTAAAACTGATCGACGAAGGATGCACCATTCCTTTTATTGCCCGGTACCGGAAAGAAGCTACCGGAGCATTGAGTGATGAAATTTTACGAAATCTCTATGACCGTCTGGTGTATCTGCGAAATCTGGAGGACAAAAAACAGACCGTACTGGCCTCCATTGAAGAACAGGGAAAACTGACGGAGGAACTGCGTGCACAGATTCTCGCGGCCGAAACACAGGTAGCCGTGGATGATCTGTACCGCCCGTACCGTCCGAAGCGCCGTACCCGTGCAACGATCGCAAAGGAAAAAGGATTAGAGCCACTCGCCAACCTGATCCTTTTACAGAAAATGACAGAGACTCCTCTAGAAGAAGCCAAAAACTATATCAATCCGGAAAAAGAAGTTTCCACTGCAGAAGATGCCTTAAACGGTGCAAAAGATATCCTTGCAGAGTCGGTCTCCGACAATGCCGATTTCCGTACCCATATCCGGGAACTGACTATGAAGCACGGACAGCTTTTATCCGCTGCAAAAGATCCCGAAGCCGAATCCGTCTATGAGATGTATTATGAATTCAGCGAAAGTCTTTCAAAGCTTGCCGGACACCGGATTCTTGCCATCAGCCGTGGAGAAAAAGAGAAATTCCTCATAGTAAAAATTGATGCACCCGTGGATCGGATTCTTTCCTATCTCGACCGTAAACTCATCACCGCACCTTCTGCTCCCACAGCAGCTGTACTGCATGAAGTTACAGAGGATGCTTACAACCGGCTGATTGCACCTGCCATTGAGCGCGAGATCCGAAGCGATCTGTTTGAGAAGGCAGAGGACGGGGCCATCCGTGTATTTGGCAAAAACTTGGAGCAGCTTCTCATGCAGCCTCCAATTGCCGGACAGGTTGTACTTGGCTGGGACCCGGCATTTCGTACCGGCTGTAAACTTGCGGTCGTTGATCCGACCGGAAAAGTGCTTGACACGACTGTGATCTACCCGACTGCTCCGCAGAATCGTGTAGAGGAAGCCAAGGCCGTATTAAAAAAGCTGATATCCAAATACCATATTACGTTAATCTCTTTAGGAAACGGTACTGCTTCCCGCGAATCCGAGCAGATCATCGTACAGCTTCTCAAAGAGATTCCGGAACCGGTACAATACATCATCGTAAACGAAGCCGGTGCCTCCGTATACTCTGCCAGCAAGCTGGCAACCGAAGAATTCCCGCAGTTTGATGTCGGACAGCGAAGTGCCGCATCCATGGCGCGCCGCCTGCAGGATCCACTCGCAGAGCTGGTAAAAATTGATCCGAAATCCATTGGTGTCGGACAGTACCAGCATGACATGAACCAGAAGAAACTGACCGAAGCACTCGATGGTGTCGTAGAAGACTGTGTCAACCGCGTTGGGGTGGACTTAAACACCGCTTCTGCTTCCCTGCTGGAATATGTCTCCGGTGTGAGCAAAGCCATTGCCAAAAATATTGTCCTCTACCGCGAAGAAAACGGAAAATTTGCCTCCCGTTCCCAGCTTCTGAAAGTAGCCAAGCTTGGACCGAAAGCCTATGAACAGTGTGCCGGCTTCATGCGCATCAGTGACGGAAAAAACCCTCTGGATGCCACCGGTGTACACCCGGAATCCTACGCAGCCACGAAACAGCTGCTGGAAACACTCGGCTATACGCTTTCGGATGTGACAGACCGCAATGTTGCCGGGATCTCGAAAAAAGTCCGGGATTACAAAAAGCTTGCACAGGATCTGGAAATCGGCGAACTGACTCTCCGGGATATCGTAAAGGAACTGGAAACGCCTGCCCGTGATCCGCGTGAGGATATGCCAAAACCAATCCTGCGCAGTGACGTGCTCGAGATCAAAGATCTGACTCCGGGCATGGTATTGAAGGGAACCGTGCGAAATGTCATTGATTTCGGTGCCTTTGTGGATATCGGAGTCCATCAGGATGGTCTGGTACATATCTCGCAGATGTGTGACCGCTTTATCAAGCATCCGCTGGAAGTCGTCAGCGTCGGGGATATCGTGGAAGTGAAAGTTCTTAGTGTGGATGTGAAAAAGCAACGGATTCAGCTTACAATGAAGATCTAACATTCAGGAAACAATTTTTAAAGAGAGGTCATATCCTGTCATGGTTGTGGCCTCTTTTTTTGTCACCCTGCCAGCGGATTATTGACCACTGGATTACTGTTCACAGGTTACCCTGCGAACAGTAACTTCGCAGCCCCATATAAAGTTTTGCTTCGCAAAAGGGGGCTGCTAACACCCACATCACGTTCATACGCACCTGAACAGCATGGTGTTCAGGTGCTGAGTGAACAGTAACACCGTTGGTACAGATTCTCAACTTTTTGGTATTTACAGTTGATTTCTGCATGCAAATAAGATATTCTGTCTTTAACACATATAATTCCAAATCTGATGAGTCATTCGCTCGTTTATCCACTGGAATTTTAATTAAATACAGGATCAAAAACGACTCGGTTTTCCCGTTTTTTTCGGTTGTAAAACTATGTTGTTTTGATATATACTAAAGGAAAGGCAGGATACTACATGGGGAACACTGACATTGTGGCAGCTCCGCTGTCAGATGCCAACGAGAAAAACACTACAGAACACAGCACTATTTTTGATGATGTATTCCGGACAATTGCACAGAAAATGCCACAGCTTCTGATTCCGCTGATCAATGAAGTTTTCCACACTTCTTATAGCGAGGAGGAACCATTTGAACAATTGCGGAATGAACACTATGAAAAATTCGGAACGGTGGTCACGGACTCTATTATCCGGATCGGCAACCATATTTATCATCTGGAGTGCCAGTCCTCAAAAGACAAAACGATGGTCATACGCATGTTTGAATATGATATTTCAATTGCTATTGAGCACGCTTCTTTTGAATCAAATGATATCTGGGAAATTGAATTTCCGCAGTCATGTGTACTTTATATCCGCAATCACCGTTCACTTCCGGATTTTCACGAAGCGATTGTGAAGTTTGCGGACGGTCAGAAAATTCGTTACCGCGTTCCGATCATACAGGCAAAGAAATACACGGTCGATCGGATTTTTGAAAAACGGCTGCTGATTCTGCTTCCGTATCATATCTTACGATATGAACACTTTTTGAAGCACAACGGAACGGATTCGAAGAAAGTGCAGCATCTGCTCGACGATTTCCGGGAGATCAACCGGAGACTTGAGCAAACATCTGAGAAGGAACAAAAGTCACATCTTTATATGGATATGATTGTTCTGATTGAGGAGATTGCGGATTATATTATTCCAGAGGATAATGAGATCAGGAAAGGATTGGGTGAGATTATGGGTGGTAAGATTTTGAAATTACGCTCTGAAGAGTTGTTGGAGCTTGGAGAAGCTCGAGGGGAAGCCAGAGGGGAAGCTCGAGGGGAAGCCAGAGGCAGGCTTACCGGACTACATGAAGCCAAAATTGATGCAATTCAAAATATGATTGATCTTGGTTTAACCAGAGAACAGATTTTAAGAAAATATTCTCCAGAGGAATATGAAGAGGCGATAAATTCTATGTCGGTAAAAGCATGACATAATCCGTCTATAACTGTATTTTTCTTATTTCTATGCTATGAGATGTATTTTAATTATATCTCATAGCATTCATGAAAGAACATTCGTTCAAATTACCATTATAATTACAATTTCATACGTTTGATCATAACTGCTTCTGTTTCTTACACTTTCCATATTGTAAAAACAGATGCTTATGATATATACTAAAGGAAAGGCAGGACATTACATGGGGAACACTGACATTTCGGTAAACACGTTACCAGATGCCAACACAGAAAACACGACAGAACACAGCACTATTTTTGATGATGTGTTCCGGACAATTGCACAAAAGATGCCACAGCTTCTTATTCCGCTGATCAATGAAGTTTTCCACACTTCCTACAGTGAGAAGGAACCCTTTGAACAGCTACGGAATGAACACTATGAAAAATTCGGAACCGTGGTCACGGACTCCATTATCCGGATCGGCAGCCACATTTATCATCTGGAGTGCCAGTCCACCAAAGATGAAACGATGGTCATCCGGATGTTTGAGTACGACATTTCCATTGCGCTTGAGCATGCTTCTTTTGCGAAGCATGCGATCTGGGAAATTGAATTTCCGCAGTCGTGCGTACTTTACATCCGCAATCACCGTTCACTTCCGGATTTTCACGAAGCGATTGTGAAGTTTACGGACGGTCAGAAAATTCGTTACCGCGTTCCGATCATACAGGCAAAGAAATACACGGTCGATCGGATTTTTGAAAAACGGCTGCTGATTTTACTTCCATATCATATCTTACGGTATGAACACTTTTTGAAGCACAACGGAACGGATTTAAAGAAAGTGCAGCATCTGCTCGACGATTTCCGGGAGATCAACCGAAAGCTGGAGGAAACATCTGAGAAGGAACAAAAGTCACATCTTTATATGGATATGATTGTTTTAATCGAGAAGATTGCAGATTATATTATTCCAGAGAATAATGAGATCAGGAAAGGATTGGGTGAGATTATGGGTGGTAAGATTTTGAAATTACGCTCTGAAGAGTTGTTGGAGCTTGGAGAAGCTCGAGGGGAAGCCAGAGGGGAAGCTCGAGGGGAAGCCAGAGGCAGGCTTACCGGACTACATGAAGCCAAAATTGATGCGATTCAAAATATGATTGATCTTGGTCTGACCAAAGAACAGATTTTAAGGAAATATTCTCCTGAGGAATATGAGGAGGCATTAAATTCTATGCCTGAAAAAGTATAGAACGATCCTAATGTTATTTAAATCTCCAAACTGATGAAGATAAAACTACTCAGTTTGGAGATTATTTGCCAAATTGAAAAAAGACTTTTTGCCCCATAAAAACATAGACTCCTACAATACTCCTAGTTCGTCCCTTAAAATCTCTCCCAATCTACGTGAACTAGCCGTTGCCAATCCTTCTAATATCCATTTAGGATTTTCCCGATTATTCAATTTTGCAATTAAATATATTTTTTCATCTGTAAAAGAATTTAGTTCAATGCAAAATCCCATATAACTGCCTGTTCGATTCTTCAGGATTGTATTGCTATCTTTCGCCTGACTATATACATATGCAATAAAATTATACCATCCAATTTCACTTAAATCGTTAATATGAGTCATATTTTCAAGCACTTTTACTGTCATACTCCAGTTCCGATAACAAAAAATATCATTTCTGAGTACTCCCGCCCAATCCTTATCTGAATTCATTCTGTCCATAAAATATTTATAAAAAATATTTTGTTCTTTCACGTTTTGATCAAATGACACTTCCTGTTTAGGATTTACATTTACAGACTTTGATTTTTTTCCATTTATAATATCTAAAAGAGCATCTGTACATGTAATTGTCTGCTGCACAGGCGATTCCTCATGGACACTGTAGAAATAAGATAAATCCTTAAATAAACTTCTCAGTTTTGCATAACCCCATTCTTTATAGTTAATTTCTGCTTTTTTTAAAATCTGTGCCATTCGAACCATAAGCTCAGGAAACTGATAGCCCTGCTGTATTACTGCGTTATATATTTGCACAGCAAGCATCTGCTTCCCAGTTCTCTCTTCCTCATCTTCTCTGTCTATATATTCAGTATCACTCTCTTCTTTTTTCTTTTCTGAAGTGGAGGGCTCTATCCGATCTATTGTAAAGTCAAAATCTCTCCAATCATGGGTTTCGCAGGTAAATTCTTTTATTTTTTCCTCTGTCCAACTACCAGTTTTTGTATCATATTGATAAGTACGTAAATTTGAAAGTAAACTTCCTCTATAATGTCCATCCAGATTCAATATATCACAAGTATAACAAATTTGTATCCCCAAAACCTCTGATACCTGTTTTCTTGTTTTCAAATCGTAATAAATATTTATTACGTCATTTACTTGCTTTTCTGACTCGGCACAAACAACAATATAATATTTTTTTAAAGACTGTGTATCTTCTACACTTTTAAGGTACTGACCATATCGAATTAATTTCTTAATATAATCTTCTTCCCACCCATCATATGTACGTATTACTTCAACTAAGAAAACAATACTATCCATACTGTCTTGTATATCAAACTTCATTTGCAGAGCCGGTTTGACAGCCATTTCTATACCCCCTTTGTTCCATACAAGACGTGGTTGTGATTCATACGATATGTTATAATATTTTAAATAATTAATTAAAAATTGATTTTTAGCAATATTTCTTTTAATAATGTAAGCTTTTTGTATAGTGTCTGTTCGTTTCCAATTTACATTTTCTGATTTAATCGCAGTATATAAACGTACTCCATTATAATCAACACAATAACAGCGAAAATCAGAATTTCCCATAGAACTTTCAATTATACATCCTGCTATCAACCCTTTTTCCATCATACGATTTAAAATTTTTGACAATATATCCAGTTTTATATATAAATGATAAGTTAACAAATATAACTGTCGAATCTGCCTTGTTGTTATGTACTGATGTTTTACAATAATATGTAAAACTCGGATTGTTCTTTCATCAATCTCACCATTTCTATACTGTTGAATTACCTTTCCAAGATCAATAAAACATTTTGTTGCTAATGCTTTTTGCTTATCATCTGGATATGTACGAAACGGCGATTGCTCTGCCTTTATTGAAGTATCATCAAATAATTCATTAAGCATTTCTTTCTTTTTTTCTTGTTGTTCATCTTGAATTTGTTGTTCCATATCTACTTCATTTTCTTTTATGGTTAAATCGTCTATATTGTTCATTTTAAAATTTATTAACTCTTTGCTCTTTTTTGCGTTTAACATTTCTAATACATTATCCATATTACAATTCCTCTTCTAATTTGAATAAGTTTTGACTTGGTGGTGGTACGACAGTCACTCGATTTCTCAATTTTTCATTTTCATCCAATACTTCATTAATAATGTTACGAACTTTTTCTAGCGCTTCAGATAAATATTTATCATCATATAGAACATCATTTTTATCTCTTTCAGAATCTTCCATTTTACTTTTTTTTAAATTACCATTTTTATCTCTTCGTAGTTTCGAATAAATCATATAATTTTCTCTCAATTTTTTAACAAATTCATCGAAATTCTTTATTTTGATGAAATATGCATTTTCAGAATTTTCAACTAACGATCTAACTCTCCAATGTACATTAGCCTGTATAATTTTCTCTTCCATTTCACACCAAAACAGCGGAAATGAATACTTTTCTGAAAGTTTCTCTAAAGTATACATAATAGAATTATCCGCTCCTGAATAACCTATTACAATTAATCCGCCTTTACTTAAAACATTCTGTAAATGTTTTTGCAGAGGTGATGCCAGTTTACGAGTTTCCCGCGAAAGATTCTTTGTGTTATGATACATATAATCGCCATGCAATTTTACAATATTGGGAGATGTTTTACTTAATGTATTATCCACTTCATTGGAATCAAACCAAAGTTCCTTACTTCGCACTCCCAGTAAGCTTAATGCTTCTGCCAGAAGATTATCAAAATTAGTAGTAAATGCAATGGAAAATAGTTTGTTTATATATAAATCTGCCAATAAAATATATGCTTCGGATGGTTGCTTATTATGCATTAATTCTGACAAAAATCCATGAATATCCTCCGATGCTGTAGAATAATTTGTAAACCAGAAACTATATTCCATATCCGATTGTATTTTATCTTCATATTCTTCTAATAATTGTTTCAAAATAATTGTTTTTTCGTTTTTCGGCAGATCCTCATATCCTTGATATCTTTTGTGTATTATATTATAAAAAACTTCTTCATAGTAATTTGGCATGGTATCTATTTTTTTATAAATATCATCTCGTATTTGCTGTTCCTTTTGTTCCACAAATTCTGTAAACTTCTCATTATCCTGATTTTTTTCATACCATCTTTTGAGAAACGGAACTAATTTTCCATACTCTAAATCCAAAAATGGTGTTTGTGTATCTTCTGTCGGAAGTTCCCTTAAATATACTATCGTTTTAAGCATATTAATAATATCTTTTGCAGAAACAATTTGTGAACTAACGGAACATCCCGCTCCCATTAAAAGACTATACTTCGGTTCCATGGAATCCCTGACACGTTCTGATATAATTCGGTTAAATAAATAGTCTATTGATTTAATTTTATCTTCTGAAATTTCTGCCATATTATCTTCCATTTCTTTATCTGAATACACCAAAAGGGACTCCGAAGAATCCCTTTTGATTTATAATGATCATATTTACTTTTACTGTAACAGAGAAAGTACACCCTGATTAGACTGATTAGCCTGTGCAAGCATAGACTGTCCAGCCTGTGCAAGAATGTTGTTCTTGCTGTAGTTTACCATCTCTTTTGCCATATCTGTATCACGGATACGAGACTCAGCAGAAGATGTATTCTCGGAAATGTTATCCAGGTTGTCGATGGTGTGCTCTAATCTGTTCTGTACAGCACCGAGTGCGGATCTCTGGGAAGAAACCTTAGAGATTGCATCGGAAATAGCATCGATTGCGTAGGTTGCTGCTGTACCGTTCTTGTCAGTTACGTTTAAGCCCTTGATTCCAAGGTTTGCAGAATTCATAGTGTCGATGTCGACTGTGATCTTGTTGGTCATGTCAGCATCTGCACCTACATGAAGGCTGAAGCTTAATGTGTTGGCAACTTTTGCAGAACCTGTTGTAATTTTAAATATATTCTTGTTCGTAGTATCCTGAGCTACTGCTGCCGTATTTTCTGTATCACCAATATGATTTGCAGCAACAAGTTCATCTTTTGCTAATGAATAAGCTTTTTCTGCGGTGATAACGCTATTATCATTATCATCAACACCATCTGCTGTAGCTGCACCTGCTGCATTTTTTTCATCAGTCATAGCTGTTAAAGTGGTTGTTCCATCGGATACTTTGTCACCAGCACCAATTTTAATTTCACCTGCATTTGCACCAGTTCCAATCTTTACATCATTACCATCTGCATCTTTCCATTTTGTATCTGCATTATCATAAGTGTACTCTACACCATTAACGGTAACTTTTCCGCCAACCTTTTTCTGTGCATCTACAATTTTCTGTGCATCTGCTGCTGTACTTCCAATTGTATAGTTCTTTCCTCCGATGCTTACACTGTCTCCTGCGGAAAGTGCTTTCATGGTAAATGTTGCTTTTCCAGAACCATTATCAACTAATGTTCCCTTTAATCCGGCATCATGTGCATTCATATTAACGGTCTTCTCACCGTCATCACCCTTTAACAGGTAAATCTCATTGAATTTGGTTGTCTCAGCAACACGGTCGATCTCTGTATTTAACTGGTCGATCTCATCCTGAATAGCCTTACGGTCTGTATCCTTGGAGTTTGTACCGTTAGAAGCCTGAACTGCAAGCTCATTCATACGCTGTAACATGCTGTGAACTTCTGTTAAAGCACCTTCAGCGGTCTGTACAGAAGATACACCGTCCTGTGCATTGGAAGAAGCCTTGTCCAGTCCACGGATCTGCTTTCTCATCTTCTCGGAAATGGTAAGTCCTGCTGCATCATCTGCTGCACGGTTGATCTTGTAACCGGAAGATAACTTCTCGGTTGACTTAGCCTGTGCTCCGGATGTGATACCAAGCATTCTGTTTGCGTTTGCTGCCTGCATGTTGTGTTGTACTACCATACTCATAATTGAATCCTCCTTGAACTCCCGCTATGCGGGGTATTATGTCTTTTCCTCCGGAAATCCTTTTCCTAAGGTGTTCTTATTGCGTCACTTCATAGTAGCGCGTCACAAGCATCTGTGATGCTTTGCAACCTTGTATATTTAGCCATACACCTTTCGATGTACCGCAATAAGCGAAGCGTCCCGGGTGTGCCCCGCTTATTACCAAATGTTTGTGTGATGCTAAGCGTTAAATTTATCTTTTAAACTCTCTGCATCTTTTTTTGCTTCTGCTTTCATCCGCTCATTCCACAGAATTCGTTTAATCTCCTGCTGTGCCTCCCTGGAAATACCCGGCTCTGCATAATAGGTTTCTCTCTTTCGTGCCGGATTTTCTTCCGTGGTACTTCTGGCAATGTTGAGTTCCCGTGGGGCATCAATGAGCAGCCTTGCGTGATTTCCCGAACCACCTACATAGACCACACGGATGTTATCACCAATGTTTACATATTGCCCCTGTTTCAATGAAAGTTTCAGCATTTTGTTACCTCCATGTATGTATTCCATACCCTGTTTCCTCGGGTATGTCCTGCGCATTTTCTTACGCATCTGCATTTTTATAAAATGCTTCTTTTCTTTTTATTTCAAAAATGCGACAATGTTTTATAGAATGTTGCATTTTATGTCACAAAAGCATTTTATTTTTGACTTGAAAGGAGTAATTTTTATGGGAACAACACAACCGATCCGAAACCGACAGGAACTGCAGAATTTCAGTTCATACTACAAGCAGGTAAAACCGCATCTGCGAAATTATACTTTAGTTGTATTGGGATTAAACACTGCACTAAGAATCAGCGATCTATTAAATCTTCGCTGGAGAAGTGTCTATGATTTTAAAAAGAACTGTTTTCGGGATCACCTTTTGATATGGGAACATAAAACAGGAAAAAGAAATTATATTGCGATAAACCAGAACGCGAAAAATGCCCTGTATCTATATTTTATGGAAAAGAATCCTGATCCGGAAGAATATGTTTTCTCCAAACGGACAAACCCTTATAAACCGCTCAGCCGTTCACAGGCTTACCGCATTATTAAAGAAGATGCCTCACATACAACCAGTGAAGAGGCGATCAGCTGTCATTCTCTCCGGAAAACCTTTGGCTATTATGCATGGCAGGAAGGAGTCCAGCCGGCTCTCTTAATGAATGTCTTTAATCACTCTTCTTTCCACATCACTAAACGGTATCTCGGAATTGAACAGGATGAAAAAGATCTTGTTTATCTGAACATCAATTTATAAAAATATGGGAATGCTTTGTTGCTGCACCACAATACAAAGCGTTCTCTTCATAATAAAAACATTTGACTTCTATTTGTAAATACGTTATTCTATTTCCAATAAACACATATAATTCCAAATCTGATGCCAGACAGGCACTGCCGGAAAAGTAGTGCAAAGCAATCATGGAGAGTATTTCGCTCGTAAATCACTATTGGAATCACAACTTCATAAAACCGGTCATAACAACTGTTTCTTATATTTTCCATATTGTAAAAACAGATGTTTATGATATATACTAAAAGAAAGGTAGGATACTACATGGGGAACACTGACATTGTGGCAACTTCGTTGCCGGATGCCAACGCAAAAAACACTACAGGACACAGCACGATTTTTGACGATGTATTTCGAACCATCGCGCAAAAAATGCCGCAACTTTTGATTCCACTGATCAATGAAGTTTTCCACACTTCTTACAGCGAAGCGGAACACTTTGAACAGCTGCGAAACGAACATTACGAAAAGTATGGAACGATAATCACGGACTCAATTATTCGGATCGACAACCGCATGTATCATCTAGAGTGCCAGTCAACAAAAGATGAGACGATGGTCATCCGGATGTTTGAGTATGATATTTCGATTGCAATTGAACATGCTTCTCTTGAAGAAAACGATATCTGGGAGATTGAATTTCCGCAGTCATGCGTACTCTATATACGCAATCACCGATCGCTTCCAGAATATCACGGAGCGATTGTGAAGTTTGCGGACGGTCAGGAAGTACATTACCGCGTTCCTGTTTTGCAGGCGAAAAAATATACTGTGGATCAGATTTTCGAAAAACGACTGCTAATTTTACTTCCGTACCATATCTTGCGGTATGAGCATTTTTTAAAACACAATGGAACAGATTCGAAGAAACTGCAGCATCTGCTGGATGATTTCCGGAAAATTAACCACTGCTTGGAAAAGGCATCGGAAAAAGAAAGCAAATCACATCTTTATATGAATATGATTGTCTTAATTAAAGAGATTGCGAATTATATTATTCCGGAGGACAACACTATCAGGAAAGGATTGGGTGAGATTATGGGTGGTAAGATTTTGAAATTACGATCTGAGGAATTGCTGGAACAGGGAGAAGCAAAAGGTAAACTCGAAGGTAAACGTGAAGAGAGACTCGAAGCGATTCAAAATATGCTTGATCTTGGTCTGACCAAAGAACAGATTTTAAAAAAATATTCTTTGGAGGAATACGAAAAGGCATTATATTCCATGCCCACAAAGGTTTAAGTAATATTTTTATTTTTTTGAATTTAGGGGTTAAGTAACATAACAATCGTCCGATATATTATGTGTAAATAAAAATGCAACATTCTATAAAAGAATGTTGCATTTTTATTTCTATATTTTACTCAAACACGATCCTATTTATACTACTTACTTTTTATGGTATCTTCAAACGCTTTCCGCACATCATCATTATGGCTTGTGATAATAAGGACTGCATACTGCCCTTTCGTAAAAACCAACCCATCCTGAATCCGGCTGACCTGCTTCGGTTCATAGGACTGCAGCAAATTATACCGATCCTGCTGATGCTTTGTCAGGCTTTCTTTTGCCTCATCCACATCTGCCTTATCTTTCACGGCAATCACTACAATTTCATCTGCTTTGTGTCCATCCGAAGAATAGCTTACAAAATAACTGTCCACTTTTTTATAGTCCATGTCAGAAATATTGGAAAACTTATCTTCTGCATCTTTTTCTGCGCTGCTGGCATTGAGCATCTCCGGCAGATCCGGATCCGCTGCTTCCATCGCCGTGCGCAGGTCATACATACTGACAGAACCGGAAGTGTTTTTCTTCGCACCACATCCCACACACATCACCAGCATGGTCAGCATCAGCAGAAGTTTCCAACCCGTTTTTTGTTTTTTCATCTGTTATCTGGCCTCCACAGTTTCTTCCGTACTGAACGTTGCCCCATTTTGTGCCGCATCATCCATGGTCATATCCTTATTTCCGATATCAGCACTTGCGCCATCCATCATCATGCCATCTCCGTTTGCAGATTCCAGTCCCTGAAATGCTTTCTGGACAGCCTTGTCGATTTTTTTCTGTTCTTTTTCGCTGATATTCTGGCTTGTATTGTCCGTGTTATATCCCGGCATGGTAACATTAAACAAATATCCTTTTCCATCCGGATCCTGAATCCAGTTGTAAGTTCCCAGACTGTATGGCATATCCTTATAGTTTCCGGACATCAGGAAATTGTCAATGGAAGAAGCTATGGCATTTGCCACCTGCGCTTTTTCCTCTGTAATATCCTCTTTAAACGCAACCATGACCCCGCCAAGCTTTTTGTCCATAGCAGCACGCAATGCTTTCGGCAGATCATATATACTGTCCACGGTTTTCTTATTCTGGTATGCCATATTGTACTTTAATGAGTTAGCTGCCGGGAAGTAATCGCGATCCCAGCTCTGGGACTGTCCATACATGGCATCCGTCACATTAAAGTTCGCATAATTTCCATTTCCTGCATCGGAATAAATATCGGTAATGTACCAGTCTCCGTCAATTTTTACCACATCCCAGCTATGGAATTTTTCTGTATTATGTTCCACTTTACATTCAATTCCCATCATCTGCATGAACATGCGGAATGTCGTCGCATAACCGACACATACGGCATTGTGGTATTTTAACACACCGTATGGATTATCACAGTCTTCCTGTGTACTCGGAATAACGGTCAGTGCCCCGGAATCCTGCTGGAGCTTTTTGGTCATCCAGTCATACACCGCCTTTTCCTTTTCAAAATCAGACATGCTGTCCGTAATCTTCATATCTTTGATCGCTTTTTTTGCCATATCAAGGGTTTCTTTTTCTTTGTCTGTCAGCTTTGAAGTATCGCCGGATTTGTAGGCATCCGAAATATTTGTGGTAGGTTTGATCTCATAATTATCTGCGATCTTTACGTAATCCTCGGTAGTCTCAGGATTTTCTTCCTTTTTCTGCTCTGCAATATAGGATTTTAGAGTCACCAGATTAAACGCAGAAATCGTGGTACTTCCCACAACGCCTGCCGCAAGAATCACCGCTACAATCCCTTTCCATGCACCGCCTTTTTTCTTTTCTTTCTGCTCCGGCTGCACCGGATTACTTTTTACGCTTTCATAAGTTTCCATATGTATTTACCTCATATTTTAATTGATGTATTTTTTCTACTGCACCTTTATTATAGCAGTTTCATATCCAAAAAAGGCTATCTTTAAAGAAACTTAAATAAATATTAAGATCCGTCTGTACGAAAAAAGGACATCCACCGCGAATGTCCTTTTCTCCCATATGGTATCATCCTTATATTACATCTTCCTCAATATGCTCCCTGCCCTGTGCAATGATTGACCGGACGTGGTCATCTGCCAGGGAATAAAAAACAGATTTTCCCTCCCTGCGGCATTTGACTAACTTATTCTGTTTTAAAATCCGAAGCTGGTGGGAAATTGCAGACTGTGTCATTGACAATGCCGCTGCAAGATCGCAGACACACACCTCTGCTTCAAACAGGACAAACAGGATGCGGATACGGGTGGAATCTCCAAACACTTTAAATAATTCTGCAAGATCATACAGTTCCGTTTCTTCCGGCATCGTGTCATTCACGATCTTTAGCAGATCCGGATGTACCTGATTTTCACTACAGCATTCAATCTTTTCTTTTTCCATGAAGTTCCTCCTCTCCACCGGAACATTTCCGGCAGAATTATACCCTATAATTTTTTTACAAAAAGTGCGCGGATTGCATTCAGCACAGCAATCACCATAACACCGACATCTGCAAAAATTCCCATCCACATATTTGCAATACCTATCGTTACCAAAAACAGGCAGAGCAGTTTAATCCCGATTGCAAAACAGATATTTTCATATACAATCCGCAGGCACTTTCTTGCGATACGGATTGCTTTCGCAATCTTGAGCGGATCATCATCCATCAGTACCACATCTGCTGCCTCAATCGCCGCATCCGATCCAAGTGCTCCCATAGCGATTCCAACATCAACACGGGAAAGCACAGGTGCATCATTAATGCCATCCCCGACAAAGGCAACGGTACTCTTTTCTTCCCTGGTCCGCAACAGTTTTTCCACTTCGGAAACTTTATCTGCCGGAAGCAGCTGGGAATGTACTTCCGTGATTCCAACCTCCCCTGCTACCTGCTGTGCTACACGGTCATCATCACCCGTCAGCATTACCAGCCGGTGCACACCGGAATTTTTCAGTGCCTGCATGGCAGCCGCCGCATTCGGCTTAATCATATCTGAAATCAGTATATGACCGGCATAGACACCATCGACTGCCAGATGTACGATTGTACCGGTACAGCTGCAGTTGCGGTACGCAATTTTTTCTTTTTTCATGAGTTTGTCATTTCCTGCTGCAACCCTGTGTCCGTCTACCGTTGCGATCACACCGTGTCCACCGATTTCCTGTACATCTGTGACCCGGTCCACATCCAGTTTCCTGCCATAGGCTTTCTGCAGGCTGACACTGATCGGATGTGTGCTATGGCACTCTGCCAGTGCCGCGTATTCCAGCAGCTGTTCTTCCTCCTTCGTATATACCGGATGTCCGGACACAACCGGACAGCTGCCGGATGCACAGTTTGTTCCATGAATTCCGCAGACTTCAAATACCCCCTGCGTAATTGTTCCTGTCTTATCAAAGACAACCGTGCGCGTTCCCGCAAGTGTTTCCAGATAGTTGGAACCTTTTACCAGAACACCCTCTGCACTGGCACCTCCGATTCCTGCAAAAAAGCTGAGCGGAATACTGATGACCAGCGCACACGGGCAGCTGATAACCAGAAATGTCAGTGCACGGTAAATCCAGATGCCCCAGTCTGCCGGAAGCCCCATAAACAGCATGCGGACAAGCGGTGGCAGTATTGCCAGTGCCAGCGCGCCGTAACAGACTGCCGGTGTATAATAATGTGCAAATCTGGAAATAAAATTCTCGGAACGTGATTTCTTAGAACTTGCATTCTCCACCAGATCAAGAATCTTAGAAACCGTAGACTCTCCAAACTCTTTTGTGGTGCGGATCTTTAACAGTCCGGAAATATTGATACATCCACTGATGATTTCCTCTCCCACAGCGACTTCCCGCGGAACACTCTCTCCCGTCAGTGCACTGGTATTCAGGGAAGAATGTCCTTCCACAACCACACCGTCGATTGGAACTTTTTCGCCCGGCTGTACAATAATCACCGTGCCGATCTCCACCTCATCCGGGTCTACTTTTTCCATCTGACCGTCTGTTTCAATATTTGCATAATCCGGCCGGATATCCATCAGATCACTGATATTCCGGCGGCTCTTACCGACTGCATAACTCTGGAACAGCTCTCCGATCTGATAAAACAGCATAACTGCAACGCCCTCTTTGTAATCACCGAGGGCGATCGCTCCGATGGTTGCCACTGCCATCAGAAAATTTTCATCAAACATCTGCCTGTTACAGATTCCCTTCCAGGCTTTCCGCAGAATATCATAACCGATCACAAAATACGGAACCAGATAGAAAAGGAACTCCAGCCACTTGGGTATGGAAACAACGCTTCCTGCAATCCCGATGATAACCAGAAGCACTGCTGCCACAATAATTCGTTTCAATACTTTTTTCTGCTTTTTATTCATGGTGTCCTCCAATCTGACTGATATCTATGGGAAAAGCCGGATTTAAAGAAAGATCTCACAATCATCTTCCACTTTCTTACAATTCTTTAACACATCCTGCATAACCGCTTTTGCATCTGCACCCTCTTCAAATTCTACGTTCATCTTCAGTGTCATGAAATTTACAGTTGCATCCTTTACTCCGGTAGTAGCTTTTGCAGCTTCCTCCATTTTATTTGCACAGTTTGCACAATCCACATCAATTTTGTAAGTTTTCTTCATCGTCGGTTTCCTCCATACTTTCCTTTTTCATTTTATCATTCTTTCATATGAGCATTTGTTCATATGTTTGATTCTATTATAGCGTAAAGTTCGTAAATGTCAATATATTTTTAATACGCTGGTATTGTTTCGGAATTGAATTTTCCAGACCATTTTTTAACAAACAGATTTGCATGTGTTTGTTAAGAAAATCAAGTGTTCTATCACTTTCCAAATTGATAGTGGACATATAGAAAATAAAACTTTCTTTTAGGTTCGGGACATATCTCATAACTTTTTTCACATATGTCCCATTTAAACATCTTCCCCGTATTCACCGTCTGTTTCCGGTTCTTCATAATCATCTGCGCCATCATAAATGTCCTGCATCAATGGTTCTTTTACTATCTTTTTCTTTCCGATAAGCACTGCCGCTACAGCTGCGGTAATCGGTACGGTCAGCACAACCCCAAGAGTTCCCGAAAGTCCCTGCATGATTTCTGTTCCGATTACATAAGAATTGATCAGCTGATTATAACTCAGATTGTATGCATAATTGACAACGAGCGTAGACAACGAACCACCGACATAGGCAAAAATCAGTGTATTTGCCATGGTTCCCATCATATCGCGCCCCACACGGATTCCCGACACAAACAACTCTTTTGTCCCCAGCTGCGGACTGCGTTCGTGCAGTTCCTGAATCGTGGATGCAATTGACATGCCAACATCCATGGTTGCCCCAAGTGCGGCTATAATGATTCCCGAAAACAGAAGCTGTCCTATTTTTATGTGTGTATTCTGTGCCACATAATTCAACGTTTCGATATCAGACACATTATACCCGGTAATGCCTGCGGCTTTTCCAAACACAACTGCGGCTACGGCTGCCACAACCACACCGCTGACCGTTCCCACCACTGCAGATACCGTCTTTTTAGAGACTCCGCCCAAAAGCCACAGGGTCAGCAATGTCGAGAGAATGACAACAACAATGGTAATACCGATCGGTGAAATACCCCGGTACATCAGCGGAAACATCAGATAAACAATACACACACCGGTAAATGCCAGACTTGCAATGGCTTTGACTCCTTTTTTCCCACCTATAATACATATCACCAGACAGAAAAAAAGTACAAACAGATAAATTGCCATAGTACGGTCTTTGCTGTATACCGTAACGACAGCATTATCATCTGTGGAACTGACAATGACAATTACGCGCGAACCAACTTCACAGTTCTCCATGCCAAACAAGGAACCGCTTGGATTGACGGCATCAAACTCTTCCCCTGCATATGCTCCGGATTTGACCTGTACGCGCACCTCCTGTGTCCCGTATCGGTTTCCATCTTCTGCCAGATTATCTTTCGTGATCTTTGTCACGACTGCTTTCTCATAGCTTTGCCCTTCCGTGGAAATCAGGGATACTTTTTCGAACTGGTTTCCTTTGACTAATAACAGTAGGAACCCCACCAGACAAAGGGTTCCCACTAAAACTTTTTTCCAGTTTTTCTTCATTATTATTTAACTGCTTTCTTTACTGCTTTCTTTGTAACAGTAATCGTAATTGTTTTGCCTGCTGCCTGATACTGGCTGGTTGCTGCTGCCTTCACCGTAATTGTAACCTTTCCGGCCTTTTTTACGGTAACTTTTCCGTTCTTATCAATAGTTGCAATCTTTTTGTCGGAAGAGGTATAGGTAAGCGGTGTTTTTGCTTTTGCATTTAAGGAAAAGGCTTTGTCTCCTACGGTTTTTTTGTAAGAGTTCTTCGCCTGAATGGTCTGCTTTACCGCATCTTTTACGATCGTATATGTAGTAGATCCCTGTAACTGTTTTCTGGTCGTTGCATCATAAGTTGTTACAGAAAACTTTTTGTCCGTTACTTTTACGACGGAATAGGTTGGTGTCCAGGTCTGGCTTCTCTCAGAAATGAAGTCCTGTTTGGAAGCAATCAGGTTATAGAATTTTGAACCTGTTGCAGAGTTTGCCTCTAAATATACGGTTCCTTCCGGATTGGTAACGGTTCCGCCAACGGTCTTGTTTACGATTTCATAGCAGTTATTCTGTGCCTGATAATCACTGTCTTTTTCAGCTTCCTCTACAGATTTGTATCCATAAGTGCTGTAAGAAGTATGATCCTTTCCATCCCCCTCAAGCTGGAAGGTTCTGGAATAGGTATGATCATGTCCCTGCATCACCACATCAATCTTATACTTATCCATCAGTGGAGTAAGCTGTGTACGAAGCACCATACCATCGGAATCGGAATGGTCGTAACCACTGCCGTAAATATCCTGATGGAATACCACAATACGCCATTTGGCATCTTTATTCTCATTGATTGCTTTTTTCATGACATTCTCATGCGTTGCACAGTTATAGTTGTTTGTATCAAGAACAATGAACAGGACATTTCCATAACGATAATAGTAATCGGTTCCTGCCTTTGTCTTTCCCTGTACATAATTGGTATCGGTATCGGAAAAAGCATTTGGATTATTAAAATGCAGGCTGTACTGATTCGAAACACTGTCGTGGTTACCAATGGTCGTTGCTACCGGAAGGGAAGTCAGTGCCTCTGCCCCAAGATATCCTGCATATTCCCGCTCGTTGCTTCCGTAGTTCACCTGATCTCCTGCGGACACAAGAAAACTTACATCGGAATGATCCTCGAGTGCTTCATTTAATACGTTGTTCCAGTTATAGCTGTCATTTCTTGCTGCAAGATTTTTTTCCGGTGCAGAAGTTACAACATTTCCTGCATTTTCCATCTTTTCACTCTCACTGCTGGTCTGACCTTTCGAAGCACCGATCTGCGGATCCCCGACATACAGGAAAGAAAATTCATCAAACGCCTGTGTGGTATAGTTTTGTGTATCCTGCCACTTTCCATCCTGAAATACCTGATAATAATAGCTGGTATTTTCTTTGAGCCCGCTTACGGTTACTTTATTGGAAAAATATTTTGTGGTATCTATGGTCACAGCTTCGGTCTGCGCTCCGGTGAACTCTGTCGCACCATCCATATTCTGTCTGGTAGAGATTCTCACCTTTGGAGTCTCAGCCGTTTTGCTGTACCATGCATAATTTAATTTTGTCTCGTCCGCACCCGGAGTCAGCGATACATGTTCATACTCACTGCTGTAAGCAGCCCAGTTCTTTTTCCAGTTGCTCCAGTCTGTAGACTCCCGGGAAGCATCATTCCAGTGTTCCGTTGCTGCTGCAATCTTTGTCGGGATACCAGTGGCAAACATTCCTGCCAATACAGCGGTGGAGAGAACTCCTGCTGTAAGTTTCATCACATTTTTTCTCATAATTCTTTTGTTCTCCTTGTGAAATCTGTAAGATTTATTACAGGATTTATAATAAACGGGTTATGTAAGATATACTATCCGGTTTCTGTAATCCTTTTGTAAAAACAAAAAGAGTGGATGCTTTGGGACATCCACTCCACATGCCGGCTATGCCATGCCGTTTACGGTTTTATATTTATAGAGCATCTCCGCGTGGTTTTGTTCTTCCACCTGGATATCTGCCAGAAGTTTGCGCACATCGGAATCCCCGAATGCAAACACATCGGTATTATACGTTCCGGACACCATTTTTTCAGAACCGATACTGTCCGTGGCAAGGAAATTATCGTTTTTCTTATCTTCCGGATTGGTCATGGAATCATATGTTGCCTTTGGCTCATACATCTTTCCATCCCTGTCATTGACGTTACAGGACGGGACACTGCCTTTCATGACCTGTTCCAGAGATTCCACATGCTTTTGCTCTTTCTTTTCAAGATCAGCGAATAAATCCCGAAGCACCGGGTCCTTTGCTTCCTGTCCGTAACGTTTGTACTTCTCCACGCAGGAAAGTTCCTGTGTGTGCAGATCCTCAATTGTAGCCATCTCTTTTTCTGTTAAAACCATGGTTTAACCCTCTTTCTTTCCATAAGATAATCTTGTTGATTGCAGAACATGAACACTCCGCAACCTTCTCCTCTAGTATCTGTAAAAAAATACAACACATACCTGGTAAAATTTCGTCAAAAAGGGTTGAAACTTCTCACAACAGATTGTATAATTTCGTTTGTATTTTATACAATGTTTACAAAAAGGTGGATTATTTTATGGAAGAACGAGAAAAATTAAAATCCCGTCTGGGATTCATTCTCCTGTCAGCCGGATGTGCGATCGGAATTGGAAACGTATGGAAATTTCCATACACTGCCGGACAGGGCGGAGGCGGTGCCTTTGTGCTGTTTTATCTGTTGTTTCTGATTATTCTCGGACTCCCGATCATGACGATGGAATTTGCGGTTGGACGTGCCAGCCAGAAAAGTCCGGTCAAAGCCTACCAGGCACTGGAAAAACCCGGACAGAAATGGCATATCCACGGGATTATCACATTGATCGGCTGCTATCTTCTTATGATGTTTTATACAACGGTCACCGGCTGGATGCTTCATTATTTTTATATGACGGTCACCGGACAGTTTCAGGGACTGGATGCCGACGGTGTATCCGGACAGTTTACCACAATGCTGAGCAAACCTCTGACCATGGGCTTCTGGATGGTGGTAGTTGTTTGCGCCGGCGTATTTGTCTGCTCCCGTGGACTGCAGAACGGTCTGGAAAAAGTAACAAAGGTCATGATGACTTCTTTGCTTATCATCATGATCATTCTGGCGGTCAACAGCTTTTTTATGGATGGTGCAAAAGAAGGCCTTGCCTTTTATCTGATCCCGGACTTTGAACGGATGAAACAGATCGGTATTGCAAAAACCATTACGGGTGCCATGAACCAGGCATTTTTCACGTTAAGCCTTGGAATCGGCGCGATGGCAATTTTAGGAAGTTATATCGGAAAGGAACGCTCTCTGCTTGGTGAATCGGTAAATATTGCCATTCTGGATACGTTTGTTGCTATCACCTCCGGACTTATCATTTTTCCGGCATGCTTTACGTTCCATGTTGACCAGACTTCCGGACCAAGCCTGATTTTTATCACCCTGCCGAATATTTTTAACCATATTCCGCTTGGCAGACTCTGGGGAAGCCTGTTCTTTTTGTTTATGTTTTTTGCAGCGTTTTCCACAATCCTGGCAGTATTTGAGAACATCATCTCCTGCGGTATGGAACTGACCGGATGCAGCCGCCAGAAATCCTGTGCCGTTAATCTGGTACTGATCATTGTACTCTCCCTGCCATGTGTACTCGGATACAATGTATGGAACTGGAAAGGTTTTTCAATCTTTGGCGGGTCTGTGCTTGACCTGGAAGATTTTCTGGTAAGCAACCTGTTCCTGCCTCTCGGTTCCCTGGTATATCTGCTGTTTTGCACAAGCCGCTACGGCTGGGGCTGGAAAAACTACACAACCGAAGCCAATACCGGAAAAGGATTAAAAATTAAAAACTGGATGCGCGGCTACATTACCTATATTCTGCCACTGATTGTGCTTTTTATCTTTGGATTTGGCATTTATGATAATTTTTTTACAAACTAAGGAGGATTTCTTATGTATCACACAAATGAATCACGTTACGAAACCATGAAATACCACCGCTGCGGCGACAGCGGACTGATGCTGCCGGAAGTATCTTTGGGCTTCTGGCACAATTTCGGAGATACCGGTGTTTATGAAAATATGAGACAGATGTGCTTTACGGCATTTGACCACGGGATCACACATTTTGATCTGGCAAACAACTATGGACCGCAGCCAGGCAGTGCGGAGGAAAATCTCGGGAAGATCCTTCGGGAAGAACTTTCTTCCTACCGCGATGAACTGATCATCAGTTCCAAAGCCGGTTTTGACATGTGGCCGGGACCTTATGGAAACTGGGGCAGCCGCAAGTACCTGATTGCCAGCCTTGACCAGAGCTTAAAACGGCTCGGTCTGGACTATGTGGATATTTTCTATCACCACCGCATGGATCCGGATACACCGCTGGAGGAAACCATGGGTGCACTCGACCAGATCGTGCGAAGCGGAAAAGCACTGTATGTCGGTCTGTCCAACTACGACGGGGAAACGATGAAACGCGCGGCTGCCATCTTAGAAGATCTGCACTGCCCGTTTATTATCAACCAGAATTCCTACAATATCTTTAACCGTACCATTGAAGAAAACGGTTTAAAACAGGCCGCGGCAGATGGGAAGAAAGGAATTATTTCTTTCAGCCCGCTCGCGCAGGGTATGCTGACCGACCGCTATCTAAACGGTATTCCAAAAGACAGCCGTGTCAACACGGACGGACGTTTCCTGCATGCGGATCAGTTTGATGAAAAGCGGATGGCAAGTATCCGGAGCCTGAATGAGATTGCGGCTGCCCGTGGTGAAAGCCTTGCACAGATGGCACTCAAATGGGTCATCCGTGACGGTGTGGTCACTTCCGTTCTGATCGGAGCTTCCCGCCCGGCACAGATTCTTGAAAATCTGAAAGTGTTAAACTCTGCTCCGTTTACGGAGGAAGAATTGGAAAAAATTGATCAGTGTGCACTTTCTCTCTAGGTAAAACAAAAACCCCGGATATTTATTTCCGGGGTTTTGTCTTTTCCTGCATCTGCTATTTGACTTTGACTTTTAATTTTAAAACTTTGGTCTTTCCATTGTTTAAGGTTACTGTCACGCGAATGGACGCAGTTCCTTTTTTGTTCGATTTTATGGTACCCTTCTTGTTTACAGATGCAATTTTTTTGTTATTGCTCTGATAAGAAATGCTTTTTACATTGTCCATATTTAAGGTGGCTGCCAGAGAAACCTTCTTTTGTTTTCCCTTCTTCACCTGAACGGTTTTATTCTTCAATGTAACCGTTTTTAATATTTTCGTTGTGACCTGATCCATATCTTTCTGATCCATAAGGACATAATCCTTATTGGAATCTGCTGAAAAATTCACATTTCCGGCTTTTGTAACCGTATAACTCTTGTCGTTTACAAGGACATAGGCACCTGTCTTTTGATCTTTTGCACACACATACAGCTTGTTTCCGGTCTGTATGTCTGCTGTATTTACGGTCAGTGTATAGCTTATGTTGCCAGCCGGATCGGTGACCCGGATCGTCACATCTGTGTGTTTTCCATTGTTTTCTTCCATGGTTTGTTTTATCAGATCAGCGGTCACCGTTGTTTTGATGGCTTTATTTTTCTGGGTTCCGGTAACGGTCACGGTTGGTGTATTTTGTCCGGCCGCGTTTCCATCGGACGGTGTTTGTGTACCAGCTGTATTTCCGTTGGACGGTGTTTCCCCTCCGGCTGTGTTACCACCCGAAGTATTTCCGCCACCAGAACTTCCTCCGGAAGATGAGCCGCCTCCAGTCGTTCCACCGCCTCCGGAAGATGAGCCGCCTCCGGTTGTTCCACCGCCTCCGGAAGATGAGCCGCCTCCGGTTGTTCCACCGCCTCCGGAAGATGAGCCGCCTCCGGTTGTTCCACTTCCTCCAGAAGATGAGCCGCCTCCGGTGGAACTGTCCTCTTTGATTGTAACGGTCGCGGCTTCACTTGTCACTGTTTCGTAATAAGTCTGTCCATCCTTATCATCCGGCTCATATACTGCCTTAAACTGATAAGAACCGCCACGTTTTAAGCCTGATACAACCGTATCGGCTTCCCCATATACGAGTTTTTCCTGTGCCTTTATTATGGTTCCGTCCTGATAAAAAGAAATCGAACCAAGCGGAATACTGCCATTTCGGACTCCATCTACCTTTGCATACAGATGTACGGAATTACCGTTTTCTGTCTCTGCCGTAAGACGAATCGATGGTTTCGCCGCTGTAATGGTAAAGGTTCCGACTTTTTCCGCTATCACATCGTACTGGTTTCCAGTTACTTTAAACCACACCTCATAGCTGCCCGGCTGCACCGGAACAACATTTTTCCCATCCTGCCGATAGAAAACTTCAGGCTTTACCTGCGAATCTACCGTCTGTCCGTTGTCCGTTCGGACTACATTTACCGTGGAAACAAGGCAGCTCTGTTTCAACCCTGTGTATGCAGCTGTCTGCTGGATGGTATCATACTGCATCTTTACGGCAATTGGATTTACTGTCACGGTTTTGTTTGCCTGAGAAGGAAGTGCCCTATCATTTTCATTGGTTGCTCCTGCATAAGAAACTGTAATTGCATTTTCTCCCATATGAAATCCGTTTGCCTCTGAAACCGGAATCTTTATGGCTGCCTCTCCGTTTTGAAGCGTGATGCCGGATACTTCATAAGGTGTCTGGTTAATGTATACTGAAAAACCAGCAGACGGCACGTTCTTTCCCGGTAAGCTGCTATCTGTATAGACCGTCCGCACAGTAAGATTCAGTTCATCCTGCATGGACACGGCCGTTGGTAATCCTTCTATCGTAGTGGTTGTTTCCCGTGAAGTAACCGCCGAACCGGATGTATCCGGATCTTTGTTTACAATCAGAACTACCTTCTGCTCAATTTGTTCATCTGCTGAAAATGGACGGATTGTGATGTAGTAGGTTCCCGGTTCTGGCAGTTTCAGTTCCCCACTAGTAGCATCTTCATAAAATTCCGGTGTAATTGTATGTACCCCGTCCTGATCTGTGGCCTGATGAAATGCCAGTCTAAGATCCGAAACATTGGCATTTCCATCATCACCAACCGTTGAATAATATATATGATTATTGAACTCTACTTCGTATGTAAGTGGAACCTGATATAAAGTTTTCCCATTTTCGGGTGTCCCTTCCTGCCATTCAACATCCAGATAATACGATTTATCACTATTCCTGATATTCGAAACATTCGCCAAAAGTACCGGATTTTTTATGGTCATATTTTTTACTGCAACCGGTTCATTCCCTGACAACTCACTGGTTTTCCAGATTTCTCCATTTCCAGACGATGTCCGTTCCAGTGTCATCCCCGCCTGTCCGTCTGTCGGTATAAAAGAAACCGCCGTATCCGCAGCCCTTCCAAGTTCCAGATAGGTGTGACCATACTCCGCAATTCCGGATTTTCCATTTCTTCCATTCAGGGTTTCAAATGTAAGTGCACCCGTAATGGTATCTGTAACATTCAGCTTCTGTTCTTTCCCTAAGATCAGTCGGTTTCCTGCTGAATCCGCACTCACAATCGAATGTACCTGTGGAGTTTCCATCTGGGAAAGATCAATCGCACTTGCCCCTTCCAGTCTGACCGTACAGCTGTCCAACGCTGCCGGTGCAAATGTTCCACCGCCCTTTACTGTGAGGTTTCCTACTTTGCTTATACCTGGAATTCCGGTATAGGACTGGTCGGTATCTATGGTCAGAAATGTCTTCCCTGCGTGATTTTCAGATACTCCGTACACCTGTTTCGTATCGGAACCGGTAAGTGAAATTTCCACATCGCCGGAAACCGTATATTGTCCATCCGCTGCCGGTGGATCCGGCTCCTGCGTGGAAAACCAGTCATCCTGATTTACATATGGTTCCCTGGCACCGGATGCATAGATTTCCCCATTTTGCGTACCGGAAACGTGCGCAAGCACGATCTGTGTCTTACCGTCATATGTTCCATTCATGGAACCGGCATAAATATTCCCCAGATTGGTACCACCACCCGTAATCAGAATCTGTGCCTCTGATCCCGGATGATTCCCCATATTCTTTCCATTCTCATAAAGGGATCCGCCAAAGATATCTACATAGCGGAATCCGCTGTCGCACGTAACATTCTCAAGAACAAGTTTATGCCCATTTGCAAAAATTGCATCGTGCAGACGATTGGAAAACCGCAGCGTAATGTTTTTAAATGTCACATCCGTATTCAGGATAAATCCCCCCTTACGGTTGGAAAAAGTATTTCCATTTCCGTTGACGGTCACGCTTTTATCAAAAATAAACGGTTCCGCAGCCTCGGCATTTAAAAAAGCACCACTTCCCAAAATTGAGATTTCATCCCCATTGCCGGCAGCCGCATAGGCATCCTCAAATAAATTGTAGGGATTTCCATAGCTTCCATCTCCGGAATGGGTAGAATTTCCATCTTTAAATTCCGTATAGATCGTTCTTGCCGCTGTCTGCACAGCCTCCTGCGCCTTTACCGGCACGACAGGCTGCACGGTAATACACATGGTGAGCACGATAAAAAATGCCCATAGACGTTTTGCTACATTGTCTGGTTTCATTTGCTTGTTCTTTTTCATCCATTTCTCCTGATAATCAGAACAGGGGGATGAGTCAAAAACTCATTCCCCTGTCACTTCATTGATAGTCTCTGCCATCATCCTAACATGGTTTCCTGTCAGCGTCAACAAATTTATGACCTGTTTTTATACCTATATCATCTGCTGATTTTATATTTTATTATTTCTATCTGTTCTATCTGTGTGATATCAATCTTCTGATTGAAAATATAACGAGCCCCACAATATTTCATTTCACTTGCAGATGCATAGCCATCTCCAAGCTCTTCAAGATCTGTACCATCCATGAAAGGATGTTTCTTTTTTTCAGTTCCTTTTCTGTCATCGGTAAGAGGTAACTCTCCTATGGAATATTGCTTTCCGTCTTTTGTTGTTGCAACTACATGATAAAAACACCCTTTTTCTCTCCAGTCATTGACGGGACAAATACTAACCGTATAAGGTGTAATTTCAACAGGGATTGTTTTTTTTGTTTTCTTAACATCCGCTTTTAACATCTTCTCCTTCATTGGAACAACTTTTCCCTTAACCAAAACATTTTTTAATGGCGTATTTGAATTATCCGGTGATTGAAATCCCTTATATACTTTCGGATTTTTCCACGCAGTATCATCGGAATAAAAGCCGCATACATTGATCTGAATACCATCACCTGTATCTATTACATCCACCTTACTGGTAGTATCTAACCCACCTAACCAATAATTTGTTCCTTCCAAATATTTTACGTTCGGAAGGAACACCTTTGCACGCATAACCTTCGTATTTGAAGCAACCTGAATTGATGATATGATTATCTTTTGTTCTTTTCTGCCATCATCGTCTCTACTGTTTGATTTTGCATCAGAATTTTTTCCACACGCACACAGACAATATAGCATTGTAAAAATTAATAAGTACAGACTGATTTTCTTCATTCATAATCCTCCAATTTCTTTTTCTTTAAAACACTAAGGATTAATATGCTTCCTATCACTATAATTCCAATGCCAGCCACATATTTCATCGAACTTCTGCTCTGTACTCCAGCTCCTGTACTTACCTCAGAATCTTCAATATAAGTATCTGAAATCTCCGCTACAGAATCAAATGAATAGACACCGCTTTCCACATTTTGAGTTTCCGGAATTTTCTCCATAACCGGATACTGATACCCCAACGAAATCCAGATACGTGCTGTTTCATCATCCATCCCAAGTGCAACCGGCTGTCTCATTCCCGGTTGACTTCCCACCAGTACTACTCTCGTACAGTCCGATAATGCCTCTCGTTTTTCCAGAAGTATATCATAGTAAGGTTCCACTGTATGTTCTGCTGTCTCTGTAATCATCCATTTTCCAGCATGATTTTTTACTTCTTCCTGTTCTGCTTTTGTCAATACAGACTTTGCTTCTTCACTCAAAGGAAGTCCTTTGGCTACGGTAAACATTCCATATGTCTTTTCCATTTTAAAAGGAATGACCCATACATAATTTGCACTTTCCAGAGCACTTGTGAGTTTTTTCGTATCTGCCGTCTGCAATTTTATAAGATTACAATCCACATATACTTTTAATGCCTTGTCATAATCGATGGTTGCATCCGGCTCTTCTTTTTTCATTTCATCCTGTAAATTACTGATTTCTGTCCAATCACGGCTCGTTATTAACTGATCCTGATCGGAAACCGGTATTTCCGCGGCATACACAGCAGAACCTGCTATCGTAAAAATTGTAATCATCATAAGCATTATTTTTAAAATATTTTTCATGGCTATTTCCCCTCTCTTGTGTATACTATACTTCATTTTTCCCATTATTCTTTCTGCATGTTAAAATTGGTTTGATTTTCGTCAAAATCTGCATTAAAAATCCCATAGCATACACCATGGGATTTTTTCAAAGATATAACACAATCTGAACCTCAAATATATTTTCATCGATATTTATAGATTTCCATCCCCCGTATTTGTCTACAACATCTGAAATATTCTGCATACCGATTCCATGCAATGCCTGTTGTTTCTTCCTTGTCAGTAAACGTTCTCCCTGTTTATTGACTTTTCCATCAAACGTATTTTTCACCTGTATCCCCAGAATTCCCCTGTCATATTGTATCCGAATCTCCAAAAAACGATCTTTTATCTGCTCCATTGCCTCAATTGCATTGTCCAACAGATTTCCAAACAAAACATTCCAGTCATATCCATCCACTGGCAACTGGCACGGAATCACGATCTGCGACTGAATCTGACAGGACATTGCCTCCGCTTTTGCCAGTTTATGATTCAAAATCATATCCAGTTCCAGATTCCCCGTATTCACATACTTATGCTCCGTCTGCAAATGCTCACTCATTTTATTTACATATTCCTGTGCCTTATCATACCTTCCTTCATTAAGATTTGTCTGCAGAAGATACATATGGTTTTTCATGTCATGCCGCAAAGAATCCAGCTTTTTCTGATTCTGCTGCATGATATGCATCTGCTCCTGATAGGCCATCATATGTTCCTTTAAAAGCCGTTGCTGCATTTTATCCTGATAAGCTTCTCCCAAACGGTCATACAAATAGAACATTCCAAGATCTACAACGATCATAATAGCCAGTGATAATACTGTTTTTGGCGAATTTTCGCCGGATACACTCTCAAGAGCATATATCCAGACAATATTTCCGGCTAATACAAGAATCATAAAGTAATAGTTCTGTGTTTCCATAACCCTTCGCCGACATATCACCTGTCTTATTCCCATTGCTATGAGCAGATTGACCATTGCACCTGTGATGGTTCCCATTGCCCGCCCTTCGGAAAACAAAGAAAAATCTCCCAGATAATAATACATGATAAATTCAATGGTAAGCCCCAGCAATACTGTAAAACAACCTGCCATTATTTTCTGCAGTATACTTCCTTCATACAATATACCTTCTGCCGCCCAGAGAAGCAGTACCATACTCACCGTAGTTCCCATGGCATTTCGAAAACCAAATGCAACAACTGTATTAATAAGCCATACGAGCACATAAACAATATTTGCCATCCATGGCAGTTTTCTTTTCTTTTCCAGAAAAATATCCGTCACTTTAAAACTTACATACACACTTAATATGTTACATACCGCTTCAAATATTCTTTCTATGTTATTCACCCGCCACACCTCATCTTTTCCACAATTGCATGATCAAGGTTATTTTTCATAGACCGACTGACCGGAATGTCATCCCCATTGATCATGTGTACGCTGTCTTTCTGAAAAGATTCTGCATACCGCAGATTAATGACATAAGATTTATGTACCACACAGAATAAATGCGGATTCAACGCAGGAATAACCTCCGAAAGTTTTCCATAAACACATAATGTATCATTTGCTGTTACCACTTGAATTTTTCTGGCAAGGCTCTGCAAATAAAAAACAGAATGTTCTTCTATCCGTATCGAATTTCTTCCTTTCCCAATTTCTATAATATGTGGCTGAAACTGATACAGCCTTTCATATTCATCTAATATATAATCTACTCGTTCCTGTTGTATGGGTTTCACGAGGAAATTCATTGGACGCAGATCAAAAAGCTGCATGGCATACATTTCTTTTGCCGATACAAAAACAATCTGCATGGATTCATATTGGATCTGGGATCGAATCCAGTTTCCAACGATAATCCCCGAGCTGTCCCCTAATTCAATATCCAAAAATAACAAATCATACCTTTCGCTTTGCTGCAGTTTTTGAATAAATTCTGCTCCACTTGTATAACCGTCAACATCCACTTTTATTCTTTTCATTTCTGCAAACCGAAAAATACTTTGTTCCAATTTATAAATAAATTGTATATCATCATCACATATTGCTACTTTTATCATTGTATATCCTGTAATTTATTTTCCTCTCTATTTCAGGATTTCCTGCAGCCGCGCATCTGTATGCAGGAGTTCCTTCGCGCGATCCCTATATTGCTGCTCATGCAGATACGTATAGCGGAACGGTTTGATCGACGGTGCCAGATCAACTGCTTTCTCAAAATCCTCCCGCCGAAGATCCAGTGTTTTTACATAATCCCAGAACCCCGTCTGCATAAAAATTGTGTCTACCCTCCGGTAACGATGATCCTGCACAACACTCATCAGATAGGTTGCAATGCCAACCTGAATACCATGAAGCTGCGGATGCTCAAGCATCTTGTCCAGCGCATGGGAAATCAGATGTTCGCTGCCGCTCGTTGGCGCACTGCTGCCCGCAATCTCATTTGCAATTCCGCTCATTGCAAGAGAATCCAGAAGTTCCTTTAAAAACAGATCATCCTGTATCGAAGTAAACGGTGTGCGCACAAAACTGTTGACTGCTTTCTTTGCAATCATGACAGCAAAATCATTGACTTTTCCGTACCCATGTTCTTCCTCAAAAATCCAGTCATACAGTGCCGTAATTTTTGATACCATATCGCCGATTCCGGAATATAAAAATTTCTCCGGTGCACTGCGGATAATCCTTGTATCCACCACAATCCCATATGCAAGTTTTGCCGGAACGGACTTGCGGCGTCCTTCCACCAGAAGGGAAGCACTGGCACTTGAAAAGCCATCGCTCGATGCCGATGTCGGGATGCTGATAAACGGCAGATTTCGCAGAAATCCACAATATTTCGCACCATCAATCACTTTTCCGCCACCGATGCCGATGACTGCCTGCGTCTTCGCCGGCATGGAAAATGCAAGACTGGTCAGATCTTCCAACCGCACGGTATCAAGTTCCTGATATTCTAAAATATCAATGTCCTCCTGCTGCAATGCTTCCATAACGGTAGAACCAAACATTTCTACAAGACCGTTTCCAAATAATACAACTACTTTCTGTAACTGTAACTCTTTTAAGTAAATCCCCAGATTATCCAATGCACCCGCACCGATCTTTAAAAGTGCCGGAATGGAAATGTGTTTTCCTGCCATAATAAATGTTCTCCTTCTCATTCTCTTTTCTATCGATTTTAGTATAAACAAAGGTTCCTGAAATTACAATCAGTTCCCCGAAAAAAAACACACGCTTCTCTTTACAATTATGGGTAAGAAAAAAGACGATTTCCTGCGAAACCGTCTTTTTCTTATTAAAAATTTTGACGAAACTCCTGTACATTTACTTTGTCACTTTGATCGTCATCTTTACAGTCTTTGTCTTTCCGTTCTTTAAAGTGACTTTTACTTTCACAACTGCTTTGCCAGCTTTCTTTGCGACAATTGTACCATTTTTATTCACTGTTACAACCGACTTTTTGGAAGATGTATAAGTGATCTTCTTTACATTTTCCATGTTCAGCTTCTTATCAAAAGTAACTTTTGCCTTCTTTCCGTTTGCAACCGTTTTCTTGGTATCCTTTAATGCAACACTCTTTAAGATTTTACTGCTCAGGGCTTTTGCATCCTTCTCATTCAGCAGTACATAATCACCGGCATCTTTGGTATCCGCTGTCACAGTTCCGTCTTTGGAAACCTTATAAGTTCTGCTGCTGATCAGGACTTTTTCTCCTGTCTTTTTATCAACTTTTACAAGTGTCAGCTTTTTGCCTGCCTGCAGATCCTTCGCATTGACAGATACGCTGTTCATCACTTTGCCGGAAGCGTTCTTTGTTGTCTGGGTAATCGTGATGTCGCTGGTTCCTGCCTCTTTGACTAATTTTGCGACCACATCTGATGAAATTGTAGTCTTCTTTGTCTCGGAAGCATTCTTTACTGTTTTGTCCAGCTGTGCCCGGGCATCTGTCACTTCTCCCTTATCGTTCTTTTCAACGGTAAGTATCGCATTTGTATCTTTTGCAATATTCTCAAATGTTTTGTCCGTTTTCCGGGTTTCCGATGGTTTTGTATCTGGTGTTGTATTTCCAGTATCCGGTGTTGTTGTGTTGCCGGAATTTCCACCAGAGGTGCTGCTGCCGGAGGAAGAATTTCCGCCATTATTTCCACTCTGGCTGGTCTGTTTTACCGCAATCAGACCATCGGCATCTGCTTTCGCAGCTTCCGCGTCACTGATCGTTGTTCCTTTGAATGCATCAAAGTAAAGTACCGATTCCACATCTACCGCGGAACCTGCCGGGTTGGAATTACACCAGAGTCCGAATGCCTGCACGTCTTTTAAAGCATCCCCACTAAGTTTTCCACCCGTCTTCCCTTTAAAAGCTGAGAATGGAACGGTTACTTCATAGGCATCTTCTGTCTTCGCAAGATTGGTCAGATATACTTCATATTCTTCTCCTCCTGCCTTGATCTGTACAACAACCTTCTGCCCTTTTCCATCAAGTTTTGTCCAGAATTTCAATGCATTATAGGCTGAAAAATCTGTATTGCCCAGACTTGCATTTACCAGACCCGTCCAGACTTCCGAACCGGTTGTTTTTAATTTGTAATTAAATGCAGCACCATATGTACCGTCTGCCTTATGCTCCTGATCCAGCGTAAAGGACGAACTGCATCCAGCGGCAGAATTTCCACCGTAAGCTGCATCCAGAAGTCCATTACTCCCGACATAGTAGTCAAAATTTTCCAGCACACCTGCCGGAGCTTTGTCCTTTTCTTTTCCGATACTCAGATTTGTGATCGTGGACAGTTCTTTTCCATCTGCAACAAGTGTAATGGATGCTACATCTGTTTTTCCGATCTGATCCATTTCCTTTTGTGTCAGCTGCGCCGTATAGCATCCATCGGAGCCTTTTGCAGCCGGCAATGTCAACTGTTTGCCTTTTGTCGTATCCTTTACAACAAACGATACCTCATCGGCATTAGAAACACTTGCCTTTAACACAGTTGGCTTTAAAATCGTATCCATATCAAACGGTGCTACCATGTATCCGCTGACATCTTTGTAATTATCCGTCTTTACTCCTGCGTACTTATCGATATTTCCATAGAAATTAGTACCGTTTCCAAATACTGAATCGTCATTGTTGTAGTAAGAAATGAAATCATTGATCATTTCCTGTCCCATGGTATCACTGTACTTATACGGCACATAGAAATTGGTATCGCTGAAATTTGCCCATACCATATAATATGGCATGTCGTTTTTCTTTGCGATATCATTCACTTTCTGATACCAGTTCACACCCGACTTTGCCTCACTGACCGGATTATTTTTTACAAGAAGCCCTTCGTTATCACTTCCATCCTTTTTCATCACACGTACACCGGTCTCCGAAATCGCAGCCAGCTTGTTATGCTGTTTTGCAAGTGATGATACAACCTGACAGGTCTGATCCAGATGATCAAAGAATGAAGTATCACTCTCTGCCGGATAAGTATTAAAGTCGTTGTAATAATCAAATGCCAGAATGTCTACACAGGCATCTCCCGGATACCGCGACATATACTCTGCCTCGGTCTCCAGCGGTCCGTTTGGCGAATACACATAAAGCATATTGTGCACGCCTTGGGATTCCAGATAATCTCTGGTATATGCATACAGACTCCTGTAACTTTCTGCGGTGTTTGCACTGCCCCACCAGAACCAGCCGCCGGTATCCTCATGGAATGGCCGGAAAATCACCGGGATATTCTCCTTTTCCAATGCATTGGCATAGAATGCAATCGTATCAAGATATGCCTTAAATACCTCATTCTTCTCTCCACCAGGCAAAATCTTCTTTAACGAATCACCGGATAAATCTTTTGCTTCATTAAAATCACAGTTATAGAAATCGTAGGTTCCATCTGCATTCTTTTTAATCTTTGCATTGGTGAAATTCGGCATATGGGTGGATAAGGTAACGATTGCACCGTTTTGGGCCGCCTTTTTGCTGTAGTCAATGGAACTCTGCAGTGCAGATGCCGCATCCGTACCACCAGCCTCGCTTCCAAACAATGCCAGGGAGTCAATGCCGAAAATACCGCTGACGGAACCGGTCACATCTTTTACATCTCCCAGATCGTTGTTTCCTACGGAATGGCTCACATCATTCTGATGTCCAAACAGTACCTGATCACTTTCGGTCAGTCCCTGCAGATATGCATACAATGCCTTTGCGCTATTGCTGGCATCCGGATCTGTCATGGTCAGGGTTTTATCTGTTGCTTCTGGTTTTGCCTGTGTTCCGTCTGTATTCGGTGTTGCGGTAATTGTCACAAAATCACCACTGGCATCCTTCTGGGAAAGTATCAGATTATCCAGATAAACATCCCCTGCAAAGGAACTGTTGGCTCCGATAAGTCCGATTGTCAGATCATCCATTGGTGTGGCAGATGGAGAAAATCCTAAAGTAACTGTAACTTTCTTATATCCGTTTCCTGCATCTGTTGCCTCGGACGAATCTATGCTGGTATCTTTATTGATTCCGCTGTTGGAGAAAAATTTTATCTTGGAAATATTACTGCTTTCCGGATAAATCAAATCCACACTCACCTGATTATAATTGCTGATATCAGCCGGTGTCTTCGGTGTGAATTTCACTTTTGCCTCACTCCATGATTCGCCGGAGTTGGCTGTATAATTCAGGCTTACTTTTAATCTTCCGTCCCCGCCATTTGCGTCATAGGAAAGTTCCGGAGCAGCATTTTTTGTTCCACCGTGGAAATACTGATATCCGGTTTCACCTGCCCACAGATTTACCTGGGATTCATTATTTAAATCAGAAAGAACGGTTGGCTCCTGTTTGGTCAGTTCCTGTTTATCGCTTGATAAATTTGTGAGAACTACATTTGAAAATGTCACAGTTCCCTTAAATCCGGTTCCCACAAGAACGAATTCAACATCCATCAATGTATCCGGTGTTATTCCTGAAAACTTTACTTTCAGATCAGCTGAATAATTCTCCCCAACTTTCATAAAAGAATCCTTCTGCAGCCACTGGCAATCCGTACTGTTGTTCCATCCCCAATTTGATCCCAGTTTTGTTACACCCTGGATATTCAGATGCGCTTTATCTGCATCCAGCGACTGATAGGATGTTTCATCCAGTGTTACCTTTGCAGTTAATTCATACTCTTCATTCACATTTCCCAACGAGCCATTGATGGATTCATCATATGCAAAAGTAATTTTTCCTTCACCATTCCAGTCATCTTCTTTCAATTCTGAAAAATCAATGGTTTTTGTTGTTTTTGCGCCCTCATTTTTGTACAGTTCTGTACGTGTTACTGTTGGTGCTGACGCTTCATTTGTCTCCGCCGCATACACCACCTCATTTTGTAAAAATGTGCATGCCTCCGGTGTCAGTGACCCCATCATTGCCGCTGCCAGCGTGATGGCAACAATCTGTTTTCCTACCCTTCTCATGTTTTTGCTCTACCTTTCCTTTCTTCTCCATTTCTTGTAAAAACCTTCCAGTGCCCTCCATCTATCCGGTTTCACTTAATAAAAAAGCAATTGCACGCTGCTTCCCATATTTCAGGGAGAGGGTACTGCATACTTGGGGAGTGCAGTAAAAATATGGGAACCAGTGTGCAATTGCTTTATTTATTTGATAAATTCAGTATATCATAAAGTAATTTTAAGTCAATATTTAGTTAATAGAAAATTAAACATTTGTAAAGTATTACTTAATTTAAAGTTTTTTAGTCTTTTTTTAGTCTTTTAATTAGACATTTTCACAAGAGGCGAAAGTACCAGTTCCTTATTAATTGAAAAAAGCACCTGTAAAACAGATTATGTTCTGCTCTACAGGTGCTGATATCGTGTAAGTTCTTTTAAGCTGCCTTCCAAAGAATAACCCCCTCTTTTTGTACATTCTTATAAAATGGAAGCACTTCCCCCCACTTTTTCATATTTTCTTCTTTAATATCAATGATAGAAAAAATCTTATCATAACGTACCATTTTTTCTGCACCTATTCCATATTTTCTTTTTCATAAGATTCCACCAGTCAAAGAACAATTCAAAAATTAAGGGGACGATCAAAACCATCCCCTTAAAAATTTTAAATATAATTAATCAATTTTTCTTAACATTGCCAAGTCAAGGTTACACCAGTCATTTGCTCCTGCTACAGAATAAACCCCGATCTCCAACGTATGATTTGTAACAACAATCTTGTCTATACTAAAAATATTCCAATTAATGTCACTTGTTTCAATCGTGGTATCAAGCTCACTTCCTCCATAATTTTTTGCATAAAGTTGTAAAACATCCTGTTTCCCATTTGTCTTTGCCCAAATTGAGAATTTATATGTTCCATTCGGAATATTTGTATACGTTTTATATACAGAACACGAATACTCTTTATCATCCCAAAATGTTAATTTGTAATCTCCATCATATGCATCACCATATTCTGTTCTTACAGTATTTTCATCTGACGAATCACTTGTCCATACATTCCATCCACTCGGTGAAATAGTTATCCCATTCTGTTCAAAACTGATATTTGTCAATAAATTTTCACACGGTTTATTAAGCACCTTAATAGAATCTAATGCATTTCCCTGAAAATTAAACAACGTCATGTTATCCCATGTATTACTTGGAGTTACGGTATCATTTTTATACGCAACCCCTGCAGATGTAGCATATGTTCCACCTTCTACAGGTATCCATTCTGGTTCCCAATAAAAATATCCAATACCTTTATCATCTGGTACATTTAAAATGATTGATTCCAGATCATTCATAAATTCAAATTGTCCTTCTACTGTTGCAGGATATCCTCCAACTTCTTCATCTCCACTAATGAATACATTTCCTTCACCATCACCATCTTCCGTTGTCCATGCATACGCAGTTTCTACAACACACACTTCTTTATTATAAGTGGTCGCCAAGTAATTCAAATTATACTGAAGCCCCTCCATGGTTCCATGCCACATTGGATAATAAGATAATCCAAATACATCAAAATCCAAGTTTGGTGACTCTTTCAATAATCCACCAAAATACCAGGTATACAACTGATTTTTTCCACCCTGATCCAGATGAAGCATAATTTTGGTACTCGATGCAGCAGAAGCACGTACTCCAGAAATTGCAGATTCTAAAAGACCCGCTAATCCGGAAAAATCCTCATTCGTCCCTATTTTGCCATCTTCATGAAGAATCCCCGATGATATTTCATTTTATCCTTTTACCCCTCCGGCAACCAATCCATTCTGAATAAATCGCTGTAAGCACATAAAGATGATCATGATCGGCAGGGATGAAATCACTGCTGCTGCAGCAAACAAAGTCCAGTGCGCAGCAAACTGATCACTGATAAAGGACTGCAGTCCGAGTGCAAGCGTCATTTTTCCCGGTGTCTGCAAAAAGATTGAGGTAATCACATATTCACTGTATGTTGCAATAAACGAAAACAGGAAGATCACGGCAAGCTGTGGCATTGCAAGCGGGATGATGATCTTATAAAAAACCTGGAATTCATTTGCTCCATCCACCATTGCAGCTTCATCCAATTCCACCGGAAGTCCATCGATATAAGATTTAAGTAACCAGATATTGTAAGCACTTCCACCTGCAAGCACAAGAATGAGTGCAAAGCTGTTGTCCACCAGCCCGAACTTATAAATTAAAATATAGTATCCGGCAACTGCCATGCTGTTTGGAAACACCTGTAATATCAAAAGTGCCATCAGCCCATATTTTCTTCCCACAAACCGCAGTCTTGCAAACGCATACGCTGCAAGTGAAGTAAGCACAAGTTGTATGATTGCTACAATAAAGCAAAACTTCAGGGAATTAAAAACCCAGATTCCAAAATCCGTTTCCCGAAACAGTTCCACATAATGTTCAATGCTGAATTTTTCAGGGAACAATGAGGACAGGAAAAAGCTGTCACCCGCGGAAAAAGAGGACATAACAATCCATATGACCGGAAACAGCACCACGATCATCGTGATCCATATGACCACCCTGCTTCCCCACAGTGTCCGTTGTTCTGAGGCGGATATTTTCTTTTTATTTTTCATTTAATCAACCTCCTTAAATGAGCCGGACAGCCGCATATTAATCAGCGTAAATGTTCCGACAATGATAAAGATCAGCACACTGAACGTTGCAGACAGTTCATACCGGTTCGACCATGTGGTCATCTTATAGGTGGTACTAGCAAGGATATCCGTATAACCCGCAAACTGGTTATCCACTCTCGCCGGTCCACCTTGTGTAATCATGTATATATTTCCAAAATTGTTAAAATTAGCCGCAAACGAAGAAATTACAAGAGGAATGGAAAGTTTCGTCACCATCGGCAATGTAATGCTCTTAAAGCACTGAAATTTTGATGCCCCATCCATTTTAGCCGCCTCATAGTATTCACCAGAAATCGCCTGTAGTCCGCCAAGACAGACATTCATCATATAGGGAAATCCCAGCCACACATTCACGATAATCAGCCCAACCCTTGCCCAGAATGGATTGGTCAGCCACGGTACATTCCAGGCAATACCGATTGTATGCAGTAAATTATTGATTCCACCATACTGCTCATTTAGCAGGCCCTGCCATGCGAGGATTGCAATCGTAGATGGCAATGCCCACGGCACAATCAGTACTGCACGGTAAATTTTTGATTCTTTCATATGCGGATTGTTTAACAAAATGGCAAGAATCAGTCCCATTGCATAGGAACCTGCCGTACTTAACAGCGCAAAACAAATCGTCCACCCAAGTACCGGGAAAAACACATTTTTAATACTTCCGGAAAATACGGTCAGATAATTTTCCAGACCCACAAACGTGTAATCTGTCAGATGATACATGTTGTAATTAGTAAAAGATAAAATCACCGTATAAATAATTGGCAGACATGTCACCAACAGAATCGAGATCAGTGCCGGTGCCAGATAAGTATACCCAAGCGCATTCTTTTTCTTTCTCATGCCATCACTACTTTCCTGAATTCATCAATTCAATCGCTTCTTTCAACTGCGTAACCATATTTTTGGCAGCTTCCTCTGGTGTTTGCTCCCCAGACCACATCGAACGGATATTGTTTGTGTGGATACTCCAGAGCTGTCCCATTTCTGATACGGTCGGCATCGGCTCTCCATCATTGATCTGCTCGACAAATGCCTGTGTGTATGCATTACTCTGGATCTCATCAAGTTTCTGATCTGCCAGTTTTGCCGGTATACGGTCACCCGCCTCATACATGCCAAGTGCACCGTTTTCCATCAGATAGGAAATAAAATCCCATGCTGCATCCTGATTTTTACTGCTGTTGCTCACAAAACTTACCTGTGTACCCACCGGGGTCACAAACGGCTGTCCGTGGAAAGTTGGCATTTTTGCTACAGCAAATTTAGTTCCTGCAGAGGTAAAACCGTCAATATCCCATGGTCCACCAATATAATAAGCACATTTTCCGTTCTGGAAATTACTTCTTGCGATATCGGCTGTCACATCTGCCGTGATCAGTTTATATTTATTGCACAGGTCATTGATAAAGGCATAGGCTTCCACACTGCCCTCATTATCAAGACCGATGTCTGCCGTGTCATATGCCCCATCCTGATATTTAAAAATATAACCTCCGCAGGCTCTCACAAAACCAAGATCGTAGTATATGCTTGTTGCATCAAACTGTACACCTCCGTCTGTGGCTGCCTGATCGACCAGTTCTTCCCATGTTTTTGGAACTTCCGATACAAGATCTGTGTTGTAAAACAGTGCAGTAGTCTCTACGGAAAGTGGTGCTGCATATCGTTTTCCATCTACATAACATGCCTGGATGGCTGCATCGGAAAAATCCTGATCCGCATACAGATCCTGTGGCACTTCTGCAGTAAGATCTGCGTTTACATAATCTGCAAGCTGGTCATTTGGAATCCCCACCACAGCATCCGGTCCGGAAGCACTTTTTACTGCCTGTGCAAACTGCTGGACAGATGGAGACTGGTGAATGACTTCTACCTTTCGTCCGTTCTTTTCTCCCCATTCATCTGCATATTTCTGAATGGTATCCACTTCCACGTTCATGTTCGTCCAAATCACGAGTTTTTCCCCAGAAGCTTCCCTTTTTCCGGTTCCAGTTCCACTTCCACAGCCAGTCAACATTCCCACTGCCATTGTTACAGCCAGCACAGCTGTTATTAATTTTTTCTTCATATGATTGCCCTCCTTTACATTGTTTTCATGTTTATCAGCGCGCTGTTTGCGTTTCCATTTTCGTCAAACAATGCCATATTTGCCATGGCATTTCCTGCTGTCATCTTGTCTTTCATGTACTTGCTGCCACTCTTACTTGCCCACGTACAGTCCGGTATTGGCAACCATGCCGGTTCCCAGTAAAACACGCCGATGCCTCTTTTATTGTTTACACTTCTTACCGTTGCAAACAAATCCCGCAAGAATGCTTCCTGCCCCTGCTGTGTTGCCGGGTATCCAGTGATTTTTTCATGCTCCTTCGAATAAACGATTCCGTTGCAGCCAAATGTTTCCGTAGTATAACCAATCGAAGTCTCTGCAACAAGTACATCTTTGTCATACCGGCTGCTGATATCATTCATATTATCCAGAAGAAGTGAAAGACTTCCGTTCCAGTGCGGATAATACGACATTCCAATAATATCAAAATCCAGCGCATACGATGAAACCTGATCAAACCACTGTCGATACATTTTATTATCCGTTCCGAAATCCAGATGCAATACGATCCTTGCGTCCGGACACTCCTCGCGCACCCCTTTAATCCCTGCCTGCAGAAGATGTGCCATATTTTCGGTCTGTTCAATGTAACCGTCCGGCCACAACAGCCCTTTTGTAATCTCATTTCCAACCTGCACCATAGTCGGCACAAGCTTGTGGTTTTTCAATGCCTTTAACGTATCTACGGTATGCAGATACACCGCCGTTTCCAGTGCCTCTCCGCTTAATTCTTTCCAGGCTTTCGGTTTTACCTGTTTGGCTGGATCTGCCCAGAAATCACTATAATGGAAATCAAGCATAAAATCCATACCGCTTTGTACAGTTCTTTCTGCGATCTCAATGGTGGTCTCCAGATCATTTCCACCTCCCCCGTAAGAATTTCCGTTTTCATCGTAGGGATCCGGCCAAATCCGAATCCTTACGTTATTGGCTCCGCATGTCTTTAAAATTGCAAACAGATCTTCTTTTTTCCCGTTCAGCCGATAGGACGCACCATAATGTTCCAGTTCTTTCACCATGGAAATATCCATACCCTTAATAAATTTCATAACTACTCCTTCACAAGTGTAATATCATCAATGGTTCCCCAGCCGCCCGGTGCTGTTGCCACGTGTGCTCCTACTGTGATTGCTCCGTCCGTTGGCGTAATGCCCGGGATTTCCACCGTATACCAGTTAACATACCCCTGCAATTTGCCATCTGCTTTTACCTCTTCGCCATCCACGAGCGCATAAAAATATACGGTCGGATTTTCATCCCCGGCTGCATCACCCTGAATATGAGCGGTTAGTTTGTAGGTGCCATCCTCAAGTCCACTCACTGTCTGTTTCATGGAAAAATCCACCGGATTGTTTCCTGAATAAAAATGCAGTGACTGTGCACCTGTAAAACAGTCTGTCTCACGATCATAAACATCTAACTCCTCTGTAACATCATTGTTGTTTGTCACCGTCCATCCGGAAAAATCTGGTTCTTCAAAACTTCCGTTGATCAGATAATTTCCGTTTTCATCTGGCGTACCTGTTGTATTTTCCTTCTGTTCTGCGGCAGCAACTTCTGTGCCTCTCTCCTCTTCAATGTTCTCTGTTTCTGTAGCTTTTTGTGTTTCCTCCGCATCAGCATTAATACCAGATGTGTTTCCACATCCTGACAATGCTACTGCCATGCTCGCTACAAGGACTGCATGTAATAACTTCCTTTTCATAAATGTTCCCCCTTTTCCAAAATTAAATCTTTACTAATTTTCAAGTAAATTGTTTACTTATTAAGAATGTATCATCTAAACCTAATAATGTCAATACTCACAAATACACTTTTCACTATATTGCCAATTTTTATTTTTGTATTTTATGCAATATATACAAAAAAGGCACAAAAAAAGATGTTCGCAATCGAACATCTTTTTTCAACAACTCTTCCGGAAAACTGGAATTCCATTTACAAACACCAGCTTGGTTACGCGTCCGCCATATAGTACCCTGTTTCGCAACAGATCAAGCGCGGTTTCACAGATACATGGAATATCAATATGAATAGTAGTAAGGGGTGGTGATAAATACTTTGCAATATTCACATCATTGATGCTAAAAACCGCCACCTGCTCCGGAATCTGTATATTGCCTTCATTTAAAGCCTGTAGCACACCCACCGCCAGTGTGTCACTTGCCACACAAAGTGCTGTTGGCAGTATCTCTTTTTTAAGCAGTTCTTTTCCCATGCGGTAGCCATCATCCACCGTAAATCTCTCGGAAATGAAAATGTACTCCTCATTGAGATACCCATAGTATGCAGCGCTCTGTCGAAATGACCACTCCCGGATATCCATGGAAGGTTTTCCGGTGTCAATATTTCTATCACTGCCCCCGATAAATCCAATCCGTTTATGTCCTTTTTCCACAAAGTAATCAACCATCTGTGTCACAAACGAATCCATATTGGGCTTCACGGCATCAAAAAGTTTTTCATCCGGGGATGTGCCGATAAACACGCCCCTTTTGCACCGTTTATACAAAGCATTGATTTCTTTTCTAGTGAGCCATCCAATCGCAATAAAGGCACTTAAATCTTTCGGAACATGATCCATGCCGTCCTTTCGGTCATAGATACTGAGCTGAATATTCATCTTTTTTGCCTGCTTTATTATCTCATCCTTTACCCCGTGGTAAAAGACATCTTCGAGTTCATCCTCGTGGTCAACAAAATACAGCAATGCCACATTTTCGATCTTGGGATAGATTACTCTCTTTTTGTATCCGATTTTCTCTGCTGTGGCAAAGATCGCCTCTCTTGTCTCATCACTAACAGAGATTCCCTCATCATAATTGAGTACCCTTGAAACTGCTGAGCTCGAAACCCCTACGATTTCTGCAATTTCTTTAATTGTCGCCATACGATTCCTCCAATGTTTTCATGGATTTCTTTATTGATAAATTCTGTTATAATTATTTTACATAAATATTTTACTTTGTCAAACAAAGTTTTGCACATAAAAAAGGCATACATTCCTCAAAGGATCATGTATGCCTTTACAAACCGTTACCCAGTCTTATTTCGTAGAAACCGTAGAAGCAACAAATTCCAGATTTCCCTCAATCTCAACCTTACCGTAGTCATACGGAAGAATAAAATGATCTCCCTTCTTCACACTGGTATGGTTTAAGAGTCCGTTTCCTTCTACCACGCTGACAATCAGGAATGGATATTCCTGCTCAAATTCAGCCTGACCTTCGACTTTCATGTGGAATACCTGATAGTACTTGCACTCGATCAGCTTCTGCAGTTTGTTTGCCTCTGCCTCCCCGGTCTTTATCATGCACTCAGAAAGCGGTGCTGCCGGAACTTTGATGACATCGAGACTCTGTTGAATGTGAAGCTGACGCGGCTTCCCATTGGAAAGACGGTCATAATCATAAACACGGTACGTAATATCACTATTCTGCTGGGTTTCAAGGATGGTGATACCGCCTTTGATCGCATGCACGGTACCCGGATCAATCTGAATAAAGTCACCTTTCTTTACCGGAACTTCACGGATCAGCTCACTCCAGCGTCCGTTGTGTACCATGTCTTCCAGTTCTTCGTGTGTCTTTGCATTGTGTCCGATAACAAGCTTGGAATCCGGCTCACAGTCAAGGATATACCAGCACTCCATCTTGCCAAGAGAACCTTTTTCATGCTCTGCAGCATAGGTATCATCCGGATGTACCTGAATACTTAAATCCGCCTTTGCATCAATAATCTTGATCAGCAGCGGGAATACCTTCCCCTGTGTATTTCCAAAGAGTTCTCTGTGTTCCTCCCACAGATCGGATAATTTCTTTTCTTTATACGCACCGTCTGCAATCGTACAGGTTCCGTTTGGATGTGCTGCGATTCCCCAGCATTCTCCGATGTCATCGCCCTCGATGGAATATCCATACTCTTCACGAAGCTTTGTACCACCCCAAATATTGTGGGTAAATACCGGCTCCATAAAAAGGATCTGCTTATACGGCTGGTTACAACTTAAATTTTCTCCATTCATTCTCATCACCTCTCTGTACCAATATGCGGAATCTTTTGCAATCCTGCGTTGGGTTGTGTAGTCTACATAAACAAGTCCAAAACGTTCTTTGTAACCTTCTGCCCACTCGAAGTTATCCAGAAATGTCCAGAGGAAATATCCGATCACCGGCATTCCCTCGTTAATCGCACGCTGTACCGCTCCAAGATACGCATCCAGAAACGTAATCCTCTCTCTGTCGTGCACCTGTCCGTCTGCGGAAATATTGTCAAGATCCGACATCCCGTTTTCCGTAATATAAAGCGGCAGTCTGTAACGCTCGGTAAGGAAACGGATGCCATAGTAAAGTGCCTCCGGTGTCACCGGCCAGCCGGTTCCTGTCTTTGCTGTGCCCGGTGCACGGTCCACATACTCCGGGTCTCCATCTGCTCCACAGCGGATCATGTAACCGTTGTAAATATTCTGTCCCATGAAATCAAGTGGCTGATGAATCAGCTGCATGTCTTCTTCGGTAATCTCCGGAAGATAGTCTGCAAACTTTTCCAGCCCCTCTTTCGGATACTCTCCTAAAAATACCGGATCGGAAAACCATGCCACATTCCAAGTCCAGTTATCCATCGGATTTTCAAATCCAAAGTACACTTTCTTTGCCGCTGCGATATCATCGGCACTCTCTGTCGCCGGATACGCAACGCCACAAGTCGGAGCATATCCAACCCGTATCTTCTGTTTTGCATATTTGCGCAGATTGATGACTGCCTGACCATGTGCTTTCATCAGATTGTGTGCCATCTGAAAAGTCTCCGGAATGGAATATTTCATTCCCGGTGCATGTACCCCATTTAAGTGTCCCAGTCCAATCGCACACTGCGGCTCATTGATCGTGATAAAATCACTGCACAGATCGGAGAAATTTTCAGCAACAACTTTTGCATATTCACCAAACCACTGTACCACCTCATCGTTCAGCCAGCCGCCTTTTTTAAACAGCTCATACGGAAATTCCCAGTGAAACAGCGTAATAAACGGACGAATTCCATTTTCTTTCATGCAAAGAATCATATCACGATACATCTGCACAGCTTTCTCGTTGACCTTCCCGGTTCCCTCCGGAAGAATCCGCGACCAGCTGATGGAAAATCGATAGTTTTTAATGCCAAGCATACGCATCAGTGCAAAATCTTCCCGGTACCGATGCATATGATCGCAGCAAACCTCTGCGGTCTGGTGTTCATATACTCTGCCCGAGCGTGCAAACTCATCCCAGATATTTTTTCCCCGGCCATCTTTTGCGTCGGTTCCTTCTACCTGATAGGCACTGCTTGCCACCCCCCAGACAAAATCTTTTGGAAACATTCCATTCCTCCTTTTATTTTTCCGATGTGATTACAGAAATCAGCTCAAATACGGCTGGCATTGTCTCATCCCCAGAGATCAGACGCACTTCCACCGTATGAGTACCGTTTGCACCGTGTACCATAACCGGAGTGAGTGTCAGGGAATCGCCCCAGTCCTCATCAAAATTTGCATCCAGTGTCACCGCATGTGCCTCATCGTGATCAACGATGGCAAGCGCCACCGGTGCCGGCTGCGTCACACAGCGCTTAAACTGCACGGCAATCTCACTTCCCTGTACCGTAAATGTAAGAGATGAGCCCTTTTCTTTTGCCGCCCAGCCGTTCTTAAAACAGTCTTTGACTTCTTCCTGCACTCTGGTATCTTTGACAAAGCCGTAATTTTCAGGCTCATAGTTACGATTATCCAACCGAACCGCTTTCTCATAGCAATTCTGTGTCAGCGGTGCAGGAAACTCCGGCTCTTCATCATCCGTCTGTGCCATGCGGATTTTATCCAAAGCATAGGTAATCACAGATGCAACCAGCTCATGCCCTTTGTCGTTTGGATGCAGATCATCCTCTGTAATCTCGCGGTTTGGAATCCGCCCCGCAACGACCTCCGGATAAATACTGCTCTGCATGCTGACCGCCGGAAGCTGATAATGTCTGGCTATCTGACCGTGCATGATCTGCGCATTTCCACCGTTATTATAATAAACATTGTGCACCAGCATCACAGCAGGTTCGTTTTTATCCTGCCATACACGGCGTACCAGTCCTTCATATGTCTCACGGAAAAATTCCGTCGATTCATCATTGACCGAAAATTCAATGATAACAAAATCCGGTCTATGGGAAAGCAGATCGGACTCGGCACGAGCCGTCCCGAAATGTGATGTTGTTCCACCGATTCCGGCATTGATATAATGAAATTTGGCCTGCGGAAATGTTTTCTCCCACCACTGAAATACGCGGTAAGCATAACACAGCTCCGGTGCGGATGCAAGACATCCCTGCGTGATAGAACCACCAAGGAAACCAATGTTTAATGTTTCCCCGGCCTCTGCCCTTGCCATTAATTTTTTCATCCGGTACAGATTGCCCGGATTGGAAATACCTCTTTCATATTCAATCTGCATTGTTATACTCCTTATATCATGTAATCAATTTTTTTTAAAAATTGATTACATATCCCAAATCTCCTCTCCGAGGCTTTCGATGAATGCGGTAAGTTCCTTACTCATCTGTTCTGCCTCCGGAATACGGATATGCCCCGGTGTTCCTTTTCCGTTCTGTGAATACAGGAAATGGTGTACCCGCGGACTGTTTACTGTTTTGCACACTTCCTCAATGGAAATGTCCCAGTTTTCGTTATGTTCCAATATTGTGGTTGTCAATATAAAGGTTGCCTTCGGATATACTTCCATAAGATGCTCTAAAAATCTGCGGTAATGCTGCCGCCAGTTTTCGGAACGTGCACTGTTATAATCTTCTGCCATATAATCATCCGGGTGGTTATCATTCTGCCCGAATGCAAAAATCACAACATCTGGTGTATAACGTGAAAAATCCCATGGTTTTACTTCACTGAGTTCCGGCTGGTATTCTATTTTATCATAACAGGATTCTATTCCCAGATAATCCGGCTCCATAAACCAGCCGGTTTTGTCAAGAAGGGCGATACCACCCTGTGATGTGTCATGCAACTGTGCATGCAGATTCCGCGCGGTCATCCACGCATAAGAATACCAACTGTTTGAATATTCCCCATCGTGTTCCGGATCCGGTTTTCCTGCATAATCTACGGCCTCTGATACTTCGCCGCAGGAAACACTGTCTCCGAAAACTTCGATTTTACGGGACGGAAGCGGTGCCGGAGTAAGTACCTTAGCATCGCTTCCCAATTCAAATCCCAGTAAAGTGACGATATGGCAGGAGTCCATTCTTTTAAACAAAGTGAGGGTATGCTCTGTATGTTCAAGATCCCTGGCAATCACATACGTTTCTGCCCCCGGATCCGAGGTGAGTAAGAACTGCCCCTGCTTCCCGTCCAATATATATCCCATCCGGCTCGACCAGTATGCACGTTTGTTTTCCAGTGTCACGGAGATCTGCGTCCCGGTAAAACGAATCTGTACAAAACTTGCCGCATAGACAAGTACAGGTGCTTTTGGATTATCAAAATCAATTCTTCCACAATATTGTAATCTCTTGTCGTCCGGTGAAATATGCATAGCTATCTCCTTCCGATTTCTGTATCTGCAGATGTTACAACACTGTTTGTTTTTATATAATCTACAATCTCATCCAGTTTTGTAAATGCCAGGCCAACGTAACTGTCTGCTGCACCATAATAGATCGCGATCTTTCCGGATGCACTGTCGTGAATGGTTGCACATGGGAAGCATACGTTCGGAACGAAACCTCTCTCCTCATACCACTCTTCCGGAGTCAGAAGGAAATTCTCACAGCGATACTTCACGATGGAAGGATTATCAATGTCAAGGATTGCCCCACCGATGGAGTAAACATATCCGTTACATGTACCGGATACCCCATGATAGAATAAGAGCCATCCTTCGGAAGTCTCGATTGGAGCAGCACCACCGCCGATCTTTAAGGACTCCCACCATTCGCTTCCTTTGCCCATGACATGTCTGTGTTTGCCCCAGTATACCAGATCCGGGCTTTCACTTAAGAAAATGTCACCAAACGGTGTATGACCACTGTCTGAAGGACGGGAAAGCATCATGAAGTTTCCATTGATCTTTCTAGGGAACAGCACGGCATTGCGGTTGAATGGGAGGAACGGATTCTCAATCCGTGTAAACGTCTTGAAATCTGTTGTTTTTGCCATGCCGATTGCTGCTCCGTAGAAATCCTGACACCAGATGATATAATAGGTGTCTTCTACTTTTACAAGTCTTGGATCGTATGCATAGATTGGCATAAACGGCTCGCCGTTTTCATCCACAAACGGAATCTTGTTTTCTTCAAAATCCCAGTGGATGGCATCTTTGCTGTGTCCAAGATAAATATATGGAATACCATTGGTCTGCTCTCCACGGAACACACCGATGAAAGCATCACCATATGGCATAACCGCACTGTTAAAAATTCTTGCAACACCCTTTAACGGATTTCTTCCGATAATCGGGTTTTCACTGTATCTCCAGATCGGGGCTCCGTTCTGAGATCCTTGTGGTCTCTCCTGCCATGGTACATTTGGTACCGGAGCTGTCAGCATCTTTACTTCACTCATAATCAACTCTCCTCTTATTTATGATTTTTTAAATACTCTAAGTTCTTCTTAATCAGGTCGCATCTCTGCTGTACACACAGTACACTTCTTCCCGGATCCTGTGGTGTATTAAATACATAATCAATCAGACGGTCAATCGTTGTAGTCGCCACATGCATTCTTGTATCAGAAGAAGCATAGTAAATAAATACTTCGTTCTTATCGTTTACGATTGCACCGTTGGTAAATACAACATTGGATACATCTCCGACACGCTCCTCACCTCTTGGTCCGATTAACAGTCCGGATGGCTCTGCAATTACCTTAGACGGATCGTTTAAATCCGTGGCAAATGCATAGATCACATAGCGCAGACCTGCTGCAGTATTTCTTACACCGTGTGCAATGTGAATCCAGCCGCGGTCAGTCTTGATCGGAGTAGCACCTGCACCGTTCTTTGCCTCGGTAATGGTATGGTACTTGCGGATGCTGGTCATCTTTTCTTCGTCAATGACTGCATGTGTGATGTCCTCGCAAAGACCGAATCCAATACCGCTTCCGCTTCCGGTATCAATGAAGTCATCCATCGGACGGGTATAGAATGCATACTTTCCATCCACAAATTCCGGATGCAGCACGACATTTCTCTGTTGCGGGGAACGAAGGGTCTTTAAGTTTTCCAGACGCTCCCAGTGCTTTAAATCTTTTGTGCGGACAATTCCTGCTGCTGCAACGGCTGCAGACAAATCGTTCACGCTGGTATCTTTGCTCTCAGAACAGAATACTCCGTAAATGTATCCGTCCTCATGCTGTGTCAGTCTCATATCATAGACGTTTGTCTCCTCCGGACATACATCATCCAGAAGGATCGGGTAATCCCAGAAACGGAAATTATCAATTCCGTTATCACTCTCTGCCACGCCGAAGAAGGACTTTCTGTCATTTCCCTCAATACGGGCAACCAGATAATACTTTCCGTTTAAATAAATTGCTCCGGAATTCATGACTGCATTGATTCCAAGACGTTCCATAAAGAATGGATTGGTCTCCTCGTTTAAGTCATATCTCCAGGTGAGCGGAATCATATCTCTTGTAAGAACGGGATTCACATAACGGTCAAATACACCATTATAAAAGTCACTTTTTTCATTTTTACGTGAAAGCAGCTTTTCCTGCTTTGCCAGTTCTACATAATATCTTTCATGCATTGTTTAAAGTCTCCTTATTATTTCCATACACATTCTTCCGTTATGATACGGACATTTCCAAGGTTCTACGATTGGACGGTCCGCAATCGGACTGCCGTCCGGATGTACTTCCCAGAACCACTCGGAACCGGTTCTCTTATCAATGACGTGTTCTTTGATAAATTCCCATTCAGCCTCCGATGCCTCCAGAAACTTCGTTTTCTGCGGATGCTTCTGGTATTCATTCAGGAATCCGATCACAGTCTCTGCCTGTACCCACCAGATCCGGTGGTCATTCACTTCCCCTTTGCAGCATTCATTTGCCAGAGAATGACCGTCAAACGCAACCTCGTAGACATTTTCTGCAAGAGTCTCGGTAATCGGTGACATTTTTTCTTTGTAATGATCATCCCCAAGCACTTCCACACCGCGGTCCATCAGCCATGCTGTCTCAATATCATGACCATAAGAATACAGATCAATGATGGTGTTGTAGTTCTTGTCAAAGAATACTTCCTGTCTCTTAAGTTTCGGATTGTATACCTTATCTGCAAATACATCCATAATCCACTTTAACCGCTCCCCCACCTCTTCATCATGGGAAACCCGGTAAAACTCGGTATAAGCCTCAAACACATGAAGCAGTGTGTTCATGGTTTTTTCGGCAAGCACACCATTTTCCGATAGCTTCTCATTGGATTCCGGCTGGAAGTCTTTGGTAAATGCTTCCAGATATCCAACCTCATCCGTACATTTGCTTTCAATAAGAAGCTGCAGTTCTTTGGCAAGCTTTAATGCTTCTTCATCCCCGGATGCATCGTAATAGGAAGAAAGAGCATAGATGCAGAATGCCTGATTGTAGGTATGCTTTGTTGTGTCAAGTGGCTTTCCGTCATAAGTCATGGACCAGAAGATTCCACCATTTTCTTTGTCGATGCAGTGATCACGCAGGAACTCATAACCGTGTCTTGCCTCGTCCAGCAAGGTTTCATCTTTCAGCAGTATGTAGGCATTCGCAAAAAACCAGGTGATTCTGCTGTTTAAAATACATCCCTTTTCTGCTGTTTTGTCTACGTTTAAATTGTAGTCCATATATCCATAATATCCACCGTAAGTATCGTCCCTTAATGCTTTCCAGAAAGGAATGATATTTTCCGTCAAATGCTTTGTGACTTCTTCTTTCATCATGCTCTTATTCATCCCGATACCTCTTATTTTCCAAAATCATTAACCCTTTACCGCACCTGCTGTAATTCCACTGTAAATCTGTTTCTGGCAGCAGACAAATACGATCAGCGCCGGAAGCAGGGAGATAATAACACCTGCACAGATCAGATTGTACTTGCTTCCCATTGGTCCTACGAATGTGTAGAGGGAAAGTGCCATGGTACGGATCTCTTTTCTCATCAGGTAAAGGTTTGCTGCGTAGTATTCGTTGTACACACCAACACCCTTTAAAATACAGGATGTAACGATTGCCGGTTTTAACAGTGGAAGCATAATCTTCCAATAAATCTGCCAGTAATTTGCGCCATCGATAATTGCCGACTCATCCAGTGAAAGCGGAATATTTTCCATAAACTGAATGAAAATATACATGGAAATAACATCGGTACCACAGCTCATAATGATATAACCGCCCAGACTGTTTACAAGATGTAAATCTGACATAATCTGGTATACGGTAACCTGCATTGCTACTGCCGGAAGCAGTGCGGCAATTGTATAAAGGTTACGGATAAACCCATTGCCTGGGAACTTGAAACGATTCAATACGTAAGCAAGCTGGGAACCTACAATAACGGATACAGTAAGCACAACCACCATAACTATGACAGAGTTTAAAAATGCGCGTCCCATATTTGCCGTCTTAAATGCATTTACAAAGTTGTCAAAATTCAGCCAGCTTCCCGGAAATGCCATAACATTGGTATTCTGGTACTCGGCATCTGTCTTAAATGCCGTTGTGATACAGGAAACAATCGGAATGATTGCACAGAATCCGAAAAAGATCAGCGATGCATATTCCACAATAATCCAGATAATGCTTCCTACGGAATAATGTTTCATGTTTTTACGTTTTACTGCTGCTGTACTACTCATTATTTCGCCGCTCCTTTCTTCATTTTCTCCTGTTTTTTGATCTGCTTAATCACCTGTTTTTCTGCCTTCAGCCGGGCTTTCTTTGCCTTATAGGATTCATCCTCCGACGCGGCATCCCTGAACACATATTTAAAGAACACATTCTGTAAGATCGTACAGATAAAGATGATCATCAGCAGAACAACAGACATTGCCGATGCCAGACCTACTTTCTGGCTGGTATGTGCGATCTTGTTCATAATTACGAAATACGTTCCTGTTCCGTTTGCACCGGTGGTGATTACGAAAGGCGCCTCAAACGCACTTAAGGAACCGGTGATGGAAAGGATAACATTTAATGTAATAATTGTCTTGATACTCGGGAGAATAATGTGTTTAAACTGCTCCCATTTATTTGCACCATCCAGGGACGCTGCTTCGTAGAGTTCGCTATCCACAGACATCATGGCACCAATAAACAGTACCATATTCTGTCCGGTATACCGCCATACGGAAGTCGCCGTCAGGGACCAGTTGTTTACACTCTGATCCTTTAACCAGTATGGAAGATTTTCTAATTGAAACCCACACCACTGCAGGATTGTATCAAATACGAATCCTCTGGTGAAGAAGAATTTAAAGATAAAACCAATGGCAATACCACTGATGAGGTAAGGGAAAAACATCAGCCCTTTGAAAAGATTTCCACCCTTTACCTTAAAGCTTAAAATTGTTGCAAGATACAGTGCAAGCACAAGCTGGATCAATGCACCGACCATATAGAATAAACTAAGTTTCAACGCCCCGAAACAATCTTTTCTTCTGAATACATCAAGATAGTTGTCCCATCCGACAAATTCGCGCCTGTCTATTGGCGTTGTATATTTCATCTTATAAAAACTAAATTTGATCATTTCCGCAAATGGAAAATAAGTGAATAAAAAGAGTAAGAGCAATGGGATAATCATAAAACCGATACAGATAAATACCTGCTGGCCGGCTCTGCTCTTTGCCCATTTTTTTAAATTAAATGATTTTGATTTCATACTACGTTCCTCCCATATGAAACAGGCAATCATGCCACCGGGCCGAAAACAGTTTTTCGGCCCGGCAGCTGGATGATGTACCTTTATGCAGCGTGGAACTACTCTGTAATTTCTACGCCCTCAGATTCCTGAGCATCTGTCCATTTCTGGTTCCACTCGTTCATAATATCATCAAAGCTCTCATCGCCATTTGCTGCATGCTCAATGATTGCCTGAATCTTATCATTACCGCCGTTGTTAATGTTCAGTTCTGAATCAGCATTTAATGCATTTAAAAGATCCTCTTCGCCTTCTACAGCCGGTTCATCCTCAAGGAATGTCACACCAGAGAAATCAAGCTTTGTATCAGAAGATGACTTTGCAACCGGAAGCCCATCCTCGTTGTAAGAAAATCCAGACTTTTCAGTCATCCACTTAACAAAGATTAAAGCTGCCTGCTTCTCATCATCAGAAGCGTTTACGTTGATACCGTAAGAGTAATCTGCTCCGGCTGATGCATACTGCTCACCGTTTACAGAAATCGGGAATGGCATATATCCGATGTCATCTGCGTTCTCACCGGCTGCTTCCATCTGTGGGTAAGCCCATGATCCAAGTACCATACATCCGATCTGTCCGTTGTTTAACATGCTCTTAGAGCCTTCCCAGTCAGTTGTAGAATAGTCATCCTCGGTAAGTCCGCCAGCAACTGCATCGTAAAGGATCTTGTATACTGCATATGGATGTGTGCCATCGCCATAATCCTTGAATGGATCCTTTGTATGAAGGAGTTTCTGGTTGAAATATGTATTGTCACCAGTTGCATTGTTTCCGATATAAGCATCCCATGCACCCATTGTCCAGCCTGCTGCATAGTTTGTGTAAAGCGGAATTGCATCCGTCTTGTCCTTGATCTTCTTTAATGCATCAATGAACTCGTCCGGAGTCTTTGGAACATCGGTCACACCGGCATCCTCAAACACTTTCTTGTTGTAAACGATACCCTGTGTCGTTGCTGTGGAAGGAACACCGTATACATCATTTCCATAGAGCCATGTGTTTGCGTAGTTGATCTGCTGGCTCATCTCATCAAGTGTACCGTATGACATATAATATGTACTGAGGTCTGCCTTATCTACTGCCGGAATCATGGTAATGGTTTCGTACTGTCCGGACTGTAAATGTGTCAGTGCATCATCGGCATAGTTTGTATCTGTAGTGATTTCAACCTTGATATTCGGATACTCTTTGTTGAAGTCTTCCAGATAAGATTTCCAGTTCTTTCCGCCGTAATCATCGGTATCCATATCTGTTCTGTGGTTGAACATTGTAATTGTTGCGCTTAAGTCTTTTCCTGTTTCTCCCAATACAATGTCTGAATAGCTTACAAGACCATCTGCGGAAGCGCTGTCTGATTTCTGTGTGGTATCAGCAGAATCATTTCCCTTAGAACCGCATCCTGCGAATAATGTTGCGGTCATTGCAGCTACAAGACCAAGTGCCATAAACTTTTTAAATTTCATGTTGTTCTCCTCCTTAAACATGTGAATTATTAAGTTAATTTAAGTATACATTTTTTGTTAATTTAATCATCACTCTTTATTGCTTTTAATCATATCATATTGCGTTTTCAAACACATTCCCTATAATGCACAATTTTACATTTACTTTTTTATGCATTATGTCTATATATTTTTGTCCAAAAAGTAATTTTAAGTTATATTTCATTTTAAATTATTGCTTTTTACCTTTCATCCAATTATACTTAATTAAAAACTGGTTATGATTGAAAGAGGATGATTTTATGGAACAATTACAGCATCATGGGATTACAGGAACGGTGCCAAAGCATGTATTATCTGACAACATGAAAAACTTTACGGCTTTTCCGCTGTCCGCACCAGCGGATGACGGCTTTATTCATCTGCTCGGAAAAGGCATCTGTTCCTTTCCGAACAATTGTTCCATGACATTCCGTATCAACGCGCCTTATCATTTTTTCTATGTATATGAAGGCACTCTTTCTGTAACGGATGAACATCATACGTGTCGGCTGGCAGACCGGCACGCAGCGCTTCTTCCGATTTCCGGTCCCCTCACGATCGAAATCTTAAAAGGCCACTGCCACTATTTCCATATGTATATTTCCGGTCTCGCCCTCCTGCAGTTTCACACACTGCTCCCATCACCTCTTGCCTATCCGACAGAGAGTTCTTCTATGTTTACTCTGTTCCATACGATGGAGCATTTACAGAATCTGCAGAAAGACACTTTTAATGATCCTCTGTCCGTCTGCCGGATCTCCATGTGGATCACCAATATTCTTACGGAAATGGCTGTCTATTCCGGCCATCCTGCCACACGCCGGGATACGATCCCGGATTATCTGTGGGAAATTCATCATTTATTTGACACACAATACGGAGAAAATTATTCACTGGACGAACTGGAAAATACGTATTCCGTCAGCAAATACCGGATCTGCCGCGAGTTTTCTAAATACTATGGGGCTTCTCCTGTCCAGTACTTAAACCATAAGCGGATTGAAGAGGCTAAAAAACTGCTTCTGACTACCAACGACACCATACACGAAATCGGAAGCAAGGTAGGAATTCATAATACCAATCATTTTATCAATCTGTTTAAACGGGAAACCGGGGCAACCCCACTTGCATTTAAGCAGGATGCCCCGGTTTCTATATCCGAGCTACACTATCTTTAAATACCACATGTCCATCTACAATGAACACACCGGCTGTATAGTTTTCATTTGCAATTTTGCGGACAATCTTGTGAATGGCTCTGCGTGCCATCTCCGATATATCCACCTCATATGTCGTAATTCCGATATCGCACAGCCCCGGATAAAGAAAATTATCAAATCCCACAACGGAAACATCTTCCGGAACCCGGTAGCCTTCATTTTCAAGTTTCCGGATCAGATACGAAGCTGCAAGATCGCAGTTACAGACAAATGCCGTCGGCATATCTTTCGGAAATTTATAATATTTTTCCAGATCCATCCGCCCGGTTTTTGTATCCCGGTCATCAATCACATAATCTTTTGGCACATCCACTCTGTGTTCCATCATAGACTTGCGGTAACCAAGATATCGGTCTGTAATACTGTTTGTCATGCCAACCGTTCCTACATAGGCAATTTTTGTATGCCCCATGGAAAACAGATAATTCGTCAGTGCATAGGTGCCGTAAAAACTATTGGAAATAACTGTGTCCAGACCAACGGCATCGTTATAAAAATCCAGACAGACCACCGGCACGCCGCCCTCTTTTTCAATCTTTTCAATGTATGGTTTTGTCATATCGCCAAGAATGATCAGACCATCCACCTTTTTTTCCTGAAGCAGAAGCGGCATCTGGTTTTCCAGCACACTCTCCCTTGAAATACTTTCGAGCAGCGTAAAACACCCACGGGAAACTGCCCTCTTGTTTACTTCCTGATACATTTTCCAGTAAAAGGAAGCGTATTTGTCCAGATATACTTCCTGTATCAGGACTCCGATATTATATTGTTTTTCCGCAGACTGCCGTTTTGTCTCCGAAGGACTGCGGTAACCAAGCTCTTCTGCAAGGTTCTTTATTTTCTCCCGCATCTCTTCACTGACGCCTTTTTGTCCCGACAAGGCTTTGGAAACGGTTACCGTGCTGACACCAACCTGTTCGGCGATATCTGCAAGTTTCACTGCTTTTGCCATAATTCCCTCGATATTTTCATACTAATTTACTTATTTAACTATATAAACTGGATAATTTAAGTTGATTTTACATTCTTTTTCTTCCTCTGTCAATTAATCTGCCACAAAATGGTACAGATAACTTCTGTAATCTCCCTGCTCGGAAGGAACCAGCATACCGGCATTCATAAGCAGATCTCCGCCGTATACGCATTCGTTCTCCATCTCACCTTCCAGACGATAATCCAGATTCGGATTCAGTCCCTGCAGGCGTACTTTTAAACTGTGGTAATTCGGGCGTGCGTGTACGGTCACGAAAGTAACTAGTGCCTCTTTTTTATCTTTGGATACTACCATATAACAATCGTAGAAATGATTTTCCCGGTAAGAAGCGATACGGTAATAATCCCCCTCCCTTACCAGATCGTTATACTTGTGATACATAGCTGTCTGCTGTGGAATCTGTTCCTGCTCTTCCTTTGCAATCTTTGTGATATCCAACTCATAACCAAAGGTTCCTGCCAGGGCAACTTCCCCTCTTGTCTTAAACGGGGTATTTCTGCCCACGGTATGGTTCGGGCAGTCCGAAACGTGTGCTCCCATTGCAGACAGTGGATAAATCAGTGCCGTACCTTCCTGAATGCCAAGTCTCTCGATTGCATCCGTATCATCCGAGCACCAGATCTGTGGGCTGTAATAAAGCATACCCGGATCAAAACGTGCTCCACCACCGGAACAGTTCTCCAGAAGAAGATCCGGGAAATCACGGGTCAGGCGTTCCTGCATCTCATACACACCAAGCACATAACGGTGGCTTAACTCCCCCTGGCGGTCTGCCGGAAGCGCAAGGCTTCCCAGATCGGTAAGCTGACGGTTCATATCCCACTTCACATATTCGATATTGGCACTGTTTAAAATTGCACGGATCTTTTCATAGATGCAGTCCCTCACATCTTTTCTGCTGAAATCAAGGACATACTGATTTCTCGAAAGCGTTCCGGTGCGTCCTTTCACAGCAATTGCCCAGTCCGGATGCTCTTTGTACAATTCCGAATCCGGGGAAATCATTTCCGGTTCCATCCAGATACCGAATTTCATGCCAAGCTTATTCACTTCATCTACCAGATAGTTCAATCCGCCCGGCAGTTTCTTTTCATTAACAAACCAGTCCCCAAGACTTGTACTGTCATCGTTGCGGTGTCCAAACCAGCCATCATCCATAACCAGCATTTCAATTCCGTACTGAGAGGCAAGTTTTGCAATATCTAAAAGTTTTTCGGTATTGAAATCAAAGTAGGTTGCTTCCCAGTTGTTGATCAGAATCGGGCGTTTCTGATTGCGGTATTTGCTGCGGATTAAATGATTCCGATAGAAGTCGTGGAAATTACGGGTCATTTTTCCAAGTCCCTCTGCGGAAAATGTAAGGACAGCTTCCGGTGTATAAAATGATTCTTCACTTTCCAGTTTCCAGGAAAAATCTGCCGGATGAATTCCCATGACTGCACGGATACTGTCAAACTGGCTTTTTTCCAGCTGTGCGATAAAATTGCCGGAATAAATAAAATGCATGGCATACACTTCGCCGGCTGTCTGTGTCGTGGAAGATTTCATCCATGCCATAAATGGGTGTTCCTGATGGGAGGACTCCCCACGGATACTTCCCACACTGGTCTTTCCATATCCCAGCGGACGGCGGTCCATCTGGCGTTCTCTTGCCCATGAACCGTGAAGTGTCAGCATCTCGTAGGCATCATCATCCATATCCATGCATGCCGAATATGCTTTTGTGAGGTAAACTGCCTCTTTGCTCTGATTGCTGATGCGCACGCTTCTGGTAATCATATCGTTTTCTTCAAACACGGTATAATACAGATCCACATCCAGCTGCAACACTTCATCCCTGCAGCGAAGAATCAGTGTCTGTGCAGTATGCTCCCTGTCAAATGCGGACGGAAGTCCCGGAAGTTCTGGTTTCTGATCTGTAATTTCATAGGAAACATACGTCGGCATAACCGCATGCTGACCTGCCTGTGTACGCACGGCAATACTGCTTTCCCTGTAATCTCCCACTCCGTTTCCCGAATATTCTGCCGGAAATGTGTCATAAAAAGAGCAGCACTCTCTTTCATTCCCAGACGGAACAAACGGTGCCTCTCCGGTGCGGAGCAGATAACGCAGATCCTGTCTGCGAACACGCCTGCCGTAATATACATGACCTACAAAGGTCCGGTGGTCTGCAAGACCTATGATATAGCTGGTATTCGCTGTCTCCAGACAAAACAGATCCAGATTTTCATCAAATACGATACTCATGTTAATCCTCCAGTATGTTTTCTTCTATAAATTTCACTGCCAGATCCTTGTTTTTTAAACCTGCTGCCAGACCTACCACACAGGTATCCGGATACCAGCCGGTTTTTTCCACCCACGCATTGCCTTTTAGTTTTATGCCAATCGGATATTTTTTCCCTGTCTCCGTACTTTTCACATACACAATATCATCTTTGTATTTTTCCAGTACCTCTTCCGGAAAACATTCCCGTATATCCGTAAAATAATCGAATTCTCCCAGTGAATAAAAGAAATCATAGTCGGAAAAAAACACATCCACGGACTGTGTCATAAAGAGGCTCTGAATCATCTGAATGCTCTCTGCGGATGCCCCGTCGTTCTCATTTGCCGAGGCTCCCAGATTACTGCTGACAAGCACTTCGCTTTTATCCGGATCCAGTCCGTTTTCTTTTAGGAAATCATTATAATAACCGGAATCCCCAGCCGGATTGTCAGCAGACTGTATGGCATTTACTGCCATAATTTCCAGTGCGGTATCCTTTTGCGTAATATAATGGATGATCAGAAAGCTGATGGTTCCTATAATGGCAAGTGCGACCATGGTCTGCAATCCATAGTAATGAACCAGATACCATATTTTATCTTTTCCATGCAGTTCCTTTAACTTTTCTCTTTCTGTCTTCGGCTCCTCTTTTTTATAGAGGATGCTGTCTTCTCCTGCTTTGGAAAAATCCGGTTTTATATTCTTCTGATCATCCATAAATTTTATTCTCCTGCGTATGTAAGCATTGCGTTGCGCAGCTCATCCAGTTTCTTTTCGGAATCTTTGATGTCCGTTCCTACAACGCCAAAATAGAATTTGATCTTTGGCTCTGTTCCGGATGGACGTACACAACACCATGCATTGTTGCTCAGTTCATAGTAAAGAACGTTACTTTCCGGAAGTCCGGTTGGTGTAACTTCTCCGCTTGTCATATCTGTTCTTGTATCTTTCTTGTAATCACGAAGTGCTAAAACATCCCATGCACCGATCTTTTTCGGCGGGTTGCTGCGCATCTCGTTCATCATGCTCTGAATCTTTTCTGCTCCGTCCATACCCTTTAAGGTCATAGTCTCAAGACCTTCTTTGTAATAACCGTAAGTCTCATACAGGGAAACCATGGCATCCCAGAGGGTGATTCCGTTGGATTTGCACCATGCTGCCACTTCGCAGAGCATCATGACTGCCACACAGGCATCCTTATCTCTTGCATAAGTACCTGCCAGACATCCGTAGCTTTCTTCCAGTCCAAAGACGTACTCATAACTGTTCTGCTGCTCAAAAAATTTGATCTGCTCACCGATATACTTAAATCCGGTCAGTACCTCGATCAGTTTTACTCCGTAAGCTTTTGCGATTGCCTTTGCCATGTCGGTGGTTACGATAGTCTCAACCAGTGCACCGTTTGCCGGGAGTGTTCCGTTTGCTTTTTTCTCACGCAGAATGTACTCTGCAATCAGCATACCGGACATATTTCCAGTGAAACTTACATACTCTCCTGTCTTGGTATCCTTTGCATAAACACCCAGACGATCGGCATCCGGATCGGTTGCCAGAACGATATCCGCATCTACTTCTTTTGCCAGTTTCAGTGCAAGCTCAAATGCCTTTGGCGACTCTGGATTCGGATAGGAAACGGTCGGGAAATTTCCATCCGGAAGTTCCTGCTCTTTTACTACATAGACATTTTCAAATCCCAGTTCTTTTAATACACGGCGTACCGGGAGATTTCCTGTTCCATGTAACGGAGTGTAAACGATCTTGATATCTTTTGCCATCGCTTTGATGATTTCCGGGTGGATCGACTGTTTTTTGAGTTCTTCCATATAGCGGTCATCCATTTCTTTTCCGATGGTATGATAAAGTCCTGCAGCTTCGGCCTCAGATTTCATCATAGTCTTTACCTGTGAAAAATCAGTGACTTTTGCCACTTCTGCAAGAATATTTTTATCGTGTGGAGGTGTGATCTGTGCGCCATCCTCCCAGTATACTTTGTATCCGTTATACTCGCGTGGATTATGGCTTGCCGTAATTACAATACCTGCAATACATCCAAGTTCCCGAACAGAAAAGGACAGCTCCGGTGTCGGACGCAGGGATTCAAAACGGTAGGTTTTGATACCATTTGCATTCAGGCAGAGCGCTGCCTCATCGGAAAACTCCGGGGACATGATACGGGAATCATAAGCAATCGCAACTCCCTTGTCCTGTCCGTTCTGCGAAATGATATAGTTTGCCAGTCCCTGGGTTGCCTGACGAACCGTATAAATATTCATACGGTTTGTTCCTGCGCCGATTACCCCGCGCAGACCACCAGTACCAAACTCCAGCTGACGGTAAAAACGATCCTCGATCTCTGCATCATTTCCTTGTAGTGCCAGCAGTTCTTTTTTGGTATCCTCATCAAAATAATTGTCTGTGCACCATTTCTTGTATGTATCCATATAACTCATTTCAGGTCCCCCTTCTATTCGGCTTTTTTATTTTAGTATACCATAATTTAAGTTTGTGTAAATATATTTTTAATCGGAATTAAGCTAAATTTTCATTCCAAAACTTGTGAATATTTCCGACAAATCACTTCGAGTGCTTCTTTTCCATACACTTCATAATCGTTTCTTTTGACTGGTTTTGTGCCGTTTCCATGCCAGGCCGCCCACTCCCAGATTCCAAATCCGCCTACCCATTCTCTCTTTTGGCAGGCGGCAAACATTGTCCGGAACCAGTCTGCCTGTCCTTTTTCGTCATACGCGCCCTGCACGCCCCAGTCGTTTGGCACCTGATTCGAGCCTTCCACAGACATGCAGCCTGCCTCGGCAAAGAAAAACGGCTTGTCAAACTTCTTTACCACCTGTTCAATACGATCCAGCTGATTGTCCCAGTCGTTGATCGGATAATACCCGCTGGACGAAATCACATCTACCGCATCCCACCATTTCACATTGTGTTCCTGGTACTTATCGGTATTGTAGGAAACCGGTCCGTCATACTTCCGGCGGATTGCCGCAATCACTTCCCGCCATTCCGCTTCGCGGCGCTCGGTCTGCACCATCTCGCAGCCTGCAATAAACAGATCCACTCCGCACTGCTGCGCAAGTCCGGCATAGTGTTCCTGAAATGCCCGGTAAGAGGCAAACCAATTGCCCCACTTCGGTTCACACACCACATCTTCATCAAAAAAATTGATATGCGCCCGCCAGGTTCCATCCGCGCAGTTTGCGGTCGGTTTCAAGGCAACGTTAAGCCCCAGTTCTTTGGCATAGCCGATCATGGCGATCAGTTCTTCATCGGTCACATTCCGGTCTGTCCGATAATCAATCTCCTCGGAAAATGCGGTCTTTTGCATACCGTTCGGCGCAAAAATGACATAATTTGCCCCCGTCTTTTCTTTCATGAGCTTTAAGCTCTGTCTGGTTTCTTCTTTTTCAAATGTACCTCTTGCGCAAAATGGTGCAAAGGTGACTGCATTGATTCTCTCCATGTTTTCCTCCATTGTGTTTTCCAGAAATTTACTTCAATATAACATATTTTTTTCGGGAGGGGAATTGGTTTAAACATAAGTTTTTTTCAAAACGACGGAAGAAGGGAGTCATTCTCTTTTTCCAGAAAAATCTGCAAGTCAGCTCCGGTTCTGATTTCACGTACGTATTTGCGGGTTTGCAGGATTACGCTATTTGCGTTATTTGATGGAACTCCGGAGCAGTTGCAAATTTGTTCTTTCAAAAGAAATGATTCCCTTCTTCCTGTGTGTTGGAAAAAAGATAAGTACCAGGATAAGGATCACAAATCCATTTGCTTCTGTTTTGGCACGTGGTATAATAAATTTGCTTACACATAACAGAAAGTTACGGAGAATATAGGATGATGAATATAGATGAAAAAAAGAAACTGGCACTGGAAGTGATTGCGCGACTGAAGCAGGCATACCCGGATGCGGCCTGCAGCTTAGATTACAATGAGGCCTGGAAGCTGCTCGTCAGTGTGCGGCTGGCGGCACAGTGTACGGACGCCCGCGTGAATATGATCGTACCCAAACTGTACGAAAAATTCCCGGATGTCAATGCTTTAGCAGATGCTCCTGTGGAAGAAATCGAAGAAATTGTGCGTCCCTGTGGACTGGGAAAAAGCAAGGCAAGGGATATCAGTGCCTGCATGCGGATGCTGCGGGATGTGTATGGTGGAAATGTTCCAAACGATTTTAATGCCCTGTTAAAGCTGCCGGGTGTCGGGCGTAAAAGTGCCAACCTGATTATGGGAGATGTCTTTGGAAAACCGGCCATCGTGACGGACACGCACTGCATCCGTCTGTGTAACCGGATTGGTCTGGTCGACCATATCAAAGAGCCAAAAAAGGTGGAAATGGAATTGTGGAAAATCATTCCGCCGGAAGAAGGGAATGATTTATGTCACCGCTTTGTGCTGCACGGACGTGACATCTGCAGCGCACGCACGACTCCGCACTGTGAGCACTGCTGCCTGCAGGATATCTGTGCACAGCGCATATAATCCACATCTGTGCATGTTACCCTGTTATGATTACACAGAAGGCAATGCTTCTTCTGGTATCAGCCTTTGCATATCCGGTGGCAGCGGTGCCGTAAAATTCATCGGCTGTCCGGTCATGGGATGCGGAAACGAAAGTTTCCATGCATGCAGTGCCTGACGGCCAATATCATATTGCTCTTTTCCACAGGAAAAAGTCTTTCCCTGAAAAATCTGTCTCTCCCCGGAATTCTCATCGTCCCGACGGTCAATCTGATTTTCCCCGTATGCCGGATTATAAAAAAAATCTCCCACCAGCGGATGTCCCAGATATGCCATATGCACGCGGATCTGGTGGGTTCTCCCGGTCTCAAGCTGAAGTTTTACCAGACTGCGGAACTTCTGTGCATTTCCGGTCTGCCATCCGGTCAGAACCCGGTAATGCGTCACCGCCCGGTCTCCCCGCTTAAAATCAACAACGCGGCGCAGGCAGCGGTCCTCCTGTCTGGCAATCGGTGCATCAATGACGCCGGAAACCGGCACAACCTTTCCCTCCACAAGCGCAAGATACGTCCGGTGAATCCCGGGTGCTTTTAGTCCCTGCTCGGCTTTTGCCCGCACCATCTGCCCGAGGATCGCCGCAGAAACCGCATGTTTTGCCACAATAGTAAGCCCAGAGGTATCTCGGTCCAGCCGGTTGATACAGCGGAACACAAAGGGAACCCCCTGCTCTTTGAAATACCATGCCAGTGCATTGCCGAGAGAATTCTCCGGATTCCCGCGGGATGGATGAACCGGCATTCCTGCCGGTTTGTTGATCACAAGCAGATCCTCATCCTCATAAACGATGGCAAACGGCAGTTTTACCGGACGGATCTGTCCGGAATTTTCCTTTTCCCGAATCCATACGGTCAGAACATCCCCTTCTGCAAGCATGTGGTTCATATGTACATACGTTCCGTTCAGGCAGATTGCCTGTTCGTCTTTGCGCAGATCTACAAGATTCTGCCGGGAATACCCTTTTTCTTTTAAGAATCCACTGATTTTCTGTGGTTTCTCCAGACTGTTAATCTGATATAATACGCTTCTGTCCATAATGGTCATCATTGATCTCTTTGCCAGGTAAATGTCCCTCTGTATGTAAGATTCTCCGGTCTGGAATCTTTGATACGTTCTGACGGATACACTGTCTCCGCTACCACAAACCAGCCAATCACCGCAATCATCAGAAGATAAAATAAAAGTACTTCCTTTTTATTCCCCATATACTTTTTCATCTTTCAGTTTCTCACCCTGTCCTTTATACTTTATATTTTGCATTCATATGTTTTCTTTTAATTATTCCATAACTATACCGGAAATGCAAGCACCACGTTACTGTTCACTCAGCACTGCGCCATGTCACGCAAAAAAGGGATTACCACCCATTTCGTGGTAATCCCCTGAAAAGAAAACTCAGATTGTTCCGGTTACGGTAAGTGTGCCTGCCCCCGGTGTCACTGTCCACTCGCCGGTTGTGGCATCCTGCGTGAAGGTTGCTGCCGGTACGGTAATCTGCCCTTCCTGCGTCGCAAAAGTACCGGTCGTAGCATTGTAGGAATAATTTGCCGGATCCGACCAAGCCGTTCCATTATACGATACCGCAAGATTCGAAAGTACCGGATCGAATGTGTCTGTCACCACTGCGCCGGTTGCCGCCAGTGCCGCAGTATTTCCGGTATTCTGGATAAGGAACGTATAGGTCAGTGTTCCATTTTCCGTAACCGGAACCGGACTGACGGATTTGGTGATTGTCAGCTTCGGACCACTTTCCGCGATGACGGTTTCCTTTGCGGTAACCGGTGTAATTCCCCCTCCGGAAACGGTCACCGTGTTGGTAATCTCCGATTCCGCCAAAAGAGGTGCAAACGCATTGGTTTCTGCCTCATATACAATGGTCACGTTTCCCCCCGCCGGTACACTGATCCCGGAAACGGAAAGGGGTGGTCCTGCCGTGACTGCCGGTGTTGTCTGTAAGATTCCATTGCTATAATAACGCACGGTATCTGCCACATACGTCAGAGGCACCAGTGTGTCTGTGCCAAATGCATATGCCCCCAGATCATCTGCAACCGTCAGTCCTGTCATGGCTGTATTTCCGGAATTCACTATGCTCACAACATAGGTGACACGGTCATTCTGCCCGTATGTTTTGCGTACCGCAGTTTTGGTTGCGGCAAGTACCTCAAGGATTTCTCCCACTGCAACGTTGGAATTGGCTACAGCGTTTCCATAGCGGAGCTGTGCCTGATTGGTAAATATTGCCATTTTTTTGCATCCTTTCATTTTATTCAGGTATGCTTTATCATATGACAGAAATTTTCCATATGTGCAGCCGCACCATCACTATTCTTTCAAATATATTTCCGGTCTTCTGTCCCGGAACAGCCCCCAGCTTCTTCTTTCTTCTTCTATTTCATCCAGATCAAACGTATGCAGGATAAAGCCTTCTGATACCCTGTCCATCTCTTCTGTCACTTCCCCTGTTGCGTCTGTGATAAAAGAGGAACCGTAAAACGTGAGGGCTGAGCTCTGCTGTCCATTTTCCGCGCACGGTTCCACGGTTTCTGTCCCGATCCTGTTTGCAGCAATGACCGGCATAAGATTACATGCCGCATGCCCCATCATGCACCGTCTCCAGTGCGGCATACTGTCGCAGCCAAGTATCGGCTCGCTTCCGATTGCAGTTGGATAGAAAAGGAGTTCCGCCCCTTTTAGTGCCATGCCTCTTGCCGTCTCCGGAAACCACTGATCCCAGCAGATTCCAACACCAATCGTCCCATATCTGGTTTTAAATGCCCGAAACCCTGTATCACCGGGCGTAAAATAAAATTTTTCCTGATAATAATGGTCGTCCGGAATATGTGTTTTCCTGTAAATGCCGCGCACACTTCCATCGGCATCAATGACTGCCACGGAATTGAACATCTGTCTGTGATCCCCGGCTTCATAAAAGCTCACCGGAATCACCGTTTCCAGCTCTTTTGCCAGTTTTTTCATATGGATGACAGCATCATTTTCCTCTGGCGTTCTTGCATATCCATAATATTCATACCTTCTCTCCTGACAGAAATACGGTCTTTCGAAAAGTTCAGGGGGAAGAATGACTTGCGCCCCCTGTGCAGCGGCCTCCCTGATCAGTTCCGATGCTTTTTCTATATTTTCTTTTACATCACTGCCGCAGCCCATCTGTATGGCAGCCACTGTGGTTTTTCTCATATCATGCTCCTCCCATCCTCCCGGAATCAGCCGGTATCTGCTGTGTAATACAATGAATGTTCCCACCACCGACAATAATATCACGTGCGTAAACCGGGTATACTTTCCTTCCGGGAAAAAGCCCCCCTATGATGTTCACAGCCTCTGCATCCATTTCATCCTCAAACTGGGGAATCAGTACTCCTCCATTTGTAATATAAAAATTAACATAGCTTGCGGCAAGCCGCTCCCCTGCTTTTCGCTGCTCCTCCCCCTCTTCAAAGGAAAAACCAGCAAGTTCATATTCCGTTATACAAACCGGTTTCCCCGGAACCGGGACTTTGTGGACTATGAGCTTCCGCCCCCTGGCATCTGTCTCTTTTTCCAATATTGCAAGATCTGCAGATGACAAAGGATACTGTGGATCTTTGGAATCCTCCGTCCACGCAAGCACCACATGTCCGGGAGCGGTAAATGCACAGACATTGTCTATGTGTCCGTTTGTCTCATCGTTGTAGATTCCATATGGAATCCAGATGATTTTTTCTGCCCCAAGATAGTCCATCAACTTCTGTCCGATCTTTTCTTTTGAAAGCTCCGGATTCCTGCCTTTGCTGAGCAGACAGCTTTCTGTCACAAGGATGGTTCCCTCTCCATCGGTATGGATTGCCCCTCCTTCTAGCACAAACGGATGCGCATCATACAGATCATATCCTGCCTTCCGGCAAAAAGAAGACGCTACTTTATCATCCTTTTCCCAGTCTGCATACAATCCGTCACAGATTCCACCCCATGCATTAAAACACCAGTCAATACCCCGTACCTGCCCCTGCCCATTGACAACAAAGGTCGGTCCGACATCCCTCGCCCATGCATCATCCGATGCAATTTCCATATAATGGACCGGATAATTTTTCTGATAGTTTTTTTCTTTCCGGACAGCTTCAATGATCATTTGTGCATGATCCAGCTCCCCCGCTTCCACCAGCAGATATACCGTCTCGGATTCCGCAGTGGCACATATGACATCCGCAAAAGCCTCTCTTGCCTTTTTTGCACCATATATCCAGGAACCCGGCCGTTTCGGCCATATAAGTATTGTCCCTTTATGCGGTTCATACTCCGCTGGCATATGAAATCCATCCTGGCTAGGACAGCCTTCCTTTAAAATCTTCATATCCAAATCTCCTGATTACCCTGCATTCTTTATCCGCCCCCATAACCGCGATATCCGGAAGCGGCATACCGTTAAACGTATTATTTTTGACCATGGAATAAATTGCCATGTCACAGAATGTAAGCCTGTCACCCACTTTTATCGCTTTATCAAATGAGTAATCACCGATCACATCACCTGCCAGACAGGTACAGGAAGAAAGCCGGTATGTATATGCTTTCTCCCCTGCTTTTCCACTGTCCTTAAGCGGCGGACGGTACGGCATTTCGAGTACATCCGGCATATGGCATGCCGCCGAAGTGTCCAGAACCAGTATCTTTATCCCATTGTTTTCGACAATATCGAGTACGGTTGTCTCAAGATAGCCTGCATTCAGGGCTACTGCCTCCCCCGGCTCAAGATAAATTTCAAGGTCATATGTTTCCTGCATGCGCCGGATGCAGTCCTCCAGTTTTTCCATGTCGTAACCGGCTTTTGTGATATGATGTCCGCCACCCATATTAAGCCATTTCCGTCCGTACAGCAGATCTCCAAACTTTTTTTCCACGGCATCAAGTGTCGTTTCCAGGGCATCCGAATTCTGTTCACAGAGCGTATGGAAGTGAAACCCGTCTATCTGCGACAGGTCAAAACCGTTTTGTATGGCTTTGTCAAGCTCTGCCCTCGTTACACCAAGCCTTGAACCCGTACCGCACGGATCATAAATCTCATGCCCTTCCTGTGTAGAACACTCCGGGTTAATTCTAAGTCCTGTACTTATCCCTGCAGCTGCTTTTTTGATTTTTTCCTTATGAACCAGAAACTGGGAAACGGAATTAAAAACAATATGGTCACATATTTTTACCAGTTCGTCCATTTCTTCCGGCAGATATGCCGGACAGAAGACATGGTTTTCTTTTCCCATCTCTTCCTGTGCCAGCCGTGCTTCATACAGCCCGCTTGCCGTCGTCCCGCTTAAATATTTTCCAATCAGGGGATATTCACAAAATGCACTGAATGCTTTTTGTGCAAGAAGGATCTTTGCGCCCGTTCTCTGCATTACATGATGCAAAATCTTCAGGTTTTCTGTCAGTTTTCCCTCATCTATCACGTAGCAGGGAGTTTTCAGTTCACTAATCTTCATCCTTTCCTCCGGCTCATCAATCCATATGGACAGAAGGATCTGCTGTCTTGTAACAATCCACGGGTACCGGATTTTCGACTACCTTCCATGGAAGACCAAACTTATTCAGTGCCTCCATATACGGATCCGGATCCATCTCCTCAAGATTGAATACTCCGGGCTTTTTCCAGAGTCCTGTCACAACCATCATGGAACCTATCATTGCCGGTACTCCTGTTGTATAGGAAACTGCCTGTGATTCCACTTCTTTGTAGCATTCCTGATGATCACATACATTATAAATATAAATAGACTTCTTTTTTCCGTCCTTTATCCCATTAAAAATACATCCGATATTTGTCTTCCCTACTGTCCGTGGTCCAAGTGATGCCGGATCCGGAAGCAGTTCTTTTAACACCTGTAACGGCACCACTTCTTTTCCGTCTACCATAATCGGATCTGTCCGGAGCATTCCCACATCCTCAAGGCATTTCATGTGTGTAAGATAACTCTGTCCAAACGTCATGAAAAACCGGATTCTTTTCACACCCGGAATATTTTTGGCAAGGGATTCTATTTCCTCATGGTGGAGAAGATACATATCTTTTTCTCCGACCTGGTCAAAATTATACTGTGCCCGCCACTCCATCGGCTCGGTTTCTACCCAGTGCCC